>CAVPNJ010000006.1:0-288414 GCA_963706785.1 uncultured beta proteobacterium
CGCAAGTAAAGGCCGGCAAGTTGGATGCCTTGGCGGTAACGACGAAAGAACGTTCGACCGAACTGCCCGATGTGGCCACCATGGCCGAAGACAAGAATTTCCCGGGCTACGAAATCAATACCTGGAACGCCTTGCTGGCGCCAGTTGGCACGCCACAGCCAGTGATCGACACCTTGAACAAGGCCGTTGTAAAGGTCATGGCCGCTGAAAAGCTGCAGACCAGCTTCAAGCGCGAAGGTGCGCTGCCACAAAGCAGTACGCCCGACGAACTGAAACTGTTCATCGATGGCCAGCTTAAAACCTGGGACACCATCGTCAAGCAACTGAAGATCAATCTGAACTGATTAGGTCGTGCCGGGCGATACGCCCAATGCAATACACTCAGGGCAAAAAATTTGCTTCGGCGGGTTTTTTGCCCTTTGATCTTTCACGTTGCCTGGCGCTTAGCGTACCCCAATGCCGCGCTTTATAATCGCAACATGAAATACCTGAAGGCTTGTCACCTGGCCTGCAAGACAAGGCCAGGCTGCTGGTCGAACGTGGGCAGTTGGCCGATGTCTTGTATAGCCGCTACCCTAAGGGCCACTTGGTTCGCACCGACAAGGCCCTGTACGACTATGTCGTCGACCTGAAAAACTTGTACATACGCAACGGCGCCCCAATCAGCAAGGTGGCCTTCGACAGCAAGCTGCAAGTCATCGCCCACGCGCTGGGCACGCACACCACGATTTCGCGGGTTCAGGGCAAAAACCTGAAGACCAAGCACGAGATCCGCATTGCCACGATATTTCGCGCGGCGCCTGAAGATTGAAGATGATCACCGTGCACGAGCTCGCGCACTTGAAGGAAAAAGAGCACAACAAGTCGTTCTACAGCTTATGCGAGCGAATGGAGCCGAACTATCACCAGTACGAGTTCGATCTGCGTCTTTATCTTACGCATTTGGACCAGCCGGGGGCGCAAGGTTTATGGAGTGTGAACAAGCAATATTTGGATTGCACGCACCTAAAGTTACATTACTAGTCAGACTTGCCAGCGCAGGTTGTGGCACGGAGCCGCCCTGCGATTCAAGGCAGCATATGCTCCAAACCACGGCTCAGTACCGTCTTGGGAGTAGCATTTGCCTCTTGCTGCAACACGGCAGTTAAGTGACCTAAGTACTCTCCGATTCGATACAACGCTGAGCCTCGTCATGAGGAACGAACGGTGGGTCGTTATGAATAAATGTTGCACAATTATGGCTTTATAACAAGCGGGACATATAAAGGTTGATATATGAAACTATATGGGATTATTGGGGCGGGTGGGTTTGGTAAGGAGGTAATGCCACTTGCGCAAAATTGGGCAAGCTCAGCAATGTCGCGACGATATGGAATTGGTTTTTGTTGTCGAGAATACCTATCCTATTTCGCAAGCTATTATCAATGGGCATAGAGTGCTAAGCATGGATGAGTTCCTTGCCGCGCCCTCGTCAGAGCGGCGTTTCAATATTGCTATTGGAAGCCCCGCCGCGCGTGAACGGATAGCAAATGGTATCCCTGTAATCTCGCTAAGCCGTTTTCTATAGTGGCATCAAACAGTGTTTCATTGACCGGAAATGTTATCGGCGATGGGGTTATCTTGTGTGGCTTTACACACATCACTTCGAACGCAAAAATCGGTCGATTCTTTTCACGCTAATATTTACTCTTATGTTGCTCATGATTGCGTAATCGGAGATTTCGTAACGTTCGCTCCTGGCGTCATGTGCAATGGTCACGTAGTGGTTGAAGACCATGCCTACATCGGTACTGGCGCCGTAATAAAGGACGGAACTGAGAAGCCTGTAGTAATTGGGCGCGGAGCAGTGGTCGGAATGGGCGCAGTGGTGACGAAGAGTGTACCCGCAGGCGCGACTGTTGTGGGAAACCCCGCAAGAATTTTAGAGAGGGCGGGAGGAGGTGCTTAAGTTTGAGTTTTTAGAACGGTGACTATTCGGTAGCTGGCCGGTCAAGTTCTGGACACGCAAGAAATTCAGAAACTAATGCGATCAAGCGCAACGTCAATCCGACCATTGTACTGATTGAGCAGAAGAAAAGTATTCGTTGGTTGTAGAACGCGCAGCAATCTAGCGAATTGCTCGGGTGTTCGGATAGTCCATCCCCGTGGGTGAAAGCGAAAGTGTCATCTATGAACTACTTTGTCCCGCTTAAGAATTGTGCACACACTTTATGGTGCGCACCTGCGATGATCGGCTCTGTGGCGATGGCACGCACACGGTAGCGCAGGACATGCGCGCCGTGCGCAGCAGGTGTGTGCACAAGGCGGAGTTCAGAGATAAGAATAGACGAGTGCGCCAGGCGCGCTTGGTATTGAGGTTCCGGCGTCTGCGTCTTTTGCCGTCGCGCGCTAAACGTAGTCGATATTCTGAATTGCCGGTTACTGTCGTCCGCGTGTGAGGAAAGGACAAGTCCAAAGAGCGAGATCCCGTCGACTGGAAGCTGCTGACTGACATGCCAGTGCGCACTCGAACCGATGCCATTGAGAAGCTATGCTGGTAAGCAATGCGCTGGAAAAATAGAGGTAGTCCACTACGTCCTGAAATCAGGCTATCGAATCGAACAGTCCAAACTTCGCACGACGCAACGGCGCGTTAATCTAATCGTCCCGTGTTGCATCGTAGACTGGCGGATTTTCTGGCTCACGATGGCTCATCGCTCGGCGCCCCGAGCGTCACCCCGAGGTAGCATTTACCGCGGGCAAAAGACTGATACTGATCAAGCCATTCCAAAGGTGGCGCAAGCCGTTATCGCACCAATCCTGCCTGGCAGAACCCCTAATTTGCCTCGCCGCCTTGGCAGCTACTGGCGGACGCATGATCCACCGCCGGGAAACTTGGTTGTGTGGAGAGGCATGTGTCGCCTTAGCTGTCTGTTGCTGGGCGCGCATCTTCAAGAATTGTAGGTATGTATGGACTTCACTCGTTTCGCAAGGAAGAAATCCACTTCAGCCTCTGAGGAAGAGTTACGCGTCTCTATTCGGCCGGTAAGTTGAGCAGAAAGTGGCTCCGGAGTTTAATCGAAAAACAGTTCGACGCTATACTGGATATACAATGTTCGTCCTTATTCTAACGTGTTAACTAACTGCACCTCGGGTTTGAAATTCCCGATGGAAAGATCGTAATCAGACGAGTGCCACCCGGCTAACGTCGTGGGCGGAACATGAGATGCTAAAACTATTATCCATACTATGGCGGAAGGAAAAAAAAGCCATCTCGCCCTTAGAGCCAGCTGTCGAATTGAGCGCCCACGAAGTGCTCTGCAGAGAAATCCTAGACCCAACCTATTATTTAGCCACCTATTCGGATATTGCGGAAGCAGGCGTAGATCCGTTGCAACACTATATCGAAATAGGCCATAAGGAAGGGAGGGTGCCGTTTTCGCCGCAATCTGGCGAAGCGAAGGAGAAGGTGTCGAGGGCTTTGGAATACAAACCAGACGATCCGCTGTTCCTGGAAATTAATTTTTATGTTCAGCTTCATACCGGCGATCCGAATACCATTGAAACCACTCTTATTTCCTACAAAGGCAAGATAAGTGGCATCGAAAGCAATTCTCGGTATATAAGAATCGCCGAAGATGCGGCATCAATTTTATGCGGCCGTTATCTTAGATTGGAAACTCTAAACAGAGCCGCCATTGTCCTGCGACTTTCTCGATGTATTCAGGAACTATTTCCCGAGTCACAGACGATCAGGTCACTGGGTGGATTAGTAAGATTCAGCGGTAGTGACTTGCATGGTGCTGAAGAAGCCTTATCAACTTCCCGGTTTGACCTCACTACACCGGAACTCGCCCAATTATGCACCAGTGCGATGACACAGTTATCTGAAGCACGCACAGTCAATCAAAAGCTGTGCAGGTCCGAAGATTTGCTGCTTCTTGACTCGTCGTTTCCCTCAAAAATATCGTCCTTTCGATACGGGGAATTCAATGAGTACCTTAAACATTTTCAGAACAGCACGATACAGATCAGACCAGACACCAGTCTCTTCAAGTATGGCGAATCCCTGACGTTCCCCCAACAAGTGGACAGATATTGCACAGACACAGGTATATCACCGAGCCGCCTGAGACGCTTTGACTGCCATAACATCGGTAACCCGAAGCTCGCCTATTGCGTCTTTCTGAGTCTGGCGGATTATTTTTATTCTGACATCGGCTTGCCCCCCACCACGGATCTGATTTTTACCCTCTATCCTGGTGGTGGATTCGCAACGAATCACGATAACTCCGACGCCAGACTGCGGCGACTTTTTGATAACAGACGCTTGCGAAAGGTCATCACGACCCAGATGGTCACCTATCGCTATTTGCTTGATGGCGGATTTTGCAGTCCAGACCAACTGGAGCACATTTACGGCGGAATCATTCCAAGCGTATATACCGAAACTGCGGAATATCGTGCCAGCAGATCGCCGAATGCACCCTTGAACGTCTGTTTCGTTGCTCAGCGCTACTCACTAGTCGGGGCTGAAAAAGGTTACGACGTATTCATTTCTGTCTTCAAACAGTTTGCCAATTCTCCGGACATCAATTTCCATGTGGTCGGTGGATTTAATGCCGAAGTCATTCCTTTTCCCGAGAGCAGCAACATCAAATTCTATGGAACCCGAGGCGCTGATTTTTTCGATGCCTTTTACCGAGAAATGGATTTGATTATTTCGCCGAATATACACATATCCAGCCTCGATCCAACATTGCCCGAAACGTTTGACGGTTTCCCAACAACCACCGTTGTCGAGGCCGGCCTTCGCGGCGTCGCCATTTTCGTGACCGATTTCATGAACATGAATGTGCGTCTTGATGGATCGCGGATTTTTGGTAGTAACGAAATGATAATAATCAATCGAAATCCGGATCTAATTGCAGAACTCATCCGAAGTTACTTGGACGACCGGCAAGGCTTGATTGAACTCGGCTTGGCGGGTCGTAATGCAATATTGAGAGAGTTCAGTCATGAGGCGCAAATCAAACCTCGCGTTCGGCTGATTGAAAACTGGCCTGGCGGTTGTTGATGAAGGCGTCTTTGGTGCGAGCATGGGAAGCCTCTCGGGAACTCACATTTTGTTTCGGGTTTTTGCCGGCTGACGGTTCGCGCTAGCACCGAGGCGAAACAATGGCTATCGCTTGATTTCAAGGCGATCTCTGGAGCTCAGCACTCCGTCACGTCGTCGTAGCAGCAATTTTATAAAATCAGTTACGGGCTCTTAAAAATAATGGGCAGTGGAAATCGATTCATTAGTTCGAGCTTAAAGAGCAAATCCCTAAGACTGCTGTCATTTCTGACCGGACGACAGAGTTCAATTCTTGTAGAAATGGCTACGCATGAGGAGCGTGTAAATGCCATTGCCACTTTCTTCGACGCCAATTACTGGTTGCGCCGCTACCCCAGATTCGCTAGCAAAGACTTGCCATTGCTGGTATATCTTCGTCAAAAGGCGTGCTGCAAATTCGACCCTCATCCACTCTTTGACGGAGAGTATTATTACTCCCAGTTGGGGAAGACTCCGGAAGTAAGGCAGACGCTAGTAGAGCATTACGTTAGCGCAGGCGCTGCGGCAGGATTGGATACCTCTCCGCTCTTCTCCACCAGTCACTACTTAGACAGTTATCCGGATGTCAAGTTAGCCGGGGTCAACCCTCTCCTACACTTCATCAGCTGGGGCATAAACGAAGGCAGGCTTCCCCTGCCTGGCGACGTGCGAGATTTAGAATCTCGCGTTGAGTTGGTGCTGAATAAGGATGAATTGAATCCCTTTGGGCTAGCTTATCGTGCCTTGTGCATGGCAAGGAAAGGGCAACACCAGAGATCCGCAGATACATTGGAGTCTGCCAAATCCCAGTTGCCGCCGGCCTTCTATCTGAAAATAGAAATCTTGTGCCTTGTCTTGGCTGGCCGTACCGAAGATGCGGAAAATGCCTATGCCCGCTATATCTGTCTACCTGGCGTATTGCCTGATGAAAATGGTTTTTCTGATGCCCTTATATGGGGGGGGCGAGTTGCCGAAGAAAATGACGAAATCGAGACTGCAATTCAGCTTTATTGGCTAGCCTTCGAGAAAAGTTCTGTACGGCAAGATTTAATGCTTTACCACCTCGCCTCGTTGCAAATTAAGGTGGGAAATCTGGAAAAATGCGCACTTCTCCTGTCAAAGATTAGTGATGACAAGGATGCGACCAATCCGTTGCTCGTGAATATTCTATCCGTGAAGGCCCACTGCCAGGCGCAAGGCATCCGATATACCGAGCTTTACCCCGAGAGACCAATAAGATAATGCTCAACTGCAGTTTCTCGATGCCCGGCCGGAGTTGACCTCGCAGCTAGGTAGTCTAACCGCTCCGCCTTTCTATCTGGCCACAGTAGAGGACTGCACTGCGTTTTCACGGTGTAATCTGCTCCTACACGAGAACAAGCTAATTTACGATATGGCAGTTATAAACAGCCATGCCAACGCCGTTCTAGGTGACACCGTGAACGGGCGCCCGGTTGTCTATTCGCGTCATCAAGACCAAGCCCTATTATCCTTGCAGCGTATGCAACCAATCGAATTCGCATGCGGTCTGATGATGTTCGGCGTGCAGAGCGCGAACTATGGTCATTGGTTCCTGGAATTCTTGCCGAGAATGCTGGTCTATGAAGACGAGAACTGTTGCGAGGATTCTCCAATCATTATTGACGCAAACATGCCCCGCTCCCATCTGGATCTGCTCCAGTTGTTAAATGTTCGCAAACGCCCTGTGATTCAGCTTAAGCCCGACACTGCCGTTCACTTCGAAAGACTGAGCGTTGCGCCGGGGTCCCCACGTTCTCCTGGACATCGTGAAGGGGCCAACCTACGACACCATATGGCCAAGGGATATTTTTAGGGAATTGAAACTCCGAATTATCCGCAGTATTGATGACGAGAATGTCCAGAGAAAAATTTGGGCGGCGACTATTTATTTCAAGAAAAAATTTCAGTTCCCGCCAGCTACTTAATGAAGCTGAGATTGAGTCTTACCTTTCGCGATATGAATTCGAAACCATTTTTCCCGAGAAATTAACTATTAGGGAGCAGGTAGATGTATTCCGATCCGCATCATTGGTAATCGGCTCATGTAGTTCGGCATTGACGAATGCTATATTCTGTGAACCGGGAACCAGGATTGTAGGCCTAATTCATGACGCATTAGATTTTAATTTTCATGGCTACTCTAGCTTCATAGAGTCCGGCGGTGCTGAAATTATGTTTGTGAGGGGTGAGTCTGTTGAAGACCAACGCCATATTCACTCACTCCACAGGAATTACACGGTTTCGCTGGACAAAGTAAGAAAGGCTATTGATTGGGCTATGGCATGATCCTGTTGCAGATCCTGACGGTCTCGATGCCAGCGCGCATATCCATCAGTTCAACCGCTAGCCAGATTTGGTCAACGCGAGTCATTTCATTAATTGGCGTAGCCACGACGCGCACTCGCCCGACGCATGGATGGGCCAGATAACCCTCGCGACTGCAACGCCGCTGCTCAGTTCAATGTTGATGGAGTCCTTCTCTGAGGGGGTGGCGGCCACACGCTGGGGCAACGTGATCGGGATAAAGGTGCCGCAGTGGTTTGGCGCGCCCCACCTGCAAGGCTGATACCGAGACCGCTTCGGGCAACCGCTGTCGACCGCCGCGCTCATGCTCGGCGACCCATCGGCGCAACAGGTTCGGAGTCGAGAAGATCACAAGCCCGGGCGACGGTGGCAATGGACACACCCAGTTGCTTGCAGCACTCGATGACTTCATCCCTAAATTGCGCCGTGTAGTTGCGCCGACGGCGTCGGCCTTCAGTCTCTGCAGTTCCATAGTGCGCATTTCTCCACCTGTTAGGTTGAACTACTCCACCATCGATTAATGGAGAAATGCATACTGACGAATTACAGAGCTGCGTTCAATGAGTGTTCGGCGGACGTGCTTACCACGCGTCTGCCCACTAACCCGAACAACCGGATCGATGAACTCCCGCCGCACAACTGGGTGCCCCACACCTCTTAAGAATAACGACGGCCGCTAATGCGGCCGTGTCAATCTGTGTTCGCCGAACGGAGACATGGAATGTAGATGCCCGACGGGTTGCCATGGATCTCGCCGCCTGAAGACCCTATGCTCAGTGGATCACTTGCCAGCCTACTAGGGGCGCTACGGTCTGCGGCATTGACCTAGGCAAGAGAAGCTTTCACTGGGACAGTACAGACGCTTACCGCAGACTGGCTATCATAGCTGGCCTACAACCGGAGGAAATGGGACTTTGGACTCTGCTATTCCAACATCTAGGACGGCGAGAACTAGTGGGTGGATCATCTACCAGTTAGACCGCGTCCCCGAAATAAATTTTTGCAACATCTTCAGCGCTCCCGTCCATGCGTACTCGTCCGTGCTCCAGCCATATCGCTCGATTGCATGTTTGGAGCAAAGATCGCGTGAATGAGTTGCAATAACTAATATATTGGTTGCCTGAACGAGCTCACGCATCCGCACTTCAGCTTTATGTTTAAACCCTTCATCACCCACCGAAAGCCATTCATCCATCAAAAGTATTTCTGGCCGTACTATCGTAGAAACAGCGAACGCAAGTCGTAGGTGCATACCTGTCGAGTACGTTCGGAGTGGCATATCAATGAAATCACCCAACTCAGAAAAATCGATAATATTCTGCAGTTGAAGCGTAATGTCATTACGGGTTATGCCGAGCAGGCCGGCTCGTAAATAAATATTCTCCCGCCCAGTGGCCTCAGTGTCGATGCCCAGGCCGATATCAATCAACGAGCCAATACTTCCTTTGATTTGCGCTGCACCGGAAGACGGTTCGTAGATGCCTCCTAGCAGACGCAGCAACGTACTTTTACCCGCGCCATTATGGCCGAGTAAGCCTACCCTATCGCCGTTCTTTAGGGTAAACGTTAGCCCCTCTAATGCCCGAATAACGACTCGACCTCGTTGATCTGCACTCAATTTCCCGCCTGTTGCGACTTGAATAAGGCGATTTTTAACGAGCGTCCACTAGCGTTGTAAACGGGGAAATCGACGCAAACATCTTTGAATTCAATTGAAGCCATTATCTATCTTTTGTTATCAGAGCCAGTAGGCAATGCGATGTTTATAGCGACCATAAAGAGCTAATGTAGCTGTCCAACCGATTCCAGCTAATGCCGATGCAACTAACCAATTCATTCCACTGGGGACTTGCCCCAACAAGGGCGCCCGCACCAATTCAAGCAGATGATAAACAGGATTCATATTAAGCAAGTAAAGCCCCGCACGCTCGGGCAGTAAGTTTGGCATCCAGACTATAGGCGTTAGGTAAGAAATTTTATCCGAGAATGCTTCCCACCATTTGAGGTAGGTCGCGATATCGTGTACAAAGTACCCCCAAAAGCAGGGCTATCCATGAAAGGTTAATTAGTAGTAACGCTCCGCCAGGTACGCTCATTAACATCGACCAGCTTAGCGGCTTTCCCACTGCAAGTAAGACAAGTGGGAAAATCACTATGTTGTGCGCTAATGTCAGAATATTCCGCCATAGCAGTCGCATTATATGAACGAATAGCGGGATCGGCAGTTGTTTGATGATGCCTTCCGCGGCGACGAAACCAACGCAGCCGTCCGTGATAACTACTGAAATAAAAGTCCAAATAATAATTCCTATGGTCAGGAAGGGAAAAAATACTTCCATAGGAGACTTGAATATGTTGCCGAAAACAACACCGATCGTGCCGATCTCATAACCCCCATACTAATTGTGAGCCAGAACGGTCCGATTGCGGATCTTCGATACCGCTGCCGAATGTCCTGCCAACCGAGCATACCAGCTAATGTGTATCGTCCAAGGGACTCGGTAATGTCTTTCAGTGCAGTGCTAAAGTAGTTCTTATGCATTCAGTATCACAAATGGGATGTCCAGAATAGGGGGCGTTTCGCTGGATGAGCCGGCATTCAACAATGGAGCAAGAGCTTCATTGTGGGAAGCCAATGTAACGCTTCAGAGTTTGCTTGATATGTGACTTTCGATGACTGATCGCGGCAATTACTTTGGGTCGCAATGTGTCCACCTCACTCATTTTCCCTTGAAACCATCGGTCACTAATCCCATAATACTGAGTTAGAATTTCATGGTGTGTCGGACTACTAAGAAGCCGACTTAACTTCAATAAGCCAACCATTTGGTAAGGTTTCCCTAACCATTGATTAAAATCGAAATAGCGCAAAACTTTTTCAATGTCAAGGTGTTCCTTTGTTAGGGTATCTTTATACTTCATAACATCGCCAAAGCCGTCCACAAATTCATCAGCGTTCATATCATCGAAAAAGGTATCGGCAATTAAGTAGTGTTCATTAATTGTACGAATCGAGTTTGATGCCGTTTGGCTGCTTGCGTTTTCTCCGGGCAGGATTCTAAAATTAATCAATTCGCGCTCAGAAATATGTATCGGGTATTGTTTCAGTAGCCGTATCCACATGTCTAAATCAGGCAGCTGCCGCAAACGATTATTATACATGCCGAGGCGCACGTAGCACGATCTACGAATTAACATTGTGGGGTGACAGATGCAATTACCCAAGTCGAAAAAACGTCTTAGCCAAGCGCCTTGTGACCTGTTTTCTTGATCAAAAACTGTGCCATGTGGGAGCATGTTTTTCTCGATCGGATGCCCTTTTCGTTCACAAAACGGGCTCTTCCGAAGCAAGCGCCGAGCGCCGGGTTGTCGCGCATTATTTGCAGCTGATATGCTAGCTTATTGCTGTCAATCCAGTAGTCATCAGAGTTAATTAGCGCAATAAATTCCCCGGTTGCACGCTTAATCAACTCGTTAGTTACAACACAGCTCCTCTATTAATTTCATGGGCGACAAACTGTATGCGTTTGTCCCGAATCGATGAGACAACATTACTCGTGTTATCTGCAGAGCCATCATCGGCGATAAGAAACTCGAAGTCCACCCCACGCTGAGCCAGGACACTGCCCATCGCTTCGGCGACATATTCAGCATGGTTGTATGTTGACATTATGACGGAGACAGTCGGATTACTCATGCGGTGCGACCTCTGCGTATTATTCGGTCAAGCAGGCGTTTACATACTGGAGGGAGAAGCGCAAGTACGAATGTTTTTAATAAGGGTGGTGTGTAGTCGCTCAATATTGGTAGTGCCCGCTTAAGCGGTTGTGTGGCACCGCGCCCGACCTGGTCAAGATGAGCTGTGCCGACGGCTTGGCGCAAACGGCTTGCAAGCAGCCAAAATCGTCACGGAACACATTCTCTGTAAGCTCGTCATATATGGGTATGGATTGGAGCTGTTTTTTGAGTTTTTCAACACGAGTGTCTTGCGACCAGGCGCCTAACGGATGAAGTCTGTAAACTGACATAGGAGTTTCCAAAAAACCTATTAAGCTTCGACGTGCAATACAAATATTGATAATCCAATCGTAGGAGATCGTTTCAAACAATGCTAATGGCAGAGCATCAACTGCATTTTTTCGATACATGCATGTCGAAAAATTGCCCACTAAATTGTCCGCAATCAGTTGCCTAGCGTCGATTAGACGGAAGCCATTGTATTGTGGTTCGAGGGCGAAAATGAGCTGTGTCGCTTTCGTATACAAAATAGTTGACGGAACAAAGGTCGCATTCCCAGTGATTATCTAAAAAATCACTTTGGCATTGAAGCTTTAATGGACTAATCCAGTAATCGTCTCCCTCCAATACCGCTATATATTCTCCGGTGCACGCGGCAAAGCCTCGCTGGTAGTTTTTTGTAATGCCTAAATTGTAATCGGCGTGAAGATATTTGAAAACAAACCGAGAATCCATCCCATCATATTTTTTTATGATAGTAAGAGTATTGTCGCTCGAGCAGTCATCTGCAACAATCAACTCTATTGGGCCAGGCAATGCTTGTTTGAAGAGTGCCTTCAACGCATCTTCTATATGTTGTTCGTGATTATAAGTAACCAAAAGGATTGATAGCTTGAAATCCATAGGTCACCAAATCAATACCTAAGTGTTCGTTTAATGATTCGACAAATCATATCTATTTCCTCATTTGCCAGCTGATGATACATTGGTAAGCACAGGATTTTTCAGAGAGACACTTTCCGCGATTGGCGCGCTTTGATTATCTACGTATGGGAGCTCAGTTAGAGCGGGATGAAATATCTTCGTGGATATATATTGTTAAGATTTAATTGTTCTAATACTTTTAACAGTACATCTTCGTCCGAAAAAATTATAGGAAAATATGCATGGTTGTATTCGGTATCAGGACTAATTTTTTGGAAAATAACTGGCAGGTTCTCGAGTTGTTCTATATATCGCTCATATAGTCTGCGTCGTACATCTAAAATATTCGGGATGTGTTTTATATTGCATAAGCCCATAGCAGCATGCATTTCGGAGTTTTTACCATTGATCCCAATGTCGCCAAACTCGGTTAAGGAGGAGTGGCCGAAGTTTCTCAACATTGACATTCGCTTTAGATAATCTGCATTTGGAGTTACCACCGCACCGCCCTCGATAGTATGAAAGAGCTTCGTCGCATGAAAACTGCACGTGGCGATGTCACCATACGCTAACAAGGACTGTCCTTTATGAATCGTTCCCATCGCATGGGCAGCGTCAGTAGATCACCTTCAATTTATGTCGTTTCGCGATTAAGTTAATCGCTTCGACGTCGCAAGGATTGCCGAATACGTGCGTTGCCAGAATGGCTGTGGTATTTTCGGTTATCGCTTCTTCAATTTTTGCAGGATTAATATTTAGCGTGTCACGACAAATGTCGACCATTATAGGTGTGCAATCCTCCCAAACGATGCTTGACGTGGTCGCTACGTAGCTAAATGGTGTCGTTATGATCTCCCCTTGCAAGTCCAACGCACGAATGGCAATTTGGAGAGCGATGGTTCCATTGCTCAGAAACAAGAGGTGGTCGACTTCGAGATACTGCTTCAATTTCAACTCGAGCTCATTCACCAGTGGGCCGTTGTTGGTTAACCACTCACGCTCCCAAATACCATTAAGATAAATTTGAAAGTCTTCGTAGGGTGGCAGAAATGGCTTTGTGACAGTAATATTCATAAGAGTGGGGGATCAATGAATCTGAGGAGTACTTGGTCAGTACATGTTGTAAAGAGAGGCGCATCTCGTCGCCTACGTAAGGATCGCCGCGATTGCCGCCATCTTAACTAGTGGGTTTGGCAGAATGCCTTCAGCTATAGGCATCAAGTGTAGGAATGCTCGTGATAATGTATTTCAAACTTCCGGTGATGAGAGGGGCGCCGTTGTATATGGAAGAAAAGTCTCTGCGTGACTCAGCGTTAATCCATGCATGTCCTTGTCTGATAGGATTGGTTCAGTGCTAATGGGCCATTCTATTGCCAAGTCGGGATCGTTCCAGACAATACCTCGTTCATACTGGGGCGCGTAGTAATCGGTGGTTTTGTAGAGAAACTCGGCGGTGTCGCGTCAGCGTAACGAAGCCATGGGCAAAGCCTTCCGGTATCCAAATTGATTTTTGTTCTCAGCACTTAAGATTTCGCCGACCCATTGTCCAAAGGTAGGCGAGTCACGTCGGATATCGACTGCGACATCGAAAACCTCTCCCGCGACTACACGGACTAATTTTCCTTGTGCTTGCTTATTTGGTAGTGAAGCCCGCGCAATACATTTTTAGCCGAGCGTGAGTGATTGTCTTGCACAAAGTTAACGGACTGCCGACGGCTGCTTCAAATTGGGCTTGATTAAAGCTTTCAAAGAAAAAGCCCCGGTCATCGCCAAAGACTTTGGGCTCGAAGAGAATAACGTCGGGAATTGCTAAGTGGAGTTGCGCTGCATTAATACACCGTATCTTTAAGTAGTCGCATTAAGTACTGTCCGTAGCCAGTTTTTCGTTAATGGTTGCGCCAGTTTTTCCAATTGGGTTGCGTCAATCCATTTTTGACGGTACGCAATTTCCTCGGGACAGGAAACCTTGCAGTCCTTGGCGGTTTTCAAGTGTGGCAATAAATTGACTGGCATCAAGCAAAGATTCATGGGTGCCGGTGTCTAACCAAGCGTAGCCCGCGGCCCATGATTTCTACATTCAGCTTGTCTTGTTCCAAATACAGTCGATTTAGGTCTGTAATTTCTAGTTCGCCACGCGGAGATGGTTTTAGGTCTCTTGCGCAGGTCAACGACGTTATTGTCGTAGAAGTACAGGCCGGTAACGGCGTAGCTGGATTTCGGCTTGGCAGGTTTCTCTTCTAAAGACAGCACTTTGCCATTCGCATTGAATTCAGCAACTCCGTAGCGTTCTGGGTCGTGCACGTGATAGGCAAAAACGCTGGCGCCATCGGTACGCTTCATGGCGCTGCCTAATAGTTTATGAATGTCGTGGCCGTAAAAAATATTGTCGCCTAACACCAGGGCGGATAGGTCGTCGCCAATAAAGTCTTTACCAATAATAAAGGCTTGGGCCAAGCCGTCGGGGCTGGCCTGTACGGCGTACTGTAAGTTCAATGCCCCACTGGCTGCCATCGCCGAGCAACTGTTCAAAGCGGGGAGTGTCTTGCGGGGTGGAAATAATCAAGATGTCGCGTATTCCTGCCAGCATCAAAGTGCTTAGCGGGTAATAGATCATCGGTTTGTCGTAAACCGGTAGGAGTTGTTTGCTTATGGCTAAAGTGGCCGGGTGCAGTCGTGTGCCAGAGCCGCCGGCCAGAATAATGCCTTTACGTTGGATCATGATTATTTCTCTAGTATTTCGGTCAACATACGCGCTACACCTGTCCGCCAGTGGGGCAGAACAAGGTTAAACGTGTTTTGGAATTTATGGGTGTTTAAGCGCGAATTTTGGGGCCGTTGGGCTGACGTGGGAAAGGCGCTGGTGGGCACACGGTTCTATGGCGTCCGGTGCGACCTTGATGTCAACACCCTGCTTGCGTGCCAGGTTCAGGACGAAGCTGGCGTACCCATGCCACGATGTTTCGCCGCCCGCTACCAAGTTGTATAAGCCGCTGACATCGGGCTGCTGCTGGGCCGTGCGTATGGCATGGGCGCTAACGTCGGCCAACAGGTCTGCGCCGGTGGGCGCGCCTATTTGGTCGTTGATAACGGTTAGGCGATCACGCTCTTTACCCAGGCGCAACATGGTTTTAGCAAAGTTGCCTCCGCGGGCGGCATAGACCCAACTGGTGCGAAAGATTAGGTGTTGGCAGCCCGATGCACGGATGGCGATTTCGCCGTCTAACTTGGTTTGGCCGTACACGTTTAAGGGGGCGGTGGGATCTGTTTCCAGCCAGGGTTGTTCGCCACCGCCGTCGAACACATAGTCGGTCGAATAGTGCACTAGCCACGCGTCGCTGCGCTGCGCCTCTCGGGCCAGCACGCCGGGTGCCAGTGCGTTAATCGTACGGAGCAAGCTCGGGCTCGCTTTCGGCTTTGTCCACTGAGGTATATGCAGCCGCGTTCACGATAACGTCTGGCGCCACGCGGCGAACGGTTTCAGCAATGCCGTCCGGCTTGTTGAGATTACCGCGCAACATTCGGCTGTCGGAGCCCAAAGCGACAACTTCGCCTAGAGGGGCGAGGCTGCGCTGCAGTTCCCAACCGAGCTGCCCGTTTTTGCCAAAAAGAAGAATCTTCATGCAATGCGCTGGCTATAGTTTTGCTCGACCCAGTCGCGATAGACGCCCGATTGAACATTCTCGACCCATTCCTTGTTGTCCAGATACCACTGGACGGTTTTTCGGATGCCGGTTTCAAACGTTTCGGCCGGCGTCCAGCCCAGGTCCCGTTCGAGCTTGCGCGCGTCGATCGCATAGCGGCGATCGTGGCCGGGACGATCGGTAACGTAGGTAATTTGGTCTCTGTAGGTTTTGCCGTCGGATCGGGGTTGCAGTTCGTCCAGCAAGGTACACACGGTTTTTACAATATCGATGTTGGGTTTCTCGTTCCAGCCGCCTACGTTATATACTTCGCCCACGATTCCGGCGTCAAGTACCCGGCGAATGGCGCTGCAATGGTCTTTAACATAAAGCCAGTCACGAATCTGCTGGCCGTCGCCATAAATAGGCAGGGGTTTGCCAGCCAAGGCATTGACTATCATCAGCGGGATGAGTTTTTCCGGGAAATGATAGGGGCCGTAATTATTCGAGCAGTTGGTGGTAAGTACCGGTAGGCCGTACGTGTGGTGGTACGCACGCACTAAGTGATCGCTACCAGCTTTGCTGGCGGAATAAGGGCTGTTCGGCTCGTAGCGATGCGTCTCAGTAAAGGCCGGGTCATCTTTGGCTAACGAACCGTAAACTTCGTCGGTCGATACATGCAGAAAGCGGAAGCCTTCTTTGGCGCCGGCTTCGAGGCCATTCCAATAGGCGCGTACAGACTCCAGTAATTGGAACGTGCCGACTATATTAGTCTGAATGAAGTCTTCCGGACCATGAATAGAACGGTCTACGTGGCTTTCGGCGGCAAAGTTGATAATGGCGCGCGGTTTATGTTCGGCCAACAGGCGAGCAACCAGTGCACGGTCACCAATGTCGCCACGGATAAAAATGTGTCGTGTATCTTGTTGAAGGCTGGCTAGGTTGTTTATATTACCCGCGTAGGTGAGCAGGTCAAGATTGATGACGGTCTCTTCATTGTGCGCTAGCCAGTCTAAGACGAAGTTCGAGCCAATAAACCCGGCGCCGCCGGTGACTAAAATACTCATATGGGGGAATCCTATGCCTTACGATTATCGGTTGCTAGTCGCCGCATTGGATCTGTAATGGCACACGTTAGAATTGCGGTAATCTAACTAACCCCGGGGAGCGCTAAGCCGAAGTGTGTAAGCTTCAATAGTTTATCGCTTGTGCGGCGCGATATTGTAACAGGCACGCAGTGCATCGTTGATTCAACTGGTGCGGTCGTTCGAGAGATGTACGGGCGTCAATTGTTTCCATCGCCGCAAGTGCGTTGAAGCGGGCGACGGTCCTTTCGGAGCTATTATTATTTACGGCGTTACGTCACGCTTCAATTTTTGGGTATTCCGCCGTGGCGCTGGTCATACAATTCACCTAGTATCCGGTTGAAAAGGAATACATCGTTGGCAAACTAGAACGAGTTTTCGGTATTGATGTCTCTATACCATAAGGAAAATCCACGGTACCTTGACGGTGCTTTACAAGCCTGTTAACCAGACCCTTGCGCCGGCAGAAATCGTTGTGGTGTTTGACGGCTCGTTGCCGCAAGCTTTGCTGGACGTGGTCGACTGGTGGTCTGTGCATTTGCCGATAAAGTCCGTTCCATTTGCCGAAAATATCGGACTGGGGCGGGCTCTGGCCCGAGGGCTTCAAAAGTGCAGCTACGACCTAATTGCTCGGATGGATACCGATGATCTATGCATCGATTCGCGCTTCGATACACAGATTCGATTTATGGCGACCCAACCAGCGTCGTTTTGTGCGGGTCCCGCATGGTCGAAATTGAACCGGAAACCGAACGTGAACGAGGCGTACGCAACGTGCCGCTTTCGCATGCACAAATCTTGGCAGGGCTTCCCATGCGCAACCCGTTTAACCACATGACGGTGGTCTTCAGAAAGACAGCCGTTTTGGCCGTGGGAAACTATCAGCACTTTCCACTAATGGAAGACTGGCATCTATGGAGCAGGCTGATGAAGGCGGGTTATATGGCCGTCAATCTCCCGGAGCACCTGGTAAAAGCGCGGGCCGGCGCGAGCATGGTGGAAAGAAGAGGTGGTATGGCGTACGTTAAGAGCGAATATCAAATAACCAAGTTCTTTATAAAAAATAAGCTTACGCCCTGGTGGAAAGGCTGGCCGGTATTTTTAACCCGCGCTTTGCCCCGTTTAGTGCCCACATCGTTACGGCGGAAAATTTATCAGCTTTTACGACGCTAAAATTTCTTATCGACAACGGAAGGAAAGTTCTTCCTTTAAGTGCAGGCGAATGTGAAAGTAATGGCTATTTTGGTGGCGTATGAGTCACCCGTGTTGGAATTGATTACAGCAATTGAACGCATTTCTAAGCAAGTTGATTTTGTCGTGGTGTGCAATAACTCGGCACGGGCTTTTGAGTATTCAGCGCCCAATGTTGCAGTGCTGAATTTTTTGGACAACTTGGGGATAGCAAAGGCGCAAAGCCTTGGAATGGCATGGGCGTTCGAGCATGGTGCCGACTTCGTCTTACAAATGGATCAGGATAGTGAAGCCACCCAGATGATGGTAGCCAAGTTGCTCGAGGCGTATTGCTATTTAACAGAGCATGGCTACAAGGTTGGGCTAGTCGGCGCGCAAGACTTTGATAAATTTACACAGGCAGTTAGCCGCCCAAGAGTCAATAAAGGCAAAGTGATCTGCGGCACGGATTATGTCGTCGTGTCCGAAGTGCTTAGTTCCGGCAGCTTAATTCCCAAGGCAGCTTACGATGCGGTGGGCGGTATGGACGATCGCTTGTTTATTGATGTGGTTGACTTCGAGTACTGTTGGCGTTTAAAGGCTCACGGCTTTTTGGTGGTTAAGAATCCCAATGCTCTGCTTGGTCATCGTCTCGGCGAGGGCACGAAAAAAATTTTGGGGCTGTTGTCTGTTGGTGTGCCTGCGCCTTTCCGCCATTATTATTCGTTTCGAAACACCATTCATCTTATGAAGCGGGGATATTCGCCCCGGTACTGGCGGTTTTCCAGTCTGGCGAAAATGATGTTTAAACTGATGGTATATCCATTTGCACAAGACGACGGGAGGGGGCGACTGCACTACATGTTGGCGGGGATCTATGACGGCTTGCGCGGAAAGTACGGGCGCATTCCTGAGAAATAGGACGTCGCGCGGTTGCGTTACAAATAGTTTCTATGCGCAGCTTCAGAGACGGTCAATGAGCCAAAAATCATTCGCCCAGATTTCGGCCCGAACACTCGATTACCTGGCCAGGCGTCATCCGTGGTTTGGCGCTATTTACGTCGACGCGTTTTGGCGGTTTTTTTGTTGCTGGGCTATGGCGGTTTTGTCATGCTGCTGGTGTGGCAGGTGCATGGCGGAACTAGCGAAGGTTGGAAGGAGCTGATAAAAACTTACTCGGCATTGTTTTTTGACTTGTTGATATTGTTTTTGCTGTCGGTCGTATTTCTGTTGGTGCGCGGATATTACAGCGAAGAAGCCACCCGCATCGATACGTCTTTAGTTCCGATGCCCGATTTTTTTCTGCCGCTACACGCGCCATCTGTCGTGATCGAGCTGGATGAAAGCCATTTTTTTGAACGGCATAGCGCGGTCAAAGCGATATTGGATGCATTGCCACTGGACCAGTCTGATTTTTTCTTGGCTCACGCCGGTTCACTGGATATTCCCAAGCTTACCTTGTTATCGTTAGAAAGATCAGCTTGCGACAGCATTAAGTTAAGGCTCGGCGTCGGTTCCTTTAGAGAATTCTTTTTCACCCATCACTTCGCTGATTATCATCTATCGCGCTCATCGTCCAAAGGTTTCGGAACGATAGAGACGCTACGCTCATTGTTTCAGCCGGTCTACGAACGCTTTTATATGTCCTTTTTTAGACAAAGCGTTTCAAAGCTCGACCTGCTGGATTACACGCCTAATACGTTGGGCGTGACAGGGTGTGTTCGAGTAGTTTGCGGTAACGAACGTGCCTATTTTTTTCAACGTCGCGGCCACTATGAATCGGCCGCGCGGGGCGTGCTGCAGCTTACCTACGCCGGTACGCTAAATGCACTGCCTGCTTATGTCCGGCAGACTCATCAGTTAACGCTAGACATGCTGGCAAATGATGAGTTTGAGGATGAGTTCTGGATGGCACCACCGGGCGAAAAGATACGTATTGGTTCGTCGGCGAACTATACTGTCGAGCACGAACTGGTGGGGGTGTGTGCGAATAGTCAATACTTATTTCAACCAGAACTCTTCGTGCTGACCACGATCACCGTCCAGGCTCCATCCTTGATCTCGGAACTATTGCAGATGTATGCACCTGAAAAGGGAAATCGGTACTGGGCCATGACATCGTTGGAGATGCTTCCCGGAAATTTGAGTAAAGCCAATGTAAGGTTGAGGCCATTATGTCAGACCGCGATCGACACGGTGTATCGAAAGCGCCTGATGGGGGAGCGCTTGGTCGCAGATAAAGGTGTCGAGGTCGAGGGGGTTGGCCTTTCAGCGGTTAACGCATTGTAAAGGCTATGTTTTCGGCCCCAATTGCCAAAGGCCCGCTAATCCTGCACCTCGTACCACACCATACCCACCCATTCATGCAATGCAATATTGGCCAGGTGTAAATAAGAAGCCTGCGGGATGAAATTCATCATCCCTTTGATCTCCTTTACATGAAAAACCGTCGGGGCGGCCACGACCTTGAACCCGGAATTCTCAAAGGCTTTCTTGGCCCTCGGCATATGCCAGGCGTGAGTTACCAACACGATGGTATCGAGCCCTTCTTTCTGAAGAAGTTCCCATGAGAGCCGCGCATTTTCTGCGGTGTTGTTCGATGCCGTTTCCACCCATCGCACCGGCACGTCGAATACCGTTTCCAAATCGCGTTGCATCACCCAGCCTTCCGGTTCGCCGCTGCTCGGGGTGCCCCCTGTCACCAGTATGGGTTTATCATATTGCTTGTGCAAAAACGCCGCATACCGTAAGCGTTCCAGCGTGGTGCTGCTGGATACGTCGCTGGCGTATTCAGGCTGCTCGTGGCGAATTGCACCGCCCAGCACCACAATAGCCTTGCCGTTGGCAAGTTCGTCGGGGTCGACAGCAGTTTCGTATTCGAGCGTCCGGATCATTTTGTGCGCTGTAATCGGCATGCTCAACACAGCTAGTGCCACTATGCCTAGTAGCAATAGCGCCGAGCCCGTCCGTTGGCGCCGGCAGGCCATCAACAGGACGCCGATAATCATCAGCAATATGAGGCTGGTGGGCAGCAGAATAAGCTGCGAAATAATACTATCAAGCGTGCTCGTCATGGGTGTGTATGGGTACGGCACAATGGTCGGCAATCTTCAACCGTTTGGACGGCCCGCATGAACCCATTAAGTGCTTTTTTCCGCATCGCGCATGCAACCCCACAAAATAGCCAGCGTTATTACAAAGAAGATAATGCCATTGTTACGGCCAAGAATGACGTGCGTCATCCCAAACGTGAAAAATGAGATTATTAACGTTGCACCAGAGACTGCCAATACACGAACTGCAAGGTTGTGTGCCTGAAGGCGCTTCCAAAAGAGTGCGAGCGGCACAAAATACAGGGCCAGCAGCGCCAATAGACCGATTAATCCTTGAAAGAGCCAAACTTCTAAATAATTGTTGTGGGTGTTAACTAGGTTCAGTACAAAAGGGTCTAAGCGCCGCTCTTCCACTAGGCGATGCATTTGTGCGGAGTAGTCTTTGTGCGCCCAACCAAGCCACGGTTTTTGAGGTATGTTAATCGCTGCGGCATTCCATATCTCCAACCGTGCTCCTATGGATGTTTCAGCATCATGTTTTTGCACATAACTTTGGATTTCGTGAACTGCTTCATCATAACGAATGCGTACCGTGCTGTCCGGTATGACCAGCAACGTTGATAAGGCCCCGGCCGCTATTGCAGCGCCAACAATGGCTTTTTTAAAGTTACGTTTGTTTAAAAATACAAAGGCAAACGGCAAGGTCGCAGGCGCCAGGGCCACCCATCCTCCACGCGACTCTGACGCGATAGAGCAATAAACGCCTGAAGCAGCACCAATCAACAGGGCGACGCGCCACCATCGCCCGTGGCGATGGTTGTTTGCCCAAAATAGACCTGCGGCGCAAAGCATTCCCATCATCAACGCGAGATTTCCAAAGGGAATGGCACTGGTGACAAAGCCGGCCGCTCGTGGAGCCCCTTGCCAGTGAAGCTCCCATGCGGCCACGATAGCCGCGGTTGTTGTGCCTACTACAAGACCTGCCCACATATGCGTTAGTCGAGGTGGGGCATGCTTTAGAAATAGCAATATCGGAATTGCAAGCAGACACCGGCTTGCTTGATCCAACGTGCTGGGTTTATTTTGATGTAGAAAAAAGATGCCCAGTGAAACCAGGAAGACACTCAGCAACGTATAAATAATTGCTTTATCTTCCCATGTGATCGTCAATGCGGGTTTGCCCAATAAGAACGCAATACTGGTCAACAAAAGGAGCCCTGCTCCATAAGAGTATCCCGACGGAACTGAGAGCATTAATGAAAAAAACAGAAACACGCTGACAGACGCGATTTCCACCCAAAATTTACCGTCTGTACGTGCTTTCATGCCAGGTATTTCACAAAAATATAGGTAACGATGGACTATAAAGGCCCAATACGAGAGCTAGTCGGGGCGACCCGAAGGGCTCTCCTGCGAGGCTGCATGCGGAATTTTAAGGCGGACATGCGAACTACCTTGCCCCGAATCCTGTACAAAGCGTTTTGGTTGTTAAGACCAAAATGAATATATCCAAAAACAGCGAGCAGTGTTTTATGTAGTAGAAGTCGTATTCGATTTTTTCACGCGTCTGGTCAACATCGGCCGCGTATCCTTGCCGTACTTGGGCCCAGCCCGTTATACCCGGTTTGACAACTTGACGGTAAATATAAAAGGGAAGCTCGTTGTCGAAGTGCTCAACGAAATCGGGCTGTTCGGGACGCGGGCCGATCAGACTCATTTCACCTTTAAGATATTAAGGAACTGCGGTAGCTCGTCGATCCGGTACTTACGTATAACTTTGCCTACGCGGGTGATGCGCGGGTCTTCTTCGCCTGCAAATTGGGTGGGACCCTCGCGATCGTATGCGCATACTCCGAGTAATTTATAGATTTTGAATGGTTTGTTGCCGCGGCCGATGCGCAGCTGTGTGTATATCGCTGGTCCGGGGCTCTCGAGTTTGATGAGCACGCATGTAATCGCGACGATGGGCAGCGTAATGGGTAGGGACGCGATAATCAGAACCCAATCGAACACGACTTTGATCCGTTCGTAGAATGGAGATGGCAGCAGCGAACCGATGTCGTTCTCCGACATACGGTTAATACGCACTCGGCCGGTAATGGATTCGTATACTGACCGGGCGTTATGCACGGCAATGCGGTTTAGCGCGCAGCGGGCTAAAAAGCGTTCCACTGCGGGTCAAGGCACTCAAAGTCGGCCACGACGGCATCGTAGCGTATGCCTTCAAGGTCCGGTTTTGTCAGTTCGCGTGCGTCAATTTCGGTCAAGAGCAAAAGGTCGGCCGCCAGGCCCTTGTTGATCACGGCCAGCTTGGGGCGTCGAAAACGTTCGGTAAGTATGAATTCAATCTGAAACCAGACGACGGCCAAAATAGCGCTTAACGCCAATAAGTAGCGCGACACCTCGATACGAAACAAGAGTGGCAGCAGTGCGGCCAGAATATAAACGACTAGGATGTGCGGGACGATCAACCCCATGCTGCGCCCGCCGGGGTAGGCCGACAGCGTGTGCATGATCCCGAGGCGCGATACAGCCAGGGCTCCACTGGCAGTCAGTATGGCCCAGAACTGCCCATCGTTGGGCTGCCAGAACGCATGGTGCCCCCAATAAACGGCGGCAGGCAGTGCTACAGTAATTACCCACCCCACCAAAACCGAAAACAAGGGCGAAAAAAGCAGTTGCTCGTGAGTTTTGTCGTATCGGCGGTTGCGTAGGGGTGTCATAGAAAAGCTACTGTTACATCATTCCAAGGTGGTGCAAGCTGATTGTTGATAGCAGCAAACTATAGTACGGTTGAGTATTATCTGCACATGGCATCTTCTAGCAACATCACCACACTGAATTCAGTGCGGTGCCTTTTGAACAGAAGACACTGCGGAGCGAATTGTAAGGCGAAAAATGCGGTCCTGCAGCGAAACTGCGGTACCCCGACTGCGGTACAGTCGACCTCGCTTACGATGACGTCATACGCATAGAAGGCACGTAGCGCGCGTCCGACTAGACCGTTATTGCCTCGAAGCACAGGTTTTCGATATGCAGGGTAATTTAGTTTCGCAAAAAGCAGGCGCCGTTCTTCAATAACGACGCTTGATATGCTTTTATGCCCTTTCCTTGTTCGCTTTTTATCCCGCGACTTCCTTTGAAAGGCGGCAGTTTTCGAGCCGGTTATTAGTCATACGGGTGACCCCAACCACATACTGCCCGGTGGGCGAGGGTAGCGTGATAACTTGGGAAAAGCCGTTGTTAACCATATTCGGCTGTTTGAAATGGGCGCTGACATCGAGCCGATCAGTTTGCGTCGCCTCGAAATAATGGGACTCATTACTGCGAGTATCGGTTAATCGAATGTAAGTTAGGTCGGGTACAGTGCCTTGGTCTCCGACTAAAGTGGTCCACCCTCTTACTACAACGACGCCAGGCATGGTTCGATCAATCGGCCCTGCGTAGTCTATTGACCCCTGGCATTCGACGGATGCACGATCTGGCAATGTGCGCTATCGGATGCTTTTCAGGTAAAGCAACGTAGCACCCATGAGCTTCACTTATTTTCCAGTTTCTTCCGTTCTTCGCCCACTTGGCAATTTCCGGAAGTAAAAATTCATGCGGTTCACGGCAGACAACTACCGCGCCGAGACGATAGGCGCCTATGTGTTCTTCAGGTTTTAATATCGCGTGCTGATAATGTTTGTATTGGCTGGGAACCGTAAATGACTTATGTCCGGATAAATAGGAAAAAGACGAGCTCCACATATCGCCGAATGTGACGAACACTTCATCTTTCTGCAAGTTGTTTCTTAGGACTGTCGCAACGGCAACATCGCGAGAGTTGACCGGGGTATAAACAGTTTGCACGGTTTTTAGGAAATCGCTGGCGAAAACAAAGTGATTAGATGCCACCATGACGGTGGCAATTACTATTGCTGTTATCTTGGCTTTAGTTCCTCGCCCGTAGGAATCGCCGACCACCAAAGCAACCGCGAACAGCAAGAATATTAGGTTTGCGGTTTGGTAGTATGCGTGAACTGTATGAAGGTTTGGAAATATGAATAAGGGCAGGATGCCCATTGCGACGCAAATCGCTATCGTCGAATTGATTTTGCCACTGGCTTTCAGTACAAGACCGGCGATGATAAGGGCCAAGCCTAACGGCCCCGCCAGGTTCTGATAAAACAACCGGCGCCAGATTACATCAATATAAAGGCGTGGCGAAACGCGGTCAGCCCATGTGCCCCAGGTCCATTCCCGTAAGGCACTCGAGATCAATTGCGAGCCAAATTCGTTGGCTGTTTTTACGTGATCCGCGTATAGCGTCCACAGCGTTCCAATAAGAAGTGGAATAAAAAAGTACAGAAATGAAAACCTGATGAACCTGACCGAGACGACCGCTTTGAAAGAACCCGAATCTTTGACACTTTTTACTAGGTAAACCACGGCCAGCACGGCGAGGGTCGGCAGGGGGGTGGTAGTCTTTTGCAGAATGGCAAGTAAGATAAAGACCAGGTACAGAAACCCGGAACGCGATGTTGCTTCGTCGCCCGCGAGGTCGATGAAATATCTGATGGCCATCAAGGTGAAGAACAAGGCCGCAGTTTCGATCATGAACGTGCGGCCCCAATAGACATACAGGGGGCTCGAGAACAATAGCGCTATAAAAATCAACAGCGATGCGCGCGAAACCTGTTGTAGTCGCGCTATTTTCCATGCCGGAAAGATACAAAGCGCCAGGAATATAAAGCTGACAAGGCGACCCGACACGTTCAAATCCATGCTTAGGGCCTTCGAGAGCATGGCGACAATGTATTGGTATAGCGGAAATTCGAAGGGTATGGACCATGGCGGTCCGACCACGGGCGTTTCATAAGCCAGGCTGAAGCCGTTAATGCCCAGCCAATACGCCGTTAGTGCCGTCTGCGTTTGCCTGAACGAATAGAAGTCCAACGGCAACTGATCCGCGTAACGGATCGCGATAAACATGGCATAGATGAAACAGGCAGCGGACAATACAAGAAGAGAAATATCGCTTCTGGACCATTGCTCAGAATGCTTTTCCGGATTGCCGGCCATAGTACCGCCTTAGGGAAATATCCCGGGCGAGTATAACCGCCTTTTGGCCGGCTATATACGCGCTGCGCTTATCGCAAGCGCGCTCGGGTTTCCAGCAAGGCGATCGCCATAAGGCCGCATATGACCGAGAACCAGATCGTGGCGAAACGTATTCCGACTGCCGCCAAAGCCGCCAGCCCGACCGGCACGGCATAGAACGAAAGCAAAGCCACGATAGTGATTTCTGTCGACCCCACACCGCCTGGCAGCATGGATGCCGCGCCGGCAAGCATGGCAAGTGGATAAATCGCCAGAGCCGCCAGGTCGGGTACGGCGATTCCCAGTTGGTGTAACAGCCATAGGAATGCCACGGAAATGGATGCCCATGCAGACAAGCCCAGCGCCATTGATATGGTTAGATCTAAGGGGTTCAGCCAAAATCTAGATCGCGACAGGCCATTTCCAAGCACCTGCGAGATACGCGACAGGCGACTAAAGCGCCGCAGGCGTAGATAGGACGATATTCTTCTTAGCCAGCGCGGATGGCAAGCCACCAGAATAACCGCAGCTAAAAACACCGATACAAAGGTCAGTACGTATCCGAACACTTCGCTGTGCTGGACTGCCAGCGCGGCCAGCAGCAATACCGCAATCAGATCACATGCCCTTTCGTATACGAAGGCAGCGAGCACACGTGATGGATGCACCCCCATGGACCGAAAATACCGTATGCGGACAAGTTCGCCGACTTTTCCCGGCGTGGCGGTAAATGCGAACCCGGTCAGATAGCCCAGAAAACCCTTGACCACTGGCAGCGCATGGCCGGCCCTATACAGTAGCCAGTGCCAGCGCAGGAAACGTAGCACATACGACAGTAAGGACAAGGCAGCCAGGGCAGGCAGCGCCTGAAGCACGTCGGGCAGTTGGAAAAATACCTGGTTTCGGGAATCCACCCACACCAATGCGCCTACATACATCGCCGTGATAAGCAGCAAACTAACTAAGGCGCGCCTAACCTTCATGGGCGGTCTTAGCGAAATGACCAGCGTTTATGCCCAACATAGCTGGTAAAGACTGGGAATACGACTCCGATGGCGTGTGCGATGGCTTCGTCATGGTAGTGGAATTGCGCCCATGGGAATAGCCATTCGGCGAGAAAAAGGCTGATTACAACTGTTTGTGTAAGCGCCACGAGATTCACAACTACGAAGCGTGAGACTTGATGGTGAACCGGTAGAGCCCCACCTTTAAAAACGAGCCAGCGCATTAGTAGAAAGCCGCATGCCATGCCTACACAATAAGCGGCGACCACCGATACACCAAAGGGGAACCAAATTGAAAATAGGAAGCGGGAGGACCAGTTCGCCGCAGCGGCAAGTCCGCCCGACAACAGGAAACGAAAAAACTGGTTCATGGATTGGGCACTTTTCTTGCAACGATAAGGAATTGTTTTCCGAAGAACTTCCAGATAAAAGGCATTCTTAAGTAGGCGCTAACAGCAAGCAACGGTGGATTCTTGCCACCGGACATTGTGTATGGCAGGAATCGCGGGACGTTTTCTTGGATGGTAAAACCCTGCAAAATCAATACTTCTGCCATCGAAAGGTCGCTAATGGGGATATGATGATCCCAGTAATCCCAATAAGCACCATGCAAATAGCGGATATTGGGACCAATACATACGATTAGACCATCATCTTTAAGACACCTTCGAGCCTCGTTCAAAGTTGCTTCGATTGCGCTTTTGTTGGGTAAATGTTCAAGGAAGTTGCTGGTGAAAACTACGTCTAGTGTGCCATCGGCAAGTGGCCATGCAGTGGAGCAGTCCTGGTGCAGAAAGTTGGCAAAACCGCTAACGCGGTCGCCGGAATCCGGGTTTAGGTCCATGGCATATTTTTTGGATGCGGAAATATTACGCGTGAACTCGCCCCAGCCTGCACCCAAGTCGAGTATCGTATGCTGCTTCTTGATGTATCGATGAAAAAAATACCTGCAAAGAATGCTCCATACCTTATTCCGATACTCCGCATTGGACTCAAACCGATTTTGATACTCGGCTTGCAGGGTTTCAGCTCTACTATCCATAGTGTCCATAATCCCTTGAAGTGCGAGTTGCCGGTTGGAAGTTACAAGTCGCTTGTTATGCTGCAGCCTTCTTTGCCATCATCCGGCCGAAGCCTATGCTTTCCGAAATACCGCGATCTTCGGGGTAATAGTACGAGGTGTCAGCCACCCAAAGTCCCTTGATAGGTAGTTCGAAGGGTGGAATGGTTTCCAAATAGTTAGGTGGACATATCGGCTGCGCGAAGCGATAACGGCTGGCGCGTATGTCGAGAAAATCGTCGTCTTGCAGGTCGGGGTTAATGGTCTTCACGTAGTTGCGTACCTTGTCCAGGAATACCTGGTCAGGGTCGGCATACTTCAGGATGTTCGCCTGGCATGTAGAAGGGTACATACACAATATGCTGGTCCAGCGGGCGCAGATTGCTGTATTCGACCATGCCGGGAATATCCATATCGGGGTCGTTGATGTTGAGCCAGAAGTTCTGCGTCACGGGCTTGCTCAGTTTGGCGATCACGCACACCACGGCGATATTCTTGATCGACTCGTATTGCTTGATCAAGGCCGGTGGCAGGTCGGGCATGACCCGGGGCACATAGGGCAGGGGAATGGTGCTGATGACCTTGTCAAAGCTTTCCAGCTGTCCACCTGCCTCGATGCCGGTGACGCGTGCGCCATCCATCTGCACCTTCGATACCGGTGTGCTTAAGCGGAACTCGCCGCCGTTTTTCTCAATATAGGCTTGAAGGCCGTTCAGCAGGGTTTCCGAGCCGCCGTCCAGGTAGCCCAGCTTTTCGCGGAACAGGCTGTAGCGCGAGCGACCGATGCGGCGGATGCGGCTCCAGATCCAGGCGGCGGACAGATTGTCCGTGTAGTCGTAAAACTTGTAGTCGAACAGGCGGCGCCACAGCACTTCGTAGGCTTCCGGCCCGACCCAGCGCCTGATCCAGTCGGTGGCATCGACGCCATCCAGCGGCTTCCAGTCGTTGCGCTTGACCGATAGGAAGGCGTGCAGGCCATAACGGAACTTGGCGACCAGCCCCAGGCCTTTGAAGCGCAACAAGGCGATCGGGTTGCCCCAGGCCTGCAGGCGCTTCTGGTACCAGTAGCCCATTTTGGTCTCGACCCAGTGCATTTTGTTCGTCCAGGCCTAGTTCTTCCAGGACTTGCAGGAAATCGGTGTCGGACGTGCAATGGAAATGGTAGTAGCGTTCGATGCTCAGGCCGTTGAAATCGAACATGGCGGTCATGCCGCCGACCCGGTCGTCGGCTTCGAAGATGACCGGTTGGTGGCCGTCGCGCACTAACTGATACGCTACTGCCAGACCCATGGGGCCTGCCCCTAGTACTGCTATGCGTTGTGCGCTCATTAGAATTCCAGAACGACCTTGCTGTAGGTCGGATCGTTAAAGGTTTCGTCTATGGCCTGCGAAAACGGCGTTGCCTGCACCTTGAAAATAGCAGGCCAGTCGATGACCTCGAATTCGTCGTGCGCGACCAGCGCCTGCAGCTGGTCTGCCGTGAAAGGCGGATTCTTGTCGAACAGCGCCCAGGTCTTCAATAAGCTATAGAACAGGCCATAAGGGATTTTGACGATACGCGCCGGGGCGTGTGTGGCCCGCTTGATTTGGCGAATGATGTCGATGTAGTCGACCTTTTCCAGGCCCGTAATGTTGAACACCTGGCCGCTTATCTGCGTTTCCAGGCAACTGATGATAATGCTGCAAAAGTCGCCCACATACAGGGGCTGGCGCATGTAGCGTCCGCTGCCGGGAATGGGAAAAACCGGCACTTTTTGCATGAAGCGCGACAGCCACCCCAGGTGCTTGCGATCGAACCAGCCAAACATCAGGGTAGGGCGCAGTACGACGCAATTAATGCCGCTGGCGAGTACGTGTTCTTCCTGTTCTTTTTTTGTGTTCGTATAGTGGTCGTTGGCCACCGATTCCACCACCGACGAACTGATGTGCACCGTATAGGGAATGTTGTAGCGCTTGATCAACGGCAGGATATTGTCGGTCGACGTAATGTTGTTGCGGATGAACGGCTCCAGCTTGGGGTCGCCAATTTGCGCCTGCAGCATTACCACGGCATCGGCGCCTTCGAAGTGCTTTTCCCAGTCGCCATGCTCGGCCAGGTCGGCGTATTCAATAACAATATCGGGATGGAATTTGCGCAGCACTTCCAGATTGGCGCGATGTTTATCCAGCACCACCAAATTGGTGTAGCCCCTACGCTTCAACTGGGCGACGAGGTTCTGGCCGACTAGCCCGGCGCCGCCTGGCAGAACGATTTTCTTATTTTGGATAGTATTCATATCTATTTATTCTTTTACCGCGATGGCTGACCACTCGCCCCAACCGTCGCCTGCATCGATAAAGGTTACCGTAAACGTATCGGGCAGTCGCGAAACAGTAAAGTCGAGCAATGTCCAATCATTCGCCAAAGGTAGGGCTGTCGATGTATCTTTGTGGTGATTAATTTCCAGATGCTGCCTCGTGGCGCTTGGTCCCGAACGATATAACAACTTGTCGCCACGCTTCAGGTTTAAGGATATCGAACCGACGTCGGCGTCAGACTGTATGTAGCTGCCTAAAACGACAAGGCCATCGGCGCTTGTTTTCTGAAAGTCTTTTCCTTGCCATCCGTCATTTTCTATCAAGCTTTCCTTCCTTACGGTTACCGAGTCGGGCGCAAGCTTCGATGGAATGACGTGAAAAAATGTTAGAGGTGTCTTTAAAGACGCGGCGCAACCCGTTGCGACACTCGCTAGAGTTATCTGCTCGCCTTCATATTGGGTTAACAAGTATCCCTTGAACTGATTCAACGGCAGGTTCTCGGCATTCGCTGCACCAGGGGCCCGGTGCTCTTCGGTAAGCGCATAACCGACGATCGTACCTGCGGCATTCGTGATTTGTACCGGCCCGCGCACGGCGCGACCGTCTTCGCCCAGCATGCTACCTTCTATACGTACGTAGCGGCTGTTCTGATCTATGTCGCTGACTCTATCGATATTGCCGCTGCATGCCGAGGTCGTGGTTATTGATTGCTGCGTCCCTATCAGCTTGCCGACGTTCTTTATTGGTGCAAGGCCAAAAACGGACAGGTCTTGTTCGACCGCTACCGCGCTGGTGTCCATCAACACCTGTGGTCTGGGATGAAGCTTTTTAAGCTGCGTGTCATCCTTGACTCGAAGTTCTAGCGCCAAGGCAGCGACTTGGCGATCAAACAGCTCGTCGAAAGGTAGTAGAGCGGTTAGCTGATAAGGGAACATCATGGCGGCAAGAGGCAACGCGAGCAGCAGTACTTTGTTTCCCCAGCGTTCCAGACGAACGGCCAGAATCGGTGCGTATAGAACCAACGTCGCCGCCCAGGCCATTAGGGCGGGCGTCGTGTACCTGCTTGCCAGCGCTTGATCCAGACCGAGTATTAGTCGACCGCCGCCGGTGCCAAAGGCCGTGCCGCCAACATACAAAATAAAGGTCAGCAGTGCCAAGGACAAACTGGATATTGACCGCGCGCTTATGGCTCTAATGCAGAAAACGACACAGCTTGCGATTAAGAAAAAACCGGCGAACTCAGCAATATTCCGGCCCAGTCTTCCGCCTGCGAAGAAGTAGTTAAAGGGGCTGCCGATGTAAATCAGCACATATCTGAACAGCTCGATCGGGTGATTTAAAAGCGCATCGCGCAACGATCCATGGTGCCCAGCCGCGACAAAACCATGGAAGTAAATCGTAATTCCGGCGATGGAAAGCAATGCAAGGAAGGCCGCCTTTCGTTTTTCCCAGGCCAAGCAGCATTGTCAGCAAACACGCCAGTGGCAATGCCAGTACGCCGTTAGCCATGGTGCCGATGGCGGCCACGCCCAGCAGACAGGCCGCGATATACCAGCCAAAAGAACGCGCAGTATCGGTCGCCGACTTATGTATGCAGAAGAAGACGGCTAAAGGCAGAAGTTGGGATAGAAAAAACTGGCTTTGAAAGCCCCAGGTCAGATTTTCATACTGACACCATGCAAACAGGCCAGCGAAAATAATCAGACCAAGGAAACGGCGAAAGTGCTGGTGCTGGGCGCCTGGTAATTGCCCGCGCAGGTACACATAGAAAAGAGTTCCGGACAGTCCCGCCAACACATAATTCATGATGATCAGGAACGCACCCGCTCCACGAAACCATGTCAAATCCATCCAGAACAGCAGTCGTGCCAGCACAATACGGTGCTCGTTATGCTGGTCCCACCATGCGTGCCACCCACCATTTTTAAAGGAGACATAAAAATTAAGGTAACTGTCCCACATGTCCATGTAAGGAACCGCAGAATAACGGTTGACCCCTCCTGCAATCGCAAGCGCGATAAATAAGGCCGCGACTGTTATCGTGAATACCAATGCGTAACGTTGCTTAGACAGGAACATAGGGGTCAGATGTCCATTTTGTTAAAAACGAAGCGGGGCAGGTGGCGGATGATCATCATGATCAGTTCCCATTTACGGGGGGCGTAAATCACCGGGCGGCCGTCTTCTATGCCACGAACAATGTCCGACGCCACCGATTCGACGCTGGCAAGTTTCGCGCCACTGCCTTTCATGCTGGCTGTCATGGGGGTGTCGGTCGGGCCCGGCTTAATCAAGACCACCTTTACGTTCGTCCCAGCCAGCCGATGTTGCAGGCCCTGCGCATAGCGTGTCACCAGGCCTTTTGCCGCCCCATAGACATAATTGGATTTACGGCCGCGGTCGCCCGCTACCGATCCGATAATTGCCAGCGTACCCTGGTTGATCTTCTGCATGCGGCTGGCAAACGCTTCGGCAAATAATACGGGCGACACACCGTTTACGTTCAAGGCAGTGTTGCACGCGTCAAGGTCGGTCTGGCATTCTTTCTGGTCAGGCAGCGAGCCATGGGCGATCAATACACAATCGACCGGGCCGGTCGCGACAATGCTGTCGGCCAATTCCTGGATGGCAGCTGCGTTGACGAAATCAGCGATCAAGACCTGTACGGTCGACTGCGGGCCGCGCACGCGCAGGTCGGCGGCTACGCGTTCGGTACGTTCGGCATTGCGTCCCACTAATATAAGTTCAATGCTGGCGTTGGCCGTCCATAGCCGGGCGCAGTGTTCGGCGATGGCCGACGTTGCGCCTATGATCACAATCTTTCTTTTTTTGTTCTGCACTGTCAGCTTCCCATTAATCGGCGCGACATGGCGGAGCTTATGCCCGGGTCGCGGTACTGCTTGAATTCGGCAAGACGGGGATAGCCCGCCTCGAATAAGTCGCGCGGCATGCGGGCGTCTTTGGCGGGGTACAGGCGGCCACCGGCCTGCCGCACGATATTGTCCAGCCTGGAGAACAGCCTTGCCGTACCAGTGCCTTTGTTAGGAAAATCCAGCGCCAGCGTGACCCCGGGCTGCGGAAAGCTCAGCATGCCAAGCGATTGCCTTTCGCCAAAGGTTTTCAGCACCGCCAGAAAAGAGCCGTCGCCGGAACGCGCTATTTCTTTCAGCATGGCCTGCACGGCATCGCGCCCAACGCTACGCGGCACCACGCACTGGTACTGAAAAAATCCCTTGGGCCCGTAGATGCGATTCCATTCGTGAATACTGTCCAGCGGGTAGAAAAAGGGTTCGTAGTGGCTCATGCCGGTCCCCGCCTTGCGGGCCTGCAAATAGTAATAAGCCTGATTGAAAGGCTTTAACGATAGACTGTTGATCAGGGAAACCGGCGGGGTAAACGGAACGGTCAGTTTGCGCCCGGCGCGGTTCGATGGCCAATCGGTACGCGGAGCATGGTTCGCGCGCATGAACACCCCCCGACCGGTTGCGCCTATACAGTCTATCCACGACACCGTATGTTCCCATCCGGCTTCGGACGCATCCGCCAGCTGAAAGAACTCGTCAAGATTGGCGTAGGGTAGGGTTTCAGTAGAAAGCCATGGGCCGGCCACCCGGCGCAGCTGTATGCTGGCCTGCACGATAACGCCCGTTAAGCCCATTCCGCCCACGGTGGCGGCAAACCAGTCGCTATGCTGTTTCGGACCGCAGTCGATCACGCTGCCGTCGGTGCGTTGCAGGCGCAGGCTACGCACATGGTCGCCAAACGACCCCATGACATGGTGATTTTTGCCATGGATATCGTTGGCAATGGCCCCACCTATGGTCACCATTTGGGTACCCGGGGTTACCGGCAGCATCCAGTCCCTGGGCACCAATAGGCGTTGAATATCGCGCAGCAGGGTTCCTGCTTCGCACACCAATATGCCGGTCGTTTCGTCGAAGCCAATTAAATGGTCCAGTCCGCGCGTACTAAACAGCGTGCCGTGGGGATTCAGGCAGACGTCGCCATAGCTGCGCCCCATGCCGTAGGCAATGCCCGGCAGCGATTGCCGCATCTGGGCGGCCAAGGCATCAGGGTTTAATAAGGGTACGATCTTGTGTTCATCGGCCGACAGACGACCCCACGACGACATTTTTACCATGGCAGCCCTACGGCGCCGGTGATCATTACCGCGGCAAAGATAGCGCCTGCCAGCAGGCTGGCCTTATCTTTCATGGCAAATATCAAAGGGTCGTCATGCATTTCACCCCGATGGGCGCGCAGCCACATCCAGCTGATCCAGAAAAGGATTACGGGTACGGCCCCCCAGATTACTTCTGGGGATTGGTAAAGCTGGACGACGGTATTGCTGTCTAGATATAGCGCCAATACCACCACCGCCGAATAGGCCGACGAAAGGCCCAGCATTTGCACCAGGGAAGCGTCGGATGTCAGGTAGCCCCGGCCATGCGCCTTCTCGTTGCCCTGGGACATTTGGACTTGAAGTTCTGCGTAGCGCTTAACAAAGGCCAGCGACAGAAATAGAAAGCCGGAAAAAGCCAGCAGCCAATAGGAAAGCAGGAGGCCAGCCGCTGCGGCCCCGGCAATTATGCGCAGTATATATAATACCGCCAAGGTCAAGCAGTCGACTAGCACCAGGCGTTTCAAGCCCCAGGAATATGCGCAAGTCAGTACAAAATAGACCGCCAGCCAAGTTACGAACGACGTTCCCACCTGCACCGCCAATAGCAGGCTAAGCAGTAGCAGCACCGGCGCCAACGCGACCCCCGTCCAGGCGGGCGCAATGCCCGAGGCGAAAGGGCGATTACGCTTGCGCGGGTGCCGGCGGTCGCTTTCCAGATCCATCAGGTCGTTGGCGATGTACACCGACGATGCGCACAAACTGAACGAGACAAAGGCCAGCAGCATGGCCGGCCAGGTATCGGGATCGGTAAATTGGTGGGATGCCAGTAAAGGCACTAGCAATAGCGCGTTTTTCGCCCATTGATGGACACGCAGCATGCGCGCCAGTACGCCAAGGCCCATGGGGACGCGCGGGAATATGCGTTCGACTTCGCAGGCGACGCCGGCTTTTCGGATGACTTCGGGCGGGGCGCTAACAACGATAGCGCGTCGGGCGCGTTTCCAAACCGGGACGTCGGCGTGCGAATTACCCACATAATCGAAACCCCCTTTGCCGAAACGATCTTCCAGCGCCTGGGCTTTGTGCTTGCCGGCCAGATTTACGCCGCCGTTGCTGGCGATCACCTCGTCAAACAAATCCAGATGCTGGGCGATGGCCGTGGCGATAGAGAGGTCGGACGCAGTACATAAAACTACCTTCCGGCCCGAGGCTCGCTGTTGGCGCAGCCATTCCACTAGTTCGAGGTGGTAGGGCAGCGACGCCGCGTCGAATTCGCACTGTGCGGCGAGCCTTTGCTTCAAAACGGCCTTGCCTTTAAGCAGCCATGCTGGAATGCGCAGGACGTCAAGTGGACGCTCGCGGCATGCCTGTAGCGCAGTCTCGTGAAGCATATCGGTGCGGATCAGTGTGCCATCCAGATCTACGACTAGTGGAAAATAGCCCAAAATAATTTCCTCAGCTTGCGGAAATAAAAGCGCTCATTCTGCCGTTTGGTACATTTCAACTGGTGCCGTCCAAATAATAAGGCTAAACGGCCATCTACGGCTCTATTGTTGGATCCTTTCATCGCGAAGCAGCAGTAATTGCTACACGGGGGCTCCATTTTTATCCTGGATAAGGCGCTAGCGAACCCGCGGCGGCCAAGCCAGGCTGAAGTCTTCGTAATCCAGGGTCAGGTTGGGGCTATATGCCGGGTCATCCAGCAGCGATTCGCCCCAGCGTTCTTTCATGTACATCACTTCTTTGCTGAAGCGCGCCTCCTTTTCCGGCGTATCTTCTGTGCCACGGGTCGCGGACTCGTGGTGATAAAGCTCGGCATACGGCGTCCATACGTTCCTGTAGCCCGCTTCCCTTACCCGCAGACAGAAGTCCACATCGTTAAAGGCAATTTGCAAGTCGTCTTCGTTCAGGCCTTTGACCTTTTCGAAGATTTCCTTCTTGATCAGTAGACAGGCGGCGGTGACGGCAGAAAAAGACTGAATCAATTGAGCCCGGTGGAAATAGCCGGGTTGGTGCCGTTGCAAATACTTGTGCGAATGTCCGGCAACTCCGCCCAGGCCGATCACCACACCGCCGTGCTGCAATCGGTTGTCCGGGTACCAAAGACGGGCGCCCACAGCACCCACGCCGGGCTGCATGGCAATACTGACCATTTCGTGCAGCCAATGAGGCGAGATCACCTCGATATCGTTGTTGACCAATGCAACGTATTCACCACGAGCCTGTTCGACCGCCGAATTGTTCAGGGCCGAATAGTTGAAGGGTTGCTCGTCTCGTATGACGCGCACTTTCGGGTTGTTCGCCAGGCTGCGAAAATACGCCAGGGTGTGCGGGTCGTCCGATCCGTTATCGATGATCAGAATCTCGTAATTCGTGTAAAGCGTCTTTTCCAGGATGCTGGTGATGCATAGCCGGATCAAATCCAGTCCGTTGCGTGTTGGGATGATCAGGCTTACCAACGGCGCCGGTTCGGCAATGTCGTAGCGTACCCGGTACATGCCCATATGCAGTAGTTCGGACTTGGCCGATACGCCTGATGCGCGCGAAGTGGTCGTTCAGCGCGCGCTGCCCGGCCGTCGAGGCGTAGTCTTTTTCTGAACCGGCATACGCGGTGCTGCCGGCATGGCTGCGCCAGTGGTACAGCACGCGCGGAATATGAACGATGTCTTTAGCGGCCAGGCGTTCCACGCAGCGCAGGGCCAGATCGTAGTCTTGCGCGCCTTCGTAGCCTGCGCGGAACCAACCCAGTTCGGCTGCCAGGGTTCTTCGATACACGCCCAGATGGCAGATCATGTTGTGGGACAAGAACAGGTCTGGATTCCAGCGCGGTTTGAAGTACGGGCTGCGTCTATGGCCTGCGGAGTCGATCTTGTCCTCATCGGAATAGATCAAGCCGGCATCGGGATGCTGCAATATGGCGTCGGCAATATAGAACAGCGCCTGCGGGGGCAGCAGGTCGTCGTTGTCCAGCAGGGCCACGAATTCGCCGGTCGCCAATTCAGCCGCCGAGTTCGACGCTTGCGATATATGGCCATTTTCACTGCGATAAGCGACCTTGATGCGGCTGTCTTCCGCTGCGTGCCGGGCCAGCAGGTCGCGCACGGCCTGGTTTTTCGAGGCGTCATCGGCGATGCATAGTTCCCATTCCGGGTACAACTGGCGACGCACCGACCAGATTGCCTGGTCAAGGAAGTCCAGCGGGGGGTCGTAAACCGGCATCACGATTGAAATTTTCGGGTGGCGGGCCATGATTTCGATTTTGGCCAGAATATCGTCACGCTTGGCGTCGTCCAGGGTATCGTAGCGGCGCACCCATTCGGTGTAGTCGTTACGATTGATGGGCTGGCCGTTTTCGTCGAATACCGGTGCCGCGTTGCGGGTTGCCATGTTCAGGCGGCGCTTGACGCCAACCCAGCCTTCCTCGCGGAATATCTTGATTGCTTTGCGAGCGGTCAACTGCAAGCCGCCGTTGTGCTGCAGCATGGTGGGCATGGCGGCCAGCACACGTTTTGCGCGGCGCAGTTGGTGCATCAACATATCGATAGGGCTGCCAGATAGTTCGTTTTTAGGCGAGGGCTTGGTCATTGTGGCTTATTCGATTGTGAGCTTTTGGTCCAGGCGACGGTTCGGGTGATCCCTTCGGGCAAAGACACCTTAGGCCTCCAGCCCAGTTCAGTCGCCGCCAGGCTGGTATCAAGAACATTCACCATTACGTCGAAGGCGCGTCCCGGCAAATATTGTCGCGCGATCGGGCCTCCCAGTACGCTTTCCATGGTGGTAAGCAGCTCGTTCAGGCTGGTGCCCGAACCTGAGCCAATATTAAAGACATTCTTTGTGCCTTGGTATTCGGCCGCTTTGATGAAGGCCTCGGCCACATCGCTGATATAAATGTAGTCTCGCGTTACATTGCCGTCGCCCCAGATTTCGATGGTTTCCCCATGCATGGCGCGGTGCAGGAATACCCCTACGGCGCCTTGTGCGGTGGCAATGCGCTGGCGTTCGCCAAACGGATTCGCCACCCGCAATATGGTCGCCTTGATGCCGTGCAACGCTTCATACATGACCAGATACTTTTCTATGGCCAGCTTTGTGATGCCATAGGAAACCTTAGGCTCGGTGGGGTGCTTTTCGTCGATGGGAATATATTGGGGCGGGCCATATACCGTGCCGCCCGAAGAAATAAACACCATGCGGCGCACGCCTTTGGCGGCCATGGCGATCAATAGCCGCAGTGTCGCCACCAGATTGCTTTGCACGTCGTAAACAGGGTCGTCGTTGGAATTCTTGGGCAGCGTGGTCGATACTAAGTGAAAGACGATGTCGATGTCGTCAAGGGCATCGTTGATGTGTTCTACGTTCTGCAGGTCGCCGCCTTGCCAGCCGACCTGCTCGCTGCCGGTGAAGACGCGGTAAGGCTTGACATCGGGTCGCTCGAAAATGCGCACCGTATGCTGGTCCAGCAACAGGCGGTCCACGACTGCAGATCCAATAAACCCGCCACCGCCCAGAACAAGACACCTCATTATCGCGTCACCCCCGGTACGTAGGTCAGCGACATCTGCTGTGCGGACTTTTGGACGGCAAAGGGAAACAACCTTTCCAGTGCGTGTAACATGGTGCCGTCTATGGGCAAGGGTTCTACCGGATAATCGTCCCAATCCAGACCCAGGTTTAACATCGGTTTCAAACTGGATACCTTGGCCCAGAACATGGTGCCCATCGGGAAATTGAAATGTTCCGGCAGTTATCCAGCATCGAGCGAGGGCGCGATGTTGTCCGCATACGATCGGTTCTTGCACCAGCCCATTGCGTTGGGGTCATCGGGGAAAATAATTCCTGTGGCCTGATCGTGCGCCAGGCGGCCAAGAATAATGTCGGCCATCCGTGTTTCCTTGCTTCCCAGCAGGTTTTCCAGCAGGAAACGGTACCAGATGCGGCCGGCATGTTCGTTATGTTTGGTTCTTTTGGTGTGCACGTGACCGATCAGATCATATTCGGCTTGTATCTTGCCGGCGAATTCGGTCAGCAGGGGGCCGATATCGCGCCCACGGTTGGGTGCGATGCGAACGTCGACCGATCCGCGTTGGTAATTTTTTAGTTGCTCCAGAATCACCGTTTTAGACGTCTCGTCGGTAACGCTGATCAGTAAATCGACGTTGGTTTCATTCTGGCTAAGCCGCTGGATGATTTCCGGAAACAAGTCGCGGTAAAACACGTGCACGTGCAGTGCCACGCGCAAGGTTTGCGGTACGGCTTGTATGGGTTCGGCAGGCGTAATCAGGTTGGCATTCCAGGCGCCCTGTGGCTGGCCCGCGCGAATGTAGTCGGCAAAGGGGTCGGCGTGGGGCACGGCGACGCCGTGTTGCTCTAGATAGATTCCGGGATGAAAGCCGGGCATGGGTTTGCGCAGATCGACATCGCTGGCCCAAGTGCGCACGTAAGTGCGTACCGTATCTTCGATAGGGGCCGCATGCTGGCCCGAATCAGGCGGCAAATAGTAGTCGGCGTTGAACAGGCCGGATTGCACGATGGTGTCGACGTCTTCGTGCTCTTGCTTTGATCGGTCGGCTTGCTGCAAGGCCAGTTCTTCTAGCCGCAGAACATATCGTGCCATATCGAAACTATTGGCACTGATTTCCAGTCCTTTCTGGATGACTTCTTCACGCAGTTCCGCAGACTCAAGCAAGGCAATGACTTTGTCCGAGAAATCTTTGGTGTCAAGATAATCGGCCACGCAATATGCGCCTAGCCCTTGTTCGGTCAGCGTGTCGGCAATGCCGGTGGCCTTGTCGAAACACACCACGGGCAGCCCTTCGGACAATGCTTCAATCGCTACGTTGGGCAGCGGATCAAGTCGTGAAGTCAGCAGAAATAGGTCGGCTTCTTCGTAGGCCGCGGCAAGGTCGGACACTTCGTCTACAAAGCTTACAAGTCCTTCCAGGCCAGACCGCGTAACCTGGTCGCCCAGGAACATGGAATAGCCAGAATCGGTGCTCGGTTTATAACCGTCGCCAATCCACACAAATCGACAGGCTAATTCTGGCATGCGTTTGTGCACTTGGGCAGCGCACTCCAGGAAAAGGTCCACCCCTTTTCTTAAATGCACCGAGCCAATTCCGACCAGCACCATTCCGTCGGCAGGGAAACCTTCGGGGCGCATGGCGGCTCGAATTCGTTGGGCATCGGCGGCCTTGGTTGCGGCATCACCGTCTGCCGGCAACACGCAGCGGCCTTGTGGAATGATGGGAAACTGGCGGCTGGTAATGTCGTGCAATTCGTTGGCGTAGGCGTTTTCCAGCGTAATGCGGCTGGAAAATACGGTTTGTCCTGACCACAATGCCGATTCGCGTATGCCACCCAGCGAATTCACGTAAATCGAGAACTCGTGGATAAGCGAGATGGCTGGTATATACAGTTTGGAAAGTGCCGATAGCACTGCGCGCGACTCCACGCTATTGCTGATGGCGAACTTCGGCGTGACCACGTCGGTAATCGACTTGATCAAGGCATCGGCAGTGCTGGAATTTACCGCTAAGCGAACTTTTTCTTTCAGGGCAAGAACGGTTGCGCCGGCATCGTGACAGGCTTGCACCATAGGGCCCGGCCCGAGGAACAGAACGACTACGTTATATTTGGGCGCAAGGGCGAGCACCAGGTTATAAGTCAGGACGGGAGCGCCGGTGCGGGTCCCTTCATGGCCTACGACCAGCACGGTTTCGCGCGATGCATCCAGCGGCTTAAGCCGGCCCAGAATTTCCATATCTGGAAGCTTTCCCAGGCGGCCCTCCTTCTTTCCGTAGGTAATGTAATGGAGGTAGGGGTCGACACCGCTTGCCGCGATGTCGGGATTATTGGCGAGGTAAAACGCAAGGTTGAAGTCAGGGTCTTCGGGCTGGGCTGGTTCGGGTACGGGTGCAGGTACGGGTACGAGTGCAGGTACGGGTTCAGCAGTTAGCAGTGGTTCAGGAGCCTGAGTACCCGTTTCTGCGGCGATGAATTGTGCGCCGGTATGATGAGTTCCGCGAATGGACGATTTAAGCCGACGTAGTGGCGAGGTTATTTTCCAGCTGCGCGACTGCTCAATGTTGCTTATATGTTGCTGGCATTCGGACAGGTATTTGGACAGAATGCTGATTTGTTGATCGCGATCGGCCAACTGTTGCTCGTGCGCCGCCCCTTGCTTGGGCAGATCGCTGATCAGTATGTACAGTTCTTCGTCCCGGCTCTTGACGGCCAATTCAATATTGCCGATATGTGTATTCAATCCGGCAATTTGTTGATCGAGATTGGCAATTTGGTGGTCCAGCCAGATTGGCGATATGCTGGTCAAGATTGACGATATGCTGGAACTGCTCGGCTATCTGTTGGTCACGCGCAGCGATTTGAGCGTCTTTATCGTGGTCACGCGCAGCAATTTGAGCGTCTTTATCGTTAAGCGCCTGCATCAGGTTGTCGATGTGTGCGGTTTGATGCGCCATTTCGTCGCTAAGATTGCCGACGTGCTTCTTGTGTTCAGCCAGATCTTGGCTGAGCGTATTAATGGTGATCTGTTTTTGTTCCGCGTAGTAGCGTTCGTTCAGGTTGCGTCCCAACGCGGAAAAATAGTGCTTCATCTCTTGCTTGATGTCGCTTTCCGGCGCCAGCCAGGGCAGGCAGTCGGCGGATTCACTGGTAATTTGCAATACGCCCAAGCCGTGCGAGTGGTCGAATTCCATATGGCAGGGGTACTTCGCCGTCAGTTCACCCCACAGACGCCACACCCCGAAATCGCGCTCGCGCACATTGGTATCGTGGAACATGACTATGGCGCCCGGCGCCAGCTTGGGCAGCCAGGTGTCGAAGTCGTGCTTGACCGCTTCGTAGGTGTGAAGGCCGTCGATATGCAGGAAGTCCACCGAGCCATCGGGGAAATACTCAAGTGCCTCGTCGAAGGTCATTCTCATCAGATTCGAGAACGACGCATAACGCGGTTCGTGATGGTTCCTTAGATCAATGAAGACCTCTTCGCCGTAATGGGATGCATGCTCGTCACCCTGCCATGTGTCCACGGCATAACACCGCGTGTCCAGTCCGGACTCGGTAACCGCCTGGCACATGGCGAGGTAAGAATTGCCGGTGTGTGTACCCAGTTCGACGAACATCTTGGGCTTGAGCTGTGCCATCAACCACGCAGCAAAAGGGATGTGGCCGGCCCATGCGTTAGGCGGCGCAAGACGGACAGGCCAGAACAGGGCGGCGTTTATTAGTGTTTTCCTTACGTCGTCTAAGCGGGGTGAATTCATGTTGTCCTTCTTACAGATCAATCGTGATATAGGCGTATATCTGTCATCGGAATGCCTAGAATGCCTGTGGACACGGGGGTGTGGTGCGAGCGGAACACCAGGGCATCATGCAGCCAGTGCAGTTGCCGGTGATCTGCCTGCGAACCTTCTGCGATGGCAGCCAGGATGACGTAGTCGCCTTTTGCCAGCCAGGGCATATAAAACTCGAATTCGGCCGTGATAATGTCGCCAGCCTTGGCGGCACACGGCTTTTCTTGATACGACAAATAGGTATTGTCGCCAAAGAGGGTTTGGCCCAGGTGGTCTCGGATAAAAAAACCGATGATCGGACTGGCCAGGTCTTTATTGGTTTGCACATCGACCCGCAGGCTTACTTTTTCGCCACCAACGATCCAGTTCAATGCGTTGCCATTCGAGTCCAGCATAAGAACGTTGACGATGCGCGCTTCTTCGCCACCAAAGTCGGGTGAATCGTTGGGTTCGAACTTGAACACTTCGATGTCGTTACGTGCCGTGCTGGCATTGACGAAGTCGGAGCGCTGGTCGCGCCATACCAGCTCGTCGCGGCCCAGCCGTTTGGCACGCAAGGCGTCGCTGTCTTCGCTAAGGGCGTCGGTGCTGGCGTCCTGGGCTTCGAACAAGCTATTCAGGTAGGCGTCGCATACCTTCTTCGACGGCCCGATTTGCTTGATGACGCCCTGGTTCAGCCAGATGGCGCGATCGCACAGGCTGATGACCGATGCCGTGTCGTGGCTGACGAACAATAAGGAATGCTCCTCGCGAAATTTGCGAATAAAGCGCATGCATTTTTGGGTGAACAAGGCATCGCCAACCGCCAGGGCTTCGTCCACCACCAGGATATCGGCATCGACGTGTGCAATTAACGCAAAGGCCAGGCGCACATACATACCGCTGGAATACACTTTTACGGGTTGCTCGATGAAGTCGCCAATATCGGCAAACGCCGCGATATTATCGAAACGTTCATCGACCTTCTGGTTGGAAAGCCCATATAGCGAGGCCGCCATATAAACGTTCTCGCGGCCGGTGAATTCGGGGTTGAAGCCCGCGCCCAGTTCCAGCAAGGCGGCGACTCGGCCGTTGACCTGGATATTTCCGACGGTGGGATTCAAGGTGCCGCAGATAAGCTGTAGTAAGGTCGACTTGCCGCTGCCATTGCGACCGATAATGCCCACAGCCTCGCCGGGCTTAATGTCGAAGGCGACGTCGCGCAGCGCCCAGAATTCGCGGAAGAACTGCTTGCGGCCTCGGGCGAGCATCTGCATTAGGCGGTCGCGCGGCTTGTCGTAGATGTGATAGCACTTGCTAAGGTTGTCTACCTGAATGGCAAGATCAGATGACATCGGCAAACCCCTTACGCGTTTTTTGGAACCACGCGAATCCCAGCCAGCCGATCAGTGCCGAACCTAGCGAATAAAGCAGTAAAACCGGCCAGTCTGGAACATTCCCAAAGAAAAGCACTTGGCGAGCCTGTTCGATGGCAGGGGCAAGCGGGTTCATCTGGATAATGGGGCGGTATTTCTCGGGTATGGCAGAGGCCGGGTAAAAAATTGGCGACAGGAACATCAGTACCGTCGTCAAAATAGATATGAACTGTGCCACGTCGCGTAGATAGACGCCCAACGACGCCAATGCCCAGGTTGCGCCTACGGTGAAAAGCGCAAGGGGCACAACAACCAGCGGGAACAGCAACACCGTTGCGTGGGGTATGCCAAAGAAGATAACGTAGGCGATCAGCCATACGCATAAGCTGACCAGGGCATGGAACAGAACAGCGCCCAAGGTCACCCAAGGTAGTATTTCCAGCGGAAATACCACCTTTTTTACATAGTTGACGTTGGACAAGATCAAGTTTGGCGCCCGATTCACGCACTCTGCAAACACATTGAATACGATTAGTCCCGCGAACAGGATCAGGGCAAATTCGGTCTTCGAACCGCTACCAGCGCCCCAGCGCGCCTGGAAGACGATGCTGAACACAAAGGTGTAGACCGCCAGCATGAATACCGGGTTGAAAAACGACCACAAAATACCCATGAACGAGCCACGGTAACGACCGATGACTTCGCGCTTGACCATCGCGTTGATAAGGCTACGGTTGCGCCAGAGGCTCGCAACCATTTCTTTCGGCGATACGGAGAACTGTTGCATCAGGCGAATAGTTCGGTGTGTTGGAACGTCCCGGCGTTGGCGTCTTTGGTCGAAAGTACAGGCTCGGCTTCAGTCGGCCACTGAATAGCCAGCGTGGGGTCATTCCATAAGATCGATCGCTCATGCTCGGGGGCATAGTAATCGGTGGTCTTGTATAAAAATTCCGCGTAGTCCGAAAGCACCACAAAGCCGTGCGCAAAGCCTTCGGGTACCCAAAGCTGCTTTTTGTTTTCGGCCGACAGCCTTTCGCCAACCCACTTGCCAAAGGTTGGCGAGCTTTTGCGAATATCGACGGCCACATCGAAAACTTCGCCCGCCACGACGCGCACCAGTTTGCCCTGGGCCTGCTTGATCTGAAAATGCAAGCCACGCAATACGTTTTTGGCTGACCGGGAATGGTTATCTTGCACGAAGCGGACTTGTCGTCCGACCGCGTTTTCAAATTGCCGGTGATTGAAACTTTCGAAGAAGAAACCCCGATCGTCGCCGAAAACCTTGGGTTCGAAAAGTATGACCTCGGGAATCGCAAGTGGGGTGGCTTTCATTAGTAGACCGTTTCCTTAAGAATCTGTAGCAAGTACTGACCATAACCGTTTTTTGTCAAAGGCTGCGCCAGCTTTTCCAGCTGCGCGGCGTCTATCCATTTTTGCCTGAAGGCGATTTCTTCCGGGACAGGACACTTTCAGGCCCTGGCGGTTTTCAAGCGTGGCGATAAATTGACTGGCTTCGAGCAAGGATTCGTGCGTGCCGGTATCTAGCCAAGCGTAGCCGCGACCCATGATTTCAACGTTAAGCCGCCCTTGTTCCAGGTACAGCCGGTTCAGGTCGGTGATTTCAAGCTCGCCGCGCGGCGAGGGCTTAAGCGACTTGGCCATGCCAATGACTTCTTTGTCGTAAAAGTATAGGCCCGTTACGGCATAGTTCGATTTGGGCTTAAGCGGTTTTTCTTCCAGCGACAGTACCTTGCCGTCTTCGTTGAATTCAGCCACGCCGTAACGCTCGGGGTCGTGCACGTGGTAGGCAAATACGCTGGCGCCGTCGCTACGCTGCATGGCGCTGGCCAGCGGCTTTTGAAAATCGTGGCCGTAGTAGATATTGTCACCAAGCACCAAGGCCGACAGGGCGTTGCCGATAAAGTCTTCGCCAATGATAAAGGCTTGCGCAAGGCCATCGGGGCTGGCTTGTACCGCGTATTGCAGGCTCAGGCCCCACTGGCTTCCGTCGCCCAATAGCTGCTCGAAGCGGGGGGTATCTTGCGGGGTAGAGATAATAAGAATATCGCGGATGCCGGCCAGCATCAGAGTGCCTAGCGGGTAATACACCATAGGCTTGTCGTATACGGGCAAAAGCTGCTTGCTGATTGCCAGAGTGGCGGGATGCAGGCGTGTGCCTGAACCGCCGGCCAGAATAATGCCTTTGCGCTTCATCTAGAGTTCCGTTGTCGTAAGCTGTTCGATAGTGCGATCGACATAAATGGACCAGTGGGGTATTTGCAAACCTAGCGTCTTGCTAAGTTTGCCGGTGTCCAGCCGCGAATTCTTCGGCCGTTTGGCGGGGAGCGGGTAGTCTTCAGTGGCAATTGCCCGTATTTGTTCGGCACTGATTTTTAACGGTATGCCTTTCGCCTGCAGTTTAGCCACCACATGGGTAGCCAAGCCGTGCCAACTGGTGTCGCCGCCAGCGGTCAGGTGATACACGCCGGGTGGAAATAGCGCTTTTCTTGTGGGCGGCAATGGCCAGTGCCGTAACGTCTGAGATTAGTTCGGCCGATGTCGGGGTGCCGATTTGGTCGGCCACAATGCCCAGATTGTCGCGCTCCTTGGCCAGCCGCATTATCGTTTTGATAAAGTTGCCGCCGTGGGCTGAAAATACCCAGCTGGTACGGAATATCAGAGCCTGACAACCGCTATCGCTGATGGCGGCTTCGCCGGCACACTTTGTACGCCCGTAGGCGCTTTGCGGAGAGGTGATGTCGGATTCAATGTACGAACCATGCTTTTCGCCATCAAAGACGTAATCAGTCGGAATAGTGCACCAGCAGGGCGTTCGCATTGCGGGCATAGTCGGCCATCAGCTTGACCGCTTCTGTATTTATCTGCGCGGCGGTCGCTTCGTCGCTTTCGGCTTTATCGACGGCGGTGTAGGCGGCCGCGTTGACGATAATATCGGGCACATGGGTATTTAGCGTTAGCTGCAAGCCGGCGCCGTCTTCCAGATTGGCCTCGCTGCGGTCCAACGCGATAAGCTGCCCTAGGGGCAGCAGGGTACGCTGAAGTTCGTGGCCGACTTGGCCGTTCTTTCCCAGTAATAGTATTTTCATACGGCGTACTGCTTGTTTACCCAGTCTTTGTACGCGCCGCTACTGACGTTGTCCACCCAGGGCTGGTTGTCCAGATACCATTGCACGGTTTTGCGTATGCCGGTCTCAAAGGTTTCGGCGGGTTTCCAGCCGAGTCGTTTTTCCAGCTTGCTGGCATCGATGGCGTAACGGCGATCGTGGCCGGCGCGATCTTTAACGAAGCTGATTTGGGTGCTGTACGACTTGCCGTCGGCCCGGGGCTGCAGTTCATCGAGGATAGCGCACAGGTTTTGCACGACATCCAGGTTGGCTTTTTCGTTCCAGCCGCCAACGTTGTAGACTTCACCCAGCCTGCCAGCTTCCAGCACACGTCGAATGGCGCTGCAGTGGTCCTTTACATATAGCCAGTCGCGAATTTGCTGGCCGTCGCCGTAAATGGGCAGGTCTTTTCCTTGCAGTGCATTCAAGATGCATAGCGGAATCAGTTTTTCGGGAAAGTGGTACGGCCCGTAATTGTTCGAGCAGTTTGTGGTTAGTACCGGCAAGTCCGTAAGTATGGTGGTAGGCTCGAACCAGATGGTCGGACGCTGCCTTACTGGCGGAATATGGGCTGTTCGGTTCGTAGCGATTGGTTTCACTAAACGCGGGGTCGGTTTTGCTTAACGAGCCATATACCTCGTCGGTGGAAACGTGCAGGAAGCGGAAGGCGTTTCTATCAGTATCGCTGGAACGGGCATTCCAGTATGCCCGGACGGCTTCCAATAGATGGAAGGTGCCGACAATATTGGTCTGGATGAAATCTTCCGGCCCGTGTATGGACCTATCGACATGGCTCTCGGCCGCAAAGTTAAGCACGGCACGTGGCTTGTGTTCGACCAGCAAGCGGGAAATCAGGGCTGCATCCCCAATGTCGCCGTGTACGAATATATGGCGTTGGTCGCCGTCCAGGCTGGCAAGGTTCTCCATATTGCCGGCATAGGTCAATTTATCCACATTGACCACTGGCTCGTCGCTGCTTGCCAGCCAGTCCAGCACAAAATTCGAACCGATGAAACCGGCGCCGCCGGTAACTAAAATTGTCATGCTTTTAACTCCCCGTCCATTGCAATGGAGGTTTGTCTGCCTAACGTCGGCACACTATGGGCGCTTATTTCAACCGGTATTTGAAGCCATCGGCCATATCGTGAAGATAAGCAGCGTGAAGGAAGGTGTATGCAGCGGAAGATACGTTACCTGTTTTTTTTACGAGAGAAGCCCAATATTGCAACATTGCGCGTCATTTTGATATTGGCCAGACTGATTGGTCCCAACGAATTAACGTTGAAGGGATTCCCGATTTTGCTCCGCGGCGTTATGGTCGTAATGCTATATAACATTGGGGACATTTGTTAAAGCCCGTTAAGCCTGAAATAGAATATGGAACGAGCGCCGTTCGTCGAAATCTGGATGACTACCTATAAAGGCGAGGCACATCTTTCGGCACAACTCGATTCCATTATTGCGCAGTCATATGGCAACCCGAAGCCTACCGTTTGTCGGTATTCTATGGATTAAGAGGCCTTCCGAAAAAGTCGATACTGATCGAAGATTTGTCTTTTGCTGCGAGCAGGGATGGCGGGTTATAAAATTCTGTATGTGGCCGATACAACTGCATTGCATTCGCATAACTACACCCCCTTGGAAGAGTTTCGGCGCAGTTTCAGCATGCACAAGAAATACTGGAGCACATGATGAGCGACGCATATATGGTAAACGGCCCTTCGCGCGCCGAGGTCGATGCCCTTAAAGGGCCGGTCGTACTGGAATTCGGTACTGACTGGTGCGGCTACTGCCGCGCGGCGCAGCCTGCGATTGCGTCGGCCTTTTCGGGTCATTCCGATGTACGACATATCAAGGTGGAAGACGGCAGCGGTCGCCCGTTAGGGCGCTCGTTCAAGATCAAACTGTGGCCAACGCTGATATTCATGCGCGACGGCGCAGAAGTCGCGCGCCTGGTCAGGCCTACCGATGCGAACGCGATCGCCGATGCCTTGGCGCAGATTGCTGGTTGATTAAAGCAGTCCGCCGAAAAGCGAAGTTCTGAATAGATATATCAAAATAAGTCAAAATGTATCATAATCCGGCCGTCACGATGTTGACATATTTATCTACCGGAGATCACGATGATGATTCAGGATTTATCGCTATGGCCGCTGGAAGTATGTTGTAAAAGGCGTGTTTGCGAAAGCAGGGCGGCACATAATGCAAGTGGCATAAAGAAGATTTTGCTGGCTGCGCTGGCGATCGGCATGGCCGGCTTCGTCTTGGCGGAAGCGGCTTTAGCCGGCGCAAGCGTGGCTGTGGTGGGCAAAAGAGCCGACAATCAGTTGTCGGCGGTGTTGTGGTCACCACCACCCACCGATACGGAATGGATACTGAACGAGGCGCAATTGGGATTACCCGATGCGCCTTTTGTTTTTTCTGGCGATACCTTATATACCGCTGGCACATTTGAATCGCGTCGCGACTTCCTGATCGGCAATCGTCTTGCCGGCATTCATGTGCAAGGCGATACGACTCTGCACCTGAGCGGCGTAATCTCAAACCAGGATGCCGCCAACGCGGGCCTGGAAAAATTTGGCGCCGGGACTTTAAGCTTATCCGGGCTAAACCTGTACCGTGGCAACACCACGCTGCATGACGGCACGCTGCGCATTGGCGGCGAACAGGCCCTGGGGCGTTCGGTGAACTTGCTGGTCGCGCACCAGGGAACCGTGCTGGATTACGCCCCGGGCGCTACCTTGCTGAATCAAATGCACCTTAGGGGCGACAACTCGGTCGACGAGTCGCCCGATGGCCCGACACCCGAACCCGCGTCATGGGCGCTTGCCGACAGTGTGCAATGGCGCGTGAACGAAGGCGAGGCCACGCAGTCCGGCACGGTGTCGGGATCAGTGCCCGTCGTAAAGCAGGGGCGCGGGCATGCTGCATCTGAATGGCATCATGGGCTATCCATCGTTCATTACGGTCAATGAAGGCGGACTGACCGTCGACTGGCACATGGCGGGTTCAGTGCGTGTGAATCAGGGCGCGCGTCTGGAAGGGTCCGGCTTTGTTCGTACGGCGACGATCAACGACGGCGCTGTCTTTTCACCAGGCAGCGGGGTGGGCGATACGGCCAACTTTACGGTACTGGAAAAACTTGAATTCCAGCCAGGCGCCATCTTTGAGGTAGACGCCACGGCCTCGGGCGAGTCCGACTTGGTACAGGTGGCCGGCAAAGCCTTGCTGGACGGTACGGTAATGACCCGCGCCACAGCGGGCGATTGGCAGCCCAGCACTCAATATACTTTGGTTCACGCCATAGACGGCTTTGACGGCACACGTTTCGCCTCGGCCAATACCGACCTGGCTTTCCTGACACCATCGTTAAGCTACGGCACTGAGCACGTTTATTTGAATTTAAAGCGCAACGACATCCCGCTGGATGATGTGGCGGATACGCCGACCGAAGACGATGTGGCCGATGTAATTGATGAAGACCTGCCGTCGCAGCCGGAAGTGCCCGTACCCCGCCCGTAACGCCGTCGCCTCCCGAAGTACCGAGCTCCCGCCCTCGCCTGAAGTGCCATTGCCGCCGGTAAGCGAAGCCCCGGTTCCCGACCCCGAAGTGTTGCCGCGGGAAGAAGCCATCGATGACCAAGCTGGTGGACGAGCCCGCTGAAGAGGCCGCCATTCCACCGAAAGACAATCAGGAACTGCATGACAGCATCGTAGTAATGAACCGGCCACAGGCAAAAGAGGCGCTGAAGCAGTTGTCAGGAAGTTGGGCAGCCTCGGTACGTTCGGCCATGATGGAAGACAGCCGTTTTGTGCGCGAGGCCGTATTGCGCCATACCGGCTCGGGTTCGTGGTCCGAAGCGTTCTATTCGTCCGCGGATCGCGCGTCGCAAGGCGGGACCCCCGCAGACCAGCGCCACATTGGCGGGCTGGTACTGGGTTTCGATAAGCCAATTCATTCGAACTGGAAGGCGGGCGGCTTCTTTGCCGCACAACACAGCGAAATGTCGCGGCCACACGGAATGGCCAGCGCCAATATCGACACGATATATGCCGGCTTGAATCTCGCCGCTAATCTGCGCTACGTCGACGTAGCGCTAGGGCTGGCGCATGGTTGGCACAAGATCAAAAGCCGACGGAAGATTGCCGTGGGCGATCTGTACGACGCTTTGAGCGGCGGCTATAGCGGCCGAAGCATGCAGTTGTTCGGCGAAATCGCAACCCCGTTGCGATGGCTGGCTTCCAATGCGCAGGCAATTACTCCGTTCGCGCGCCTTGCCTGGGTAAAGGCACATGCCGATGGTTTCGTGGAAAAAGGCGGCCCGGCGGCGACCAGGGTGTTGCCTGCGGACCAATCAGTGTTGTTTTCTTCAGTAGGGTTGCGGGCCAGTCATGTTTTCGAAACGCCAAAAGGCGAAGCGCTGATTGCAAGCCAACTGGCGTGGCATCATGCCAGCGGCGACCTACGCGCGGTAAGCCGGCAAAGCTTTCGCGACAGTACACGCCAAACCTTGTTCAAGTCTGAAGGTTTGCCCATAGCGCGGCAGGCGTGGTCGCTGCAGTTAGGCGTACAAGCCAGCCTGGCCAAGAACGTGAGCCTGGGTATGGCTTACGGAGGGCTATATGGCGGTGGTCTTCGAGACCACGGCGCAAGAATGAACTTGATCTGGCGGTTCTGATCGGTTTGCGACGGCGTTGACTTACAGCTTTTTGAAGACTGCAGCGACGATCAATCCCAGGTTGCCCAATGCAGTCTGCCGGTAAATCCCCGACCACAGTAATTGAGCCACACGGGGCAGCATCCATGTCTGGCGTGCTTGTACGAACTGTTCGAGAATTTGCCGATTCTTGGGGGTAAGCTTGTCGCTGATTTGTTGCAAGGCTGCAATATTTGTCTCGCACCATTCTTTAAAGTCGCCGTGAAAGAGCCTGCGTACGCGCGCCAAGCGCGCCATGAAGGACGAATTCATGCCGATTAAGTTGCCGCTGTGCTGGCGGTATCGCACTGATGGGTAGCCGTCGTAGCAGACCGTACCGCCGCAGCCTGTCACAACGATATATACCCACCAGTCATGAATTACGATGGACGTCGTCTGTCTCACGCATAACAGCAGTTTACGGGCGCTGTCGCTAAATACCATCGTGTTGCCACCCGCAATGTTCTGCATTAGGGCATTGGCAAAGCTAGGCGGCCGCTTGAACAGTTGCGAGCGTCCCAGTTCATTGTTGTGGGCATCCACATACCGTGTGCGTGAACAATATAGCTCGGGGATGTTTTGGTAGCCGGGTTCCAGAGTTCCTTTCCAGCATGGTCATCGCCCGCTGCAGTTTGTCGGCTTCCCAGATGTCGTCCTGGTCTGAAAACGCGTAGTAGTCGGCCTGGATATCGGGGTTGTAGACCAGCGACATAAAGTTGTCTGTCGACCCGGTTCGGGGCCCATGCAGGATGGTCAGCTTTTCTTCGCCCCACGCTCGCTGATAGTTGTTAAGAATAGCTAGCGTATCGTCGGTCGATCCGTCATCCGAGGCCCACACTTTCCAGTTGCTATGCGTTTGCATCAGGAAAGAGTCCAGCTGCTGGGGCAAGAATTCGCCTCCCTGATAGGTGCAAAGTAATATTGCCACTGTGGGAGACGGTGGGTCTGATGCGCGCAAATAAGACGTGTCGTCCGGCATGGTTGAAAATCCTCATGCTTCCACAGGAAGCAAACGCTATGCCGCCCGGTTCTAGCCGGACGCCCTATTGATCGCCCAGGTGCTTTTCGTCATGCTGCAGCATGTAAGGCTTTGTGATGGCGCGGCCTGTTTTTTGCTAGCCGATTAATGGTAAAGGGATGCATACACGGCAAGATTGCTTCAGGCATTCAGGTGTACCGATCAGCAAATAGAATAGGACTTGCCGGGCTCATGGTGTACTTGCTTACTGCCTTTATGGCTTCCCTGATCCTAAACGTCATACTAGTGCGCTATAAGAATTTGCATAGCCGCTATACTGCCGACAGCGATTTGGCCGGGATTCAGAAATATCACGTAAAACCGGTGCCCCGTGTGGGCGGATTGGCATTGGTCGTTGCCGTGCTGGCCGTGTATGTACCGGTGGCATTTCGCGAGCCGTGGCTGGTCGAGCAGATGGCGCTGGTGTGGCTTTGTTCGCTGCCCGCTTTTCTGGGCGGTTTGGCCGAGGATGTAAGCAAGCGGGCTTCGGTCAGGGTACGCTTTTTATTGATCGCAGTATCGGGCGTGCTGGTGTTTTACGTACTTGGCGCGCACATTACCCGCCTTAATGTAATGGGCATCGACTGGCTATTGCAATTTACGGTGGTGTCGTTCATTGCCACTATTGTTGCCGTTACGGGGTCGGCCAACGCCATCAATATTATTGACGGCTATCACGGCTTGGCCGCGGTCGTGTCGGCATTGATCTTCGCCGGCTTTGCCTATGTTGCTTATTATCTGGGTGACCGCCTTCTGCTGGTGATATCGGTCAGCATGATAGGGGCGATATGTGGCTTCCTGATCTGGAACTACCCCGGTGGACTCATTTTTCTAGGCGATGGCGGTGCCTATTTTATCGGCTACATGATGGGGGTAGTGTCGATATTGCTATTGGCGCGTCATCCCAATGTATCGGCCTGGTTTCCTTTGCTGCTTTGCTTTTACCCGGTGTTTGAGACTTTGTTTTCGATCTATCGCAAGGCATTTCTGCGCGGCAGTTCGCCCACCGTTCCCGACCGCGTGCACCTGCACATGTTGATCTACCGGCGGGTTGTGCGATGGGCGCAAGTGGGTCCGGGCGAACGACGCAGTAAAGCGCAGCGCAATGCCATGACATCGCCTTTTTTATGGGTGTTTTCGTCGTCGGCGGGCGTCCCGGCCATATTATTTTGGCAGAACGAACCGATATTGATCGGCTTTACCGCTTTGTTTGTCGTCGTCTACATGCTGCTGTATCGGGCGTTGGTGCGGTTTCACGTACCGAAGTGGCTGATCGTGAAACGGCACCCCGACGAATAGATTAAGTTGTGGTGGGTTTTCCGGGCGCGTTTAGATCGTTTCCGCGTACAGATCGTATTCGTCGGAATCGGTGACACGTACACGCACCATGTCGCCGGCTTTCAGTGTTTGTTCGCTGCTGACAAACACGCTGCCGTCGATTTCCGGGGCGTCGGCGCTAGAGCGCCCGATGGCCCCGTCTTCGTCGATTTCATCGATCAGCACATCGATTTCACGGCCGACTTTCTGTGCCAGGCGCGAGGTGGAAATGGCTTGCTGGTGCGCCATGAAGCGGTCCCAGCGTTCTTGCTTGACGTCGTCGGGCACTTGGTCTGCCAGTTCGTTGGCCCTTGCACCTTGCACGGGCGAATACTGGAAACAGCCGACGCGATCGAGCTGGGCGTCGGTCATCCAGTCGAGCAGGTACTGGAAGTCTTCTTCGGTTTCGCCCGGAAAGCCGACGATAAAGGTCGAGCGCAGGGTCAGATCGGGACAGATCTCACGCCAGCGCTTGATGCGCGCCATGGTGCGGTCTTCGAATGCCGGGCGTTTCATGGCTTTCAGGATTTTGGGGCTGGCGTGCTGGAAGGGGATGTCCAGGTACGGCAGGATTTTTCCGTCGGCCATAAGGGGAATGACTTCGTCGACGTGCGGGTAGGGGTAGACGTAGTGCAGTCGCGTCCACACGCCGAATTCGGCAAGCGCTTCGCAAAGTTGAGTCATGTGGGTCTTGATGGGGCGGCCGTTCCAGAAACCGCTGCGGAATTTCACATCGACGCCGTAGGCGCTGGTGTCTTGCGAAATGACCAGCAATTCCTTGACGCCCGCCTTGACCAGGCGTTCGGCCTCGCCCATGACGTCGCCTATGGGCCGGCTGACCAGGTCGCCGCGCATCGACGGAATAATACAGAAGCTGCAGCGGTGGTTACAGCCTTCGGAGATCTTCAGATAGGCGTAGTGGCGCGGCGTAAGTTTGATGCCCTGCGGCGGCACCAGGTCGATGTAGGGGTCGTGGTCCAGCTTGGGCGGCGCGGCTTCATGCACGGCGCGCACGACCTGCTCGTACTGTTGCGGGCCGGTTACGGCCAGGACGGCAGGGTGCATGTCGCGGATCAGGGCTTCTTCTACGCCCATGCAACCGGTAACGATGACTTTGCCGTTTTCGGCGATGGCTTCGCCGATGGCGTCCAGCGATTCGGCCTTGGCGCTGTCGATGAAGCCGCAGGTGTTGACGACCACCACGTCGGCGTTGTCGTACTCAGGCGTGATGACGTAGCCTTCGGTACGCAATTGCGTCAGGATGCGCTCGGAGTCAACCAGCGCTTTGGGGCATCCCAGACTGACAAAGCCGACTTTTGGGGAACTCATGTATAACCTCGTTGAGCCTGGGGCTCGATAAAGAAAAAGAATTTTAGCGGCTACCGGGCCGGATCGCCATTTGATGATAAAGTCGAGAACAAATACTATCTTGGCAGGCCTTTGTTCTCGTGCCCGAAATTTCTTCTACACCCACCCGTAATCCCACGTCCTTATCGGACACCATATTGGCCAGTGCGCAAAACGTACAGGCCGTGTTGGCCGGCGCGTCGCTGACCGACAGCCTTGCTGCCACACCCGCGGCGTTGCGCGCTTCCAGTCAAGCGGTTGCGTTCCATGTAATGCGACGCTTGGGCCTGGTGTTCGAGATAAAGCAGATGCTGGTGCAACGTACGCCGCCCAATCCGCTGTTCGACGCCTTGCTGCTGGTGTCGCTGGCTTTGCTGGACACGGCGGTGGAATTTTCGGACGAATCCTCGTCTGACCACGTTGCGCGTCGCGACCTGCCCGTGTATGCCGTGCATACGGTGGTGGATCAGGCGGTAAATGCCGTGGCCAGCCAACGCAGGCTGCAGACCTATAAAGGCTTGTTAAATGCAACGCTAAGGGGCTTTATTCGGGAAAGACCCGCTATTTTAGCGCAGGCGCGCCAATATCCGGAAGCAGTTTTCAATCATCCCAACTGGTGGATCTCCAAAGTACGCCGTGCCTACCCCGACAAATGGCAGGCTTTGCTGATGGCGGCCAACCGTCCTGGCCCTATGGCGTTGCGCGTCAATGCCCGCCGTTCTTCGGTGGAAAAGATGATGGCGGAACTTGAAGCGGCCGGCATCGAAGCCACTTCACCCGCGCCAGGGGCCATCGTCTTATCTACGCCACGCCCGGTACAGGCTGTGCCCGGTTTCGAAGAGGGCTGGTGGTCGGTGCAAGACCTCGCGGCCCAGCAAGCCGCGCAGCTTTTACCTCTGCAGTCTGGCATGCGCGTGCTTGACGCCTGCGCGGCGCCTGGCGGCAAGACGGCTCATATGCTTGAACGGGCCGATATCGACCTGCTGGCGCTTGACTCCGATCCGTTACGGCTGGAACGAGTCGCCCAGAACCTGCATCGCCTGGGGCTGGATGGCCCCAATGCGGTCTTGCGTGCCGCCGATGCGATCGACTTGCCTTCCTGGTGGGATGGGCGCCATTTCGATGCGGTGCTGGCAGATGTGCCCTGCACGGCGTCGGGCATTGTGCGCCGTCACCCCGACATACGTTGGCTGCGCCGCGAAACCGACATCCCCAAAACCGTTGCCCTGCAGCGCAAGATCATTGATGCGCTCTGGCAAACGGTGAAGCCAGGTGGCTACTTGCTCTATTCCACGTGCTCGATTTTCCCGCAGGAAGGCGAGCAACAGGCGGTTCAATTTGAAAAGCGGCATGCCGATGCGGTGCGCCAGCCGGCGCCCGGTCAGTTGCTACCCCTTGTGGAGGATCAATCGGCATCTTGCGATGGCTTCTTTTATGCCTTGTTTGCCAAGAAGGCGTGAGTCGTCAAAAATGATGCATGTTTTGTTTTTTTTGGATTCCAGGGAGCAGTAATGCTACGACTCTTGCTTCCTTTATTGCTATGTCTGTCGCTGACGGCTCATGCCCAGGTCAGCGTGCAGCAGGACGTCCAGCGTGTCACGCAGGTCGAGCCCATTATCGACGACGGCAAGCTGTATATCGATGCCGATATCGATTTCACGGTCAATGGCGACTTGCGCAATGCCGCGGAAAAAGGCGTGCCCATCTACTTCACGGCCGACCTGGAAGTGGTGTCCAAACGTTGGTGGTGGTTCGACCGCACCGTAATCAATGAACAGCGAACCTGGCGGATTGTTTACAACGCCCTGACACGGCAGTGGCGTGTGGGGACCAGCGAACTTACCCTGCCCGAATCGTCGCTGGACGATGCCCTGTCGCTGGTGCGCAATATTCGCGGCTGGGCAGTGGCCGACATTGACGACCTTGAAAAGGATGAACTCTACGAAGGCCGTATACGGCTGCGCCTTGACACCTCATTATTGGCGCGCCCCTTTCAGGTTGATGCCTTTAACAGCAGCGCCTGGTCCTTAGCGACTCCATGGAAAAACTTCACTTTCTCGATCTCACGCGACGTGCTCCAACCCTAGTGCGCTGGGGTCTGCGGATCGCGCTTTTTGTGGCGGCGTGCAGCGCGCTTGCCTTGCTGGCCTTATTGGCTTGGTCAACCGGCAATGCCTCGCGCTACGCTCAGCAGTACGATACCTTGCTGGTGCTCAATGGCATTCTTGCCGTGGCGCTGGTGTTCTGGGTGCTGTTGCTGGCTGCGCGTTTGGTGCGCCAGATTCGCAGACGCCAGTTCGGCGCGCGCCTGACGGCCCGCTTTGCCTTGTACTTCACCTTGATCGGGGTGCTGCCCGGTGCCCTGATTTACGTGCTGTCGGTGCAGTTCATGTCCCGCTCGATCGAGTCCTGGTTCAACGTGCGCGTCGATAGCGCGCTTGAAGCCGGTTTGAATCTGGGGCGTGCGGCACTTGATTCACAACTGGCGGACCTGAACGCACGTGCCAAGGAGCTTGCGCTTCGGCTGGGCAGCAGCAGCGATGCCGACATGGCGCTGGCCATTACACGCTTGCGCGAAACCAGCGGTGCCACGGAAGCCATGGTTTTCACCGGCAACGGCCGGTTGATTGCTTTTTCATCATCGGGCTATGGGCAGTTGCTGCCCGACATGCCGCCAACTGGCGTCATGAATCAGCTTAGGGTATCGCGCGGTTACTCCGCAGCCGAGACCGACGACCGCACGGGGACTGGCAGCGCCGACGCGCCCGACAGCACCGGCTTGCGCCTGCGCGTGGTGATTCCAGTAAGCACGCCCGATCGTCTGACCACCGTGTTTGGGGTTGCGCCAGACACGCGCTGGCTGCAGGTCATTCAGCCGGTACCCGATCAGATCGCGCGCAATGCCAACCAGGTACAGCAGGGCTTTCGAGACTACCAGGAATTGGCGCTGTCGCGTCTGGGCTTGCGCAAGTTGTACGGCATTACGCTTACCCTGGCCCTGATTCTGGCCGTTTTCGCAGCCGTCGCGGTGGCCCTGGCGGTATCGCGTCGCCTGGTGCGGCCTTTGTTGACCCTGGCTTCGGGAACGCAGGCGGTGGGCGTGGGCGATTACCGGCCGTTGCCGGAAGCTCCTGCCAAGGATGAAATCGGGCAGCTGACGCGTTCGTTCAACGCCATGACGCGCCAGCTCGATGAAGCGCGCCAAATGGTCGAAAACAATCGCCAGCAGTTGGAGCGTTCCAATGTTTACCTGGAGTCGGTGCTTAGCAATTTGTCGTCCGGCGTGTTGGTGTTCGACGAGATGTTCCGTGTGACCATGTTCAACCAGGGCGCGCAAAGTATCTTGCGGGTCGATTTACGGTCGGTAAAAGGCCGGCCGCTGGAAACGGCCGATGGCGCGTTTGCCTTGTCGCAACTGATACGCCAGGCCTTTGCCGCGCATACCGCGGTGGGGTCCGAACGCCTGTACTGGCAACAGCAGTTCGAACTGGAACTGGAAGACGCCGACCGATAACGAAACCAAGAAGCACATCGTGACCTTGCTGGCACGCGGCACGCATTTGAGCGTCGACGGCCGCGGCAACGGTTACCTGGTGGTGTTCGATGACATCAGCGAAGTGATTTCCGCAAACCGCACCGTGGCTTGGGGCGAAGTGGCGCGCCGCCTGGCGCACGAAATCAAGAATCCGCTGACACCCATACAACTGTCGGCCGAGCGGCTTGCCATGAAGCTGGACGGACGCCTGAACGAAGCCGATGCCGCCATGCTGACGCGATCTACGAATACAATCGTGAACCAGGTGGCGTCGTTAAAGCAGATGGTCGACGACTTTCGCGAGTACGCCCGCACGCCGCCCGCACAGATGCAAGACATAAACATCAACGGTCTGGTGGGCGAGGTGCTGAGCCTGTATGGTTGGGATCCGGTGGGCGGGCATGTACGCGACGATGGCCGTAGCGCCAAGATCGAGGTCGAGCTCGACCCGGAGATTCCAAGGATTGAAGGGGATCCGACCCAGTTGCGTCAGGTAATTCATAATTTGCTGGCTAATGCACGCGATGCCGCTAGCCAGGATCAGCCACTAGCCCAGGCCTGTATTACGGTGCAGACCAAGCTTACCCGGTCATCGTCCGATAACGGACCCGAGCAGCTTGCAGTACGTCTGACCGTGTCTGATAATGGCCCCGGCTTCGCGCCGCAAGTATTGACGCGGGTTTTCGAACCCTACGTTACGACCAAGGCAACGGGCACGGGCCTGGGGCTTGCTATAGTAAAAAAGATTATCGAGGAACACGGCGGTCGGATCGATGTTTCGAACCGCCGCGAAGGGGGGGCACGCATTTCCATCCTCTTGACACGCCTTGCCGAATCTACGACTAAGGTGGACGTAGATACGCAAGAGAACGATAATGCGGAAAAAATAGGTAGGTGACGCTTTATGGCCAGAATCCTGGTTGTTGACGATGAAATTGGTATTCGCGAGCTTTTGTCTGAAATTCTTTACGACGAAGGTCACACGATCGAGCTCGCAGAAAACGCCGCGCAGGCGCGCGCAGCGCGCCTGCGCGCCCGGCCCGACTTGGTCTTGCTTGATATCTGGATGCCAGACACGGATGGCGTAAGCCTGCTTGAAAGAGTGGGCGTCGCAAGGTCTGCTGGATATGCCGGTGATCATGATGAGCGGCCACGCCACGGTAGATACCGCGGTCGAGGCCACCAAAATTGGCGCCATCGATTTCCTGGAAAAACCGATTACCTTGCAGAAGTTGCTTAAAACGGTCGCTGCCGGTTTGGCGCGCCCGGTGCTTACGCCGGCGGTGGCCGCTGCGGCACGAATGCCCATCGAGCGACGGGTAGATAACGTACAGCCACTTGACAACCGGCCCGATTCCCGATGTGGTCGCACCGGTGCCCGATGCCAACCATTCGCTACTGGGCGGCATATCGCTAGACCAACCCCTGCGGGATGCGCGCGACGAATTCGAACGAATCTATTTCGAATATCACCTGGGTCGTGAAAATCACAGCATGACGCGCGTGTCCGAACGGACAGGTCTGGAACGCACTCACTTGTATCGCAAGTTGAAGCAACTGGGCATAGACGCTTCTCGTAAAAAGAACGTCGCCGGCTAAGGCGTCCGAAGCGGCGGCTGCAATGGCGGCGCTTCGAACTTCTTCGTCAGGTCTTTATCTACTTCTTCAGCACCTTCCTGAAGTACGCAATAGTTCTTTGCAGCCCGTCTTCCAGTTCGACGGTGGGCGTCCATTGCAGCACCGAATTCGCCTTGGAAATATCCGGTCGTCGCTGCATGGGATCGTCTTGCGGTAAGGCCAGGAAAACGATCTTGCTTTTTGATCCGGTCAGGCGCAGAACCAGTTCGGCAAGTTCACGTATCGTGAATTCGCCTGGATTGCCCAAATTCACCGGGCCGATCTCGGCGTCCTGATGCATCATGCGCAGCATGCCTTCGATAAGGTCATCGACATAGCAGAACGATCGTGTCTGAAGCCCCTCGCCATATAGCGTTAGCGGTTCGCCCTGTAAAGCCTGAACAATAAAATTACTGACCACCCGGCCGTCGTTGGGGTGCATGCGCGGGCCATAGGTATTAAAGATTCGAACCACGCGTATATCGACCTTGTTTTGCCTATGGTAGTCAAAGAACAGGGTCTCCGCGCAGCGCTTGCCCTCGTCATAGCAGGCGCGTGGGCCAGCCGTATTGACGTGGCCCCAGTAGTCTTCCGCCTGCGGGTGAACTTGCGGGTCGCCGTAGATTTCGCTGGTCGAGGCCTGCAAAATGCGCGCCTTGCGGCGCTTGGCCAACCCCAGCATATTGATCGGCCCCAAGTACCGATGTCTTGACTGTGGCGACCGGGTCGTTCTGATAATGAACCGGGCTGGCCGGGCATGCCAGGTTGTAAATGCGGTCAACCTCTACATGCAAGGGTAGCCAGATATTATGCCGCAGCAGTTCAAAGTGTTTATGGCCTAGCAGATGACGAATATTGTCTTTGCTGCCGGTATAAAGATTATCGACGCATAGCACTTCGTTTCCGTCGGCGATCAAGCGATCACACAAGTGCGAACCCAGAAAGCCCGCGCCGCCAGTTACCAACGTGGTCATCGTCATTGCACGGTTCCTGTGTTTGCATTTGGCATTCAATGCCGCATGCAATAGCCGTGCCTACCAGGCCGCGATAAAGGCTAGCGCATCAAGTATCGGTCTTGCGCGGTTTCACAGTGGGATGTGCAGAAGTCGCGCCCTGGCTGGCGCGCCCAATTGAACCCACCGATATGCGGGTTTCGCCGAACATGCCGCGCATACTGGCGGAACGCCATGCATGGCCGTAAGCCACTTCGAGAGTCAGGTGTATGGTGCCGTCGATATGTCGCTGCGCTTCAAGGGCATCCAGCAAGCGCTGCCGCCACTGTCTGCCGGCCAAGCCCGGGCGGCGATCCAGACTGGGATTGCCGCCCAGGATGCGCATGTCTTCAATAAGTTTTTCGGGTGTGCGGTAAGTAAGGGTGATGATTTCCTGATCCATGACTGGATCGGAAAAACCCCGCTCGATAAGCAGGTCGCCAAAGTCGTGCATGTCGACATACTGTGGAGTGCTGGTCTGAAGATTCGCGTCGACAACGGCCTTGCGCAATTCGGCCAGCGAGCCGGGACCCAAACAGGAAAACATCACCAGGGCGCCGGGTTTTAATACGCGCCGCCACTCGCTTAGTACCTGATGTGGTTCGGGATGCCAGTGCAAGGCCATATTCGACCAGACCAGATCCATGCTTTCGGGCGCCAGACCGGATTCGGCCATATCGGCCAAGATGAATTCGGCAGGGGGCGTGGGCTTGTTGCGCAGTTTTTGCCAGAATCCTGGCTTGGTCAGGTAGCGTTGACGCGCGGCTTCCAGCAAGGGAGCACAGTTATCCAGCCCTTTGTAGTCCAGTTCTGCATAGCGCGCGCGCAAGGGCTCAAGCGCATGACCTGCGCCGCAGCCTGCGTCGAGCACTGTCACCGGCGCGACCCGTATATAACTTAATCGCTGCAACATCCGCTGGGCAACTTCGCCGTACAGAAACTGCGCTGAATCCAGGGGGCTGCGCCGGGCAAATTGCAGACTGACATGGGTTGGACTGACGCGCAGTGAAGGTGGCTGTGACATTTTTGGCTAAAGGATCTGGTGTGTGGAAATAGGCTGTGCTTAGATACATGCATGGCCCCAGTCCTGGGTGCCCCGCGATTCTTTGTATAAGCCGTCGAGAATACCATTATGGCCGATATGCCCCCCATGCGCGAATATGCACGACATAGCGGTATGGGATTGCGCCGCCGGCTTTACCGGGCGTGCCATGCCGGTATTGCCTTGGTTCCGACGGCCTGCGGTTTATGCCAAGGGGCCGCTAAAGGCGGCAACCTGTGCATACATTGCGATACCGCCGTATTGCATTCGATGCAACATTATGGCTTGCGCTGCCCAGTCTGTTGTCTGGCCCTGAATGATCATGATCAATGCCCTGACTGCAACTTGCGGCAATTTGCATTCGATCGCATTATTGCCGCTTTCGATTACGCCGCACCAGGCGACCTGTTGATTCATCACTTTAAAGTCGGTCGGCGCTTCACCAGCGCCCGCATGCTGGCGCACTTGCTTGCACGGACGGTACGCAGCGCGACACTCGCTTTGCCAGGGAATACAATCCTGGTTCCAGTCCCAGCAAGCCGAAGCTCGATTATCGAGCGGGGCTTCAATCCCGCCGCCGAAATCGCCCGCAGTTTGGCGCGGCAGCTTGGTCTGTCGTGTCGCCCGGAATTGCTGCTGCGCATTAACGAAGGCAGCCGCCAAACCAAGCTGAATCGCATGGAAAGGTTCAATAGCGTGCAGTCGCTATACGCCTGCCCGCAAAGGGTTGCCGGTGCCAGCATCGCCGTCGTAGACGATGTCCTGACCACAGGCAGCACGCTGCACAGTATTGCGCAGCAGTTCAAGGCGGCGGGTGCCGCTACTGTGGTGGGCTTGGTGCTGGCTCGCACCCCTTATATCGCTGAGGCCTTGTAGCCCACCAGGAAAGGCACTGGCGGCTTCACTGGCTCGCTTCTTTCAGCGACCTATTGTTTTAACGGAATACATCCATGTTTCACATCGTTTTAGTGTCGCCCGAAATACCGCCCAACACAGGGAACGTCATTCGCCTTGCCGCCAATACCGGCGCTGGCCTGCATCTGGTGCGCCCGCTGGGATTCGAATTGGACGACAAGAGACTAAAGCGCGCGGGGCTGGATTATCACGAGTGGGCCAACATGCAGGTGCACGACAGCCTGGCCCTTGCTTTCCAGAAAATAGGCGGTGATCCCGCGCGCCGGTTCGCCCTGACGACCAAGGGCACGCAATTGATCGGCCTGACACCTTTTGCACCTGGCGATGTTTTCGTGTTCGGCCGCGAAACCGCAGGCCTGACGCCGGAGCAAATGGAATTCTTTCCGCCTGATCAACGCCTGCGCCTGCCCATGCTGCCCGAGCAGCGTAGCTTGAACCTGTCTAATGCCGTGGCCGTTACGGTGTACGAAGCCTGGCGGCAGTCGGGCTACGCAGGCAGCGTTTAATTAGTCTGTACCGCGGCGTTTCGTACGGCGTGACGCCAGGTTGGCCGCTTTCGGAGCGGCGCTGTGTTGCAGGGTCCAGATCAGTTTTTCAACGGTGGGCGTCATCGAATCCGATAGCGCTGCCGCCACAAGTTTCGCCACCGGATTCGAGTGGCCGGTTATTGGTAAAAAAACCAGCGAATCCCCGCGAGTGCGTGACAGCGAGGAAGGAACAATGGCAATACCGGCGCCTGCCTCGACCAGCGTCAGTATCGTGGGGATCACGCTTTCTTGCACAATTTTTGGAACCAGTTTGCTGCGTGCGAACATGGTCTGCACAATGTCCCTGAAATAGGGCGAGATATCCTGTTGCAGCCCAATTAGCGGATATTGCGCAATATCTTGCAGTCTGACGCGGGGGGAATTGGCCAGCTTATGGTCTTTTCTGACCACCAGCATCATCGTTTCGCTATGTATTTCGATCGTCTGAATGTCGGCGGGCATCACCGTAGGCCGCATCAATGCAACATCCAGGGTTCGCAATCGTATGGCACTCTCCATTGCGGTTGATGTCATTTCGCGAAGATCCAAATCAATTTCGGGGTGCTCCACACGGAATTGATAGAGTCCACCGGCCAATGTAGAACTGGCGGCGCTAGGCGTCAGGCCTATTACCAAAGATCCTGCTTCGCCACGAGCCGCCTGCCGGACTGTGCGTAGCATGGCCACGGTATCGCTGGAAATGCGACGGGCGCGTTCGTACAGTAATTGACCCGCAGGTGTGAGACGCACGGATCGGGTCGTTCTAATGAATAGCGGTGCGTCAACGACTTCTTCAAGACGCTTGATATGCTGACTGAGCGGGGGCTGCGTCATGAATAATCTTGCTGCGGCTCGTCCGAAATGGAGTTCCTCGGCAGCGACGCAAAATACAGTCAGCAGTTTGCCATCCAAAAACATTAAGTTTGATACCGACATAATAGACGTCCAATTTGGAATTGGACGGATAATAATCCAGTAATTACCATGCTGGCTCTGTACGAACTAAATCAGTGTTGTTTTCCCTGCTTATTTTCAGGGCTAGACACAAAAAATCATGGGGGAAGGCATTATGTCGAAGGCATTGCAAAAATTGCTAATAAAGGGCGCGCTGGCGGTCACAGCGTCAGCCGGAATGATTGCAGGCATGAACGCGGCGCACGCCGCTGAATATCCTCAGGGTGCGATCACGTTTATTGTTCCTTATGCGGCCGGTGGCAGCTCTGATACGCGATCACGGCAGCTTGCTCAGAAGCTCTCTGATTATTTAGGCCAGACGGTCGTCGTGGATAACCGGCCCGGGGCCAGCGGCAATATCGGCACGACAGCGATTGCTCGTGCGAAGCCGGACGGCTACACCATAGGCTTGGGCAATTTTGCACCTTTGGCGACAAATCAGGCGCTTTACGACAAGCTGCCTTTCGATCCTCAGAAAGACCTGCAGCCCATCGCTCTGCTAGAAAAAGGTCCTTTGGTATTGGCGGTGTCGGCCAAATCTTCCCATACGACTATTGCTGGTCTGATAGCACATGCCAAGCAAAACCCGGACAACCTTAACTATGGGTCTACGGGCGCCGGCGGCGCCTCGAACCTCGTGGCGGAACTGCTCAAGAATACGGCCGGTTTTGAAGCCACTCACGTTCCCTACCGTGGCGGTGCGCCTGCTGTAAACGACCTCATCGCCGGGAACGTCGATTTCGTTATGGACCTTGCAAGCTTGTTTATTCCTCACGCCACCGGCGCGAACCCACGGGTGCGAATTTTGGCAGTGACGTCGGCGCAAAGGCTGTCTGCCTTACCCGATGTCCCTACCTTTACGGAACTTGGCTTGCCCGCGATGAACGCATCGAATTGGTTCGGTGTTATTGCTCCCAAGGGTGTCCCCGACAATGTCATCCAGCGGTTGAACGAGGGCGTGAATCGCGCAGTGCAAGATGTCGAATATGCCCGCATCGTGACTGCGCAGGGCGCGGAAGTGGGTGGCGGCAGTCCCAGTGACTTTACTCAATTCGTGAATGCCGAGAATGCTCGTTGGACCAAATTGATCAAAGAAAAAGGTATGCGGGCTCAGTAAGAAAAATAGCGACGCCGCGTTGGAAAAGGTTTATATGGAATTCGAAATGCCGCAACTGTCGGTCAAAGATATGGCTCAGCGCGTACAGCAGGGTATCGACGCCCCTGAAAAGGCCGCCCTGCGCGCGTTGGACCAGATCAGCAAGAATGACGGCGTGCTGAAGGCCTGGGCCTTTACCATCGAGCCGCGCGACGTCGACGCACTTGTCGGGCAAGCGGCCGCCAAGGGGCCTCTTGCCGGCATTCCGGTAGGCATTAAAGACGTCATCAACGTGGCCGACATGCCCACCCGCAGCGGGTCGCTTGCCTGCAACGATGCACCTGTGCAATTCGACGCCGCCAGCGTCGGACTATTGCGGGCTGCCGGGGCGATACCGATAGGTAAGACCGTTACAGCGGAATTTGCCTTCAAGTCGCCCGGTGCCACTCGTAATCCAGTCAATATCGATCACACCCCCGGAGGATCTTCCAGCGGGTCGGCGGCGGCCGTAGCGGCTGGCATGGTCCCGGTGGCGCTTGGCACGCAGACCGGCGGATCGATGATTCGGCCTGCGGCGTTTTGTGGCGTTATAGGATACAAGCCCACGTTTGGCAGCCTGCATCGCGACGGATTGAAAATTACGTGTGATTCCCTGGATACGATAGGCTGGTATGGCCGGACGGTGTCCGACGTTGCCACGGTCGGTCAAGTATTGTTGCCCCAATACTGGGCAGTGGGGGGCGAACCGGCCGAGAAAGCGGGGGCTGCGCAGAAGAATGCAGATCAAGCTTCCCTCCGGGATTTGAAGGTTACTCAGCTATTGGCAGGCTGGTCCGGCAGAAATCTGGACGTCGAAGCGGACAAAGCCTTAGACGTGGCAGCGACGGATTTGCGTAATGCCGGAGCAGCGGTCGAGGCAATCGGTGGGCCGGTCGGGGTGCTGCATCAAATGATAGAAGCGCATTCAGTCATCATGCACTACGAATTTGCGCAAAGCTTGGCACCCGTCGTTCGTGTGCATCCCGGCAAGCTTAGTGCGGTGTTGGTCAATGCCGTAATCGAGGGTAGCAAGATCTGCCCCCGGCAATACTTGGACATGAAAAGTATTCAGATCGAGTTTCGCGATAAATGGACTGCTCTTTTCCAGGACGCTGACATCATCTTGACGCCTAGTGCACCAGGGCCGGCGCCCTCCGGAATTGAAGGCACTGGGTCGTCCATTTTTAACGTGATCTGGAGCCTCTTGGGGTGGCCCTGTATTCATCTGCCTACTTCATTTGCACAAAATGGATTGCCGCTTGGCGTTCAGCTTGTGGCGAAGCCCGGCGCCGACGCCAGCTTGCTGTCGTGGGCCGACGCTATCCATCGGGCCACTGATCGCCGTCTGTAAAGTATGGCTTAGGGCCCCAAGCATCGGCCAGCATCGGGCATCAGCCATCGGCTAATGCCATGGCGCTGGGGCCGTGACTAATCCAACGACAAATTCAGCCGGTTGATCACTTCGTCCCATCGCAGCTTTTCGGCCTTAATCAATTTCGTGAGGTCGGCCGGCGAAGAAGGGGCGGGCGTGAAATACAGGGCAGCCATTTTCTGCTTTATTTCGGGCAATGGCAAGAATTCGCGTAACGGAGGCGTTCAGCTTTTCGACAATCTCGGGCGGCGTACCGGCAGGCACGAAGATCGCGTCCCAGGAAATCGATTCGAAGCCTGGGTAGCCTTGCGACGCCACCGTGGGCAGGCCTGGCAGGATCTCGCTGTTTTCAAGGCTGGTGATGGCCAGGGCACGCACTTTGCCCGCGTTCACCTGCGGCATGGCCACACCTGGCACCATGAATGCCGCCTGAATGTCACCGGCAATGATCGAGGTCAGGATCTGTGGGAAACCTGTATAGGGAATCTGCAGCAGCTTGATGCCGGCCTGGTACTCAAGCATTGCCATGCCCAAGTGCGAGGAACTGCCGGGGCCGACCGAGCCATAATTCAGCGCACCCGGCTGTTCTTTGGCAAGGCGGACGAATTCTGGCAGGGTTGTGGCGGGCGAATCGGCAGGCACCACGAGTACATTAGGGCTGGTTCCGACCAGGCTGATTGGATCAAGATCTTTGATGGGGTCGTAGCCCAGCGTCTTTTTGTACAAGGTTGGCGCGGTCACCATCGGGCCATTGATTGTAAGCAGCATGGTGTAGCCATCAGGCTTGGCGCGGCTGGCGTAGCGCGTGCCTATATTGCCGCCCGCACCCGCCTTGTTTTCCACCACGATTGCCTGGCCAAGTTCTTTAGCCAGCGGCTCGGCAATTGCGCGGGCCAGGGTATCGGGCGACGAGCCGGGCGGAAAGGGAACAACCAGTTGTATTGGGCGGTCGGGCCATTCGGCGGCCTGCGTCGCCGCGGCCATTAGCATCGAGCTGGCAGCGGCCAGGCCAAGCATGGACAGATGGAGTTTGCGGCGCAGCGGTGAGAAGCCAGTCATGGTGATCCTTGTTGAAAGTTCAGGGCGTGGGCGCTATACAGAAGGGGCTTCTATTCGTGCTTCGCGCGACAGCAGGCTAGATACGGCGTCTCGTGGCGCGAGGCCATCGAACAGTACATTGCAGACAGCTTCGGTAATGGGCAGGTCGACGCGGTGTTCCAGGCCTAAAGCCAGGGCCGCGCGTGCGCAGCGCACGCCTTCGGCTGTCATGCCGCCTGCCAGTATCTGGGCGGGCGACTGGCCTTGCCCTATGGCCAGCCCTACCTGACGATTGCGCGATAGCGCACCGGTGGCAGTTAGTACCAGATCGCCCAGGCCCGCCAGGCCGGCGAAGGTTTCTGCACGTCCGCCCAGCGCCAAGCCCAAGCGTTGCATCTCGGCGAGACCCCGGGTGATAAGGGCTGCACGGGCGTTGGTGCCCAGGCCCAAGCCGTCTGAGATGCCACAGGCGATCGCCATTATGTTTTTCAAAGCACCGCCGACTTCCACGCCGATGACATCTGTGCTGGTGTAGATGCGTGCGTTCGTGCCATGCAGCGCCGCCAGAACGGCGCTGGCGGTCGATGCCTGCGTCGTACCCAATGTAAGGGCCACAGGCAGGCCCTGCGCCACTTCATGTGCGAAGGAGGGTCCAGACAGTACACCCAGCCCTACGTCGGGCCAATCGGCCAGGGCGGCTTGCGCAGATCTGATGCGGCAATAGACCCGTTTCATGCTGGAAGCCTTTGCAGGTCCAGACGACGCTTATCTTCGAACTGCAGCCGGGATGCAAGCTGCGGGATAGTGTCGCGCAGGTGTCTGCCAGGCCGGCGACGGGTACGCCCAGAATGATCAGACTACGCTGGGCTGCTTCGGCACACACGTGATCGACGGCTTGCTGAAAACTGTCGGTGGCCCGTAATGCCGGGGGTAATGGAATATCGGGAAGATATCGGTGGTTGCGGTGTTCTTGGTCTGAGTCTGACGTGCGACCTCGGGGTCGCGCGCCCATAGCAGGGTATCGGCCTGCGAGCAGGCCAGTGCCGCCAAAGCGGTCCCCCAGCTTCCGGCACCAAGAACGGCTACGCGCGTACGCTGGGTGGAAGCGCTCATGCGATGCCGCCGTTTACTGACGTGTTACGCCAGCGGGCAAGATCAGGCCGGAGTCTTCTTTGCCTTGCTGTTCTTCGGCCAACTGGGCGATGCGCTGTTCGTACAGGCCCTGGAAGTTGACTTCGGCCAGATGCAGCGGAGGCAGCGATGTTCGTGTTATGGCGTCGGCCACGTTGGCGCGCAGATAGGGATAAAGCATGGTGGGGCAAACAATTCCGATTAGCGGATCGAGCTGCTCGGCGGGAATATTGGCGGCTTCGAAAATGCCAGCCTGAGTCGCTTCGACCAGGTACAACACCTTGTCGCCAATGCGTGTGGTTACCGTGGCGGTGACCGTCGCTTCGTATACGGTTTCTGCCAGGCGCTGACCACCGACATTGATCGAGACTTCTACCGTAGGACCTTCCTGTTCAAGAAAAATCTGTGGGGCATTGGGCATTTCGAGCGACAAGTCTTTAACGTAAGTGCGCTGCAGGCTGAAGCTGGGATCCTGACTATCTTGGGCGGTGGGTTGCTGGTCTGCCATGGTGATTCCTGAAAGATGGGTTAAGCGATTAAGGGCAATGCCCGGTTCAGGGCATCGTTGTGATCAAGTATTAAGCAGCGGTGTCAGGCCATTGGCACGGTCGAGGGCCGCCAGGTCGTCATAACCCCCACGTGCGTGTCGCCGATATAAATTTGCGGTACGGTGCGGCGCCCGGTGCGCTGCATCATGATATCGCGCTGTTCGGGGTTAAGGTCGATACGGATTTTTTCAATCTCGGTAACCCCGCGCTGCTTAAGCAACATTTCGGCGCGAACGCAATAGGGGCACACTGCGGTGCTGTACATAGTTACGGTTGCCATGGATTTCCTCGGTGACAAAAGAATAAGTGGTCAGGCCTTTTTCGAAACGGGCATGCCGTCTTTGACCCAGCCCTGAAGGCCGCCTGCCAGACTGACTGCATCGTTGTAACCTTGCTTGCGCAAGGAGCCTGCGACTCGGGCCGATTCACGACCGTTATCGCATACTACGATAATCGGCTTGTTTTTTGGCAGGCTGGCCAGTTTGGATGACAGATCGGCTACCGGCACATTGCGCGCCTGAGGTATGCTTGCGGTCTTGAAGGAATCTTGACTGCGCACGTCAAGGAAAAGGCCTTGCTTCTGGTTTACCAGTTGTACGGCCTCTTGCACGCTCACTGTCTTGCCGCCGCCTTTCAGTATGGTGGGCAATAGCAGCATCACGCCTGATGCGATGGCGACGAATATGACAATGAGGTTGTTCTGATCTAAGAAAAAAGTCCACGATATATCCCGAATAGGCCCTTGGAAAAAGAGCAGAATCATACGATTATAAAATGGACAGCGAATTTCAACTTTTAGGCGTTTTTTACCATGCATAAACTTGTTCTGATGCGCCACGGCGAAAGCCAGTGGAACCTTGAAAATCGTTTCACAGGCTGGACCGACGTCGATCTGACCGACACCGGGCGCGAGCAGGCCAGACTTGCCGGCGAATTGTTAAAAGCAAAGGGCTTCGAATTTGATCTGGCCTATTCGTCGGTACTGAAGCGCGCCATCCGCACCTTATGGATCGCGCTCGATGCCATGGACGCCATGTACACCCCGACCGGGCTTAGCTGGCGCTTGAACGAGCGCCACTATGGTGCCCTGCAAGGTCTGAACAAATCGGAAACCGCCCAGAAGTTCGGCGACGAGCAAGTATTGATCTGGCGCCGTGCTTACGCCATTGCGCCGGATCCGCTAGATCTCGACGACCCGCGCCACCCCCGTTTCGATCGCCGCTACGCAAAAATTTCTGCTGATAAGCTGCCGGCAACGGAATGTCTGGCCGATACGGTGGAACGTGTTCTGCCTTTCTGGAACGAATCGATCGCACCGGCTGTTCGTGCCGGGCGCCGCGTTCTGGTCTCGGCGCACGGCAACAGCCTGCGTGCTCTCATCAAACACCTCGACGGCATTTCTGATGACGACATCGTGCACCTGAATATTCCTACCGGTCAACCGCTGGTATATGAACTCGACGACGACTTGCGCCCGATACGCAATTACTATTTGGGCGATCCCGCTCAAATCGAAGCGGCCATGGCCGCAGTGGCTAATCAGGGCAAAGCTCAAAAGGCATAGTATGCGGCGTGCGCTCGGCTCCCTTGCTGCTGGCCCTATGGGCCGGCTTGGCATGGGCGGCCGAGCCCTCGCTTGCACAAAAGCAGGCCGATGCCCGGAAGCAGCAAGCTGAACTTCGCGAGCGTATTCAGTCTTTGCAAAAGGAAATCGACAGCCAGGAGTCCACGCGCCGCGATGCGGCCAGCGACCTGAAGGCCTCTGAATCGGCCATATCGACAATCAATCAGCAACTGGTAGAACTGTCGGCGCGCCATGACAGAGTCGAGGTCGAGCTAAAACAGCTCGACACCCAAATCGCCGATCAAAAACGCCAGTTGGCCGAACGCCAGCACGAACTTAGCAATCAGCTGCGTGCCCAGTATTCCAGCGGTCTGTCACCGTGGACCGCGCTGTTGTCGGGCGACGACCCGCAGGCTTATAGGGCGCGAACTAGTTATCTTGGCTATATATCGAAGGCCCAGGCCGAGGCGGTACGAGATGTGCGCCGCGCCATCGATAAGCTTGCTGCGCTGCAGGGCACGTTTCGAAACCAGCCAGAAAGAACTCGTTAGCCTTGCTGCAAGATAACGCCGAACAGAAAGAGTCGCTTAGGAACAGCAAAAAGCCGAACGCCAGAAGGTGCTTGAGCGAATCGAAAAGCTGCTGGCCGAACAACGGAGCCAGGCCCAGCGCCTGGAACGCAATGACAAACGTCTGGGCAACCTGGTCACCGGCCTGGAAGCGGCCATTGCCAAGCAGGCCGAAGAAGCGCGGCTAGCCGAAGAAAAACGTAAGGCCGAAGCGGCCCGCAAGGCTGAAGAAGCCCGATTGGCCGCGATCGAACGACGTCGTGCCCTCGAACGTGAGCGCGAAGCGGCACGCAAGGCAGAACAGGAAGCCCGCGCAGCACAGCAACGTGCGCAGCGCCAGCAAGACGCGCAAGAGGCAGAGAAAGCCAGGCTGCAGGTCGAGGCCGCTCGGGCTCAGGCTCGCGCGGCAGAAGAAGCGGCGGTACGTCCGCGCACCCAAGCCCACCCCTGCGCCCGAGGCGGAATCAATCAAGGGTACGGTACCTGGGGCTGCGCAGCCCCGTCTGGCACCGTCCGGCGGATTCACCGGGCTGAAGAAGGGCGCGCCATATCCGGTGCATGGCGAGGTGCTGGGGCGTTTTGGCGCCGAGCGTCCCGAAGGCGGCTTATGGCGCGGAATCGTGTTGCGCTCGCCCGAAGGCGCCAAGGTTCAGTCCATTGCATCCGGCCGGGTGGTTTATTCCAATTGGCTTAGCGGTTTCGGCAACATTATTATTGTGGATCACGGGGCCAAATTCCTTAGTGTCTATGCCTATAACCAGAGCCTATTGAAACGGGTGGGCGACATCGTGGATACTGGCGATACGATCGCCACAGTAGGGGCAACAGGCGGTCAGGTGGACTCGGGTCTATACTTCGAGATCCGGCATCAGGGTACCCCGGTGAATCCTCTGCTTTGGTTAAGGCAGTAAATTCGGTACTATTTGTATGTCCAGCTCGTTTATTTAATTCGGGAACGTGCATGAGCACTCGCAGGTTTAGCGGTTTAGGTTTGGTAGTCGTGGGCGCCGTCGGCGGCGTATTGGTAAGTTTGGGCATTACCGCGGCAGCACAGCGAGGCGAGCCCTTGCCCTTGAAAGAACTGCAACAGTTCGCCAATGTATTCGCCGCTATAAAAAGCCAGCTATGTCGAGCCCGTCACCGATCATAAACTGATTAACGATGCCATCAAGGGCATGTTCAGCGACCTTGACCCGCATTCCACGTATCTCGATGCCGAGGCTTTCAAAGAAATGGAAGCCATTACGCAAGGTGGTTTTGGCGGACTGGGTATCGAAATAGGCAGCGAAGATGGCATGCCCAAGGTTATTGCCCCCATCGAAGACACGCCCGCGGCGCGCGCTGGCATCCTGGCTGGCGACATCATCACGCATATCGACGGCAAGCGCACCAAGGGCATGAGCCTGAACGACGCGATCAAGCTGATGCGCGGCGAACCCAAGACTCCTATCGAACTCACCATCGTGCGCCAGGGCCGCGACAAGCCGCCTGGTCATCCATATTGTCCGAGACCTGATCAAGGTGCGCAGCGTGCGCAGCAAAATGCTGGACAACAACATCGCTTATGTGCGTGTTGCACAGTTCCAGGAACGCACTGCGGCTGACTTGGTCACGCAATTGAACGCCTTGGGCGCCAAGGCGCCTCCGAAGGCGCTGGTGCTCGACTTGCGCAACGACCCGGGCGGATTGCTTGACAGCGCCATAGGCGTGTCTTCGGCGTTCCTGAAGCCCGACGTCTTGGTGGTATCGACCAAGGGTCGCGTGCCATCGTCCAATCGCGAGTATTTCGCCAAGCCAGGCGACTATATGCGCAGCTATATCGGTAGCAGCGGTTCGGCCGACTACTTGTCCAGTATAGCTTCGTGGAGCAAAACGGTGCCTATGGTGGTGCTGGTCAATGTAGGGTCGGCGTCCGCATCCGAAATCGTCGCCGGGGCCTTGCAAGATCATAAGCGTGCCAAAGATCATCGGTAATCGCACCTTCGGCAAGGGCTCAGTGCAAAGCGTATTGCCGCTTACCGACGACACCGGCATCAAGCTGACTACCGCCCGTTACTACACGCCTTCGGGTAAATCGATTCAGGTAACCGGCGTCGATCCCGACATCCCGGTCGACGACACCGCGCAGGGCAATTTGTTCCGCCTGCCGCGCGAAGTCGATCTACAGCGTCACCTTGTCAACGGCGAAACCGCTGAAGAAGCCTCCGCCGCCGACAGCCAAGATGACAAGATAGAACCGAAAATGTTTGAATTTGGCGGTGCCGACGATTACCAACTCAAGCAGGCCGTTAACTTCCTGGAAGGGCGACCGGTCAAGAAAATGGACCCTACGCTAATGGTCAAGGCCGAAAAAGCTGAAGCGGCCGGCGCGAAGGGTAAGCCCGTTGCTGGCGGAAAAGCCGGTGAGGCTGCCGTTCCCAAAGGCGTTCAACCTGCCGACAAGACCGCGCCCGCTGCTGAAAAAAAAAGTCCAATAACCCCGATTGAGCCAAAAATCGAGCGTTACAGGCTGACTCCAGGGGGTTTGATCAGGACGCCGTGATGGACGACCAGCAGCTGCTGCGGTATGCGCGGCATATTCTGTTAGACGAGTTCGGGATCGAGGCGCAAGAACGTTTGTTGAAGTCCCGGGCTCTGATCGTTGGGGCTGGGGGGTTGGGTTCTCCGGCCGCCTTTTACCTGGCATCGTCTGGGGTCGGGCATATCGTGCTGGCCGACGACGACGAGGTTGAACTCGGCAACCTGCAGCGCCAGATTCTGCACACAACCGATCGTATCGGCTGGGCCAAGGCCCAGTCAGGCAAGCACATGCTGGCGCAACTGAATCCCGAAGCGCAAGTCGAAGCACTTGTTCAACGCCTGGACGACGAGGCGCTCGCCGAACAGGTGGCCTTGGCCGACGTGGTGCTTGACTGCTGCGACAATTTCGCCACGCGCCACGCGGTGAATCGCGCCTGTGTCGCCTACCGCAAACCCCTGGTTTCGGGGGCGGCGATTCGTTTCGCAGGACAAATCAGTGTTTTCGATATGCGGCGCGACGACGCACCGTGCTACCACTGCCTTTTTCCAGAAGCCGATGACGTCGAAGAATTGCGCTGCGCGACAACCGGAGTGCTTGCTCCGCTCGTAGGCATTGTGGGCAGCACACAGGCTGCTGAAGCGATCAAGGTACTGACGGGAATGGGTGAGCCGCTGGTTGGGCGCATGCTGTGCCTGGACGCTTTGAGCATGCAATGGAATACGGTACGCTTTAAGCGCGATCCTGATTGCCCGGTGTGCCGCGCGCGCTAGCGCGGGCGACCCAGGCCGTGGCGGCCTACCAAAAGCTTTCCTACCGAGTTCACGCGCACATCGACATAATGGCATCGACCATTGTTTAGCGACGAAAACGGCGTGCCCGGATGAAATACATGCACGGTCCGCATACCGACTTGGCGTGCGCTTTTAAGATTGCGCAGCGTATCTTCGACCAGCACCACCTGGCTTGCCGGCACACGCAGGCGGGCAAGCACCTGCTTCATTAGTGCGGCCGAGGGCTTGGGCCGGATCTGCCCCTGTAGCCGCATATGGTCGATAGCCCATAAACCTTCAAATTGCTGCAGGATGCCCAGGGTCTTGAGGACCTGGCGTGCGTATTTGAAAGGGGCGTTGGTCAAAAGAATTTTGCGGCCCTTTAATTGCTGCAGCTTGCGTGCCAAACCGGTCTCGGAATGGACCATTGATGCGACGTCAAAGCTGTGACTCAGTTCCAGGAAGCTATCGGCGTTGATGCCATGATGTCGCACCATGCCGATTACCGTTGCGCCGTAGCGCTTCCAGTAAAGTCGGCGCAATACGTTGGCCTCGTCTAGGTCGATATCCAGGCTGGTGGCCACCGCATTCGCCATGCCGCTATCGATGGCCTGGAAGATGGCTTTGGAGCAGTCGTGCAGCGTGTTATCCAGATCGAATAGCCACACGGTTTCGTGTTGGCCCGCGGGCCCCGAAGGGCGGCGCGGACGATGGGATGCTACGGTGCCTCGCAAAGCCCGCATGGCGATTAGCGCGAACTGATCATGGTGCCCACGCCACGGTCAGTTAAAATTTCCAGCAATAGGCAATGTGGCACGCGACCGTCCACGACGTGCACAGACGTGACGCCGTTGCGCGCCGCTTCCAGGGCGGACGAAATCTTGGGCAGCATGCCGCCCGATATCGTGCCGTCTTCGAACAGTTCGTCTATGGTCTGGGCAGAAAGCTGGCGCAGCAGTTCGCCGGATTTATCCAGGACGCCTGGGGTGTTGGTCATCATGACTAATTTTTCGGCACCTAGCACTTCAGCCATCTTACCCGCGACCACGTCGGCATTGATGTTGTAGGCGGTGCCGTCTTGCCCATAGCCGATAGACGAAATGACGGGAATGAACTGGTCGTCTTGCAGTGCCTTGACCACTGCGGGTTCGATATGAGTGATCTCACCTACGTAGCCGATGTCCAGCCATTGGCCTGGGTGGTCTTTGTCTTCGAGCAGTTTCTTTTTGGCCTGGATCAGGCAGCCGTCCTTGCCGGTAAGGCCTACCGCCTTACCGCCAGCTTCGTTGATCATCATGACGATGTCTTGCTGTACCTGGCCGCCCAATACCCATTCAACCACTTCCATGGTGTCGGCATCGGTAACCCGCATACCCTGTATGAACGTGCCCTCTTTGCCTATGCGCTTTAGCGCAGCATTGATTTGGGGGCCGCCGCCGTGCACCACGATAGGATTAAGCCCGACCAGCTTGAGCAGGACTACATCATGGGCGAAGCTGCGCTGCAATGCTTCCTCGGTCATGGCGTTGCCGCCGTATTTGATGACCACGGTCTTGCCGTGGAAGCGTCGGATATACGGCAAGGCTTCCGACAATACGTCTGCCTTGACAGTAGAAGAATGGCTGGAAGAGTCGCTGGATGTGGTCATGTCCGCTTTTAAAAGTTAAGGCCTTTCGGCCGTTACAGATGTAAAAAACCCGGGATCAGCACTACTTTCCCGGGCGGTGAAACGTTCCTGATGCATTGCCATGGCGTAATTGCCATGGGTTCTATCCTAGCGCCTTGTTAACAGTGGCCAGAAAGGTGGCCTTGTCGTAATTGCCCAGGTAGCGTTTGATGATGTGGCCTTCTTTGTCGATAAGAAAGGTGGTGGGCGTAAGCTTGACGTCGCCAAAAGCTTTGGCGATTTCGCCCATGCGAATCAATGGCTACTGGAAATGGCAACTGACGCGTTTCGGCGTAATTTTTCACGTAATTGGCGGGGTCGTACTGCATGGCCACCGCGATGGTCTCGAACCCCTTGGGCGAGAGATCTTTGTAATTCTGGATGGTGTCGGGCATTTGGGCAATACAGGTCACGCAGCTTGTCGCCCAGAACTTGACCAGCACCACTTTGCCGCGCAGGTCTTGGGTGGTGACCTTGTCGCCGGTTAGTGTGGTGAACGTGACGTCGGGCGCAGTTTTGGCCGACCCCGTAAATTGCCAGATGCCAGCCCCGGCAAGGGCCAGCACAACAACAATTCCGATAAGAAGCTTTTTCATTATGATCAGTTTCCGCTGTCCGGGATTGCTGAACCGCAGCGCCCCGGTTTACAGGTATTCATCATTTAACAGGCATGGTTTCTACACCGTTGCCGGAACCGGCGGGAGTGGTTGCAGTTGAACCCGAGTCATGGATAGGAGCCGGAGTGGTTTTACCAGCCGGGGCCAAGGGCGCGATTACGCTTTCCGCCGCGACAATTTCAAATAATTTTACTACTTTGTTGATGCCGGTAACGCTGGATGCCGCCGTGCCGGCCATCTGGGCTTCTTGCGCGGTGACCTTGCCCATCAGATACACAACGCCGCGCTCGGTGGTGACGACTATGGTGCGAGTCGGCACGCCGTTAGTATTGATAAGGGTGGTCATTACCTTGGATGTGAGCCAGGTGTCGTTCGAACGTACGCTGACGGGAGTGATATCGCCCACCCGAAGTTCGTTGACGACTTTTTTGACTTTCTCGACCTGCTTGGCGGCCTCGCCTGCGCGTTGTTTGTCTTGTTCGTTTGGCACGTCGCCGGTAAGCAGCACAATACCTGCGTAAGAGAGCGCATTGACGCGGGCTGTGTCGTCGCTAAAAAGCTTGCGCATTTCAGCGCCGATTTTCATTTCGATGGTTTGATCTTCGACCTGTTCGCCAGTCGTGCGGCGGTCGCTTGCGACCGTGGCGGTGGCGGCAGCACCGCCCACCACCAGAAGCCCGCAACCCGAAAGGGCCATAAGGCCGCTCAAAGCCAGTCCGGCAAGTAATAAGCGTTGAGCGCGTTGGTGTGTAGGCATTACAGCGTGTCTCCTAGTAAAAGTGCATCGATACCGTCGCACAAGGCGTGAAGCAGCACGATATGTACTTCTTGAATGCGCATGGTGCGGTCATGCGGCACGCACAAGTGTATGTCGGTCTCGTAAAGAATTTCGTTGATTTTGCCGCCGCCTTTACCGGTGAGTGCAATGACTTGCATTTCACGGTCGTGGGCGGCTTCGATCGCGCGGATGACATTGGTCGAATTGCCGCTGGTCGAAAGTGCCACCAGGACATCGCCCGGTTGGCCTAACGCTGTCACTTGGCGTTCGAAGATTGCGTCAAAGCCGTAATCGTTGCCGACGGCGGTAAGAATCGAGGTGTCGGTATTAAGCGCCACACCGCCTAAGGGCAGGCGATCGCGTTCGAACCGGCCAACAAGTTCGGCGATGAAATGCTGCGCGTCGGCCGCTGAACCGCCGTTGCCGCAAGCCAGGATTTTCCCGTTATTGGCGAGCGACCCGAATACGAGGTCGACGGCCACCGATAGGGGCTCGGACAGTTCGCGTGAACTGGCTTTTAAGGCATCGATTGCATCGTTGAAATGCGATGTCATGTGAGATGTCATATCCATAGCCGCGATTATCTCATGTTCGAATGAAAACAATGTCAACGAAAGTAACCTAATTGGCTATGCGGCGTAGCTTTATGCCGGCGGCGGCAAAAGATGCTGAAGCGGTCATTCTCCGAAAGCATTTTTTATCCACGTCAATCCTTCAGGCCCATCGGTGATCACGTCGAACCGGCAGGCGGGGGTGATGCCGCGAAAATATCGTCGGCTTAGCCGTGGCAGGAAGAATTGCGCCGTCTTGATCAGTCGTGCTTGCTTATTGCGGTTTACACTGGCGGCGGCACCACCGTATTGATGTGAACCGCGCTGGCGGACTTCAATGAAGACCAGGGTGCTGCGATCAATGGCTACCAGATCGATTTCGCCGGTTTTGCTGCGCAGATTCCGAACGATTATCATCAGGCCGCTAGCGTGTAGTAGTTGGCCCGCACGATCTTCTGCCTGGTCGCCCGCCCGCTGTGTCGGGGAACGCAGACCCTGTTCGTGGCCCGTTTCCGTCAAGAACGCTTCAGGGTCGTCTGTCAGGTGGCCGGCGCCGGGCAGGCATGCGCCGCTTTGATCCGCTAGTTTTTTGGCCTGTATGCTTGCCTTGCGGCGCAGTGTTTTTACGGCTTTCTGCTGTGCAAGCCGTGCCAGTTCGTACAGTCGTTGGTCGTCGGCCATGATTCTTACCTTTCTTATTTAAGGCATTGCTTCGTAGTATGAGTGAAACGCCCGATTTTCCAGATACCCCAACGACATGGAAACGTCTCACCGAGCGTGTGGACGCCCAGCACTGGCCAACCGCGACCTTGTATGTGGTGGCGACGCCTATCGGTAATTTGGGGGATTTGAGTTTGCGTGCCTGGCAAACGCTGGCACGCTGCGATGTGATTGCCGCCGAAGATACACGCGCCAGCCGTCCTTTGCTGGACGCGTGGGGAGTCAGCACGCCCCTGATCGCCGCCCACCGGCATAACGAAGCCGAGGCGGCGCAGTCCATTGTCGACCGCCTTGCTCAAGGCGAGCGGGTGGCGTTGGTGTCCGATGCTGGCGCGCCGGCCGTCAGCGATCCGGGCGCCCGCATAGTTCGCGCCGCACGCGAGGCAGGTTACGGCGTTGTCGCCATTCCGGGCGCAAGTGCCGTGATCGCCGCATTAATGGCCAGCGGCGTCACCTCCGATGAAAACCCGGCCTTTGTATTTGCCGGGTTTGCCCCGCCCAAGGCCGCCGCACGACAAAAGTGGCTGCAGCGCTGGTGCGCGGTGCCGGCGCCTATCGTGATGTTCGAGTCGCCCCACAGGCTGGCGGCGTCAATTCGCGACATGCTTGCGGTTTGCGGGCCGCTGCGCAAGTTGACGATCGCCCGCGAACTGACCAAGCGCTTCGAACAGGTGGTGACCATGCCGCTTGCCGAAGCCGCCGACTGGCTGAACCAGGACGCGCATCGCAGTCAGGGTGAATTTGTCTTGATTGTGCACCAGGCCGATGCAACCGTGGCGGACGACGCACTGGATCCGTCCAGTTCGGTGTTGCTGGATGCCTTGCTGGAAACGCTGTCGGTGCGCGACGCGGCTCGGGTGGCGGCCAAGGTTACGGGATTGCCGCGCGATACCTTGTATGCACTGGCTTTGGCACGGCAGAAAGCCGACGATTGATTCGGTCTTTAGATCAAACGTGCACGTTGTCGACTTCGCTTGGCTTTAGCGTAGCGCGATGGTGGGCTGCATGCCGGTGGCCTGCCGGATGTTCAGCGCGGCATTGACCGCCGCGGTACGCGAGGGGTAAGGGCCTATCTGTACGCGATACAGGTTATTGGCCGTGTCCACCGATGCAACGCGGCTTTCGACCTGATTGATCTGCTGATTAAGTTTCGCTGCGAGGCTTTGCGCGGTCTGGGCAACGCTGAAGGCGCCAAACTGCAAATAGACGCGTGCCGCATCGCCTATCGTGACATGCTTGGCGGGCGGGTTTGGTTCAGCGCTCAAATCGCCGTCGTGCAAAGCCTGCAAAGCATCGGGCGTCATTGCCGATGTATACGGCCTGGCCGTTGGTCCATTGCGCGTAACCGGCAAAGCAGCCGGCTTCAGCTGTGTGGCCTGCACGACTTGTGGCGCCGGTGTTTTCGGCGGCTCGGCCGGGGCGATCGGTGCCGCTTTGGGTCGGGTATGGCGATTGTTGCGGATGTCGTCGTTGGTAATGGCTTCGACAATCACCTGGCCGCTGCCCGGTCCCACTAAGCCCAGCTTGGCTGCGGCGACATACGACAGGTCGATGATGCGCGCGCTGTGAAAGGGCCCACGGTCATTGATCCGTACAACGACCGACTTGCCACTGTTCGCGTGGGTGACGCGGGCGTAACTGGGGATAGGCAGGGTGGGATGGGCGGCCGACATGGCATACATGTCGTAGGTTTCACCATTGGCCGTCTTATTGCCGTGAAACTTGCGGCCATACCACGAGGCGGTGCCTTCCTGGCGGAAGGGCTTCTCGTCGCTGACCGGAACGTACCGCTTGCCAAATACCATATAGGGTCTGAAATTGGCTTTGGCGTGGGTTTCGATGCGCGGCTGAGCGTCGGGGATTGCCTCGATATTTGCGGGTATGTTGGCGCCCGGACCATCATCAAGATAGTATCCGCCGCCGCGACTACTGCCCGATTTTTTTGTGCTCGAACAGCCCGCCAAAATGGCCAGGCTTAAAAGTGGGATGATGAGTAATCGAAATCGGCTCATGGAATATCGGGCGGCGGGGGCTGATTGCGGTGCCTTATCAGTAACGGGGAGTGATCGGCGAAGCGTTGCGCAAGCTGCTCGGTGACATACACCGAACGGTGTTTGCCACCCGTGCAGCCAACGGCGACCGTAAGATAGCTACGCGTATCTTGCATATAAAGCGGCAGCCAGCGCCGGATAAACCCGGCAATGTCTTCGATCATAGTTTCAACACTGCCAAATTGCGCCAGCCATTTGGCTACTGGTTCGTCGCGGCCTGTAAGCGGACGTAAGGCGCTGTCGTAATGCGGGTTTGGTAAGCAGCGTACATCAAAGACCAAGTCGGCATCGCCAGGAACGCCGCGTTTGTAGGCAAAAGATTCGAATGTCAGCACGACAGGCGCCCGGTCGGCCTGTACCAGGTCGCGAACCCAGGCACGCAACTGACCCGGCGTTAAGTCTGACGTATCGATTACGTGTTCTTGTTCGCGCAGGGGCGCCAGAAGTTCGCGCTCGGTGTCTATGCATTCTTGCAAGGAAGGCGACTTGCCGCCTTGCTGCAAACGGTCGGTAAGGGGATGCCGGCGGCGCGACTCGGAATACCGCTGCTGCAAGGTGTGATCGTTGGAATCAAGGAATATGACTCGAAACGCCGTTCCTATGGCGCGCAGACTGGTGATGACACCGGGCAGATCGGCAAGTTCGCCCGGCGAGCGCACATCGATCGCGACAGCCACGCGTTCCAGACCGCTTTCTCGGGTGCTGGCGATGAAGTCGTGCAAAAAGCGCACCGGCAGGTTATCGACGCAGGTGTACCCGGCATCTTCCAGCAGGCGCAGCGCCACCGACTTTCCTGAACCGGAGATGCCCGTGATAAGAACAATATTCAGCATGAGGATGGAGGTTCCATGTTTCGAGGAGGCAAAGGCAAACTTGCCTCCTGATTCTATAGGATGCCCGGATTTACTGCAGCGGCGCCATTATTCGCGCCGACTGCTTTCCATGATTGCCAGCGCTTGACGTTCTATGAATTCGCCCATGGTGTCGATGCCGCGCAAGGCTAGAATCGTGTTGCGCACGGCGGCCTCGACCAATACGGCTAGGTTTCGTCCGGCTGCAACCTGCAGCATGACGCGGCGTATCGGCAAGCCCAGGATGTCTTCGGTCTGGTCCTGGACCGGGAGGCGTTCGAAAGCATCGGGTGTAGACCGGATCAGGTGCACCAGCAGCTTCAGCTTCATTTTGCGCCGCACCGAGGTCTCGCCGAAAATCGTACGAATATCAAGCAATCCAAGCCCGCGCACTTCAAGTAGATTCTGCAGCAAGGCCGGGCAGTGGCCTTCTATCATGTTGGGGGCGGTACGCGACAGTTCGACGGCGTCATCAGCCACCAGGCCGTGACCGCGCGAAATCAGTTCCAGCGCCAGTTCGCTTTTACCCAGCCCGGATTCGCCGGTGATCAGTACGCCGACCCCCAGCACATCCATAAAGACGCCATGCACTGTGGTTTTGGGCGCTAGCCGCCTGCCAAGGTAGATGCGCAACAAATCAATAAGCTGAGCGGCGTCGATCGGAGTGCAAAGCAACGGGATCTTTTGCTGATTGCAAAAATCGCGAAGATCGTCGGGTGCTTCCATGCCTTCGGCCACGAGAATGGCGGGCACACCACCCGCGACCAGGTCTTCAAGGTGATGAATCCTGCGTTTGGCGTCGAAGCGAGTGAAATAAGATAGTTCCGCGGCGCCGAACACTTGTACGCGCGACGGATGGATAAGGTTAAGGTGCCCGACCAGATCGGCCCCCGACATGCCTACATCGGGAATAATGCGGTTGGCCGAATCGGTCCCGGCAATCCATGTTAAGGGAATCTGGTCGGCGTTGTCATCGACTAGTTCGTGTATGGTAAGCATGGCATTCGCCTTATGCTGGTGCGCCGGTCAAGAGCCGATGTACGGCATTGGGGTCTGTTTCCGTGGATAGAGCCTGCCGCAGCCCTGAGTCCGACATGAGCTTTGCGATTTCGGCCAGCAGGTCAAGATGGATTTGGGTTGCGGTTTCGGGAACCAGCAAAATAAACAACAGGCTGGCCATGCGGCCATCGGTGGCGTCGAAGCGCACAGGGTCGGCCAGGCGGATGAAAGCCGCGCAGGGCTCTTTAAGGTCTTTGATGCGACCGTGGGGAACGGCTACTTGATGCCCCAGCGCAGTTGAACCGAGCCGTTCACGCGCAATAAGACTTTGAAAGACCGCCGTGCGGGCGATCCCGTGATGGTTCTCGAAAAGTAGGCCGGCTTGTTCGAAGGCCCGCTTCTTGCTAGTGACAGCCAAATCAAGCACCACGTTCGATAGCGGCAAGATACGCGACATTAAGTTCATGGTGTCATTATATGGGGTTTGGGCCTCGCCTTACAAAGCAACATAACTAAGGCCCCAATCACTAAGGGCGATTGAGGCCAGATTGCCAGGTTTTGCGCTGCGCTTCTATCGTGAACGAGCCATGCTGGCTTCCTTGGCGCGGCAAAAGCTGGGGACGAGTTTACTCGGTAGCAGGAACTTCCTGCCGTTTAACAGGCTCGTGAGCGTGGCTTTGTATTTTGGATTTGTATTTGATCACCTGCCTGTCGATCTTGTCAGCCAGCAAGTCAATTGCGGCATACAGGTTTTCGTCGCTGGCTTCGCAGTGGATGTCTTTTCCGCGCAAGCGCATGGTGACGTCGGCAGTGTGTTTTAGCGGCTCGATCGAGAGTATGACCTGGGTATCGATGACATTATCGAAATGTCGGGCGACTCGCGCCAGTTTCTCGGTTACGTATTCGCGTATAGCGGGAGTGATATCTAAATGACGACCAGTAATGCTCAGGTTCATAAGTGCTCTCCTTGTAAAAAATGGGGTGCGCAGTATGCGCGGTAAGGGCGGCGGCGGTCTCCTTGTAATGGCCAAGTAATGATTTCAGTGTATAGATTATGTACAGTAAATCAAGTGTGCCAGATCAAACATTCTGGCGCTTGTGGGCCTCGTGCCGAAGAAGTAAGCTAAAAAAGTTGAACCCAATGAAAAACACCCCAAAGGCTGGATAATGATCCAACTTCCAGGGTGCAATTCAAAGCAGGCGTTGTTTCGCGCTTTAAGTGGCATTACGGCCCACTTGGGGCTTCACATTTTGAAATTCTTGCCCAAATAAACCTTGCGAACGGCTTCATTGTCGATGATGTCGTTCGGATGTCCGTTAGTTAAGACTTTTCCTTCACTGATGATGTAGGCCCGATCGCAAATGCCCAGCGTTTCCCGCACGTTGTGGTCGGTGATCAGCACGCCGATATTGCGGCCCTTCAGAAAATGCACAATGCGCTGAATTTCAATAACGGCAATGGGATCCACACCGGCAAAGGGTTCGTCCAGCAGAATAAACCGCGGATGGGTCGCGAGGGCCCGCGCGATTTCGACGCGTCGGCGTTCGCCGCCCGAAAGAGAAATAGCGGTATTGCGGCGAATATGCCCGATCTGAAGTTCGTCAATCAACGATTCCAGGTATTCCCCCATCTGGGCCGATGACAAGGGCTGGCCATCGTCATCCAGCTGTAGTTCCAGAACCGCGCGTATGTTCTCTTCGACCGTAAGGCGGCGAAAAACCGATGCGTCTTGGGGCAAGTACGACAGCCCCATTCGTGCCCGCTTGTGCATGGGCATGCTGGTGATGGCGGTCCCGTCGATTTCAATGCGGCCTGCGTCAGTGGGGATGATGCCGACTATCATATAGAAGCTGGTTGTCTTGCCCGCGCCATTGGGCCCGAGCAATCCCACCACCTCACCGCTGTCCACTGACAGGGATACATCGTGTACAACCGTGCGCTTGCCATAGGTTTTGCGCAAGCCGGTGGCGCTAAGGCTGCCGTGAGCGGCACTCGGCGAACGGATGCCACCGGATTTCGGCTTGTCGGAAGAAAACATAAATAGTCGCTACTTTTGTAAAACAGATGATGCGGCGGGCATTACTTTCACGGAGCCGATTTTGCCTTGCATTCAGCAACTGCGGCGTCGGCCCTGGCCTGAGGACGAGCCAAAGAGCGGACGCGCCCGCCGGCAGCGGCCGAATCGGGTCCGCCGTAAGCTTCGTAGGTAGCGGTCTTCGAATGGTAGATGACGCGCTGGCCCTTGACGTTATCAAAAGGCTTGCCGCAAATAAAGCGGGTGACGATGGCCTTGCCTATCATTTCGAACTTGTCTGACTTGCCGTCGTATTCCGCGCGCACGCCGCGGGCCTCAAGGACTTCGAACTTTTCCGGGTTTTCCTGGCGGATAAAGACAAGCTTGCCCGGTTCGACCGTTGCGGTGCCATACTGGAAGCCCTGCGCGTCTTCGCGCATGGTCAGTTTGTCGGAGTTCAGTGTCATGGCGCCGCGCGTCATGATGACATTGCCGGTGAAAATACTTTCCTTTTTCAGGTCGTCGTAATTAAGGGTGTCGGACAGAATCAGAGTGTCAGGCTCTTCGGCGGGTGGAGGTGCTGCCTTTTGGGCGTGTGCTGTTGCGGCAACACAGACCAGTGCCGAAGCTGCCATCCACGCTGCAAAAGAGGTAAGTCGCGGTAGATTCATGGTTTATTTTTTTTTGTGTCGGGTTTAGCGGATTTGGCTGGCCTGGAGTCCTGGCCGGAAATTTTCACATCGGTTGCGGAAAAGACTTGCAACTGGCGGGTGTTGTTGTCGTAACGCATGCCTTTGCCGTCCATGGTGGAATTGCCATTGACCACATGTGCCGGTTTATCGGTAAACAATATGTTGTCGTCGGGCATGATGGTAAGTTCGTCGCTGGTTACATCAAGCGGCGGGCGATCTTCGTCGGCCTGACGGTGGACATGGGCATTACCCGTCATAACGACCCGTTCGCCGTTCTGATCCATTACTGCGGTGTCTGAGATGCCTATCGTAATCGGTGAGCCCGGTTGCTGACCTATGGCTTTTGCCTTAGTGATTTCGTACGAATCATTGTCGGGGAAGTGCCTCATGTAGGCGCCTTCGAGCCGATTTATTGCAACACCTGCCACATCGGTACGCAGCATGACGAAGTCGCTGGCCCAGGAATCTGGTTCGTGGGTGATACGCCGCGGCGGATCGATAGCAACCGCGCGTTGCGCATAGCCCGTTGCCCACCAGGTGCCGACCACGAGTGCTAGCAGCAAGAAGATGGCTATAAGGGCGGGTGCGCGTTCTTTCATAGGCTTATTGGATCACGCCGCTCATTAACTTGGCGCTTTGAGTGAAGAAAATGCCAAGGCGGCCTTGCGCCGCCAGGATCAAATCGCAGCATTCGCGTACGGCGCCGGACCCGCCCGCCTTGGAGGAAGTCCAGTGCGCCACCTGCGATACGTACACCGGTGCATTCGGTACGCTGGCCGCAAACCCAACGCGCTGAAGCGCGGGAAGATCGATGATGTCGTCGCCCATATAACCGACTTCGCTTAAAGAGCAACCGTGCTCTTGCGCGAGGTCGCTGATGGCCTGAGACTTGTCGCGTATGCCTTGGTGCACCAGTGCGATACCTAATTCGGCGGCGCGGCGGGCAAGAATCGGGCCCTCGCGGCCTGTGATCAGTGCCACGGTAATGCCGCTTTCCCCCATAAGACGCAGCCCGTGGCCGTCAAGCGAATTGAAGCATTTCATTAGTTCGCCGTTTTCCCCGTACCACAGCTTGCCGTCGGTCAGTACGCCATCGACATCGAATGCCATGATGCGCACCTGGCGCGCGCGTTCAATCACGGCAGGCGAAAGTTTTGCCAGGATGAGGGCTTCGGCGGGGTGGGCAATCGTCGGCAGGTTCATGTTCTTATAGGGTTTCAGATGACTTTGGCGGCAAGCAAATCGTGCATATGTAAAGCCCCTAATAATAGCCCGGTATCGTCGACCACGAGCATTTGGTTCAAACGGCCGGCATCCATCAGCGTAGCGGCTTCAATGGCCAGCGCGCCTGGGGCGACGGTCTTGGGATTGCGGCTCATGCCGTCGGCCACAGTCAGCGGGCGGATATCACCATGTTTGGCAATCAGCCGGCGTAGGTCGCCGTCGGTGAATATGCCAATGGGAAGGCGTTTATCGTCAACCACGATGGTCATGCCCATGCCTTTGGCCGACATCTCTACCAGGGCCTGCGGAATTTTCGTGTCGATAGGCACGATGGGAAGGGCATCGCCCTTGCGCATGACGTCACGGACAAAAGTCAGCAGACGCCGACCCAAAGCGCCGCCTGGATGCGACCGGGCGAAATCTTCACGGCTGAATCCGCGCGCTTCCAGGCAGGCCACTGCCAAGGCATCGCCTAGCACCAAGGCCGCCGTCGTACTGGCGGTGGGTGCCAGGTTCAGCGGGCAAGCTTCTTGATCGACATGCGCGTTCAGGTGCAGATCGGCATTTCGGGCAAGTTCCGAACGAGGGTTGCCGGTTATGGAGATAAGGCGGGCGCCCATACGTTTTGCAACCGATAGTACGGTTAAAAGTTCGTGCGCGGCGCCGGAGTACGAGATGGCCAGTACGATGTCTTGCCGGGTCAGCATGCCCAGGTCGCCATGGATGGCTTCCCCGCCATGCATAAAAAATGCGGGGGTGCCGGTAGAGGCGAGGGTGGCGGCGATTTTTCGGGCAATATGGCCCGATTTGCCTATGCCCGTGACGACGACTCGGCCTTCGCAAGCGAGCAGCATCGATACGGCTTCCTGGAAGCTGTGGTCGAGGCTGGCTTCCACGGTTTTCAAACCGGCTATTTCGGTCTGGAAGGTGCGATGCGCGGACGCCAGCATTTGTTCTGCCATGACGACAGTGGGCGGCGGTATTTCGGCTGGCACGGCGTTCAGTGTTTTTTCCATCTGATGATTTTAAACGCACATTGACGTTGTGGTTTATTTGTAACTGGAGCGATTGTGTAAGCCGGGGTAAGGACTGGCCGCGTATAGTTATGCCTAGGCCGATCAAGCGCAATAGGTATGATGGCTGGCTTGTTCGGATCTTTCTTTTTTGCTTTTTCAGTTTTGGCGATTTACATGCATATTGATCCTGCCGACTACGTTCTCAAGACGATTCGTAGTGTTCCCGATTGGCCCAGACCCGGCGTTACGTTCCGAGATATCACTCCAGTGCTGCAAGATCCGCGATCGTTTCGAGTGCTGGTGGATATGTTTGTGTACCGGTATATGCGGCAGCGTTTGGATTTGGTTGCCGGTGTGGATGCGCGTGGATTCATTCTAGGCTCTGTGTTGGCTTATGAGCTGAATTTAGGTTTTGTTCCAGTGCGCAAGAAGGGTAAGTTGCCGTTTCAGACGGTGGCGGAGGAGTATTCGCTGGAGTATGGGAATGCTGCGGTAGAGATGCATACGGATTCGGTGCGGCCGGGTCAGCGGGTGTTGTTGATCGATGATTTGATCGCTACGGGTGGCACGATGCTGGCGGCTGCGAAGTTGCTGCAGCGTTTGGGTGCGAATGTGGTCGAGGCGGCTGCGATTATCGATTTGCCGGAGTTGGGCGGGTCGCAGGCGTTGAAGGATACTGGGCTGGATATCTATACGGTTTGCAGTTTCAATAACGATTCGCCTTGATGCGGGTTTAGCTTTGACCGGGCTGTTGGTATTGCAACGGCCGTAGTGGTGACGGGGTTCCGGGAACGTCTTTGTCCGAGAGTGTCGGAATTTTTGTGTTCGGATCTCCCTCGTCCCCGGGATGCCTTCATATTTGGATGCCGTTCGCGTTTCCGATCTGATTGATTTTTACGTTGTCTGTATTTTTGCGCTCGCGGTCCCTTGCGCCAGCCGTTTCCTTGCGTTAGCGGTTTTCTTGCGTTAGCGGTTTCTTGCGCCGGTGCAGCGGGTGCGCGGGGGCTGGTCTCAAGTTCGCTGCGGCCCGTGCTGCGCCGGGCTTCCCGGCCGCGCCGCTGTCCTCGGGGCGGGCGAAGAACTCGTGGGGTCAACAGTCCTCAGGACTGTTGACAAGCGTCCCACTCAAGCAGCTTCGCCCTTGTGTCCCCGACGCCAACGGCGCGGCCGGCTTGCTCAACCTTTCGCCCAGCCCCCGCGCACCCGCTGCACCTAGTGGTATTGATAATTGGACGGCCTCGGTTATTGGTCTACGGGCTGGGTATGCCATGGCAGGAATTTATGCGCCAAATAGCAGGGTATGCCTGCCATGGTTGGTGGATCGTGGTGGCGTCTTCGCGGATCCGAAGTCAGTCGGCGCTCGGCGGGACTTTGCACCGTGTGGCCATGATCACTGAACCGAACCGATTGTTGACCCCGGACCTAGCAATGCCGTGGCACGATGCGTAATCCCCCCTGGTTTGTCCTTGAGACGGCCAATGGATCGGGCGGGCCGTCGGACAGAGCGATGCACCTTGTAGCGGCGACGGGCGGCGAGGCGCGGCGTCCTACGGCTGTGACCGGCTATCGTCGGATGACCCTATCGATTTTGAAAGAACGAATCTATGCCGTGGCACGATGCGTAATCCCCCTGGTTTGTCCTTGAGACGGCCGCTGGATCGGGCGGCCGTTGGACAGAGCGATGCACCTTGTAGCGGCGACGGGCGGCGAGGCGCGGCGTCCTACGGCTGTGACCGGCTATCGTCGGATGACCCTATCGATTTTGAAAGAACGAATCTATGCCGTGGCACGATGCGTAATCCCTCTGGTTTGTCCTTGAGACGGCCGCTGGATCGGGCGGGCCGTCGGACAGAGCGATGCACCTTGTAGCGGCGACGGGCGGCGAGGCGCGGCGTCCTACGGCTGTGACCGGCTATCGTCGGATGACCCTATCGATTTTGAAAGAACGAATCTATGCCGTGGCACGATGCGTAATCCCCCTGGTTTGTCCTTGAGACGGCCGATGGATCGGGCGGCCGTCGGACAGAGCGATGCACCTTGTAGCGGCGACGGGCGGCGAGGCGCGGCGTCCTACGTCTGTTACCGGCGATCATCGGGCGCGCCCTATTGATCTTCGCAAGAACGGGTCTATGTCGCCGCATGAATTTTAAGTCGAGGTGTCTGTGCTTGGTGCCGGGGTAGGCGAAGTAAGCGTGCGCCGGGCACAGGTTCCAGGCCGGGATACAAGACCGCGCTGTTCGAGCGGGACGCTTACGGACAGCCAGTGGCTGTCCGTTTCGCGAGTTCGCGGGCGCCCGGACTGGGGCCTGAGACCGGGTAGGCCCGGCAACGGGACCGCAAACGCATTGAGCCAGCCCCGGCGCCAAGCACAGACACCGGTTAAGAACTCAAAAAGCATTATCCAGAAATAACAGTCAATAGCCCGCACGTTAGGCGTTTCTGTCTTCCCTTGGGTACCCGAGCACATCAATAGGCGCGCTTTCTATCGCCTCAGCAAAGGCAACTCTCATCTCTTTGTCGACCCCCATATCTGGTGCATCGCTGGATGATACGTGCGTCTCTTTCAACGCTATCCGTCGCTGATTAATACGCCCGTGCATCGACGCTTCGAACGACGATATCTGGCGCTCAAACTCCGCTAAGTAGGCGACGGCTCGCCTGCCTTTTCCGCTATATAAAAGTTTGTCACAACTTAATTGCAAAAATGTATACAATTTCGTTGACAGTATTTGTCAGGGAATTGTAGACTCATCCGAAAAGAAGCAAACTTTATTGTGACTGTTATACGCGGGTAGGAACAGAGACATGAATAGGCAAGAAAGCGGTAGCGGCGAAGGGCAAAACGGGCCGCTGTCGGGCTATCGGGTAATCGAGTTGGGATCCACGGTAGCGGGGCCGTTTTGTGCGCGGCTGATGGCCGACTTCGGTGCCGAAGTCATTAAGGTCGAACAAAAAGAAGGGGACGCCGTTCGTTATATGGGCAACCAGAAGGACGGTCGCTCTTTGTACGGTGCGTCCATACTGCGCAATAAGAAAATTATCTCGGTAGACCTGCACCAAGAACAAGGGCGCGAGATTGTCCGTAAGTTGTGCGAAAAGGCAGATATAGTTATCGAGAATTTCAAGCCCGGTACGCTCGAACGCTGGGGCCTGGGGTATGAAACTTTATCGGCGGCGAATCCGGGTCTGATTCTGGTGCGCATCAGTGGCTACGGACAAGACGGTCCGTACAGCCAGCGTCCTGGCTATGGCGTGGTATGTGAAGCATTCAGCGGCGTACGAGAAGTTACGGGCGATCCTGATCGCCCGCCAGCGCGGGTGGCCGTGTCCATGACGGACTACATCACGGGGCTTTACGGTGCCTTCGGTGCGGTGATGGCCGTATTGGATCGCCAGCGTACGGGGCGCGGACAAGTCATTGACTCTGCACTTTACGAGGCCGCATTCAGTTTCATGGAACCCCACATTCCAGCTTTTCAGCAGTTGGGCCTGATCGCGCGGCGCTGTGGCTCGCGCCTGCCCGGCCATACGCCGAACACCTTGTTCCCGACGTCAGATGGCCGCTACATCCATATTACGGCCGGATCCCAGAGCATCTTCAAGCGTTTGGTTGCCGTCATGGGCATGACCGAACTGCTGGATGACCCACGCTACGCCACGCCGACCGCAAGAGCACAGCATGAAGACGCCACGGAAGCCATCGTCAGCGAATGGACATCGAGGCACACGCTTGGGGAACTGGAGCGCCTACTTGGCGAGGCCGGCGTGCCGGCTTCTCGCATTTTCAACATGGAAGAGATCTTTGCGGACCCTCACTATCAGGCCCGCAACATGATCGTCACGCCGGAGGACCGCGAACTGGGGCCGGTAGCCATGGCGAACGTCGTTCCGCGAATGTCTAGGACGCCGGGGGCGGTTCGTTGGGCCGGACGCGATATTGGGCAGGACACCGATGCGGTTCTGACAGAGCTGTTGGGCTTGACGCCAGAGATGCTCGGCCAGCTTGCCGCGCAAGAGATTATTTATAGAGCAGACGAAACCGAAAAGGTCGAGTCCCACCAAGGCTAAGCCGCCCGGCGGTCGGCAGTTCAAGGAGAAGCAGTAATGCCACAGATCGACATCATTTCGCCCGTCACGGGAACCGTTTGGAAAATCGAACGAGCCGTAGGCGACACAGTCAGTGAAGGCGACGTCATCATGATATTGGAATCAATGAAGATGGAAATCCCTGTCGAAGCGCCCGAGTCTGGCGTGCTCGCGTCGTTAAGCGTCGAGCCGGGCAACAGTGTCGACGAAGATCAAGTATTGGGTAGGGTCGAAGCATGAAACATTCCAGTGAATCTGTAGTTATGCCTGGCTTAGGGTCGCAGGCGCAGCAGTCTCCTGACGACAAGTTTGCCGAACTCGAATTCCGCCGTGCGGAATCGAGGAAGATGGGTGGCGAAGTCGCTATCGAACGTCAGCACCACGCTGGCCGGTTTACTGTGCGCGAGCGCATCGAAAAACTTGTCGATGCCAGCAGTTTCCGCGAAGTCGGGACCTTGGCCGGAACTGGCAGCTATGACGAAAGCAAACGACTGGTCTCGGTAACACCGGCACCCTATGTCGCCGGCTTGGCCAAGATCGACGGACGCCCCGTTGCCATCGGTGGAGAGGACTTCACCGTACGTGGCGGGACGACCTTCGGCAGCGCTCGCCGCAAGGGCGGCCAAGGGGGATTCATTGAAGACCTGGCGCATCATTACCGCATCCCGCTGGTCAATTTGATTGATGGCGCCGGTGGCAGCGTGACCTCGCTGAAGCGGCGCGGCCATAGTGTGTTTCCGGGGGTACACGGCTTCGAGCAATCGGTGCAGCTGTTGGGCGAAGTCCCTGTCGCGTCCGCTGTCTTGGGAACCGCCGCCGGAGGGCCGGCTGGGCGGGCAATTCTCTCGCATTTCTCGGTCATGGTTCGCGGCACCAGCCAAATCTTCGCTGCCGGGCCTCCCGTGGTGAAACGGTCACTGGGTCAAACCATAGACAAAAACGACCTGGGCGGCACCAAGGTCGCCGTGGATACTGGCGGCACCATTCATAACGCCGCCGACTCTGAGGACGAGGCCCTTGAGCAAATTCGCCGTTTCCTAAGCTTTATGCCCAGTAATGTGTGGGAACTGCCGCCGGTCACAGAGTGCAATGATCCGGTCAACCGCATGGACGATCGCTTGGCCTCTATCGTGCCCGAGAAACGGACCCAGGCCTACAACATGCACCGACTGGTGCGTATGGTGTGTGATGAGGACTCTCACTTCGAGATCCAGCCTAGCTACGGTAAGTCTGTAATCACCATGCTGGCTCGTTTGAATGGTCGTCCGGTGGGGTTCATCGCCAATAATCCCATGGTCTATGGCGGCGCCATGGACGTACACTCAGCACGAAAGCAGATTCATTTCATGGAATTGTGCGACACCTTCCATATTCCGCTGGTCTTCTTCGTGGATGTGCCGGGCTTCATGGTTGGACTGAAAGCAGAACAAGAAGGCACCCTGCGTGAAGGCATGCGTGCGGTGTATGTTGCCGGTCAACTGCGTGTGCCGACGATCACGTTGGTGATCCGCAAGTGCTACGGCATGGCGGGCATGGCCACCTGCAACAAAAACGACATTGACCTGAAGCTGGCCTGGCCTTCGGCCGAATGGGGTTCCCTACCTGTTGAAGGCGGGGTGGCCGCGGCCTTCCGTAAAGACATCATGGCGGCGCCCGATCCGCTTGCGCGTGAAAAGGAAATCGAGGCCGAATTCAAGCCGTATGCCTCTCCGTTCAGGACAGCTGAGGCCTTCGCCGTCGAAGAAATTATTGACCCGCGTGAAACGCGCCCCGTCTTATGCGAATTTATTGAATTGGCGGAAAAGAGGCTGCGCTCTGATGTTGGTCGCAAACCGCGCCACGGTGTACAGCCCTGATTTTCTCCTTCGAGGATACCAACATGGCAGACAAACTACTGATCGCCAACCGAGGCGAAATTGCGTGCCGCATCATCCAAAGCTGCAAGCGTCTGGGTATACAAACCGTTGCCGTCTATTCTGAGGCCGACAGCAACGCTCGACATGTCGAGCTGGCGGATGAGGCGATCGCCATTGGCCCGGCCGCAGCGCGTGAAAGCTACCTTAAGGTAGACGTTATTCTTGACGCCGCGCGGCGTTCCGGCGCCACAGCGGTACATCCGGGATATGGCTTTCTGTCGGAAAACGCCGAATTCGCCTCAGCGGTCATTCAAGGCGGGATGGTCTGGGTCGGGCCTTCGCCCCAAAGCATTGTCGATATGGGTGACAAGGAACGCGCTCGCGCCATTGCCAAGGCAGCCGGCGTGCCCATACTGCCGGGAAGCAGCCGCTTCTATCCTGACGCAATGGACGACTTGGCCAAGGCCGGCGAAGAAGTCGGATTTCCCTTGTTGGTGAAGGCGGCCGCTGGCGGGGGCGGTATCGGCATGCGCCAGGTGGATGGTCCCGATGTTCTCGATACGGTCGTGCAATCTACACAGTCCATGGCGGGCAAGGCTTTTGGTGACGCGGGAGTGTATCTGGAACGCTTCGTACCCAACGCACGGCATATTGAAGTCCAGGTGTTTGGATTTGGCGATGGCAGCGCCATTCATTTGCATGATCGGGAATGCTCGGTGCAGCGGCGCTTTCAGAAGATTATCGAAGAGGCTCCGGCCCCCGACCTGCCCGCTAGCGTCCGTTCTGAATTGCATCGCGCGGCGGTATCCCTTGCCAGCACGCAGAAGTACAGCGGTGCCGGCACGGTCGAGTTCATCTACGACCGCGATCGCGAAACCGCTTACTTCCTGGAGATGAACACTCGAATTCAAGTTGAGCATCCGACCACCGAAATGGTCACTGGTATCGATATCGTTGCCTGGCAGATCTTGCACGCCTTCGGCAGGCTAGACAAAGTTTCCCAGGATGACATCGCCATCACAGGGCACGCCGTCGAGTGTCGTCTGTACGCAGAAAGGCCGGAGAAGAATTTTCTACCTTCCCCGGGTTTGATCACCGCACTGAACTGGCCGGAAACCGATGTGTCGCTGCGCATCGATTCAGGCGTGCGCGTGGGCGACCGCATTACAACATTCTACGACCCCATGATCGCCAAGCTGATCGCTCACGGCCAAGATCGCAAGCAGGCAATCGAGCGCATGATTCGTGCACTTAATGAACTGGTCGTGGAAGGTCTTGGGTCGAATTCAAGCTTCCTTTCTGAAGTAATGAAGGACCCCCGCTTTCAGGCTGCCGATGTGACAACGGGCTTCGTCGATCGCTACTTTATGAAACGCAAGACGGCCGTGCCCAACTAAGGGCCGGCGCCCGCAGCGCTGCACACCAGACCACTGTTACGACCACAAAATACAAGACATACACACCAAGGAGACAAAAAATGTTCAGGAACTTCAATCGGCTTGCACTGGCCATCGGTTTGTCGGTGCTGGGCGCAGGCAACGCCGTCGCGGCAAGTGTGGCGGCGGATTACCCGTCCAAGCCAATCAAGATGTATATCGGCTTCTCGGCGGGCAGTGCCACCGACATTGTGGGACGCGTCATAGCCGAAGGCTTAGCCAAGCGCTTGAACCAACCCGTAGTCGTCGAGAACAAGGTTGGCGCAGGGGGCTCTATCGCTGCCCAGGACGCGGCGCGAGCCCCTCGCGACGGGCTATACGCTGCTCACTGTCTCGAGCGCTATTGCCGTGAACCCGGCCGTGTACAAAAGCGCTGGCGAGGTGCTGGGAAAGCTGCAGCCCGTTGCCTTGATCGGCTATCTGCCCACCGTGCTTATGGCTTCGAACAAATTCCCCGCCAACACGGCGCAGGAGTTCATCGCTTACGCGAAGAAAAATCCCGGTGTTGTGAACTTCGGCAGCTCTGGGATTGGCGGCTCGACTCACATGGCGATGGAGGCCCTTTCCAGCGTTACCAATACGAAGCTGGTGCATATTCCCTATAAAGGAAATGGAGAGGCCAGCGCCGCGCTGCTAGGAAATCAAATCGACGGGATGATAGAAACCATTCTGCTTGCGGCGCCTGTCATCTCATCGGGCCGAGCCAAGGGTCTGGCCATCTCCGGCGCGAAACGTTCGCCCCTTATTCCGAATGTACCGACTTTTGCCGAGGCTGGTATCCCTGAATACGACCGCAGCCTGTTCTTTGGCGTGATGGCGCCCGCGGGCCTTCCCCAGGAGTTGGTCGAGAAGCTTAATAAAGAAATCAACCTTGTTCTGAAAGACCCGGCGACTCGGGACCGGCTGACCCAGGCCGGCGGTCTGACCCTTAGCGCAGATACCGCGGACGGATTTAAAAAGACGCTGGAAGAAGAGGTAGCACTGTGGAAGCGTGTTGCCGCTGGGGCTGGCATTAAGCCGCAATGAACGTGACAGGACCGACAGCAGGCGACTGATCTTCGGTCTGTCCGTCTGTCGATCCTAGATCAGGAAGTTACGGTAGTGGATGAATGTCTCTCGTGAGCTTCGAATATTATTGCGCTTAAGGCGCTCTGCCTGTTCGGCATCGCCGGCGACCATCGCTTTCAAAATTTCCTCGTGCTGCTGTCGGCCGGCTTCGGCTCGGCCCGGTACAAGTACCAGGCGCCGGATCAACACTCGGGTGCGGTCGAACATGGTTTCCATTTGCGCGGCCAGCACGGGGTTGTCAGCGGCGGCAATGGCTGCCAGTCGAAATGAGTTGATGGAGTCGACGTAAAAATCCAGATTTCCGCGTTCGATCGCCTGTTTTGCGGGGAGTCCGAAGTTTTTGGATAGTTCGTCCCATGCGCCGGAGGCCGCTTTTTCGGTGGCGAGACGTACAGCGAGTGCTTCAAGGACTTCTCGCACTTCAAATAACGAGAGTATCTGTTTCTCTTCAAGGCGGCTTACGACTGCTCCGCGGTTGGGGATGCGTTCGATTAATCCACGGTCTTCGAGTACACCGAAGGCTTCGCGGATGCGGGGCCTGGATACTTTGAATTCTTCGGTGAGCATGGCTTCACTGAGTTTGAAGCCGGGCGGAAGGTCTTGGTTGACGATGCGGGTGCGGAGGACTTCGACTACTTCTTCCATGCTAACGTTAGAAGCGTTACTGCGCGCTTTCACTGCAACGTCCGTTCTCTTTTCGACCATATACTTACCTTCGAGGTAGCGACAATTTTATATACAATATTGTATACAAATATGGTCGATTGTGGTAAGGGTATTTCTTTTGCAGGGCCTTTGTTTTTGCGGCGATTGTTGTTCTTGCCGCGATGCTTGTTCTTGCGCGATGTTTGTTCTTGCGTTGATGTCTGTTCTTGCGCCGGTGCGGAGGTTGCCCGGGGGCTGGGCGAAAGATCGCTGCGGTCCGCTTCGCCGGACTTCCCTGCCAAACGTTCTGGCTCGGGGCGGGCCCGAACTCGCCATCGCCAGGCCTTTGGCCTGCGCTACTGGCTCGGACATGCGGGCCCTTTTTTCCCCGAGCCAGAACGTTTGGCAGGCGCGCTCAAACTTTCGCTCAGCCCCCGGGCACCCTCTGCACCTAATAGCAATGATTAGTGGACGAATCAGTTATTGGCGTAAGGGCGGGTTTAGATCGCGTCATGATTGGTCAGCCGCGGTACCTGCGTTTAGATGGTGACATGATGCGAAGTCGAGTTATCTGCGCGTCGATCGTGGGATGACTCATAGGTCGGATTGTCTGCACTCGGTCCGTGGGTTGATCCTGAAGCCAAGCTATCCACGCTTGGATCGCAGCATGAAGCTAAAGCCAACTTATTTGCGCTTGGACCGTGACATGAACTCGAAGCCAGTTATCCGCGCTTAGACCATGGCATGGACCTAAAGCCGAGTTATCTGCGTTTGGACCGTGGCATGAACCCAAAGACAGGGTATCCGCGCTTAAACCGTGTCATGAACCGAAACCCAAGTTATCTGCGACTGAACCGTGGCATGCTTCCTGAAGCAAAGGCGGCTGTGCTCGATGCCGGGGTAGGCGAAGTAAGCGTGCGCCGGGCGGGCGGTTCAGGTCGGGAGGCAAGGCCGCGCTGTCTGAGGGCGGCGCTTAGGACAATCCGGGGGATTGTCCTTCGCCCGAGTTCGCGGACGCCCGAGCTGAGCTGCTTGCCCGGGTAGTCCCAATGGGACCGCAGACGCATTGAGCCGGACGCGGCGTCGAGCGCAGGCGCCTGTTTAGAACCCAAAAAACGCGTTAGCCCAAGCCCCTGGCGCCTGTTTAGAACTCAAAAAAACGCACCAACATAAGCCCGAGATACCGGTCAAGAACCCGAAAGCACGCGTCTAAGCGCAGACTCCACCTACACCAGTACTCGCTCGATCCCGCCCGTGTTTGCATCTCGCACGTAGTCCTGCATCCAATCGGCGCCTAGAATATGGCGCGCCATCTCGACCACAATGTAGTCCGCCTCCATAGCCGTGTCGCCCTCGAAACGGGATAGGCCCTGCAGGCAAGAAGGACATGAAGTCAGGATCTTCACTTCGCCATTAAAGCCATCCGCGCGCACTTCCGTCGAATTCTTCGCCAGTTCCTCTTCCTTGCGGAATCGGATCTGCGTAGAAATATCTGGGCGAGACACCGCCAGCGTCCCCGACTCACCGCAACACCTGTCCGCCTTAATAGTCGTATCGCCCACCAAAGCCTTGACGGTCTTCATCGGCTCTTGCAGCTTCATCGGCGAATGGCAAGGATCGTGATACATATAGCGCACACCTTGCACCCCGTGAATATCGATGCCTTTCTCCAGCAAGTACTCGTGGATATCGATCAGACGGCAGCCGGGGAAAATTTTCTCGAATTCATACCCCGCGAGCTGGTCGTAGCAAGTACCGCAACTGACCACCACCGTCTTAATATCCAGGTAGTTCAGAGTGGTCGCCATGCGGTGAAACAGCACCCGGTTGTCGGTGATGATTTTCTCGGCCTTGTCCGTCATGCCATTGCCGCGTTGCGGATAGCCGCAGCATAAATAGCCCGGGGGCAGAACCGTCTGCACACCGGCATGCCACAACATGGCTTGGGTTGCCAGACCGACCTGCGAGAACAAACGTTCCGACCCGCAGCCGGGGAAGTAGAACACTGCCTCGGATTCGGGCGTCGTCGCAGCAGGGTTGCGAATGATAGGTACGTAATTCGCGTCTTCGATATCCAGTAGCTTGCGCGCGGTTTGCTTGGGCAGGCCGCCGGGCATTTTCTTGTTGATGAAATGGATAACCTGCTCGCGCATGGGCGCTTTGCCCACCGTTGCGGGCGGCGCGGCGACCTGTTTCTTTGCCGGGGCAGCAAGAAAATCGTGGGCCATGCGCTGGACCTTATAGCCCACGTCGATCATGGCCGTACGGGTGGCCTTGATAACGCGTGGATCCTTGGCGTTAAGGAAGAACATGGCCGCCGACGTGCCCGGGTTGAACGATTTTTTGCCCATGCCGCGCAGCAGCGAGCGCATTTCCATGGAAACGTCGCCGAAGTCGATATCCACCGGACAAGGGTTGTAGCACTTGTGGCAGACGGTGCAATGGTCTGCGACGTCTTCGAACTCTTCCCAGTGCTTAAGGCTGACGCCGCGTCGGGTTTGTTCTTCGTACAAGAAGGCTTCGATCAGCAGCGATGTCGCGAGAATTTTGTTGCGGGGCGAGTACAGCAGGTTGGCGCGGGGCACGTGCGTGGCACATACCGGCTTGCATTTGCCGCAACGCAGGCAATCTTTGATGGCGTTGGAAATCGAGCCGATTTCGCTACGCTGCATGATCAGGGATTCGTGGCCCAGCAAATTGAAGCTGGGGGTCCAGGCGTAACGCAGGTCGGCGCCGGGCATCAGTTTGCCCTTGTTGAACCGGCCTTCCGGATCAATGCGCTCTTTGTAGTCCTGGAAAGGCTGAAGCTCGGCCTGGGTCAGGTATTCATATTTGGTCAAGCCTATGCCGTGCTCACCAGAGATTACGCCATCCAGGTCGCGTGCGATTTGCATGATGCGTGCGACCGCTTCATTGGCCTCGCGCAGCATTTCATAGTCGTCAGAGTTGACCGGGATATTGGTGTGGACGTTGCCATCGCCGGCGTGCATGTGCAAGGCCACGAATACACGTCCTTTCAGGACGCGGTCGTGAATGGCCTGTATTTCGGCAAGAACGGCGGCGCAGTCTGCCCCGGCGAAGTAGCGCTCCATCAGGGCGCGCACTTCGGTTTTCCAGGAAACGCGTATGCTGCGGTCCTGAACCACGTCAAACACACGAGCGTCTGGTTGTTGGGTGAGGCGCTGTGCCAGAACAGGGGCCAGGTCGCTTAAGCCCAGACTGCTTAAGGTATCCAGGCTTTGAGCCAGTGGCGCATCCAGGTTTTCCAACAGCCATGACCAGCGCTGGCGCACTGCCTGCAGTGTATGCACGGCGTCTTTGGTGCGGCTGGCCAAGACTTCTTCACGCGTATGGTCTGCGTCTTCGTGGTCCAGAATCTTCCCGATGGGCAAATCGCCTTCCAGGAACGTTTCCAAGTGATCGAGCAGACGCAGCTTGTTGCGCGTGGATAGTTCGATATTGATGCGTTCGATGGCGTCGGTGTATTCGCCCATGCGGTTCAATGGGATGACGACATCTTCATTGATCTTGAAGGCGTTGGTGTGGCGTGCGATGGCGGCGGTGCGAGCGCGATCCAGCCAGAATTTCTTACGCGCTTCGGCGCTTACTGCCACGAAGCCTTCGCCGTGCCGGGTGTTGGCGATGCGTACGACTTCGCTCGCGGCGATCGCGACCGCGTCGGCGTCATCGCCCACGATATCGCCGATCAGGACCATTTTGGGCAGGCCGCCACGTTTGCTCTTGGTGGCGTAGCCGACGGCGCGTAGATACCGCTCGTCCAGGTGTTCCAGGCCCGCCAGCACGGCGCCACGGGCGCGGCCGGGGCCGTCGAGGTAGTCTTTGACTTCGACGATGGACGGCACAGCATCGCGCGCCTGGCCGAAGAATTCCATACAGACAGTGCGGGTGTGCGCCGGCATGCGGTGCAGAATCCATCGCGCAGAGGTAATCAGGCCATCGCAGCCTTCTTTTTGTACGCCCGGCAAGCCGGAAAGGAATTTGTCGGTGACGTCTTTACCCAGGCCAGCCTTGCGAAACCGTGAGCCTTCAATAACCAGCGTTTCGCTACGCAAGGGCACTGAACCGGGCAAGGATTTGCCGTCGGACCATTCCAGCAAGAAGCGCGCTTCGGCTGCGTCGTGGATTTTGCCCAGATTGTGGTCCAGGCGGGTGACATCAAGCCAGTTTCCCTGTGGGTCGACCATGCGCCAGCTTGCCAGGTTGTCGAGCGCCGTGCCCCACAGAACGGCTTTCTTACCGCCGGCGTTCATGGCGACATTGCCGCCCGCACAGGAGGCGTCGGCCGACGTTGGGTCTACCGCAAAGACGTAGCCGGCGGCTTCGGCGGCTTCGGAGATACGGCGGGTGACGACGCCGGCGCCGGTGTGCAGCGTGCGTACGGGTTCGCTTACGCCAGGCAACTGGCTGACTTCAACGGCGCTTAAATTGTCGAGTTTTTCGGTATTGATAACTGCCGACCGCCACGTAAGGGGAATGGCTCCGCCCGTATAGCCGGTGCCGCCTCCGCGAGGGATGATGGTCAGTTCAAGTTCGATACAGGCGCGCACTAGCGCAGCCATTTCGTTTTCGGTGTCGGGGGTTAGCACGACAAAGGGATACTCGACGCGCCAGTCGGTGGCGTCGGTGACATGAGACACGCGCGAGAGGCCGTCGAATTTGACGTTGTCTTTGGCGGTGATGCGCGACAGGGTACGTATGACTTTCTTGCGCAAGTCGCGGGTGCGTGCGAATTCGTTCTCGAATTCGGCGACGGCAGTGCGGGCGGCAGCAAGCAGGCGGGCAACTTTGCTGTCGCGGGTGGCCACGCTGCTGTCGCGTCGGGTGTCTATTTCGCCGAGCCGGTGATTCAGTGCCTGGATAAGCAGCTGCTGACGTTTGGGATTGTCGAGCAGGTCGTCCACCAGGTAGGGGTTGCGCCGCACCACCCAGATGTCACCCAGCACTTCGAACAGCATGCGGGCGGAGCGTCCCGTGCGGCGTTCGCTACGCAGCTCGGAGAGCATTTGCCACGCTTCTTCTCCCAGCAGGCGCAAGACGATCTCGCGGTCTGAGTAAGACGTGTAGTTATAAGGTATTTCACGCAAACGAGGCGTAGCGGCAAGGGGAGCCTTGGCGGCAAGCAAATGACTGGCGAGGGGGGCGTTCATGTCGAGGAAAAAAGGAGGGCCCTTAAAGACATAGTGTAAGGGAGAACCGGAAGTTTAATCCAGTTGGCCTATAGGCGATGCCATTTGTGGCCGATATAGGCCTAGTGGGCGTTCGGAAAGAACCAAAGCAGCGCGGCCGTCATCAAGGCGTAACGCAGGAATTTGCCGATCGCCATGTAGGCAACGCTGGGCCAGAAAGGCAGCCGCAGCCAACCGGCGACGGCACATAGCAGGTCGCCTATAAGCGGGACCCAGGAAAAAAATAGCGCGGGAGGGCCAATGCGGTGCAGCCAGTAACTGATGTAGTCGTGCCAGCGGCCGCCGGCCTTCTTGTAGCCTTTCTCGGGATGATTCAGGCGCCAACGCTCGAAGGCTTTTTCAGCGCCAAGGCCCATGCCGTAACTAATCGCCCCGCCGGTGGTATTGCCCAAGGTTGCAACCAGGATCGCGGCCCAGAACATGTGTGGAGCAATTTTTATGAAGCCGAATACTGCGGGTTCGGACCCGAGCGGTAGCAGGGTGGCGGACACAAGGCTGACGATGAAAATAGCGCTCAGGCCTACGCTTGGCAGAGCCAAGGTAAGAAGTAGCCAATCTATCGACGAATGCATCCATGCTTCCATGCGCGGTAGTGTATCGCTGAAATGGGCGGACGGAACCGGCTTTTGCGCATTATTCACTATGGTATTCTGTTCGTTTACCCTTTATTACCTATCTTCGCCCATGTCCGCAGACTATCTGAAACGTATCCTCAATTCGAAGGTATACGACGTTGCTATCGAGTCACCACTAGATTTTGCCCCGCAAATTTCGGCTCGAATTAATAACAAGGTTCTGCTCAAACGTGAAGATACCCAGGCTGTTTTCAGTTTCAAACTGCGCGGCGCCTATAACAAAATGGCGAACCTTAGCCAGGCCGACCTGAAGCGCGGCGTTATTGCCGCCTCGGCAGGCAACCATGCCCAAGGCGTGGCGCTTTCGGCCAAACGGCTGGGCTGTCGTGCCGTCATTGTTATGCCGGTCACTACGCCGCAGGTCAAGATCGACGCAGTGCGTTTGCTGGGTGGTGAAGTGGTACTGATGGGAGATAGTTTTTCCGATGCTAACGAACACGCCAGGGAACTGGAAAAGAAAGAGAAGCTGACTTTTGTGCATCCGTTCGATGACCCGGACGTCATTGCCGGGCAGGGCACCGTCGCCATGGAAATCCTGCGTCAGCATACAGGCCCGATCGATGCCATTTTCGTGGCGATTGGCGGGGGCGGTCTTATCTCGGGGGTCGCAGCCTACGTAAAACAATTGCGGCCGGAAATCAAGATTATCGGTGTGCAAACGGTGGACTCCGACGCCATGGCGCGCAGTGTCAAGGCGGGAAGGCGCATCACCTTGCACGATGTCGGTTTGTTTTCGGACGGCACCGCGGTGAAGCAGGTGGGTGTTGAAACCTTCAGGCTGACCAAAAAATATGTGGACGATTTCGTGTTGGTCGACACCGACGCGATTTGCGCCGGCATCAAGGACGTATTCCAGGATACCCGCAGCGTGCTCGAGCCCGCCGGCGCCTTGGCATTGGCAGGCGCCAAGCGCTATGCCGCCGAACACAAATGGAAAGGCAAGACGCTGGTCGCCATCACCTGTGGCGCCAACATGAATTTTGATCGTCTGCGCTTTGTGGCTGAGCGCGCCGACGTGGGCGAAGCCCGCGAAGCGTTATTTGCCCTGACCTTGCCCGAGAAACGCGGCAGCTTTTTGCGGCTGTGCGAATCCATCGGCAATCGCAGCGTCACCGAATTCAATTATCGTATTTCCGATCCCGATCAGGCTCATGTGTTTGTGGGTCTGCAGATCAATTCCGCGACCGAGCCCGATAAACTGGCCAACAGTTTCAGGAAAAAAGGCTTTCCCACGCTCGACCTCACCGGGAACGAAATGGCCAAGACGCATTTGCGTTATATGGTCGGTGGCCGCTCGGAACTTGCCGAACACGAAATGTTGTTTCGCTTTGAGTTCCCCGAACGCCCGGGCGCGCTGATCAAGTTCCTTGGCGCCATGAGCCCGGAATGGAACATCAGTCTGTTTCATTATCGAAATCAGGGCGACGATTACGGGCGCATCCTGGTCGGCATACAAGTTCCGCCGGCCGACAAGAAAGCATTCAAGGCTTTCCTGGACGGGCTGGGCTACCCGTACTGGAATGAGTCCGAAAATCCGGCCTACCAGCTGTTCCTGTAAGGCAACGGCGGCGTGACCCAGGCGCGTCAGGCCGCCGATGTCGCTGCGAATACTGCCATTTCTGTTGGCGACCCGGTTGTTGCCTTTGCCTATCGCCCCCGTCTTGGCCTCGAGATGGAGATGGTGGTGGCGCACGCTGCGACGGGCGCCAGCCATCCGGTCGAATCCTACTTTGACGTCTTGGGCCGTATCAAGCAAGAGCGCGGCGATCTCTATCGTCCTGAATGGCTGTCGGGACGATGTGTAGGCATCGAGACGCAATCCGCTCATTGCGGCTTGGACAATGGATTCAATCTACTGGAAACCGCTACAGCGCCGCTTGATGTAGAACCCGGTGGTCTAGAAGCCCTGAAGGCGCTGGCGCATCAGGAACTAGCCGATACGCTGGACGCCTTGGAAGCAGAGCAGGCGTGCGTGCTGAATGTGTCGCAACACCCGGATTGCCCCCGCGACCCCGACTGGTATGCCAGGGTGTGCGTGCCGCGCCCCATCTATCAGGAACTGGTGGCTTACCGGGGCTGGCATCATTGGATAGGCATTGATGCCAAAGCACAAAATGGTCCAAATACGTCGGTGCCCATACAGCATGCCGCGCAGTCGCTTAATGTGGTGCTGGGTCTGGCTGCGGCCAGTATTGCCATGTTTGGCAACAGTCCGCTGGAATCCGGCGCCGTAACCGGCCTGAAGGAAAATCGTCTTACTATTTGGCCGCGCGTTTTCAAACCAGCGCGCTTTGCCGGTGACGCTTTGTTGACCGAATTTCCGTCACGGCCGTTTCAAGATCTAGGCGATTATTTTCGGTGGATGTTCCGGCCTGGTACCGTAACGCGCAGCCTGCCGCTGGACCACCGCTATGACTACAAATCGGCCCCCACAGTGATTCCGGACTTTGATCCCTGTCTGACCGAATTTCTGCATGCTGTCGAATGGCCAGGGCGCCGCACAGACAATGGCCAGGCGGCGTTGCTGGTCCCGCATGCCATGCACTTTGAACACTCCCAAATTGCGCAATTTCTGGATGCGCGCTGGCGCTATCGTTTGAACAGTCTCCCGGCGATGCCCGAGCTGCAAGCCGCTTGGCGCCAGGAAGGCGGACTGGAATCGCTCTTTGCCGCTTGCGGCGTTGACGGATATATTGAAGGCCGGGCCGCGGGTGCGGGATTTGCCGACGCCTGCCTGATGCGCGAAGCTGGGGCGGAGGTCGCCCGCAATGTGCTGATCGGTCCGTCGGCCTTGCAGCTTGGCCTTTTAAGTAATCTGAATGAAGCGTGGCAATTGGTGCAGAATTGGGGCTGGGAAGCCTTGGGCACTTTGCGTCAAACGGCGATGCAGCACGGACTGGCCGATGCGCGGGTGCGAGCGCTGTGTTGGGATGTATTGGCTGTGGCTCATGCCGGTCTGCCGAAGGATTTCAGTCAGGCCCTGGCTTACGCCGACTACGTGGTCGCAGTCGGGGCGCAGTGCAGCGGATCGTCTGCTGGATACCTGGAATAGCGTTTCGCAATACGAAGACCGATTGCAGCGCCTGTTGCCCCATCATGCGGCTTTGCATCCAAAAGAATTGATTTGATTTGCGCTTATGGTGAGGTTTCATAGACCTCGTCGGCGGCAAGCAGGATGTCCACCGGCGGGTCAAAGCCTATGATGCGGGCAGTTGCCAGATTAAGGGCGATCTTAGGCGGGTCGATCCATATTTGACTCAACTGGCGAGGCTTGGCGCCGTGGAATATCCTGGCCATGGTTTCAGCGTGAAACAGGCCAACATACGATACGTCTGCCTGTGCCAGACTCAACAAGATGCCTTGTTCGACGTCTTTGGACCCGCCCATCGAGAAGCTTGGGATTTTGGCGTGCTCAAGCGCATCGCCTATTTCAATTATCGATTTACGCGTGACTCCGCGATGCGAGGTCACGTACACGGCGTCGACATGCTGCTTGGCAAGGCTCCGGTAGCACTGCACCGCGTTGGCGATGGCTGTTTCGGTCGAAACGCTGCTGGATGGTGCAAGGCAATGCACCACCTTGAAGTTCAGTTCTCGGCTTACCTGTTCAACCGCCGAAACAGCCGCGTAGGTGCGACCTGCCTGACTGTCTTCGTACACAATGCCCAGGGTCTTGAAGGGCACGATTTCATGGAATAGCCGCAATTGCCGCTCGTAGCGTTCAGGCTCGATGCGTGCATGCAAATTGTCGCGGCCGCTGTCCTGTGCGTTGTCAGAAATTCCTGCGCCTATGGCGTCGCTGGTCGAGCCCACTATCGTGGGAACCAGGGGTCCCAGGCTGCGCATGTCTTGACCAGCCCAGGTGCCCATGGCTATTGTCAGGTCGATGTCGCCTCGTTCCCGGATGCGCTTTGCGTAGGCCGCGCGCATGGGTTCTCGCTTTTGTGCGTCGAAGTTGCCCGGCTGCCAATAGGCGTCTTCGACGAATTCCAGATGTGAACTATCGGTGTTTCTGGCTAGCCATTTCCATAGTTCGACGCCGGACAGGTTCTGCGGTCGGTTCTCTTTGAAGCGCAGCCAGCCGAGGCTATGCAGGCCATCGGCGATTTCGCCCAGGGTCAGTGGATAATCCGCGTAGTCACCGCTTTCTACATAAGCGATGCGCCAGCGCGCGCCATCAGGCTTGCTGACCGGAGACGTGGGAAAAACCTGAACGTGATTCGGGGGTGACGCGTTGGCCGATTGCGCCAGCGACAGGGACGAGAGCAACTGGCTTGTGGCAAGCAACAGTACAAGCGTAAGGATGCGGATCATGTCGAAGACCTTTTTACGGCGATCAGGGTGATGTCGTCAGACTGTTCTGTTTGCTGTACGAACTGCTGTAGGTCTTGCAAGACGCGGTCAGCCAGTTCCTTGGCGCCACTATGGCGCACGTCTTTCAGTTGCCGGAACAATCGGTGCTCGTCATAAAGGCTGCCGTCCGGCCCGACTGCCTCGGTGATGCCGTCGGTATAGCCCAGTAGAATTTCCCCGGGTGTCAGCTGTGTCGAGAATTTGCGGTAGTTCAACCCGTCTTGTACGCCGCAGGCAGGGCCGCTGCGTTCTTCGAGCAGGCGTAATTCGCCAGCGCTGCCGACGACGCACAAAGGTGGGTGCCCACCGTTGGCCCAGTCCAGATCGCCCGTGGCCAAATCCAGCACAGCAATGACGAGAGTCACGAACATCATGTTGGGATTGTTCTCGGACAGCCGATTGTTGACGCGTTCCATCAGTCGCGCGGGGTCGGTTTCGTCTTCGGCGGACGCGCGGATCAGGGTGCGGGTGACCGCCATGAACAGCGCGGCTGGGACGCCCTTGTCGGATACGTCGCCAATGGCAAAGCAAAGGCGGCCATCGGCCAGCAGGAAATAGTCGTACAGATCGCCACCGACTTCCTTGGCGGGGATCATGGTGGCGTACAGGTCGATCTTTTCCAGAACGCTTGAGGCCAGCGGGATAGGCAGCAAGCCCATCTGGATATCCCGCGCAATATTAAGCTCGCTTTCGAAGCGCTCGCGACTGGACGTTTCGCGCAGCAGGCTGACGATTTTTTCGCGTAGCTGCTGGTCCATGAATATGAAGGTGGCCGCCAGGCGCCCGACTTCGTCCGGCTGCTTGGCGGGCAAGCGCTTGATATGCTCTGGAATAGGGCTGGCGGTGCTCAGGTCTTGCTCGGGCAAAGCACGGGCGAAGTCGCTAAGCTGTTGTAGCGGTCGGGTCAGGCGGACTGAAAGCGCCCAGGCCACGCCCAGGGAAGCGAGCAGCACAAGAAGAAAGACCCAACCCAGGCGGTTGCGCAGATCGGTCGCAGCGCGCGTCAAGTCTTCGGCCGGTACGGCGGCGATGATGGTCCAGCCCAGCGGCTTGAAATGGGCCGCAGCGATTTGCCATGGTTTCGGGTCGCCCGCCGGATCAAATTGCAGAGAGAGGATTTGGCCGTCGCCGGGGGTAGTGGCCAACGACTGGCGCAAGGTTTGTCCCGTCGTCTCGTCCTGCACGTCGAGCAGTTCAGTGTGAGCAGCGGGCAAGGGGGAAAGCAGTTTGCCGTCGCCCGTGACGATGAATGCGAAACCCGATTCCGCCAGACGCAGTGACTTCATGACCTCGCTGATGGAGGTCTCCATCTCTTTGCGCCGCAAATCGAACTGGGTGACGATCGCTTGCGCATCGTCCGTCAAGGCGAAGATCCAGTCCCAGGGTTCAAAGTAGCCGAAATAGGCGTAGCGCAGTTCGCTATTGGCTGGTTCTTCGTTACCGGAATGGCCCGGCGCCGGCCAGCGGTAGATGCCAAAACTTTGGCCCGTGGTGCGCGCTTCTTGGTACGCCGTTGCCGCGAGGGCGTTACCTTTGAAATCCTTGATATTCGATAGATTCAGGTCGAGCATATCGGGGCTTGCGCTGGCTATCGCAACCAGCTTGCGATCGAACACGAAGCTATAGCGTTGTTTGTGAATTCCTTGACGGTTGATCCAGTCGCGGGCGAGATCCTGCGCGGCCGACTTGCTAAGCGCACCACTGTCCACCTGGCGGGCATACATGTTCAGAACCGACTCCACGATCGCCCCCAATTGCACGAGCTGCTCGCGTCCGGTACGAACCGTGGAGATTTTGTCGCTAAGCAAACTGCCCCAGCGGGCTTCGCTATCTTTCGTCAGAAGGTTCAAAACGTTGCGCACGGCGACTTCTTCACTGGCGACAACTGTGCTGGTCACGTCGCGCTCGGTTACCAGCATCACGACGACCGCGCCCACTAAAAGGGTAACGCCAACGAGTAAGAATATTTTGCTGCGCAGCGAGGTCAAACGCATAGTGGAACGCTCTATTGAACAGGTGTCGTGCCCGCGAAGGCGCAGATGAGTTGGCAAGCCTCTAGGAGTTGCCGCCGCAACGCAAAGGAAGCGTACATTTGCTTGGAATTGTAATTTACTATTGCAACTATCGTTCACAAAAGGGCGGGCCACGCGATCCGCAATTGTCACGCAACATGAATAAGAAGACTATGGCGGCAAGCAAGCGCCGCCCCGTGCGCGACATCATGCTGGCATGCCTGCTGGTGTTGCTGCTGGCGCAGTGCTTGATTGGATCGCTAAGCCTTTCGGCATTGAATAGCTCGATCGCTGACAATACAGCGGCTCGTGTGGAACTGATGGCCAGGCAGACCTCAGCGCAAATTCAAACGGGATTAGACCTTGGCAAGCCGTTGAGCCAATTCTTTGGGCTGGACCGACTGTTAGGCGAATTGGAGACCAGGGTTCCCGATTTGCTGGGCGCGAGCGTGGTGCTGGCCGATGGCCGTATTTTGGCGTCCAGAGGTGAACCGCCAAGCGCTGAACGGTTGTTGCATACCTTGGATGCGGGCGACGATCAGCACCAGATACAGGGCACACGCCGGTCGTCGGGCACGGCGCAGCGGCGCGATGGCAACCGCTTGCAGTTTGCCGTGCCATTGGAGCAGCGCGGCGCTGAGGTCAAGGGGGCGCTGATTCTTGATGTTCAGCTCCAGGCCATGCAGCAGCATGCCGTGCTTAAAGGCAATCTCGAAATGTTGCTTATCACGACGCTGGGTGCAGTCGCGATTTTGCTGTTGGTGCTGCGCTTTGTGTTGCCGTTGCAGGCGCTCGCGTCCGCTGGAAAGGCCAGAATGGTGGCGCCGCTGCTCGTTCTACTGCTTGCCCAAGGCGTGTATGCCGTGCACACCATCCAAACGTTTCGCGAGGTCTGGGTTGGCGTGACCCGGGATAATTCGCAGATGCTGGGCGAGGGTTTACAGCGCGACCTGAACCGAGTGCTGGGGTACGGGATAGCGCCAGAGCATTTGCGGGGTGTTGAACGACCTATGGCCCGCTTGGCAAGCTCGTTTCCGGTGGTCAAGGAATTGCGTATCGTCGATGCGCATGGCGGGCTATTGGTTCGTGCCAATGCCCACGGCTTATTGGCGAATCAGGCTGACGCGTCGCTGCTCAAGGAAGATAAGCTTGTTTTCCCCCTACAGGCGCAGGCCGCGGGGCCTGTACTGGCCCATCTGGTTTTGGTACTTGATGACAGCATCATCGCTGCGGGCGTGCGAGCTCGTGTCATGGATGCCGCTACGGTGACCGTGGTGGCGCTGGTTGCCGCGGTCGAACTCTTATTACTGCTGACATTGCTCATGGACAGGGCCTTTTCTGTGCGCAAGCAAACGCCATCAGGCGATCCGCAAGGGTTGGATGATGAGTCGGATATTGGCAAGATCGTACGGCCCATCATGTTCGGTTTTCTGTTTGCCTTGGCGCTGCCGCTAAGTTTCTTGCCGATTTTCGCGCGGTCCTTGCTGGACCATGCGGGCGCGGCAGATGCAGCGGAATTCTTGATGGCCGTGCCTATCGCGGCCGAGATGGGCTGCGGTTTGCTAACCGCTCTGTTGGCGGGGCGCCTGACAGACCGCCGTGGCTGGCAAACCCCAGTCTTGGCGGGCCTGTTCGTATCGATGTTGGGGAATCTGGCGTGCGCCGGAGCCGATAGCCTGATGTCTGTTTCGCTGGCGCGCGGCCTTGTGGGACTGGGGTATGGACTGACGTGGATGGGACTACAGGGCTTTATCGTGACACGCAGCCCCGCGGCTTATCGAGGCCGTAATATGGCCACGGTGATTGCGGGGTTGTTTGCAGGACATCTATCGGGTGCTGCCGTGGGAGCCATGCTGCTGCAGCAGTCCGGGTTCAACACAGTCTTCCTGGTCGCCGCCGGCTTGTTGTGCTTGCCGGCTATCGGCGTGCTGACTTTGATGTGGCCTTATCGTCAGACAGGGGCTGGTGCCGGGAAAATTTCGGCGTCAGTCGTCAGGTCGAGAACGTCTTGGGCCGAGCTTCGTGGACTATTATTGTCTCGTGGCTTTGGCATGCTGCTGCTGGGTTGCGTGGTACCTTTTTCGATCGCGCAGGTGGGTTTGCTGACTTATGCGCTCCCTATTTATCTTGACGCTCACGGCGCCACGGCGGCCAGCGTCGGACGCATCTTGATGCTATACGGCTTGTTTGTAATTTACGTGGGTCCGTATATGGGCAGGCTCGCCGACCAAAGCGTCAGCAAAAAACAATGGATCGTTGCGGGCGGCCTGATCGGCAGCGCGGGCATGTTAAGCCTTTATTTTGCGAGCGGCATCCTGGCGGCCGCCGTGGCCGTGGTGATGCTGGCACTCGCCAGCTGTTTCGCAGGCGGCGCCCAGACGGCGTATATGCTGGGGCTGAACAACGTTCAACGGTACGGAGCCGCAGGTGCGACCAGCGTCATGCGGGCGGCCGACAAGTTCGGGCAAATGCTAGGCCCACTGTTGGTGGGCGGCCTTTTTGCTTCTATGGGCATCTCTGGCGGGCTGGCCCTTACTGGCGCCATTTACCTGCTTGCTACCGTGGCGTTCTTGCTGCTGGCCCCCGGATTCAGCCGGCGCTCACAGCCCGACGCGGCACCTGGGCAGTAAGGCCGGTCAGCAACTGAGCGGCAATGGTGCCCGCAGCAAGGGCAATCTTTTCCACAGGAAGTGCGCTGCCTCCCCATAAGGTGACTTGATCTCCGGGTTGGGCTTCGGGCAGTTCGCTTAGATCGATGGTGAGCGTATCCATGGATACTCGGCCGATAATACGCGTTTCGTGGCCCCCTACCATAACCGGGCAGCCGTCGGGCACGGAACGCGGATAGCCGTCAGCATAGCCACAACGTACCAGTCCTATGCGCAAGCGGCGGTCGCTGCGAAATGCGCCGCCATAGCCAATGGGTTCGCCAGCCGGGACTTCCCGCGACGCGTAAATCGGCGCTTGCAGGACCATGGCGGGCTTAAGGCCCCAGGCCGAACCGCAAGTGCCGGACAGCGGACTGACACCATATAGCGCGATCCCCGTGCGCAGCCATTGCGTCTGCGCTGCGATCCGCCGGCGAAGTCAGAAGGGCGGCCGAGTTCTCGGTGCAGCGGTCGCCGGCCAGATCTGAAGTCAATTTGGTAAACGCATGACGTTCGATGGCAAGCTGTTCCGCATCGTCGGCCTGAGCGTAGTGTTGCAGATGGCCAATACCCGCGACCCGCGCCGCGATGAACAACGCTTGCAAGCGCGCGTAGGCCGCGGGGTAGTCGTAAGCGGTAAAGCCCGCATGATTCAGCTTGCCTGCATAGCGCAACCATACCTGTGGCATTAGCGCGCCTGAAAAACGTTCCAGTTGCTCTAGCTGCCAGGAGTCCTGCACCACTAGATGCAGGGGATAAAGCACAGGATCGTTCAGGTCGCCCGCTGTCAGGCGGTCACCCATAAGCAGTATGGGTTTGGTCCAGCCCAGAGAACGGCACCGTAAGGCGTCAGCCACGCAGGACATTGCCAGGCCATCGGCAGCCAGTAGGCCTGGTAAGGCGTGCTCCAATCCATGACCATAAGCTTCGGCTTTTACCACTGCCCAGAACGAAGGCTCCGGGCCGCATACATTCTTGTCCGCGTAATCGCGCAATTGGCGCAGATTATGAGCAATGGCAAGCGGATCGATGCGCGCGCAAGCGCCATGAGCGTCACGGGTAGTCATGGGCTAAGAGGAACCCGGGTCGGACGTGGCCATAAGGCGTAGCCGATTTTTCCCGTCATCCCGTTGATATTGAATGTCTTGCAGATAGTGCCTCATTAAGCGCAAGCCATGGCCGCCGATGTGGGCATCGTCCAGCGAGTCTGCCAATTCGGGCGACGGCGTCTGTGTCGGGTCGAAAGCGGTACCGTTATCGATTATTTCCAAAGCGAGCAATGGGCCTTCGATCTGCACAGAGAGGTCAATATTGGCTTCTTTTGCGCTATCGTCGTTGCGAAAGCCATGCATGACGATATTGGTGAGCGCTTCGTCCAGACATAAGCTCAGCTTGAATGCTGTACGGGGTGCCCATTGCTGTTGATCTGCAACTGATTCAAGCCAGGCGAGTGCTTGCGGCACGGCCTGCGGTCCGGGGGTCAGCGACAGAGTGGCGAGTGTCGACATAGCAGACATAGAAAGAAGCTAATGATCAAAGTGTAACCGGAGGTAGGAATGGCCGTCCCGCGTTCCACTGCTTAATCTGTCGGCCAATCGTTTAAGCAAGGCGTGGGATACCCCCGACAAGGTCTGTTCCAGTGCCGCGGCGAAAGCCTCATCGTCGACTTCCAGCAAATTGGCGGGTGCAGCGGCCCGCGTGGCATCTAGAACGAGCGCCGGCCCGCGATGCAGCAATTCAATATCCAGATTGAACTCATCGAAACTGCCGCGCACTTCGAAGATCTGACGGTCGCTTCCTGCGGACTGAATCGCTTCGGCGGCTTCAAGCGCCGCTTGCGCCGCGCGCCGGACGGCATCGCGGCGTGCGCTCCAGCTAGCCCCTTTGCTCTCGACAAAATCAATAATTTGTTGTGTCAGCGGCAAGCTGTTCGGGCCGATGTCCAGCGGTAGGGCCGCACGTTGCGAACTGCCCATTCTGAAGATCAGGTTTAGGGCAATCGCGGTAAGGCCGGCGACAATGATGCCGTTCTTGACAAGGAACTGCACCGACTCCGGCGCGATCTGGGCAATGCCCGGTAAAAACATGATCCCGATGCCTGCCACAAATGACAGCCCCACCATGAAGATTCCGCGCGAGTCCATGGCCCGCGAGGCGATCAGTTCGATGCCCGACACAACGAGATAGGCAGCGGCGTAAATTTCCACGGCACCGATGACAGCGGTGGGAATCAGCGTAAGCGCGAGGGACACTTGGGGTAAAAATGCGAACAACATCAACACTGCCGCGCTTGCCAGGCCAATATAGCGGGATGTGGAGCGACTGATATGGCAGAGCGCGATATTGGCTGATGAGGTGGCGCTGGGGTAGGCGCCCAGCCAGGACGCCAGCAAATTGGCCAGCGCATTGGCTCGAATACCGCCGCCGACCATCTGCATATTCGGCCGCCTCCAGTCGCTGTCATTCATTTTTTGCATCAGAACGACGCTGCCGAAGGTGTCTAGCTGGGTCATGACGGCCAATATTCCTATCGCCAGCAACAATCCCGGATCGACCTTGAAGACAGGCATAGGTACGTGGGGCAGTCCGAATACCGGTGCCGCCGCCAGTGTTTCCAGCCCATGAAGCTGACCCAGTGCCGCCGCAAGTATGACCCCAGTTGCCAAGCCCGCAAGCAGCGCAAAAAGCTTGACACGCTTGCTGCCCCAGATGGACAGCGCCATGATTACCAGAAGTGAGGTAATTCCAATTAATGCATCGTGGGGATTCAGGGTGCCCGATTGGCTTAGGCCCGCTGTGTGGGTAAGGGCAGGCGCAATCAGCGACAAGCCAGCTACGCAAATAACCACCCCTGCAACGGTGGGCGGCAATATGGACCGCAAACGTGGAAACAGATAGCTGGCGCCCAAGGCCATGATGCCGTTCACCAGACCCACCGCAACCAGGCCGCCGACGCCATATTGGGCCGCGACCATGCCCGACAGCACCACTAGCAAAGGATCCGGAATGTGCACCAGCAGAGTACCCGAACCCAGTCGGCCGCCCCAAGACTGCAGGAAGGTCGCCAGCGCCATGCCCATGATGGTGGCCGTCACCATGCTGCGGGTTGCGTCGCCGCTGAGGCCGGAAATTTTGGCGGTGGCCAGGACATAAGCGATTAGCGCCAGCGCGGTGGCTGCATGCTGCAGGGCGAGTCCTATAAGGGCGATGCCGGGAGGTTTTTCCACGGCGGCGTAAGCCAGGTCGACAGGGCGTCTGGCGGACGGCGAAGCGGGCAGTTTTATTCTTGGAAAAATAGCCATGTTTGGTAGTTACGGCATCCGCTTGTGTGCATTACGCTGTAATTGTCGCGTATTATATAAAGTAGATACTAATTGATTATGTTTGGTAATAGCACCTTTCTTCATTCACACGGTCGTCCCATGAGCCTTTCTCAAGAAAAAATCGGCAAAGTACTGGTTGTGTCTACCGCCGGCCAAATCAATAGCGCGAATGCCGCACAGCTGGAAACTCAACTTCTAGCCATCGTCGAACAAGGCGAACACCAATGGGTGCTCGATATGGGTCAGCTCGACTATATTTCCAGCGCCGGTCTACGAGTCGTGCTTCTTCTGGCCAAACGGCTGAAGCAAAATTCAGGCCGTCTTATTCTGTGCAACCTGCAGCCCCATGTGCACGAAGTTTTCGATATCAGCGGTTTCTTGTCCATTCTTACCGTGGTCGATAACCGCGCTACGGCATTAGCCTTCGAATAGTTCTCGTAAAGGGCTTAATGTCTGGCACAAGTGGCCAAAGGCCTCTTCGCGCTGGCTGTCCAGCTGTTGTGCTTGGGCCAGCGTGGTTTCGGTAAATCGAAGCGTTTCGCCTGGCATGCATTGTGCAATGACGGGCAAATCGACCGTGGCAACATGGGCAATCTTGGGGTAACCGCCCGTGGTTTGGCGGTCGGCCATCAAAACGATAGGGTTGCCATCCGGAGGAACTTGTACGCTGCCAAAGCTGGTTGCTTCCGATAGCTGCTGTTTACTGCTTTTCGTCGACAGCCGAGCGCCCTCCAGGCGGTATCCCATGCGTTCGGACTGCGCGCTAATTCGATACTCGGTGGTCAGAAAATCATCGATCGACGTATCGGTAAATAAGGGAGTGTGCGCACCCCGCATGACGCGTATGTCGGAACGCGGGATCAGGCCGAGAATGGCAGGTAGATAAACCTTGATCTTCCAAAGTTCTTGTTCCAGCTCGTCGAGCCTGGCGCTGTCGAGCTTGCGGCGCATAACCAGGACATCGCCGGCTTTTAACGCGCGGCCCTGATAGCCGCCGAAACCGCCGCGCAAATAGGTGCTCCGGCTGGACAGCACCGATTGCAATTCTATGCCCCCGTTCCAGGCGATATAGGCCCGTAGGCCCGCTGCTCGCGCGCCAAAGGCCAGAACGTCGCCCGTTCGCACGATTAAGGGGCGATTATTTGGGATGGGCTCTTTGTTCAGCGTGGGGTTCAGATGTGCGCCGCTAATTGCTATGCAGGCGGGCGCGTCGAAACGCAGCGTCGGCCCGGCAAGGGTGACTTCGAGCGTCGCCTGCTTCTCGGAGTTTCCCGCCAACAGATTGGCCAGCCGATGTGCCCGGCTGTCCATCGCGCCGCCCACCGATACGCCCAGATGTTGGTAACCGAAGCGACCCAGATCCTGGAAGCTCGACAACAGGCCTGGCTTGAGTACGGTAATGCTCATGTTCGCTGGCCCCGCAAAGCCGCAAATTCGTCGGCGCTGATCGGTATGAATCTGACCGTGTCGCCGGGTGAGAGTAGCGTTGCCGGTTCGTGGAACGGATCGAACAATACCAGCGGCGTGGCTCCGATGATATGCCAGCCGCCGGGCGAGGTATTGGGATAAATCATGGTCTGCAGATTCGCGATGGCAACCGACCCCGCCGGAACATCGGTGCGTGGAGTGCTTCGCCTGCCGATGGCGAGTTTCTCGTCGTGCATGCCGATATACGGCGCGCCCGGAGCGAACCCCAGCATGAAAACGTAGGCTGGATTGCTGCTATGAAGCTCTATGACCTGATCCTGCGATAAGCCGCAGTGTTCTGCCACTGAAGCCAGATCGGGGCCGAAGACACCGCCATAACAGACAGGAATGTCTATTTGCCGGGATTCGGCCGGGACGGCATCTTGATCGAAGACATGGGCAAGCACTTTATCGATCTCGGCCGCCAGATGCTTGAAGCTAGGGCTGGCGCCGAGGTGCGAGGGTTGATAATGCAAGGCGACCGAATTGAATGTCGGGACAATATCGCTAACGCCCTTAATATTGGCCGCCCGCAATGCCGCTGCTGCCCGGGTGCATTGTTGCCCTATCTGTATATTGATTTCATCGCCAAAAATTAGCAGCGCGCTGCGATCGCCTTGCGGTACGATTTTCCAGAGCGCGGAGCTATCTTTTGGAGAGCTGGCCATATGCGGAGACGGCTTTATTTGGCGAAAAGTGAATCGATATTCTTAAAGGATTTGAATTCCAGGGCATTGCCCGATGGATCTAGAAAGAACATAGTCGCTTGTTCGCCGACTTCGCCCTTGAAGCGCACGTACGGTTCGATAACGAATTTAGTGCCAGCGGCTTGCAGTTTCTTGGCCAGCGCTTCCCAGGCGCCCATTTCAAGGACCGCGCCGAAGTGACGAACGGGTACGCTATGGTCGTCGACGTTGTTGGTCTGGGTGCTGCCGCATTCGTCGGGCGACAAATGGGTAACGATCTGGTGCCCGTAGAAATTAAAGTCCACCCACTCGTCCGACGAGCGACCTTCGGGACAGCCTAATAGTTCGCCGTAGAAAGCCCGCGCTTCGGCCAGGTCACGAACAGGAAAGGCCAAGTGAAACGGGGGAATGGTGCTTTGCAAAGACATTTGGTGCTCCGTTATTGGTATGGTAGACAGGCGTCGTGCAGGAATTCCCGAACAGGCCGGAATTGGTTACCCCGCCGCAGCGGGTTTACGTGAGCGACTATTCTAATAGTAAATCGCCAGCGCGCCTATTGTTCCATCCTATATCTCGAACGTGCGCTTTGTCGACTATTCTTGCCTTGCAACGGTAATGTTTGCCCAGCGCCTTTGCCTTCGATCCAGAAATTGATTTACTCGGCAGTGCTGATGCGAGCGGGCGGAAATATCAGCGAAAAAAGGCTACCGGCGCCGAAGCGGCTATGGATGGACAATTCCGCATTGTGGCGCATGGCCACGTGTTTGGTAATGGCAAGGCCCAGGCCCGTTCCCCCGGTGGCTCGAGAACGGCCGCGGTCTACCCGGTAGAACCGTTCGGTCAGGCGTGGGATATCTTGCGACGCAATGCCTATGCCCGTGTCTTGCACCGAGTAGCAAGCGTGGCCGCTTTCAGTCAGGTACCAGCTAACCGTAATGGTGCCGTCTTTAGGGGTGTAGCGGATGGCATTGGTCAGCAAATTGGACACGGCCGAGGCAAGTTCGGTTTCTATTCCTTTAACGCACAGGTCTTCGGCGATATTTTCAACGAAAACATGTTGATTGCTGGACAGAATATGCCCTTGTTCAAGTGCCTTGTGGATGATATCGCTCATGCGCACGGTATCGCCATTAGCAGTGGGAGACGATTCGAGCGTCGACAGCGTAAGCAGATCAGCCACAATGGCCTGCATGCGATGAGCCTGTTCCAGCATTAGATCCTGGTAACGCTCTTTCTGTTCACGGCTTAGCGATTCGTCGGGCATGTCGCGCAGCGTTTCCAGGAATCCCGAAAGCACGGTCAAGGGGGTGCGCAGTTCATGCGAAACATTCGCGACGAAGTCTTTGCGGGTGGTTTCCAGCTTTTCTACCTGAGTAACGTCGCGGGTGACAATCAGAAATTGACCCACACCATACGGCGTCAATTGAACCAGCAAGGACTTTTCCTGCCCTTCTGACTGCAGATGCAGCATAACCGGTCCCGGCCAGCCGTTTTGCCTTGCATATTTGGCGAATTCAGGGGCCCGCAATATGTTGAAAATACTGTGGTCGCGATCTGTTGCCAAGTTCAGGCCGATATGTTCGCTGGCGGTTTGGTTGCACCATGTTAAGTGCATGGATTCGTTTAAAGTAATCGCCCCGTCCGGCAGGGCTTCTGCCGCGAGCATAATGCCATCGACATGGCGGTTCAGCGTTTCGATTTCCTGCTTGTCTTTACGCAGTTGGCGATAAATGGGAGCCAAGACTTCGTCCCATGGGCCGACCGAGGGAGGCGGGGGCGCGTCTATGTTCTTCACCCAGCGCTTTATCAGCGTCAACTGGAAGGCACTGACAAAAATCATCAGAAGGAGACCGGACGAGAACACGGCCCATCCGGCATGGGTACCAAACCATGATGTAGCAAACCGGCCCAATATTGCCCACAAAACTATTGAAATTAACGTTTTAATCATGTTTGCATCGTTTCATGGAGCAATGGCTAGAGACAACTAAGAACTAAGCGAATTTGGGGGGTTGAGCGGTAAATCGGTATCCCGCACCGCGCACGGTTTCGATGTGGTTTTCATGACTGCTTGGCTCAAGCGCCTTGCGCAAGCGACGAATATGCACGTCTACCGTGCGCTCTTCGACGAAAACATGATCGCCCCAAACCTGATCAAGCAGCTGCGCGCGCGAAAATACCCGTTCGGTATGCGTCATGAAAAAGTGTAGCAGGCGAAACTCGGTCGGACCCACGGTCAACGCCGTATCGCCGCCAGCCACGCGGTGAGTCGTGGGATCAAGCCGCAAGGTGCCGATCTGAATAATGTCATCGGTAAGTTGCGGCGCCCGCCGGCGCAATACGGCTTTAATGCGGGCGATCAGTTCCTTAGGCGAAAAGGGTTTGGTAATGTAGTCGTCGGCGCCCGCTTCGAGGCCGTCGATCTTGTCTTGCTCGGCGCCTTTAGCGGTCAGCATGATAACGGGCACTTGTCGTGTGCGCTCGTCGGACCGCAGTTTTTTGGCTAGGGTAATGCCGGAAGCACCAGGCATCATCCAGTCCAGCAAAATAAGATCAGGCAGTTCTGCGCGAATCAAAGTCTGGGCTTGTTCGGCGTCGAACGCACGCAACACTTTGTGGCCGGCGAACGATAAGTTCACCGAGATAAGTTCCTGAATAGCCGGCTCATCTTCGACAACGAGTATGGTAGTGCTCATAAGACCTGATAAAAATGAAAGTAATCTGTGATCGGGATAACGTATGTTACCGATCATATGGCGTAAATATTTCAGGTTTGTGAAAACGACGGAAGAGTTTCAAGTTTCACCAGAACGACAACGGAGTCCGAACGATCATCAAAGTCGCCTGTAATGTTGTACGATTATCAAATGACGCAAAAAACCACTTTCCCCTCTTCAGAATCCGGCTCTTATTCCAAGGCTTCGCCTGCGGCTGAGCCAAGCACTCATTTTGGGTTCAAGACGGTAGGTGAAGATGAAAAGGCAGGCAAGGTAGCCGAGGTCTTTCATTCGGTGGCCAGCCGCTACGACGTCATGAACGACTTAATGTCCGTGGGGCTGCATCGCGTCTGGAAAGCGTTCACGATTGGGCGCGCCGATGTGCGCCCGGGCATGAAGGTGCTGGATATCGCTGGCGGCACAGGTGATCTGGCCAAAGCGTTCGCCAAGCGCGCCGGCCCTTCCGGCGAGGTATGGCTGACCGACATCAACGACTCCATGCTCAGGGTCGGGCGCGATCGCCTGACTGATAGCGGTCTACTTATTCCCACGGCCGTATGCGACGCAGAAAAGCTGCCATTTCCCGACGGCCACTTCGACCGGGTCAGCGTAGCCTTCGGGTTGCGCAACATGACACATAAAGATCGGGCTCTTGCGGAAATGCGGCGGGTACTAAAACCGGGCGGTAAGCTGTTGGTTCTAGAATTTTCCCGCGTTGCCAAGCCGCTTGCTCCAGCGTACGATTGGTATTCCTTCAATATATTGCCTTGGTTGGGAAAAAAAGTAGCGGGCGACGAAGAAAGTTATCGCTATTTGGCCGAATCCATACGCATGCACCCCGACCAGCCTACCCTTGCGGGAATGCTCGAAGCTGCGGGTCTTTCGCGTGTGCGGTATTTCAATCTCAGCGCCGGCATGGTTGCCTTGCACGAAGGCATCAACCTAGGTTGATAGCCGCCTAGTCGTATGGATAAGGGCTAGGCGTGCTCTTTGCTGTGTATATTTGGCCGGACCTGAACTTTTTACCTGTCACACAGTCCTACTTTATGCTAATGTTCAGCTTCCAGTAAGATTTCTTACGGCTGCATTTGTCAGACGAAATAACAATTTCGGCGGCGCCCCTAGCGCGCCGCAACACAGGAGCACTAAATGTCCCAACGATTTTCACGGCTTATCGCCATAGCCATGCTGGTGGTTTCAGCAGGTGCGATGCTATCGGTGTCGTTTGACGCCGAAGCGCGCCGCGCGGGCGGCGGCAAAAGCTTTGGCCGCCAATCGTCCAATGTCACCCAACAGCGCCAGCCGGCTACCCCTCCGGCAGCTACTAACAATACGGCCCGTTCCGCTGCGCCAGCTGCGGCGGGTGCTGCAGCCGGCTGGCACGGCTGCCAAAAGCGGCATGTCGCGCTGGCTGGGCCCCATCGCCGGTATAGCCGCCGGCTTGGGTATCGCCGCGTTGCTTTCAAGCATGGGCCTGTCGGGCGCTTTTCTTGAAGCAATGTCCAGCATGTTGCTGATCGGCTTGCTGATCTTCGCCGTCATATTCATCGTTCGCAAGTTCCGCGGCGGTTCTGCTCGTCCGGTTATGCAACAGGCTGGCGGCAATGCCCCAATGCAACGTCATAATGCTGCGCAGTCGCACGGAGCCCAGTCGCAAAACACCTGGCGCGAAGCAAGTCAGCCTGTATCGGCCGCTTCCAACGCCGCAACCGCTGCTACGCTGGCATCTGTGCCCGCCGCTCCGGTAGACGACAAGTGGTTTATTCCAGGCGACTTCGACACTTCGACTTTCCTGGCAAACGCCAAGTCGCAGTTCATCGAAATCCAGGCTGTATGGGATAGCGGTGACTTGAATAAATTGCGCGACTACATGACCGACGACCTTATCGCCGAAGTCAAGCCGGAAATCCTGGCACGCGGCGAAGGTACCCAAACCGAAGTTGTGCTTCTGAACGCAGAACTGCTTGGGATCGAAGCGGTTTCGGGCGGTCACTTGGCCAGCGTCCGGTACTCCGGTATGTTGCGCGAAGCCAAAGACGCCGAAGCCTTCCGTTTCGAAGAAGTATGGAATCTGTACAAAGGCGACGGCGCCGGATGGTTGCTGGCCGGCATACAGCAAATCCCCGTTGAGTACGCCAGTTAAGCTTGTGGCCGGTACTCGATAACGCAAAGGGCACCTCAGTGGTGCCCTTTGTAGTTCAGTCATGCATGCGCAACTTGTGACTCGTGATCTGTTTATCGCGGTATTTCCCTGTAAAACCGTTAAACTTGGATTCTTGCCCTAAGCGCTTACATGAATCCGGCCTTGCCGCACTATCTCGAACATGCCCCCTTTTCCTACATTTCTGACCCCGACTGCGACATATGCACGCGTGCTCAATAAGCTGTTGCAGCGCGAGGCCTGGGCGCGTGAACGATTAAGCCGCCATTCCGGCAAAACCGCGCGCTTCATTGTGGGCGGGTTCAAGGCCAGCCTTACCATACAGGCAGGGGGCCTTACCCAGGCGTCCGATCCTGCTATCGTGCCGGACGTCATTCTGACCATTCCCGCCGGCAAAATCGCCGAGCTGCCAGCCGTACTCCGTGCCCGTGATCCTGCACTGATCGCCAACTTGATGCATATCGAAGGCGACGCGGCACTGGCGCAGTTGGTTTCCGACCTGGCTCGCGATCTGCGATGGGACGTCGAAGAAGACTTGTCTGGACTATTGGGCGACATGCCGGCACGGCGTCTTATGCAGGCCGGCAGGGCGCTATCAGGGGGCGTGCAGACAGCCGCCACGCGTTTGGCCGGGAACGTAAGCGAATTCATATCCGAAGAAAGCGGCATGGTGGCAAGCCGTCCGGCGTTCAACGACTTTGCTGCAACGGTACAGAAGATGCGCGAAAGTCTGGATAGGCTGGAACTGCGCGTAAGCCAGCTAACGGCGGCCGCCGCTCGTGGCCCGGCCCGGAAAGGCTGACCATGTTTACCTTCTTTCGCCTGTTCCACATTATTGTTGTTGCGCTACGCTTTCGTCTTGATGAACTCGTGTTGTCGGGTATCAAGCACCCGGTCGCTTACGGCTTGTTGCGAGTGGTGCGGCTAGGCAGGCCGCCGAAGATGGCGCGCGGAGTGCGGCTGCGAGTCGCGCTTGAGTCGCTTGGTCCCATATTCGTCAAGTTCGGGCAAGTGCTTTCGACCCGGCGCGACTTGATTCCGCTTGATATCGCGATCGAACTCGCTTTATTGCAAGACCAGGTGCCGCCATTCCCCTCGGATCAGTCGGCTGCCCTGATTGAAGCCGCTTTGGGGGCATCTCCTTATACCTTGTTCAAGCAATTCGATGCGGACCCTGTCGCATCGGCATCGATCGCACAAGTGCATTTCGCCGTATTGCACGATGGACGCGAGGTGGCCGTCAAGGTACTTCGTCCTGGAATGCGCGAGATAATCGAAAAAGACCTGACACTGCTGCGTGCGCTCGCCGGTCTGGTAGAGCGCCTGGCCGCTGACGCCCGACGACTGAAGCCGCGCCAAGTTGTCGCGGAATTCGACATCTATCTGCACGACGAACTAGACCTGATTCGCGAAGCATCGAACTGCAGCCAGTTGCGGCGCAACTTCGGGCCGGAAACCGGTCGCGGCAATTTGCTGATGGTTCCCGAAGTGGTGTGGGAATATTGCGCGACCACGGTTTTCACCATGGAGCGCATGCACGGCATACCCGTCAGCCAGCATCGAACAGCTGAAAGCCGCCAATATCGATATCAAGAATCTGGCGCGTACCGGTGTCGAAATATTTCTTTACACAAGTGTTTACTGACGGCTTCTTCCACGCCGACATGCACCCGGGCAATATTTATGTGTCCGATGACCCAGAAACGCTGGGTCGCTATATCGCGCTCGATTTCGGCATTGTCGGATCTTTATCCGAGTTCGATAAAAACTATCTGGCCCAAAACTTCCTGGCATTTTTTCAACGTGATTATCGCCGGGTGGCGCAGCTGCATATCGAATCCGGCTGGGTGCCTGCGCATACGCGTGAAGAAGACCTTGAAGGCGCCGTACGCGCTGTTTGCGAACCGTATTTTGATCGGCCTTTGTCTGAAATTTCGCTGGGGCAGGTGTTGCTCCGGCTATTCCAGACATCTCGCCGCTTCAATGTTGAAATCCAGCCGCAACTGGTGTTACTGCAGAAAACCCTGCTGAATGTAGAGGGAATGGGCCGCGAACTCGATCCCAGTCTGGATTTATGGAAAACCGCCAAGCCGTATCTTGAGAAATGGATGCACGAACGCATCGGCCTCGTTGGCCTGAAGAAGCGTCTAGATAAAGAAGCGGGTCAGTGGGCCCAGATTTTGCCTCAAATTCCTCGGCTGGTTTATTCCAACCTTAACAGGCCTGACACAGGCCCTGGGTTAAACTTAGAGCTTGAACGCCTGCGTCGTGCCTATCAACAGACCAATCGGCTGCTGATGGTGCTATCTGCCATACTGGCAGTGGCTGTGGGCGTAGCTCTATGGGCGCTTACGCGCCACACTTAAGAGAGATTTTTATGCTTTATCCTGAATTGTTCAAATCGATGGAAGCGGTGCGCTGGAACATGGGCACCGATATTCCCTGGGATGAATACGACGCCAGCAAGTTGACTGACGACCAGGCCTATACGATTAAGATGAACGCCATTACCGAGTGGGCGGCACTGCCAGCAACAGAAATGTTCCTGCGCGATAACCGCGACGACAGCGATTTCTGCGCCTTCATGTCGGTTTGGTTTTTCGAAGAACAAAAGCATTCGCTGGCATTGATCGAATATCTGCGCCGTTTCCGGCCCGAACTGGTCCCTACCGAAGAAGAGCTGCACAAGGTGCGCTTTGAATTTGATCCGGCCCCGGCGATGGAAACGTTGATGCTGCACTTTTGCGGTGAAGTGCGGTTGAACCATTGGTATCGTCGGGCAGCAGATTGGCATACTGAACCGGTGATCAAGGCGATCTATAAAATTATCGCTCAAGACGAAGCTCGCCATGCAGGCGCCTATTTGCGCTATATGAAGCGGGCTCTGACAAACCACAGCCAGAGTTTCGGTGCTAGCGCGCGCTTGGCGTTCGCGAAAATCGGCGTCTTGATGGCGTCGGCACATCGCACTCCGCAAGCTTTGCACCCGACGAATCTGCACGTGAACAAAGATTTGTATCCGCAAGACACGGTGCAGTCACAACTGCCTTCGCCGGGCTGGCTCGAGAATTGGCTGGATAACCAGATTCAGTTCGATAAGGAATGGGAAGGCAAGGTCAGTTCGCGTATTCTGCATAATATGTCGCTGTTGATGGAAACAAGTTTCGCGACTGTGCAAGACTTGAATCGCTACCGGAAGTCGTTGATCAAGGACATTGCTCCGGCCTGATATGGCAGCGCGCTTCGAATCTAAAATCCTGTCGCGGGAAGACTGCGTGGCCGCGTCGCAGTCGGGTGCTTTTCCTCGTCCGTTGATTTTTACAAACGGCGTATTCGATATTTTGCATCGGGGTCACGCAACGTACCTCGATGCGGCGGCGCAGTTGGGGGCGACGCTGGTAGTCGCAATCAATACGGATGCGTCGGTGCGGCGTTTGGGAAAGGGGGATGATCGGCCTCTGAATACGTCGGCGGATCGGGCTGCTTTGCTTGCTGCGTTGGGGTGTGTGTCGCTGGTGACGGAGTTCGACGAGGATACTCCCCAGGCTTTGATCGAGCAGTTGCGGCCGGATGTGATTGTGAAGGGTGGCGATTACGATATGGAGTTGTTGCCGGAGACTGCGAGTGTAAGAAGTTGGGGGGGAACGGCTGTGGCGATTCCTTTCGAGTTCGAGCGTTCTACGACGCGGTTATTGAAGAAGATTCGGGGCTGAGTCAAAGCTTGTTTTAGCTTTGTTCGCTGTTGAACGTTTCTTTGTACTCTCTCTTTTAAATCGCTCATCGCGATTTTATTTCTGTTTCTCTGCTGCTTTGCAGTGTTTCTTGCGTGAATCGCATGTCGTGGAAATGCGGATTCTCATGGTTCTTGCGTTTGGTTGGCTTTTGCAACGGTTTCGTACTTGCAACGATTTTGGGGCTTGAATCGGCTTGTTTGTTCTTGAGTCGATTTTTTCTTCTTGAATCGATTTTTCATTCTTGGATTGATTTTTCGTTCTTGAGCCGGTGCAGAGGGCTCGCGGGAGCTGACTCAAGATCGCTGCGGTCCGTGCTTCGCCGGACTTCCCGGCCGGTCCCTTGTCATCGGGGCGGGCGAAAAACTCGTCGGGGTCAACAGTCCGCAGGACTGTTGACAAGCGTCCCACTCACACAGTTTCGCCCTTTTTTCCCCGATGCCAAGGGCCCGGCCGGCGCGCTCAAACTTTCGCCCATCCCCCGCAAACCCTCTGCACCTCGTGGCAATGAATAGTGGACGAATTCGATCATGGGCGGAAGGATGGGAAAAGACCGTCGCAGGATTCGTCAGGCGCGGTATCTACATTTGGACGGTGGCATGACTCGTCAATCTCGCTATCTACGCTTGGGCGGCGGAATGACTCATTAGTTCGGTATACGCTTGGACCGTGGCACGACTTGTCATTTCGGTATCTACGCTTAGACGGTGGCATGATTGGTCAGTCACGCTATCTACGTTTGGACGGGGGCGTGACTCGTCAGTTCGATATCTGCGGTGGGACGGTGACATGCCCCGTCGGTCGCGGTATCTACGTTTGAACGGATGCATTACTCGTCTGTCGCGCAATCTGCATATAGACGGTGGCATGACTCATAGGGCAAGGTGTCTGTGCTTGGCGCCGGGGCAGGCGAAGTAAGCGTGCGCCGGGCACAGGTTCCAGACCGGGATACAAGACCGCGCTGTTCGAGCGAGACGTTTACGGACAGCCAGTGGCTGTCCGTTTCGCGAGTTCGCGGTCGCCCGGGCTGGGGCCTGAGACCGGGTAGTTCCGGCACGGGACCGCAAACGCATTGAGCCAGCTCCGGCGCCAAGCACAGACACCGGTTTAGAACCCAGAACCCAGAACCCAGAACCCATACGCCGCAGGATTCGATTAAGAGTTCACCAAGCCACTGCATAAACCGTAGACATCTTCTTGAGCGGAGCCAGTCCCGGTCACGGCAGGAAGTATTGCTTCAACGTCAGCAAGGCCACCCGTATCGGACCATAGGTACCTATGAAAATGCCGCCGAGCTTATCTCTTGAGTGTCAGCAGTTGGTTGATGGCGACAATGTCCTTGTCGCTCAGGATGCCGCTGCTGGCTTTCAGTCTTAGACTACTCATGAGGGTATCGTAGCGAGCCCGTAAAAGGCTGCGCTGCGTCTCGAATAGCTGTTGCTGTGCGTTCAGGACATCTATGTTGATGCGCACGCCGACTTCGTAGCCGGTTTTGTTCGCTTGTAGCGAGGCCAGGCTGGATTTCTCTGCGGCTTGCAGGGCTTCTATCTGAGCGAGACCCGACGTTACGCCTGAGAAGTGTTGTTGGGTGGATTGCACTGCTACACGCTTGGCGTCTTCGAGCTGGTAGCGCGCTTGTTGCAGGCGTGAGGTTTGCTCCCGAACAACCGACGAGATTTCGCCGCCGGTAAATATTGGGATCGAGACTTGTAGCCCTACGCTGCTTTCCAGTGCGCGCGGGCCGCTGGAGCCGCCGACAGTACCGTTACTGGACAGCTGGCGATCAGAGGCGCTGCCGGTTAGGGCCCGCAGGTATAAGGTTGGGTAGTGCTCGCTTTTGGCGATGTCGATCTGTTTCTCGACGATTTTGGCAGCCAGGTCGGCTTGTGCAACGGATAGATTCGCGTGCGAGGATTGCGCTGTCCAGTCTGAAAGACGATTGGGCGACGGGCCGGGCAGCACGGTGCCGGGGGCCAGCTCGGCCAATTGTGACGGACGTTCGTTGATGATTTTTGCTAGCAAGTCCTGGCTAACTTGCAGGACGTTCTGCGCTTGAAGTTCGTTGGCGTTCAGCAAGTCCAGGCGGGCCTGGGCTTCGTAGGTGTCAGCTATGGTGGTGCTGCCCAGCTCGAAGCCTTGTTGCGCTGCGCGCAACTGCGTCTGGACGGCTTCTTTCTGCGCTTGAAGGGCACGCAGGGTGTCTTGGGCTGCCAAGACATCGAAATAGGCTTGCGACACCCGCAATACCAGGTCTTGGTAGGCTGCGGCTTGCACAACGTCGGCCGATTTCGCGATATAACCAGAGCGTTTCAGTTCGCGCCATGCGCTGACGTCGACGATAGGCTGGCTCAGCGTCAAAGCCCATAGAGCCCGGCGTTCAGTTGCGCTATTGTTCAGGCCGCGAAGGCGGCGGATATTATCGACTTCGGCGATGGCATCGGCAGTAACGAAGGGCAGCAACTGTGCCCGTGCCTGAGGAATTCGTTCCTGTTCAGCATTTCGTCCCGCCCGGCTCGCCGCGAAGATGGGATCGCGCTGCAGCGCCATCTGCCATGTTTGAAGGAGATCCTGGGCGCAGGCTGGTGCGATGCCGCCCACCATGATCAGGGCTAGACAAAGCCTTGCAGACCAGGGTGCGCGGCCCATTTAGAACTTGAACTGCGAAACCGTCGCACCGCGCAATGGTTTTATTACGGTGTCGAAGAGGCCTTTGGTATCGAAGCTGGCAGCGCTGGTGCGGGTGATGCGACAGGCCGTCATGACCGGGTTCTGGCCGACGACGACGACCAGGCGACCGCCGACTCGCAATTGGTATTTAAGGGCGTCGGGCACGACAGGTACGGAACCGGTCACCAGGATGGCATCGTATTCGGTGGTGCCCCAGCCCGAGTGGGCGTCGCCGACTTCGACCTTGACGTTGTCTACATGGTTGCGTTGCAGGTTCTGATACGGCAAATGCCGCCAGCCGGCTGTCGACTTCGACGCTGGTGACTTGTTGGGCAAGCTTGGCCAGCAGGGCGGCCTGATAGCCTGAGCCCGTGCCGATTTCCAGTATGCAGTCGGTAGGCTTAAGCTGCAGTTCCTGCGCGAGGCGCGCTTCCACCTTGGGCGAAAGCATGGTTTCACGCGTATCGACCGAGTTGATGATTAGCGGCAGTTCGACATCGGAAAAGGCCAGTGCTTTGCAGGGCCGGCGGTACATAACGTTCGCGCGGACATCGAAAAGAGCCTGCAGGACTGTCTGGTCAAGCACTTCCCAGGGGCGAATTTGCTGCTCGACCATATTGAATCGGGCTTGTTCGATTTCGGAAAGCGCGGTGACGTTCATAGCGTCTACAAAAGTAAGGTTGGGTGGTACATTGTAGCGCCCAGGTAACTATTTGGAGCAAAGCATATCTACTGATAGCTTATTTGCGGGCCAGAGTGGCAGCCAACATGACTTTGCGCGCGACTACGCGAGGCATTCCGGGGGCAGCTATGCACCTTTCGGCCACCATGCATGAAAGTGCTGAACTGGCCCATGGCCCTCGCCGACGCTAAGGTCTGTGCGAATGGGCAATTGCCGCCACTAGATAGGCTTTGGCTCGGCTTGGCGGCTTCCGGCACATCGTTCGACTTGCGGCAGTAGGGCGGCGAGCGCGGCCGACAGCGTACAACCGGTGCCATGCGTGTTGGCGTATCGATGCGTCGCCCGGGAAGTTCGATCATGCGGTCGCCGTCATGCAGGACGTCGATCGTGTCGTTGCCCGGCAAGTGACCGCCTTTCAAAAATACCCAGCGCTCGCCCGATCGGCCAGCAGGCGTCGCAGCTTTTCGGCCACGCGCCGCATTTCCCTGACGGAGTCGACTGCGCTGGACCCCAGCAGTACGCCCGCTTCGGAAGGTTGGGCGTCAGCATGGTGGCAAGCGGCAGAAGGTTTTCACGAAGCTCGTCTACGGCGGATGCTTCCAGCAGGTGATCGCCGCTTTTGGCGACCATGACGGGGTCCAGCACCAATGGGCGGGCTTCCAGTAGGCCATGCGCTCGGCGACCGCACGAGTCACCGGTTTCTGCCCGAGCATGCCAATTTTGACCGCATCGATGCGGACATCGGCAAACAGGGTGTCGATTTGGGCGACGACGAATTCGGGAGGTACGGCGAGATGCCGGTGACGCCCTTGTGTTCTGCGCCGTCAGCGCGGCCATGACTGCGGTTCCGTAAGCGCCCAGTGCGCTCATGGCCTTGATGTCGGCCAGTATGCCGGCACCGCCCGACGGATCAACGCCGGCGATGGTAAGGAGTTGGGATTGGGACGGCGCCGTCATGTTGCGGAACTCGTTTACGCCTCGGATCTGAATCAAGCCCTTCCGTGGGCGAACTGGGATCGGCGCTGTAGAACTTACGCGGGCACGCGGCCGGCCAGGAAGGCTTCACGGCCGGCCTCAACGGCTTTATTCATTGCACTGGCCATAAGGATCGGGTCGCGGGCGCCGGCGATCGCGGTGTTCATCAAGATGGCGTCGCAACCCAGTTCCATGGCTACAGCCGCGTCGGATGCGGTTCCCACACCGGCGTCGACCAAGACCGGGACGTGAGACTGGTCGATAATCAGGCGCAAGTTCCAGGGGTTCAGAATACCCATACCGGAACCGATAAGAGAGGCCAGCGGCATGATGGCTACGCAGCCCATGTCTTCCAGCATGCGGCATTGTATTGGGTCGTCGGTGCAATAGACCATTACCTTGAAGCCTTCGCCGACCAGGGTTTTGGCGGCTTCAGGGTGGCGGGCATGTTGGGAAACAGATTGTCTTGTCGCCCAGGACTTCAAGCTTGACCAGGTCGTGGCCGTCGAGAAGCTCGCGAGCCAGGCGCAGGGTGCGCACAGCGTCTTCGGCGTTATAGCATCCGGCAGTGTTCGGCAGAATGGTGAACTTGGAAGGTGGCAGGAAATCGAGCAGATTCGGCTCACCGGCATTCTGTCCAATGTTGGTGCGGCGTATCGCAACGGTGACGATTTCTGCGCCACTGGCTTCGATAGCCAGCCGCGTTTCTTCGAAATTTTTGTATTTGCCTGTGCCAACGAGTAGGCGAGAGGAATAACTGCGGCCTGCGAGGGTGAAAGTGTCTGCTTGGTTCATGGTTTATGCGGCTATAGGTAAGCGTCAACGAGAAAGGCGCGGCGTTGGCTACGTTTTGCGGGTCCGGCGCGGAAATCGACGTGGACCGGGACGATGTAAAAGCATAATCCATTTGGGCACCTTATGTTGCGCCCCTTATCGAAATCAATAGTAAAGCTTAACGCGCCAGGTCCAGGTATTCACATAGTTTTTCCGTCGCGTCGATCAGGCGCGGGCCGGGCCGAAAGAGCTGGTCGGGGTCGATGCCATACACATGGCCCTGCAGCGCCGCTGACAGCGTCAACCGCGACCACCGATTTAGCGTATCCGCCAAACGTGCTTGGCTGGTGGCAGACGTAATAACGACGTCGGGCTGGGCAAGCAACACGCTTTCGGTGCTGACCTGCGGCGCGGCAATGGCGGATGCGGCAAAGACATTGACGCCCGAGCAAATTCGCAGGGCATCGTTCAGTAAAGGATCATTTCCTATTGTGTAAAGGGGGGCTGTGCCGACTTCGATGAAGACGGAAACAGGCTTGCGGTGAGCGTACTTGTTTGTCAGTGTTTGCAGGCGGTCTGCGATGTTCTGGGCAGCAGGGTCAGCGATAGCCTGGGTCTGGAATATTGCTCCGAAACGAACGATTTCTGTCCTGATTTCGTTCAGCGTGCGGGGGGCGGAATAAAGCAGCGGTACATCCAGTTTGGATAAGACGGGGGCCAGCGTTAGGGCCGCTGCCAAAGGCTGCCATGCTACGACCAAGTCGGGGCGTACGGCCAGCGCCTTTTCCACGCTGATGTTCAAGCCATCGCCGATTCGCGGGATAGCCAGTGCAGCTGCGGGATAATCACTGCTGGCTACGGTGGCGACGATCTTGTCGCCTGCGCCGGCGGCAAAAATCAGCTCAGTGATGTGTGGCGCCAACGTAATGACGCGAGCGGCGGCCGGCATTGATTCTGCCGCCGACGCAGCGTCTCGAAGCGGGCCCGCTTCGGCGGTCTGGGCTTGCGAATGGAACGCGCAAGCCGCCAGCAGCCCCAGAACCACGAGACTGCGAGCGGCTATTCCGGCAGGGGTCCAGCGCGGACACGTCGGGAACATGTTGGCGCTACATTCGGAATGAAAGGTTCACGAATACATTGGAGCCGGGCATGTTGTAACCATAAGCGTTGGTGTAGTCCTTATTGAAAAGATTATTCCAGCGTACCTGGACGCCGACATTTTTGCTGAAGTCGTAGGCGGCAGTGAGGTTAAGCAGGCTGTAGCCGCCCAATACCCGGGTGTTGGCGACGTCGTCGTAACGCTTGCCGGTGAATTGATATTCGGCACCCACCGTCAATGCATCGATGCGATGATCGACACCCAGCAGATAGACTTGCTTGGCGCGGCGTATCAGTTGGGATCCTGATTCGCCTTCGCGCGGATCGTCATTACGGGGGTCCATAAAGTCGGCGCTGGCGCGTAAAGTTGTGTTGCCGAAATCTTTCTGTGCGGTCAGCGTCACGCCGCGGATCGTGGCGCGGTCTGTATTGTTGGCCGTGCAATCGAAGTTGAAATCGCAGACATAGCCGTTGATCAGATCGCGGATTTTGTTTTGATAGACGACCATACCCAAACGTGTCGTATCGTCTTCATACCGTAGCCGCGCTTCGATATTGCGCGATTTCTCCGGCTTCAGATTGGGGTTGCCCTGAAAGCTGCCACTGGGAAAGCCGTTGAAATAATACTGTTCGAACGGATAGTACAAGTCTGCAAAGGTCGGGGCGCGGAAGCCCGTATTACCGGCCACGCCTACGGTCCATTGATCATTCAGGTCGAAGTCGTAGCCCAGGCCTCCGGTGACTTGATTACCGAAGCCAGAGATATTGTCGTTGCGTATGCTGGCCTGGACATGATGCGCATCAAAGTCCCCGCGGTAGACCAGTCCGGCGGAATTGGTATCGCGACGAATCGTCGTGTAGCTTGAAAGTGAATCAGGCCTTTCCTCTAATCGCTCGAGAATGACCGAGATATTCTGATTATCCGAGAGCTGCAAGTTGTTTTGCCATGAATACGATCGCTGTAAAGAACCGAACGAAAATGCACTGCCATAGCTTCTGCTTTCGTTGCTTTCTTTTGAGAACCCGAATCTAAGCACGCTCTGCCAGTAGTCGGTGATGTCGTCGGTGCTGGTCAGCGTATAGGCTTGTTGGCGGGTAATGGCATGCGCCACGCGAGGGTCGGATCCTGCGTCGAAATCCCCATCTATATAACCGTTATAGGCAGTGAGGCCGATATGGTGGCCTGGTTTCCATCGATATCCCAAAGTGCCCGACAGTGAATGCTGACTGTAGCCGTCGGAGTCAGGATTGAAGCTGCCCGAAACCGGACTGCTGGCATTGAAGCCACTGCTTTCAGCCATGCTGGTCGCTAACGCGTAGTCCCAACCGTCTTGAGCGCCAGAAACCCCTACGCTAGATTTAAATGTGCCGTAGCTGCCGATGCCGATGTTTGCCCAAGCAGCTGGTGCTCGGTCTTCGCCCGATTTTTTGGTGATGATATTGATGACGCCGCCGATGGCGTCGGATCCATACAGGCTGCTGGCCGCGCCGCGGACGATCTCGATGCGTTCGATGGTGGCAGGATCGATGGCACCCCAGCTAGTGGCCCCCGAGGTGATGCTGTTGATCCGTATGCCGTCGACCAGCACAAGTGTCTGGCTCGGGCTCGTACCGCGAAGGAACACACCCGTTGTTGTCTGAGGACCGCCGTTGTTGTAGAACTGGACCCCTGGCTGGCGAGCAAGCGTTTCGGCGATGCTGTTCTGGCCGCCTTTTTGCAGTTCTTTTTTATCAATGACAGTGACGTCGCCGATTACGTCTTTTTCCAGTTGAGCGAGACGGCTGGCCGTGACAACGATTTGGTCTAGTTTGGGAACGGAGTCAGGAACTTGCGCCGATGCGGCAGCGGAAACGAAACAGGAGAGTACGGCAAGTGTTTGCCGGTTTAATGTGAAAGGCATGATGGACCCGAAAAACGCGCGTCCCCGCACGTTGTAAGCAAGAAAAACACTCCTGGCTCGATGTGGTGGATCGCTGATGTCGCAACCGTAAGGTTCGAAGCCGGGAAATGGACTGGGGGTGATCAAGGCCGGTGTCGGGCTGGCATGGTGGACATGCTTACCGTTGCGGGGGCAGCACAGTTTGGCGTGTGGCTCTTGCGTAAGGGCAAGCGCGCACCTGTTTCCCGTTTAACTTTCGCAGAGTTTGGGGGCATAAATTTATGTCCGCCTTTCTTACCGCGAAGGCACCTTTGTCGGAGCGAAATATATCATAGGGTTTACCTTTAAAGACCTTACTATCTTTAGGGATTGCTCGGTATGCCTATTGCTGCCGCTAGGGTTCGTTGTTGCTGACGATGATGTCTCGAACCGGCGCAGGGGGTCCGGGCAGGCCTGGCTCAAGATCGCTGCGGTCCGTGCTTCGCCGGACTTCCCGGCCGGTCCCTTGTCATCGGGGCGGGCGAAAACTCGTGGGGTCAACAGTCCCCAGGACTGTTGACAAGCGTCCCACTCAAACAGGTTCGCCCTTTTTTCCCCTCTGAACACGGCCCTGCCGGCGCGCTCAAACTTTCGCCAGGCCTGCCCGGACCCCCTGCGCCTTGGCATTTGGTGAATGCGTACCTGAAAAAAAATCGTAGCCACGCACCTGCGGCGGCAAAGCGCTTTCGATGAGGATTGAAGATCGCACTGATGGTTGGGGGGGCAGTCGGCAGTGGCGAGATTCGTTTTTAGGGGTACTCCGACGACAGCCGGTCGATCCAGGCCGATCGTGCTGTGTCAGCACTCGCTGACTTTCGATGCGATTCTGAATCCCTGAGCCGTTGTGCCTGGGGCTGGGTAAGCGAATTATGCGCCCGCTGTGTCATGGGCTTGGCTCGGGGATGCAAGGCCGCGCCTGTTTGAGTGGGGCGCTTATTGTCAGTCCGGGGGACTGACAATCCCACGAGTTCGCGGCCGCCCCAAGCCGAGTCCATGGCGCAGGTAGCCCTGGCATGGCCAGGGCCGGGCGAATTGAGCGCACCCAGCCCGAGGCACAACGGCTTTTAAGAATCCATCAACGCAAGCCCCAGGCACAGCGGCTTTTAAGAATCCAATCAACGCAAGTCCCAGCCACAGCGGCTTTCTGAGAGCCTAATCAACTCAAGCCCGAAATAAGCGGCTCTTATCAATCGAAACCTCGCGAATAATCCTTCTCTCTCCCACGGGCGATACAATAAACCTTTAATCTTGTACTAAATCGGTCTTTGCAAAAACTATTGCTCAGCAATATGAAATTTGCCAAGGCCGCAGAGCATGGCCCCGAATATGCCTGCCCTGCTTACCGCCAGGTGGCCCAGTGTCTTATCCGTCCTTGCCTTATCCCATTTCCTCATACACACATGGTGCCGAATTCGTGCGGCTGCTTGCCGAGCGTATTCTGGTTCTTGATGGCGCCATGGGTACCATGATCCAGCAATACAAACTGGGCGAAAAGGACTTTCGCGGGACGCGATTTGCGGATCATTCCAAAGACGTGAAAGGCAATAACGAATTATTGTCGCTGGTCCGCCCCGATATCATTTCCGAGATCCACCGGCAGTATCTGGAAGCCGGCGCCGACGTCATTGAGACCAATACCTTTGGTGCCACCGCCATCGCGCAGGGCGATTACGGTCTGCCCGAACTCGGCTACGAACTGAATTTTGAATCCGCAAAACTTGCGCGCGCCGCTTGCGACGCCTACAGCACACCGGAACGTCCGCGTTTTGTGGCGGGAGCATTGGGCCCACAACCCAAGACCGCTTCCATTTCGCCAGACGTGAACGACCCCGCGGCGCGTAACGTAACTTTTGAGCAATTGCGCGTCGCCTACACCGAACAGATGTATGGGCTGTTGGATGGCGGTATCGACATAGTATTGATCGAAACCATCTTTGACACCCTCAACGCTAAAGCCGCGATCTTTGCGGTTGAAACGGTATTTGAAGAGCGCGGCGTACGCTTGCCAGTGATGATTTCCGGGACGGTTACCGATGCCTCCGGGCGTATTCTGTCGGGTCAGACGGTCGAAGCCTTTTGGAACTCGGTGCGTCATGCCCGCCCCGTCACGATTGGGTTGAACTGCGCCCTGGGCGCTGCGCTGATGCGCCCATACGTGGCCGAGCTTTCGAAAATCTGCGATACGTATATTTGCGTCTATCCCAATGCCGGCTTGCCAAATCCCATGGCCGACACCGGCTTCGATGAAACGCCAGGCGATACTTCTTCATTGCTGGAAGAATTTGCGCGGTCTGGACTGATGAACATGGCGGGTGGCTGCTGTGGCACGACGCCAGAACACATCAAGGCGATAGCTGAAAAGGTCACAAGACTTCCCGTGCGTCAGGTTCCTCAGGTGCCGATAAAAACGCGTCTGTCTGGCCTCGAGGCCTTGAACATCGATGCCGATTCGCTGTTTGTGAACGTGGGAGAGCGCACCAACGTGACGGGCAGCAAAATGTTCTTGCGCCTGATACGCGAAGAAAAATACGATGAAGCGCTGTCGGTTGCGCGCCAGCAAGTCGAAAACGGTGCGCAAATCATTGACATCAATATGGACGAGGGCATGCTGGATTCGGCCGCCTGTATGCACCGCTTCCTGAATATGGTGGCGTCCGAGCCCGATATCGCGCGCGTTCCCATCATGATCGACAGCTCGAAGTGGGATGTCATTGAAACGGGTTTGCGTTGTGTCCAGGGCAAGGCCGTCGTTAACTCGATCTCCATGAAGGAAGGCGAAGGGCCGTTTCTGGAACACGCCCGCTTGTGCCGCAAGTACGGTGCCGCTGCCGTGGTCATGGCTTTCGATGAAGAGGGTCAGGCCGACAATCTAGAGAAACGCAAGGCGATTTGTCGGCGCGCTTACGACCTGCTGGTCAATGAAGTGGGCTTTCCACCCGAAGACATTATTTTCGACCCCAACGTGTTCGCGATTGCTACCGGTATCGATGAGCATAACCATTACGCGGTCGATTTCATTGAAGCCGCGCGCTGGATCACCGAGAACTTGCCTCATGCCCGGATATCGGGCGGTATTTCAAACGTCAGCTTCTCTTTCCGCGGCAATGAGGTCATGCGGGAAGCCATCCACGCCGTGTTCCTGTACTACGCGATTCAGGCGGGGCTGAGCATGGGCATTGTCAATGCCGGACAGCTGGGCGTTTACAGTGATTTGGATACGACCTTGCGCGATATGGTTGAAGACGTTGTGCTCGACCGCGAGGTGCCGCTGGGGAAAACCGGTCCAGACGATGAGCGCAGCCCTACCGAACGGCTGGTCGAACTGGCGGACACCATCAAAGGGTCCGGCGTCAAAAAGGAAGAGGATCTGACCTGGCGCAAGCAGTCGGTGGAAGAGCGGCTGACGCATGCCTTGGTGCACGGCATCACGACCTTTATTGTCGAAGACACCGAAGAGGTCCGAAAGAAAATCGCCGATGCGGGTGGGCGCCCGATTCAAGTCATTGAAGGCCCACTGATGGACGGCATGAATGTGGTCGGAGACCTGTTCGGTGCGGGCAAGATGTTCTTGCCTCAGGTGGTCAAGTCGGCGCGGGTAATGAAACTATCGGTCGCTCACCTGGTTCCCTTCATCGAGGAAGAGAAACGGCAGATCGAAGCGGCCGGAGGCGATGTCCGCGCCAAGGGCAAGATCGTGATCGCCACCGTCAAGGGCGACGTTCACGATATCGGCAAGAACATCGTAACGGTGGTCTTGCAATGCAATAACTTCGAAGTCGTAAATATGGGCGTGATGGTTCCATGCTCGCAAATTCTCGCCAAGGCCAAGGAAGAAAACGCAGATATTGTGGGGCTTTCCGGCTTGATTACTCCTAGTCTGGAAGAAATGGCCTATGTGGCCTCGGAAATGCAGCGCGACGAATACTTCCGAAGCCGCAAGCTGCCGCTTCTGGTCGGCGGAGCCACCACTAGCCGTGTGCATACGGCCGTGAAGATCGCGCCCAACTACGAAGGGCCGGTGATTTACGTACCCGATGCCAGCCGGTCGGTGGGCGTTGCGACCCACCTGCTTTCCGATGGCGCCGATAAGTGGCTGGCGGAACTTGCCGAAGAATACGATATGGTTCGGACCCGTCATGCCAACCGCAAGGCGACGCCCATGGTCAGTTTGGCCGATGCGCGCGCCGGCCGGCCAGCCATAGACTGGGCCAACTACACGCCACCGCGTCCTAAATTCATTGGTCGCCGCACCTTCAAAAACTACGATCTGAACGAGATCGTGAAGTTCCTGGATTGGACGCCGTTTTTCCAGACCTGGAGTCTATTCGGCCAATACCCCGCCATACTTGACGACAAGGTTGTAGGCGAGCAGGCGCGCAAGCTCTTCGAAGAAGGGCAGGCCATGCTGAAGAAGGTGATTGAAGGGCGTTGGCTGACCGCCAACGGCGTAATTGCGTTTTATCCCGCCAATACAGTCAACGACGAAGACATCGAGGTCTATCGCGACGAAAGCCGTTCCGAAGTACTGTTTACATGGCGGAATCTGCGTCAGCAACAGGAAAAACGCCAAGGAGTGGACTACAAATGTCTAGCGGATTACATCGCGCCGAAATCCAGTGGTGTGATGGACTACGTTGGCATGTTTGCGGTGACTGGCGGGCTGGGCATCGAAAAGTACGACAAGCGCTTTCTTGACGATAACGACGATTACTCCAGCATCATGCTCAAGGCCATCGCCGACCGTTTGGCGGAAGGCCTTGCCGAAACGCTGCACGCTCGCGTGCGCCGCGATTTATGGGGTTACGTTCCCGACGAAAGTCTGGAAGACGAGGCGATTATCGCCGAGAAGTATCAGGGCATCAGACCCGCGCCCGGCTACCCCGCATGTCCGGAACACGTTGTGAAGAAGGATATGTTCGAGGTTATGCAATGCGAGGACATTGATATGCAGCTAACCGATAGCTATGCGATGTTCCCGGCGTCCAGCGTATCGGGTTTCTATCTTAGCCACCCCATGTCGCAGTACTTTAATGTGGGCAATATCGGCGACGATCAAGTTCAAGATTACATGCAACGCAGTGGTCGGGACGAGGAAGATGTACGCCGAACCTTGGCCAGCGTCCTGAGGTAAAACCATAGGGAGGGAAGCTCGTGCGCGATAAAGTCGGTGGTGGATCATCTGCTGTACATTCCCGCGCAGCGACGTCTTCTACGGGAACGGATGCTGCTAGTTCAGTTTCGGGGGCGTCGACATCCGGCGCACCGGCCGCCGTATCTTCTCCGTCCGTAGACCAGACCAATTCCGCCCGGCGTAAGGCGCTGGGCGATTTCTTGCGCAGTGCCCGCGCTCGGGTGCAGCCAGAGATCGTTGGTTTGCCCGTGGGTGTTCGTCGCCGGACGCCAGGCCTGCGTCGCGAGGAAGTTGCGCAGCTGTGCGATATTAGCGTGACTTGGTATACGTGGATAGAGCAGGGGCGCGACGTGACGGTGTCGCCGAGTGTATGGGCGCGTCTAGCTTCGGTGCTGGGACTTGCTCGGGCAGAGCGGAATTATTTGTTTGAGCTCGCTGAGTGTACGGACCCTGAGCATGGGCGCGGACATGTACATCCGTTACCTTCGGGGCTTGCTGCATGTGTGCAGAGTATCGTTGCGCCGGCTTATATTCTGGATCGCTGCTGGAATGTGCTGGCCTGCAATGAGGCTTTTCTTTATTTGTTCGATGGTTGGCCGAATCGAGCCGCTCAGGCGAATTTGTTGCGGTATATTTTTCTGGATTCGGCGGCGCGCGAGCTGGTGGTGGATTGGGATCAACGGGCAAGCCGAGTAGTGGCGGAGTTTCGGGCCGATGCGGCCGCTCATGTGGATGAGCCCGAGGTTCGAGCTTTGTTAGATGATCTTCTGCAGTCGAGCTCAGTTTTTGCGCATTGGTGGACGCGTCATACGGTGGTGGATCGCGAGGGCGGTTTACGGGAGTTCAAGCATCCTGTTGCAGGTATTTTGCGGTATCAGCAGATTACGTTCCGTTTGGCGACGCGGCTTGATTGCAAGCTGGTGATGTTGCTGGAAAATGCTGAAGGGGCTGCTTAGTTTAAGAACTTCGATGTGTTGTTCCGTGAAGGTCGAATGTCTAGGGGATCACGGTATACCTCGAAGCTGAATCGGCGCTAGCGGTTCAGGTTGAAACGGTGATTTTTATTTCTATATCTGTTTCGTTTCTGAATCGGCTTATTCGTTCTTGAGTCGGTTTTCTGTTCCTGAGTCCGGTTTTTCGTTCATGCAACCGGTGCAGAGGGTTCGCGGGAGCTGGACTCAAGATCGCTGCGGTCCGTGCTTCGCCGGACTTCCCGCCCGGTCCCTTGTCATCGGGGCGGGCGAAAAACTCGTGGGGTCAACAGTCCATTGGACTGTTGACAAGCGTCCCACTCAAACAGTTTCGCCCTTTTTTCCCCGATGCCAAGGGACCGGCCGGCGCGCTCAAACTTTCGCCCATCCCCCGCAAACCCTCTGCACCTCGTGGCATTGATTAGTGGACGAATTCGATCTTGGGCGGAAGGATCGGATCAAGCCGTTGCAGGGCTCGTCAGGACCGCTATCTGCGTTTGGACGGTGGTATGGCTCATCAGTCGCGCGGTCTCTGCGTTCGGACGGTGGCATGACTCGTCAGTCTCGGTATCTGCAATTGGACGGCTGTTTGAATTGTCAGTCGCGCTATCTGCGTTTGGACGGTGGCATAACGCGTCAGTCACGCTATCTACGTTTGAGCGGTGGCATGACTCATAGGGCAAGGTGTCAGTGCTTGGCGCCGGGGCAGGCGAAGTAAGCGTGCGCCGGGCACAGGTTCCGGACCGGGATACAAGACCGCGCTGTTCGAGCGACACGTTTACGGACAGCCAGTGGCTGTCCGTTTCGCGAGTTCGCGGGCGCCCGGGCTGGGACCTGCGACCGGGTAGTCCCGTCAACGGGACCGCAAACGCATTGAGCCAGCCCCGGCGCCAAGCGCGGACACCGGTTTAGAACCCGTTAAGAACGCAAAGAAAATCAACCCATGTTCTTCGCCCGTTCATTCTGATGCAAATGATCTCCAGCATCAGAAGGCAGACGAGAAAATGAAATCGCCGACGCCGCAGTGATTAGACCGATCACAATGAAGCCCCAGATAATATCGATCAACTCCAGCTCTGAACCCCCACGCCAATTCATACTCAGATTCAAGGTCACCGCAGCGCATGCCACACCCAGACTAATCCCTAACTGCTGCGCCATGGCCGCAAAACTGCTTGCGCGGCTCATCTCTTGCGAGCCCAGATCCGCGTAGGTTAGCGTATTCACCGCCGTGAACTGCAGTGAACGGAAGAAGCCGCCAATAATCAGGATAAGCGCCATCACCCAAATAGGGGTGTCAGACCGGAAAAGCGCGCATAAAGCGATGAAAATACCCGTCAACATCGCATTAACGATCAATACCCGCTTGAACCCGAAGCGCTGAATAATCGGCGTGGCCACAAGCTTCATCATCATCGCCCCGACCGCAGCAGTAAACGTGATCATGCCCGCCGAGAAAGGGGATAAACCGAAGCCCACTTGCAGCAATATTGCCAGTAGAAATGGACTGGCTCCGATGGCAAAGCGACACAGATTGCCCCCCAGCGTGGCAATCGCGAACGTCGGAATGCGCAGCAGCGATAAATCGATAATGGGATGTCGCGTCCGCTTGGCGTGCCATATATACAGCACGCCGCAAGTCAAACCCGTGCCCGCCAGAATCAATACCTCGGATAAGGGCATGGACTGATGGCCCAGGGCTTCGAACGAGAACACCAGCGAGGCCAAGCTTACCCCGCTAAGAATAAAGCCCACCCAGTCCAGGCGCGTCGCGGAAACGGGATAGTCGTCGCGTATGAAGTACAGCTACCAGTGCGATGCCCAGCACACCTACTGGAATATTGATCAGGAAGATCCAGTGCCACGACGCGAAGGTCACCAGGAACCCGCCTAGCGGCGGTCCAATAATGGGCCCCAGCAGCGCCGGCAAGGACAAAAACGCCATGGCCTTCAGCAGCTCCGTCTTGGGTATCTTGCGCAATAAGATGATACGCCCTACCGGCACCATCATCGCGCCCGCCAGACCCTGCACGATGCGTGCAATGACCAGTTGGGTGATAGTTTGCGAAATGGCGCAGACGATCGAGCTTGCCGTGAAAAGCAGAATGGCGGCGATAAACACCCGTCTTGCACCAAAACGATCGGCGGCCCAGCCGCTTACCGGCACAAACACGGCTACGGCCAGCAAATAGCTCGTTATTGCCACGTTCATACGCACGACGGACGTATCGAACGATAGTGCCATGGCTGGCAACGCCGTCGCCACCACCGTTGAGTCCAGCATTTGCATGAACAGGGCGCATCCGACGATGAACGGTATCATGCGGATGGCGCGTCGTTCGCGCGCGGACAACGGGCTACTGGGCAAAATGGAGGTTTGTGCAGCAGTATCAGGTGGCATCAGGCACTCAGTTCAGCTCGAGTGAAGTAAACTTGAATTTCGTTGGTTAACCAGAATTGGTAAGCAAGCATTATGGCAAAGAATTACGAATCGGAATTCACGGAATTCCTAAAAAAGTACAAAACTGAGCATCCCGACACTGAAGCGCGACAGCGTGAAGGTCGTGCTCGCTTGTGGGACAAGCACATCGATCCAGAATCGCAGGAAGGCTTCCGCGCCGGCCGGCTGCCGCAAAAGCCGTACGTATATCAAACGAATTAAGCGCCTTTATGTCTTTGTCTAAGGTTCGGGCTCGAGACTCGACGCTCTGGTCGAACCGGCCATCGACAGCACGCCCGATGTGATCGACAGTGTGGCCTTGGCTCGCCTGTATGGCGAGCCTTTGTTCGCCATGCCACAAGATCTGTATATCCCGCCTGATGCACTGGAAGTTTTTCTTGAAACCTTTCAAGGGCCGCTGGATCTGCTGTTGTATTTGATCCGCAAGCAGAATTTCAATGTCCTTGATATTCCGATGGCCGAGGTCACCAAACAGTATTTGTCTTACGTCGACCAAATCCGCAAGCACAACCTCGAGCTCGCCGGCGAGTATCTGCTGATGGCGGCGCTTCTTATTGAAATCAAGTCACGCATGCTGCTGCCGGTGAAAAAATCCGACACCGGCGAAGAAATCGATGATCCGCGCGCTGAACTGGTTCGGCGCCTGCTTGAATACGAGCAAATGAAGCTCGCTGCCCGCAAGCTGGACATATTGCCTCAATTAGGCCGCGACTTTCAGCGCACGCACGCCTTCATGGACCTGGAGGTCGAGCAGATGCTGCCCGACGTAAGTCCTGACGATTTACGCAATGCCTGGCTCGACATCATGCGCCGCGCGCAGCTTAATCAGCATCATCGCATCACGCGCGAGCAGCTATCGGTACGCGACCACATGAGTCAGATACTACGCCGCCTTGGCGATGTACGCTACATGGAGTTCACGGAATTATTTTCCGAACGCGTCAACCAAGGCGACGCGACCGCGATACTGGTCGTACACTTCCTGGCCATGCTGGAACTTGCACGCGAGTCGCTGCTCGATATTACGCAGGCAGAGCCCTACGCGCCCATTTATGTGCGCTTATCATATATACGCGCCGTCGCCTAAGCGTCGGTGCAAGCTTATTCCCAGCGGAGATTTTTTTGAAAGTCGTTCACACCATTGAAGAGTTGCGTGACCAATTGCGCGGCCAGTTGCGTGTCGCGTTTGTGCCGACCATGGGCAACCTTCACCAGGGCCATCTGGCCTTAATGAAGCTGGCACGACAGCATGGGGATCCGGTCGTCGCCAGCATTTTCGTGAATCGACTGCAGTTCGGTCCCAACGAGGACTTCGATCAGTATCCGCGAACGCTTGCCTCCGACATTGAAAAGCTCGAGCGGGATCGGAACGTGTATGTGTTGTTCGCGCCTAACGAGCGTGAAATGTATCCCGAACCGCAGAATTTCCGAATTCTGCCGCCGCCGGATCTGGGCGGCATCCTGGAAGGCGAATTCCGCCCGGGTTTTTTTGCCGGCGTCAGCACCGTCGTGTTGAAACTATTCTCTTGTGTTCAGCCCAGCGTGGCGGTCTTTGGAAAGAAAGACTATCAACAGTTGATGGTGGTTCGCAATATGTGTCGCCAGTTTCAGCTGCCAGTGAATATTCTGGCTCACGAAACGGTACGCGATACGGACGGCCTGGCGCTTTCGTCGCGCAATATGTATCTCGAGCCCGAGCAGCTGCCGAGGCGCCACAATTGTTTGCGACTTTGAAGGCTTTGAAAAAGCGAGTGGCAGAGGGCCAAACCGATGTAAATATGCTCGAGCGCCAAGCAATCGAGCACTTGCGCGGCCGCGGCTGGAAGGTCGATTATGTATCATTGCGCCGCCAACGCGACTTGCTTACGCCTACTACTAACGAAATCGCCGCGCATGAGCCAATGGTCGTTTTGGCTGCTGCGAAGCTGGGCAATACACGCCTGATTGATAACCTCGAAATACAAGCGGACAATCTGTAAGAACTGACAGGAGACCTCGCCCCGCGTGCTATGCCAGAATGCCTCATCGATAATGATAAGGAGACTGGCATGCACGAGGTGCAAAATGCAGAAGGCTCGCCGTTTTCGGTGCTAACGCCCCGCGAACGCGACGTTATGGACTACGTGGTTCTGGGCAAGCCAAACAAAATCATCGCGGCGGAACTGGGTGTATCGCAACGCACGATCGAAGCCCATCGCGCGCGAATTTTTCAAAAGATGCAAGTCAGGAATGCGGTCGAACTGGCGCGCTGCATATTATCGCAGCGCATAGCGTCTTAGTTCCAGACCCGGGCCTCCCGGGCCTTTAATCGCTTGGTTGCTGTGTCGGCTTCAGCCGCACTGCGGCGTGGGTTCGCTGGCAAGTTCGTCAATAGGGTCAATATCTTGCTGGCGGGTCAAATGATAGTCAAGCGTCGGCCGGACGTCGTTGATCATGTTGACGAGCAGGACGTTATCGTTAACGAACGACAAGCTGGCCTTGGTTGCCTCGTTTTTCATTTGCAGCAATACACGCAACGGTTTGGTCCCGATTACGTTCCAGCAGCCTTGCTGAATAATATTGTTTTTGGCGTCAGGGTTATCAAGCATTACGGTGCGCGAACGCCATTGTCCGGCGGGGGCCATGGTTAATGTTATGCGCGTGGCTGAGCAGGCCGGGGTATTAGCCAGGCACGGCAGGGTTCCCAAAAAGGTTTTTGCTTCGGCTAGCGGCCTGGCTTTGACAGCACTGCTTTCGGCAGTCGGTTCCGCGGTCGGCTTATGTTTTTTGCCATCTTGGTCGCCAAACCCCAGTTGTATCTGCGACGGAGCCCTAGTGCCCGTGCGACCCTGAGCATACATTTGCGCGTCGGACATTGTGCTTTCCTGCGGGGTGTCGTAATACCCCGCCGTTTTTTGCTGGGCGCAGCCGCTTAAAACCACGGCGAATAAAGCGATTCCAACGGGCTTGCAGTATGGAACACGAGGGAACAAAGGTAGGGCTGACATGGCGTTTTTCCGTCGACGAAAGGGTTAGTAAGCATTCTACGCATTTATTGTCTGAACGGTAAGCGGCCGTTCTGATGACGCAATCTCAAAGCCCGAGCCAATAGCGCTCGCCGGAGGTGCCATATTTTGCAGGAACTTGATTGGATCTTCCCTCAGGCTGCGCTTCTTATACTTCTGGCCGGATTGGGCGCAATAACGGGTATTCGCGCAGCGTTCATCGCCGATGTGTATGTCAAGGCACTAGACATGGGCGCCGCACCCGATGCGGCGTTAATGCGAAATGCCATTTGGCAAGGCCTGCATTGGCCGTCGGTAAGAAAGTTCGTCGGCAGGAGCGTGTGCGCACGTAAGACAGTATCCCCCGCGGCCGCTGCGAATCGATTCCCGATTCCCTGTGCGATCTTGATGGCCTGCTTATTTGTCTTTCTGTACAGTTTGCATCACCATCGTGTGCTGTATTTCACCGCCGTGGCGTTCGCCTGCGCCATATTGTTGATCTTGGCCCTTATCGATATTCGCAGTCGCTTGCTGCCCGACTCCCTGACCTTGCCTTTGATTTGGTTGGGCCTGCTCTTGGCGTGGTCGGGTCATGGTGTCGAGCTGGCCGATGCGGTGGCGGGCGCCATGCTGGGCTACGGCTTTTTCTGGTCGCTATTCTGGGTTTTTAAAGCGCTCACCGGTCAAGATGGTATGGGTTACGGCGACTTCAAATTATTGGCGGCCCTTGGCGCTTGGCTGGGATGGCAGCCATTGGCCGCGGTCGTGTTGACTGCCTGTTCTGCAGGTATTCTATTTGCGGTAGTACGGCAAAGAAGGTGGCGGCCGATCGGGTCATATCCCTTTGGCCCTTTCCTGGCGATGGGCGGAATCGCTGCGCTTTTGCTTGGGTCTGAGGTACATTTGTACTTTTGACAGCAAAGGTGCGCGAGCATGTTCAAAATAGGCCTGACAGGCGGTATAGGCTCGGGTAAAAGTCGCGTCGCCGACTTCTTTGCCTCGTGGGGTGCCGCTGTCATCGACACCGATGTAATTGCCCATCAATTGACGGCGCCCGGTGGGGCAGCCATTGAACCGATACGCCAGCATTTCGGACCGGACGTTATTTCTCCTACTGGCGCGCTCGACCGAGAAGCCATGCGCGAATTGGTTTTTGCCAGCCCCGAGGCCAGGCACCAACTCGAGGCCATCATACATCCGATGATAGGATCGGTTACAAAACGAAGGGCTGATACGGCCGAAGGGTGCTATCTTGTTTTTGTGGTTCCACTGCTGGTGGAATCGGGGCGCTGGCGCGATCGGGTGGACCGAATCTGTGTCGTGGATTGTGATCCGGCTACGCAGATTGCGCGTGTGAAAGCGCGCAGCGGTCTGACGTCCGAAGCTATTGGGCGTATCATATCCGTTCAGGCATCGCGCGAAGCCCGCCTGGCTGTCGCCGACGATGTAGTACTTAACGACATGCACACCAGTATCGAAGAACTTGAACGCCGTGCGCGCGAACTGCACTTTAACTGGTGCAAGCGATCGCAGCAGCTGCAAGGCGCCTCGCAAGCAGCCGTTCCTAATCATTAAAAAAAGGTTTTTGGTCGCGTGATTCTTTATGAGTATCCTTGCAATGAACGCGTTCGGTCTCTGTTAAGAGTCGAGCATCTGTTCGACAGGTTATTTTTTTTCGCCAAGGGCGATGACGCCCATTATCACCACATCACGATTGCGACATTATTCGATCTGCTGGATATCTGCGACCGGACCGACTTGCGTGGCGCCGTATTGCAAGATCTTGAGCGGCAACGTACGGCCTTAAGCGCCTTGCGCCAGCATCCCGGTGTAGATCCGCGGATGCTTGATTCCATGCTTGGCGAAATCCAGACTGCTGCCAGTGAACTCAGCGCGCAAGGCCGTATCGGCCAGGAATTGCGCGATAACGAGTGGCTGGCCAGCCTGCGGGGCAGGGTGTCGGTGCCGGGGGGCTCATCACAGGTCGATATGCCTTCGTATTTCTCGTGGCAGCTAAAGCCGGCTGAAGCGCGTACCACCGATCTGCGCAGGTGGATCATGCCCTTTATGTCGCTATATAAGGGCCTGGCGCTTATTTTACGGCTGCTGCGCGATTCCGGCGATGTCATCGACGCCGTCGCCCGGCAAGGCGCGTACCAGGAAATGCTGGGCGGTAAGCTTTTTCAACTTTTACGAGTATGGGTAGATGCGGCGCTTAATGTATTCCCGGAAATGAGCGCCAACAAGTACGTGATCTGGGTGCGGTTTGCCTCGCAAGATAGCGAATTGAAGCCGCAGCCTGTAACCGCCGACATCCCTTTCAAGCTGGCGCGCTGTAACGTGTAAGCAGTGTCGCGCGTTTTGGTGTCAGGTTGACGGTTTTCGGCGTCGTTAAGGCGCACCCCTAAACAAATTCTTCATATGGCGTAATCCAGCTTTGCAGGGTCGTTCCGGCCATTCAGACTTTACAGCCGCGATTTGTAAGATCGCCAAGCTCGATGGCCTCCGACGCGACACGGCGCCTTACGCAGAAATTGTTGTTGCGTTCCATTTCAAATACGCGATTTCATTGTCGTCTGCGGCCGCGATGGGGAAAATGGCGCTATTTCATTCAAACCGGAGAACTGTGCATGTCGGAATCAAGCTCCGAGCCTTATCGTGGTCGACGCGGCCGCTGGCTGTGGGCGTTCGTATTACTGTTGGCGGTAGGGGGCGTTTACTGGTTTTTAAGCAACGATTCCGGTTCTAAGGTTACCAAGGGCAAACCGGGGACAGGCAACGGCATGCCAGCCATGATTGTGCCCGTCAAGGTCGCGACGGTAGAACGCGGCCCTATAGATCACACGATCAAGGCCATAGGAACCGTCACGGCGTTTAATATGGTTACGGTGCGCAGCCGGGTGGATGGCGAATTGCAGAAAATCAATTTTCTGGATGGCCAAAAGGTACAGGAAGGCGATGTGCTGGCGCAAATCGATCCGCGCACCTATCAGGTGCAGCTGGATCAGGCCCTGGGCCAGCAGAAGCAGAACGAGGCCCAGCTACAGAATGCACAGCGCGACCTGCAACGTTATCAGCTGCTATTCAAACAGAATTCGATTGCAAAACAGCAGGTCGATGCCCAGGCAGCGCTGGTTCAGCAGCTGTTAGGATCGCGCAAAAGCGACCAAGCGGCCGTCGATAGCGCAAAGCTGCAGCTAAGCTTCACGCGCATTACCGCTCCTATTTCGGGTCGCCTGGGTTTACGCAAAGTGGATCAGGGCAATATGGTCAATGCCTCTAATACCGACGGCTTGGTTGTCATCACCCAGACGCAACCGATATCGGCGTTGTTTACGCTGCCCCAAGCGCAGTTGCCGGACGTCCTGGAACAGATCCGCGCTGGCAAAAGACTTGCCGTCGATCTGTACGATCGTGACGATCTGCGCAAAATTGCCACCGGCGAATTGATGTCGCTGGATAATCAGATCGACGTAGCCACCGGCACGGTCAAGCTCAAGGCTCGATTTGCGAACGAAGACGAATCCCTTTTTCCCAATCAGTTCGTCAACGTGCGTTTGCGTGTTGCTACGGATCAGTCGCTGGTCCTTCCCACTCGCGCGGTTCAGCAAGGGTCGATAGGTGCATTTGTGTATCGGGTCGATGACAATAGCAAGGTGTATGTACAACCCATTGTCATCGGGCGAGTGGACGAACGGCGCGTCGCAGTGACGTCGGGCCTTACAGAGGGTCAGCGGGTGGTTATCGAAGGCCTGGACCGCTTGCGCGATGGGGCCACAGTGCAAGTAACCACCGGCAACGTGGCGACACCGGCTTCGGCACCGGGAGGTGCTGCAGGCGGGGTGGCAACGGGCGCGCCCGTAAGTGGCACGGGTAATCCACATTAAGGGCTAGCTGTGAATCTATCGCGTCTTTTCATTCTAAGGCCGGTCGCCACGACGCTGATGATGCTTGCATTGCTAATTGCGGGCTTCCTGGCATACAGGCTGCTGCCGGTATCTGCCCTGCCCCAGGTCGATTATCCGACCATACAGGTGACCACGCTTTACCCGGGCGCAAGCCCCGACGTGATGACTGCGTTGGTAACTTCGCCATTAGAGCGGCAGTTCGGCCAGATGCCGGGCCTGACGCAAATGACCTCTTCCAGCTCGGGTGGGTCCTCGGTAATTACTTTGCAGTTCGATCTGGACTTGGCTTTAGATGTGGCCGAGCAAGAAGTGCAGGCGTCGATCAATGCCGCGTCGAATCTGCTGCCTAACGACCTGCCGGCACCGCCTATCTATAACAAGGTGAATCCGGCCGATACCCCGGTAATCAGTCTGGCGATCACGTCGCCCACTTTGCCTTTGTACGAAGTGCGTGACCTGATCGATATTCGGGTAGCGCAGAAGCTGTCTCAAATATCGGGTGTGGGGCTGGTAAGTATCGCAGGCGGGCAGCGCCCGGCCGTACGCATCCAGGCCAATCCCCAGGCTTTGGCCGCACATAACCTAACGCTAGCCAGTTTGCGTACCGCCATCACGGCCGCCAACGTCAATCAACCCAAGGGGAATCTGGACGGCCCGGAACGTTCTACGACCATTAACGCAAACGACCAATTGAGATCGGTGCGCGACTACGAAGAACTGATTGTGGCGTACGAAAATGGCGCGCCATTGCGCTTGCGCGATGTGGCGCAGGCACAGCAAGACGCTGAAAACACGCGGCAGGCGGCATGGATAGGCAATACGCCGGCCATCTTGCTGAATATTCAGCGCCAGCCCGGTGCAAACGTGATTGAAGTCGTCGACCGGGTCAAAGCGCTGCTGCCCGCCCTGAAGGCCGCTTTGCCTGCCGGAGTCGATGTTGCGGTGGCGACCGACAGGACGCAGACCATACGCGATTCAATTTACCACGTGCAAATGGAAATGCTTATAGCGGTTGCGCTGGTGGTGCTCGTAACTTTTGTATTTTTGCGCAGCTGGACGGCAACCTTTATTCCCAGTGTCGTGGTGCCGCTCTCGCTGGTGGGAACGTTTGGCATCATGTATTTGGCGGGTTTCAGCATTAATAACCTGACCCTGATGGCATTGACGGTCGCCACGGGTTTTGTCGTCGATGATGCCATCGTCATGATCGAGAACATTGCGCGCCACATCGAGGAAGGCGAAAGCGCCATGATGGCCGCCTTGAAAGGCGCTTCGCAAATCGGTTTCACGTTGGTGTCGTTGACCTTGTCTCTGATTGCCGTGCTGATCCCACTGCTCTTCATGAGCGACGTCATTGGCCGGCTGTTTCGCGAGTTCGCGATTACGCTGGCCGTCGCCATTTTGCTGTCGCTGGCCATTTCGCTGACGCTTACGCCAATGATGTGCGCGCGGCTTTTGAAGCCTGAATCGGAAATGAAGTACGGGCGATTCCAGCGCTGGGCCGGGACGTCGATGGATAGACTGACGGGCGCCTACGATCGCGGCCTTCTCTGGGTGTTATCGCATCAGCGTTTGACGCTTTGGGTCGCGCTGGGCACATTGATCTTCACTGCCCTGCTGTATCTTGCGGTTCCGAAAGGATTTTTTCCGCTGCAGGATACCGGCCTGATACAGGGCATCAGTCAAGGTCCGCAAACGGTCTCCTTCAGTTCCATGGCCCAGCGCCAACAGCAGGCGGTCGATCGCATACTGAAAGATCCAGACGTGGCCGCCGTCTCGTCTTTCATAGGAATCGACGGTACCAACGCCACTTTGAATACGGGCCGCCTGCAAATTGCGCTCAAACCGATCACGGAACGCAACGCCAACGCTCAGACCATCATCAATCGGCTGGGACAAGAGCTGGAATCCGTGCCGGATATCGAGGTGTTCATGCAGCCGGTGCAGGATCTTACCGTCGATGATCGTGTCAGCCGCAGTCAATACCAGATGACCTTGTCGGAGCCTGATCACGGGGTTCTTCTTGAATGGACACCGAAGCTGGTCGATGCCCTTAGGCGCTTGCCTCAGTTAAGCGACGTGGTCGACGACTTACAGGGCGGCGGCTTGCAGACCATGCTGACCATTGACCGCGATGCGGCGGCTCGTTTGGGTATCAGCAACGCAATGATCGACGATGCCCTGTACGACGCGTTCGGGCAGCGCTTGATATCGACGATTTTTACGCAGTCTACGCAGTACCGTGTCGTGCTTGAAGTGGCTTCGCAGTTTCGTCAAAACCCACGGTCGCTTGCCGGAATCTACGTTCCTACGGCGTCAGGCAAGCCCGTGCCTATCAGTACGGTGGCCAGCATCAGCCAAAGCAATGCGCTTTTGTCCATAGAGCGATTGGGGCAATTTCCGGCAACCACTATTTCGTTCAATTTGGCGCCGGGGGTGGGGCTGTCGGATGCGGTCGAGGCCATAAGGCAGGTACAACTTGATCTTCAGATGCCCGCGTCGCTAGAGCTGAAGTATCAGGGTGCAGCCAAGGCGTTTCAGTCTTCGCTGTCTAGCACCCTGTGGTTATTATTAGCAGCAGTAGCTACGATGTATATCGTTCTAGGGATACTGTATGAAAGCTATATTCATCCCATCACTATCTTATCGACGCTGCCTTCTGCGGCGATAGGCGCCTTGCTTGCCTTGCTGCTAACCGGCGCCGAGCTCGACATGATAGGCATTATTGGCATCATTCTGCTCATTGGCATTGTCAAGAAAAACGCCATCATGATGATTGATTTTGCGCTCGAAGCCGAGCGGCGTCGCGGCTTGAGCCCGCAGGCCGCTATCCACGAGGCTGCCTTGTTGCGCTTCCGTCCGATTCTGATGACAACGCTTGCTGCCTTGTTCAGCGCCATTCCCTTGATGCTGGCCACGGGCTCGGGATCCGAATTGCGTCAGCCTTTGGGGTTGGTCATGGTGGGTGGCCTGCTGTGCAGCCAGGTACTGACCTTATTCACGACACCGGTTATTTATTTGATGTTTGACCGGCTTGCTGGACGGGTGAAGGCGTATCGCCAGCCCGGTGCGGCGGCTAGCGAGACAGCCCCATGAGGTTCTTCACCCTGTTCATCATGCGCCCCGTGGCAACCACCTTGCTGTGCATTGCGCTGGTGTTGACAGGGGGGCTGGCCTATTTTTTCTTGCCGGTCGCGCCTTTGCCGCAGATGGACTTCCCCATGATCTCGGTGACGGCCAAGCTGGCCGGCGCCAGTCCGGAAACGATGGCTTCAAGCGTCGCGACACCGCTGGAGCAGTCGTTGGGTTCAATTGCGGGCCTGACCGAGATGAGCTCGCGCAGTACCGAAGGGTCGACCCGTATCTTCCTGATGTTTGACATGGCGCGCGATATCAACGGTGCCGCGCGTGACGTGCAGGCGGCCATAAATGCGGCCCGCGCCATTCTTCCGACCAGCCTGCGCAGTAATCCCACCTATCGCAAGGTTAATCCGGCATCGTCGCCCATCATGGCGCTGGCGCTCACGTCCAAGACCTCAACCCAAGGCCGCTTATACGATCTTGCCTCGACGGTGCTGGGGCAGAAGATTTCGCAAGTGCCTGGTGTGGGCGAGGTGGAGGTGGGGGGCAGTTCGCTGCCGGCGATTCGGGTCAGCCTGAACCCGCAAGCCTTGAACAGCGCCGGGGTCTCGCTGGACGACGTGCGCATGGCGCTGTCCAATGCTAATACCATGCGTCCCAATGGCGTCGTTGAAAACGATATGTATCACTGGCGGGTAAGCTCGGGCGGACAGCTGACCAAGGCGGCGCAGTATCGTCCTTTGATCGTCGCCTGGAGGGATGGTTCTCCGATACGCGTTCAGGATGTCGCCACGGTCGAGGATTCGGTCGAGGATCTCTTCAACACCGGGTTTCTGAATGATCAGCGCGCCGTGTTGCTGGTGATCCGGCGGCAGGCCGACGCCAATATTATCGAAACGGTGGATGCCATACGTGCCCAGCTTCCGGCTTTCGAGGCCATGCTGCCGGCCGACGTCATGTTGACCGTAGCGCAAGACCGTACGCCCAGCATACGTGCGTCTTTGCACGAAGCGGAGATCACCCTGATCATCGCCGTGATCTTGGTGGTGCTGGTCGTGCTGCTGTTCTTGCGTAACCTGCGGGCGGCGCTGATCCCGGCCGTGGCCGTCCCGGCATCGCTGATCACCACTTTCAGCCTGATGTTCTGGTTCGGCTTCACGCTTAATACTATGTCCCTGATGGCCTTGATCGTGGCTACGGGTTTCGTGGTGGATGACGCGATTGTGGTGCTTGAAAATATTATGCGCCACATTGAAAAAGGGGTGGCTCCCATGCGGGCGGCGATCCGCGGGGTGCGCGAAGTCGGCTTTACGGTATTGGCGATGAGCTTATCTTTAGTCGCCGTATTCATTCCGCTGCTACTGATGGGCGGCCTGCCGGGGCGATTGTTCAGGGAATTCGCGGTCACGCTTTCTGTGTCTATCTTGGTGTCGCTGGTGCTGTCCGTGACCCTGACGCCCATGATGTGTGCCTACATCTTGCATTCCAAGGTCTACAAGCCGCGGGCGTCGGGCGCCTTGACACGCGCTTTCCAGGCCATGGGCGAAAAGTTGTGGGGCGGCTATAAGCGTTCGCTAGGCTGGGCGCTGGCGCACGGGCGCCTGATGATGTTGTTACTGCTGGCTACGATCGGGCTTAACGTTTACTTGTATACCGTAGTGCCAAAGGGCTTCTTTCCACAGCAGGATACCGGGCAGTTGCTGGGGTTTTTCCGCGTTGATCAGGGGACGTCTTTCCAGGCGATGCTTCCCAGGCTCGATTATTTCAGGCAAATCTTGCTGCAGGACCCAGCAATACAAAACGTGAGCGGCTACGCGGGCGGTCGCGGAGGAAGCAACTCGAGCTTCATGCAAATACAGCTGAAGCCATTGGAAGAACGCAAGGTTAGTGCCACCGATGTTGTAAACCGCTTGCGTAGCAAGTTTACGGGCGTGCCGGGGGCGCGTCTGACACTGGTTCCGCAGCAGGATATTTTTGTCGGCGGTCGGCAAGATAGTGCGGGCTCTTACGATTACACCCTGATGGCCAGCGAATTGGCGCTCCTAAGAACCTGGATGCCGCAGGTGCAAAAAGCCCTGGCGGGGCTGCCGGAATTGGTTGACGTCGATACCAATATTGAAGACAAGGGCCGACGGGTAGAGCTGGTGATTGACCGGGATGCGGCTACGAGGCTTGGGGTCAGCATGTCGGTCATCGCATCGGTGCTGAATAATTCGTTCAGTCAGCGTCAAGTGTCGGTCATCTACGGCGCGCTGAATCAATACCATGTCGTCATGGGCGTGAATGAGCAATACGCTCAGGACGCCGAGTCGCTAAAGAGGGTCGAAGTGGTCACGGCGGCGGGCGATCGCATTCCTCTATCTGCCTTTACCCGATTCGAGATCGGCAACGCGCCGCTAAGCGTCAACCACGAGGGCCTGTTTGCGGCCGACTCGATTTCATTCAGTTTGGCGCCCGATGTATCCTTGGATCAGGCGACACAGGCGATCGACGAAGCGGTCGCACGTATCGGGTTGCCTACACAGCAGATACAAGCGGGCTTCCTTGGATCGGCGCAGGCCATGCAGCAAGCTATCGGCCAGCAGCCTTGGCTGATCCTTGCGGCCTTGGTGACCATGTACATCGTGCTGGGCATACTTTACGAAAGCTATGTGCATCCCATCACCATTCTGTCGACATTGCCATCGGCTGGCATCGGTGCTTTGCTGGCACTGATCATGTTGGGTGAAGAATTCACGCTTATTGCCTTGATTGGCGTCTTTTTATTGATAGGCATTGTCAAGAAGAACGCCATCATGATGGTGGACTTCGCCCTGATGGCCGAACGGCGCGATGGGCTGTCTTCGCGGGAAGCTATTTATCAGGCATGCCTAGTGCGTTTTCGCCCGATTATGATGACAACGATTTCGGCCTTGTTCGGTGCGTTGCCGCTGGTGTTCGCCTCGGGCGCGGGGGTTGAAATGCGCCGGCCTTTAGGTCTGACCATAGCCGGTGGACTTATCCTTAGTCAGATTCTTACACTTTATACAACCCCGGTCGTTTATCTGTACCTGGATCGTTTTCGTCTATGGGCGGGGCGTAAACGCCGCCAACGCCTGATTCAGGGAGAGCAGCGGGCATGAGGCACGGTGGACTGGACGTAGCAGGCATTAGCTGTTTAAAAGGCATCTGTACTTCATGAAAATTTTCGTATCGTTGAACGCTTGTTTTCCAGCTTGCCTTAAATGGCCCATGCGGTCGGCGGTCTTGCTTTTATTGAGTGCCTGTGCGGTGGGGCCGGATTATCAGCGTCCATCAACAGCCGCAGGCGATGTTTACAAACAGGCAGCAAGGGCTAGCCAAGCGAGCGCGCCATATTCCGATTCCATGGCGCTAAATCCGGGCTGGGTGCTCGCGCAGCCGCGTGACTCCGCCTTGCGTAGCGATTGGTGGCAGCTTTTCAACGACCCGATCCTCAGCGGGCTGATGGACACCCTGCAGACCTCGAATCTGAATATTGTGCAGGCTGAAGCGCAGTACCGCCAGGCCCGGGCGCTGTTGCAAGCGGCAAGATCTGGATTTTTTCCTGTAATGGACACATCGGTTGCAGCGACACGGTCCGGTATCGGCGGCAACGATAGCATTGGGTCGGGCACGTTCGGGGCCGCTAGTACCAACAGCCAATACACATTAGCCGGTAGCGTCAGCTGGGAACCCGATGTGTGGGGGCGCGTACGAAGAACTGTCGAATCCAGCCGTGCAGGGCTCCAAGCCAGTGCTGCCGATGTCGCCACCATGCGGCTTAGCATGCAATCGACCCTGGCCCAGACTTATTTTCGACTGCGCGTCATGGACGCGGAACAGCGCCTGTTGCAGCAGACGGTTGATGCCTACACACGTTCTTTGACCATCACGACGAATCGTTACCAGGCGGGCATCGCGGCCCAGTCGGATGTTGCGGTGTCACGTACCCAACTGGAGAACACCCGTACCCAATTGCTGGCTTTGGATTGGCAACGGGCGCAGCTTGAGCATGCCATTGCAGTGTTGTTGGGCCAGCCCCCGTCCAGTTTCGACTTGAATAGTGCCGATATCCTCGGAACAGTGCCGGTCGTTCCAGTGGGATTGCCATCGCAATTACTTGAGCGACGTCCCGATGTGGCCTCGGCCGAGCGCAGGGCCGCCGAAGCCAATGCGCAGATAGGCGTTGCCCAGGCGGCGTGGTTTCCTGACCTTACCTTGAGCGCACAGGCGGGTTTCCGCAGTGGCCAGTGGGCGCAATGGCTTAGCGCACCGGCCACCTTCTGGACGTTGGGCCCCGCCTTGGCGTTAACCATCTTTGATGGCGGAGCGCGTCAGGCCCAAGTGGACCAGGCGCGTGCTGCGTTCGATGTCCAGGCAGCCGGATACCGCCAGACAGTATTGACAGCGTTGCGTGAGGTCGAAGATTTTCTGGTGCAGCTATATGTGCTTGGCCAAGAGCAGGTAACGCAAGGCCGAGCCCTGGATGCTGCACGTGAATCCTTGCAGTTAACGCAGAACCAGTACGAAGCGGGGCTGATCGATTACCTTAGTGTGGTGCAGGTACAGACCACCGCACTCAGTACCGAACGCACAGCGCTGCAGCTTACGTCCGACAGGCTGGTGGCCAGCGTACAGCTGATCGCGGCGCTGGGCGGCGGCTGGGAAATGCCGCCAACCACGGAATAATATGTCGTTTTTAATTGGCCGGTAAGCAACCAGGTCAATAGCCGAAAAGCGTTTTAATTCAGCAACTGCCTGATTCCCGCGATGCCGTGTGCGCCGTGCTGACGTGCTATTTGCAGGGTTGCGTTCGATTGCCCACCAATGGCGAAGACCGGCAGGCTTGCCTCGCTTGCAAGGGCTGCGAACCGGTCCCAGCCCATGCCAGGCATCCCGGGGTGAGAAGGGGTATCCAGAACGTGGCCTAGCACGACAAAATCGGCATCCAGATCGCGCGCTGCAGCCAAGTCGTCAGCCGTGTGGACCGAAACCCCGATCAGGCCAGTGTGTGGGGGCTCAGCCAGCCCGGCGAGTTGTCGCGAGACGGCATCGGCCGCCCGGAAATGAACGCCATCGGCCTGCTGCCACCAGTCCGCCGGATGTACGCTGTTTAACAGGCAGCGCGCGCCGAATTCGTGGCAACGTTCTACGACTTGCTGAAATGCGGCATAGACATCGCCGGGGGGCGCGCCTGCAGCCCATTCCGGTTCCCGAAATTGCACAAGCTTGATACCGTCTTGCAAGGCGGCCGTAAGCCTATCCAGAAAGGCGCCAAGCCCGTCGCTGCTACCGATGGATGTCACGAGGTAGCGATCAGGCAACTTCAACCAGCGCAAGGGCGGTTCGGTAGCCGGCAGCACCGGACCGACGGTGGGCGCGTGCTGCGGGTCTATCCAGGCGAGTTGTTGTCCTTCAAGTCCGGCCGGCTCTCCGTGCCAGCCAGTTACGCGGCAGAAATTCAGTCGAACGATGTTTACTTCGTATTCATGGGTATAGGTAACCCAAGGAGTGGCATCGGTTACTTCGATGCCGAGCTCTTCTTTCAGTTCCCGTGCCAAAGCCTGGAGCACGCTTTCCCCTGGTTCAATCTTGCCGCCGGGCAGTTCCCACCAGCCCGCCCACGGCTTGTCGGCAGGGCGTTCGGCCAGTAACAGCGACCCGTCTGCGCGCAGGATCATGCCGGCGGCAACATTGATAAAGGGTTTAGACATGACGCGCAGCCCAGTCGCGGGCAAACTGACGCGCAACGCGGCCGGAACGTGAACCGCGCTCTAGCGCCCATTGCAGCGCTTCGGTGCGAGAACCTTCAATATCGGCCGTGCTGCAACCGTGCTCTTTCAGCCAGTAGTAAACGATATCCAGGTAGTCATCTTGCTTGAACGGGTAAAAAGACAACCAAAGCCCGAAGCGCTCGGATAGCGATATTTTTTCTTCTACCGTTTCACCAGGATGGATTTCGCCGTCGCTCTGGTGCTTGGCGCCCAGGTTTTCGCTCATGTATTCCGGCATAAGGTGGCGGCGGTTCGACGTCGCGTAAATTAGAACATTTTCGCCCGAGGCGCTTACGGAACCGTCAAGCACCGATTTGAGCGCCTTATAGCCTGCTTCGCCTTCCTCGAAAGACAAGTCATCGCAAAAAATAATAAAACGCTCGGGGCGGACGCTGACCAAGTCCACGATGTCGCCCAAGTCGCCCATATCGGCTTTGTCGACCTCGATAAGACGCAAGCCCTGGCCGCCGTAGGTCGCCAGCATGGCCTTGACCAGCGAGCTTTTGCCTGTGCCGCGTGCGCCTGTCATTAAGACGTTGTTGGCAGGCTTTTTGTGCAGGAAGTGTTGCGTGTTCCGGTCGATAATCGCTTTCTGGCGTTCGATATGCTGCAGATCGTCTAAATTGATTGTCGAAACGTGGGCGACTGCGTCGAGCCAGCCGCGCGCACCCCGTTTTCGCCATCGAAAGGCGTACGCCGACCAATCAATTTCGGGCGGAGCCGGAGGAAGCCACGCTTCCAGTTGCGCCAGAACTCGTTCGGCGCGACCGATCAGTGTGGTGAGGTCGATGGCTGTCACAGATGAATCTCCTAGGCAAAATCGCAGACAAAGCGGCATTATCGCTAATTTGGGGCGCGTCTTCACTGCATTTAGATATTTAGCGTCACGTATAATCGTATCCTTGTTCCGTCCACCTATTCATCCCAACTTTAAGCCGGACCTCGTTTTGAACCTTCCTCAGTTAATTGCCCCCATTGCGAACGACATGAAAGCTGTCGATGCGGTCATACGCGCCCGTCTCGATTCCGATGTCGTCTTGATACGTACGATAGGCGACTATATTGTCGGGGCTGGCGGCAAGCGGATGCGTCCCGCAATGGTGCTTATGGTGGCAAAGGCCCTGGGCTACGAAGGCACGGTGCATCATTTATTGGCCGGAGTGGTTGAATTCATTCACACCGCTACGCTATTGCACGACGACGTGGTCGACGAATCCGACATGCGTCGCGGCCGCAGTACCGCGAATGCTGTTTTCGGCAATGCAGCCAGCGTCCTGGTGGGCGACTATCTGTATTCGCGCTCATTCGAGATGATGGTCGAATCGAACTCCATGCCGGCCATGTCGGTATTGTCGGCCGCCACCACGGTCATCGCCGAGGGCGAGGTCCTGCAACTTCTGAACGTGCACGACCCCGACGTGTCGCTGCAACGCTACCTGCAGGTCGTACGCTACAAAACAGCCAAGTTGTTCGAGGCAGCAGCCCAAGTCGGCGCGATCATCGGCGGGGCCACCCCGGAACAGGAAACCGCTGCGGCCGCTTATGGCCGCCATATCGGTACTGCCTTCCAACTGATAGACGACGTACTGGACTACAACGGCGACGTTGAAGCCCTGGGAAAAAACGTGGGCGACGACCTGCGCGAAGGCAAACCGACCATGCCGCTGATCCGTGTCATGGAGGTGGGTACCAGCGCGCAAAAGCAGCTGATACAAGACGCCATTCGCACCGGTGAAGCCGACTTCGAGGCGGTGGCGCGCGCTATTCACGACACCGACGCGCTCGACTATACCCGTCAGGCGGCCATCACCGAAGCAGAGCTTGCCCGCACGGCATTGGCCGCTTATCCAGATTCCATTCACCAAAAATCTTTGCTAGAATTTTGTTCTTTCGCGGTAGATCGCGATCATTAAAAATCCCGTTGTCGTCACGGTAAGATAGCATGAAGAACCGCCGGGTGGCAAGCTTCACGAAGATCGGGGCGTAGCTCAGCCTGGTAGAGTACTGCGTTCGGGACGCAGGAGTCGCATGTTCGAATCATGTCGCCCCGACCAACCGAATTCCTCACAGAGCCCTTGTTTATCAAGGCGGTTATGTCCTCAATATGTTCCCGGGTTCGGACGTTGGCGGCGAGCGCGCCGCCATCATGTACAGCCCGCTGGGAACGGCGCCCCCCCCTCTACTTTTTCAGCTCCACTGCTCAAACAAGGCCCTAAACTTGTTCGCGCGGCACTGGAGAAAACGCGTATCTGAAAGAGCCGCCCAAAACAGTTAATGAGTTTCTGGACATTTAGCTCAATCTAGGATGGCCGCAAATCGATTTTCAAGGATTGGAAAAGCGCCTTCAGAGGTTTTTTGGACTCTCTTAAGCCAAAAAAAGGCCTTGTAAGGGTCCCATAATTCGCCGAATATGTGATTTCAACCTTGATTCTTGTGAAAGGGGACCCGTCATGCGTACAGTCGGACAAATTCTACAAGTTAAACAGGATCGGACGGTCTACAACATTTCCCCCACGGCGCTCGTGCTGGACGCGATCAGACTTTTGGCTGAAAAAGGCATCGGGGCGTTGTTGGTAACCCAAGACGAGCAAATCGTTGGGATCTTTACCGAGCGCGATTATGTCAGAAAGGTGGATGTGCTGGGGCGATCGCCAGAAACCACTTGGGTAAAGGACATCATGAGCACCCCTGTTATGTACGTCAGCCTGGACCAAAGCAACGAAGAGTGCATGGCCTTGATGACCGAAAATCGATTGCGCCACTTGCCCGTCCTCGACAAAGGCGAGCTCGTCGGCATTATTTCTATTGGCGACCTGGTCAAGGACATTATCTCCGAGCAGCAGTTCATTATCGACCAGCTCGAACGGTATATTCACGGAGCAAGGGGTTAAGCGGCTGATCGTGCATGCTTCAAGCACCGCGTAAAAGCCACCCTTTTAGCTGACCTGGCCCGCCGATCACCGCAAGGCGCTCTCCACGGGCGTCAATAGACATATCCAGCCTATCGCGATCACCGGCGCAACCCTATACAGTGCGAAACGATGCAAGTGGAGAACCCACTTTGCTTCCATACCAAAAATGTATGAATACACCCTTTAATTTCATTTGACGGCATGCGGTTGTCGATCTCACAATCCTCTTGCGAACTGTGTTTCTCTGTGCTTCATCCTCCATAAAATTCAAGGAGATGTAAATGCATTTACGTATGAAACTCACGGCGGCTGTCCTTGCCGCTCTGTGTACCTCCACTTCCTGGGCCGCGTCTACGCTTTATGTGGCGGCAAATGGCGGGTCGACCGAGAAGCTGATGAAGGAAAAGATTTTTCCGGCCTTCGAGAAAGAGCACCCCGGTACTAAAGTAATTCAGGTGACCGGCACCTCGACTGAAACCCTGGCCAAGCTGCAGGCCCAGCGCAGCAAACCCGAGATCGGCGTTGCCTTGATCGATGATGGTCCGATGTGGCAGGCACTGCAATTGGGATTCTGTACGCCGGTCAAGCCTGAAACCTACAAGGATTTATATTCGATGGCCAATATCGATGGCAAGGCCGTGGGTATAGGGTTGGTGGCTACCGGACTGGCGTATAACACCGAGGCCTTCAAGAAGATGGGTGTGCCGCCTCCGGATTCATGGGAGGCGCTGCTTGATCCAAAATTCAAACAGAAAGTGGTGATTCCTTCGATCACCAATACCTATGGTTTGCACACGCTCGTCGTATTCGCGCGCCTGCGCGGCGGTGGTGAAAAGAACATCGATCCGGGCTTCAAAGCAATGATAGAAGAGGCGCAGCCTAACGTCCTGTCGTGGGAGCCGACGCCCGGCAAGTTGGCCGAAATGTTCCAGAACGGTAGCGTGATTCTTGCAGCCCACGGAAGTGGCCGCGTGCAGGCGCTGAAAAACACCGGCTTTCCGGTAGAGATGGTTTATCCCAAGGAAGGCGCCGTGTCCCTGCAGATTGCCGGGTGCGCCATAGACAAAAGCCCAGAGCCGGAATTGGCTCAAGCCTTCCTGCAGTTCCTGGTGCGTCCCGAAAATCAAGTCTTGCTGGCTACCAGCGAAGGTTGGGGGCCGACCAATAAGACGGTGAAACTGCCGCCCGAGGTCGCCAAGACAGTGCCATACGGTGCAAAAGCCGTTGAAAACATGCTTGTCATGGACTGGACCACGATCAACCCGAAACGTGCCGAGTGGACAACGCGCTGGAATCGTACTGTAGAGCGCTGATTTTCAGTCGGTGTAAAAAGCAGAGGGACACGCCATGACCTATTTGACTCTTGATGGGCTTGCAAAGCGATACGGTGATGTCACCGTGGTCGAAGATATTAGTCTCAATATTGAACGTGGCGAGTTTCTTTCCTTGTTAGGGCCCTCGGGCTGTGGCAAGACCACGACCTTGCAGATGGTGGCCGGTTTCGCCGAGCCGACGCGGGGCCGTATCCTGCTGGAAGGGCGCGACATTACAGGCATTCGCCCTGAAAAGCGCGGCATGGGTATTGTGTTCCAGAGCTACGCGCTTTTTCCCCACATGTCCGTGGCAGGCAATATTGGTTTCGGCCTTGAAATGCAGGGCATGGGGCGTAGCCAGCGGGCAGACCGCGTCAACGAAACGCTAGAGCTTGTTCGGCTGAAGGGGCTGGGTGAGCGATACCCGCGCGAACTTTCCGGTGGGCAGCGTCAGCGCGTGGCCGTTGCGCGGGCGCTGGCCATACGACCCAATGTGCTCTTGCTGGATGAGCCCATGTCCAATCTGGATGCGAAGTTGCGCGAGGAAATGCATGTTGAGTTGCGAGCCATCCAGAAGCAGCTAGGTATCACGACCATTCTCGTGACCCACGACCAGATCGAGGCCATGACCATGAGCGACCGCATTGCTGTCATGCACGGCGGGCGTATTGTGCAGGTGTCGACGCCTTTTGAGGCTTACGAGCGTCCCGAGTCGGCGTTTGCTTCCAGCTTTTTGGGCAAGACCAACTGTATCCCGGCGCGTATCGTCGATAGGCAGCCTGGCTGTTGCCGTGTGGAAATGGGCGGGCTCAATGTGCGTATTCCGCATGAAAGCCGTCAATTTTCCGACAATATCCAGGTTTATATTCGGCCTGAAAAGATCCGCATGGTGCCATCGGCGGACAGCCGCATAAGCAGCGTCGTGCGGGCGCGGATGTTCCTGGGCAATCATTGGGCGATGGAGGTCGATGGCGCCCTTGGACGCTTGCGCGTCAACATACCGAATGTGGGCGGACCGCCCGCGTTTGAAGGCGACACGGTGCACCTGGCCTGGCAGGACGAAGACATGCGCATGCTTGAAGCGGAGGCTGCCCATGCCTAGCTCAGTGTCCGTCGCGGCGGGTTCGGCTGGGCGCCGTTCATGGCTTGGCAATCCGACACCATGGCTGCTTTGCAGTCCAGCCTTGTTGCTGTTTGTGGGCCTGCTACTGGTTCCTTTGCTTCTAACTTTGGTGTTGTCATTTTCCGTCTATAACAGCGCCACGGGAACGGGCGAGGGCTACACCCTCGCCCACTACATCGAAGTCCTGACCGATAGCTACTATCACGAAATATTCCTGCGCACGGGCGGCATGTCGCTGGTGGTGACGCTGCTTTGTGTCGATCCTGGGCGTACCGGAAGCCTTGATCTTGTCGCGCATGCGAAGCCCATGGCGGGCGATCTTCCTGGTTGTGATTTTGGGCCCCTTGCTGATTTCCGTGATCGTGCGTACGTTGGGCTGGGCGATCCTGATGGGCAATGAGGGCTTGATCAATTCTGCATTGCGGTCGTGGGGCCTTATCGACAGCCCGATCAGGATGCTCTACACCATGGGGGGCGTCACCATTGCGCTCACGCACGTGCTGATTCCCTTCATGATCATCTCAGTCTGGGCATCGCTCCAAAAGCTGGACGCTTCCGTAGAGAATGCAGGGCTCTCGTTGGGAGCGTCGCCGATGATAGTGCTGCGTCGCGTGATATTTCCGCAAATCATGCCTGGAGTGCTTTCAGGCAGCATCATCGTGTTCGCTCTGGCCGCGTCTGCCTTTGCTACGCCCGCCATATTAGGAGGGCGCCGTCTCAAGGTGGTCGCCACGGCTGCCTACGACGAGTTTACCGGGACCTTGAATTGGCCCCTGGGCGCGGCCATTGCCATATTGCTGCTCATCGCCATGGTTGCGATCATCCTTGGCAGCAACTATCTGGTCGAGCGGCGTTATCACTCGGTCTTCGAGCGCTAGGGGGCAGCATGCAAAAGAACCATTGGCTGGGGCTTACGTATCACTCCTTGTTCATCCTCTTCATCTCTGCTCCCTTGCTCGTTGTGGTGGCTGTATCGTTCACCTCGCTAGGCTACATTTCATTGCCCACCCAGGGGCTGTCGCTGCGATGGTTTTATGCCATCCTCGAAGAGCGCCAGTTCATCGATGCTTTCCTGATGTCGGCGTGGCTGGCATTGGTGAGCGCTTCGGTGGCGGTTACGCTTGCCGTTCCCGCCGCACTGGCCTTGGCGCACTATCGGTTTCCCGGCCGCAATGTCTTGACCGCCTTCTTCTTGTCGCCCCTGATGATCCCTCATGTGGTGATGGGCATCGCTTTCTTGCGCTTCTTCAATCAGGCAGGATTCAGCGGGTCCTTTGGGTGGCTGTCCATGACACATGTGATCGTGGTGTTTCCCTACGCTCTCAGGTTGACGCTTGCCTCTGTGACCGGCCTGAGTCGAGACGCCGAATTGGCTGCACGTTCGCTGGGCGCCAAGCCTCATACGGTTTTCCGGCGCATCGTGTTGCCCCTTATTCTGCCGGGGGTGGCGGGCGGCTGGATGTTGGCATTCATACAAAGCTTTGATGAAGTCACAATGACGATCTTCGTGGCAACGCCTGGCACGACGACCTTGCCCGTAGCGATGTACAGCTATATCTCGCAAAGTATTGATCCGTTGGTTGCCTCGCTTTCAACCGTCTTGATTGTGGCCACAGCGATCACCATGTTTGTTCTCGACCGCCTGGTCGGCCTGGACCGTGTTTTGGTCGGCAAAGGATAGCGATGTCACGCGATAGCGATGTGGTGGTGGTGGGCGCTGGGCTGGTGGGAAGCGCCATTGCCTACGGCTTGCTGCGGCAAGGTTTGAAAGTCGCCTTGCTCGATGAAGGCGATGTGGCCTTTCGTGCCTCGCGAGGTAATTTCGGTCTGGTGTGGGTGCAGGGAAAAGGATATGGCTGCGCCGCTTATGCACGCTGGACCCTGGCGTCTTCCAAGTTGTGGCCGGGTCTTGCGGCCGAATTGCTCGATGAAACCGGCGTCAATGTCGAGCTCATTCAGAACGGTGGATTCCACTTCTGCCTGACCGACGCTGAGTTCTCGCAGCGCCGCGGGCGCCTGGAGTGGCTGCAAGCTGAAGTCGGGCCGCACTACGAATTTGAAATGCTTGAGCAGGCCGCCTTGCGCGACCGACTTCCCGGCGTCGGACCAGACGTGACTGGAGCCAGCTTTACGCCCATGGATGGTCATGTGAACCCCTTGAAGCTGTTTCATGCGCTGCATAAAGCTTGCATGGGGCGGGGCGCCACGCTGCATGTCAATCGACGGGTCGACGACATCCGCTATGTCGACCACGGATTTACCGTTACGACCCCGGGAGGCACAGTGCATGCACCGCGCCTGGTTTTGGCGGCGGGGCTAGGCAATAAAGTGCTGGCGGACAAGGTCGGATTGTATGCGCCGGTAGAACCCAATCAGGGCCAGGTGCTGATCGGCGAAAGGATAGCTCCGTTTTTGAAGAACCCCACGATTTACGTGCGCCAAACGGACGAGGGAACGATTCAGATCGGCGACTCCATGGAAGACCGCGGATACAACGATACAACCCGCACAGAAGTGCTGGCGGCGATTGCCGCGCGGGCCATTGTCTGCTTTCCTCGTTTGGCGAACTTGAACATCGTGCGCAGCTGGGCCGCACTGCGCGTAATGTCGCCCGACGGCTACCCGATCTATCAAGAATCGACGACCTGCCCCGGCGCCTTCGTGGCTACCTGCCACAGCGGTGTCACGCTTGCAGCGGCTCATGCGCTGCGGGTCGCGCCATGGATGGCGGGTCAGTCCCAGCCTGAAGAAATGGATGTCTTTTCCGGTGCTCGATTCCTCGACCCTCATCGCGAGTTTCACAATGACCACTAATGCATTTTCTATACTGCCTGACGCCGCGCCCACGTCGTTGATCAACATCAGTTTCAATGGCCAGACGCGCAAGGTGCCGGCCGGCGTCAGCGTCGCCGCCGCCTTGCTGGGTTCGGGCGAAATGCGTCTTCGCGCTTCACCGGTCAGCGGGGCGCCTCGCGCTCCCTATTGCATGATGGGTGTCTGTTTTGAGTGCCTGGTTGAAATCGATGGGGTGCCGAACCGGCAGGGTTGCCTCATCCCGGTTCAGGAGGGCATGCAAATACGCTCGCAGGAAGGGCGGGCACAGTTGGCGGAGCAACTGGAGACACATGATCATGAATAGCGAGGCAGATATCGTCGTCATCGGGGCGGGCCCGGCGGGAATGGCCGCAGCCACGCTCGCGGCTCGCAGCGGCGCGCGGGTGACCCTACTGGACGAGCAGGATGGCCCGGGGGGGCAGATCTGGCGCAGCATTACTTCCGCATCCAAAGCCAGGCTCCAGACCCTGGGCCCCGACTATGCCGCAGGCCTTACGCCCGCACAGGACTTTGCCCAATCGGGCGCAGAACATATTCGGCGCGCGACCGTGTGGCAAGTGACGCGTGAGGGTGTCGTCAATTATCTGAGTGCGGGTGCGTCATGCTCCATCCGCGCCAAGCGGGTCATTCTGTGCAGCGGGGCGATGGAGCGCCCGTTTCCCATACCCGGCTGGACGTTGCCCGGCGTGATGACGGCCGGTGCGGCCCAGATTCTGCTTAAAAGCGCCGATACCGTACCTACGCAGCCTGCGGTGCTCGCAGGCTGCGGGCCGCTGCTTTATTTACTGGCCTGGCAATATGTACGTGCAGGCGTGCCCATTGCCGCCATTATTGACACCACAGATGCTGCCGACTATCGACGCGCAGTTCCGCATCTGGCCACCGCCCTCAGAGCTTGGCCTTACCTGAAGAAAGGGCTTGCCCTGCTGCGCGTGTTGCGTCAGAGGCGAGTCCCCTTCTTCAAAGGCGCGACCGATCTGAAGATCGAAGGCGATGACGCTGCCAGGGCCATCCAGTTTGTCAGCGGCGGAAAAAATCATCGCCTTGAGACCGGACTGATTCTGTTGCACCAGGGTGTGGTGCCTAATACCCAGTTCACGTGGGCACTGCGTGCCCCGCACTCGTGGGATGCGGCCCAGTTGTGCTGGCGCCCCGACACCGATGAGCTGGGACGCCTTGTCGGGGTGGAACAAGTGCTTGTTGCCGGAGACGGCCGAGGCATCGGCGGGGCGGGGGCGGCGAGCATACAGGGTCGCCTGGCGGCGCTGGCCGCGCTGCAGGATCTCGGCCTGCTCAGTACGGATAAGGTCCTGCCGCAAATGGATGCAGCGCGCAGAGAGCTGCAAGACCATATGCGCATCCGTCCGTTCCTGGATGCTCTGTATCGCCCCAAGGATGCCAACCGCATCCCGGCTGACGGCGTGCTTGTGTGTCGCTGCGAAGAGGTCACGGCCGGAGCAATACGCGGTTTTGTGGAACTGGGTTGCACCGGCCCCAATCAAACCAAATCATTCGGCCGATGCGGGATGGGGCCTTGCCAGGGTCGCCTTTGCGGTTTGACCGTCACCGAAGTCATCGCCGAAGCGCGCAAAATCTCGCCACAGGAAGTCGGGTATTACCGCATCCGCCCACCGATCAAACCTATCACGCTGGCCGAATTGGCGGCTACCCGTGATAATTAGCCTCAACCAACCATAACGGAGATCATCCATGTCAGACATCACTCGCATTGAAACCAACGAACGCATGAGCCGCGTCGTCATTCATAACGGCACCGTGCTCATTGGCGGACTGACCGCGGGTGACGCGACGCAAGATATCAAGGGGCAAACCAAGCAGGTGCTTGACAAGATAGACAGCTATTTGGCGAAGGCCGGCACAGACAACACGCGGATGCTATCGGCCCAGATCTGGCTCAAGGATATCGAGCGCGATTTCTCAGGCATGAACGAGGTATGGGATGCCTGGGTGCCCAAGGGCGTTGCACCCGTGCGAGCAACCGGCGAATCAAAGCTGGCCCGCGGTGATCTGCTGGTGGAAATCATCGTTACGGCATCGCAGTCATAAGCAGCCGAAGGAATCAATGAACCCCAAGAGTATCGAGGCTTTCCGGGCCGTGATGCTTTCCGGCTCGATGACGACTGCGGCGCGTGACATCCACACGACGCAACCCAATGTCAGCCGGTTGATTTCACATCTGGAATACGATCTGGATATGAAGTTGTTCGAGCGTACGGGGAACAAGCTCGCTCCTACCGATGAGGCCATCGCTTTTCTGGTGGAAGTCGAACGATATTATCTGGGGCTTAAAACCTTGGCGTACACCGCGGGCAATATCAAGCGTTTTGGGTCTGGCAGGCTGCGCGTCGCGACGGCGCCCGCGCTGGGATTGGGGTTCATTGCTCGCGCCGTCAAACGCTTTTCGGAAGTCTGTCCCGGAGTCACCGTGTCGGTGCGCACCAATAACTCGGCAACGCTGGAACAGCTTATTGCTTCTCAACTGTGCGATGTCGCGCTGGCCGTCTACGCCAGCGGCAGCAGCTCCAATGCGGTCAAGGTCGAAAAGTTGGCGGATATCCGCGGCATGTGTGCGCTGCCTGCCGGCCATCGTTTGGCCGATCTTCCCGTTATCCAGGCAACTGATCTGGAGGGTGAGTCGTTTGTTTCGTTATCGCACCACGATGGCATGCGCGAGCGCGTGGATTCGATATTCCAGGATTTGCACATTAGCCGCAGCATGCTGGTCGAAACCGAGTTCTTTGCCACCATTTGCTGCATGGTTATCAACGGCGTGGGCGTCAGCGTGGTCAACCCCTTGGTCGCGAAGGATTTTATCGCCCAAGGGCTGGTGTTGAAGCCCCTCGAGCCGCGCGTCGAATTTCCCGTGTATTTATTGAGCCCCAGCCATCGGCCAGCCAGCATACTGGCTCAGCAATTTCTGGATGTCGTGCGCCAGTTGCTCGCCGAAGACATGCAAGAACTTACGCTGCAGTCGTCCGTGAAAACCGACTAAGCGATAGGTCATCGATTTTCACTTGGCTGGCGCCATCCAGGATAAGCTCGGATACGGCTCGCCCCGACGCCGGGCCCAATTGAAAACCGCTAGATGAAAAGCCGCAGGCATAGATTAGCTTGGAAGCCGCTGTGCTCGGGCCCAGTATGGGGGTGTGATCGGGCGTAAAACCTTCTACCCCCGACCAAGCCCGATTGATGGACACATGTTCCAGAAAGGGAAACAGATCGGTCACGATTTTTGCGCTGTTCGCCAGGCGGGAGAAGTCCAGTTCGGCATGTGCAGCCTCAATGTCGACGCCGCAATTCAACTCGCCGCCGATCACCACCGTTCCATTGTCATACTGCTTGAACGACAAACCGCGGCTTGTGGCGCCGACCACGGGCTCGATAAAGTGAGGTAGGCGTTGCGTGACCATCAGCATCAGGCCACCCGGTGTAACCGGCACGGTTTCGCCTAGGGTTTGCGCGACATAACCCGACCACGCTCCGGCCGCCACCACCAGAAATTCGGCTTCGAACATGCCCTGGTTCGTTGTCGCCTGCCATTTCGATGCACCCTGCGTAATATTGCTGACGCGGCAGTTTTCGTGGACGACTGCGCCCAGCGCTTCGGCCGCCCGCCGAAAGGCGGTCACCGTACGATAGGGCAGGGCGAAACCGTCGCGCTCGACCCAGATTGCACCCGTCACGTGATCTGAAATCGCCGGTACCAGCTCATGAACGGTCTCTTTGTCGACCAGTACCTCATGGTTAAAGCCATGAGACTGCAGCATGTTGACGCGATCGCGCAAGATTTGTACTTCGTCATCCGTTTCGGATACCTTGATCTGCCCTTGTGCGACAAACCCCCCATCGTCGCCGATGAGGTCTTTCAAGTGGTGCCATAAATCGCAGGAGGCCAGCGTAAGGTGTGTTTCGGCCAAAGGGCGGCCCAAGGTGCGTACGCCCCCCGCATTCACACCCGAGGCATGCCGGCCACAATAATCTGCTTCGAGGACGACAACGCGCAGCCCTCGACGCGCAAGAAAGAATGCGCTGGCGCAGCCGTGAATGCCACCACCAATAATCACCACGTCGAAAGTTTTCTGTTCCACTTTCCTAGCCTATTCGTGTTCATGTTGCTGGAATGCCAGTCAGCAAGGGGTTCCATGTCGTTCACTTTACTGGCGTTGTCCCACGAAGGCGAATGATTAGATTTTTGCCTTCATACATATTTGGTATGAAGGGCTTGGTGGGTAGCGACGCAGGAGTCGCTTGTTCATATCTTTACATGCCCAAGCTGAGACAAGCAGTGCGCCCACTATTCACCTGAAGGCGCAGAGGCACGCGTCGCCGCGTTGCAAGCTAAGGTTCGAGTTAGTCGCCCGTTACTATGCGGGATTCTTGATGCTGCCAAGCGCTGCGCTCTATATTGCGGGCGATGAAGTCGGCGCCGCTCAAAGCGAATAAAAACCCCAGCATTATCAGGCCGACGATGGCGAACAGGCGCAGTAAGGCGATGCTATGGCGCAGATGCATAAAAAACAAGACGACCAGGACTGTCTTGGCAACGGCGATAAGGATGTTGAGCACCGCGTTGGCCGCCCCCAGGGGCACCAAGGAGACGGCCGTAGTTGCGGCAAGCAATAGCATCAGGCCCAACCATACCAATACAAGCGTTTTGATCATTTCCCGCCCTTATAAAGCCCTGCCAGCCAGATAAAGCATCGGATAAAGGAATATCCAGATAATGTCCACGAAGTGCCAATAAAGGCCCGTTATTTCCAGGCGCAGTACAGCGCGGTGCGTTGGGTCCTGCTTCAGTTGGCGACGGCAATACAGCATCAAACCCATGCCTATGACCAAGTGCAAGGCGTGCAACAAGGTCGCGAAGAAATAGATGAAGTAAAACAATGCTGCTGCAGCCTGATCCGTGGCGCTTTGCAAGTGAAATCTCGGGCCGGGCACGAGGTGCTCGTTCCAGTCCTGCATATATTCGTGTCCCTTAATAAGCAGGAATACCAAACCCAGTAGCAGAACCACATCCAGTGCCCGTCGCGCCCTCTGGCGTGCCCCGTCTTCCGCCCACAGCAGGGCTGCGGCAACGGCTAAGCTACTGGACAGCAGAACCGCAGTGTTGGCAGCGCCGGACATCAGGTCAGTGCTGCGGCTGGCCGCCTCGAATGCTTGCGTCCACTCGTAGCGACCATACGCGTAGGCAAAAAATACGGGACCAAAAAACATGATCTCGGAACACAAAAATACCCACATCCCGATGCGCGCTCGCGCGTCCTTTAAGGCTTCTAGATGATCTTCTACGGCCGTGCTCATTCCTGTGTGCTCCTCGAGGGACTGTAGCCATAGGGTTCGTGCGAGCCGTCCGGCACGCGGTCAAAGTTATGGTGAGGAGGGGGTGAAGAGGTCGTCCACTCTAGCCCCGTGGCGTGCCAAGGGTTATCGGGAGAGCGCTTTCCATGTCGCAGCGACCACAGCAAATACCCAAGCGGCAGCAGGTACCCGATGGCCAAGACGACGGCGCCGCCGGATGATAAGACGTTCAGTACCTGGAACTCGGGAGGATAGGTGTGATAGCGTCGGGGCATGCCGCCGTAACCCAGGAGGTACTGCGGGAAGAACGTGAGGTTGAAGCCGGCAAAAATGATGAGCGCGGCCACGCGCGCCCAGGATTCGGCATACAGTCGGCCGGTGATCTTTGGCCACCAATAGTGCATGGCTCCCAGGTAAGCCATCACCGATCCGCCCACCATGATGTAGTGGAAATGCGCCACGACAAAGTAGGTGTCAGTGACGTGTACGTCGACAGAGAGCGACGCTAAAAACAAGCCCGTCAATCCGCCCTGAAGGAACAGGATGACAAAGCCCAGTGCATAAAGCATGGGCGCAGTAAAGCTGATGGAGCCCTTGTAAAGTGTGGCGGTCCAGTTGAAAATCTTGATCGCTGACGGTACGGCCACCATAAAGCTCAGCACCGAAAATACCATGCTCGCATACACGGATTGACCGCTTACGAACATATGATGGCCCCAGACCAGAAAGCTGATGGCCGCAATACCGATGATGGCAAAGGCCATGAATTTGTAGCCGAAAATGGGCTTGCGCGCGAAGCACGGAATGATTTCGCTAGCCACGCCCATGGCCGGCAGGATCATGATGTACACCGCAGGGTGCGAGTAAAACCAGAATAAGTGCTGGAATAGCAGCGGATCGCCACCCAGCGCCGGATTGAATAGTCCAATATGAAAGGTCCGCTCGGCAGCCAGCAACAGCAATGTAATGGCCAGAACCGGTGTGGCCAGCACTAGAATGAGGCTGGTTGCGTAAATGGCCCACACAAATAGCGGCAATTTGAACCAGCCCATCCCGGGCGCCCGCAGCGTATGAACGGTAACGATGAAGTTCAGGCCGGTAAGAATGGAAGAAAAGCCAAGGATCAGCACGCCGCCAAGCGTAACGATCACGTGCGTGTCAGAGAACACAGAAGAGTACGGCGTGTAGAACGTCCAGCCGGTGTCTACACCGCCCAACAGCAATGCGGCGATGGTAAACAGACCGCCCGCCACATACAGATACCAGCTGAGCAAGTTAAGCCGGGGAAAGGCGAGGTCTCGAGCGCCTATCATGAGCGGCAGCGCGAAATTTCCGAACACGGAAGGGATGGAAGGAATCAGGAACATCCACACCATAATGACACCATGTGCCGTAAACAGCTTGTTATAGGTATCAGCGTCAACGACATCCGATCCCGGAGTAAACAGCTCCAGACGGATGAGGCCAGCCGCCACGGCGCCGATGAAAAAAAAGGCAGTAATCGACAGCGCATACAGGATCGCAATGCGCTTATGGTCATTACTAGTTATCCAGGACCACAGCGAGTAGCCGTCGTGCAAATAACTGGAGGAACTGGAATCGGCGCTCACGAACGTTCTCCAGCCAGTTCGTCGGGATTCAGCGACCGGATGTATTCGATGATGGACGTGATTTGGTCTTCATCGAGCTGATCTTTGAACGAAGGCATGATGGGCTCATAACCCGCCACCACGGCCTTTTGAGGCTCGATGATGGAGTCGCGTATATAGGTTTCGTCTGCCACGATATTGCTGCCATCGGACAGGCGGACGTGGCGCCCGATCAGACCGGAAAGTTCTGGCGCATGCACCGATGAAGCCGCCGAATGGCAGCCCATGCAGCCATGTTCCCGAAACAACACAAAGCCGCGCTCGGCCAGTCCTGGATGCCGGGCGCCTTCCTCGACCCATTGCGCGTACTCTTGCGGTGCCATGGCCACTACGCGACCTTTCATCTCGGAATGATCGGTGCCACAGTACTCCGCGCAAAGCAGCAGGTATTCGCCAGCGCGGTCCGCCTGAAACCAGATGGAGCTGTAGCGTCCTGGAACCACGTCGCGCTTGTTGCGAAATGCCGGCACAAAGAAGCTGTGGATGACATCCTGGGAACTCATGACCAACTGGACGGGCGTATCGACCGGTATGTGCAACTCATTGATCTCTCGACGGCCATTGGGATGTTCTGCCTTCCACATCCATTGTTTGGCTACAACCGAGATCCGCAAGGCATGGCGGGGAACATGAAATTGCGTGGCGTACTCACGGGCTGACCAGGCGAAGAGCGTCAGAAAGACGATCAACGGAGCGACGGTCCAGGCCGCTTCCAGCCCGCGCGCAGAGTTGGGCGCATCTTCCCGGTTTACCTTGGCATTTCTGCGATAGCGATAGCAGAAAATGATGATCAATGCGACAAAGATGCCGGCGATCAATGTCGAGAACCCCACTAGCGACAGATACAGCACGTCGGTCTGGCGCGCAGCGGCGGATGCCGGTGCTGGCAACAGGGTTAGGCCATCGCTCATGAGCGGCTCCTGCCTCGTGCGTAAAGTATGCCCATGACCAGCATGATCGCGGTGAGCACGCCGAGTATCCGCACAACGTTCATGACAGTGACGCTGTAACGGCCGGCGATGGGGTCGTAATGGCTGCAGAGCAGCAGTATTTGCTCGGTAAGACTGCCGACGCGTCCGCCGGATGCTTCGATGAGGGCGAGGCGCACCTGGCGACGGTCAAATTCCAGGCCCGAAAAATAGCGCGATATCTTGCCATCGGGTGTTGCGACGAGGAAACCGGCGGGGTGGCTGTACTGGTTGCTTTGTTCGTCGTATTGATACGCAAAGCCTGCTACCTCGGCCACTAGGGCAATTTCGGGTTGCTTCCCGGTAAGCAGGTGCAAAGCGGGCGCATTATCGCTGGCATTGCGGTAAGCCGCGAGTTTGCGGGCGGCATCTTCTGCTGTTTCTCGTGGGTCGATACTGAGGCCCACGAAACTATAGGGCAGGCCCGCATTTTCTACACTTTGCAGGACGCCGTCCATGATGGTGCTGCACAGGCGAGGACAATGGTAGTAGCCGAAAACCATGACCACAGGCGCCTTGCCGAAGTACGACCCGAGCGCCGTGTGCTGTCCCTGAGCGTCGATGAAGGTGCTGTTGAGCGGTAATCTGGCGCCCAGATTTTGCTGAAACTCAGGCAACGTCGAACCTGGCGCAAGGCCGCAAGCGCAAACAAGCACGAGCGTGCAGAGCAGCTTCACTGTGATCCTCCTTTTTGTGGGGAATCCACTTGGTCTGACTTGCCGGCATGCGGCGCTTGTGTCGCTGCTGCCCCGGGCTGGACAGCGTCGACACCCATCAGGTAGGCCTGACGACGATCCGGCGGTAGTGCACTCTGTGCTGTCAACGCCTGGATGGCGGCTTCGATAGGAATGCGAGCCAGTCCCTGCTTCGAATCCAGCCAGCCATAGCCATCCAGCAGTCTCTGCTTTTCTGCCAGATACTCGACCAACGCCGGTTGGGGCGCAGTTTCAAGTGCGGATGCTTTTTCTACCGTTCTGACTTCATGGCCCGGGTTTGGTGCACCCTCCAGATCCCAAAGATGATCCAGCGCCGCTATGGCGGCCAGGACAAGGGCGACGGCGGCTACGAGCAAGATCAGCAGCGGCCCAACGCTATCCATGGGCGATTCGTCGGCGTAGGGCTTGTTCATGATCGGGTTTCCCTGAGCTTGCGCTGCATGAGACGCTCACGCAGTAGTTGTCCATCTTTGCGCGGCAGGGCAAATGCAATGAGCAAAGCGGCGGCGCTGATTAGCGCCAGAGGCGCCATCCACACCGCATGCCAGGTCAGCCCTCGGATCGAAGGCAGTGTGACCCAAACCGACTCGAACCAGCCTAATAGGCACAGCACTGCTGCAAGTTTGCGTAGCCGCAGTCGGTCTTGCTTGATGGCACGGAACAACAACAGGAACAGTGGCACGAAGAGGCCGGCCACCACCAACAGCACACCCAGCCAGAGCCAGCCTGTTTGCATGCGGGGTACGTACCAAACGATCTCGTTTGGCAGGTTTTCCGCCCAAATGATCAAAAACTGCACAAACGCCACATAGGCCCACATCATCACGTACATCAGCAGCATGTTGCCCCAGTCACCGCGTAGGGCAGCCGGACGGTATGGGAGCTGTCCGGGCCAGATTCCGCGCCCACGACAGCCAGCGCAAAACCAAGCTTCATTTGCATGGCGATGATGATGAGTCCGAAGCCGCTGGAATGCCACTGGGGAATCAATGAGGCCAAGAGATCCACGCTGGCCAGGCTCATCGTTATGCCGTAGATGAACAGTGCGACGCCGCTCGCGCCCTTTCGCGCTTTCGCGTCTGCCGTGTGGTGTGCGGTCATCAGAGCAAGGGCTTGCCACAGTAGCGCATAAATGATCATTCTTATCGTGACGAAAAAAGGAGATAACCAGTAGGCTTGGAAGGCCGGGCGATCCGACTGAGGCATCCAGTGTGGTTGGCTCCATGGGTAGAACAGCCATACCGCGGCGACCATGGGCAGCATCAGGCTCAATAGCATGGGCGTGGCGGCAGCTGCGCGCTGCCACGTTGGCCGCAGCGGAACGCCCCACGCGCCGCCCGTCAGGTTATGCAGCCAAAGGTTTGCCTGCGATCCCAACACGGCGCCGGCGCTGGTCCACCACGCGGTCAGCCAACAGGCAAAAAATGCATTGCGATCCACGATGGCTCCGAGGCAGAACAGGATTATCGCAATCGTCCCGGCAAGTATCCAGTGTCCGCTACGCCAGTTTTTGAGCCGTATCATGGCTTACCCCCATCGACCCTGGTGTTGTGCACTGGGGCGCCCCCTGAATCTGTAACGGCAAGCTCTTTTCTCGCTTTTTCTGCGAGCGCGGGCGGCAAGCGATCCACCATCGCACGCTGGCTAAGTTGCAGGGCGCGCACATAGGCAACGATAGCCCAACGATCAGCAGGGGCGATACGATCCGCGTACGATGCCATGACGCCATACCCTTTGCTGATCACATCGTAGATATAGCGATCCGGGACACCGCGCAGGCGGTCGCTATGGTAAGAGGGAGGCGACGGGAAACCGCGTCGTGCCACCCGTCCATCGCCGTCGCCTATGGGGCTGTGGCATGGCAGGCAATAGATGTTGTAGCGTTGTTGACCGCGCAGCAGCAGTTGCTGCTCCAACGGATAGGGTTGGGTTTGTGCATGTTGGTCCCGTGCCTGAAGCATGGCATCCTGCGCGCCCAGTCGCCCGCTGGAAGAGCCGGGCCGTGCTCCACGAGCAAAGGGCACGGTCCCTTCGGGCGGTATGCGTGCGGAACCGTCGGGGATTAAGGGATCTGCACGGTAAGCCTTACCTCGAGGCTGGTCATACATGTTGTGCATCATGCGCTCGCAGCCGGACAGTTGCAGCAATAGGGGCACGCCGAGCAGCAGGATGGCCAAGCGGCTCATGACCACACCCTGTCGGCCGCGATTGCCCCAAGCTGCGATAGCCGTTGCACGTAATGCACTGCATCAAGATCGGCTTCTTTGGAGCGCCCGGGGCGCACGCATAGAAAGTATCGATCTCGTGTTGCCAGGTCAAAGAACGGCGCATTGAATATGGGGTGATACAACTGCGGCAGCCCATTGGCGAATAGCATGCCCGCCACGGCGCCAACGGCGGCACACAATATGGCCATTTCGAACGTGACCGGAATGAACATGGGCCAGCTATTCAAGGGCCGCCCGCCGATGTTGATCGGAAACGAAACCACGGCCGCGTACCATTGCATGAAGAATCCTCCCAGACCGCCGATGACGCCTGCTATTAGCGTAATCAAAGGCACGCGACTGGGCCGAAGCTCGAGCGCTTCGGCAAGTCCGTCGACCGCGTAAGGGGTGTAAGCCTCCAATCGAACGCTCGCATCCTGCTCGCGCAGTGTACGTATTGCTTGCAGCAAGGATTCCGGGGTCTCGAAGCGCCCAACAACGCCATACAGGACCGGCTTCATCGCGGTTTCTCCTCGGCAGTTTCTTGTACGAGACCGCGCATTTCTGCCATGGAGATCATGGGCAGGTAGCGAATGAACATCAGGAATAGCCATACAAACAGGGCAATGGATGCAAGCAGAAAGGTCCAGTCCCAAAGCGATGGGACGAATACACCCCAGGACGAGGGAAGGAAATCCTGATGCAGACTTTGCACCACGATCAGGAAGCGCTCCATCCACATGCCTAGATTGATGAGCAGGCTGATGATCAGCAAGGCGGCAACATTGCGCCGCACCCGTCGCAGCCATAGGGCCTGGGGTACCAGCACGTTGCAGAAGATGTAAGACCAGTACACCGGCGCATAGATACCTGAGAAGCGATCCTGCGTCATGCGTATCTCATAAAGGTCGCCGCTGTAGTAGGCCGTAAAAATCTCCGAGGCATAGCCATAGGCGACGAAAAGGCTGCAAGCCAGTACGACCTTGGCGGCCAGATCCAGATGTCGAAGGGTGATGAAGTCGTGCAACTTGAAATAGTGGCGTAACGGAATAGCCAGCGTTATGACCATGGCAAAGCCCGAGAACAGCGCACCCGCCACGAAATACGGCGGGAAGATGGTGGAGTGGTAGCCGGGGGTGTTGCCGATGGCAAAATCCAGCGACACAACCGTATGCACGGAAACCACCAGTGGCGTCGCCAAGCCTGCCAGTAGCAGATAGGCGCTTTCATAGTGATGCCAGTGGCGTGCATCGCCGCGCCAGCCTAACGCAAGCAAACCATAGGCCAGCCGCTTCCCGTGACTACTGGCTTTATCGCGCAGCGACGCGAGATCCGGAATAAGGCCCACGTACCAGAACAAAAGTGAGACAAGCAAATAAGTGGAGATCGCAAAAATGTCCCACACCAAGGGACTGCGCCACTGTGGCCAGAGTTCCATGCGGTTGGGGTAAGGCAATAGCCAATAAGCGAACCAGGGCCGGCCAAGATGGAATATCGGAAAGAGGCCCGCGATGCCGGCCGCGAACAGCGTCATGGCTTCGGCGTAGCGATTGATGGAGGTCCGCCAACGTTGACGCAGCAAAAGGAGAATGGCTGAAATGAAGGTGCCGGCGTGGCCTATGCCGATCCACCATACGAAATTGCCCAGGGCAAAGCCCCAGGCTACCGGGATATTGACGCCGAACAGCCCTACGCCCCGCATAAATAGCCAGGTGCTCGCAGCAAGCAGCACGAGGACTCCCGAGAAGGTGACCAGCAAGGCGCTACGCCAGCGCCAGTGCGCCTTCCAGCCGCTAGTCCATGGCCCGCCGCGCCCCAGCACGATGCCAGTGATCTTGTCCGTGACACTGCCCGCTGTCCAGCCCGCTCCGAGGACGGGTGTGCCGGGAGAGACGGCTGCGTCCGTATCGCGCTCAGTCATCGCCGACCTCAAGGCGGGCAGCGGGATCCTCGATGCGTGCCAGATAGCTTGTGCGGGGCCGGGTGTTTAGTTCTTCCAGTACCGCGTAGTTGCGGGGTGAGGCCTTGCTGCGGCTGACGCGGCTTTTGGGGTCATTCAGATCACCGAACACGATCGCGTTAGTCGGGCAGGTTGCCTGGCATGCGGTGACCACTTCGCCGTCCTGGATAGGCCGGCCTTGCTTTTGTGCCTGGATCCGCGCATGCGAGATGCGCTGCAGGCAATACGTGCACTTTTCCATTACGCCGCGCTGGCGTACGGTAACGTCGGGGTTTGCATGCGCCGCTGCCGCTGGGTCCGTTGCGGAGTACTCAAAAAAATTGAAGTGTCGAACCTTGTACGGACAATTGTTCGAGCAAAAGCGGGTGCCTACGCAGCGGTTATAGACCTGTACATTCAAGCCTTCGCTATCGTGCATTGTGGCTCCTACCGGACACACTACCTCGCATGGCGCATTCTCACAATGCTGGCAGGCCATGGGCTGGAACTGCGTGCGGCCTGCATCCTCAAGTTGATACAAGTCTATGCGTATCCAGTGCATTTCACGCCCTCGCGCCACTTCGTCAGGACCAACAACAGGGATGTTGTTCTCCGCCTGGCAGGCGATGGTGCAGGCGTTGCACCCTATGCAGGCATCCAGGTCTATCGTCATGCCCCAGGCGTAGCTGTCGTACTGGCGGTCCTGATATAGCGAAGGGGCCGGACTAACGGTCTCCAACCGAGAGTCCCCTATGCCGTTTTCAAGCCGCGGCTCCTTCTCGCCAGTTTCTCCCGCCGCAGCATCATCATGGCTGCGCTTGACTTCAACCGAGCGAACCGGCTTTGAACCGTGCAATGCCATTTCATGCTGGGTACATGCAAAGGAATGCTGCTCGCCAGTACGCTGCATGGTTACCTTGCGTGTGCGTAGAGGCATTCCTGCCGAATCGTCTTGAAAAACATAAGCGTTAAATCCATGGCCCTGGGCGGTACTGCCTGCATCAGACCGGCCGTAACCCAATGGAAGGGTGATGACGTCCTCGGCTTGGCCCGCCAGGACCCATACAGGCGCCAAGAGGCGCGTCTGAGCGTTCTGCGCGCTAAGGGACACGATGTCTCCCGTCTTGACTGCATGCCGTGCCGCGGTGCCGGGACTAATCAGGGCAGCGTTGTCCCACGTAATCTTGGTGTAGGGCCGCGGCAGTTCTTGCAGCCAGGCATTGTTGGCAAATTCTCCCGCGATCACGTTGCTGTCATTGGCGAATACGGCAACCAGCTCTTCCTGGCCCGGCGGGTCTTCGCTGACTGAAGGATTGAACTGATCGAGTGCTTGGGGTAACGGTGACAAGACTTCTGCAGCCGGCCCGCCATCCATGACTCCACGGCTCAGCGCTGCCTGCCACCTGCGCTCGAAACCAGGCTGATCCTCTTGGGCCCACAGGGTTCGCCAGGTGGCACGCACGCGGTCGTACGTGCTGCGCATTGGCCCACCCGTCAGGACAGTCAGCAAGTCGTATGGCGAGTGCCCGCCATAAAGCGGCGCGATGACGGGTTGCACAATGCTGGCCGTGCCATCGTGGCTGCGGGCATCGCTCCAGGCTTCAAGTTCGTGCGTCATGGGTATGTGCCAGGTGGCATCGCGGGCGGTCTCGTCCTGGTGCAAGCCCATATGCACCGAACATGCTACCTTGCTCAGTGCTTCTGAAAAACCCAGCGTCCCCGGCGCATCATAGACAGGGTTCGTATCAAGCATGATCAAGGTCGTCACCTTGCCAGCGCGCATGGCGGAGACCAGCTCGCCCAGATTTGCGGGATAGTTCCCTGCTGTAGTCCCGTCCGCCGGCCGAGCCACGGCATTCGTGCCCGGCGGCGCTTCTTGCGCAATGGGAACAACGGTATGACCGATATTGCCTAAATGTGCATTGATCCGCCAGGCAAGAAGGTGGGCCTCGCGCGACAAACTGTGGCCGGGTGCTATCGCACACGCGCCGCGGGCGGCCTTCAATTCATTGCACAAGCGGTTCACCCATCCTGATCGATTCGATGTCGCCACATCTACGACACCTCTATCGTCAGGGCGAACATCCTTCGTGCTCCCCGGCACACCAAGCCCTGAGGCTATTGTTTGCAGCGCTGCCTCCATTTGCGCTGGGGATACCGCGAGGCGGCTGTCTGCGAGCGCGCCGCACAGGCCGGGCGTGCTTTCCAACGCATATAGGCGTGCACGCGGTGACTGCCGGCGAGCTTGCATGAAGTCGTGAGCATTGCGCACCCCATTTGCCGCCGGGCCGAACAGATCGGCATCGACGCTCAACACCACGCGCGCGTTTTGCAGGCGGTAGACCGTGCGGGCAGGTCGGCCGAATACCTGATGTGCTGCCGCGACACGTGCTGCGCTGTCAGCCGGATCGTGCACATGCCAGCGCGCTTTCGGGAAACGGGCTAGCACTTCGCCCAACTGAGCGAGCAACGAAGGTGAGGACAAGGTTCCTGTCAATAGACGCAAGCCCGCGCCGTCGTCATGGGCCTCTTTGGCCAGACATTCGCTCAAGCCATCCTGCAATGCCGGCCAGGTCGATATCTGCTGCCCGTGCATTACCGTGCGCGAACGTTCGGGATCCCACAAGGTCAGCAGTGCGGCCTGCGCCTGCGCGTCCGCGGCGCCCAGGCTGGCCGGGTGCGCCATGTTGCCTTCTATCTTGATTGGCCGCCCCGACTCCGTCTCTATGAGTACCCCGATGCCTAGCCCACCGCGCAGCAGCGTGCTCGCATAGAAAACTGGATCGCCCGGTATGATGCCTTCCGGCATATTGACGTAAGGCATTATCTTTTCGGCTGGCGGCTGGCTGCAACTGGTGCCTGCGAGCGCCGCCGAGACGGCCATCAGCTTGAGCGTCCGCCGCCGGCCTGGGTTTGCGACTTCCCGGACATACCGGTCATCGCCGGCGTCGGTAGTCGGGCCGACAGGCGGATGAGTGGCACCAGAGACCTTATCGTGTACGGGGGCGGGAATGACCGAAGGTCGTCTCATGGTCGCAGTTCCATTAACGATGGCATGTCGAACAATCAGTCAATCGCTGGGTGTTCTCAAGCTGTAGCATACGCAGAACCTGGTCCCGCTCTTCATCGCTAAGGGCGGGCAATGTCTGCATGGATGTAATGTGGCCTAGCGGAACGACTCGCTTGGAGGGGTCGCGGTGACACCCCAGGCACCACTGCATGTCCAACGCCTCATGTCTTGCCATCACGGGCATCTGGTCCACCCGTCCATGACAGGTTACGCAGGCCACTCCCTTGGAGACATGAATGCTGTGATTAAAGAACACGAAATCCGGAAGGTCATAAACGCGATTCCACTGCACGGGTTTGCCGCTACGCATGCTGTCATGCAGCGGAGCTAGCGCCGGCGCATCGCGGAATAGCTGCGAGTGGCAAGTCAGGCAAATGCCCGTAGAGGGCATGCCAGCCGATGCGGAGGTTTCGACCGAGGTGTGGCAGTAGCGGCAATCGATGCCGTCGTCGCCGACATGATGCTTATGGCTGAATGGTATGGGTTGTTCCACCGCAACCCCTGCTTCCACTGGCGAAGTCGTACGCCACACCATGCCCGCGATCGTCAATAGGAACAGGCCTACCGGTACCAGGAGTATCAGCTTTACCAACAGCACCTGCGAACGCTCGAGCAGCTGTGGCATGACGCAACCTTAAAGTTTCAATTTGGGTATGCGCTGCTTATGGCGCGCGCCGGCTCGTTTGAGTGGCGTTTCGTGCCGTGTGTCGCGGCATCCCTGAACTGCGTCGCAACTCAAAAAGAAGGAACGGAACTGCGGGTAACCAGGGCCCCTTTCCTTTGTATCCATCGGTGTCTCCAGCGGAGAGGTGATATGACGCCGATCCTAGCAATCTCCATTCCCGTCACGAATTTTCGTTAAAGGCGCTCCTCTCAGGGGGCGGGGGCACATTTACAATTTAAAAGCCAAGTACCCGTAAAGGAATTGGAGTCGATGGCCGTAAACAGGGGTGCAGCCGCGTCCATAGACGCCATCTCGCTTGCCACCATCCCAAGATTACGTCCCCGAAAGCGGCCTATGGCCGCAGCTTGTTTGCGCCATGAAGATTCAGATTAATCCAACCGCTTTACTCGCGCAGCACAATCTGCGCGGGTCGGGAAAATCGTTGTCTGAAGCTATTGAAAGATTGTCGTCTGGCTTGCGCATCAACTCGGCGAAAGACGACGCGGCCGGCCTCGCCATTACCAATCGAATGACTAGCCAGGTGCGCGGTCGTGATCAGGCTGTGCGAAATGCAATGGATGCCATAGGAATGGCGCAAACCGCAGAGGCCGGTGTAGGTGAAATGAATGCTGCCTTGCAGCGGGTGCGGGAACTTGTCGTACAAGCGGGGAACGGCACCCTTAGCGCATCCGATCGGCAAACGATTCAGAACGAAATAGATCAGCGACTGGCACAGCTTGAAGATATTTCGCAGAAAACTAGCTTCAATGGCATTGAATTGCTAAGCAAGACCGGGGCACTTTCTATGCAGGTCGGCCCAAACAACACAGAATCCGATGTCTTTCCTTTCAACCTGCGCGCCTTGGACTTGAAGGCGTTGGGCCTGGAGAATGGTCTGTTCCCATTTCGCATAGTCGAGGGCAGCAACCCTTTGCCTTTAGGCCCGCCAATTCAGACGACCCATGCCGGTACCGGCGTAAACGCGGGCACTTATCAACTACAGGTGAATGGTGTCACGCACTGGGACACTGTGCTGAACCTGGAAGAAGCCGCCGCATATTACGGGACCACACCGGCAGAGGTAACGATTCACCGTGTAATAGACCCGCTTACCGGTGCCGAAGTACAGGGGTACTTCATTGCCAAATTCGGCGACCATTACATGATAGAGGAAGACAAATCACTTCAGCTGGATTTCGCGAAGAAGACGGCAACGCTGGTGATTACTTCCCATAAAGGGCGCACCTACATGGACCCGGACAACGGCGTGAGTGACTTGCAGCCCGCTACCGAGGCGACCATTATCGCCAAAAGCGGTATGACTCCCGATGGAAAAGTGGTGCTTTACTATGATTTCCAGGGCAAGGCGTTTGCGCGCAACGGTGGGCCGTTCGTCTTGAGCGGCCCACGCGCCAACGATATCGCTATCGTTAGACAGACGCCATCAACCCCCGAACCTCTGGCGAAAATCGATGCCGCCATCGCGCAGCTTAGCGACTACCGAAGCTATTTGGGTTCAGTGCAGAATCGGCTTGAGTCCATCATTACCGGACATCAAAACGCTCTTGTCAGTCTTACCCAGGCACGCTCCCGCATCGAAGATGCTGATTACGCCCAAGAAGCTTCCCGCATGACGCGCAGCCAAATCCTTCAACAAGCTGGCGCAGCCGTTTTGGCGCAGGCAAATCAGCTTCCCCGGCAAGTGCTGTCCTTGCTCGTATAGGGAGCGACCTCAACCCCTTGGTTTGGACCGCTTTTCCATGAACGCTTGTACCGCCAGCTCGTGATCTCTGGATTTATGGGCCATCGCCTGGAAGGCCGCCGATAGTTCAAGCAAGGAATCGAGGCGGCTGTGCTGGCCTTCGCGCAGCAATCGTTTGCTCATGCGCACCGCTTCGGGGGGATTAGCCGCGATGCGTCGCGCCAGCCTTCGGCTCTCGTTCAGCAATTCTTCGGCGGGTACGACTTTAGAAACCAAGCCCCACGCATAGGCCTGCTGGGCGTCGATGGCGTCGCCCGTCAAGGTCATTTCAGCCGCACGGGACATGCCGATCAGACGGGGCAGGAACCAGGCTCCGCCATCGCCCGGAACGATACCGAGCTTTACAAAGCTTTCTGCAAAAGTGGCGTGTTCAGAGGCTATGCGGATATCGCACATGCAGCTCAGATCGAACCCTGCGCCGATCGCGGGGCCATTGACGGCGGCGATGGTCGGCACTTCAAGGTTGTACAAGGCGAGGGGCAGTCGCTGTATGCCCTCGCGGTACTCATGTCGCAACGCCATGCTTTCAAATTCCGGCCTGAGCTGACGTTCCATTTCGTCGATACTGCCGCCTGAAGAAAACACTTTGCCTGCAGCGGTAATGATTACGGCGCGAGCGGTGTGCTCGGTTTGAATACGTTGAAACGCTGCCAGGAACGCGTCCACCATCGTGTTGCCGGTCAGGGCGTTTCGGGTAGGTGGGTAGTCCATGGTTAGCGTGACTATGCCATCATCGTCCTGTGCGAAATGAAGTATTGGATCCATACGTAGCCCTTCGAGAGTTTTAGATTTTTGCGTGCATGGCCGACCCATTGCTGCGTTATTACCTTTATCGAACGGAATGCCGCCGCGGGGCGTCGCCTTATTCTATGCGGGCGAGTTTAAGGGGGCGGGTGTATGTCGCTCCAATATTATTTTTCTCTTGGGCGATATCCAAACGGTATCGCCGAGGTCCAGAATGTCGATACTGAACGCGTATCGGCTTCTCAATAAATAATATTAGACAGATCGTGGATAAAGCGTTGATAGTGGTGTCCAAAATCCGAACCGACCCCGCCGGGCTGGCGCAAAAAAGCGCTCGCCTGGTATCGCTGATACGAGAATACCTGACAATGATGATTGATACGCTCGAGCTCACTGACATTCCAGCGGAGGATGAAGCGCTACGCGCTGAAATTCGGACTTTCCTCAAAGGCACGATAGGTCATTTAGCGCCCGATGTGCGCGCAAGATCCTGGATGGGGTTTGATGCAGACTTCAGCCGCCTTCTGGCAGAACGTGGATGGTTGGGTTTGACCTTGCCCGTCCAGTATGGTGGTGCCGGTAAAGGCCCATTCGCGCGTTTCGTCTTGTCAGAGGAACTTCTTGCCGCAGGCGCACCGGTTTCGGCGCACTGGATTGCCGATCGGCAAAGCGGACCGTTAATTCTCAAATATGGTACCGAAGCGCAGAAGCAGTTTTATCTGCCGCGCATCAGTAAAGCCGAAGCTTTTTTCTGTATAGGCATGAGCGAACCTAACTCCGGCTCTGACCTTGCCAGCATCAGAACCCGGGCGACGCGAACCGAACACGGTTGGACCTTGAATGGCAGCAAGATCTGGACGACCAATGCACAGCATTCGCACTACATGATTGCGCTGGTCCGAACGTCGGGCGAAACGGCGGATCGATACAAGGGGCTTTCGCAAATCATTGTCGATTTGAAGCTGCCGGGCGTAATCATCCGCCCCATCACGGACATGGCGGGCGACGCGCATTTCTCGGAGGTGTTCTTTGACAATGTCCAGTGCCCTGCGGATGCCCTGATTGGCACCGAAGGCGATGGCTGGGCGCAGGTTAATGCCGAACTGGCCTTCGAGCGCAGCGGCCCGGAAAGGCTGTATTCCAGCATGGTGTTGCTTGAAAGCTGGCTTCTGCATTGCCGGCATGAAGGCGCTTCTGATGCGCACACCGTTGCAGCGCTTGGCTCTATCGTGTCATGGCTTGCGGTACTTCGATCCATGTCGATTTCATTGACGGCGAAACTCGTTCGTGGCGAAAACCCAGCGCTTGAGGCGACCCTGGTCAAAGATTTGGGCACAGAGATCGAGCAGGCGATCCCGAGAATTATCGGCGATGTACTGGGAGCGTCGCCCGAGGCCCCAATTCCGGCATCGTTGCGCAGAACGCTGGTCTATCTGGAACAACTGGCCCCCTCGTTTTCCTTGCGTGGCGGTACTCGTGAAATTTTACGCGGCATCATTGCACGCGGTCTGGGCTTGCGTTAGGAGCTGTCATGGATGATTTATTCACAGATTCGCTTGAGCGCCTGTTTGGTCAATTCGCCGCGCCCGAAGTCATACGCGCCATAGAAGACGGCGGCAGTGTCGCTCCGCTTTGGCAAACGCTTGAAGAATCGGGGTTCCTTGATGCCCTGCTGCCCGAGGAGAGCGATGGCGCCGGCCTGTCGCTCGCTCAGGCTTTCCCTCTGTTCTTGTCGGCGGGAGAGCATGCGGTTCCCGTTCCTTTCGTGCAGACCATGCTCGCACGTGCCTGGTTAAATGCCGGCGGCGTCACGGCGCCATCGGGGCCCATCGCAATAGCCGGCTTTGGCGTGCGACGGGTGGGCGACGCTTTCGAAGTCGATGCATTATCGTTTGGACGTGTTGCGGCTTGGGTGCTGACGCGAGTTGACGAGAAGACGGTCTTATTGCCGGCCAGTACTGCCGAGGTTCATGCTGACTCGGGCCACGGCAGTTTAGATTCCAGCCTGCGCTGGGCCGGCTTGCCGGCGGGGGCGATTACGCTCGAACCTGACTATTCGCCCGCCGTCAGTCTGGCTGGCTTGGCTGCGGCAAGCTATGCCCCTTTACTGGCGGGAGCGGCCAATCGTGTGCTGCAGCTTACCTTGGATTACGCTAATCAGCGGACGCAGTTTGGCAAGAAAATTGGGAGTTTTCAGGCGGTTCAAAACCAGATTAGTGTCATGGCCGAACGTGCTTGGGCTTCGCGCATGGCGGCGCAATTGGCGTGTAGCGGGCGTGGATGGGCACCGACGCTCATGCGGGCCGCGATTGGTAAAAGGCCGTTGTAGCGAAGCGGCGGTGCCTATTGCCGATATCGCTCACGCCGTGCATGGCGCTATCGGCATTACCGAAGAGTACGACTTGCAGCTATACACACGGCGGCTACGGGAATGGCGGCTTGCGGCCGGTACCGAGACCTATTGGCATAGCCAGATAGGCACGCAGTTGCTGCAGCAAACGCAACATACCGCGCTCTCGTTCATTTGCGAAGAGCTATCGTCAGTTCGGCAATAAATGCGGATCTAAGCGCTAGAAGGGCTGGTAGCCGCGCCACCTTGTCATCGTACGGGCTGGTATCGGACACGATATTGCTATTGATCATTTTGATATCATTTCAATATTAATATTGCGTCCGAGGCCAGGCTTTATGGATTTTCGCCATCTGCAGCAATTCGTGGTTCTTGCCGAGACCTTAAACTTTCGCCGGGCGGCGGAAAAACTGCACATGTCCCAGCCACCGCTTTCTGTCTCGATACGTAAACTCGAGTCGGAATTGGGAGTAGAGCTGTTCTCACGCGGAAAGGACGGCGTGAAGTTAACAGAAAGTGGCGAGGCGGCCCTGGCTGATGCCCGGCGGGCGCTATTTCATGCGGGGCAATTCAAACAGGCGGCAGTTGCAGCCTCGACGGGTGAGGGCGGCGTATTGCGGGTGGGCTTCGTGGGCTCGGCCACGCACGCTATTCTGCCCTCGATTTTGTCGCAGTTTCGGCAGCGCTATCGGGGCGTGCAGCTAATACTGCAGGAAGCGACTTCTATCCAGATTATGCAGAAACTCGAAGACGAACGTATGGACATCGGCGTGGTGCGCGTCCCAGTCTCTTCGATTTCCCCCATTCGTCTGCTGGCCTTGCAAACCGAGGATTTCGTTCTCGCCATACCCAAATCGCACCCTTTTAGCCAGCGCTCAGTGTTAAAGCTCAAAGATCTATCTGAAGAGGACTTCATTTTATATGCGGCGTCTGAAGCCGCCGGCTTGCGCATGGCGGCCATTCACGCCTGCCAGCTGTCCGGCTTCACGCCGCGCGTAACTCAAGAAGCGGTGCAGGTTCAGACCGTACTCGGCCTCGTCGAGGCGGGCTTGGGCGTGGCATTGGTGCCATCGGTCAGCCGCCGCTTTACAAGTAAGCACCTTGTTTATAAATCGCTCTCTGACTTTCCGGCGAGCGCGTCCATTGGGATTTCATTGGCCTGGAACCCCTTGACTGAAACTGCCGCCATCCGCAATTTTCGCGACGTGGCAGCGAGCGTTTATCAACAGCCATAGGCTATTCGGGCATAAGGGTTGCTGGGGTCTGCCGATCCTGCGCCGAATGGGCATACGCACACGTGGGGAGATTGACCGCGAGAAATACGTCTTGAAGGAGTCTCTAACAGAAGAATAACGATCTCACGACAGTGCTGGTACATTGCGCAACAATAGGGCACAGCGCGAACCAACACCGCGTTCATCAAGGGGAAAGATGTTCCTTATGCTGTTTCTGTGGCACGTTCCTTTTTGCCCTCTCGAGCAGCTCGAACAATGCCATGCCAGCCAGCATGGCAGCAAAAAATAGCGCGGGCTTCACGCCACCTTGCGCAAGCGATGCCAACGCTGGTCCAGGGCAGTAGCCGGCCAGACCCCAGCCCACGCCAAACGTAAGTCCGCCGAACACAAGACGCCGGTCGATTTTCGTGGCAGTCGGCAGCCGCATCGTATCGCCCAAAATAGCGGTTGGGCGCCTGGTCGCAAACGGGAACGCCAGCGTCCCGACTGCCACGGCGCCACCCATTACAAAGGCAAGCGATGGGTCCCAATTCCCCGCGAGATCAAGAAACCCGAGCACCTTTGACGGGTTGCTCATGCCCGACAGGATAAGCCCCAGACCAAACAGCACGCCACATAACAGAGCCGTAAGCAGTTTCATTATTTGCTCCTGTTAACCAAGCCCATGACGAACGATGAAGACAGTAAGGAAGCCGGCAAACATGAAGGCAACAGTCGCCGCCATGGAACGCGGCGAACGCCGGGATAGTCCGCACACACCATGTCCGCTCGTGCAGCCAGAGCCGTAACGGGTGCCGAGACCAACGAGCAGGCCGGCCATGATGAGCACCAAATAGCTGGCCTCCACATCTACTTGCGGCAAAGGCCGAGCGAGCGCATAGAGTAGGGGCGAAACCACTAAGCCGCCCAAAAACGCAAGGCGCCACGCGATATCCCCCCGCTGTGGCCTGAAAATCCCGCCCAAGATACCGCTGATGCCCGCGATTTTGCCGTTAAGCAGCAGAAACAACGTTGCGGCAAGTCCTATCATCAGGCCACCTGCGAGCGACGCCCACGGCGTGAAGTTACTCCAGTCAATAGTCATTGGATGCCTCCGACCCCTTCGGACAGTAGAGCTCGTACAGCACTTGCAGTACCGTCAATGCTTCGTTGCTGAGAATAGTGTAGAAAATTTTCTTGCCGTCGCGGCGTGCATTTACTAGCTGCTCTTCGCGCAGCACGGTGAGTTGTTGCGACAGCGTGGGCTGGGATATGCCCGTCATTGCCTGGAGTTCGTTGACTGAAAATTCGCCCTGCGTCATCTGGCAGAGCAACAGCAGGCGATCCGGGTTGGACAATACCTTGAGCAACTTGCCGGCCGCATGCGCAGCAGCCTCAAGTTTCAGTAAATCTATATGTTTTGACGCGGTCATCAGAGAGTCGTTCGGTCGCGGTAATTTTATACGTTAATATTATATCGCAATATAATATATAAATTCATTAAATGAAAAGTGGCTAGATTGATATTTCACTCTATCAGGAGACTGTTCATGATATTCCGCCAGTTGTATGAGCCCTTATCGAGCACCTACACCTATCTTCTAGGCGACGAAGAAACTGGGTTGGCCATACTCATCGACCCGGTAATTGCGACAATGGAGCGCGATTTGACCGAGGTGCGCCAGCTTGGCCTGAAGCTGGTCTACACGGTCGATACCCACATCCATGCTGACCACATTACCGCGGCACTGGAAATGAAGCGTGCCGTTGGCAGCAAGATTGCCGCAGCAGCCCAGGACCGCCTGCCTTGTGCGGATTTTGGCATCGAAGAAGGTAAGCCGTTTGATGTTGGCGCCATTCGCTTGCAGCCATTGCATACTCCAGGACACACTGATGGACATTTCTCATATCTGTTCAATGACCGCGTCTTTACTGGAGACGCCTTGCTGATAGAGGGCTGTGGCAGGACAAACTTTCAAAATGGCGACGCCGATGCGCTGTACAAAAGTGTGCACGAGAAGCTCTTTACTTTGCCCGAAGAGACCCTGGTCTACCCGGCACACGACTACAAGAACCGATTCGTGTCTTGCATCGCGCAGGAAAAGAAGCGAAACCCCCGGCTGGGTGACGATAAAACGCTTGAAGAGTTTAAAACCATCATGGCAAACCTGAATCTGCCGTACCCGAAGTTTATCGACTACGCTGTCCCCGGCAACCGGCAATGCGGCGTATGTCCATCGGACTTGCCGGAGAATCTCTCGCAGTACTGCCGACAGATGACGGACAGCTTGCAAGGCTGAGCCGATATCCGAAATCAGATAATGAAGCCTGAAGTGGGCTAATTTAAGGCCTTGATATACAAGGCCTTTGTTTTCTGATTCGCTTGTCAAAGCGACTCTAGATACTGGCGATCAGCCCGCCATCCACGCGGGTGATCGATCCCGTAATGTAGGACGCCTGTTCGCTCGCCAGGAAAGTCGCCGCAGCACCATACTCTTCCGGCTTCCCATAGCGCTTCACAGGAATGGAACCCGTGCTTTCGCTGACTACGCTGTCGTAGCTGCGGCCTTCGCGAGCAGCTTTGGCTTCGTCCAAAGAAACGATACGTGCGGTGGCAATGCGACCCGGGATAATGAGGTTGCTGGTGATTCCGTCGGCGCCGACTTCGCGTGCCAAGGTCTTCGACCAGCCGACCAAAGCGCTACGCAAGGCATTCGACAGGCCAAGGTTGGCGATGGGCGCAACCACCCCGGACGAGGCGCTGGTGATAATGCGTCCCCACCCCTGGCGCTTCATGTGGGGCAGGACCAAGTCGGTCATCGTCACTACCGAAAGCACCATCTCGGAAAAGTGCTGCTCCCAGATACCGCGTTCGACGTTCTGTACGAGGCTTGGAGGTGGTCCTCCGGTATTATTGAACAGAACGTCGATGGGGCCTACAGCGTCGACGATTTCCTGGTGCCACTGCTTGAAAAGCCCTAACTGCCCAAGGTCCCAGATTTTGCCAATCGCTTTGCCGCCCGCAGCCTGAATGGCGTCGCACGTTCGCTGCAACATGTCTGCGTTGATGTCGCTGACAATAACCGTCGAGCCTTCGGCGGCAAGGGCTTGTGCCACTGCGCTTCCCAAGCCGCCCCCTGCGCCATGTACGAGCGCAACTTTTTTGTTTAAACCAAGATCCATGTCGGATTTCCTTCAAATGAATTAACTGTCGAACGCGCAATCGCGACTGATCATGTGCCGACGCTTAGCGGGGCCCGCAATTTACGCAGCATGGCGATGACACTTTGCGCAGTGATGCGGCCGGTTTTCGGGTTTTCCGATGGGATGTTCTGAATCTCCATTGACAGCAGCGCCGAGTCGGAAATGACTTCGATACGGTGAGTGTTGTGCTCGAGGGTTGGATCGGCCCACACCTCCAGGCGAGTCTTGTCGGGTCCGACGCCTGCCAGCGATACACTGACCGCCACATTCAGGTTGGCCGGGAAACCGGCAGCCGCTTCACGCGCTGTGCCGGAAAAAATCAGGGTCGGCTCTTTCAAGTTCAAGACATCGATGTTTCGTTGTTCCAGAAAGGGCGCGCCAATGAAGCCTTTGGTGGGTTTGCGGGAGGTCATTTTGACTGACTCGATTTTTCCTTCGGCCGCTCCCAGAATGGCGTCAAGGCCAAGAATGGCGCCTGAGGGCACCAGGATCTGGCCACCGTGTTGTTTGGCCAGATCGACGAGCTCCGGATTGGCGAGCAGTGCACCGCTGCTCAGCGAGATCAGCTTTTTGCCCGAACGCAATACTGGCGTTGCAATCGCCGACAGGTATTGTGCTGGCGCGCATTCGATCACAATGTCGCAGTGCGGCTCCAGATCTTCCAGCCGGGTGAATGTGGGGCGGCCCTGGCCCCCCCAGTCAAAGTCGGGCGGGGCGGCCGGGTCTCTGACGCCGACAGCAGCGAGCGTCACACCCTCTATGCCTTGATTGATGTGGCGTGCGATCGAGCGACCGATTGCGCCGAACCCGGCCAAGCCTACGCGTATATCATCCATCTGTTCATCCCTGTTCTACAAAGTTGTTCGGCCTTAAAGGCGACCGACTTCATTCTAAGAAAGGGAAATAGCCCGAACAAACGATTTGTTATCGCTTGAGGGATTAGCCTGGCTAATAGCTTGGGGGTAGCGCAAGCTCGCGCTATAGGCTAGGAATAGATGGCATCGCGCTATTCTCGGCGGTTTGGCTCGCCTGCTCTAGTATCCATTCTCGAAATTTCTGAATGGCGGAATGCTTGCGCGAGGACGTGTTCGTGAGCAGATAGTAGTCGCCAGCGCTTGGAACCCGTTGTACTTCGGGCATGAGTACTTCAAACTCGTTGCGCCCGGGATATCCCTGGAGCAGAACGTCGGGGATCAGTGCAATACCCTTGTGATCTTGTGCTGCGCCTAGCGCGATATAAAAATGGCCGTACTCCGGCTCGTCGCCGGCAGGCGCATAGGTGACGCCATAGGCTTTTAACCAGTCGCGCCAGGCGTGGGGACGGCTTGCCGTATGGACCAGCGAGGCCGTTTTGAAGTCTGCGATTTGCTCGATCGGCGGCTGGGTCGCATACCACTGCTTCGATGCGATAGGAACCATCACATCGTGGAATAGCAAATCTGCTTCGATACCGGCCCATGATTGCAACATGACGAGATTTACGGTGGGGAAGTGAGACGGATATCGCTGACCGGGCAGCTTTCCCACTCGCAATGCCACGTCAATGTTGTGCGACTGCATATCGACCGGCCGGATGTCCGATACGACGTGTACTTCTATGTCGGGATGCGCCGAGGCAAACGAGGCCAAGCGCGGCATCAGCCATAGCGTGCCTATCGTGGGTATCGTGCTGACTGTAAGGGTTTCGTGGTGAGCGGGATTGGTCAAATTGCTGGTTGCTTTTTCAAGGCCCTCAAGCAGAATGCGACATGCCTCGTAATATTGTTCGCCTTGATGCGTAAGCTCGATTGTGCGGGCGTGCCGGATAAATAAAGGCGTTCCGAGAAACTCTTCCAGCTTGCGAATCTGCAGACTGATAGCCCCTTGCGTCACATAGAGTTCTTGAGCGGCCAAGGTGAAGGAAAGGTGTCGGGCAGCGGCTTCGAAGTATCGCGTGGCCAGCAACGGCGGGAGACGTCTAGTCATGTGAATCCGTCAAAAACCATGGGAAAGGTAGGCAAACAGCATGCTATTAGCTGTGCTAATGGCTTCGCACACTTTAAATCGTTTGTCCGGGGATGGGTGCACCTCTAACATAAAAATATGCCGCGGGCCGATGCCCGCTTGGCGTTTCATAAAGGAAGGAGCAGGTGATGGTAGATCAGGAGTATAAGCAATCCGTTCGTGAACGCTTTTTGAAAGTGGATACATCGAACGTCGCCGACGTCTTGGACGAAATGGGTTATCCGGACCAGGGGCTTGCCGCTGGATTCCAGCGCCAAACCGGAGATGAGCGTCTGGCCGGATGGGCCTACACCATCCGCGGCCAAATGACACCGTATGGCTTTGGTGGTGATGCCGACAAAATGAAGGCGTGTGCCGGTTTATCAGATGGTGACGTATCGGTCTGGTCGGGCGATGGCGATGGCATCTGCTATTTCGGCGAACTTATTGCCATCGGTATGAAAGAGAAGGGCAGCGTCGGAGCCATTGTAGACGGCGGACTGCGCGATACGCGCTGGATCAAGGAGCTCGGCTTTACCGTCTTCGGTCGCTTCCGCACTCCGATACAGTCAATCAGTCGCTGGAAAGTCACCGGATGCAACGTGCCCGTCTTCATGGAAGGCGCAACCGGCCGTAGGGTCGCGGTTGCACCGGGCGACTTCATTCTCGGTGACGACGATGGCGCTCTGGTGATCCCGCAGGCCCTTGTGGACGAAGTACTGCAAAGGTCCGAGCAATTAACGCAGCAAGAGATCGATATCCGCGCAAGCTTAAGTCAGGGCATGTCCTTGGCAGAGGCGTTAGATAAGTATGGCCACGTTTAAGAGCCAGTAAACCGCATACCTCGCCGTCGCGATTGGCAAATATATGCCGACGCGGCGGTGTGAACGAAGTGAACCCGTATGGAGGAGCCAATGAACATGAGGAAAAGTTCCGGCGCACTATTGCGCAAGGTTATAAAAACAACAATGTTTGCACTAGCTTGTGGTGTGGTGAGCACGGCGCACGCTTGGCCGGACCGGGCCATAAAAATGATCGTCCCGTTTCCGGCCGGCGGGATCAATGACACCGTGGCACGCCTGACAGCGACGTATCTGGGTGAAGAGCTCAAGACGAGTATTGTTGTTGAAAACCGCGCCGGCGCGGGCGGAACCATTGGGACCATGACCGCGGTGAATAGCCAGGCCGACGGTTATACGCTGTTATTGGGCGCTACCAGCACAATCGCTGTGGCACCAAACCTTTACAAGAATGTCGGATACGCGCCAGGAAAAGATTTGGTGGCATTGGGCGGCATTGCGTCTGCGCCAAGCGTCGCGGTGACGGCGGTAGACTCGCCGTGGAGCGACCTGGGCGCATTGGTAGCCGCCGACAAAAAAGAGCCCGCAGCGATCAATTATGGGTCGGCCGGGGCGGGCACCAGCCATCATATTCAGACCGAACTATTGAAGCTGCGCACCGGTTCGCAGTGGGTGCATGTTCCTTATCGCGGGGGCGCGCCCGCGATGACCGACCTGATGGGCAAGCAAATTGAATTGCTGCTGGAACCCTTGCCTACCGCGCTGCCTTTTGTGCAGTCCGGGCGCGTGAAAGCCTTGGGCGTCACAACCTTGCAGCGATCGGCGGTATTGCCCGATGTGAAAACCTTCCATGAACAGGGAATTACCGACTACGAGGCAACGCTGTGGTTTGGACTATTCGCACCGGCCGGTGTACCAACCGAAGTCCGCGATAAAGTCGGAGAGGCTTTGCGCCGCGTATTTGCGCGACCAGAGGTCAAAAAGGACCTTCATCAGCGCGGCATCGACGCGTATGCGGGTGCGCCTAAGCAGTTTGGCGAATTTGTCGAAGCTGAAATCAAGCTTTGGGGCGACGTAATCAAGCAGGCCCGCATCAGTGTTGATTAAGCGAAAAAGTTAAGGGCGCATTCACATCGAACAGAAAGAATGGCAAGCAGCCCTTTTAGCCGTCAACGAGAAGGCATTCATGACGTCAATTTAAATGTCGAAGCTGCGTTTATAGACGGTTGGAAGCTTAGTAGCGGTTTTATTTATGATGAGTGTTATCGGGAGGTTGTAGCGGCACGGTAGGAACTTATTCGGAAGCTTTGGCCGATGCGAATTCGGACTCTACCCGATCGATATGGTCGGCCAAGATCCGCTGTGCCGTTTCACCATCTTTTTGCTTGATGCACTCAAGTAGCTGGCGGTGCTGATCATTTGATGTTTTGCACCGCGAGGCATCTTTGAAGAATACGGTCCGCCGGTTGGCGGACATGATGTAAAAAGGGTGAACCATCTGAGTCAGCACAGTATTGTGCGCTGCCTTGAATCCTCGCGCAGAACCCCCTGCCGAAATCGAAGCGCTCCGATACGTACTCGTTCTGAGGGCAGGCGCTCGCCCGCCCCGCAAGTCGAAGCCGTCATGCCGTACTGATTAGCAAATTTCTTATGGTCATCACTATTGATGGCATCAGCGAATCGGCTTTCCAGTTCTCGACCCGTTTCGGCCGAGAAACTGCAGAAAATGCTGCTTGCGGGCAAGGCAAGCTGGAGTTACTCGAGTGGGCCAAAGAGGTCGAGCAAGGATGCCCGGTGCGAGCGGATTCACTGAAGTGCCCGACGCCCTGAAGAAGATTGTTGACGAAAGAGGAGCCCACGATGACCTGCCGTCAAACTGCAATTTATGCCGCGCTTCGGCACAGGCTGGTTTCATGGCGCATACCGATTTCGGTCGGTTTTCACTTCAATGAACACGGGTTCATTGCCGCCAAAGCATCGCCAACTAGTCTGTCGATATCGGCCTCATTGTCCAGCACCAAAGACTTGATGCCGAAGGCGGCTGCCATCGCGCGAAAATCCGGATTCAGCAGCGATGTACCGCTGACGCGTCCTGGGTATTCATGCTCTTGATTGATCCGGATGGATGCATAGCAATTGTTGTTGGACAGAATGAATACCACGGGCAGCTTATGTTGCACGGCGGCGATCATTTCGTTGCCGGTCATCAAGAAGCCGCCATCGCCGACCATGCATATGGTTTTCCGTTGCCCCGGATGCCGTAGGGCGTGCGCCACGGCTGGGGTGTGCCGTAGCCCATTGCTCCGGAAAGCGGCGACATCAGGCGTTGCTCTTCGCGAAAGCGGAAGTAGCGATAAACCGGTGCGGCGAAGGTGCCGGCGTCCACGCACACTGTGGCTTTGATGGCGCCTGCTCGGACACGCTACGGACTACCTTGCTGAAATCAATACCCTGGCTGGTCTGCGGACGGGCCATTCGGCATGAGTTTCGTGATGCTCACGCGTCGTTGTACCCGGCTTTTAAGCGTTCGGACGGTATTGCCGGCGGGGTGTCGGGTGTAAGCGATTTCACTAAGTGAACCGGGTCGCACACCAGACCGTAGTCGCCGCTGTAGTGCTGTCCCACTACCTTGTCGTCGGGATAGCAATGCACCAGCGTTTGCCGGGGGCGCGGCAGGCTGGGGAAGGAGTAGCCCTGGTCAGTGGGGATATGCCCCAGCCCCTAGTACCCAGGGCAAGAATCAGGTCGCTCAGTGGAAGGCCTCGGACTGGGTGGCGGAGGTGGCCAAGCCCAGCTCTCCTGCATACAAGGGATGGGTCTGCGGAAGGGTCTCCTCCCGGCGAAACGAGATCGCAACGGGAATATTCCACGCGCGAGCGAAACGATTCGGTGTGACGCGTCGCTCGCGTCCTGCTCGAACATTCCGCCGGCAATGATCAATGGGCGCTTGGCGTGGCGTAGCTGTTCTTCCAGCGCGTGCAGCGTACCGCGGTCGGGCAGCGTGGGTGCTTGAGGGTTCAGCTTCCAAACGGGTTGCTCCCGTGGGTTGTTGCTGAATGTCTTCGGGTATGACCAGCACCACTGGTCCCGGAGTGCCGGTGGTGGCCACGCGCAGGGCTTTGAAGGCGGCTTCCGCCAGTTGCTGCGGTTCTGTCGCTTCAAAAACCCATTTGGCGATTGAGCCAAACATTTTTTGATAATCGATTTCCTGGAAAGCTTCGCGCGCAGGTCGCACTTTGGAATTTGTCCAATCAGCAGAATCATGGGAACGCCGTCTGCTGTGCGGTGTGTACGGCGATCGTGGCATTGCTGGCGCCCGGTCCGGCTGACCATTGCAATCCCTGGTCTGCCGGTCAGGCGTCCGTCGGCCACGGCCATATAGCCCGCCCCGCCTTCGTGGCGGCAGACCACGGTATCAATGCCTGGGAAATCCAGTAGGGCATCCAGTACGCCCAGATAGCTTTCCCCCGGGACAAGGAAGACGCGGTCGATGCCGTTAGCGTGGAAGACATTCAGTAGTGCGTGGGCGGACATGCTTTTCATGGTTTTTAAGCGGATGACGCAGGTAGATATCGGTTTATGTAACGTATTTCAGTATTGTCCAAAATGGTCTTAGCGCTAACAATGGCTGGCGGGGCATATCGGCTATACTTTTTACGAAAGATCAAAACGGCAGTGTCGGCATATCTTTGTATGGCAGACTTGATGGCCTTTCGGTCATTCCCATTATTCGTAAGGACGGAATACGGTGGACCTGAAGCGTCTGGAATACTTTCTGCTGGTTGCCGATTACGGTAGCTTTTCCAAGGCTTCCAGTGTGGTCGGCGTGGCGCAGCCAGCCCTGGGCCGTCAGGTACAGCGCCTGGAAGAAGAGTGCGGTGCCAAGTTGTTATACCGCCATGGCCGTGGCGTGTCCCTTACACCCGAGGGCGAGATTTTTTCCGAACGCATCCGGCCGCTACTCAAGAAGTTGGCCTTGGCCGCGGACGGTTTAAGTCAGGCCGAGCGGCCATTAAGCGGTTCTGTCACGCTAGGCCTGACGCCCACCATGATGTCGTTGATGGGTCTGCCCCTACTGCAGAAAATGCGCGCCATCGCACCCGGAATCAAGTTGAATTTTCTGACGGGCTACAGCGGTTATGTTCATGAGTGGCTGGTCGATGGACGCCTGGACATTGCAATTCTTCACGATGCGCGCCGTTCCCAGCACATTTCTGTTGATGCACTTGCCACCGCCCGTTTGTTTCTTGTGTCGCATCCGGGTGTGGCGCAGCCGGTCGGGGTTAGTCGAAAGGCTGGTTTACCGGTACGCGCACTGCAAGGCTTGCCGCTGGCGCTGCCCAGCAGTTCTCATGGCCTGCGCCGTTCGGTAGAGCAGGCGGCCACCAGGCTTAAAATAAACCTGGATATCCAGTACGAGCTGGACACCCTTACCCTGATGAAAGCGATTTCCCTGGCCGGGATCGCCCATACCATCCTGGCGCTGCCCGCAGTGGTGGATGAGGTGAAAGCGGGTACGCTCAAGGCCGTGCTGCTGGAGTCGCCGCCCATCGAAACACGGTTGATGATCGCCACGTCGCTGAATCGGCCCCTTACGCGCGCAGGCCGTGCGGTGCTTGAACAGATTCGTCCGGTGCTACGTCTGGCAGTTGAATCCGCGGCTGTTCCACTGCATATGCAGCTAGATTAAATATGCCGGGAAATTTTTCAAGATAAACCAAAATAGCATAGCTGATACAAGATTGAAACCATAGAAACCTGGTTGCCAAGCCATGCATAATCGCTGAATAAAAGTTGTTCTGCGATCACTTGACATGCTTGACTAGAAGAAATCCATACAACCAGGAGACATAATATGTTCAGGAAGACAATTAAATCAGTGGCCGTTGGTCTGTCCTTGGCTGCGGCCGGCGCCGCTTACGCCGCCAAGGATTACCCCAGTCATCCTGTCACACTGATTATTCCTGTGGCAGCCGGTGGAACCACCGATATCGCGGGGCGTGCGTTGGCCAAACAATTGAAGGACGAGTTGGGACAGACGGTAGTGGTGGAAAATCGTCCCGGCGCCAGTGGTAGTATTGCCAACGCCTACGTCGCGCGGGCCAAGCCCGATGGCTACACGCTGGTGTTGTCGTACGAGGGCTTCCATACTGGCAACCCCGTGCTCATGAAAGACATGAGCTGGGATCCGATCAAAGACTTCACGCCGATCGCCGAGGTGATTCGCGGACCGCACCTGATGTTGGTTCCCGCCAGTTCGCCCGCCAAGACCTTGCAGGACTTCATTAAGCTGGCCAAACAGAAACCGGGTTCGATGAACTTCGCTTCGTCGGGGGTGGGGTCAATACAGCATTTGGGCGGCGAACTGTTCCAGCTTAAAACGAATACTGACATGGTGCATGTACCTTATAGCGGTGCCGCACCCGCGATGAAGGACCTGTTGGCCGGCCGTATCGATATGTTTATTACCACGCCGCCCACCGCCATGGCCCACGTGGAGGCCGGCACCCTGCGCGCGCTGGCGATAACCAGCAGCCAACGTCACCCTCAACTGCCTAATATTCCCACTACTGCGGAAGCAGGCTTGCCCGAATTTCAATTAGAGGCCTGGTTCTCGGTGTTCGGTCCTGCCAATATGCCAGTCGATGTCGTCGAAAAGTTGGCCTCGGTCATGCGCAAAGTCATCACGTCGGACGAATTCAAGTCGCAGATGAACGCACAAGGGTCGAACGCCAGCTATCGTTCCCCCGCTGAATTGGGCCAGATCGTGAAAGATGATCTGGCGAAATGGGGAGACGTAGTCAAGACAGCCGGTATCTCGGCCAACTGATGATGAAAACTGCAAGCCCCGTTATTGCCATTGTCGACGATTACGAGGGCTTTGTTCCCTCGCTGGATGCATACAAAGTGCTGAAAGCGGGGCTGCCCGATGCCGACATTCGCTTCATTACCCAGCAGCCTTTCAGCGTTTCGCTGGCGCGACAAATGCACGATGTTCAGTATCTGGTGCTGATACGCGAGCGCTCGAAGATAACAGCGCAATTGCTTGATTACCTGCCGTCATTGATAGCGCTGGTGCAAACCGGTACGGCCGGCCATGCGGCCACCTCTCATATAGATCAGGATGCCTGTGCGCGACGCGGCATTGCCATTCTTGAAGGCGGAAGCAGCGATGGCTATTCCGCCGCCGAGATCACCTGGTCATTAATCCTGAACGCCAGCCGCAACGTGCATCATTACATGGACAGCATGAAGCAGGGGGCCTGGCATCAGGGTAATCCTTCGCGCCAGATTGGGCGTGCATTGCACGGCCAGACCCTTGGAATTCTGGGCTATGGCCGGATCGGTCAACTGCTGGGCCGCTACGCCCAGGCTTTCGGTATGGATGTATTGGTTTGGGGACGCGAAAGTACCCGTGCGGCTGCCCGGGCCACCGGCGCGCGTATGGCTGCAAATCGCGATGCCTTATTCGAGCAAAGCGATATCCTTGCGCTTCAAATGCGTATGAACGCCGAGTCGCGTCATTCCGTTACGCGGCATGATCTGGACCTGATGAAGCCCTCGTCGCTACTGGTGAATACCGCAAGGCCCGGCCTGATCGAGCCAGGCGCCTTGGCGGCCGCCCTCAAAGCCGGCCGTCCCGGTCGGGCAGCGCTTGACGTGCACGAGGACGAGCCCGTTCTTCAAGCGTCTGAGCTCACAGCGTTGCACAACTGCATCGCTACGCCGCATATTGGATATGTAGAGCGCAACAGCTATGAAATTTTGTTCGGCTCGGCATTCAGGACGTTGATGGAGCATTTGAATTCGTCTGCTGCGACCATGAAATGAACTATTGCCCTGCAATATGAAATTTGCCAAGGCTGCAGAGCATGGCCCTTGTATATGCCTGCTCTGCTTACCGGCAGGTGGCCCAGTGTCTTATCCGTCCTTGCCTTATCCCATTTCCTCATAACACACATGGCGTCGAATTCGTGCGGCTGCTTGCCGAGCGTATTCTGGTTCTTGATGGCGCCATGGGTACCATGATCCAGCAATACAAACTGGGCGAAAAGGACTTTCGCGGGACGCGATTAATGGCCTGACAGGATCTGCTCCTTGATAGTGGCGGCGATGGCCGAACGCTTGGAAGTCATCGTTGAAGATCCCGGATTTCTGAGCCCGATTCAGTGCAGCACTGAAGAAACCGAATGTCGTCAAGGCACTCCGGAAGATGGGCTCCACATCCGTAGCCGAATCGCGGCAAGGATTCCAGGCCTTTGTTACCCACGACGCCCCGGTTTGGATAGAGGTGGTTGAAAAATCTGGCGCCCGCATCGATTGACCGAAGCAATTAACAGTCTATTCTTGGAGAAAATTTATGGATCCCCTGGCCAGATTATTTGAAGGCATGCCTTCGTTCATCATCATCGATTAGGCTTGTGCTCAACTGTGTCTTGCAGCGGCCCGTGGCTACACCTGCTGGCGCACGCGGTTACGCTGACATCTGAAGAGGCGGAGCTGGCTGCCCGTGTGCTGCCCCCTGATTCATGCGGATGGCTTTGATGAACCATGGGTGCGCAACCTGGCAAACGAATTGAACGAGACCGAGCCTCGCACAAGGCAAATTTTGCTTAGTTTATTGCGGGTTGGGGAGCTGTATTAAGTGGTGCGCGACTTTTTCTACCACCGTGAACGCGTCATGCAAATGGCGCGGCTGTTGCAGTCTTCCGGTGGTATAGAAGGGATCGCCGCCGCTGGCTTCCGCGACAGCGCGGACTTCTGGCAGCGGTTATCATAGGCGGCTACAGGAAGGCATTCGTGTCCGGTGGCATGGCTGGGCTTCAAACCCAGTTGGGGGCGTCAGACGTTCCCAGGTAGGTTCGACTCCTGCTGCTTTCCGCCAAGTTGATCTAAGGATGTTGCCGCAAGGTGCTTGGAATCAGGCGTCAGGGTCGAACTTTGGTTCACGATGCTTCAGGTAACGGTGATGCCGGCGCTTTTGATGATGTCGTGCCAGCGTTTAACCTCGCTTTCCAGATGCTGCTTGAACTCGGCCGGACCGCGGGGCTGTGGGATGAAGCCCATATTGATCATGGACTGGCGCATGGCGGGTGTTTCTATTTGCTCTACGACCGCCTTGCCAATCTTTTGCACAATGGCGCTTGGTGTACCGGCTGGGGCGAGCACGCCAGTCATGTTTTCAACGATCAGCTCTGGTAATCCTGCTTCCGCCACCGTGGGGACGTCTGGTAAATCGGGGCTGCGTTTCGTGGTGGTGACCGCGAGCGCTCGCAGCGCGCCGCTCTTCACATGGGCCAAGGACTCGGGATAGTTGGAGAATATGACGTCGAGATGGCCGCCCATTAGGTCGGTCAGCGACGGTGTGCCGCCTTTATAGGGTATGTGTATCAGCGTATTACCGGTCAGTCGCTGGTACAGGGCCAAGGTCAGGTGCGGTGGCGTGCCGTTGCCGCTGGAGCCTGCGTTCAGGGTTCGCTCTTTGGCGATTTTATTCAAATCGGACATGCTGCGAATGGGGCTCTTGGCGTTGACGACGACCATCATTGACGACGCGGCCAGACCCGCTACGGGAACCAGGTCTTTCAAAAGATCGTAGCCGGCCCGCCCTGCGAACAATGTTGCGTTGGATGCATGGGTAAGGGTAATGGCCAGCCAGGTGTAGCCATCGGGCACGGCCCTGGCGACGTAAGCGGCGCCGATGTTGGCGCTGCCGCCCGATTTGTTTTCGACGACGATATTCCAGCCGTGAGCGTCGCTAAGGGTTTTCGCCACAGTTCGGGCTGCAACGTCTGTAAGGCCGCCCGGCGCAAAAGGTACAACATAGTTGATCGGCCGGCTGGGCCAGCTGTCAGGCGCCGCAGCCAGGGCGGCGGCAGGCACCAGGCTGCTTAGCCCTGCTGCACTGGCGGCCTGTAGCAGCCGGCGGCGAACGGGATCGGCACTGGGCCGGGAAGTAATGTCCTTCATGTCTCAACCTCCTTTGTTGTCTTTCATTTTTATTGGAATGATGAACTGAAATTGTCCATAGGCAATACACGGCATACTGCCTATGGACAGGTCTGCTTTATGATCTGGGGTCAGGCACTTTCAAACAAGCGGGTTAATACGAATTCGCGATGGCCCAGCGCTTCGGCTGCTGTCCAGCGGCCATTAGCGGTTGCCAGCATGCATTCCAGCAATTTGTCGCCTGCCTGGTCCAGATCGATTTCCCGTTGCAATAGGCCGCAGGTGTCCACGTCGATGTGTTCCGACATGGTGCGTACGGTGCGTGGGTTGGCGCAAATTTTGATGACAGGCAAGATAGGATTGCCGATGACGTTGCCTTGCCCCGTTGGGAAGAAATGCACGGCATAACCCGACGCGGCGCAAAGGGTGACCATTTCAGCGGCGGCCGATGAAGAGTCCATGAACCACAGGCCCTTGTCGGTAGGGATTTCGGCCTTGTCCAGCACCCCGTCCACAAGACATTTCTTGCCGATCTTCTGGATGTTGCCCATGGCTTTTTCTTCGATGGTGGTCAGGCCGCCGGCGATGTTTCCCTTGGTGGGTTGCGATTCCGACAGGTCGCTGGTCTTCCACCTGTTGATCATGTCTTGGTAGCGATTGAACATGAACATGAAGCGCTCGCGCACTTCGTCGTTCGAACAGCGATCCGCCACGATATGCTCGCCGCCGGTAATTTCGGATGTTTCGCCGAATACCAGTGTGCTGCCCAAGGCATAAAGCTTGTCGAATGCATTGCCCACAGTCGGGTTGGCGCCACAGCCCGATGTGGTGTCCGATTCGCCGCATTTGGTGGATACCCACAGGTCGCTGATAGGGCATTCCTGCCGGCTTAGTCCGGTGGCGTAGTGCACGAATTCCTTGGCCTTGCGCGACGCACGCATGATGGTTTCATGGTCGCCGTTCAGTTCAATGCTGAAGCCAGCGGTGGGTTTGCCGGTAGCCGCTATGCCGTCCACGATGCGCTTGGTCCAGCCTTCTTCAATGCCGATCACGATGACGGCCGCAACGTTGGGGTTGCTGCCTGTACCGATCAGTGTGCGAAAGTGCAGATCGAGGTCTTCACCGAACTGCAGGCGGCCATAGGGGTGTGGCAGCGCCAGTGTGCCCTTTATATTGTTGGCGACGGCTTCGGCGGCAGCGTTGGAGATATCGTCGACCGGCAGGACGATGACGTGGTTGCGCACGCCGACGCGTCCGTTATCGCGGCGATATCCCATGAATGTGGTGTTGGCGGAAATGACAGCCATATTGAGCTCCTTTGATACCTTTGGATGGATGGGGCGAGGCCTACCAGCGCTTCGTCTTTATGTTTTGTACGTGGGCATGATCGCCGGCCTTGATGGGTGCCACCACCTTGCCGATGTCGACGCCGTACTTGTATACGGTGTCGCCGACGTTCATGTCTGTTAGCGCGACCTTATGGCCGATAGGGATGTCTTGTTGCGCCTTGACGTGCATGAGTTTGTCTTCGTCCATGATCCAGGCGGTCAGTTCTGTACCGGCCTGTATCCCTTCCACAACGGCAACTGCGACCGTGTCTTTGGAATCGTGCAATACGGCATGAATCATTTTTGTTCCTCTCTTGTGAAAAAAGCCGCCGGCATGACGCGTTGGGTGGCCGGACGGCACCGCGTGCGAGGAATCTTATTCGCGGAAAACATTCATGTCAAGTAGATCATATAGATGATTAATATAAGGTATGATTTCGGCTTATGCAGCGGTTCGTATCCGCGTCGTCAATGCGTACGTTTCACGGATGCCGCGCTTCAATAATTTGGAATTCAGCCATGGGCACTACGCTATCTCAGTTAAGTCCTTCAGGCGTCCCGCTCTACCAACAGGTCAAGCGCGCCGTGCTGGCGGCGCTGTCGTCAGGAGAATGGAAGCAGGGTGAGGCCATCCCCCCGGAAAAGCTCCTTTCCGAGCGTTTTGGGGTGTCTATCGGCACCTTGCGCAAAGCCATTGACGAGCTGGTCGTCGAAAACATACTAGTCCGTCATCAGGGACGAGGCACTTTCGTGGCCATTCACTCGCAGAACCAGCATTTCTTCAAGTTCTTCAGGGTGGTCCGGCAGGACGGCGAAAAGTCCTATCCCACCACGACGCTTCAGCGTTTTCGACACGTAAAGGCAAGCGCCGAGGTGTGCGAGAAGTTGCAACTTCGCGCTGGTGCGCATGTATTCGAGTTCATTAATGTGCTGACCCTGCATGGTCAGAAGGTTATCGTCGATACCATCTCGGTGTGGGACGTCATGTTCAGCGGGTTGACTAAGCAGCAGCTGCGCGACCGGCCCAGCACGCTCTATAGTTTTTACCAGCAGATGTTCGGTATTAATGTCATCGCTACCGATGAACGTGTACGGGTGTCGCTGGCGGACACCGAGCACGCGGATCTGCTGTCGGTAGAGCAAGGAACGCCCTTACTGGAGCTTCGGCGCGTGGCCTATTCCTTTCACCAGACGCCGGTGGAATGGCGTGTGTCCAAGGTCAATACGCAGCACTATGAATATATCGGACATGAGCATACTGTGACCTGATCGTCAAATGTCTCTTTGTATTGCATGTCATCTATATCATTTAGTTGACATGTTGCGGTGGGGCCGGATACGATCTGCTCCATAACAGGGAGACAACATGAAAATCATAATTTCCGAATTCATGGACGCGGCGGCAGTGGCACAATTGCAGCGCAATTTTGATGTGGTTTACGACCCCGCGTTGGTCGATCAGCCAGATGCGTTGTGCAGTGCTTTGGTAGACGCCCATGGCTTGATTGTCCGCAATCGCACGCAGGTGCATTCCAGCTTGCTGGCCGAGGCGCCCCGTATAAAGGTCGTGGGGCGCCTGGGGGTGGGCTTGGACAATATCGATGTCCAGGCCTGCGCAAGCCGCAACATTAAGGTAATACCTGCTACGGGTGCGAATGCGCGAGCGGTGGCGGAATATGTCATTGTGTCGGCAATGATGCTGCTACGCCAAAGTTTTCTTTCAAGCGCGCAAGTAGCACAGGGGGCATGGCCACGCAACCGGCTGTCCGAAGGGCGTGAGTCTGGCGGCAAGGTATTGGGCTTGGTGGGATTCGGTGGTATCGGGCGACTGACGGCCAGTCTGGCGCAGGGTTTGGGCTTTACTGTCATTGCCTACGATCCCGCCCTGTCCGCAACTTCGCCCGTGTGGGACGAGACCGGCGTGCAAGCCGTCGGCTTGAGCGACTTGCTGGGCCAGGCCCATGTCGTAAGCCTTCACGTTCCGCTCGTCGATAGTACGCGCAATCTGTTCAATGCTGAAAACATTGCCAGGATGCGGCCCGATGCTGTGCTCATCAATACCGCGCGAGGCGGCATCATAGACGAGGCAGCGCTGGCCAAGGCACTGAAAGAAGGCAGGTTGGCGGGCGCCGCGCTTGACGTCTTCACCAACGAACCTCTTACGGCCGACAATCATTTTGGCGACGTACCCAATTTGATCTTGACTCCGCATATTGCCGGTGTCACGGCCGAATCCAACCAGCGCGTCAGCCAAATGATCGCCGACGAAGTCGCTAAATCCTTAACCACCTAAACCGTAGAGCAGGGTCGGACCCGGTTCAACTAGAAAAAAAGAGGAAGGCAGAATGGCGTTGCACACAATCGAGTCACTTGTTTCTCAGGTTGCTAAGGCGTTGGAAAGGGCCGGCGCCTCACAGAATATGGCGCTTAGCACTGCACGGGCGCTGGTCGCGGCAGAGGCGCAAGGAATGAGCTCTCACGGCCTGGCGCGGGTGGGTCAGTATGCGGGGCACCTGCGCAGTGGGCGCGTCAAGGGTGATGCAGTTCCTGTCATCCGCGCCCAGCGCGGAGCGGGCGTGTTGATTGACGGAGACGATGGCCTCGCCTTCCCGGCTTGCGAACTAGCCATGCAAGAGGCCATCAGCCGCGCACGTCAATACGCTGTCGGTTTCGCGGGTGTGACACGCAGTCATCACTTTGGCGTGGCGGCGACGCATCTGCGGGACGCGGCGCAAGTCGGCATGGTTGGCTTTGCGTTCAGCAATTCTCCAGCGGCCATGCCGGCGCCCGGTGGCACGCGAGCTCTGTTCGGCACCAATCCTATTGCGGCTGCGTTTCCGCGGCGTGATGGCGATGCGGTCAGCATAGATCTTTCCCTGTCCGAAGTTGCGCGCGGCAAGCTTATGGTCGCGGCGCGGGACGGCCGTTCCATTCCCCTGGGTTGGGCGCTGGACAAGAATGGCAATCCGACCACGGACCCCAAAGCCGGAATGGACGGCATGATGTGTCCAGTCGGTGGGGTAAAGGGGGCAATGCTCGCGCTCATGGTAGAGCTGCTGTGTGTGTCCCTTACCGGCGCGGCGTTTTCTTTTGAAGCCGACTCCTTTTTCAGCCCTGAAGGAAACAGGCCTAATCTGGGCCACGTATTCCTGGTTATCGACCCATCGGCACTGGCTGGCACAGACGTCTATTTTGATCGCGTCGAAGCGCTTATACAGGCGATGCTTGCCGATGATGAGGTACGAATTCCGGGTGCGCGCCGCTCGCAGATTGCCGCCGGTTCGGCTGCAGCCGGCATAGAAGTGCCCGATGCGGTCATTCACGAGCTTCATGCCTGACTCTGGCCAATGGCCGAACTCGTGCCAGATCAGCGCGTCTCGTGTCCCTTGACTTTCATGGCTGCCCGGGCGATCCCGGGTATGGCCCTTGACCTTGTGTGATGCGCCCGATCCAGCCAGACCGATATCAGCAGCAGTGCAAGACCGCCCAGGGCCAGCAAGGCGCCTACCCAGCCCGGCGATGTCCATCCGTAGCCCCGGGCGATTGCCAGCCCGCCCAGTAGCGGCCCCAGTGCGTTGGCAAAGTTGAACGCCGAGTGATTTAACGCCGCAGCCAGGCCTTGAGCGTTCTTGGCTACGTCCATCAGCCGGGTCTGCAGCACGGTACCCAATGCGCCACCCATCCCTATGAAAAAAACGGTGATGGAAACTCCCCATATATTCCCGGCGGTTACGGTAAAGAGGGCGGAGCCGGCAGCGCTCCAGAGCAATAAGCCTGCGGCCGTGGGCATAAGGGCACGATCGGCAAACCACGGCACGACGATGTTGCCCACGGTCATGCCCACACCAAAAATGCCGAGCACCAGGGGTACTGCGCTGGGAGAGACGCGCGTGACGAGCAATAAGGTGTCGGCCAGATACGTATAGACAGCAAATAGACCACCAAAACCAATGGCGCCTACTGCAAGTGTCAGCCATACTTGCCCATGTTTAAGCGCTCCCAGCTCGCGCAGGGGGCTCGCACCAGGCGAGGCCGGTGTATTGGGGGCAAACTTTGCAATGAGTGCTACGGTTAGCAAACCCGTCGCGGCCACTAGACCGAATCCCCAACGCCAGCCAATCACTTGCCCCAGCCAATTTGCGAACGGGACACCAATGATAGTGGCGACGGTCAGGCCCAGGAACATGCGCCCCACCGCCTGATTGCGTTTATTGAGGGGTACCAGCGACACGGCGAGCAGTGATGCAATGCCGAAATAGGCGCCGTGCGGTAGCCCGCTTAGAAAGCGAAGTGCCAGCAGCCACTCGTACGTCGGCGCAAAGGCAGATAAACCGTTGAATAGGGCGAACATCGCCATCAGCCAGATCAACAGCGTACGGCGCGCGATGCGTGCCGTCAGCACGGTCAAAATGGGGGCGCCGACCACTACGCCTAGTGCATAGGCACTGATGACATGACCTGCCGTCGGCGCATCAATATTCAGATCTTTGGCGAAGTACGGTAGCAGGCTCATCGTGGCAAATTCGGTGGTTCCGATTGCGAATGCGCCTATCGCCAGAGCGAAGATGACCAAGCCGACTGAAAGTGGTTTGGTTTGGAGCGTTAATTTAGACATGGTGGGGGATCGCTTGCGACCAGTAAGCTTGATGCAAACTCTGCAAGCATTAGGGACCGGCGGCTAGGGGTAAACCCGTATTTTACTGTCTTCGCCTTAAGCGCGTATTTCCATGGCAGGAGATAGCTGCGTTAGCAGCGCAAGGTACGACGGATAGTCAATTCGAAATTTGGTGCGATCTGCGATTTAAGGTTTTAACAGGATTCGGTTTTGCGCCCAAGGCAATTATGCTTGCCATCGTAGAGCCTGTTTCTGAGAAGACCTTGCCGCTAGAATTTTTATCACTGGATGAACGCCTGTATTGGCGTAAGTCCCAACGTGAAACTCTAGCAAGACGAAGGGACCGAGATGCAGGAACTAATGGTAGAAAGGCATAACGTACGAACCGACATACTAAGCGACGGCGAGTATGTGGCCGAGTGGCTAACGAACTTTGAAGCTGCGCTACATGCATGCGATCGAAGGATGTTAGAGGAGTTATTCGTTGAAGATTCCCATTGGCGTGATCTGATTGCGTTTACGTGGGACGTAACGCCCTCCGACTCACGTGATGCAATCGTGTCTACGTTGCTGAATCATCAGCAGGGCGTACGGGCGCGCAACTTCAAGGTTGCCAAAGGCCACCAGGCTCCGCGCCGCGTCGTTCGTACCGGCAAGGACGTCATAGAAGCCATCTTCCAGTTCGAGACAACGGCCGGTCGCTGTCTGGGCGTGTTGCGTTTGCTCTGCGAAGAGCCCGAGCGGGCGTGGGTATTGAGCACATCGCTGCGTGAACTAAAAGGGTACGAAGAGAAGACCGGAGGCAATCGACCTGACGGCGCCAGTACACGCATCTTCGGTGGAGAGGCATGGAGCAGGCAGCGCTCGAAAGAGCGGCGCTACGAAGATCGCGAGCCCAGCGTGTTGATCGTTGGCGGAGGCCAGAATGGCCTGATGCTGGCGGCGAGGCTGCGCGTGTTGGGGGTAGATGCGCTGGTCGTCGAACGATTGCCCAAGGTGGGCGATGTATGGCGTAGGCGCTATAGCGCCCTGGCACTACACAACGAAATCGAACTCAACCACATGCCGTACATGCCGTTCCCGACTACCTGGCCCAAGTACTTGCCTAAGGATATGTTAGGTGATTGGCTTGAAACCTATGCCACCGCCATGGAGTGCAATGTCTGGACGGGAACGAATTTCCTGGAAGGCCGATATGATGATGAGCACGAAAGATGGACGGCACGGGTCCGACGCGAGGATGGCTCTGAACGCGTTCTACATCCGCGTCATCTGGTGTTTGCCAATGGCGTCGTGGGCGAGCCCAACATGCCAGATATCCCGTCGTTGAGCGACTTCGAGGGCAAGGTCATGCACGCACAGGGCTTTGATAGCGGCGCCCCATGGCGTGACAAGAACGTATTGGTCCTGGGTGTAGGCAACAGCGCGCACGATATCGCTCAGGATCTTCATGGTCACGGCGCGAACGTGAAGATGGTTCAGCGCAGTTCGATCACGGTCTTCAGCGTCAAAGCGGCCAGCATCAATCATGCCATCTACTACAAAGATGCAATGTCGTTGGAGGACTGCGATCTGATCGCAACCAGCGGCACCTTCCAGATCCAGCTTCGCGGCTACCAACTCGCAACCCAACGCATGCTGGACATCGACAAGGATCTGCTTGCAGCCCTTAAAGCGCGAGGTATGAAGCTGGACATCGGTCCTGAAGGGGGCGGTCACCAGATGAAAATACGGAGAAACCACGGTGGCTACTACCTTAACGTGGGATGCTCGGATCTTATCGCCAACGGTGATATCGACATACTGCACTATGGTGAGATAGAACGTTTCGTAGCCGAAGGGGCGTTAATGAAGGATGGCAGCGTGGAGCCCGCCGATCTGATCGTTGCTGCGACCGGATATCAACCGCCGGCAGAAGTAGTGCGGCAGTTATTGGGGCCGCAGATAGCAGAAAAAATCGGACCGATTTGGGGACTCGATGCAGGCGGTGAAATGAGCAATATGTATAAACCCACGCCACAGAAAGGCCTGTGGTTTTCTGGAGGGGGATTCGCACAAGGACGTGTCTGGTCTCACTATGTTGCCCTGCAGATCAAAGCCAGAGAAACCGGCATCGTTCAATAAGCAGGTATATGAAGAATAGAGAGCCGATCAAGTCTTCAAATTCAGGTGATCGGCCCGTTTCCATTTTTAGGGTAGCGGCAGATGGCCATGTGACTCGCCGCAGGTGAGCCACTTATATTAGCTTAGGCGCGTGCCAGATCCACTATCCGCTTCCAGCGGGCAGCCTCTTGTTTGATCTCAGGCACTAGCGTTTTGTAGTCCCTGAATTCCGGCTCAATGGCTTGTTTAAGACAAAACTGTTCGAACTGCGGGGTCTGCGTAACCACACGAATGTTGTCCGACAGCAATTTCAACACATTCTCCGGTGTGCCTGCAGGCGCCATAAAGTCCAGTTGCGAAGTCACCTCGAAGTTGGGTACACCAGCCTCTGCAACGGTCGGCACATCGGGCAGAGATTTCCATCGATTCGAACTCGTTACGGCCAAGGCCCGCAGCCTACCGCCCTGAATCAACGGCAACATGCCAGCAGAGCTCTGGCAAGTAAAAGCGATGCGCCCACCCACTACATCGGTTAGCGCCATACTCGATTCTTTATACGGAATATGCTTAGCCTTGGTTCCGCTCATATCGTTTAGGACGACAGCACACAAGTGAGCGTTGCTACCGACGCCCTGCGAAGAATAGGTAATCTCATTAGGATTGTTCCGCATTGCCGTAAGCAAATCATCCAGAGTTTTGTAAGGCGATTCCGGGGCTACGGCAATTGCAGACGGGACACGCATTATTCTTGCAACGGGGACAAAATCTGTCACCGGATTGAAGGGCGGCTTAGGCGCTTCGGAGAATAGCGGCAGGAGGTATAGGGGAATACCGGTAAGAATCAGTGTGTAACCATCGGGCGCCGATCGGGCGGCTTGCGTATAACCCAGCAGGCCACCCGCGCCAGGGCGATTCTCAGGAACGAATGCATGCCCAAGCCGACTCGCAAGCGGGTCGGCAAAAAATCGCGTAGCGCCGTCGATTCCCGTACCAGCCCCGGCGGGCACAATGATCTTCACGGCTTTTACAGGGTAGTCCTGTGCGAAGGCGCTACGGCCCATGACCGCGATAGGAGCGGCGACAGCCGCTTTAAGCATCAATCTTCGGGTAATAGTCATATAGTCTCCTGTCCTGCGGTATGTCGAAGTGACGTCTACATGTTGCTAAGATGATTAGATGAGATTCGCGCCCTTAGAATTGAGCGCTGGCAGGCGATAGAACTTCATGGCGGAGCGCCAGAAAATGTCGTCCCGTTCCGCCTGACCCGCTTGTGCAGTTAATCGTTTCAATGCATTCAACCCGACGCCATAGTCATAACTTCCCTTATCGACCGGAAAATTACTGCCGTACATGCATCGGTCAGAACCGAAAGTTTCGATGCAGGTTTCGATCCACGGTCGCCATGCGTCTGCCAATTGCTGTGATGACGGAGCTTGGGGTTTTTCCTCGAAGCCAAATCCGCCCAGCCGCATGCCCAGCCCGCTGAGCTTGACCATGACGTTCGGACAGCGTGCGAGTTGCATCAGCCCGTCTTTCCATTGATGAAAAACCTCGTCCCCACGCCCGGCGTACCCTGCAATTCGGACTATTCCCCCGCAGTGGTTCAGCACAATTGGTGTTGTAGGGAAGGCGCGCGCAAGCGCCGCCAACTGTGGAAGTTGATGAAAGAAGAGCCAGCCTTCGAAGCTCAATTTCAAGGGGGCCAGATGCGCGAAGCCTGCCCGAAACTCGGGCGATTCCATCATGAATTGGGATGTCGGGTAGGCTGGATTCGTCAAGGCTAGCGTCGGCATCCCATGCGAGTGTTTGCCGAATTCCCCGGAACCGACCGCCCTCGTCTGCTGGGCCTCCGGCGATGGCGATGTGCTTCTCTAACACCGGTCGAATCGCATCGCCTAGTGTCAGGTCTGCCTGACCCACAATGCCGGCGCATACCCGCGCGTCTCCGTACAGGCCGCTAGCGCTCATAGCTGCCACGCCGTTGGCGAACTCGGTCTCGCCCAGCGGCTGCAAATGCTCTGGCACGCCCAAGCGCAGCATTGCCCGCGCCTGCACGAACACCGTAGCCCGCACGTTATGGCCGCCATATATGTCTTGTAGATACTCATCAAGCAAATACTTGACGCCGGGCCGATCATATAAGTGATGATGTGAATCGATAACCGGTATCGCCGCATCCAGGGGAGCTTCCTTCTGGCTGGTTAGCCATTCCGGGCGAATAGGGCTGTGCAAAGGAGAGCTGGTCATGGAGTAGGGCACCGGTCCGACGTCTTTTAGCGGGATGGAGATTCAATCGCTCCAGGGCGGGCGGCAGTTACACCGCCGTCTACCACCAGTTGTGTGGCCGTGATGTAACCCGCTTCATCACTTGCCAGGAACAGCACAGCATTCGCAATGTCCCATGCATCTCCCATCCGGCCCATCGGGATTAAGGCACCGCGTTTTGCGGCCAACTCATCGCTCGTGACGCCTAGCTGTTTCGTGAGGCGGTGCGTGACCAGAGGCGTGTTCATCATGCCGACGACAACGGTGTTAACGCGGATTCCCTTTTGAACGTAGGCAATCGCAGTCGCACGGCTGAAGGCTTCCAGACCGGCTTTGGACGCGGCATAAGCCACATGCACGCGGCCTTGAACCTGAAAACTCATGCTGGCAATGCTGGAGACGTTTACGATAGCGCCGCCTTTGCCTTCGGTTTCGAATTGGCGTTCCATGACTGGAAGAACGTGTTTACATCCCAGAAACGCGGACTTCAAGTTTCGGTTCATCTGGCCATCCCAGTCCTCCACGGACATGGATACCGGACTGCCGGGAGCACTCCCGCCTACGTTATTCACCAGGATATCGATCCGGTCGTATCGGCGCATGCAGGCTTCAACGGCTCGCGCTACCTGCTCGCTGTCGGTCATGTCGGCCTGCTCGCCCGCCCATTCCGAGTGGCCCTCTTCATCCATGATTTTGGTGGTTCCAGCCAAAGCTTCGGCGCTGTAATCCGTGCCGAAAACCTTGGCTCCCTGGCGGGCCAAAAGTACGGCCGTGGCTCTACCATTTCCCCAACCCTCGCCGACCGATCCGGCGCCCGCGACAAATGCCACCTTACCCTTTAAATCCAGCATGGTCATGAAGCCCTATGTAAGTATTAGGTTGCCAGACCGGCAATCCTTTCTTTGAGCTTACGTGCAGTGCTGAGGTGGATCAATAACGTCAAGTAGTAAGCACCTTGCCGAAATTTGCAAGAGTGTGTTGTTCAAGGCGAGGGCTGAATGAGATTGGCAGGCTATTGATATTGACGCCGCCTTGGCGATACGGGACGCCTAAATATTCCCCAGCGCTTTTTCCAATGCTAGCCCGACATTAAGAATATGCCTGTCTTGATCCGCGACTCCAGCGATCATCAGCCCTACAGGCGCTGTGCCGGCCGGATGGCACGGGATAGACAGGGCGCAACCATTCAGGAAGTTGATGAAGGTTGGGTTGCGCAGAATCAGACCGTTGGCACCATAGTAGGCATCGTCCGAAGCCTCTAGTTCACTGATGACGGGCGCCGTCACCGGAACGGTGGGCATCAGCAGGGCATCAAAGGGTTCCAGACGCTTTTCAACAGAGGCAATCCATTCGGGGCGTGTCTGAAGTAGTTCAATATAGTCTGCCGCGCTCATGCTTTTGCCGCGCATCATCCGCGATGAGACGCGTGGATCATAGTCTTTGGCGTGATCGGTCAGCAAGTTCTGGTGCCAGGCCCATGCCTCCGAGCAGGTGAAGCCGCCAGACCGGTTGATGTAGGCCAGTTCTTCAAATTCTGGCACATCGACTTCTTCAAGCTGCGTGCCCAGCCGCCTGAGCGTTTCCAATGTCTGATGAAAAACGGTGCTGACGTGTTCATCGGCTCCGTCGAGTATCAGCCTTGTTGGTACCGCGAAACGCAGGTGATGCAGTGCAGGTGCGACGGGTGCGGTGTATTCCTGTCCACTTAGAACGGCATCGAGAATGGCGCAACAGGTGACGGATACTGCCAAGGGTCCGATCGAGTCCAGGCTAGTCGACAGCGGCAGGGCCCCCTGGGCAGGAATGCGATGCGCGGTTGGCTTGAAGCCCGTCAGCCCGCAGAAAGCCGCGGGGATGCGCACCGAGCCGCCAGTGTCGGTGCCAATGGCGGCCGCGCACATCTGATCGGCGACCGATACCCCCGCACCGGAAGATGAACCGCCCGGAATACGTCTTGTACCGCGGTCCCAGGGACTGCTTGGCGTGCCGTAATGCGGGTTCAGACCCAAGCCCGAAAACGCGAATTCTGTCATGTTGGTGCGTCCCACGATGACCGCACCAGCCTCGACAAGTCGCTGCACAATGGCCGCATTGCCGCTCGCCGGCGCGGCATCTTTCAGAACGACGGAACCAGCCAGCGTGGTTTCGCCGGCAACGTCAAAGAGGTCTTTAATGGACACTGGCAAGCCGTCAATGGGCGAACGCACCAGACCGGCAGCGCGCAGGGTGTCGGATGCCCGGGCTGCGGCCATAGCCTGTTCAGAATAAATTTTTGTAAAAGCGCGGCTGCCCTCGCCTTCGGGCGCGGCGATGCGTGCCAAGGCCGCTTCGGTAAGCGCCACGGAAGTGGTATCGCCTTGATCCAGTTTATGTTGTAGCGCGAGTAGAGTCGGTAGCATGGAATCGATCAGTAAAAAAGGATAGGTGCAAACTGCCTAATGCATAAGCGCCGCCCGTTGCCGGGCCGTCCGGCTCGGGAATTGTAAGCCGGTTCTTAGGCGATCTCGGGCAGGATGGTAAGGGTGTATTTATGCCTGATGCTGCGCTGTCGCTTGGGATCGAAAAGTTCCATTTCAAACGACGTCGACGGGCGGATACCGCCGATAGCGTTAACAGTGCCGCAAGTCATGCCTGCGTGCTCGGGGATAATGCTTAGTGCGAAGTGGCCTTGAATGAGGTCGGAGGGGTGACGCAGGGTTGCCAGCGTTCCGTCCTGGTACAAGACCTTGTTGCCATTTTCTTCGATCCAGGACCGTAGCACCAGTTCATCCCAATGGTCGGCGACGTCGGCGTAGCGCCAGGCATCGACAGCTACTGGCTTGGCGCACAGCTGCTTGGATAGCGCAACGCTGTGCGTTTCCAGCTTGCGGTCGGTGTGGTCCGACGCCAGGCTTACCATCATTTCGCCGCCATGCGAGAAAACGAAGACTTCTGCCTCACCAGACGAACCGTCTCCGACCACTTCGACTTCTGACTCTTGCAGTAACTGGTTCGAGGCAATTCGGTAGTACAGCGGCACTGCGCTGGGGCGCGGCACGCCCAGGGCAGCCAGCTCTTCGATATGGTGTTCAATGGCGCCCCGGTCTCTCCCGGCCCAGCCTGCAACAATGCAGGTCGTGATGTTGACATTTATGGCTTCGCTGACTGAATCCGAAGCGACATTAAAACGAAGTTTCATTGCGACTCATCCAAAAAAGTTGTTGCATTGCATCGCCGCTGAGTGCCGGCGTGAAGCACTTACTCGAACAGGGACGGCAGCCATAAGGCGATACCGGGGACGGCGGCCAAAAGGGCGATCAGCGCCATCATCATGACGACAAAGGGGAAGCTGCCAATCATGACATCGTTCATGCTGCCGCTTTTCCGCAAGCTTTGTACGACGAACAAATTCAAGCCGACGGGCGGCGTGATCAACGCGGCTTCGACCAGGACGATGATGACAATGCCCAGCCAGATTGGGTCGTAGCCGAGAGCGATCATGATGGGCGCGACGATGGGGATGGTAGTGATCATCATGGACAAGGTTTCCATGAAGCAGCCCAAGACCAGGTAAAACAAAACCAATACAAACAGCATCCAGCCCGGGGACACCCCCAGCCCGGTGATGGTGTTGGTAATCGCGCTTGTCAGCCCGGTCGCCGACATGATGAAGTTCAGAAATGCCGCGCCGATCACGATCAGCATGATCATGGCGGTGGCTTTCATGGTGCCTTCCAGGGCTTCGCGCAGCATGGAGAAAGTAAGCCTTTTTACGCAAGCGGCCAGTATCAGGGCGCCCACCACGCCTAATGCAGCAGCTTCTGTCGGTGTTGCCAAACCGGCGTAGATAGAACCTACAACCAGCAGGAAGATCCCCATAGGCGGTATCAGGTGAACCAGGCTGGCTATCCGCTCGCCCCAGGTCGCCTTGATCTTTTCACCGCCCCATTTAGGCTTGACTGTGCATGCGATGCCAATACACAACATGAATAGCGCTGCCAGACCAAGACCAGGAATAATGCCCGCGAGATACAGTTTGGGCACAGAGGTGTTGGTCAAAACGCCATAAATAACCAGGTTGATCGACGGCGGGATCAGAATCCCCAAAGTTCCACCGGCCGCCAGGCTACCCAGGAAGAGCGACTCGTTGTAGCCCTTTTTGTGAATCTGGGGAATAGCCACGGTGCCAACTGTAGCGGCGGTGGCCACGCTGGAACCGGATGTGGCGGCAAACAAGGCGCTGGCGCCAATATTGGCATGCATAAGCCCGCCCGGCAGCCACGATAGCCATAGGCTCATTGCGCCGTACATTTTTTCTGCCAGCCCGGATCGCAACAGGATTTCGCCCAGCATGATGAACAGCGGAATGGCGACCAACAGGAATTCGTTGCTTGTGCTCCAGGAGACTTCACCAATGGCCCGGGTCAGGGGAAGCATGGAATATAAAGGATCCAGAATAAGGCCAAGCACGCCCAGGGCCGCGCCTACGGGGATGCTCAAGCCCAGCAGCACTAGTAAAAGCACCATGGTGGTCGTAATCATTGTGCTTCTCCTCGAACCATGCGTTCGCCCATTTCGGCTTCTTCTTCGGCCTCTTCCTTGGTGCTTCGGATGCCGCAGATGCTATGCACGGTATCGAGATCGCCAGTTACCAGCGCAAGGGACGACCGCAGCAACATCAGCGCCAATACCACGCATAGCCAGATCAGTCCCGCGACCCACAGATACTGTGGAATCCACAAGGGGGTAGCCAGGATGGTGTTGGCAGTCGAGCCGTTGGCCCATGACTGGCCCGCAACGTCGGCGGCATAGCGAGTTAGAAACACGATGAAAACGCCCAGGCCCACCAGCGCTATCCAGTCCAGGAGGGCGCTTATGCGCACCGGCAGCAATTGATACAGGGCATCAATCCGGATGTTCGCGCGCTGTAGGGTGGCAAAGGAGAGCGCCCATGAAATACTGATCGCAAAGGCATAGCCCGACAGTTCGTCCGACCCTCCCAGGCTGAAGCCCAGGAATTTGCGCGCGATAACGTCGACAGAAATATATATGGCACTTGCCAGAGTCAGCCCGCCGGCAACCCAGATCGCAATACGCGAAAGACTAGTGGCCGCTCTTAGCAACTTGTTGACGAAAGCATAAGGATCTGATGATTTCATGTTGGTCACCGGTTAATTGACCGGCGGCCTTCTGGGGAACCAGAGGGCCGCCCGGGAAGCTCCCCGTTAGCTACTTGGAGGCCGTCAGGCCGAGTTGTTTGCCGATCGTTGCATTGAAATCCTTGACGCATTCTGCCGAGCAACGTGCGGCCCATTTGGGGACGATGGTGTCGTTCAGGATTTTCTTAAGCAGTTCGCGGTCGGCCGCCGTGGGTTCGACCAGTTTCATTTTTCCTTTGACTGGCAAGGTGCAGGCGGCTGCGCCTGTGTTGCAGTCGTAACCTTGTTGGGTTTCTTTAGCCGCAGCGTCCCAGATATTGTTGATCATCACCTTTATGTTCTTCTGCAGGAAGTCCTGTACTTTGGGGTCAAGCTTGTTCCAGCCTGCCAGGTTGGCGGCATGAATTTGCTGGTTCCAATTGATGGGCAAGGCATACAGGTGGGTGCTGACTTCGTACCACTTCGCCGAGTACCCTGACATGGAGCCGGTAATGGCGCAATCAACAACGCCATTTTGCAGGGCCGGGACAACGTCGCCGAAGGGTATCGTCACGCTGGTGCCGCCCAGGGCTTGCACGAATTCGCCAGTGGTGCGGCTGCTGGTGCGCACCTTCTTGCCCTTGATATCAGCCAGGCCAGAGATCGGCGCATTGCAGAACAGAACTTGCGCCGGGTAGGTTGAAATACCCAGCACCTTGATGCCATTTTTCTCGTAGAACCTTTGGTAGGCAGGTTCAAAGGCGTCGGTGACTTTGCGCGCTATCTCAGGGGTAGGGGCCAGGCCAGCCAAGTCAATGGCTTCGTTGATCGGATTGTCGCTGGCAAAGTAAGCCAGGGTGGCCGTGCCCACCGGTATCACGCCCTGGCTGATCAGTCGGAGGATCTCTGGGCCTTTCAAGCCCATTTCATTGAAGCCTTTGATAGTCGCCGTGACCTGCCCGTTAGACAGTTCGGTAATGGTCTTTGTCCAGAAAGGTTGCTCGAAATTCTGATAGGCGGTCAGATTGCTTAGGCCGCCCACGACTTGAAGCTGGGTTTTGGGAAGGTCGGCAACTTTTTCCTGGGCGAAGGCATTTACAGCAAGCAACAGGCTGCTGGCGGCGAAAGTCGAGAGTGCTAAACGCTTCATAGTAGAGTCTCCTAGGTGGTTTCCGGCGATATGATTGATTTACCTGGCGTGCCGGGGTCGCGTACCGCTATTCGTTCATCCGATCATAAAAACGGGTTTACTGGACGTTAAAACGAGGCTAGTTCCGTGTTATGCAAGTCTGTAATCAGCATATGACCGGGCGCATGAGTGATGCTGAATTCTGGCTTGACTGTCTGGATAATCGACTGCGGAGTCACACCGCAAGCCCAGAAGACCGGGATTTCGCCGTCCTGAATGGCTACCGCGTCGCCATAGTCGGGCTGGTTAATGTCATGTATGCCTATCAGTCCCGGGTCGCCCAAATGGACCGGTGCGCCGTGCACGGAAGGAAACCGTGATGTGATCTGAATAGCCCTGATTGCGTCTTTGGCTTTCATCGGACGCATCGATACCACCAACGGGCCTTGCAAGGTGGCTGTCGAGTGGGTGGGTATGTTTGTGCGGTACATGGGCACATTGGTGCCCTGGCTAATGTGCCGCACTTCGATGCCGTCGGCCAGTAAAGCTTCTTCAAATGAAAACGAGCATCCGATTGCAAACGTAACCAGATCGTCGCGCCAGACATCGAGCAGATCACGGGGTTCGGCGGCCAGTTCGCCATGGCGCCAGATCCGATACTTCGGCACGTCGCTACGTATATCAAGATCCTGGCCCAGGGACGGCACCTTATAGTTGCCCGGTTCGGTCACCGCCAGCAGGGGGCAGGGCTTGGGATTGCGCTGGCAGAACAGCAGAAATTCGGCCGCAAGTGCCTGAGGCAGGATCATCAGGTTTGCTTGCACGAAACCCGGCGCAAGCCCGGCGGTGGGGCCATTATGGGTTTCGTCCCGGATCGCCTGGCGGCAAAGAACCGCGCTGGCGTTACGCGTACTGTCTTTTGTAGGGTACATAGAAGCGCCTTAACTCGTTATCGACGTTAATACTGACCTTCCACGATCGCAAGCTATTTTGTCAGTTAGTCCGGCCGTAGTTCGGAGTGGCTGTTATAAAAACCTATATAACCCGAACGCAGGCACGAAACTGCAACAACCCGGGCAGCTTTGCGAAAGTGCGCACCATGCAATTATCAGTCGATTTGTTCCAGCATGCAAAGACGCTGACATCGGGTAAACGATGGGCAAGGTCCTGTGCCAGTCATGTGGGCTGTTTCTCGGAAAGATACTGTTTAGCCCGAATTTCCGCTTTATGGGTGTGCTCGCAAACGCCGTCGAAGTTTCGCTGGCGGGCTTCATCGACCAGCGCTTCTTCGAACGGACTCGTGATGCTTAAGGAAGTCCGGTAATGGTTCGGCTTGGCACCCTGCGGTCTCGAGGTGCAGATCCGAAATCAATATGGCACGGAAGTGCGAGGGTTATTCTGTGGCCAACGGTGGTGGCTGTACCGTGTCACACGGTAGCAACAATGGCCACTTAATATGAAATCGTTTTCACAGCAGGCCAATTTAGCGGGCGAACCAAGTGAAGGACAAACAGCGATCCGGCCGGACGTCCATATTGGATATTGCACAGCGCGCAGGAGTGTCCCCGGCCACGGTTTCCAGGGTATTTAATTCACCGCAAATCGTCAGTGACGCCACGCGCAAGCTCGTGCTAGGTGTCGCCGACAAATCGCACTATCGACCGAACGCGAGTGCTCGCACCCTTCGCACTCGACGCAGCCATGTCATAGGCGTTGTACTGCCTACGCTTACTAATCCCGTGTTTGCGGAATGCTTGCAGGGCATTGCCCGGGCCGCGGCGGCGTCCCATTACGCCATCATGCTGCAAGCTACCGGCTACGAATTATCCCAAGAGGAAGATGCAGTCGCGAATTTGCAAGCGAGCGGAGTGGACGGCATGGTGCTGGTGGTATCCGATGCGGCCAAGTCGAGGGCCATCCGGCAGGTTCAGGAGATGGGCACGCCTTACGTGCTGGTCTACAACCGACATCCAAAACATCCCTGCATATCGGTTGCAGGCGACGATGCCATGTTGGAGCTGACGCGAGAACTAGTTCGCCTGGGTCACCGGCGGATCACCATGGTCTGCGGGCGATTGGCCGCGTCGGACCGGGCCCAGCAGCGTTATGACGGTTTTCTGTCCGCCATGTCGAGGGCAAGCCTAAAGCCCTCGGCGTTGATCGAAGTACCTTTTATCGGAACGGCAATCAACGAAATTTCGGCCGTGCTGAAAGCCGGTAATCGCCCCACGGCTCTCGTCTGCTCTAACGACCTGATTGCTATTCGCGCGATCCGTGCCGCCAAATTGTGCGGGCTGCAGGTGCCGGGCGACATTAGTATTTCGGGCTTTGACGGCGTGCAGCTGGGCGCCGATATGACTCCCGCACTAAGCACTGTAGCGCAGCCCAACGAAGAGATGGGGCAGCGCAGTGTGGCCTTGCTGGTGCAGGGGTTGAACAAGGAAAGCCGCCTGTTGCGACCAGCAGCATAACCCTGCCTTATACTTTGCAGTGGGGCGAATCCTGTGGACCCGCCCCTAAGAAGTGTGTCCAACTTCGTGAGCGCGCGCTTCACATCTGGTGCGCATTCATGTTTTCCCCGTTCGTTTCTAGTTTCTCGGAGATTTAAATGTCTTTCATAAAACGATTTGCCCAAGCTGGCTTTCTGGCGCTTGGCCTGACCGCAGGCAGCGCCATGGCGCAAACCGCCATCTGCTACAACTGTCCGACGGAATGGGCAGATTGGGGCACGCAGTTACGCGCGATTAAGGACAAGACGGGAGTCACGATACCTCCCGACAATAAGAACTCCGGCCAATCATTGGCCCAGTTGGTTGCGGAAAAGGCTAATCCTGTCGCCGATATGGTTTATATGGGAATCTCATTCGCCGCCCAGGCGGAGAAGGAAGGCGTGGTCGCCACCTATAAACCGGCGGGATGGGACGATATTCCGACCGATCTCAAGGACGCCAACGGACACTGGTTTTCCATCCATTCCGGTACGATGGGATTCATGGTGAACGTGGACGCCCTCGATGGCAAACCCATTCCAAAATCGTGGGCGGATTTGCTCAAGCCAGAATACAAGGGCCTGGTCGGCTTCCTTGATCCGTCCTCCGCGTTCGTGGGCTACGTAGGCGCCGTTGCGGCTAACCAAGCTCTGGGCGGCTCTTTAGATAACTTTGATCCCGTCATCAAGTATTTCAAAACCATGCAGGCCAACGAGCCCATCGTACCTAAGCAAACTTCCTATGCGCGTTTGCTATCGGGTGAAATTGCAATCCTTCTTGATTATGACTTCAACGCCTACCGCGCCAAGCACAAGGACAAGGCTAACGTTGAGTTCGTGATTCCTGCCGAAGGTACGGTTGCGGTGCCCTACGTGATGAGCCTGGTTGCGAATGCGCCCCATGCAGATGCTGCTAAGAAGGCGCTGGATTTCGTGTTGTCCGATGAAGGTCAAGCCATCTGGGCCCGCGCGTTCCTGCGCCCCGTGCGTGCCGATGCTATGCCCAAAGACGTCGAAGCTCTATTCCTGCCTGCAACCGAGTATGCGCGCGTCAAGCCCATTGATTACGCCCGCATGGCCGAGGTTCAACGCGGCTTCTCGGATCGTTACTTGAAAGAAGTGCGGTAAAGGACGGTACCCCACGCCATGAAAGCCATTATGTTCACCTTGGACGGACGGCGCGGGGTAATCCTGGCATGTATGGCGCCAGCAGCCGCATTTTTCTTTGCTTTTTGGTTGCTGCCTACCGCACGCCTGATTACCATTCCCGCAGAAAAAGGCTGGTCGGCCTATTTCCAAATACTGACTGATTCGCGGTATCTTGAAAGCATACTTAACACCGTATTGCTTTCACTGGCCGTGACCATTTCTACCCTTGTCATTGGGGCGGCTACCGGCATTTACCTGGCGCGCCGATCCTTTCCGGGGCGTCAAACCTTGTTGGCGCTGCTGACACTGCCTTTGGCGTTTCCGGGCGTCATTGTTGGGTTCTTCGTTATTTTGCTGGGTGGCCGCCAAGGGTTGGTAGCGGATTTCACCCATTGGCTGGGACTGGGGCGCGTAACGTTCGCCTATGGTTTAACGGGCTTGTTTCTAGCGTATCTGTATTTTTCCTTGCCACGTGCAGTGGCTTCATATACGGCCGCTGCCGAGGCCATCGACGTGCAACTTGAAGAGGCCGCCCGCATGCTTGGCGCTTCGCGCTGGCACATTACGCGCGATGTATGGATTCCGCAGCTGGGCCCAACCACGGTAGCCTGCGGGGCGATTGTGTTTGCAACGGCCATGGGCGCTTTCGGTACCGCATTCACGCTTGCTAGCAAGGTCGAAGTGTTGCCGATCACCATTTACAACGAATTTACGAACTACGCCAATTTCGCAACGGCGGCGGCCTTGTCGATCGTTTTGGGCCTGATCACCTGGGCCGTGTTGTTTGCTGCCCGCATGCTCAGCGGCCTATCGCCGGCGCGTTAAGGAATCTCTATGAAGCTATCTCGAGTTGACCGCGCACCGATTTTGTTCGCCACCACAGTCGCCGTCACCCTTTTCATGATTGGGCCGATGCTGATTTCGATTCTGGCGGGGCTAGTGCAAAACTACAGTCGTGGAATTGGCAGCGGTTGTCACCTTGCGATGGCTGGGGGAGGTATGGTCCGTCTATGGCAGTACTGTGAACGCGTCCATTAGCCTGGCACTGGCTTGTGTGGTCTGCACTGTAATCGCGGGCGTGCCGTGCGCCTACGCCCTGGCCCGCAGTCGGACGCGCGCCGCGCGCGTTTTCGAAGAGCTACTTACGCTTCCGGTGGCTGTACCGGGACTTGCCACCGCGCTGGCTTTGATACTGGCGTACGGCGGAACAACGACGTTCCGCCAAAGCTTTGCTTTCATACTGGTGGGCCATGTGGTATTTACCTTGCCGTTCATGGTCCGGACAGTTTCGTCGGCCTTCCAGCGCAATGAGCTGCTAGCAATCGAAGAAGCCGCGCGGACTCTTGGTGCGAATTTTCCCCAACGCTTTCTGGGCGTGCTGGTGCCTGCGGTGTTGCCGTCTATCGTGGCGGGCATGCTTATGGTGTTTACGCTTTCGATTGGGGAATTCAACCTGACCTGGATGTTGCACACACCGTTAACAAGGACTTTACCGGTTGGATTGGCCGATAGCTATGCGTCAATGCGGATCGAAATTGGGTCAGCCTACACGCTCGTGTTCTTCATCGTCATTTTGCCTATCCTGTGGCTGCTACAGGCGGTGTCGAATTTTGTGCAGAAACGATATGCGAGTTAAAGAACGCTTATGAAACTTGAAAAAACGCGGGTCGAAGTCATTAATGCTGCCAAGACATTCCCCGATGGCACACGAGGGCTGTTGCCCACCAATTTAGTAATAGAACCGGGTGAAGTCATCGCATTGCTTGGGCCTTCAGGCTGCGGAAAAACGACCTTGCTGCGTCTGCTTGCTGGACTTGAACCGGCCGACGAGGGAAGCGCAATCGTTTTTGGCGACCAGGATGTCACTCGCCGTCCCGTTGAGAAACGAGGTGTGGGCATGGTGTTTCAGAACTACGCATTATTCCCGCAAATGAGCGTTGAGGCCAATATTGGCTATGGGCTCACGATCCGCGGGGTCACGGCGCAGGAACGGAAAAAGGCCGTCGGCGAGCTCATTGATTTGGTGCGCTTGAATGGGCTCGAGAAGAAAAGACCGACAGAGCTTTCTGGTGGCCAGCGCCAGCGTGTGGCGCTGGCCCGCGCAGTGGCGGTGCGTCCGCGTATATTGCTTCTGGATGAACCCTTGGCGGCCCTGGATGCGAAGTTGAAAGAGTCACTGCGCGTGGAACTTGCCGAGCTTCTGCGCCGCTTGGGCACCACCGCGGTCCATGTTACGCATGACCAGCAAGAAGCGCTCGCCATCGCGGACCGGCTCGCAGTCATGCACGCCGGCACCATCGTCCAGATAGGCGATGGCGAGTCCATTTATCGCAAGCCCACGCATCCCTTTGTTGCGCAATTTCTCGGCCGCGTCAATACACTGAAACGAGATGAGCAGGCGCGCGCATATGGTGTCATAAGCCTGGGTGGCAATAGCGTGCCTTGCCCTGAAGCTTTGCGAGGGCATCGTTCCGTGATGCTGCGCCCAGAGGATGTCCAACTGGGACCTGTGCATGAAGGTTGCGCACTGGCGCGGGTCGAACAACGGGTGTTTCTCGGTGATCGAGTGCAGTTCCGCGTGTCAACGGAAGGTCAAGATCCGCTACTCGTCGAGATGCACGGCCATAGTCCTTACCAGGTCGGCAACACTGTGGGAATTTCAATAGATCCTGAACGGCTTTTACCGACTTTGGAGTTATCGACATGAATACTTCTATTGTGCAGATCACTGATCTGCATATACGCGAACCCGGACGGCTGGCCTATGGACGACTCGACACGGCGCCCTACCTGCGTACGGCTGTCGATACTATCAATGCCTTGCGTCAACGCCCAAGAGCAGTGGTCGTGACCGGGGACTTGACCGACTTTGGCCGCGCCGCCGAGTATAGCTACCTGCGAGAGTTGCTTGCGCCACTGAAGATGCCGGTTTACTTGCTTCCCGGCAACCACGATGACCGTGAGCAATTACGAAGCACTTTTCAGGATCACAGCTACCTTGGTATCGATGGATATATTCAATACACGGTGGATATCGACGAAATCCGTCTGGTTGCACTCGACACGTGCACAATGGGACAGAGCGCGGGAAGTCTGTGCAATGAGCGGCTAGGATGGTTGGAGGAAGTATTGGCGACCAGTACCGATAAGCCGGTGGTTATCGCCATGCATCATCCACCGTTTCGCACGCTAATCGGCCACATGGACGAAATAGGTCTGCTTGCCGGTGCTACGGAATTAGAGGCCATCGTGGCCCGCTACACCAATGTCGAACGGCTGATTTGCGGCCATTTGCATCGGCCGATCGAAGTGCGTTTCGGGGGCACCATCGCATCCACGGCGCCGTCGCCCGCACATCAGGTATCTTTGGATCTTGATGACGCGGCGGCGTCGACGTGGACTCTTGAACCCCCAGCATTTCGCGTTCACGCCTGGGATGCCATCAATCGACGCCTTGTGACGCACAGCATGCCCACTGGCAGCTTCGAGGGACCTTATCCCTTTCATGAAGACGGCGTGTTGATTGATTGACGTCTGGCTCTTGCCTTAATGATTAGAATTGATCCTATGACAAGAGCGGGCCACTAATACCTGAAGCCGTTCCGAATTATTCGGCTTCCAGCTTTATTTCCTTGGCCATGTCACGATATTTATTGGTTTCGGCAGCTAGCAGCTTCTGTGCTTCGGCAATCGAATTAAGCGGCGCGACTTCCGATCCGACGGAAGACAACGCTTTAAGTACCGCTGGGTCTTTCATCGTGTCGCCAATTGCCTGATGTAGACGATTTTGAATTTCTTCGGGTGTGCCTTTCTTGACCATAAGGCCCGCCCAAATCTGTTGATTGAAGTCACGCAGTTGTTTCCCCTCGCCAAACGCAGGAATAGCGGGATCGAGTTCCCTTCAAAAAGCTTGTATATCGGTTTCATAGTCACTCCCCAAGGATCCGAAGGCAGATTTGCGGCGCTCTGTGTTGAGCACTCGATGCGCAAGAGCCACAATTGTGGCCGGAGTCATGGTACGACGCGAGACACTGGGTCAGCACTAGGTAGTTATAAGGATGCCAATTGTCTCCGTGATCGAGGTCTCAACGCTGTGAGGGTTCAGCGGCCGGCCCTGCCTTACGCCTTGCAGTGGGGTACATCCTGTCGGCCTGCCTTAATAAAAGTGAGCCTATCTAACTGAGCGACGATCTTGAATAACTGCAAAAGCTTTTTTGGAGCACGGTTACGTAGCGGGACCAACAATGTCGAACGCTTGCTAGTATTAACTTAAGTTAAAAAAGACGCCCCGACAGAACCAGCCTATCGGCGCGCCTTAGTATCGTTAGCGTTTTGACCTGAGCATATTCGTTCTGTGGGTTATTGGATTTTTATACCAGCATCATCGACGACCTTTTGGATCATTGCCGTGTCGACCTTTATCTGTTCAAGAAAGTTCGCCGAACTGCCGCCACCAGGTTCCGCACCTTTGCTAGCCAAGATATCTAGCACTTTAGGCGTTTTCAGGATTTCATTGATTCGCGTGTTTAGTAGCTTGGTAATGTCGTCGGGCATATTGGCCGGCCCAATAACGCCAAACCACTGGCTCATGTTCACGCCTGGATAGCCGACTTCGGCCATGGTCGGAACATCGGGAATGAGCGGCGAGCGCTTTGCACTGGTTATGGCGATGCCATTGAGTTTTCCGGCTTTTATGTTGGGCACCATAAGCGGCGGCGAATCGATGTTCATATCGACTTCTCCGGACAACAGGTCGTTCAATGCCTGGCTGCTGCCCTTGTATGGAACATGCAGCATTTTTATATTGGCATTTTGCGCAAGTTGTGCGCCAGCGAGATGCTGCGAGCTGCCGACCCCCGAAGAGGCATAGCGCATTTCATTTTTTTGCGCCGCCGCGATGAATTCCTTCATGTTATGGATGTTTAAACGTGGCGTTGTGGTCAAAATCAACGGCGTGCTTGCAACCATCGCAATGGGAGTGAAGTCTTTGATCACATCGTAGGGCAGACTTTTATATAAGGCCGGTGCAGACGCATTCGAGTTGGAATGCCCCATTAATAATGTATAGCCGTCAGGGGCGGCGCGTGCGACCATTTCCGCAGCAATTGTGCCTGCGGCTCCTGGCTTGTTTTCCACGACGACAGTTTGATGCAGGGTCTTTTCCAGCTCGCTGGACAAGAGGCGCGCCACCACATCGGTGAATCCGCCGGGGCTAAAACCTACAATCATTTTTATTGGCTTTGTAGGGTAATTGCTTGCTGCCATGCTAAGAGCCGATGCTGACGCAAGGATGCCAGCGCCAAGGGCTTTTATTAATATATGATTCATTCTGTCTCCTGTTTTTTAATAATAAGTTTTTCGTACCGCGACTGCGCTACCTCCTTTCGACTGTAATAGGCCTGTAGTAATTTCTATGTCCTGTTGCGGCTTAGGGCGCGCGCATGGATTTCTGCGAAGTCACTTGGAACTGGAAAACGCTTATCCCACTTCCCTGCCTTCATCACTTGGCCAGGTACGTCGTGGTTGACGAAGCCAGGCATTTGCGAAGCGCAAAATATCAACCGATTCAAATCGATTCCGGTTTCAAAGCCCATACTGTCCAGCATATGCACCAAATCCTCTGTGCATATATTGCCCGTTGCGCCCGGGGCATAAGGGCATCCCCCCAGACCCGCCAGCGAACTATCATAACGGTCGATGCCGACCGCAAGGCCTGCGATGACGTTGGCAAGCCCCATTCCCCGTGTATTGTGAAAGTGTAGGGTAAGTTCCAGCCCCTTCCAACGATCCGCCAACCCATCGCACAATAGCTCGACCTGACGCGGATTGGCCATACCCGTGGTGTCGCATACCGTGATGCCAGTCGCGCCTCGAGCGGCCAGGGTGTCCCCGATTTTCAAGACTTCCTCTTCGGGAACCACACCTTCCATCGGGCAGCCGAACGCCGTGGAAATCGATATATTGACCGCCACGCGGTCGCCAATCTCGTCGATAATTTCCGATAGAACGCTGAGCGATTGTTCGCGTGTCATTCGGGTATTGGCAAGGTTATGCGTTTCGCTGGCAGACATGACTAGATTGATTTCATCGACCCCGCAGGCCAGCGCGCGTTCGGCGCCCCGCATATTGGGCACAAGACAAGCATATTTGACCGTGGGCGAACGCTCGATGCCCTTCATGACCTCTTCTGCATCACGCAGCGCAGGAATCGCCTTGGGCGAAGTAAAAGACGTCGCTTCGATTTTGGATAAGCCAGTGCGGCTTAATGCATTGATCAGTTCTATCTTGTCTTGTGTTGGGACGAAAATAGGCTCGATTTGCAGCCCGTCTCGCATGGCGACATCGTGGACGAAGATCTTTCTTTTGGTGTTGCCCATGAATTTAGATTGCACGCCGGTCATCAAATAACCCCCGATTTTCGTAAGCGTTCCATTGCTTCGCTACCCAGTCCCAGCTCAGCCAGAACGCTTTCGGTATGCTCACCCAGCAGCGGTCCACCGCCCGAGAAGCTGCCTGGAGTGGCGCTTAACTTGGGCACCACGCCGGGCACCTTCAGCCTAGAACCGTCATGCAACGTGATTTCGCGAATCATGTCGCGCGCCTGATATTGCTCGTCTTCAACGATATCTTCGACGGTGAAGACTTTCCCAGCTGGAACGCCAGCTTTGCCCAAGGCGTCCAATGCGTTGGCCATAGACTGAGATGCGCTCCATTTGGCGATGGCCGAGTCGATACGTTCCATATGCCTGACCCGGCCCGGGTTTCTTGCCAGTTCCGGGTCATTGCCCAGGTCGTTCGCGCCCGATCAGCGTCATCAACCTTTTGTAAATGCTGTCGCCATTGCCGGCAATCAAAATATACCGGCCGTCGGCACAGGGATAGGCATTGGTAGGCGCGATGCCTTGCAACGCGCTGCCAGCGGGCTCGCGGATAAGGCCTAAGCGATCGAATTCGGGAACAGCTCCTTCCAGCATATTGAAAACCGACTCATACAGGGCTACATCAATAACTTGCCCCATGCCCGACCGAGCGTCGCGTTGGTAGAGCGCCAGCAAGACGCCGATTACGCCATGCAGAGCGGACAATGAATCCCCAATGCTGATCCCGGGGCGCACCGGCGGCTTTCCCGGTTCGCCGGTGATATAGCGAAAGCCGCCCATAGCCTCGGCGACCACGCCGTAACCAGGCAGGTCTTTCATCGGCCCAGTTTGGCCATAGCCCGAAACACGCAACATGACGAGCTTCGGATTTGTCGCGGACAGGGACTCGTAATCAAGCCCCCATTGTTCGAGCGTGCCGGGCCTGAAGTTTTCAATTAAGACGTCGGCTTCCAGTATCAGCTTGCGGACAAGTTCCTGCCCTTCTTTTTGACGTAAGTCGATAGCGACCGATTTTTTGTTGCGCGCCTGTACGTGCCACCACATTGATGTCTCGCCTTCGGCAGTCCGCCATGAGCGCAGTGGGTCGCCGACCTGCGGCGGCTCAATCTTGATGACATCGGCTCCGAAATCGCCCAAGGTCTTGGCTGCAAATGGCCCCGCAATCAGGCTGCCCATTTCGATGACGCGAATACCGTCCAACGGTCTATGATTCGTTTTCACATCTGCTCCACTGTAACGGGGTTAAACCACCGGACTATATGCGGCTTCGGCATGACTGTGAAGCAGTGCTTTGGAAATGCAGCCATCGCAGTTAGAGATGTCTGTTTTTAGGTCAGTGCGGTGCCTTCTGTGCCAGGTGGTTCAGTAGTAGGCGAGACAGCAAGGTCAACGTATCTGGGTTTTTTACCACCAGTAAAAGATTGCGCGAAGCCCATGGTTCATTCAAGGGTCGGGCCATCAGCTTTTCAGCTTCAAGAAAGGGAATTGCACTGCCCGTAGGCAAAATTCCTATGCCCATTCCTAACGAAATCATGCGCCGCAATCCGTCGAAGCTGGTTGCCTGGATGCGTAGCTTTAATGGCATGCCCAGCTGGTGCGCGGCGTTCGTCAGGGAGTTGCATAAGGAAGATCCCCTGGGCAATCCCACATGATCAAATTTGAGCGTTTCTGAAAAGCGCAGGGATTCCTTTTCCCCCAAAGGATGACCCTGTGGCATGAGGACCATCAGTTGATCGGACCTATACAACTGCGCCTCCAGGCCATCGAGGGGCCTTTGCGCCACCATAATGCCGATATCGGCAAAGCCGTTCGTGACCCTTTTTTGCACTTCCTCACTGGTGTGCTCTTCCAGATCGATTTTGACCGTTGGATGCCGCTTCAGAAAAATCGAGAGATCGTTGGGAAGAAATTGGACGATGGCCGACGTGTTGGCCACTAGCCTGATCTGACCTTTGACTCCGTTGGCATAATTGCTCATCGCGCTATCCAGGCTCGATAACCGTTCAAAGACTTGCGTGGCATAAAGAACCAGTTCACCGCCTGCCTGCGTTAGGATCACTCCGCGCCGATGTCGGTAAAAAAGTTCTGCGCCTATGTTTTTTTCGAGTTCTGATATTCGCTTGCTAATTGCTGAGGGCACCGTGTGCTCTTTAAGCGCGGCCTTGGCGATCGAACCTTCCTGAGCGACAGACAGAAATGCTCGGAGAGTATGGATGTCGTATTTCATTTCGTGCGCATTCGCGTGAGTCGCGTGGCCTCTGGCGGTAGCCAGTTGATATATTGACAGAGGAAATTGGTCTGTGCATTATGGCACTGATTGGTCTGACCAGAGGAAGCACGCTCATTGGGTAACCAAAATAATAGGGGGTGAGTCGGTATGTCTGCAGTGCCAGATATTATTCAGCGATTTGAACGAGCGGCCGACGGCTTGGCAGACTTAAACCGATACCCTTTTCCTGAACGCCGTATGGCATGGGTAGAGCGGCTCGCCATTAATCTGCCTGAACTTCAAATTCTCGATAGCTTGGTCGAGGGCGGCAGCTGTCAGTATGTCGCGTCGGCCAACGCGATCGAAGCCGACGGCGTTGCTCCACCGGATGATTTGCCAGGTATTGCCGCAATTGCCCGCGAGGCGCATTTCAAGGAAAGCAACATACTTGACCCGGCGCTGCAAGCGCTGCAGGCAGCAACGCAATCGGCTCATTTAAATGCATTCATTCAACTGGCAAGCGATGCACAGCTTACCGAGCAGGCGCGCGCGGCCGGGGCCGCGTTGCAGGCAGCGAGGGCGCAGCCCCTGCTCGGCGTTCCGATAGGCGTTAAAGATTTGATGGCGGTCAAGGGCTTCGCATTGACGGGGGGCACCCAAACCGGTTCAGTTCAGCCCAGCTCTGAAGATGCGCTGGCTATTTCGCGGTTACGCGATGCCGGTGCATTGATCGTCGGTACTACTAATCTGCACGAGCTCGCTTACGGCATTACCAGCGAAAATCCTCATTACGGATTTGTCGGCAACCCGCGGGCGGCCGGATTTATTGCCGGTGGCTCCAGCGGCGGGTCTGCCGCCGCAGTGGCGGCCGGCATTGTGCGCGCGGCTGTGGGGTCGGATACGGCAGGTTCTATTCGTATTCCGGCCGCTTGCTGCGGCGTGGTAGGTTTCAAGCCCAGCTACGATGTGATTCCCCGCCAGGGCGCAATGGACCTTGGCGCCACGCTGGACCATCTTGGTCCGATTGCGCAGTCGATCGACGATGCTGCGCTTTTATTCTCGATCATGGCCGGTCTGCCTGCCCAGGTGCCTGAACGTTTATCGAGCCTGAAGGGCGTGCGGATAGGCGTGCCATCGGACTATTTCTTTCAGCCGCTTGCGCCGGACGTCTTGCGGGCGATGGATGCGGCCATGGCGCGCATGCGTGCCGACGGCGCCGAGCTGGTTCCGATTGCCTTGCCCGGCATTGAAAACAGCGCGGCCTTGCAGTTCGCCACGCTATGCAGCGAGGCCACTGCCGTTCATTGGGAACGTTTGGTGCATAGGCCAGAAACGTTGGGGGCAGACGTACGGGTCCGCCTGGAGATTGGGCAGTTCTTTCCGGCGATTTGGTATACCCGTGCCCAGGGTGTTCGCGCTGCGCTGGCTGCCATGTTTCAGTCAGCCATGGCGAAAGTCGATGTGTTGCTTACGCCGACTCTGCGAACCACGGCTCCGGCATCGGGAACAAAGTCTCTTGTTGTCGGCGAACAAGAAATGCCCTTGCACGCAGCCATGACAAGTCTGACATTGCCATTCAATTTGACCGGAATGCCCGCCTTGAGCATGCCCTGCGGGACGGGCGCGAATAGTTTGCCGGTAGGTCTTCAGCTTGTCGGTGCAAGTAGCAGCGACTGGAAGGTATTGGCGGTTGCTGCACGGGTCGAGTTCCTGGTCCAGGGCGACGAAAGTTTTATATGAAAGGCGCATTGACATTGAACGGCATATAAGTAACCTTAACGGGTCCGGCCGGCCTGATGTGCGATATAACGCATGCTGCCTGTCTGATCGAACCGGGGCCGCAACGCCTTAGGCGCTGTGGTTCTCGACATCACAGGAGGAGTTCCCATGAGACAACTTCGTTTTGCCATGATCGCGGCTGCCGCAGCGATGTTCAGCATAATTACGCCGGCGCAGGCCGCTGAGGAACCGATCGTTATCGGTGTCAGCATTGCGCAATCGCCGCCCGGTTCCGTTGTTCAAGGCACCCAGGTCAAGGAAGGCGTTGAAATCATTAAAAAAATAATCAACGATAAGGGCGGCGTGCTCGGCCGGCCATTGAAAATTGTCTATGAAGACAATCAGGGCATTCCCGAGAAAGGGCGGGCAGCGACTGAAAAGTTGATTTCGCGCGATAAAGTGGTGGCTGTTACGGGCGGACACCAAAGCTCAGTGTGCCTGGCGGAAATTGAAGTCGCCCATCGCTACAAAGTCCCTTACGTCAATACTAATTGCTGGTCCGACGATATCCGCGCTAAAGGCTATCCGGAAGTCTTTAACCCGGGCAACTACAATACCCGCGTGTCTAAGGCCATGGCGGAAACCATTGCGGCCATGAAGGTAAAAGATGTGGTGGTTTTTGCCGAGAATACCGACTATGGGCTCGGGCAGGCAAAGGTACTGGGCGAATTCCTCAAGAAGCTCGCGCCCGATACCGCATACAAATCCATCGCGCTGGATCGCGCAGGCAAAGATTTCACGCCGGCCGTATTGCCTTTGCGCGCCAATCCGCCCCAGATGGTGGTCAACATCATGTTGCCCCCTGCCGCTTATATTCTGATGAATCAGCTGTATGAGCAGGGCGTGGCACCGAGTGCGAAAACCTGGTTCTACGATGGGGCGGGTATTGCCGACTATCCAGATTTTTGGCAGAACGTAAAGGAAGCTGGCAAATATATGCTGGCCTTCGGTCTTTACCATCCGAAAATGCCTATGCCTGAAATAGGGCAGCAAGTGGCGAAGGTCTATGAAGAGCAGGCCAAGCGCGAACCTAACCGCCTGATTTTCCAGGCGGCCGACTCAGTGCTGCAAATCGCCAAGGCGATCGAAGACGCCAAGTCCACCGACAGTGCTGCCATCATCAAGGCACTGAAAGACATGGAGTATGAAGGCGTGCGTGGAAAATTCCGCTTCTCGCAAGAACCCGGCTACACGTATCAGCAATGGGTGGATATTCCCTACGTTACCTACCAACTCACCGAAATCAACCAGCCACTTAGTAAAACAACGTTGATTCAAACGTCAGGGCAAGGCCTGCAAACCGACAAACTCGTCAAGCCCGCCAAATAAATAACGGCCATCTTTGTGTTGATGTTCCTGCCGGGGCTGCGACAAGGCCCCGGTTTTACGGAGGTGCACCGTGCTGGCGCTTGATCTGTTTGTTAATGGACTGATTATTGGGTTGTACTACGCCTTGATGGCCGTGGGGCTGGCGATGATATTCGGCATCCTCAAGGTGGTGAACTTCGCCCATGGCGAGTTCTACATGATAGGGGCGTACACCTATACCCTGGTCGCTTTGGGTTTAGGCGTTTCTCCATGGCTTGCTTTGCCGATTGCCGCGTTGGCCGGAGCCGCCATTGGCTGGGCTACAGAACGCTGGCTGATGCGGCCCTTGTACACCGGGTATGGATCATGGGGACTCATGAAAGATGAGTACGCCGTGGTCGTGACATTCGGCTTGTCGCTGCTGCTTATCAATCTTTTCGACAAGGTGATCGGGCCGTATCCCATGCGCGGCCCCGCTTTATCTGACGTGACTCGCATCAATATAGGCCCTTTCATGATGAGCGGCCAAAAGCTGATTACGGCCGGCTTGGCCATTGTGCTGCTCACGGCGCTCGCCCTTTTTATCAAGCGGTCGCTGTGGGGGCGGCAAATACAGGCGGTCGCGCAGAACCGCTTGGGCGCGTCCATTGCCGGCATTGATACTGCGCGGGCCAGTAGCATCGTTTTTGTAGCATCCGGCGTACTGGCGGCGATCGCAGGCGCCTTGCTGGCACCTATCATCAATCCCGCGCCGGATGTGGGAATTTTTCCGGCTATCAAGTCGTACGTGATTGTAGTAATTGGCGGCATGGGATCTATTCCGGGAAGTATCCTGGCGGCCTTGCTGCTCGGCGTTCTGGAAAGCTTTGGCGCGGTCTTCCTGTCTTATGACTACCGCGACACCTATGGCTTGGTGCTGTTGATCCTGATCCTGCTGTTTCGTCCTCAGGGATTATTCGGCGAACGTGCCCGCGAGGTCTAGCTATGTCGACTGCTCAACATCCCAACTTGCATTCCAGCAAATTGCGCAATGAACTGCTGCTCAGTTTGATCGTGCTTGGCGTGCTGGCAATTATGCCTTTGATGGTGCATTCCCCGTATTGGCTGGGTGTGCTGATCGTCAGCATGTACTTCGCCATTTTATCCTCGGGCTGGAACCTGCTGGCAGGATACGCGGGCCAATTCTCATTGGCGCCAGCCGCTTTTGCCATGCTTGGTGGCTACAGCACGGGATTGCTTTCCTATCATCTGAAGGCGCCGTTATGGATAGGGTTGCCCATGTCCATCATCATTCCGGGCATCATCGGTCTGGTGTTGGGGCGCATTGTCTTGCGGTTGTCAGGCGCCTATCTGGCGTTGACGACCTTATCGTTTGCCGAAATCATACGGCTCGTTATCTACAACTCGATCAACTTTACACGCGGCGATCAAGGGTTGAACGTTCCAACCCTATTCGACAGCCGGTTGGGTTACTACTATGTGTTCCTGGTCGCACTGATTGCCGTAGTGGCGGTGGTGTACTGCGTGTTGCGTATGCCGATGGGGCGATTTCTGCAAGCGATTCGCGACGATGAAATCGGTGCAGCCAGTCGCGGGATCGATGTGGTGCGCTATAAAACCATTGCCTTCTTCATCAGCTGCGCCATCTGCGGATTTGCCGGAGGCTTGTATGGAACGTTTGCCAGTCTGGTCAGTCCCGAACTTGGCTTGATCGCACAAACCGGTCTGGTCATTGCCATGGTCGTGATCGGTGGCATGGGTACGCTGGTGGGGCCGTTGATCGGAGCCATGCTCGTATACACAGCGTCGGAGTTTCTGCGCGATGTGGGCGGCATCCAAATGATAGTGTTCGCCGCTCTGGTCATAATCTTCGCACGCTTCTTCCGCGAAGGCCTGTGGGGCTTGCTGCGTCGCTCGTTGATGCGCCGGTCGGTTGCCGCAAGGAAGGGGGTTTGATGGCATTGATGCAAATTCAGAATATTGAAAAGCGCTTCGGTGGCCTGCGCGCAGTCGATGGTGCCAGCATGGACGTGAATCAAGGGGAGTTATTGGGTTTGATAGGCCCTAATGGCTCCGGTAAAACGACGTTGCTTAACGTACTATCAGGACACCTGAAGGCAGATAGCGGGTCCGTCCTGTTAGAAGGCAAAAGCATCTTGGGGCTGGGCCCGACCCAGCTGACTCGGTTAGGCGTGTTGCGCATGTTCCAAATGACACGGGTCTTCAATCGCATGAGCGCATTCGACAACCTGGTTGTCTGTGGCCTGGCATTAGGCCTGAGCGAGTCGCAGTCTTATGCTCGGGCGACTGAGTTGCTTGACGAATTGAAGCTGACACCAGTCATGTATCTTGATGCAGGCCAGTTATCAGGCGGCCAGCGCAAGCTCTTGGAGTTCGGAGCGTGCTTTATGGTGCCTCCGCGTATCGCATTGCTCGATGAGCCTTTTGCTGCGGTCCATCCCATTATGAAAGAAACCATGTCTGCATTCATACGCCGGCGCAACGAGGCGGGCCAAACCTTTATTCTTGTCAGCCACGATATGCCCGTGATCGTCGACCTTTGCCCACGCTCCGTTTGCATGAATGCGGGCAAGGTGCTGGCGGAAGGCGCGACGCATGATGTTCTGCGGTCATCGGCGGTTATCGAAGCGTATTTGGGTGAAGAGGCCGCCCAGGAGCAAGACCATGTCTGAAATCTTGCTTGAATTGGATGGCGTCACTTCCGGCTATATGGGCGACATCGATGTTTTGCGTAACGTCTCTCTTACTATACGACAGGGCTATATCAGCGGTCTGATCGGCCTGAATGGCGCAGGTAAGTCAACGCTCTTCAAGACCATTTACGGATTTTTGAAGCCCAAAACCGGCACCATAAAATTGCAAGGCCGCGATATCTCCGGCACAGAGCCGCACGCGCTAATCGACGACGGCCTTTGGTACATTCCCCAGGAATCCAGTCTCTTTCCTTATCTAAGCGTAGAAGAAAACCTGCGCCTTCCCCTCGAGGGCCGACGCAAGAAGTTCGGGGCGGTGATAGAACAGCGCTTCGACGAAACGTTGACTCGATTCCCCATTTTGCGAGAGAAGCTCAAAGCGCAGGCGGGCGACTTATCCGGTGGACAGCAAAAGTCGCTGGAATTCGCTAAAGCCTATATGGTGCAGCCCAGGGTCTGTTTAATCGACGAGCCCAGTATAGGGTTAGCGCCCAAGGTGGCGGTCGAGGTGTTCCAGTGGATAAAGGCCTTTGCGGAATCGGGCATGGGTATATTGTTGGTGGACCATAACGTCCGGCGCGTAGTGGCGATGTCGGATCATATTTATGTCATGAGCCTCGGTGAGATCACTGCATCCGGCTCGCCAGAGGACTTCCAGGGCGATCTGCATGCGCAGGTCCGGGAGTGGCTGGGCATCAACTTTTAAGCTCCCACGAGGCAGCGGCCTGGCCCTGCCAGGCTTAGCGCAATATCTCACGTGTTTTCCTATGCATAAAGTCGTGAGGTAAACTCTCCGCCACCAGCCATGGGTGCCGGCGGCTCGACAGGTCAAGCCGTCTGGATGAACCGCCAAGGCACGGAGTCGGCAGACATCTTCATCGACACAAAAGAATGCAACAGGAGTGACACATATGCACAGAGTAATTCGGGCTGGCTTGGCGGCCGCCTTGGCCTTGAGCGTTTCGATACCCGCCTTGGCCGCCGAGAAATGGCCGTCCAAACCTTTGACGCTGGTCGTGCCTTTCGGGCCTGGTTCCAGCCCCGACATGATGTCCAGGGTGATCGCGGAACAAGCGGCCAAAGACTTGGGCCAGCCTATCGTCGTACAGAACCGTCCTGGCGCTAGCGGTAACCTGGGCACATCGGTTATCGCCAAAGCAGCACCGGATGGCTACACCTTTGGTGTTTCCATTACCGGTCCGATGGTGAACAACACAGTGCTGTACGACAATTTACCCTACGATCCCAAGAAAGATCTGTCTCCCTTGACGCTAGGCGTGCACCAGCCAAACATTCTGGTGGTACCGGGTAACTCGCCAATCAAATCGGTGAGCGATCTCACTAAGGCAATGAAGGCGCCGGACGCGATCAACAACTTCCCATCGACAGGCGCCGGTACGGTGTCGCACTTGTCGGTCGAGCTCCTGCTTGAACGGGTTGGCGGAAAGGCCGTTCATGTGCCTTACGCTTCGTCGCCCGCAGCGGTCACTTCGCTATTGTCGGGCGACACCAATTTTGCAGCCTTGCCACCGATTGCCGTCATGTCCATGATCAAAGATGGCCGTTTGCGGGCGCTTGCCGTGGTGTCCAGCCAGCGCGCAAGTTTCCTGCCCGAAGTTCCGACGCTTGCCGAGCAAGGGCTCGCCGGAATTGAAGGGTCGGGTTGGATCGGTTTTATAGCGCCGTCGGGTGTTCCCGATGACATTAAGCGCCAGCTAAGCGACGCACTGATTACTGCCATCAAGCACCCGGAAGTCCAGGCCCGCCTGAAATCGCAGTTCATGGAACCGGTGGGCAATCAGCCCGCGGAGTTCGCCCAGTATATGGACGAAGAACTCCAGCGCTGGAAACCGCTAATCAAGCGCTTGAATCTTAGCGTGAACTGATAGAGCCTTTGGCGCAGGAATTACGCCGTTACATGAAAGAAGCCTGCCTAAGCGGGCTTCTTTCATTAGAGCAGCTGGCCGCCTAACTGATGGCACGCATGAAGGTTTCCATCTTGGTGGCGGTCTCTTTGATCTCGCTGTCAGGGTCGGAGCCTGCCACGGTTCCAGCCCCCGCATACAGACGCAGCTTGTTGCCCCCGTCGTGAAGGGCGCAGCGCAGGGTCAGGGCCCATTCGCCGTCGCCGTTAGCCATCTGCCAGCCGACCAAGCCGGCAAAGTAACCACGGTCGAAGGGCTCAAGGTCGCGGATATGGTTAAAGGCCGTTGCCGTGGGGTGACCGCAGATTGCCGGTGTAGGATGCAGTGCAACCGACAAGTCGAGCGCTGTCATGGTGGCGTCGCGCAGGCGACCGGTAATATAGGTCGACAGGTGCCACAGCGTATCGGTGCCGATTACCGAGGGGCCGTCAGGCACATCAAGTTCGTCGCAATGCATGCGCAAGATGCGCACGATGTCACTGACAACATAGCCATGTTCACGCAAGTCCTTTTCGGAGCGAGCGAGCCCTTCCTTAAGCGCCTGGTCGGTTTCGGCGTCGCTATTCCTGCCTATTGAACCGGCCAAGGGGTTCACGTAGATTCGATCGCCTTCCCGGCGGACCAGGAGCTCGGGGCTGGCGCCGACCATGACGCCTGTTGGCGCGGCGTCGGCTCCGTTAGCCCAGACGGGGACAGCGAAGGTGTAGCCGCGCGCATTGCGGCTGAGCAGATCAGGCAGTAGTCGTGTGTAATCGACAGGACGGTCCAGTTGTACGTCCATGGCCCGCGAAAGAACGACTTTCTTTAGGTCGCCTTGGTCGAATAGGGTTAGGGCCTTGCGCACCATGTCGCCGTATTGCTCCGGAGCCGGTACCGGCTCGCGCGACACAACCTGCGGGCGGGCGTGCTGAGGCGGCAGGTCTGTGGCGGTAACGGAGGTCTTGGGAGGGATGCCGGCACTTGTATGCTTCACGGGAATTGCCAGGCTGGCGGCATTGGAGGCATCGAATGGAACCAGCCCGAACATGACGGGTGAGTCGACCCCACGCTGGCTGGCTTGTTCGAACAGCGCTTTGACGACGTCGGAGGTGACCGCTTGATAGGTGGATACCACACCGTCTTTACCCCAGGCGCGATACTGTATGTGAGGCGAGGCAAAGAAAAAATCGCCCACAGCAAAGTCGTTCACTAGCCAGTCGCCAATCGACCCGGGTTGGGTCGATACGTTTTCCGTCGCAGCAATCGCTGGCGTTTCTATAGTCATTTCGTTACACCTAATATTTCTAAAACCCGCCAGAAGGTATCAGAAAAGCCGGACCAGTTCAATTCGCGCCCGTGCATGGATAAAGTTGGCAAGATGCGCGGGTGACCCGACAATTCAGCGGGTCTTTCGCGTGTGCCACACTCATCGTACGCAGAGCGCTTGGGCCTGAATTTCGCAGCGAATCTTCAAGGCGTTCCCGGACTACATTTTCACGCCGGCGTCTTTAATTGTTTTTTCCCACAGACCGAGCTCTTTTTCTATGTGCTGGCCGAATTCTTCCGGCGTTGAGGCGACCACGTCATAGCCGAAGCCGTTGAGTTGCTGGGTAGTGGCGGGCACGCGCGCGGCGTTGGCAAACGCCTTGTTAAGCTTTTCGATCACCGGTTTGGGTGTGCCGGCCGGGGCCAGAATGCCGTACCAGCCATTGACGACAAAGTCCGGGAAGCCTGACTCTTTTACCGTCGGAACATCGGGCAGCAATGGCGAACGGTTGGCGCCGGTAACGGCCAGGGGCTTCAGCTTGTTGGCTTTTACCTGGGGCAGCGAGGTCGAGATGCTGTCGAACATCAACGATACGTCGCCTGCAAGCAGCGCCACGACAGCCGGGCCGCTTCCTTTATAGGGAATATGCAGCATTTTAACGCCCGCTGTTGCCTTGAACATTTCTGCCGCCAAGTGGCTGGTATTGCCATTGCCTGCCGATGCGAAAGTCAGTTTGTCGGGGTTCTTTTTGGCGTAGGCGACGAGTTCCTGAATATTATTGGCAGGTGTAGCAAACGGCGCCGCCACCAGCAAGGGCAGGGTGGCGACCAGCGAAACGGGGGCGAAGTCCTTGCGCGTGTCGTAGGGCAGATCGGGATATAGATTGGGGTTGATGGCATGCGCCGCCAATACCATCAGTATGGTGTGACCGTCGGGTTTTGACCGGGCAAGCTGCGAGGTCGCGATCGTGCCACCGGCACCGGCTTTGTATTCCAGCACAACCGGCTGGCCTAGCTCTTTTTGCAATTGTGCCGTCAAGGGGCGGGCCAGCATGTCGGCGCTGCCCCCAGGAGGATAAGGAATCAGCAGCTTGATGGGCTGGCTGGGAAATTCTTCCGCGTGCAGTGCGCTGCCCACGAGCAATGCTGTAATGGCCGCGAATCGACGTATGAATTTGATTTTGTTCATGGTCTCTCTCCTGGGATGCAAAGCGGGTCTGGCGCCCGCTTGTATGGTTGATTTATTACACGAGTTGGGGTTCCCCGTTACTGTTAAGTGAAATGGTCTTCATTTCGGGCGAAGCGTAGAGCGGCGCGCCGGTTTTCTTTTGAAGGTCTTGAAGGGTAAGGCCTTGGGCGATGGCGCGAACAATGAACTTGCCATCCTGTACATCGACGATCGCAATATCGGTATATACAGTGTTTACCACCCCTACGCCTGTCAAGGGATAAGAGCAGCTGGTCAGCAGTTTGGGTTCGCCCAGCTTGGTGGTGTAATCCATCATGATCAGCACACGTTTGGCGCCCACGGCAAGATCCATGGCCCCGCCAATCGCAGGGATGGCGTCTTCGGCGTCGGTGATCCAGTTGGCCAGGTCGCCGTTGGGGGCCACTTGGAAGCCGCCCAGGATGGAAAAGTCCAGGTGGCCGCCGCGCATCATGGCAAACGATATGGTGTGTTCGGTAATGGACGCGCCGGGCAGCAGTGTGACCGGTACGCGGCTGGCATTGATCAAATCCAGATCAATTTCGTCGTCGATGGCGGCCTTGCCCATGCCCAGAATGCCGTTTTCACTGTGCAGCAGGATTTCCCGATCGGCAGGCAGATAGTCGGCGACCAGGGTGGGCATGCCAATTCCCAGATTGACGATCGAGCCGTCCGGAATATCTTGTGCCACGAGTTGGGCAATTTGCTTGCGGTTTAGCGATACGAAATCATTCATGCTTGCCTGCCAATACGACGGAGTGAACAAAGATGGCCTGCGTCATGACTTGTTCGGGCGGGATGTCGCCCGCCTGAACGATGGAATCGACTTGAGCGATAGTGTGACGCGCCGCCATGCACATGACGGGGTTGAAATTGCGGGCGGCCAGCCGATAGGTCAGGTTCCCCAGGCGGTCACCCTGATATGCCCTGATCAGCGCGAAGTCAGCTGATAGCGGCTGTTCAAGCACGTAGCCTTTGCCGTCGACAATACGGGTTTCTTTGCCTTCGGCTACACGTGTTCCATAGCCGGTAGGGGTAAAGAAGGGGCCCAGGCCAGCCCCCGCAGCGCGCATGCGCTCTGCCAAAGTGCCTTGCGGCACGCATTCCAGTTCGACCTGGCCCGCCCGATAGGCTTTGGCGAAGACTTCGGCATTCGGGGGGCGCGGGTGTGAACAGATGACTTTGCGAACCCGGCCCGCGGCAACCAAAGTCGCAATGCCACGCTCGCCAGCACCGGCGTTGTTGCTGACAACAGTCAGTTCGCGGGTGCCCTGATCAAGCACCGCATCGATAAGCTCGAACGGGATGCCTGTGTCGCCAAAGCCGCCGATGAGGACCGTGGCTCCGTCGGGAATAAGCTGGACGGCCTCGGCTAGCGAAGATTTGATCTTGTTAATCATTTAGTTTCCAGCAGATAGATTGGCCGCTTTAACGGTTTTTCCCCAACGTGCGCGTTCGCTGTCGATAAATGTAGCGAATTCCGCAGGACTATTGCCGCCAGCCTTACCGCCCATACCCTGAAAACGGGTTTGAATCTCAGGCGAGGCTAGCACCGTTTTGGCACTGGCATAGATTTTGTCGATCACATCTTGTGGTGTTCCCTTGGGAGCCAGTAAACCGAACCATGCAGTAACCACCATGTCTTGCACGCCAGCCTCGGCCATGGTCGGGACATCGGGCAGTTCGGCGACGCGCTCATCGCTGGTTACCGCCAGCGCACGGAACTTGCCAGCCTTGATGAAAGACAGGGAGCTTGGCAGGTTGTCGATCATGAAGGTGTACTGATTGCCTAACAATGCGGTAACTGCCGGACCCGCACCCTTGTATGCAACGTGGGTCGCGTCGATGCCGGCGCGCTGCTTGAACATCTCGGCCGACAGATGCGGCGACTGACCCGTACCGGAGCTGCCGAAAGTGCCTGTGTCGGGCTTGTCTTTGATCATCTTGATGAGATCTTTCACGTTCTTGGCGGGAGATTCGGCATTGACGACCAACACATTCGGTACCGAGATAACCGGCGTAATGGGAACGAAATCCTCAGGCGTATAGGGCAGCTTTTTGTACATGCTGTAGTTAATGGCATTAGGTCCGATATTGCCCATGATCAGGGTATAGCCGTCTGGGGCCGAACGTACCAGTTGCTGCGTACCTACGATGCCGGCCGCGCCAGCCTTGTTCTCGATGACCACGGTGGTGCCCAAGTTCTGGCCCAGCTTGTCGCCTATCAGGCGGGCCGCCATATCGGTCGTACCGCCCGGGGCGGCCGGAACAATAATCGTAATGGGTTTCTCGGGCCACGCGGCATGTGCGCATAGCGGGAGTGCAAGCGCCGTAGCGGCCAAGAGCTGTGTGAGACGGAATGATTTCATGGTTCCCTCCTTGCTGTTTTATTGCAGCTTAAAGTGCTGCTTGTGTACCCAGTATGGCGGTGGACTGACTGGATAAGGTTCCGCCGTTTCCATGTACTAGTGCGATCTCCGCGCCCTCAATCTGGCGTTCGCCGCAAGCGGCACGTAACTGCCTGACCGCTTCGATCATGATGAAGATGCCGTACATTCCGGGGTGTATGCACGACAAGCCGCCACCGTTGGTATTGACGGGCAGTCGACCGCCAGGTGCGATGCCGCCATTGCTTACGAAGTCGCCGCCTTCACCTTTTTTGCAAAAGCCCAAATCTTCAAGGAACAAAATCGTATTGATGGTGAAGGCATCGTAGACTTCGACCACGTCGACGTCTTTAGGGGCAAGCCCTGCCATTTCGAAGGCCAGCCGGCCCGACTGTTGCGCCGCCGTTATGGTCAGGTCGGCCATCGAGGATATTTGCCTATTCCAGACGGCAGTCGAATTGCCCAGTACATACACTGGTTTTTGTTTCAGGTCGTTGGCGCGATCGGCTCGCACCAGCACAAAGGCGCCCGCACCGTCGTTGACCAAGCAGCAATCTCGTACCGACAGCGGATCTGACACCATGCGGGACGACAATACGTCGTCGATCGTCAATGGATCGCGCTGGGTGGCTTCAGGGTTCAACTGCGCCCATCGGCGTGCCGCAACGGCGACTTCGGCCAGATGTTCGCGCCGAGTACCGTATTGATGCATATGGCGCGCAGCGACCAGTGCGTATGAACTTAAGGGATTCAGCGGATTGTACGGAGCTTCATAGGGCTGCGGGTCAAGCTTGCGCCGAGCGTTCCCGATTTCGGCGCGGCCGACTGTCGAAGTGCGTTGTGTGCTGCCGTAGCAAACCAGTACCGCATTGCACTGACCCGATTCCAGAGCCTGAATGGCGGGCATAAGGTGGGCCACAAAGCTGGACCCGCCCAGCATGGTGCTGTCGATGAAAGTAGGTTTGATGCCCAGGTGCTCGATGACAGGCATGACCCACATGGTGGCTGACACACTGGCTGTGGCAATGCCGTCGATATCCTGCATGGTAAGGCCGGCGTCGGTAACCGCGCGATGCGCGGCCTGCACCAGAATTTCCATTTCGGTGTAGCCATGGGCTTGTCCCAGGCCTGCTTGCCCTACGCCGGCGACGGCGACGGCTCCGCGGAGTTTCTTGTCTATCATTATTTGGTCTCCGCTTTGATAAATACCACGATTTTTCCTTCGTCACCATCTATCACTTTTGCGGTGACAGGCATGCCGATGCTGACGTCTTCGGGCGTCACACCGTCAACGCGCGACATCATGCGCGGGCCTTCCGCCAGATCGATCAGTGCCACGTTGTAGTCGCCGCCGTGTTCGGCCTTGCGCCTGACGACTGTTGTCGAGTACACCGTGCCCTTTCCCGAAGGAGCAAACCATTCAAGGCTGTCTGAACCGCAGTGCGGGCAGATCATGCGGGGATAGAAGATTGCGCTGGCACACGACTGGCAGCGTTGAATCAGGAAATTGCCTTGCTCTAGCTGGTCGCGATAATGTTTATCGGCGCCTACAGCCGGCGATGATGTTGCATCCGACATGCTTGTGTGTCCTCCAATGGTTAGCAGCCCATTGTTGACTTGCTTTCGGCGAAAGAGCAATCTCGTTTTTGTTAGGCCAGTGTTTTGCCCTTATTAAGTGAGCGATCACTGACGGATTTCCCATCACTTAATGCTGCGTTAAGTCGCTCTTTTCAAAAACGGAGTTGAAGCCAGTATGGATTTCCTCTACTGTGAATGGCCACGCGCCACACTGGGCGTCGTACCGGATTTATATGCCATGGCAGAGCCGGGTGCTCGTCAATCGGCAAGCCATATCACAGGAGAATCAAGAAATGAGCCACATCGTAGCGGGCAAGGTAGCCGTAGTAACCGGAGCAGGCGGCGGCATCGGCAAGGGAATTGCTTTGGCGCTGGCCGCCTCGGGCGCACAAGTCGTTGTCAACGACATCAGCGCAGCAGCGGCTCAAGGTGTGGTCGATGAAATCAAGGCGGCGGGCGGTCAAGCATTGGCCAACTCCGATAGTGTCGCGGGCCGCGAAAGCGCCGAACACATCGTGCAGGCCGCTATCGATGTCTATGGAAAAGTCGACATCATCGTCAATAACGCGGGTAACCTGCGCGATCGCCTGTTTCACAAGATGAGCGACGATGAATGGTCGCAAGTGCTGGACGTGCACCTGAATGGCTCGTTTTATGTCAGCCGTGCCGCCGCCCCTTACTTCCGTCAACAGGAATCGGGTTCCTACGTACACATGACTTCAACGTCGGGCCTGATTGGCAACTTCGGACAGGCGAATTATTCAGCCGCCAAAATGGGCATCGTGGGTTTGTCCAAGTCGATTGCCCTTGATATGTCGCGTTTCCACGTGCGCTCCAATTGCATTGCACCGTTTGCCTGGACCAGCATGACCAGCTCCATTCCGGCCGAAACGCCCGATGAAAAGGCACGCGTGTTGAAGCTGCAAAAAATGGAAGCGGGGAAGATCGCCCCGTTGGTGGTGTATTTGGGCAGCGATGAGGCCAGCGAGGTTACGGCTCAAATTTTCGCCGTTCGCGCCAATGAGATCATGCTGTTCAGCCAGCCGCGCCCTGTGCGTTCTGTGCATATGTCCACCGGATGGACGCCCGAGGCCATCGCCGAGATCGCGGTGCCGGCCATGAAGAACGATTTCTACAAGTTGGAGCGTTCGCCCGAGGTTATAGGTTGGGATCCCATTTAAGGGGGCGGCCATGGCACTGGATTACGATCTGATCAAGGCATGGGAATTTGCGGATGTGCGCCAGTCGTACACGCAAAAAGATGCCATCCTGTATGCACTCAGCATTGGCCTGGGTCAGGATCCCCTTGACGAAGCGCAGCTGGCGTTTGTCTACGAGGCACACCTCGAAGTATTCCCCACTATGGCTGCCGTACTGGGATATCCAGGGTTCTGGATGCAGGATCCCAAGGCGAAAATAACGTGGGTAAAGCTCGTGCACGGCGAACAGCGCATGAGCTTTCACCGGCCGTTTCCCATAAAGGGCGAAGTCATAGGCCGCAGCCGGGTGTCGCATGTGGTCGATAAAGGCAGCGACAAGGGGGCGCTGGTCGTTGTAGAACGAAAGCTGTACAACGCCGCCGACGAATCCCTGCTGGCAACGGTAGAACAGACCACATTCTGCCGGGCCGATGGTGGTTTCGGGCAGGGCGACCAAGCTCCTGAAGCTTTGCCCAAAGTACCTGAAAGGCGTCCGGACCACGTATGCGAGCTGCCAACCTTGCCGCAGGCTGCGTTGTTGTACCGGCTTAATGCCGATCCCAATCCTTTGCATGTGGATCCCGGCGTGGCCCGCCAGGCCGGCTATCCCAAGCCCATTTTGCACGGCTTGTGTACCTATGGCGTTGCGGCTCATGCGTTGGTCAAGACCTTGTGCGCCTACGATTCAAGCCGCCTTACTTTTATGAACACGCGCTTTTCCGCGCCGGTTTATCCAGGCGAGACTCTTGTGGTTGAAATTTGGGACGGCGGCGCTGGTACAGTGCAGTTTCAAGCCAAGGTCGCCGAGCGCGACATCGTGGTATTAAGTAACGGAGTTGCAGGAGTGAAAAATGAGTGAACGTTTGGCGCCATTGGCCGGCATAAAAGTGCTGGACTTATCTAGGGTATTGGCCGGCCCGTGGTGCAGCCAAAACCTTGCCGACCTGGGGGCGGACGTCTATAAGGTCGAGCGTCCCGGTTCGGGTGACGACACCCGCGGCTGGGGCCCGCCCTATTTGAAAGATGCCAGCGGCGCCGACACCGGCGAAGCCGCCTATTATCTAAGCACCAACCGCAACAAACGGTCGATCGCCATCGATATCGCTAGTCCCGAAGGCGCTCAGTTGGTCAGGGAAATGGCGGCCAAGTGCGATATTCTGGTCGAGAACTTCAAGGTCGGGGGTCTGAAGAAATATGGCCTCGATTACGACACGCTGAAAGCAATCAATCCCCGCTTGATTTATTGCTCTATCACGGGTTTCGGCCAGACTGGCCCCATGGCGGCATTGCCCGGATACGACTTCATGATCCAGGGCATGGGCGGCCTGATGAGTATTACGGGCGAGCGCGATGACTTGCCAGGCGGCGGGCCGCAAAAGGCCGGCGTTGCGGTTACCGATCTCATCACCGGCATGTATGCCACGGTGGCCATTATGGGTGCCTTGCAGGAAAGAAATCGCAGCGGCCTGGGGCAGTTTATCGATGTTGCTCTGCTGGATTGCCATGTGGCGATGCTGGCGAACCAGAACCTGAACTACATGACTTCCGGCGTGGCCCCGACGCGCGCCGGCAATGCGCATCAGAATGTGGTCCCTTATCAAGTATTTGCTTCGAGCGACGGCCACCTTATTGTGGCAACGGGAAATGATTCCCAGTATCGCGCCTATTGTCAGGTCATAGGCAGGCCTGATCTGGCCACTAATCCTGATTACGTCACGAATAGCCAGCGGTTGGTCAATCGGGTGGTTCTCATCAAAGAGCTGGAAGCCATCATGCAAACGCGAACCCGTGACGAGTGGATCGCCGCCTTGCAGAATGTCGGCGTTCCTTGCGGGCCCATCAATAACATCGAGCAAGTCTTTGCTACCCCGCAAGTCAAGGCGCGCGAAATCTGGAAGACACTGCCGCACCCGACAGCCGGGACGGCGCCAACGACAGCGAACCCGATACGTTATTCCGAGACGCCTATTCAGTATCGGATGGCGCCTCCATTGCTTGGACAGCATACCGAGGAAATTCTGAGCGAGCTGGGCTTGGCGAACAAGCACCCCACGGCCTGATCTTGAGCCCCAGCGGTATCAGTGACCGCTTAAACAATAATGAAATTTGAAGGAGACCACCATGAGAACAATGAATCGTCGTCAAGTCCTTGCAGGAATAGGGCTGGGTGTTCTTGCTGCCGCGGCGCCAATGTCGGGTGTCTGGGCAGCGGACGCCGCCTGGCCGCAGCGCGCAGTTAACTTTATTGTTCCATTTCCAGCGGGTGGTCCCGTGGACACCGCGGCACGTTTTGTAACCAAGCCATTGGGCGAAATGTGGGGCAAGCCGGCTGTTGTCGATAACCGAGCCGGCGCTGGCGGTATCGTTGCGGCACGGTATGCGGTCAAAGAGAAACCAGATGGCTATACCTTCTTCTTTCCCGCTATCCATCATTCCGTCTTGCCAAGTCTGCGCCAAGACCTGGGCTACGACATACAAAAGGATTTCGAGCCTGTGGGGTCGGTAGCCCGATTCCCCATCATCCTGGTGGTGCATCCTTCCTTGCCGGTGGCGAATGTGAAGGAATTGATCAGCTATGCCAAAGAGCATCCGAATAAAGTGTCATTCAGCTCGTCCGGGACAGGGGGTGGGACGCACCTGGCCGGAGAACTGTTCAACAGCCTTGCCGGCGTCAAGCTGCAGCACATTCCCTATCGTGGAAGTGCGCCTGCGATGCAGGATCTCGTGGGCGGACAAGTTCAAGTCATGTTTTCCGATGCGCCATCGGCATTGCCGTTCATCAAGTCGGGCCACATCAAAGCCTTGGGGGTCGGCAACCCTGAACGCTCGACGCTCGCTCCCGATCTCCCGACGATTGCCGAAGCTGGTGTGCCCAACTACGAAGCCTATTCGTGGTCGGGGCTAATGGCGCCAAAAGGCACTCCGCAGGCGATCATCAAAAAGCTTAATCAGGACTTGGTTTCAGTGTTGAATGATCCTGCTGTCGGCCCGGCGATGGCCGCGGCTGGGGCTGAGCCTATGCCAGGCACGCCAGAGGACTTCGCCAAATTTCTGGACAATGAAATCAAGAAGTGGGCCAAAGTAATCAAGGACGCCAATATCAAGGTGGACTGATACGCCTGATACTGCTCCTGAACCACCGATCGCTTAAAGCTTTCGCATACTTGGTCATGAAAACACCCCAAAGCTTGGATGGGGATCCAATTTTTGGGGTGTCGTTCATTCGACATTTGGCGTTGGAAGCTTTTTACGCCTAGGAAAGAGCTTCGGGTTAGTCGCCGCTTTAGTCGGTCTGGATATTGGCCTTCTTGATGACATCGTCCCACATGGCGTATTCACGCTTGACCTTGGCCTTGAGATCCGCACCGTTGCTAAGATTGATGGTGTAGCCCCCGGCCTTCATCGACTTGTTGAATTCAGGATTCTTTGCAATATTCTTTAACGCGGTTTCAAGTCGTTCGTGAATATTGGCCGGCAAGTTCTTTGGGCCGATCAGCGCATACCATCCTGTGACTTCATAGTCCTTTACCCCGGCTTCTACCATGGTGGGCACATCGGGCAGGCCGGCATTGCGTTCTCGCGAAGTCACCGCCAACGCGCGGACTTTACCGCTTTCAATGTACTGAATGGCGGTGCTGGTAATGTCGAACATAAAGGTAATTTTGCCGCCAATAACGTCGATCATTGCCGGCGAGTTGCCGCGGTAGGGCACATGCAGCATCTGCGAGCCCGTTTTTTGCTTGAGCAATTCAGCCGACAGGTGATTAGATCCACCCACGCCGGCTGATCCAAACGATACCGCGTTGGGGTTTTTCTTGGCATAAGCAACCAGTTCAGCAACGCTTTTTACTGGTATGTCTTTGTTGATGACCAGGACATTGGTGTAATTCAGGAGATTGCCGATATAGGTGAAGTCCTCGTCTAGATCGATCTTGGTGTTCTTTTGAATTAGCGGTGTAATGGTCAGGGTCGGGCTGGCGACAAAGTTAATGGTGTAGCCGTCGGGTTGTGCCCGCGAGGTGGATTCGGCGGCGATCATGCCGCTTGCGCCGGTGCGGTTTTCAACGATTACGCTTTGCTTAAGCTCATCGCCCAGATATTTGGCAAATGTGCGGGCGGTGGTGTCGACGGGGCCGCCTGGTGAGTAGCCAACCACTAGTTTGATAGGCTGGGCTGGCCACGCCGTCTGCGCCTGCGCATTGGCAACAGTAATAAGGCTGCTAGCCAGAAAAAGCATGGCGTTCAATTTCATGTAAGTGTCTCCGGTTCTTTTAAAAGTATTGGTCAAACATGATGCCGCTTCAGTCTCCTTGCAATTCTATTCTTTGGCAATTCCGTTTTGATGAAGGGGGGCTTTTGCGCCTTTATCGTGCTCTATGCTGTTTGCAATACACAAAGGCAGACTTTCGAAATGCGGTATTGTTGAAGTGCGTCGTAACTGGTTAGATTCGATGCTAAAGGAGAATTGCTATGGATTTGACCTGGAACGAGCAAGAACTTGCATTCCGAGAAGAAGTCCGGGATTTTGTTCAGACAGAATTGCCGGCCGACATTCGTGCAAAGGTTTTCAAGCACGAGCGTCTGGATAAAGACGATTACATTCAATGGCATCGCATACTTGCTCGCAAAGGATGGGGAGCCCCCACCTGGCCGGTCGAGTTCGGCGGCACTGGCTGGGGGCCATTGCAGCGCTTGATTTTCGAAATTGAATGCTTCAAGGGCGGGGCGCCACGATTGTTGCCTTTCGGCTTGGGCATGATCGGGCCCGTTCTGATGAAATACGGCAGCAAGGAACTGCAGGAACGCTTCCTGCCACGGATGCTGACGGTTGAGGATTGGTGGTGCCAGGGTTATTCCGAGCCCGGTTCGGGTTCCGACCTGGCCTCGCTCAAAACGCGCGCAACTCGAACGGCTGACGGCTATCTGGTAAGCGGTCAAAAAACCTGGACCACCCTGGGGCAATACGCGGACTGGATGTTTTGCCTGGCCCGCACAGATCCCGATGCCAAGCCGCAGCGCGGAATCTCTTTGCTGTTGATCGACTTGCGTCAGCCTGGCGTTACTGTGCGACCGATCCGTACGCTGGATGGCGGGGTCGATGTCAACGAGGTCTGGCTTGATGACGTCAAGGTTCCTTTCGAGAACCTGGTGGGCAACGAGAACGAAGGTTGGACCTATGCCAAATATCTGTTGGGTCACGAACGCACGGGTATTGCGGGTATAGGCCATTGTCATCGCGAATTGCAGATACTGAAGAATATCGCGGCTGCAACGCTTGTGGACGGCAGGCCAGCAAACCAGAATGCACGACTGAAAGAAAAAATAGTTCGCATCGAGATCGACATCCTGGCGCTTGAAATGTTGCTGTTGCGCGTGGCGACCAACAGCGATCAGGGGCCGGGGCCACAGGCGTCGATCCTGAAGATTCGCGGCTCAGAAATCCAGCAGGATCTTGCCATGCTGCAGTTGGAAGTCATGGGGATCGACGCCTGGCCGTATGAAGCCAATTGGATGGAATCCGACGCAGACTTCTTTGGGCCGGGCCCAGAATTTGCCGCAGCGGCCTCCGCCGGCTATTTCGACTTGCGTAAAACCACGATTTATGGGGGAACCACCGAAGTGCAAAAGACCATTGTTGCGAAGATGATTCTTGGATTGTGATCGCGGGTCTCGGCCAATAAAGGGGTAGCTCTTATTCCACAGGAAGCGAAAAATGGATTTTACGTATAACGAAGAACAGCGCATGCTCACTGACAGCCTGCGCCGATTGGTGTCCGATAACTGGACCTTGGCCAAGCGTCGGGAACGCGCACAACAGGAAGGATTGGATCAGGTCGCATGGCAGTCGCTGGCCGACCTGGGCGTGTCAGGTTTGCTGATCCCTGAGAAATATGAAGGTTACGCTGAGTCGCCTGCAACCCTGGTGGCGGTTCAATTCGAATTGGGACGCGGTCTGGTGTCCGAGCCGGTTTGCTCCAGACAGGTAATGAGTACAAGCGTGCGATCCCGCTATAAGTTCGGGACAGGCTGCCACCGAAGCCCAATAGTAGTACTTCTGCCTGGCTCATAAGATTTACACTGCATCGGTAATTCAATCTCAAAAGGTTTGCTGATAGTGGGTGTTTTCCAAATCAATATAACCCTGTATTTTTCAATCGTACAACTTTAAATGTCAATCCATGCAGTCAATAAGGGTTGCCAATCTTTAGCAGACTGTAATTTTATAGCAGTACTTTTCGCGAAGGTTGGCGCCCTTCGGCGTTACAGTGGAAAATTGAAAGTAGATCCAATCAGCCAGATGTATAAAATAAGTATATTAGTAGTTGATTTTATATGAGGGCAGCAATTACAACCATGGAGTCACCCGCGGCCGACGTAATAACCAGACAGCGTTATGTTGAGAATATGTAAATTTTGTTGCCAGCTCGTAATGGCACTACTTTTTTCTGTCCTGTCCTTTGCACAAAAAGGTGAAGTGCCCATGCCATATATCATTCCTGTTCCAAACAGCGGATCGGGATTATGTGGTCTCGATATTTCTCTTAGCCACCTGCGCCGCGATGCAACTTTCGCAGTTCGGGAACAACAAATGAACCGGCAGATCAGGAATTATCAACAGCGTGGTTTAAACGATGATACCATAGTGGTACCCGTGGTATTTCACATTATCAACCAGGATCCTTCATACCGTGCCTGACCAGGTAATATTAAATGCATTAAAAGAACTAAATGATGCATTTGCAAAAAGAGGGACTTACGCCGCAGGCAAAGGTGTAGATACAAAAATTCGGTTTTGCCTTTCAAAAAAAGATCCGGATGGCGGTATTACAACGGGCATTACCCGCACCAAATCTTATTTTTCCAGTCATTTAAATCCGGTGATTGAAGATGCCAACTAAAAAACCTGGTACAGTGGGATCCTGCCAGGTACATCAATATCTGGTATGTTGCCGGTATGGATATGGAAGGTTTTGCAGAGTTTTCATGCGGTCGATGGACAAGGACTACAGTGGGCGGTTATGCTACCATGCCACCCGGCGGCGGTGCGTTGGATGGTATTGTAGTAACAGCATTTGGTAATTTGCTCACCCATGAAATGGGCCATTATCTTGGGTTGTACCATACTTTTGAAGGCAGAAATTGTTTTAACAATGATTGTACAACTGATGGCGACCAGGTTTGCGATACACCTCCCGACCGTTCGATGAGTAATTCTTCCTGTACCAGTCCTGAAAATTCCTGTGGTACAGATACGTTATCCATTTATTCCAACGGGAGTTTTCCGGTGGATGTGCCCGACCAGATCAGTAATTTTATGGACTATGGAAACGAAGCCTGTCACAATGAATTTACTCCGGGGCAGGCAGACAAGAATGATAGCAGCCATCAATACCCAAAGAAGCGGCTTATTGCAAAATGAATGTGACAAACCCTGCAATGAAAATATTGTCGCCGCATTTACCAGAGACAATGCCTACCCGGTTCCGGGAGATTCAATCAGTTTTACCAATACCTCTACCGGTGCTGCCAGTTATCAATGGCTGGTAAATGATATCGTGGTGTCAACCAGCCAATGACTTTGGTTATACGTTTCCTGCTACCGGAAAATACAAGGTCAGCTTAAAAGCCTACAATACGCTTCCATGCTTCGCAAGTTATACCGATTACATAATTGTAAACTGTGGCGTTATCGCCCGGTTCTATACCGATAAAAGAACCATTGCTTCAAAAATTCCGGTTTATCCGGATGCGTTGATTTTTACCAATACTTCGGAAAATGCTACTTCTTACAAATGGATGATGAGCAACGACCAGGGTATGACAGAACAGGTGATCAGTACCGGCAAAGATTTGGTGTATGTGTTTCCATCTCCCGCCAATTACTCGATAAGACTGATTGCAACCAATGGTACCTGCACCGATACCACGAATATTTTTACCATCCCGGTGGCAGATCCTACGCAGGATGGCGTTGCCTACATGAACACCGTAAATTGTTACCAGCAAACTAAGGTAAGGGTAACACTTTTTGTATGCAATAATGGATATGCTACTATTCCACCCAATACACCCATTTCTTTTTACGATGGAGACCCACGGGCGGGGAATGCCAATAAAATTGGAGCTACCTTCTACCTGCCCGATTCAATTACAGGCCAATGTTGTGGCTCTTTGTACACGCACATCATTGATGTAAAAAGGCCCGGTCTAGATTTATTGTATATGGTGTTCAATGACTCGGGTAATACCATGCCATTGTGCGTTGCCCAATACTCCTTTAATTGAAAGTAATTATGCCAACAATATTATGGTGGCAAGTAATTTTCGATTTAGAACTGCTATGTTGCCGCCATCGGCAATATTGGAACCCGGCGATACCCTGCAATTGGTTGCACAGGCCGGGCCGGGTGGTATAGCATCTTATGCCTGGAGCACTGCGCTTAATTTAAGTTGCACCAATTGCCGTACACCTTACCTGGTTGCTGATTCTGACAGGGTAAAAAGAATGATTGCTACCAGCCAGTTTGGTTGTGTGGATACGGCTTATACCAATATTAAAGTGCCACCGGCGGACGACTTTACCATTGAAGTAAACCAGGTGGAATGTGCCGGTAAAGATAGCCTCTATGTAAATTTTACCATTCGCAATGGTTTTAAACGGGGTACCATTCCAAAAGGGTTGGTGGTGACTTTTTATGATGGAAGCCCGTTATCTCCTACATCAAATATTTTACCAGTCTCCTTTAGCGTTCCGGCAAATGTGAATGCAAAACAATTTACGTACAGTAGCTTTATCAAGGCAATGGGTACCGGAAAATTATACGCCGTGGTAAATGACAGCGGCACTGCTCAGTCCATTGGTATTGCCCAATACACCCAAGCTGGAAAAGGATTATAGCAATAATATCCATTCGTTTCGACTATATCAGATTTAAAGTAACTGCATCACCACTAACTGCCACATTGGAACCCGGCGATACATTGCAACTGACTGCTGCTGCTTCACCCGGCATTGTGGCCTCCTATACCTGGAGCAGTCCGAAATTATTAAGCTGTACTATTTGCCAGACTACTGATCTGATTGCAGATTCAAACAGGATAAAAAGAGTGGTTGCCGTAAACCAGTTTGGTTGTACGGACACTGCATTCGTTGACATTAAAGTGCCGCCTGCCAATGACTATACCATTACCATCAATGATATACAATGTGCGGCAGGGGACAAGCTGTATGTAAATTTTACGCTGTATAATGCATTTAAACGAGGCGTTATTCCAAAAGGCATCACGGTTTCTTTTTATGATGGTGATCCGGCAATGTCATCTACCCATTTGTTGCCGCCGGTTTTTTCGGTGGCAGATACGGTTTTTGCAAAACAATTCACTTATAGCGGGTTTATCAAAGGCATTCCATCGGGTACCGTTTATGCAGTTGTAAATGATAGCGGAACGGTAGTACCAGTGATGCTCCCCAATAATCTTCGTTTACCGGAAAAAGATTATACAAATAATGGCGCTGATTATACTTATTCGCCGGAAATAGTTCAATTGCAACCAACGGATACTACGGTATTCAGAACCAGTTCATTTCCATTAAAGATCAGTACCACTATTTACAACCCTGCGTCCACTCAATGGTTTAGCGGTTACGGTTACACGCTCGGTTGTAATCAATGCGCCAGCCCGGTCGTAAAGGTATTTGATAGTACAACGGTTACCATGCAAACTGAAAATAAATATGGCTGTCTAATAAAAGGAACTGCTGTAATTAAGATTTTCCCACCGGATATGACCATCAGGGTTATTGAAACAAACTGTTACTCCAATAGTACCACGCTGGTGAAGTTTGCCATTTGTATGAATAATAATTATGACAGTGTATATGCGAATATTCCGGTTTCTTTTTATGATGCTGTTCCGGGCGGTGGAGCAAAGTTGCTTTCACCGGTGTTTTATACTAACCACATACAGCCGGGTAATTGTTATGTCTACCAACATATTATTGCTACGCCTGCCACGGGTAAGTTATTCGCTATGGTAAATGATAAGGGTGCAAATTCCGGCCCGGTGCCTGTAAAACAATACAACGAGACAATTTACAATAACAATGTGGCCAATTCGGATATCACAAGTTTCAATATAAGTATTCAACCGGGCGATACCAGTATTGCAAGGCTGGGAACGGTACAACTGACTACTGCGGTATCAGGTGGTGTATTATCATCCTGGCTGTGGAAAGCGGATCCATTTCTGTCCTGTACAAATTGTTTGAATCCCATTGTAACACCCGGCTATACAAAGCAATATGTATTGATAGCCCAAAATGAATACGCCTGTACCGACACCGCTTATGCAGTCGTAAAAACGTTCACCGGCGGATTGATAAATATGCCTTCCGCCTTCTCTCCCAATCGGGATGGACTCAACGATGTTTTTTATATTCTTGCTGCGCAAAGGTAATTATGGTAAAGGAATTTGCGGTGTTCGACCGCTGGGGACAAAAGGTTTTCGAAGCCGGCAATATTCCGCCCAATGATCCGCGACATGGATGGGATGGAACTTATAAAGGAGTGGAAGCTGCTCCGGGTGCCTATGTGTACAGGGTCAGCGTCAGCGAGCGCTCACGCTCGGTGCTGCAAGCCTCGACGATCGCAACCGGCGTCGAGGCCGGCCGCCCGCGTCGATCAAGCTGCTGCGCAATCTCCGGCGCACTGTCGCGGCCCATGTAGAACACCAGCGAATCCGCGCTCGCCTGCTCGCGAATTTCATCGCGTCGGGCGCACGGCTGTAGGTCGCCAACGCAACACTGCGCGCCACGCCGCGCAACGTCAGCGAGCGCTTCAGCGTCGCCGCGCTCGCCAACGCAGCGGTAATCCCCGGCACCACTTCGTACTCGATGCCCGCCGCTTCGAGCGCCCGCATTTCCTCGTCGGCGCGGCCGAACAACATCGGGTCGCCGCCCTTCAAGGCGCACCACCACATCATGCTCCCGAGCGGCATCGACGATCTGCTTGTTGATGAACTGCTGCGCGGTCGAACGCTGCCCGCAGCGCTTGCCCACCGCGATCTTGCGCGCGTTGCGGCGCGTAGTCGAGCATGGCCGGTTCGACCAGCGCGTCGTGCAGCACCACCTGCGCGCTGCCCAACAAGCCGTGCGCCACGCACCGTAATCAGGTCCGCGGCACCCGGCCCTGCGCCGATCAAATACACCTTACCCATGTCGTTGCGTCCAGTCTTCGTAGCCGCCACGCCGTTCAGGCGGAAAACGCGCGAATCATCCCGGCCGCGACGGTGTGATGCGTCGCTTCGTCGATCAGCACGAACGCGCCCGTGCCCTGATGCGAGTCGTACACATCGCAGACGAGCGGCTTTTGCAACGTCAGCGCCACGCGGCCGATGTCGTTCATCGTCAGGTCCTGGCGATCCACCGCGTGCAGCAGCGTATGCACGTCGAGCACTTCCTTGATCGCACCGATCCGCGCGAACACCGTGTTGGTGGTCTGCTTCAGCAGGTACTTGCGCTGCGTCGACAGCGGCGTGTCATCGAACCAGCACAGGTCGGCTTCCAGCTTCTTCGCCGGCTCCGGCGCCGCTTCACGCAGCACGAAGGTGTCACCGCGCGACACGTCGACGTCTTCCGCCAGACGGATCGTCACCGTCTGACCGCGAACGCGCGGTCCACCGCCGCCGTGCCGCCCGGCACCGGCGCGATGATCTCGGCAACCGTCGCTTCACGATTCGCCGGCAGCACGACGATCGTGTCGCCGAGCTTCACTTCGCCCGGCTTCGACACGGCCCATGTAGCCGCGGAAATCGTCGGCCTGGCTGCCGTCCTGGCGCGCCACCCACTGCACCGGGAAACGCAGCGCCTGGCCCGTCGGCTGCGTCGACCGGCAACGCTTCGAGCAGGTCCAGCAGCGGCTCGCCCGCATACCACGGCATGCGTTCGCTCGCCGTCACGATGTTGTCGCCCTTGAGCGCCGACACCGGCACGAAGCGCACATCGGTAATACCAAGCTGACGCGCGAGTTCGACATACGCGTCGCGAATCTCGTTGAAGCGCGTCTCGCTGTAGTCGACCAGGTCCATCTTGTTGATCGCGACGATCACATGCTGCAAGCCCAGCAGCTTGACGATCGCGCTATGACGCTTGGTCTGCGGCAGCAGTTGCGCCACGCCATCGACGAAGGTGACGCGCGTTGCGTCGACCAGGATGATCGCCGCGTGCGCCGTCGACGCGCCCGTCACCATGTTGCGCGTGTACTGCTCGTGGCCCGGCGTATCGGCGATGATGAACTTGCGCTTCGCCGTCGCGAAGTAGCGGTACGCCACGTCGATCGTGATGCCCTGCTCGCGCTCGGCTTCGAGGCCGTCGGTCAGCAGCGACAGATCGATTTCGTCGCCGACGCGTGCGCTTGTTCTTCGCGCGCGACAGCGCCGAGAGCTGATCCGACAGCACAGCCTTGCTGTCGTACAGCAGGCGGCCGATCAGCGTGCTCTTGCCGTCGTCGACGCTGCCCGCCGTGATGAAACGCAGCACGCCGAGGTCTTCGGGTTGATGAATATGCTCATGATTGCTTCCCGTCTCGATTGCGGCGTGCATGCTTAGAAATAGCCTTGCTTCTTGCGCTGTTCCATCGCAGCTTCGGAGGCCTGATCGTCCATGCGCGTCGCGCCGCGCTCGGTGATTTCGGTCACGGCCGTCTCGGCGATGATCTTCTCGAGGTCGTCGGCATCGCTCTCGACCGGGCACGTGCAGCTGATGTCGCCGACGGTACGGAAGCGCACCTGCGCCGTTTCGCTGACGTCTCGCCTTCGCGCATCGGCGTGAGCGGCGTCACCGGCACGAGCAGGCCGTTGCGGCGCACGATCTCGCGCTGATGCGCGTAGTAGATCGACGGCAGTTCGAGCTTCTCGCGCGCGATGTATTGCCACATGTCGAGTTCGGTCCAGTTCGAGATCGGGAACACGCGCAGATGCTCGCCCTTATGCAGGCGCGCGTTGTACAGGCTCCACAGTTCCGGGCGCTGCGCCTTCGGATCCCATTGGCCGAATTCGTCGCGGAACGAGAAGATGCGCTCTTTCGCACGGGCCTTCTCTTCGTCGCGGCGCGCGCCGCCGATCAGCGCGGTGATAGCCGTGCTCGTTCGATGGTTTCGAGCAGCGTCACCGCTTGCGCGGCGTTGCGCGAATCGGTCTCGCGACGCAGCCGCACGGTGCCGCGCTTGATCGAATCTTCGACATGACCCACCACCAGTTCCGCGCCGATCTCCTCGGCGCGGCGATCGCGGAAGTCGATCACTTCGGCGTAGTTGTGGCCGGTGTCGATATGCACGAGCGGGAACGGCAGCACCGTCTTGCGATTCGCGCCGAGGCCGAACGCCTTCAGCGCCAGATGCAGCACGACGACCGAATCCTTGCCGCCCGAGAACAGCAGCGCCGGCTTGCTGCATTCGGCGACGAGTTCGCGCAGGATGTGAATCGACTCGGCTTCGAGCCAGTCGAGGTGGTCCATGCGGGTCGCCGTGTTGGCGAGCGGGGCGTTGACGGTTGATTCGAGCGTGGTGCTCATGTTCGTCGGTCCTTCGTTGCTTCGCGTCGCACTCAGCTTGCTGGCGTAGCGCGCGTATTCAATTCAGAGTGCTGCGTTGCAGGCGGCGAATCGTTCGGCGCCTGCACGTCAGATGCCGAGCCGGGTGCTTCCGCGACGACCTTGATGGTCGTGACGTGCAGTCCGCATTCCTTCGTGTCGCGCGACTCCCACCACCAGCGTCCGGCCCGGCTGTCCTCGCCGGGACGGATCGCGCGCGTGCACGGCTCGCAGCCGATGCTCGGATAACCGCGCGCATGCAGCGGATTGACGGGCACGTCGAAGGCCTTCAGGTAAGCCCACACCTCGGCTTCGGTCCAGTCCGCGAGCGGATTGAACTTCGCGATGTTGCGCGCGGCGTCGTGCTCTTCCTCGTGCAGTTCGGCGCGCGTGACCGACTGCTCGCGACGCTGGCCCGTGACCCATGCGCTCGACGTCCGACAGCGCGCGGTTCAACGGCTCGACCTTGCGGATCTCGCAGCAGCGCTTGCGCAGATCGACGCTTTCATAGAACGCGTTCAGACCGTGCGATCCGCACGTATTCGTCGACCGCTTCAGGCTGCGGATGAAACTGTTCGATGTCGTAGCCGTAGCGCTCTTTCACGCGATCGATCATGCCGAGCGTTTCGGCATGCAAGCGGCCCGTGTTCAGCGAGAAGATGCCGATCTTCACGCCGCGCGACAAGAATGGCGTGCGTGAGCAGCATGTCTTCGGCGGCGAGGCTGCTGGCGAGCTTGACGTTCGCGTGACGCTGCGGCGATCGAATCGAGCAGCGCGTCGAGGCGTTCGACCTTCGCGCGAGTTCCGGCGGAGCATTCGAGCGTCGCTCATGCCGACGCCTTCCGGCAGTGCGGCAGCGCGCGCACGGCGGCGGAACAGCGGCGACGGATCGTCGACCGCGCCCTGGTACTGAACGCTGAATTCGTCGAACGCGTTCAGCGCGTCGTCGAATGTCCTTGTCCGCGCGCACCGCGAACGCATCGAAGCCGCAACGGAACATGAAACGCAACTGATCGCGCAGCACGTCGCCGATCGCGCGCAGTTCGCCCTTGTAGCCATAACGCTCGCGCAGCAGGCGGCCGATGCTGATAGCCGCGGCCGTCGCGGAACACCGGGAAGTCCACGGCGATCAGCGCGATCTTGTCGAAGTCGCGCGACGATGTCCGCCGGTTCGTCGTCCGGCGCGAGCCACACGCCGAGTTCTGCCTGCGCTGCGCGACGCGATCAGCGCGTCGCGTTCGTGCTCTTCCACAACGCGAACGGCACCAGCACCTTGCCGGCCGGCAATTCGTTCGACCGCGGGCAGCGAGCCGTCTTCGGCGGGACGCACGACGCGTCCAGTCATCGTTGACGATCGCGCGGTTCTTGATGATCAGAAGCCATCTGTTCAGTATCCTTTGCGCGGTTACGCGTGAGCCGGTTGACGCGACGCGTACACGCGTTCCTTGAACGGCGCGATGCCGATGCGGTTATACGTTTCGATGAAACGCTCGCCTTCGATGGCGGTTCTCGACGAACGTGTCGATCACCTTGCGTCATCACGTCCGGCATTTCTTCCGCCGAGAACGACGGGCCGATCACGCGGCCCAGATGCGCGCCGGTCGCGCCCGTGCCCTGCTCGCCGCCGAGCGTCACCTGATACCACTCCGAGCCGTCCTTATCGACGCCCAGAATGCCGATGTTGCCGACGTGATGGTGACCGCACGCGTTGATGCAGCCCGAGATGTTCAGCGACAGGTCGCCGAGGTCGTACACGTAGTCGAGATCGTTGAAGCGTTCCTGAATGGCCAGCGCGATCGGAATCGACTTCGCATTCGCGAGCGAGCAGAAATCGCCGCCCGGGCACGCGATGATGTCGGTCAGCAAGCCGATGTTCGGCGTCGCGAAACCTTGCGCCTTGGCGCTTTTCCCACAGCGCGAACAGGTCGCGCTTCTTCACGTTCGCGAGAATCAGGTTCTGTTCGTGCGACACGCGGATTTCACCGAAGCGAGTACTCGTCGGCCCAGATCGGCGACGGCTTCCATCTGCGCGTCGGTGGCGTCGCCGGGGGCGATCGTCGCGTCGGCTTCAGCGACAGCGTCACCGACGCGTAGCCCGGCACCTTGTGCGGACGCACGTTGCGCTCGACCCAGCGCGCGAACGCGCGGCTTTCGAGCAGATGCTTTTCGTACGACGCGTCCGTGTCCGGCAGCTTCTCGTAGACCGGCGGCTGCGAAGTACTGCGACACGCGGTCGAGCTTCGGCCTGCGTGAGCGTCGACGGGCCGTCCTTCAGGTGCTGCCACTCTTCTTCGACCTGCTCCGCGAACTTCTCCGGGCTCAGCGCCTTCACGAGAATCTTGATGCGCGCCTTGTACATGTTGTCGCGGCGGCCGTAGCGGTTGTACACGCGCAGCACGGCTTCGCAGTACGTCAGCAGGTGCTGCCACGGCAGGTCTTCGCGGATGACCGCGCCGACGATCGGCGTGCGGCCCGAGGCCGCCGCCCGCGAGAATGCTCGACGACCACTTCGCCCTGCCGCGTTCTTCTTCAGATACACGCCCAGATCGTGAATCTGCACGGCCGCGCGGTCTTCCTTCGAAGCCGACACCGCGATCTTGAACTTGCGCGGCAGCCACGCGAATTCCGGGTGGAACGTCGACCATTGGCGCAGGATTTCGGCCCACGGACGCGGATCGACGATTTCGTCCGGCGCCACGCCGGCGAACTGGTCGGCCGTGATGTTGCGGATGCAGTTGCCCGAGGTCTGGATGCCGTGCATCTGCACCGACGCGAGCTTGCGCAGGATTTCCGGCGTTTCTTCGAGCTCGATCCAGTTGTACTGGATGTTCGTGCGCGTCGAGAAGTGGCCGTAGCCGCGGTCGTGCTCGCGCGCGATCGTGCGCGAGCATGCGCATCTGGTCGCTGCGCAGGTTGCCGTACGGAATCGCGATGCGGTGCATGTACGCGTGGCGCTGCATGTACAGGCCGTTCTGCAGGCGCAGCGGACGGAACTCCTCTTCGCTCAATTCGCCCGACAAGCGGCGGCGGACCTGGTCGGCGTATTGCGCGACGCGTTCGTCGACGATGGTCTGGTCGTACTGATCGTATTGGTACATTCGGGGACCCCAAGTTTTTTGCGTTACGCACGACGCGTCCGGCTACGCCGCGCCTCGAATATCCATTGAGTCCGCTGCCGCGAGCGCCGTTCAGACTGAACGCTCATTTGCTTATGACAAATACAGATATGGATATTGGAAAAATTGGACAGATCGTAATAAACTTGCCTTATATTGCAAACGACTGAAAAATTACTTTTGATATGCGGACTGAGGTTATATATGAACCTGCATCAGTTCCGCTTCGTCCGCGAGGCCGTCCGGCAGAACTTCAACCTGACCGAGGCGGCCAAGGCGCTGTTTCACGTCGCAGCCGGGCGTTTCGAAGGCGATCATCGAGCTGGAGGACGAGCTGGGCGTCGAAATCTTCACGCGCCACGGCAAGCGCGTGCGCTCGCTGACCGAGCCGGGGCGGATCATTCTTGCGTCGGTCGAGAAAATCCTGCAGGAAGTGGAGAGCCTGAAGCGCGTCGGTAAGGATTACGCGGCGCAGGATCAGGGCAATCTCGTGATCGCCGCCACGCATACGCAGGCGCGCTACTCGCTGCCGGCCGCCATCGCCGAGTTCAAGAAGCGCTTTCCGAAGGTGCATCTTTCGATTCTGCAAGGCAGCCCGACGCAGGTCGCCGAGATGGTGCATGCACGATCAGGCGGACATCGCCATCGCGACCGAGGCGATCGCCAACTATAAGGAACTGGTCTCGCTGCCGTGCTTCCAGTGGCACCACGTCGCCGTGATGCTGCCGGACCATCCGCTGCTCGAACGCAAACTGCTGTCGCTCGACGATCTCGCCCAGTACCCGCTGATCACCTACGACAACGCGTTCGCCGGCCGCACGAAGATCAACCAGGCGTTCGCGCTGCGCGAGCTGACGCCCGGACATCGTGCTGGAAGCGATCGACGCCGACGTGATCAAGACCTACGTCGAACTGGGGCTCGGCGTCGGCATCATGGCCGACATCGCGTTCAATCGCCGAGCGCGACCGCCATTTGCGCGCGATGCCGGTCGGCCATCTGTTCGGCACGCAACGTGACGCGGCTCGCGCTCAAACAGGGCGCGTATCTGCGCAGCTATGTGTATACGCTCGTCGAACTGCTGTCGCCGTCGCATGAACCGCAAGCTGATCGAGCAGGCGCTTTCCGGGCGAACACGAAAGCTACGAACTTTGAACGCTCGACAACGCGCGTCGCTGCCGGTTCTGCCGGCGAGAATACGATTCACCACTTCCGTCACGGAGACCTTCCGCATGAAGTTGTCGAAGTTCACGCGCCTGCGCCGCTGCTCGGCGCGCTTTTGCGTCTGCCAGCCGCCGGCGCACGCCGCACATGAAGGTCGGCATCGATCTGTCGAGCACCGGCCCGGCCGCCGCGATCGGCATCACGAGCAAGAACGCGATGCTGATGTGGCCGAAGACGATCGCCGGCCAGAACGCCGAGTACATCATCCTCGACGACGGCTCCGACCCCGGCGCCGCCGTGCGCAACATCCGCAAGCTGATCACCGAGGACCACGTCGACGTGATCGTCGGGCCGAACATCACGCCGGCGGCGCTCGCCGCGCTCGATCCGGTCGCCGAATAGCCAGACGCCGATGATCACGCTGATCGGCTCGGCGTCGCGTCGTCGAGCCGCAGGAAGGCAAGAAGGTGTGGGCGTTCAAGATGGCGCAGACCGACCGCGCGATGGCCGACGTGATGACGCGCTACATGGCGAATCACGACGTGAAGACGGTGGGTTTCATCGGTTTCGCGGACAGCTACGGCGATAGCTGGCTCAACGAGTTCATCGAAGTTCGCCGAGCTGCGGCATATCAAGATCGTCGCGAGCGAGCGCTTCAACCGCACCGATGCGAGCGTGACCGGCCAGATTCTCAAGCTGATGGCCGCGAAGCCGGACGCGGTGCTGATCGCCGGCGCCGGCACGCCGACGGTGCTGCCGCAGCGCACGCTGGTCGAGCGCGGCTTCAAGGGCGCGATCTACCAGACGCACGGCATCGCGACGCCGGAGTTCATCAAGCTCGGCGGCAAGGACGTCGAAGGCACGCTGTTCCCGACGCAGCCGGTCGTCGTCGCGCGCACGTTGCCGGCCGATCATCCGTCGAAGAAGGCGGCGCTCGCGTTCGTCGAACGCGTACGAGGCGAAGTACGGCCCGGGCAGCGGTCACGCAGTTCGCGGGCGATGCGGCGGGCGTCTATCCGCGCCTGCAGGACGCCGTGGCGCGCGCGCTGAAGGCCGGCGCAGCCGGGCACGAAGGCGTTTCGCGTCGCGCTGCGCTCGGAACTGGAGCACGCGCATGAACTGGTCGTGCCGAACGGCGTGGTCAACACGAGCGCGACGGATCACGTCGGCCTGGATCAGCGCGCGAGCGTGATGGGCGTCATCAGGAACGGCCAGTTCACGTATCTGAGCCAGTAAGCGCGGTGCATCGGCGGGACGCGGCGCCCTTGCCTCCGTCCCGAATTTCCGACATAATCGCTGACTTGCCGGTTGGCGTGCCTTTCAACGGTGCGCCGGTCTCGCAGTCCGCAGGTCAGTCATTGCGGTTGCCCAGGTGGTGAAATTGGTAGACGCAGGGGACTCAAAATCCCCCGCCGCAAGGCGTGCCGGTTCGATTCCGGCCCTGGGCACCAACCTCTCTCGCGTCGCTTCAGACGCTCGCTGTAAAAATCCCCTCCCGCTTTTAGCTTTTCCCTCAGACGAATCCACGCATTCCGGCGCTGGTCTTAAGAATGTTTCGCTGCCAGAATCGTTGCACTCGCCGCTACGAATGCGATCGCTGACGTCGCACAGCGAAACGACGACAATAGGCCGCGCAACGAGCCTTTGTTGACTTTTTTGCTGCTTCGCACGCCGATTATTCGGCTTACTGAGTTATTCTGCGGCGAGAATCGTTGCGCCCGGACGCCGTTCGTCCGGGCCGGACTCCACCGGGTACGGCATGATTCGTTCCAAATACTCTCTGCAGCTAGATTCCGTGATCTGCGCGCGATGCGGCGCAACGTCGAGAAGCGAGGACGACACCTGCCCCTTCTGCGGCGCTGATCGCGAAGGCGCGATCTTCACGTCCGATCGTCAGGCACTCATCGAGGAACTGCCGCGCGCTGGCTGGCTCGTGACGATGGTGCGCAAGAATAGCCTCGTGTATCCGAGCCTGCGTGAGCAGGAGCAAGGCGCGCCCGAGCCGGTTGTCGAGCGGCGGCGCGTGCCTGTGCGCATGATTGCGGCGGGCGGCATCGTCGTGGTGGGGCTGGGCGTCGGGTTGATGCTGCATTCCAACGTGCGTGCGCCGACGCAACCGCCTGCGTTCGACCGCCGCGCAGAGTGCGGGCGGATCGATTGCGCCGGCGGGGCAGGCGCCTGGCGCAGTCGCAGACGGGCGCGGGACGCCGCCGGGTGCGCTGATTGGCTCGCTGCCTGCGGCGAAATCGGCTGGCGCGGCGGCGTCGGGACAAGTGGCGGCGAGCGAGGCGAACACGCAGGCGTCGCGTGGTGCGGTGGTTCAGGCGCAACCGTCGACGAGTGTCGCGATGAATTCGCCGTCGGTCGTTGCCAAAGCTGCGACGTCGAGCGCGGCTCCGGCGCGCACCGCATCTGCTGCACCGACAACCCGACTCGCCGGCTCGCACCGCCTCCGTTGACATTGCGCGGCAGTCCGCTTCATCGGCAAGCCCCAGCGCGCCCGCTCGCATCGCTTCCGCGGAAACCGCGCCGCAGCTTGCCACCTCGCCCAACTCTACCGCTTCAGCGATCACTGGACCTGCAGACGCGGTGCAGCAGCCCGGTACCCCGGCAAGCCCGACCGCTCCCGCTCGCACTGCTTCGCGGACACCGTGCAGAACTCCGTTACTCCGGCAAGTCCCGACCGCTTCGGCGCGCACCGCTTTCGCAGACACCGTGCAGAATCCGCGCCACTCGAGCAAGCCTGACCGCTCCGGCGCGCACCGTCATTCCGCGGACACCGCGCAGCACGCCGCCACTCCGGCAAGCCCGACCGCTCCCGCACGCACCGCTTCCGCAGACACCGCGCAGAAGCCTCGCTACCTCGGCAAGCCCGATCTCACCAGCGCGCACCGCCTCTGCAGACACCGTGCAGCAGCCTGCTCCCACGGCAAGCCCCACCGCCCCGGCGCGCACAGCCTCGGCGGACGTCGTTCAGCCGTCCGCGCTAGCCGTAAGCCCCGCCGCACCATCACGCACCGCCGCCAGCACTCAGCGCCCCACCGTCCCGACCCGCACGGCCTCCGACATCCGCCGCTCGCTCGCGTCCCGCGATCTCGCGGGCGCCCGCCGGCAACTCCAGACCGTTCCCGCGAGCCAGCAGGACAGCGCGGAAATCCAGCGCCTGGCCGATCGCCTGACGCGTCTCGAAGGCCAGCGCGATGCCGCGATACAACGCGCGCGGAATTGCGCGGCGTCGAAGGCATCGACGTGTGTAGTCAGGAACGCGAATCGCGCGCTCGCCATCGACGCACGTAATCCGCAGGCGCTGGCGCTGCTGCGGCACGCGTCCTCGCAGCCGAAGCCGGTCCCGTCCGCGCCTCCGCCGAAGACATACGTCTGCGGCAGGTTCGCCGCCGAAGGCCATCGAACGCCCGCAAGCGGACGATGCCCAACACAAGCAGCCCAATTTCACGTTGTTCGGCTGGGGCGTCCCGACGGTATCGAAAGGTCGCGGCGAGGCGCATTGAGCGCGTCGCCCGCGTGACCGTCGGGCGCATCGGATCGATCCCGCGGCCGTCCGAGCGCCGGCCGCGTCATGCGTCGCCACACGCCGCGCAAGCGCTTCGAGCGCATCGGGAGGCCGACGTAAAGACGGGATAGCTCAGATGTCAGCGTGCCGGCAGTCCCGACACAGTTCGCGGCGACGTCATTGGCGCGTGGACCCGCGTGCGGCCGTCGAGCAAATCGGAGCGATCGCTAGCCGCCGGGCGCCGCTCGCGTCATGCATTCTCGCGCCACGCGTCAAGCGGATCGAGCGCGTCCAAAGCGCCGACTACACCTGAAGCAGGTAGTGCTCGCACACGTAGAGCATCGCCGCGCTGCGTGCGTCCGCGCGACGACGAGCAGTGACCGGTGCACGAGCGCGACCAAATGAAGTCACCAAGCACCTCGCAGCCATCTTCCCGCCGCCTCGCCCCACCGCCACATTCTTCCTTTCAACCACCTTCCCACCGGAATAACCCCCCGCGCGCAAACGTTTAGAGATGACGAAACCACTACGGGCGCGCATGCGCCGGAGGTCGTCATCATGAAATCAGCAGCGATGCGCACGCGCGCGATTGCCTTGGCCTCGTGTCGCCGCGATCGCGGCACTGTCGGGCCTCGCCTCGTGCGGCGGCGGCTCGGATAACAACATGCCGATGGCGACGCGCTTCAAATCGACGATCCTCGTCTCCGATGGCGCCGTCGCCGCGCCGCACACGGACGCGAATCTGAAGAACGCCTGGGGCGTCGCGTTCAATCCGAAGGGCTTCGTGTGGGTCGCCAACAACGGCACGCAGACGGCCACGCTCTACGACGGCAACGGCGTCGTGCAGTCGCTGGTCGTGAGCGATTCCGCGCGACGCGCATCCGGCCCCGCCAACCCGACCGGCATCGTCTTCAACGGCAGCACGACGGATTTCATCGCTCGCACGCGACGGCAAATCGGGCGTCGCGGCGTTCATCTTCGCGGGCGAAGGCGGCTCGATCACCGCGTGGGCGCCGAGCCGTCGACACTGACCCACGCGATCACCGTCGTCCGATTCGAGCGCGTCGGGCGCCGTCTACAAGGGTCTCGCGATCGCCACGACGCGAACGGCGCCGCACCGCCTCTACGCGACCGACTTCCACAACAACACGATCGACGTCTTCGACAACACGTTCACGAAGATCGCCGCTGCCCGGCGCGCTTCCAGGACCCGCAGATCCCGGCGAACTTCGCGCCGTTCGGCATCCAGGCGATCGGCGCGAAGCTCTACGTCACCTACGCGCAAGCAGGACAGCGACGCCCACGACGACGTCGCGGGCGCGGGCCTCGGTTTCGTCGACGTGTTCGATACGAGCGGCAATCTGCTGCAGCGCTTCGCCGCGACGGCCGCTGAATGCGCCGTGGGGCGTCGCGCAGGCGCCCGGCAACTTCGGCACGCTTCAGCAACGACATTCTCGTCGGCAATTTCGGCGACGGCACGATCAACGCGTTCGATCCGATCGAGCGGCCAGTTCGTCGGCCGCTGCAGAATTCGACGGCACGGCGTTCGTGCAGCCCGGCCTGTGGGGCATCGCGTTCGGCAACGACCTCAACGCGCAGCCGTCCAACACGCTCTTCTTCGCCGCCGGTCCGAATGACGAAGCGGACGGCGTGTACGGCCGCATCGACATGCAGTGAGACGCCGCGTTTGCCTGGGCGATGCGCGGTCCGACGTAGCCGTCCGAAGCGCATCGCCATGTGGCGCCGCCCGCGGTCGGGCGGCGCATTTTTTGGCCGATGCGGACGCGTCCTTCGCCGGACCGAGCGCGATTGCTAGAATGCGCGCTTCAACTTCCGCGCGATTCCGATGGACCTCGAAACGCATTCTCTTCTCCCAAGGCTTCGGCTCGCGCCGCCAGTGCCGCGGCGATCATCGCCGACGGCCGCGTGCGCATCGGCGGCGCATCGTGCACCGATCCGCGACGCCGATTTCCCGCCGCGTTCACCGCTCGATTTCGAAGTCGATGGCGAGCTCTGGCCGTATCGCGAGAAGGCGTATCTGGCGCTGAACAAGCCCGCGGGCTACGAGTGCTCGCGCGATCCGCAGCATCATCTGAGCGTGTTTCATCTGCTGCCGCCGCAATTCGCCGACGCGCGGCGTGCAGTGCGTCGGCCGGCTCGATCAGGACACGACCGGCCTGCTGCTCCTCTCCGACGACGGCGCGTTCGTCCACGCGTTCACGTCGCCGAAACGCAAGGTGCCGAAGGTCTATCTCGCGACGACGCGTCATCCGCTCGACGATGCGCAACTCGCCGCGCTGCGCGACGGCGTGTTGCTGCACGGCGAGTCGAAACCGAGCGCCGCGCTCGCGGCGCATGCGGCGCGACGAGCGGCTGCTGGAACTGACCGTGCTCGAAGGCAAATATCACCAGGTGAAGCGCATGGTCGCGGCGGCCGGGCAATCGCGTGGAGAAACTGCATCGCGAGCGCATCGGCGGATTCGAGCTGCCTGCGACGCTCGCCGAAGGCGCATGGTGCTGGCTCGACGAGGCGGAACTCGCGGCGCTGCGGCGGGAAAAGTGTTGCTATTCGGTGCGTAACCAGACGGTTATCGCCAGCATCGAATAGAACGATCATGCAAATCGGTGAAAGCACCTACCGTCGGGCGCTGCAGCGCAGCATGCCTTCTCGAAAGGTCACACTTATACTCGAATCACGGGTACTGAAAACGACTATCAAAAAAGCAGGAGGGCATCATGGTCTCCCACTATGACCGTCGCGCTCGTGGCGTTCGTCGCGCTGAGCGCGGTATTGATCGGGGCGCTGGCATCGTCACGATGCACAGGCGCCACAAGTACGAGCCGAATCTGATCGGCGCGCTGATCGGCGCGTTGCTGTGCTTCGTGCTGCTCGAAACGATTCCGGCGCTGATCTAGCCGCGCGCCCAGGAAATCATCGACGGTCGGATAGCGCAAGTCGTAACCGCAGTTCGCGCTTGAGCCGCGTATTGGTCAGGCGCCGCGATTCGCGCATGAACGACAGCGTGATCGGTTCGAGACCGCGTCTCCGCTTCTTCCGCGCGTGATGCGCGGCACGCGCGGCATGCCGTACGCATCGGCGACGCGGTCGAAGTAATCTCCCATGCGCAGATCGGTGTCGTCCGATGCGTTGATCACGCGTTGCGGCTTCCGCGCGCGCGAGCGCGCGCACGAGGATGGCGGCGAGATCGTCGGCGTGAATGTGGTTCGTGTAGACGTCGTCCGTCGTCGACGAGCGCCGGCATGCCCTTTTCGATGCGCGCGATCGGCAGGCGATTGGCCGCGTAGATGCCCGGAATCCGCACGATCGACACGCGCCAGCCGCCGCGCACGGCCGCGCGCCGCAATTGCGCGCTCGGCCGACACGCGCCGCTTCGCGCGCGCGTTCCCGGGCCGCACGGGCCGCGTTTCGTCGATCCACGCGCCGCCGCAGTCGCCGTAGACGCCCGTCGTGCTCGCGTAGACGAGCGCGCGATGCCGCGCGGTCCGGCGAAAGGTGCGTCGGGTACAATGCACGGCAGTTTCGCGGGCCTTCGCGGCTCTATCGACAGTCGCGCGAAACCAGGCGCGCCATGCGCGATGCGGCGCTGTTGCACTCGCCGTGCCGCGCGCGACGCTGCGCCGGCGCGCGGACAATGCGGCGATCAGCGCGCGCGTGCGGCGGTCGTCGTCGCCGTCTTTCTGCGGCGGCGCGAGATGCAGCACGGTCGGCGCGAGGCCCGCGAGCCGTCCGAGGCTGCGCGCGGTCGTCGAGATCGCCGACAGATCGGCGTCGTGCCCGCCGCGCGCAGTTCGGCGACGCGTTCGCGATGGCTCGTGAGCGCGATCACGCGGGGCGCGGCGGCGCGCGCCTTGAAGAGCGGCACGCGCGCGCAGCCCGACATCGCCGCAGCCGACGATCAGCACGCGCGCGCGGCGCAGGATTCGAGTGGCAATCATGTCGTGCATTGTAGCCGTCGCCTGCAACGCGCGCGCTGTCATCGAAGCAGCGATTCGACACGACTCCACACATCTCAGAACGATCTATGGCTTTCAACGTAACGCTCCGGCAAAGCGGCCGGCAGTTTCAAGTGGAACCCGACGAACCGGTGCTGATCGCCGCCTGCGCCAGGGCATCGGCCTGCCGTACGGCTGCAAGAACGGCGCGTGCGGCTCGTGCAAGGGCACCGTCGTGAGCGGCGAGGTCGAACAGGCGCCGCATTCGTCGTCGGCGTTGTCGAACGACGAAAAGACGCGCGGCATGGCGCTCTTCTGCTGCGCGACCGCGCAGACCGACCTCGAAATCGACGTGCGCGAAGTCGCGGGCGTCGGCGACGTGCAGGTGAAGAAGCTGCCGTGCCGCGTGAACGCGCTCGAACGCAGGCCGACGACGTCGTCGAGCTGAAGCTGCAATTGCCCGCCAACGAACGGCTGCAATATCTCGCCGGCCAGTACATCGAATTCATCCTGAAGGACGGCAAGCGCCGCAGCTATTCGATGGCGAGCCCGCCGCATCACGAAGGCCCGCTCGAACTGCACATCCGCCACATGCCCGGCGGCACGTTCACGGATCACGTGTTCGGCGCGATGAAAGAGCGCGACATCCTGCGCTTCGAAGGCCCGCTCGGCACGTTCTTCCTGCGCGACGACTCCGACAAGCCGATCGTGCTGCTCGCGTCGGGCACGGGCTTCGCGCCGATCAAGGCGATCATCGAGCACGCGGTGTTCAAGAACCTGAACCGCCCGATGACGCTCTACTGGGGCGGCCGCCGCAAGCAGGACCTGTACATGATGGATCTCGCCGAGCAATGGGCGCAGCGACGTGCCGAACTTCAAGTTCGTGCCGGTGCTCTCCGAACCCGACGCCGAGCGACGCCTGGACCGGCCGCACCGGCTTCGTTCATCGCGCCGTCATCGAAGATCTGCCAGACTTGAGCGCGTACCAGGTGTACGCGTGCGGCGCGCCGGTGATGGTCGAATCGGCGCAGCGCGATTTCACGAGTCATCATCGGCTGCCGGAAGACGAGTTCTACGCGGATTCGTTCACGAGCGCCGCCGATCTCGCGCATCCGGTCTGATGTTCGCACGTGTCAGCGACGCGGACAGAAAATCCGCGCGTCGCGGTTTACACGGCACAAACGTCGTATCGTATCCTTCGCGAATGAATCGAAATCCAGACCAGCACTCCGACGTCGCCGCTCGCCGCTTCCCTAGGGATGCCGCTGGCTCGTCACGGATTCGCGCTCATGGTTCAGCTGTTCGATGCGCACGAAATGAAGCCACGGGATACCGTGGCTTTTGTTTTTTCCGACGCCGCTTTCTTCAACCCCTCGTTATCGCTCTCGTGGAGCCCGCTGTCATGAATTTCAATGAGTACCCCGTCGAATCGCTGATGTTCATCACGAACCGTCCTGAAATCGTGTTCACGCACGGCAAGGGCTCATGGCTCTACGACAACACCGGCAAGCGCTATCTCGACTTCATCCAGGGCTGGGCCGTCAACTCGCTCGGCCATTGCAACGACGGCATGATCGAGGCGATGGACAAGCAGGCGCGCACGCTGATCAACCCGTCGCCGGCGTTCTACAACGCGCCGATGGCGCAGCTCGCCGGTCTGCTCACCGCAGCACAGCTGCTTCGACAAGGTGTTCTTCGCGAACAGCGGCGCCGAGGCGAACGAAGGCGCGATCAAGCTCGCGCGCAAGTGGGGCAAGAAGTTCAAGGACGGCGCGTACGAGATCATCACGTTCGATCACAGCTTCCACGGCCGCACGCTCGCGACGATGTCGGCGAGCGGCAAGGCCGGCTGGGACACGATCTACGCGCCGCAAGTGCCGGGCTTCCCGAAGGCCGAGCTGAACGACATCGCGTCGGTGGAGAAGCTGATCACGCGAAAGACCGTCGGCGTGATGCTCGAGCCGATCCAGGGCGAAGGCGGCGTGATTCCCGCGACGCGCGAATTCATGCAGCAACTGCGCGCGCTGACGAAGAAGCACAACCTGCTGCTGATCGTCGATGAAGTGCAAAGCGGCTGCGGCCGCGCGGGGACGCTGTTCGCGTACGAGCTGTCGGGCGTCGAGCCGGACATCATGACGCTCGGCAAGGGCATCGGCGGCGGCGTGCCGCTCGCGGCGCTGCTGTCGAAGGCGGAGATCGCGTGCTTCGAAGCCGGGCGATCAGGGCGGCACCTACAACGGCAATCCGCTGATGACGGCGGTCGGCTATTCGGTGATCTCGCAACTGACGGCGCCGGGCTTTCTCGAAGGCGTGCGCGAGCGCGGCGAGTATCTGAAGTCGCAACTGCTGCAGCTTGTCGGAAGAGCGCGGCTTCAAGGGCGAGCGCGGCGAAGGTCTGTTGCGCGCGCTGCTGCTCGATAGCGGACAACGGTCCGCAGATCGTCGAGAAGGCGCGCCTGATGCAGCCCGACGGCCTGCTGCTGAACGCGGCGCGTCCGAACCTGCTGCGCTTCATGCCGGCGCTCAACGTGACGAAGGACGAGATCGACCAGATGATGGCGATGCTGCGTTCGAGTGCTGGATTCGCTGTGATGACGATCCGCGTACGTTCGACGCGCGCGACACCGATGCGGTGATCGCGCTCTGGCGCGATGCGTTTCCCGAGTACGCGGATCCCGCGAAGCCGCAGCGCGATCCGCGTCTGTCGATCGCGAACAAGCTGGCGACGCAGCCGGAGCTGTTCTTCGTCGGCGGTGCTCGATGGCGCGCGTGATCGGCACGATCATGGCGGGTTACGACGGGCATCGCGGATGGCTGTATTCGCTGGCCGTCGACGAGATCGCTGCGCGGTCACGGCTACGGGCGCGCGCTGGTCGAGCATGCGGAAAGCGAGCTGGCGAAGCGCGGCTGTCCGAAGGTGAATCTGCAGATTCTGGCCAGCAAGGCCGACGTGCAGGCGTTCTACGCAAAGCTCGGCTATCGCGCCGATGAAGTCGTGAGCCTCGGCAAGCGGCTTCAGTCAACGTCGGCGTCGGCATAAAAAAACCGCATGCGTTTCGAGCGCATGCGGCTTCTTCGTTCGATAGCAGCCTGGTCGCGAATTACTCGCCCAGATAAGCCGCCCGCACCTTCGGATCATCGAGCATCTTCTTCGCGTCGCCCGACATCGTGACCGAGACCCGAATCCATCACGTAGCCGCGATTCGCCGCCTGCAACGCGAGACGCGCGTTCTGCTCGACCAGCAGCACCGTCAGCCCTTCGTTCGAAATCTCCCGCACCACTTCGAAGATCTTCTCGACCATGATCGGCGACAGACCCATCGACGGCTCGTCGAGCAGCAGCAGCTTCGGACGCGAGATGCAGCGCGCGCGCCATCGCCAGCATCTGCTGTTCGCCGCCCGAGAGCGTGCCCGCGTACTGCGACGCGCGTTCCTTCAGACGCGGAAAGAAGCCGAACATGCGATCGGTGTCCTTCTGGATGCCGTCGGTATCGTTGCGCAGATACGCGCCCATCTGCATGTTTTCGAGAATCGACATGCGCGCGAAGATGCCGCGGCCTTCCGGCACCATCGCGAGACCGCGCTTGAGCAGCTCGTGCGTCGGCACGCCCTTGATCGACTGGCCCATGTACTCGATGTCGCCCGCCGAGTACGGCTTCAGACCCGTGATGGCCTTCATCGTCGTGGTCTTGCCCGCGCCGTTCGCGCCGATCAGCGTGACCAGTTCGCCCTGCCCGACTTCCAGATCGACACCCTTGACCGCCTGGATGCCGCCGTAATTGACCTGCAGGCCCTTGATTTTCAACATTGCGTTCGTTGTCGCCATCAGTGGACCCCCGCACCCAGATATGCCTCGATCACCTTCGGGTCCTTCTGCACGTCCTGCGGCAGACCTTCGGCGATCACCTTGCCGTAATCGAGCACCGTCATGCGGTTGCACAATCCCATCACGAGTTTCACGTCGTGTTCGATCAGCAGAATCGTCTTGCCGTCCGACGCGGATCTTGTCGAGCAGGCGCGTGAGTTCGACCTTCTCCGTCGCGTTCATGCCGGCGGCCGGTTCGTCGAGCGCGAGCAGCTTCGGATCGGTCGCCAACGCGCGCGCGATTTCCAGACGCCGCTGGTGACCGTACGACAGATTGCGCGACGTGTAGTCCGCGTATTGCAGCACGCCGACGTATTCGAGCAGTTCGAGCGCGCGTTCCTTGATCTCGCGCTCTTCACGGCGCTCGGCCGGCGTCTGGAACACCGCGCCGATCAGGCCGTGCTTCGTGCGCACGTGGCGCCCGACCATCACGTTTTCCAGCGCGGTCATGCCGCCGAACAGACGAATGTTCTGGAACGTGCGCGCGATGCCCGCCTTCGCCACCTGATACACGGCGGTCGGCGTGTAGGCCTCGCCGTCGAGCTTGAAGTCGCCCGAATCCGGCGTGTAGAGGCCCGTGATCACGTTGAAGAACGTGGTCTTGCCGGCGCCGTTCGGGCCGATCAGGCCGTAGATCTCGCCTTCCTTGATTTCGAAGGCCGCACGTCGGACAGCGCCTGCAAGCCGCCGAAGCGCTTGTTGACGCCCTGCACGGACAATCGAGTTTGTTGTTCGCTCATGTCTGATTCTCCCGCCTTAGGCGCGCACCGGCTTCTTGCCGCTGCGCTTCGCGATCTTCGCGATCTTGTCTTCGTGTTTCGCGGCGGGCCACAGGCCTTCCGAGCGATACAGCATGATCAGCACCATCGCCAGGCCGTACAGCAACTGACGGATGACTTCGGTATCGACGATCTGATGACCGAAGATGGCGTTCTGCAGCGGACCCATCGTCGAGCGCAGGAATTCGGGGAACACGGCGAGCAGCACCGCGCCGAGAATCACGCCCGGAATGTGGCCCATGCCGCCGAGCACCACGCACGCCAGCACGACGATCGATTCCCAGAACGTGAACGATTCCGGCGACACGAAGCCCTGGAACGCGCCGAACATCGCGCCCGACAGGCCGCCGAACGACGCGCCCATCGCGAACGCGAGCAGCTTCACGTTACGGGTGTTGATGCCCATCGCCTTGGCGGCGATTTCGTCTTCGCGGATCGCGGCCCATGCGCGGCCGATACGCGAGTGCTGCAGGCGCGTACACACCCAGATCACGAACAGCGCGCACAGCACGAACAGGTAGTAGTACATGTACACCGACGGGAACTTCAGGCCGAACAGCGTCGTGCGTCTGCGACGAGGTTGAAGCCGCCGACCGTCACCGGATCGATGCCGGTGATGCCCTTCGGACCGTTCGTGATGTTGACCGGACGATCGAGGTTGTTCATGAAGATCCGGACGATTTCCCCGAAGCCCAAGGTCACGATCGCGAGGTAGTCGCCGCGCAGACGCAGCGTCGGTGCGCCGAGCAGCACGCCGAAGGTCGCCGCGAGCGCCATCGCGCACGGCACGATGAGCAGGAACGGCACGTGCAGTCCGCCGGGCGCGAGATGCGCGATCCATTCGAACTGCGATCGTCAGGTGCGGCGACGACAGCAACGCCGCCATGTAAGCGCCGACCGCGTAGAACGCGATGTAGCCCAGGTCCAGCAGGCCGGCGAAGCCGACCACCACGTTCAGGCCGAGCGCGAGCATCACGTACAGCATCGCGAAGTCGAGCACGCGGACCCAGTAGTTGCCGCCGGCCGCGCCGATGACCATCGGCGCGGCGATCACGAAGATCGCGGTGATGATGCCGACGCGTCAGCGTCTTCGCTCATGTTCTTCTCGGGGATGAGCGTCGTGGACGGCTCGATCGGTTGAATTGAGGTCATTTTGTTTACTCCTCCCGGCTTAAGCGCGATCCGCAACACGTTCGCCGAGCAGGCCCGACGGACGGAACACCAGCACGATGATCAGCACGATGAAGGCGAACACGTCCTGATAGTTACTGCCGAAGACGCCGCCCGTCAGGTTGCCGATGTAGCCCGCGCCCAACTGTTCGATCAGGCCGAGCAGCACGCCGCCGACCATCGCGCCGCCGAGGTTGCCGATACCGCCCAGCACCGCCGCGGTGAACGCCTTCAGGCCGGGGATGAAGCCCATGTAGAAGTGCGCGTTGCCGTATTCGGACGCGATCATCACGCCGGCCAGCGCAGCCAGCGCCGAGCCGATCATGAAGGTCGCGGAAATCACGAAGTTCGGGTTCACGCCCATCAGGCGACGCGACGCCCGGGTTCTCGGCGATCGCGCGCATCGCGCGGCCGAGCTTGGTCTTGTGCACGAGCAGCAGCAGGCCGCCCATCACGAGGAACGCCACCACGATGATCACGATTTCGGTCATCGAGATCACGGCGCCCGGACGTCGTGTCGGTGGCCGTGATCACGTTGATCGGATCGGTCGGGCAGCAGCTGCGGGAACGGCAGCGGATTGCGCACCAGATCATCATCGCGAGCGGTCTGCAGCAGGATCGACACGCCGATCGCGGTGATCAGCGGCGCGAGACGCGGCGCCTTGCGCAACGGCCGGTAGGCCACGCGTTCGATCGTGTAGCCGACCAGCGCGCAGACCACTGCGGCGACCACCAGCGCGATGCATCAGCAGATCGGCACGTGGCCGAGGCCGGGAAAGTGATTCTGCATGACGCCTATGGCTGAGAGCGCAACCATCGCGCCGACCATCAGCACGTCGCCGTGCGCGAAGTTGATGATGCCCAGAATGCCGTACACCATCGTATAGCCCAGTGCGATGATGGCGTAGACGCTGCCAAGCACCAGACCGTTGAGGATCTGCTGGATGAAAATATCCATTTAAAGCTCCTTAGCCCGTGCGACTGGATTACGCGCTTTATCACCGGCCGATAAACCGGTGTGCAAGCGAAATCGACAACGGCACTGCGCGTACTGATGTAAAAAACCGGTAAGGGTTAATCGCCGTCGATTCGCGCCCGCCGCCGGATGCGGCCGCGGGCACCTTCGGACGGATACAAAAACGGCACCGTTGGGTAGCTGGCGCCGTCAGGCTGAACGTCCCGCCATCACATCTTCACGACGTCGAGCACGTCTTTCTTGCCGTCCTTGAAGTCGTAAAGCGTGATCGCGCCCTCCTTCAAATCGCCCTTGTCGTCGAATGCGATGTGTCCCGTCACACCGTTGTAGTCGGTCGACGGCATCGCAGCGAGCACCTTGGGCGCTTCGATCGAATTGGCGCGCTTCATTGCATCGACGATCACGTACACAGCGTCATACGTGAACGGCGCGTAAATCTGCATCGGCGTGTGGAAGCGGGCCTCGTACTTCTTCTCGAAGTCCGCTCCCCTGTCCATTTTCGAAAGCGCGAGTCCCGCTTCCGAACAGACCAGGTTTTGCACGGCGTCGCCCGCCAGCTCCGCCACCTTGTCGGTACACACGCCGTCGCCGCGCAAGGATCTTTGCCTTGATGCCGAGCGCCGCCGCCTGCTTGGTGAACGGGCCGCCGGTCGCGTCCATGCCGCCGTACATGACGACGTCCGGCTGAATACGTCTTGATCTTTGTCAGAATCGCCCGGAAGTCGCGGGCCTTGTCGTTCGTCGCCTCACGCGAGACGACCTTCACGCCGCCCGCCTGCGCGGTCTTCGCGAATTCGTTCGCGAGACCCTGGCCGTAGGCGGTCGCATCGTCGACGATCGACGACGCTTCTTCGCGTTCAGCGTCTTCGTCGCGTAGTTGGCGAGCGCCGGACCTTGCTGCGCGTCGGTCGCGACGACGCGGTACGTCGTCTTGAAACCTTGCTGCGTGTAGGCCGGGTTCGTCGACGACGGCGAGATCTGCACGATGCCCGCATCGCTATAGATCTTCGACGCCGGAATCGACACGCCCGAGTTCAGATGCCCGACCACGGCGACGACGTGGTCGTCGACCAGCTTCTGCGCGACCGCGGTGCCGTGCGCGGGTCGGCCGCGTCGTCTTGCGCGTCGAGCTGCAGCGTGATCTTCTGGCCGTCGATCGTCAGACCCTGCGCGTTGATTTCTTCGACCGCCAGACGCGCGCCGTTTTCGTTGTCCTTACCCAGGTGCGCGATGCCGCCCGTCAGGGGCGCGACATGACCGATCTTGACGACGGTCGCTTCACTCGCCGGCGCGGCCGCTGCGCGGCCGCTGCCGCCGAACTGCGCCTGCTCCCGCCTCGCCATCCTGTTTCTTGCCGCACGCGGTCAACATCGCAACCGCGGCCGCGATGGACACGGCGTAAGCAAATTTGACTCGCATTAAGTAGGTCTCCTGCGCCTTGCAAAATCCATTGTTCGGGACCCTTAAGGCCTTGAGAACGCGCGCATTGTAACTCCAATTTTGCGGACGGGCAATATTGTTGAACCGGCAGGGTTTTCCTGCATTGCAACCTTATTTTAGACGCGAAATCCGCGCAAAAGGCGCAACCCGGTTGCGATCCGATTTTCGTGCATCAGTTGCACCACCGTGGAAGCCAATGGCATCAAGTGTTGCGGCGGGTCGCCGGAATGCCTGTTACAGCGCGCTTCGCGTGACGTATTACGTTTGCGCATCTCGACGTAAGCACGATTTTAGTGCGTCAAAATTCCGCGCAGCTGATTAGGCTCGTATAACGGGGCCGCATCACGAAAAATGCGATAAAACGCCGGATCAGATTCCAAAGATATTGTGCGGAGACCGCTAAAAGCGCGCTGTTCTGATGATCTGGCACTTTATTACGCGGACTCGCTGTGTCACGGGCGAAAAAAAGCGCGCCCGAGGGCGCGCTTTTCTTTCAACTCGTGGCGAATGTCAGGCCGGCAGACCCAACCCTCGCGGCAACGGAAACGCGATGTTTTCCTCGATGCCTTCGAGCGCGCGCACGTTGCGCACGCCGAGCTCGCGCAACCGCGCGATCACCGCCTGCGCCAGCACCTCCGGCGCCGACGCGCCGGCCGTCACGCCGATGCGGCGCTTGCCCTCGACCCAGACCGGATCGATCTGGTCGGGCGAGTCCACCATATAGGCAGGCACGCCGAGCTTTTCGGCCAGTTCGCGCAGCCGGTTCGAGTTCGAACTGTTCGGGCTGCCGACCACGATCACGACGTCGCACTGCGGCGCCATGAACTTCACCGCGTCCTGGCGGTTCTGCGTGGCGTAGCAGATGTCCTGCTTCTTCGGCTCGCGGATGGACGGATATTTCGCCTTGAGCGCGCCGATGATCTGCGGCTGCGTCGTCGACCGACAGCGTGGTCTGCGTGACGAACGCGATCCGCTGCGGATCGGCCAGCTGCAGCGCCTGCACGTCTTCGATGTCCTCGACGAGATGCATGCCCTCGCCCGCCTGGCCCATCGTGCCTTCGACTTCCGGATGGCCCTTGTGGCCGATCATCACGATGTCGAAGCCGTCCTGGCGCATCTTCGCGACTTCGATGTGCACCTTGGTCACGAGCGGGCAGGTGGCGTCGTACACGCGCAGGCCGCGCGACTCGGCTTCCGAGCGCACCGCCTTCGACACGCCGTGCGCGCTGAAGATGACCGTGTTGCCGGGCGGCACTTCTTCCAGCTCGCTCGATGAAGATCGCGCCCTTCTTGCGCAGATCTTCGACGACGTAGGCGTTATGGACGATTTCGTGGCGCACGTAGATCGGCGAGCCGATGCAGCTTGATCGCCCGCTCGACGATCTCGATCGCCCGATCGACGCCGGCGCAGAATCCGCGCGGCTGCGCCAGCAGGATCTCGGCTTCGGCAAGAGTCGTATCCGTGATGCTCATGTTTACAGAATCCCGATGATTTTCACTTCAAACGCCAGCGCCTGGCCGGCAAGCGGGTGGTTGAAATCGAACAGGGCCGACGTTTCGCCGACTTCCTTCAGCACGCCGGCGTAGCGGCCGCCGCCCGGCGCGTTGAATTCGACCAGATCGCCCGGCGAAAAATCCTCGCCGATCATGCTGTTTTCGCGCAGCGTGGCCAGCGACACGCGCTGGATCAGCTCCGGATTGCGGGGACCGAACGCCTGACTCCGGCGTTAGCTGAAAGGTCGAATGGTGGCCGACCTTCAAACCCAGCAGAATGTCTTCCAGCGGCGGCGCGAGTTGACCGGCGCCGAGCAGCAGCGTGGCGGGCTTGTCGTTGAAGGTATTGACGACTTCGGCGCCATCGGCAAGGGAAAGCCGGTAGTGAAGCGTCACGTGCGAACCGGGCTTCACTTCGGAAATGTCGATGATGCTCATGCAATGCTCGCTCAGTCGAAGCGCGCTCACGCGTGCGCCGCACGGGGCGCGCTGCGGACGCGTGCGGCAAACCGTCGGGGTGCCGTGCGCAAAGCGTCTATTGTAAGCCACATCGAGCAGCGGCGTCGTGCGCCGCGTCCGTCGCGCGTGTCCCGCGCACCACCCGGCACGCGCGATCACATGACCGTCCTGCGAGGACGACGATGAACGCTGCGCATGCGACTCGTGCGCGGCGCCGACGCGTCGCGCGAGCCGGCGAGACCGCCGCAGCGCGGCCTTCACGCCGATCCGCAAATGGCACGAAGACGACATGCCGCGCGAGCGGCTGCTCGATACCGGGCCCGCGTGCTGTCGGACACGGAGATGATCGCGCTGTTCCTGCGCTCGGGCGTGCCCGGCCACGACGGCTGTCGATCGTCGCGCGCGAGCTGCTCGCCCGCTTCGGCTCCCTGCGCGCGTGCTCGACGCGCTCCGCCGCGGAATTGCGCGGCATGCGCGGCATCGGGCCGGCGCAAGAGGCGCAGCTGCTCGCGGTCGTGGAAATGGCCGGCGCGCGCTCGCGGAGAAAGATGCGCGAGCGCTCGCTGATGAATTCGCCGGACGCCGTCGAAGACTATCTGCGGCTGCTGATCGGCACGCGGCCGTACGAAGTGTTCGTGTCCCTCTTTCTCGACGCGCGGCATCAGCTGCTGCTGCGGAGGAATCGGCGCGCGGCTCGCTCACGCGCGTGGCGGTGTATCCGCGCGAGATCGTGCGGCGCGCGCTGACGCTGAATGCGGCGGGCCTGATCGTCGCGCATAATCACCCGTCGGGCGCCGTCGCAGCCGAGCGCGAGCGACCGCCGGCTGACGCACACGCTGCGCGACGCGCTGACGCTGATCGACGTGCGACTGCTCGATCCATCTGGTGGTCGGCGCACGACAGTGTTCTCGTTCGCGCGGCACGGCTGGCTGTGAGGCGAATGAAGCGGGCCGCGCGCACGCTCGATCGGACCGAAATCGCAAATAAGGTTTGATATTGCGAGCTTTTTTCCCGCTATAATCCCGGTTTGCTTCTTTCAACCCACCTGTTCCGAAGCGCATCAAGGTGTTCCGTGGAAGGCCCATGCTGACTCTAGTTCCGATGGCAACTTAAGGCGTGGCTCGAACCGGGAAGCTTGTCACCAGGCGTTCGAACTCAGAATTAGCGTATTAGGAGTGCTCTCATGGCACGCGTATGCCAAGTAACTGGGAAAGCGCCGATGAGCGGCAACAACGTTTCCCACGCAAACAACAAGACCAAGCGTCGTTTCCTGCCGAACCTGCAGAACCGCCGTTTCTTCGTTGAAAGCGAAAACCGTTGGGTGCGTCTGCGCGTTTCGAACGCCGGCCTGCGCCTGATCGACAAGAACGGTATCGACGCCGTGCTCGCAGACCTGCGCGCACGCGGTGAAGTCTAAGGAGCACAATCATGGCCAAAGGCGCACGCGACAAGATCAAGCTGGAATCGACCGCAGGCACGGGTCACTTCTACACGACGACGAAGAACAAACGCAACATGCCGGAAAAGATGCTGATCAAGAAGTTTGATCCCGTCGTCCGCAAGCACGTTGACTACAAGGAAACCAAGATCAAGTAAATCTTGGTTTCTGCACTGAGCGCAGACGAAGACAGCAAAAAGCCTCGCATACGTGCGGGGCTTTTTGTTTTCGGCGCGCTATTGACGCGTCGTTGCCGACATCGCTCCGTCGCGGAAGTTTATCCCGGTCAGCCGCTTGCTGTGTTCACGTTCTCTCGCGTTTTAGCGGCGGGCCAATGCGCGCCGCAAGGCAACACGGACGGAGAAGCGGCAGCATGAATTTCGATGTAGCGATCGTCGGCAGCGGCCTGGCGGGTCTGAGCGTCGCGCTGAATCTGGCGCGAGACGCGGCGCGTCGCGATGATCGCCAAGCGCATCGATGACCGACGGCGCGAGCGACTGGGCGCAAGGCGGCATCGCCGCGGTGCTGGATTCGGCCGACAGCATCGAAAACCACGTCGACGACACGCTCGTCGCCGGCGGCGGCCTGTGCGACGAAGCCGCGACGCGCTTCATCGTCGAGCACGGGCGCGCGGCGATCGAATGGCTGATCGCACAAGGCGTGCCGTTCACGAAAGACGATGCCGCCGAACTCGGCTTTCACCTGACGCGCGAAGGCGGCCACAGCCATCGCCGCATCATCCACGCCGCCGACGCGACCGGCCACGCCGTCGTCGCCACGCTCAGCGAGCGCGTGCGCAACCATCCGAACATCACGTGCTCGAAGATCACTACGCGATCGACCTGATCACGTCCGACCGCCTCGGCTTGCCCGGCCATCGCTGTCATGGCCTGTACGCGCTCGATCTGCAACGCGGCCGCACCGTGACGATCGCAGGCGCCGCACACGGTGCTCGCGACCGGCGGCGCGGGCAAGGTCTATCTCTACACGACCAATCCCGACATCGCGACCGGCGACGGCGTCGCGATGGCGTGGCGCGCGGGCTGCCGCGTCGCGAACATGGAGTTCATCCAGTTCCACCCGACCTGCCTGTTCCACCCGTACGCCGAAGTCGTTCCTGATCTCCGAGGCGGTGCGCGGCGAAGGCGGCGTGCTGAAGCTGCCCGACGGCACGCGCTTCATGCCGCGCACGACGAGCGCGCCGAACTCGCGCCGCGCGACATCGTCGCGCGCGCGATCGACTTCGAGATCAAGAAGCGCGGCGTCGACTGCGTGTACCTCGACATCAGCCATCAGCCGCGCTGCATTTCTGCGCGAGCACTTCCCGACGATCCACGAGCGCTGCCTCGAGTTCGGCATCGACATCACGAAGCAGCCGATCCCGGTCGTGCCGGCCGCGCATTACACGTGCGGCGGCGTGGTGACCGATCTCGCGGGCGCGCACGGACCTGGCCGGGCCTCTACGCCGTCGGCGAGACGCCTGCACCGGCCTGCACGGCGCGAACCGGCTCGCGAGCAACTCGCTGCTCGAAGGCCTCGTGTTCGGCCGCGCGGCTGCGCAAGCGATCGAGGCAGACGGCTTCTCAGCGCGGCGTCCACGCCCCGCTGCCCGACTGGGACGAAAGCCGCGTGACCGATCCGGACGAGGAAGTGGTCGTCGCGCACAACTGGGACGAGCTGCGCCGCCTGATGTGGAATTACGTCGGCATCGTGCGCACCGACAAGCGGCTCGCGCGCGCGCAGCATCGGCTCGCGCTCCTGCGCGACGAGATCCACGAGTACTACGCGAACTTCAAGGTCAGGCGCGACCTGCTCGAGCTGCGCAACCTCGTCGACGTCGCGGCGCTGATCGTCGAATGCGCGCGCGCGCGGCACGAGAGCCGCGGCCTGCACTACAGCCGCGACTGGCCGGAGACGCTGCCGAAGGCGCTGCCGACGGTTCTGACGCCGCCGGTGGCCCGGCGGCGTCAGGTCTGAGCGTCGCGGTCGAAGTCAGATAAGCCGCATCGAGTAATCGGT
>CAVPNJ010000007.1:0-88481 GCA_963706785.1 uncultured beta proteobacterium
TTTAGGGGACTTGCTGCTTTTGTAGATACGCAGCCCAGGACGGGACACACGGTCGATACGCTCGATGACCGGACGGCCAGCGTAATACTTAAGTGTGATTTCCAGAACAGGCTTGGCCTTGTCGCTGGAAACTTGGAAACTGTCGATGTAGCCTTCATCTTTCAGCACGGCAGCAATAGCTACCTTCAGCTTCGAGGAGGGCATGCTAACCGACGTTTTATTGACTTGTTGTGCGTTACGCACACGGGTCAACATGTCGGCGATGGGATCGCTCATGCTCATGTGTAATTCTCCTACCAGCTGGCTTTGGTCATGCCCGGCACTTCGCCACGCAGCGACATTTCGCGCAGCTTGTGACGAGTTAAACCGAACTTGCTGTAAACGCCACGCGAACGACCCGTGACGACGCAACGATTGCGCTGGCGAGTTGGGTTCGAGTTGCGGGGCAGTTGTTGCAGTTGCAAACGGGCCTGATAGCGCTCTTCGTCAGACTTGGACTGATCGTCGATAATTGCTTTCAGTGCAGCACGTTTAGGTGCAAATTTTTCTGCCAGCTTGGCGCGTTTGATATCGCGATTGATGAGTGAAAGTTTTGCCACGTCATCGCCCCTTAATTGCGAAACGGGAAGCTGAAGGCGGTAAGCAGTGCCTTGGCTTCGTCGTCGGTCTTGGCTGTAGTAGTGATGCTGATGTTCATCCCACGTACGGCGTCGATTTTGTCGTATTCGATTTCAGGGAAAATCAGCTGCTCTTTTACCCCGATGTTGTAGTTGCCACGTCCATCGAACGCACGACCTGAAATACCACGGAAGTCGCGAACGCGCGGCAGAGCCACGGCGACCAGGCGGTCCAGGAATTCGTACATACGGCGGCCACGCAATGTGACCATGCAACCAATAGGGTAGTCTTCACGGATTTTAAAGCCCGCGATAGCCTTTTTCGTCTTGGTGACAACTGGTTTTTGACCTGATATTTTGGTCAGGTCAGAGACAGCGTGCTCAATGACCTTCTTGTCGGACACAGCCTCGGATACACCCATGTTCAGGGTGATCTTGGTGATGCGTGGGACTTCCATTACGCTTTTGTAGCCAAATTTGGCTTGCAGGTCGGCCGCGACCTTGCTGCGGTAAAACTCTTGTAAACGAGCCATGTTCTTCGCCCCTTAAGCCTTGGCGCCAACGACTGCGCCGCTGGAACGGAATACACGGACCTTGCTGCCATCGACTTCTTTGATCCCTACGCGATCGGCCTTGCCGGTTTCGGGATTGAAAAGCGCCACATTCGAAATGTGGATGGGCATGGTCTTGTCGATAATGCCACCTTGCGAGCCGGCCATAGGATTGGCCTTCACGTGTTTCTTGACGACATTAATGCCTTCGACCAGCACGTGGTCGGCGTCAACACGTTGCAGCACGGTGCCACGACGTTTTTTGTCGCGACCAGTCAACACAATGACTTCGTCGCCTTTACGGATTTTTTCCATGGTTTGCTCCTTACAGCACTTCTGGAGCCAACGACACGATCTTCATGAACTTTTCTGTACGCAATTCGCGCGTGACAGGTCCGAAGATACGGGTACCGATGGGTTCCAGTTTGGCGTTGAGCAACACGGCAGCGTTGCCACCGAACTTGATCAGCGAGCCGTCTTTACGACGAACGCCCTTAGCGGTACGAACCACTACAGCGTTGTAAATTTCGCCTTTTTTGACGCGCCCGCGTGGGGCCGCATCTTTGACACTAACTTTAATAATGTCACCGATAGCGGCATAACGGCGCTTCGAGCCGCCTAACACCTTAATGCACATGATTCTGCGTGCGCCAGTGTTATCGGCCACGTCCAGCGTGGTCTGCATTTGGATCATGATTTTTCCTGTTCCAACTTAGCCGCTTCGCCCTACTAACAATTAGTAGTGCCGCACAACCAGTTTTGGTCCCGTCAGATTTGGCCGCCCCAACATACACATATTAAAAACACATGTACTTGAAACCACCAAAGCCTGGGTTGAAATCTTGCTAAAAATTCGCTTTGATGCTTCTTGTTGCCTTGGGGCCAAATGAAATATAGTTGATATATACACTTAACCCAGTAGGCAAGTCATACATATTAGCCTTTCGCGCGAAATAACGCAAGTACTTTTAGCAAGGTAATTATAGGCCGGTGGCGTAAACGCCACTCGCTGGGGTAACCCAACCGCAGTGTCGCTGATTAAGTTGCGACAATTCCTGAACTATCACGTCGATACAATAAATAGCGTCGTGGTGCAGTGTTTCGTCATTCAATCAAGCGAAGTTCTGCACTGGTCGTCCGGGCCTGTTGAATGCGATTACGCAGCTCTTCCAGTTCGTTGACCGTATACACCTTCGTGGAACTGGAGCAATCTGCCAGCGCTTGGTTGCCGGAGCGGTTAACGTCCACGACATAAATACTGATGTTTTGCGCCTTGATCGCATTACACACGCGATTGGTGTAGACGTCCATAGCAGGCCAACCGGCGATGTCTGGTTTTACCATACCTGAATAAGGATCGGCCATCAGTAACGATGTACTGGGGCGTTGCCACTCGTCGGCCTGTTGTTTCTTTTTTTCGGGCAGGAAGGGTGGCTGATTGTGCTGGCGTTCCGGATTGGCCGGCGTGCTGCAGTTCTTACCGCTGTTGGCGCATTTCTTGACGTAGTACTTCAGCATGAATGCGAAGTTGTTGTTGGTTTCGGCCCATTGCTCCATATTATGAGGATTGCCGGCTGGGTCGGCATTCAAGCGAGCCCAGTTCGCGTTGTCTCCTCCTGCAAACAGCACAATTACCTGTTTTTTTGGACCGTCGCCGGCGGGCAGCGCGTCTGAATTCCAGCCGGCGCCTCCACGCCAGTCGGGATGCAACATCCGCCATGACCATAGCAAGCCAGCCGGGAGCAGGGTGTCGCCGCGTAAAGCTTCCGAGGCAATCTTAGCCAGTGCGCTTTGTACCGAGGGGTAGTCGTCTTGCAAGAAATGGGTGCGATTGCCATACAGACAATTTTCAGGTTCGAAGGCTCCATACACGAAGAAGTAGGCGTCGCCATCGGTCTTGCCATTGCGACGGCCGCCGAACTCGGCCCATAAGCGCCGATCGAAGCGCTTGCCATCAATACCATCCCTGGCGACTAGCGGTAGCGGTTGCGCATAACTGGAATGGTCGGCGACTTCTTCGTTCTCGTCTGTCTTGAAACCATTCAGCGGCAGGCCTTTCCATTCTGGACCGGTGCCCTTCTCATTGAACCGCGTCATAACGCGAACGAAGACGGGCTGGAAAATGGCCTGGGGTGTCAAGGCGCTGATCGAAGTGCTGGGGCGCTCCCAGGGCCGAGGTTCGGCAATACAGCCTCGCCATACAGCGTCGGTGTAATGTGGGTTGCTGTAGGTAAGCTTGTTGTTTCCGGCCCAGGTCTGCTGCCACCGGGACACCCAGGGTACTCCGGCGGCACCCACGTTCACCGTATCCGAAAAGGGTACCAGCCCAAGGTAAACTCCGGGAACAGCCTGCTTGCCATCTCGCAACAATAGCCCAGCCAGCGTGGCTGCGGAACTGTTCAGCGCTGTCGTGGCGTTAACCAAAGACTGGCCGGAACGACCCTTGGGTACACCCTTGTCCACGGCGAAAACCACTTCAAGGTCGGTGATGCCGCCCAAGCTGACGACGCTACGTGTTTTCAGGCCAAAGGCCGACACGTCGAGAAAACCAGTGCTAAGCAAAGGGAGCCGACCCTGCACGCTCAGGGTCAGACTGCTGCCGTTATCAGACGGATCCAACGACAGGGTGTCATGGCTGACCTGGCTTCCCAGGTAAGCTTCGGGGAAATTGGCTTGAAAGTACGCACGCGCTTCGGCCAGTAGGTCGGCGTTCAAGCCTTTGAGGGAGGCCAACCGGCCTGCCGCCAATGCGGCGTTGTCGAGCGATGTTTGCAGACGGGCTTTTACCGAGGTGTAGCGCGCCAGGTCGATGGCGCCCAGGGCCACACCAAAAATGAGGCCGGCGCTGACTAGAAACAAGGGGGCGACGGCTCCTTTCTCATGACTCCAGAGCCGCCCGATGAATGCGCCAAGCCGCGACCTTGGACTGGAAAGTGAGCGATACATGAGCGTTAGCCTGTCAGTCATCGGCGGGCTCCAGTGTGCTTAGATCGCCATAGCGCGGTCTTGCCACTGCTCGGCTGTATAGCGTCAGGCTGCCGCCCAGGGTTTTCCAAAATCCGGAGCTTAGCGCAAACGGCTCGTGCTTATACAGGGCTTCGACCAAGATGAGCGTGTCACCGACACGGGGCGCCGGCAGGTCATCTGTGGAGCCCAGGCGGCTGGGCCCTATCGACGTATTGCCATAGTCTACCGGCCATCCTTCGCCTGTTGCCCAGCGCACCGCTCGCGTATTCTTGTCCTCGACGCCAACCTGCACGGTGATGCTCAGGCGACCTTCCGCAGAGAAATTCAAGGGCTGATACAGGTCGGCGGCAATGGTTTGGTACACGCATATCGCATTTGATGCCGTGCAATCTGACTCGCTGAAGATTTCCCGCTGCATGGACAGGCTGTGGGCGACGCTGCTCGCGGCACGGTCGACTTGCGATTGCGCCCGGAAGTGCAGATAGAGGTCGATCGTACCCAGCAGGAAAAAAACGAATAGCGGCAGAATGATCGCCGCCTCGAGGGCGGCCGACCCGCGGGGGGATCTGAGCAAAGAACTATTTATTCCGCTGTTCATGTTCAGGGCTCGTTTTGCAGGATGATGCTGCGTTCAAACCGCATTATTTTTATATTGAGCCAACTGAGAATGCCCGAGAAACCAGTGCTCGTGAAACCGAGGCGGTAAATCATCAGGGCGTTTCTTCCGCCCATATTGCACTGAGGCTGATAATTCGGGTCGTCAATGGGAAGCTTCGTGTACTTACCCGGCTCGTAAACGCGCACATCGACAAAAAGCTTTTCGTCATCAAAGACCCAACTACTCATGCCGGCCGACAGCAGCGACTTGATGCTACGGGTGCAATTTGAACCGTCCAGCCGGTTCGTTTGGCCCTGCCTGGCGATTTCATTAGCCACACGACCCAGCGTGGCGTCGGCCATCATCATGATGCCCATCTCGATGGCGAAAAACAGCACCAGAATGGCGGTAGGGGCAACGAGTGCGAACTCCAGGGCCGTCACTCCGCGCTGCCCGAGACGGCGTTTTCTGGCCCTGCTAATCGGACCTGGGCGCGCGCGCTGATCACCAAGGCGCTGCAGGCAGACCATGGCTTACTCCTCGGCTTTCATCCGCCGACGGACTTCCTGGTAGAACTTCAGGTTGTCTTGCACGGTTTCTCGAGGAAGGTCGCCCAGCAGTATGCTTTCGGCGGCATCCTCGCGGCCCATCAAGCCGTAGGCCAAGGCCAGGTTCTGGCGACCCTGCGGAAGTGAAGCCGGTACGCCCATGACATCGAGCAGCACATTGACAGCTTCGCGGGGTTTGCCGCTGAGCGACAGCGAAAGGCCTAGGTTGCTACGCAGGGCGGGATCGTCTGGATGCGCGGCAAGACCCTGCCGGTAAGCAGTCTGTGCTTGCGGGTGATTGCCCGAAAGATCATGAGCGACGCCCAGCCCCGCCAGCACAAGGGGGTTGTCTGGCCATTGTTTGCGCATGCCTTCATATCGGGCAATGGCTTCGGGCAACCGCCGTTGCCGGATGTCCATGCGAGCCAGTCCCAGGTGCGCATCGAGTTGCTGGGGATCAATGTCGATCGCCGCCTGGTATGCCTGGCGCGCTTGCGAAATGTCGCCAGAGAGATATCGAGCAGTGGCTAGCCCTAACCAACCGTCCACTACTTGAGGTTGCGCGGTCGTAATACGCTGGTACAAGGAAAGCGCCACGTCGAGATCGCCGCTGGCCAGCGCACTGCCGGCAATCCGCAGGTCGCCTGCCTGTAGCGCCACTCTGTCGACGGCGCTTTCGAGAGGCTGAACTTTCACTGTGCGCATAGGCGAACAGGCGGCCAGCAGCAGGCAAGATGTCAATACAAATATAAATCGGGTCATGGGGCTATCCCTATTTCGACAAGGCGCCGAATGAATTGATGAGGCCGAGTACGGCGGGTCCGGCCACAATGAGAAGGACGGTCGGCAGGATGAACAGCATCATGGGCAGGGTCATTTTGGTGGAGAGCTTCGCGGCGGCTTCTTCGGTGCGCATCCGGCGGGCCGTGCGCTCGCTGGCCGACAGAATGCGCAGCGCCTCGCTAATGGGCGTGCCATATTGACGGGACTGGCTAAGCGTGGACGCCAGGCTGCGTACCGAGTCCATGGCGACGCGGTTGGCCAGTCTGGCGCAATACCTGCGACGCATCACCGCTAATTTGTAGCTGCGCTGCCGTCAGGGTGAATTCATCGCTCAATTCGGGTGCCAGAAATTCCAGCTCTTGGGCGACTCTTTGAATCGTGGCGTTCAGACCAAGACCCGAATTGGCGCACACCACCATCAGATCGAGCGCATCGGGAAAACTATTGGCAATGGCCAGTTGCCGTCGCTGCACCAGTTTATCCAGCACAATGCGTGGCAGCAGCAGCCCAAGGTATAGGCCAAATCCGGCGCTAGTCAATTTCAGCGTCATTCCAGCCGCTTCTAAGCGAGGCCACAGTACGAAAGCCACCAATAGGACCAGCAGCAGGCCGGTAGCAATAGCGGTACCCATAAGCACCGGCAAGGCGACGGCCTGGCGATAGCCAGCCGACACTAATTTGCCGCGCATTTCCCGCCGTTGCGAACCGTTAAAGACTGGTAAGCGTCGTCCCATCGCCGACAATAGCTGGACACTGCGCTCGCGAACCGTGAGTGCGCTATGCGAAGAGATATCCGCATTGGGCCCCTGAGCCACCGTTTCCAGACGCCTGCGTATGCGCGCCCGCACGCCTAACTGGGTCCGCGCGTACCACCCCAGGCCAGCTAGCGCCAGCAGCAGGATGACAATGTTCAGCCAGTCGATCAAGGTGAATATCATGTCAAGACTTGAGCTTGGATAGGCGGTTAACCAGCACTAGCCCGATGCTCAGCAGCAGGCCGGCACAAGCCAAAATGACGTTGCCGTTTTTGGTCTGAAAAAGCACGCGAATGTAGTCGGGGCTGATGAACCACATCAGCGCCAGCATGACCATCGGGATCGCAGCCAAAACCTTGGACATGATGCGCGCTTCGGCGGTAAGCGCTCGTGCTTTCAACCGTAGATCGCGTCGTTCACGTATGACACCGGCCAAGTTCGTCAGTGTGGCGCTTAGCGAGCCGCCAGTTTCGCGTTGCAACTGCAAGCAGACACAAAGAAAGGAAAAGTCTGCCACGCGAATGCGCAATTCGGCCTCATCGAGCACGGTCGTCATGTCGTTTCCCACCTGGAGATTCTGGCCAATGCGACGAAATTCAGGGCCGGCAGGCCAATCGTAGATGTCACCGATATTGCGTATGGCTTGCGCCACGGGGACGCCCGCCTGGCTGGCGCGGGTAATGGTGTCCAGAATATCGGGCATCTGCGCCAGGAAGGCATTACGAAAACGTTCGACCAGCGTCTGATAGGCAAGGTGACCGGCCGCTGCGGGAATGGCGATGGCCAGCAAGGCTTCCAGCCACCATGGAAAAGGCAGCAGCAGCCAGTTGACCACTAGCGTAAGCAAGAACAGAAACGGAACCCCCAGCGCAATGGTGTACACACCTCGTCGACCGCCCAGCGCTTCCATGCGCGCCAGATAGATTCCCAAGAACCCCATGGAAGCGCGCAGCCGCCGGCGCCGCGCCTCGCGCAGCGCGCGCGCCGTCTCCGCTATTGTCTTGATCTCGGTGTCGGATGGCAGTCCGGTCGTCAGCTGGCGCAACCTGTCCCGCACGTTTTCCTTGTCGGATTTGCGCAGCACGCGTTTGGCGACGATAAACAGTCCGCCGCCAAAAACCACAATGAAAAACACCAGCAGGGCAACGCGGTCCGCTTCGCTCATCCCTTCATCGCCTCCAGCAATTGCGCTTCTAGTCCATAGTAGCGGGCACGCTCGCTGAAAGCCGGCCGTAGCCCCGAAGTATCGTACGTACCCTGCACCTCGGCGCCGAACGCGGATGCTTCGAAATTGAAGCGAAACAGATCCTGAGTCACGATGACATCACCCTCCATGCCCATGACTTCGCTGATGCTGGTGAGGCGCCGTGTGCCATCACGCATGCGCTCGATCTGCACCACCATATGCACCGCACTGGCGATCTGGCGGCGGATCGCGTACAGCGGCAGGTTGCCATTGGCCATCATCACCATGCTTTCCAGACGAATCAGGGCATCCCGCGGGGTGTTGGCGTGCAGTGTCGTCATAGAGCCATCGTGGCCGGTATTCATGGCTTGGAGTACATCGAAAGCCTCCGCGCCACGGGTTTCGCCAAGGATGATACGGTCGGGACGCATGCGCAGCGCGTTACGGACCAGATCGCCCTGAGTCACGGCGTTTCCGCCCTCGATATTGGGCGGCCGCGTCTCAAGGCGCACGACATGCGGCTGCTGCAGCTGCAATTCCGCGGCATCTTCGATCGTTACAATGCGTTCGCTTAAATCAATGAAGTGCGAGATGGCATTCAGCAAGGTGGTCTTCCCCGACCCTGTGCCTCCAGAGATAATGATATTCAGGCGGCAGGCCGCGGCAACCTGAAGTACCTTGGACATGGCCGTGGACATGCTGCCGAAGCCTGCCAGGCGCTGCAAGGTAAGGTTGCTACGCGAAAACTTGCGGATGGAAATCGAAACGCCGTCAAGCGCCAGCGGCGGCATCACCACGTTGACCCGGCTCCCGTCGGCCAGCCGCGCATCCACCATCGGGCTGCTTTCGTCCACCCGTCGACCGACCGCCGCGGCGATGCGTTGCGCCACATTCACCAGATGCGCATGGTCGCGGAACTTGAGCTCCGTCAGAGTCAGCTTGCCCTTACGCTCGACGTATACCTTATCGGGACCATTCACCATGATGTCGTTCACGGTGTCATCGCTCAGCAAAGGCTCAATCGGTCCAATACCGAACATGTCGTTCAGTATCTCGTCGGTCATCTGCCCTTGTTCCTGCTGCGTGATCGGCAAGCGCTCGCGCAGCGCCAGTTCAGAGATCAGTTTCTCGATCTCGTCACGCACTTGGTCGCGCGACATGGCCAGTGCGGCCGAAACGTTCAGCGTTGAAAATACGAACTGCCGAGCCGTGGCGTAATGCTCGGATCGCACGATCGTACGTGCGGTATCGACACCACGAAAACCAGCGGTGCCCAGGATGGCCGGGCGTCGTGTGGTGCTTTCGCCGTCGGTGATGGCGTTCTGCGTTGCCCTGGTAGTAACCCCTTTCGCGGGCACAGGCACTGACCGCATGGCGGTGCCTTGTGCCTCGCCGAGGTCTGGAGCCTTGGATCTGCGGCCAAACATCAGGCCGTCCTCAGGAAGAGCCGGCGCAGCCAGCTGACGCTTGTTTCGTCATGCACCATTTCGCCGGTTAGCGTGCGAGCCAATTTAGCAACGGACTTCGCCATCAGACTTTCCTTGTCCAGGCCCTGGCCCAGGTCTTCAGCCATGCCGGGAAATTTTCCGTCATAGGGAATGGCGAGGGTGACAGGTTGCGAAATAGCCTTTGCAAATTCCTGTGTATCGACTTGAGCGCGGATCGGCGGTCGCGAAGCATTGAGCACCACGTGCATCACCGGGGCACCGAGATTGCCTTTAATGTGCCCGATGAGGGAGGTAAGAATGCGGCCTGAGTGGACGGAGTGATCGGACACCAGGCAGGTAATATGCGCATGTGAATACACTTCATTGGCGATCATGCCGCCGGCCTGGGGCAAATCGACAACGAGGTAGTGGAAGTGTTGTGCCAGCATGCCCAAAAGGCTTTTGATCGCACCTGGCGTGGGGTGAAACTCTTCTTCGAAGCCGTTATTGAATCCCAGCGTGAACAAGCGGTCGTCGCGCGTGGTCAGCACCCTTTCCAGAAACTGCGAGTCAAGATTGTCGACGCTATCCAGGGCTTCCGTCATGGCATGGTTGCTTTGCATGCCCATCAGCGTAGTGCCCGCGCCACCGTGGACGTCCATATCGACGAACACCACTTTTCGCAGACCTCCGCCTGCGCTTAATTCACGGGCAAGCTGGCCCGCCACCGAAGTCGCCCCCACCCCTCCCCGAGTGCCTGACACGGCAATGATCTTTCCGCTCCTGGACTGGCGCACGCTGAAGCTACCGCGCTCGTCCACCCAACTGCGCAGCGCATCGACAGTCAGCGGCTTGTATCGATAATCGCTGATGCCGGCCTGCAGCAACAACCGGTAAAGAGTGACGTCGTTCTTTTCTCCGACCGTGTAGACGGTTACCGATGGATCGCAGGCGTCAGCCAGACGGCTAAGGGCGTCCAGTGGCTGATCCAGGCCCGATATATCGACAATAAGACGCTCGGGAGATTTCTCCACCTTTAAAAGATGTTCGATCAGGTCGTCTATAGACCCCACGCCGACGTGGGCATCGGCCACACCCAGCTGACGCAGCGCCTGGCTGATTTGTTGCCGGCTGGGTTCGTCGACCATGAAGACAAGTAGATTGGCCGACAGGTTGGCGTCCTTGTTCTTCTTGCCGAAAGCGTCCAGTACACCCATGTGTATTCCTTAATTCTTTACGCCCACATCGGTGGCACGGGTGCCGCGCAGCGGCGCGACGGCATTGTCGCGATAGCGCTGAACCGCGGCTCCCGCCGTGTCGGCGGACTGCCCCGCATATTGGCCGGGATGGGTTAGGTCTTGGGGCCTGGCCACTTGTTCGGCGAGATTCGTGTAGGTAGCACAACCAAACGCAATGGACTGACGAAGATCGCCGCTCTTATTCAGTTGCGATGGTTGCAGCAAAGGCTTGCAGTCGGGTGCATGCGCACGAAAACCGCTGTCGCCCTGGGTAACCTTGATGACGTCAGGCCCGGGAACGCCGGAAAAGTCTTTGCGTGGAAAAGTGCAGCCACCCAGTGTCAGGGCAAGCACCAGAGCAGTCACCGAAAGAGGCAAAGCGTGAATATTCATATCAGGCTCAATAGACGAAACCGGCGGAGCCGGTCAGGCGCGGAAGTTTGCCGTCAAGAGGATCCAGGCCTATCTTGTCGTGCAAAATGTATTCGATGTCGGTGTTGGGCCGCATGCTCTCGAGCGGCGAAGCCAATTGGCTTCGGTCGCTGGGCTTGACCAGGTAGGGTGTAACTATCACCACCAGCTCGCTTTTGTTGCTCTGGTAGTCAGACGAGGAAAACAGGCGTCCGAGCACGGGGATTTTTCCCAGACCGGGCACTTGCGAGGTCATGTCGCGTATATTGTTTTGCAGCAGGCCGCCGATGGCGAAACTTTGGCCACTGGCCATTTCGACAGTGGTTTCCACGCGCCGCACCGACAATCCAGGTATTACCAAGCCGTCCAGCACAATGCTGTTGTTGGGGTCGATTTCGCTGATTTCCGGACGAACTTTAAGACTGATCCTATCGTTGGACAACACCGTGGGGGTGAAATCGAGCGCAACCCCGAAAGGTTTGAATTCCACCGTAAGGGAATTGTTATCGTCCTGCTTTACTGGGATAGGAAATTCGCCCCCAGCCAGGAAACTGGCGGTCTCGCCCGACACCGCCGTCAGGTTGGGCTCGGCCAATATACTGATAAGGCCTTCGCGGTCCAGCACATCGATCATGGCCTGGATCGACCGGCCGTCGTTGGCGTAACCGCCCAAAAACGAATAACCGCCATTGCCGGGCGACGTATAGTTGCTGGTGCCACTGAACGCCATGCCTCCGGCGCCTTGTGCATATCGTCCTGTCAGATTCTGAAAGCTGCGGCCGCTGATGACACCCGCAAAAAAGTTACCCGGCGTGGTAATCGCCGACCAATTAATGCCCAACTGCTGTGTGATGGCGCGCGACACTTCGGTGACCCTGACCCGCAAATACACCTGAGTGGGGCTGTTGATGGTGAGGCGGTTGATAAGGCCTTCTTCGGCGCCCAGGTAAGACTGCACTGTGCGCGTGATAGCGTCGACTGTGGCGGCGTCGGGCACCGCGCCGCTAAGCATGAGCGAGCCCGGGGCCGATTCCAGCCCGATACGCAGACCGGGGAAACGCTGGCGTAGCACCTGGGACAGCTCGGTGGTGTTATGGCGAACCACGACTTTCTGCTGCAAAAGGGAGGCGCCCGCCGCGTCCAGCACATACAGTGTCGTCTGCCCTGCTTTCTTCCCCATCACCAGCACCGTGCCGTTTGACGGGACTTGCACATCGGCGATGGCGGGGTCGGCCAGAAACACCGACGCAGCCTCGCCAGAGTGACGAAGCAATTGGGCCTCGCCCACCGACAAGACCTGCGCCATGGCAGGCAGCGGGGCCGCCAAGCCCAGCCATAAGAGGACAAGCCAGCCGCCAAAATGCTGCTTAAGTTTCTGCTGGATGTGGTGCCACGCAACCGCCATAGCCTTCCTGTTCGTATTTATGGGTTTATCGTCTAGTTCAGCGTCTGGGTGCTTCGTTCAGAACCGCGGTAGACGGAGATTTCACGTTTTGGCCCGACGGGAGCCGCTTGGGACGACGGGGCCGCCTTGTTGTCAGCGTTCGAATCAGGCGCTTGCCCGTTGCGCGCAGCGGCGCCGGCTATGGCGCGCGATACATCGCTGGCCCACAAGGGGCCGTCGGAGTCGTGCTCGCCTTCCCAGGTGACGCCTACGTCGTCACGGGCACCGTCCCGCTCGGTGAGCGCGAAGCTGCGCAGGGCCAGGGTGATGGTGCCTAGACGGGCTGCGACGGCAATCGCTTCGGCGGCGCGGGGCTTGACTTCCAAAGTTACGGTGCGGGCCGCGTTGCGCCCAGTGTCTTTGCGCGCGCTACTTTCCTCTGAGTATTGCAAGAACTCCGAACCCACCGCAATGACGCGCGCTTTTTCGACCACGGTTTCGCTCACGACCGATCGCGCCTTGGCCTCGGCTTCCGGAAAGCCAAAGCCCGTGTTGCCCCGACCGCCGGTTTCTTGAACCAATATCATGTCAACGTAGTCCCCCGGCTGGATGAGCCCCGCGTTGCCCGATACGTTGTCGACTGCGACTGACACGGCACGCATGCCGGGCTTGAGCGCCGCAGAAAGAAAGCCCGGTGCATTAGGTCGAATGAAATCGCGCTCAAGCACTGGCGCACCAACCTTAATGTCACGCCGCAGCATGACACCGGTGATGTCGTTCGCCGCCGTACTGCCTTCCATCATGGCGCCGGCCGGAACGCCGGACTTGGGTACGGCGCGCCAGTCCAGGTCCTCGTTGCGCACCAGCAGGCCGGCCGGGAGCCGGTCAGCCGCGACACGAATCTGGACGGTGGCGTCTGCGTCTGCAGAAGGTTGACCGCCTGCAAGGCTAAGGTAGAGCGACCTAGCCGCAAGCGCAACTACAACTGCCCCAATAAAAAGCAGAATAAGTTTCAGCGGCGTGGACATAACACAGCGATTCCTTCAACCAAATAACATGAACCTCGAGAGGCCTAATGCGGCCGCATCGTGGTTAGGAAATAGACATAGAGCACATACGTCCCCGCCAGCGCCAGTGCAATGCCGTAGGGCACACCGCGATCGGCCGACCACAGCCGCCACAAGCGCCTGCCTAGCGGGCGAGGCGAACGGCGCAGTCGCCACCGTGCGAACCAGGACAGCAGGCCTAGGAGGCCGCCCCCTAGCGTGGCAATAAGGACGGCTTGCAGGGCGAGTGGCGGTCCGGCCCATAGCATGAGTGCCGACCAAAGCTTGACATCGCCTCCACCCATCCAGCGCAGCGCGAAGAACGCCGAGGCGACCAGCAGCGCGCTGAGCCCTGCAAGCACATGCCATCCTGCTTGGGTCCAGCCAAACCCCAGCGCCCATGCACAGAAGGGAAACATCAATGCATAGGTGCCTACCCAGCGGTTAGGCAGTCGTCGATGACGAAGATCTTGTGTTGCCAACGCAAGCAATAGTGCAAGCGCGGCAGGAAGGATCAAGACGGGGGTCAAGCTTGCCAGCATCCTGCCTGATTGGTAAAGCGAGGATGGGATGGGTAAAGCGCCACCCTGTCCGTTAAGAAGTCGTGCTAGGTACGAGTGCGTCTGCAGCGCCTTGAAACGCACCCTTGATACCGGGGCCCAGTATTTCCACACCCGCAACCACTGCAGCGAGCAAGACCGCCGCCAAAATGGCATATTCCAAGGCACTGACCCCACGATTATCCAAGGAAAGTGATTTCATAAACTTCAACATAATGATCCTTTGATAAGAAAAAAAACGACATTCTCGGTATTGGCAAGACTGTTGCCCGAGACGGGTCAAACTCCGTCGATGTCCCGACGAAGAGAACTACACACTCAGCGCTTAGAACAAGAGGTCTAACGCGCCAGAGTGGGCTATATAGTTTAGGCCGAGCCCGTACGAGATAGTAACATTTACAAATATGTCAAGGGATTTTTAAGGGAAAATCCTTGATAATAATTAACGTTTTCCCTAGTTTTGACTCGAAGGCGCTGGGAAACGTCACTATTTTTCACATCAGTGCACTAAACCGTAATGACCGCAAGATAGAAAAATTACAAAACGAAGGGCTTAGTAACTGTGTCGAAATTTTTTCCATTTCACCCTATAAACATAAAACTCACCACCCTCAAATCGCAACATTTGTAAACAGGCGAAACAGCCCAAGTTGCGCCCAATGAACTAATCACCTTGACCGGTGCTACGTTCCATCGAAATGTCGCCGCCTCGTTGTATGAATACAACCGCGCCCGGTATGGTTAAGACATGCTATAAAGTCTTGAGATCCGCTAGTGGCACCCTCGCGAGCCACTCCCCTCCCGAACGAACGAGAACGAACACAATATGTACGAGACACTTGCACTATATATAGATGGCGAATTTGTCGGCGGCGACGGCCGCAAGACAGAAGAAGTCACGAATCCTTCCACCTTAGAAGTACTGGGTCAGCTGCCGCACGCAACCACAGCAGATCTTGACCGCGCTTTAGCCGCTGCGGAGCGCGCCTTTGCAACTTGGCGCCATAGCTCGCCTATGCTGCGCTCGGAAATCCTGCGCAAGGTGGGCCAGCTTTCGCGCGACCGCGCACAGGAAATCGGTCGCAACATGACGCTGGATCAAGGTAAGCCATTGGCGGAAGCGGTCGGCGAGATCATGACGTGCTCCGAGCATGCCGACTGGCACGCCGAGGAATGCCGCCGCATATATGGCCGCGTTATTACTCCGCGCAATCCAGACGTCCGTCAGATGGTGTTGCGCGAGCCTATAGGGGTTTGCGCAGCGTTTACCCCATGGAACTTCCCCTACAACCAGGCCATCCGCAAAGTCTGCGCCGCCATCGGTTCTGGCTGCACCATTATTCTGAAGGGCCCTGAAGATTCGCCAAGCGCGGTGATGGCCATTGCTCGCCTGTTCCATGACGCCGGCCTGCCACCCGGGGTACTCAATATCGTTTGGGGCGTACCCAGCGAAATATCCGACTATCTCATCCGCTCGCCCATCGTTCGCAAGGTGTCCTTCACGGGCTCGGTACCGGTCGGAAAACACATTGCTTCGTTGGCCGGCGCTCACATGAAACGCGTCACGATGGAATTGGGCGGGCACTCTCCCGTTATCGTCTTCGAAGATGCCGACATTGACCGCGCGGCCAAGCAACTGGCACGCTTCAAATTGCGTAACGCCGGTCAGGTATGCGTATCGCCTACCCGCTTCTATGTGCACGAGAAAGGCCTACGACCAATTCCTGGAAACTTTCATCGACACAATTCAGTCGGTCAAAGTCGGCGATGGCCTGGATCCTGAAACGCAAATGGGTCCGTTGGCGCACGCCCGTCGTGTCCCTGCCATGACCAAATTTGTCGAAAATGCGCTGGAATTGGGCGGCAAAGTACTGCTGGGTGGCGAACCACTGGATCGCACAGGGCACTTTTTCTCGCCTACAGTCGTGACCGACCTGCCTGAACACTCAATGCTGATGACTGAAGAGCCTTTCGGCCCTATCGCACCGATCACACGCTTTTCCGATACCGACGACGTCATCAAGCGTGCCAATTCGCTGCCCTTTGGCTTGTCGTCATACGTTTTCACCAACTCCTTGCAAACCGCGACCAAGGCAGCCAATAACATCGAAGCTGGCATGGTCAACATCAACCATTTCGGCAGCGCCTTGCCGGAAACTCCTTTCGGCGGTCTCAAGGACAGCGGCATAGGAAGCGAAGGCGGCTCGGAAACATTCGAAGGCTATTTGACCACCAAGTTCGTCACGCATATATAGCCCTGCACAGGTCTGTAAAGGCCCACATTACGCCATTCCCGGCCTAATGTGGGCTAGCTGCATAAGCCCGGATGTGGATGCAATCCCATTGCTTTTTAGACCGATTGAATTGTTTTCTATCGGTCTACACTGCGTGTGTTCTTCCCCTCCTTTCTTCTACAGACCGCTCCAATGTTTACCATTTCAAAATCAATTTGTGCGACCGCACTACTCGGCTTGCTGTGCGCGCCCGCCCTATCGCAAGCATCTCTTGAACAAGACGCTCAGCATAGCGTCTACGCCAAAGCCGGATTTCTCGGTGCCGGCGTAGGCTATGCCTACGGCTTGAACAAATCGTTTACTCTGCGTGGCGAAGCCACAACCATAGGTACGATCAACCGCGACTTCAGCGCAGGTGCCGTCGACTACTCCGGCAAGTTGAAGAACGACAATGTCAGCATCTTTCTTGACTGGTTTCCGGCCGACAATGGATTTCGGCTTACGGGCGGGCTGACGTGGCGAAACACGGAACTTACAGGAAACGCCAATAGCATCAGCGTAGGCGGAACCTCATTAAAGTTTGGTGACAATGACACCTACACAACCAAGGCGAAATATCGTCCGTTGACACCGTACATCGGCATTGGATACGGCCTTAACGTTGCGCAGCAGAAAGCCAACACTTGGGGATTTATCGCCGACTTGGGCGTCTACTATGCAAGCAAGCCGAAGACGTCGTTCACCATTTCCGGACCAACCTACGATTTGGCTCGCCAAATCAATGCAACGGCAACAGACCGCGCAGTTAATGAACAATTCGGCGAGTTCCGCGACAAGGTCGAAAAATACAAATTCATTCCAGCCGTGTATGTCGGCGTTTCGTATTACTTTTAATCCGCCGCGCGGCATGGCTACAATGACCTGGCCTGCAGTCGACGCCTAATTCCCGGTAACTGACAATATCCACCACTGAACGGTAGACGCGTCCCCTGCTCCTGAAGGTAAGCTGGCATAAGGACTCCACCGATGGATTTTGAACCGGTATATATCGTCGATGGCGCACGTAGTCCCTTCCTGAAGGCGCGCAACGCTCCTGGCCCATTTGCCGCTTCTGACTTGGCGGTCCAGGCCGGCCGCGAATTGCTGCTTCGCCAGCCGTTCGATCCAGGCGACCTCGACGAGGTAATAATTGGCTGCGCTGCACCATCGCCAGACGAAACGAATATTGGCCGCGTGATTGCGTTACGGATGGGTTGCGGCCATCAAGTGCCTGGGTGGACTGTTATGCGCAATTGCGCATCGGGCATGCAAGCCCTGGATGCAGGGCTGCTGACTATCCAAAGCGGTCGAGCAGACCTGATCCTGGCGGGTGGAGTAGACGCCCTGTCACGGGCACCCATTTTGTTTTCCGACGAAATGGTTGCCTGGTTGGCGGCATGGGGAAAAAGCCCTAGCCTGGGTCGGAAGCTCAGGACTCTTAAAACATTGCGTCTCAAATACTTGGCTCCGATCATAGGCCTGCTGAAAGGGCTGACTGACCCGGTGGCTGGACTTTCCATGGGGCAGACGGCCGAGAACCTGGCGCATCGCTTTGGCGTGAGCCGTCAGGACATGGACAACTATGCATCGCAAAGCCATCAACGGGTGCTGGCGGCGCAGCGTGCCGAAGCCTTTCAAGAAATCATACCGCTGGTCGATCAACAAGGCACACTGTACGCCAAGGACGACGGTGTGCGGGAGGACTCGACTCCCGACAAGTTGGCGACGCTTAAGGCGGTATTCGACAAACCTTGGGGTAATGTCACGGCCGGCAATAGTTCCCAGGTGACTGACGGCGCGGCCCTACTTTTGCTCGCGTCCCAAACGGCGGTGGATCGCTTCCGACTGAAACCGTTAGGTCGCATCACCGACGTCCAATGGGCCGCACTAGACCCGGCAATGATGGGCTTGGGGCCGGTGCATGCCTCGTATCCAATTCTGGAACGCCACCAGCTAGGGCTGAACGATCTTGATCTTTGGGAAATCAACGAAGCATTTGCCGCCCAAGTGCTCGGTTGCCTGGCCGCGTGGAACGATGAAGCATGGTGCCAGGAAAATCTTGGTCGAGAAGCACTGGGAGCCCTAGACCGCGAGCGGCTCAATGTAGACGGCGGCGCAATTGCGCTGGGGCATCCGGTAGGAGCCTCTGGGGCCCGGATCGTACTGCATCTGCTTAATGCGCTGCGCGCCCGTAAGCTTAGGCGCGGCATCGCCGCTCTATGTATTGGGGGCGGCCAGGGCGGGGCCATGCTGATAGAAACCTGTTCGGAAGAGGCATGATCATGACCAGTAATGTCGAACCCCTGAATTTACGCAACTTCAATTGCGTGATGGATGACGAAAAAGTCGCATGGCTGTCCATCAACTGCCCCGACAGCCCCGTCAACCGCCTGTCATCGGAGGTCTTAGGCGAACTCAGTCAGGCTTTGGACTACTTCGACCATAAACTGCCAGCGGGCCTGATCATTCATTCCACAAAGGACGCTGGCTTTATTGCCGGGGCCAACATTGACGAATTTTCCAGCCTCGACACACCGCAAAAGGTCACTGAGTTGGTTTCCCGCGGATGGTCGCTCTTCGACCGTCTTGCCAGGGTTCCCTACCCGACACTGGCGCTCATATGCGGCCATTGCCTGGGTGGCGGGCTGGAACTCGCCCTCGCCTGCCGCTACCGCCTGGTTGTGGATGACCCGACCACCTCGCTGTCGTTGCCGGAGGTCATGTTGGGGATCTTCCCCGGATGGGGCGGCGTGCGGCGCCTGCCCGCATTGATCGGGGCGCCGAAGGCGCTCGACATGATGCTTAGCGGCCGACCTCAAAACGCTCAAAAGGCAGCAAAACTCGGCCTGGCTGACGGCATCGTCGCGCCTCGGCTAATGAATCAAGCCGCCAAGTCCCTGGTATTAAGTGCTACACCGCGTCGCAAGGCCAAGGGCTTGTCTTCATGGCTGAACCACCCTTGGGCACGCCCTCTTGTCGCCGGTCAAATCGCCAAGAAACTGGATGCCCGCGATCCGCATCACCATTACCCTGCGCCCAGGGTAATTCTGCAGATCTGGGCCGAGCACAACGGCAATCCCCTGAAGGCACCGGAATTGATCGACCAACTGATCCGCTCCGACACCGCAAGCAATCTGCTACGGGTGTTTCGCTTGCAGGAACGTCTGAAGGCCTTCGGCAAAAAAAGTCAGCAACTACCTGCTGTAGAACACGTTCATGTGATCGGCGCCGGAGTGATGGGCGGCGATATTGCCGCCTGGTGTGCACTGAAGGGCTTGACCGTTACGCTGCAGGATCAGGATCGCGGCCGGATCGCGGAGGCCCAGGGGCGCGCCTACACCTTGTTTACCCGCAAGACGAAAGACCCGCGTGAAGCCCGCGCCGCAGCGGATCGATTATTGCCCGATATGCTAGGGCATGGAATCCGGCGAGCCGACCTGGTAATCGAAGCCGTCACCGAGGATGCCGCCATAAAGCGCAGTCTTTACGCACAGATAGAGACCCATCTAAAACCGGGCGCCTTCATTGCAACGAACACCTCCAGCCTTACCCTCGAGGAGCTACGCAGCAGCCTTCAAGATCCGAGACGGCTGATCGGCATCCATTTCTTCAATCCCGTCGCCAGGATGCCCTTGGTCGAGGTCGTCGAAACGGACGCCATAGATCCCGAGGTCAAAGCGACTACCTATGCCTTTCTCGGCCGAATCGATAAGCTGCCTTTACCGGTACAAAGCGTTCCCGGCTTTCTGGTCAATGCTGTACTCGCCCCTTATATGCTAGAAGCGATGTGGTGTATTGATGAAGGCATCAAACCCCAGACCATTGATGCCACCATGCTCGCTTTTGGTATGCCTATTGGTCCGGTAGAGCTTATCGATACCGTGGGGCTCGACATTGTGCACGATGCCGGACAACACCTTTCTGGCGGCGCCGCTACACCGGCCTGCCTCGATTTACATTTGGCACGCAACGAGCTTGGGCGTAAATCCGGTCAAGGCTTTTACCAATGGAAGGACGGCAAGCCGGTCAAGCCACCGGCCGGCCCCACCCCGGACGGGTTAGCCAATAGGTTGATCGAACCGCTGATCGACAAAACACAAGAACAACTGAATCTGGGCGTGGTCGCCGACGCGGACCTTGCCGATGCTGGTGTCATTTTCGCCACAGGCTTTGCACCATTCACTGGAGGACCTTTGCATTACAAACTGTCGCATGGCAGGATACCTACTACATAAGACCCCATCGCTCTTCCCGGCAGCACATAGCTTTACCCCAGAAATCGACTTTTCTATCAAAGATCTGATTAACCGGAGGTGACATATGAATGCTAGTTCGTCGTTACGCGTGTTTTCGGCGGTCGTTGTAGGACTGGGTACGGCAAATGTCCATGCCGCAGGTTTTCAACTATTGGAACAAAACGCCAGCGGCATCGGAAACTCTTATGCGGGCTCCGCCGCGATAGCCGAGAACGCCAGCACGATATATTTCAATCCGGCGGGCATGACGCGCTTAAAGGGCGTGAATGTATCGGCAGGCGTGGCGGCCGTGCGCCCGTCATTCAAGTTTACCAACACCGGCAGCTCAGTGCCGGGCGGCGTCGGAACCAACGGAGGAGACGCAGGCTCCTGGGGAGCAGTTCCGAATGCATATGCCTCGTGGGAGCTCACTCCTGAATGGTACGTGGGCCTCGGCATAGGTGCGCCCTTCGGCTTGCAGACAGAATACGACGACACGTGGACGGGTCGCTACCATTCCAAAATGTTCAACATCGAAACCATTAACCTTAATCCTTCAATCGCGTACAAGGTGAATGATCAGTTGTCTTTGGGGGCGGGCATTAATTGGATGATGCTCGATGCCGAGTTCAGCCGCGCCGCGCCTTTGATTGTGCCCGGCATAGGATTCGCGGGCGATCTTGATGCCACGGTAAAGATGAAAGGCGATGCATGGGGCTGGAACTTAGGGCTGCTTTATCAGCTTAGCCCTGCAACCCGTATCGGTTTTTCTTATCGATCACAGGTGAAGATCGATCTTGATGGAAAAACCAGGGTGCGCAACAGTAGTGTTACCGGCCGCGCTGCCGCATTGGTACAACCCATGAATGCAAACGCCGACACCACGGTAAAGCTGCCCGACACGGCAATTCTAAGCGTGGTGCATGACGTAAATAGCCAGTGGAAAGTGCTTGCAGATATCTCGTGGACGGGCTGGAGCAGCATCAAGTCACTGGATATCAATAACACCGGCAACCCGCGCATCCCCAGCGACAGTCAAGATCTTCGTTTTCGCGACACTTGGCGGATTGCGCTGGGCGCCAATTACAAACTGAACCAGCAATGGACCCTAAAGGGAGGCGTTGCGTGGGACCAGTCCCCGGTACACAAAGACAAATACCGCCCCACCGCTTTACCGGACAACGACCGATATTGGCTGTCAGTCGGGGCACAGTACAACTTCAATGAACGCACGACCATCGATATCGGCTACGCTCATTTGTTCGTGAAAAACACGTCCATTGCGAACGACACCGCAGCCACCACCAAAGGCATCGTCCGTGGCGATTACGATTCCGACGCGAACATTTTGGGTATCCAGGTCTCGTACCGATTCTAAGCCAGACCGCTTCTGCGCTCTCGCAAAGGTGATACGATCGAACTAAAAGTCAATTTTGCCTGGGGGGCTACATGGAACGTATCTGGCTTGAACATTATCCGCCGGGTGTTCCGGCCGATATCATCGACCAGGCAGCCGCTTACAGTTCGCTGGTCGCCGTGTTTGAAGAAAGCTGCGCACGGCATACCAGCGATATTGCTTATATCAGCATGGGCGTTACCATGACCTATGGGCAACTCGATGAATATTCGCGGCAGTTTGCCGCGTGGCTTCAATCCATAGGAATAAAAAAGGGCGATCGCGTGGCGCTGATGATGCCCAATGTTCTCCAGTATCCGGTTTGCCTTTTTGGGGCTTTGCGCGTCGGGGCTGTCGTGGTCAACACCAACCCTTTGTACACCGCCGCCGAACTCGAACACCAGTTATCCGATTCGGGTGCAGAAACGATAGTTATCGCTGAAAACTTCGCAGCCACCTTGCAACAGGCATTGCCACACACTGCAATCAAAAACATTGTTGTCACCTCGGTGGGCGATCTTCTGGGTACCGTAAAGGGTGCAGTTACCAACTTAGTCGTGCGCCATGTAAAAAAACTGGTTCCCGCATGGAGTCTTCCCAATCCCATTAAACTGAAGCACACGCTGGAGGCAGGTAAGAAGGCCACTTATTCTGCTATTGATCTACGCCATGCCGATCTGGCTTTCCTGCAGTACACCGGGGGCACGACCGGGGTAGCTAAAGGCGCCATGCTCACCCACGGCAATATGGTGTCCAATGTGTGCCAAGCTTACGCGTGGATTCGGCCCTACGTCAGGGAAGGCAAAGAATGCATCGTGACAGCCCTGCCTCTGTATCATATATTCGCCCTTACCGCTAACTGCCTGACCTACATGAAGCTGGGCGCTACGAACCTGCTTATCATCAACGCCCGCGACATCCCGGACTTGATCAGGAACATGGGCAAAATTAGGTTTACTACAATCACCGGCGTGAATACACTATTTAATGCGCTCCTGAACAACCCCGACTTTTTCAAGCTTGATTTTTCTGGGTTGAAGGTGGCTTTGGGCGGTGGCATGGCCGTACATGAGGTCGTGGCAAAACGCTGGCTAGAGGCTACCGGCAAGCCAATAGTACAAGCGTATGGCCTAACCGAAACTTCGCCGGCGGTGACCGTCAATCCGATAGATAAAACCGACTTCACCGGCTCAATCGGATTACCTGTACCCTCGACCGAAATCTCCATACGCGACGATGACCATCGCGATCTGCCCCAGGGCGAAAGCGGAGAAATTTGTGTGCGGGGGCCTCAAGTTTCGCCCGGCTACTGGAATCGTCCCGACGAAACCGCCGAGGCTTTCGCCCCTGATGGCTTTCTGTACACTGGAGATGTTGGCTACGTAAATTCCGAGGGTTACGTATTCATTGTTGACCGCAAGAAAGACATGATCCTGGTATCGGGCTTCAATGTTTATCCCAACGAGGTCGAAGCGGTTGCCATGCAGCATCCCGATGTTCGTGAAGCAGCGGCTATTGGAGTGCCCGACGAGCACTCAGGTGAAGTGGTGAAGCTATTCGTGATTCGTAAGAACGACCGCTTGACCGAAGAGGCCCTTATAAAGCATTGCCGCAGCATGCTCACGGGCTACAAGGTACCCAAGTATGTAGAGTTTCGAAAGGAACTGCCGCGCAGCAATGTCGGCAAGATACTACGCCGCAAGCTAAAAGAATAAGGCAAGCCACGACCGAAGACAAAAAAAGCCCTGGAAAAAATCCAGGGCTTTCTTTTTACTGCTTTAATCCTTGGCAAGGACAGCAAGCATGATGCAAGCATCATGCTTGTTGCACAGCCTTAGATGATGCGGGAGGCTTCGAGCAGACGTACGACAGTCCATGACTTATCGCGGGAGATCGGACGACCTTCAGCGATTTCTACCATGTCACCTTCGTTGTACTGGTTAGTTTCATCATGCGCTTTGTACTTGTTCGAGCGAACGATGATCTTGCCCAGGACAGGGTGCTTTACGCGGCGCTCAACGCTAACCACGACTGTTTTGTCCATCTTGTTGCTCACCACCCGGCCAACGAGGGTACGTTGGCGCTTGGCTTCTTGAGTATTTTGAGTTTCGCTCATTTTACTTTCCTGCGTTCTCAGTCATGATGGTACGGACACGTGCGATATCGCGACGGACTTTACCAATTTGACTGGTGTTGGAAAGCTGCTGAGTAGCACGCTGCATACGCAGGTTGAATTGTGCTCTAAGCAGGCTCTCGAGCTCTTTACTGAGCTCGGTGGCGTCTTTGGAACGGAGTTCGCTGGCTTTCATGAGGTCTCCTTAAGCACCAATGTGGCGCGACACGAATGTCGTGCGCAGTGGCAACTTAGCGGCGGCCAGGCGGAAAGCTTCACGTGCAAGCTCTTCGCTTACACCTTCCATTTCATAAAGCACCTTGCCGGGTTGAATTTCTGCGACCCAGTATTCCGGATTACCTTTACCGTTACCCATACGGACTTCAGCAGGTTTCTGCGAAATCGGCTTATCGGGGAAGATACGGATCCAGATACGGCCACCACGTTTGATGTGGCGGTTGATCGCGCGACGAGCAGATTCGATTTGACGTGCAGTCAGACGGCCACGATCAATGGACTTCAGACCGAAATCGCCAAATGAGACTTCTGCACCGCGAGTAGCCAGGCCCGTATTGCGGCCTTTGTGCTCTTTGCGGTATTTTCTGCGTGACGGTTGCAGCATGGTTTATTCTCCTTCAGGCGCCGGCGCGGCGTCTGGCTTGCGAGGGCCGCGACCACGACCAGCACCAGCGGGACGACGGCTGTCAGGACGGTCGCCACGAGGCGCACGACGCGGACGACGCTCTTCATCACGGGGAGCTGCGGTCTCGGGAGGCATTTCGCCATTAGGCAACATGTCGCCCTTGTAGACCCAAACTTTGATACCGATGATGCCGTAAGTTGTTTGGGCTTCGGCAGTGCCGTAATCGATGTTGGCGCGCAGCGTGTGCAGTGGCACACGGCCTTCGCGATACCATTCGGTACGGGCAATTTCGATACCATTCAAACGACCTGCGCTCATGATCTTGATACCCTGAGCACCTAGACGCATGGCGTTCTGCATGGCGCGTTTCATGGCGCGGCGGAACATAATGCGTTTTTCGAGCTGCTGGGCAATCGAGTCAGCCACGAGCTGAGCATCGGTTTCAGGCTTGCGAATTTCTTCGATATTGACGTGCACAGGCACGCCCATCAAGCGTTGCAAATCGGCCTTGAGGTTTTCGATGTCTTCGCCGCGCTTGCCGATGACCACGCCCGGACGTGCCGAGTAAATGGTAATACGGGCATTCTTGGCAGGACGCTCGATAATCACGCGACCAACAGAGGCGCTTTTCAGTTTTTTCTTCAGATATTCGCGTACACGAATGTCTTCGGCGAGCATACCGCCAAAGGCCTTATCGTCGGCGTACCAGCGCGAAGTCCAGTTGCGATTAACCGCGAGGCGGAACCCAATCGGGTGTATTTTCTGTCCCATTGTGACTCCTTAGGCGCCGACTTTGACCACAATGTGGCAAGTCTGCTTCTCGATGCGGTTACCGCGGCCTTTTGCACGCGCGGAGAAACGCTTCATCGATTGAGCCTTGTCAACATACACTGTAGTGACTTTAAGTTCATCGATATCGGCGCCGTCGTTGTGCTCGGCGTTAGCGATCGCGGACTCAAGAGCTTTCTTGAGTAGACCCGCGGCCTTCTTGGGTGTGAAAGTCAGAATATTCAGCGCCTGAGCAACCGACTTGCCACGGATCAGATCCGCAACAATACGAGTTTTCTGGGCCGAGATATGGACTCCACGGATAATAGCTGTAGTTTCCATCACTTACCTCTTGGACTTTTTGTCCGCAGCATGGCCCTTGAACGTACGGGTCAGTGCGAACTCGCCGAGCTTATGACCGACCATGTTCTCGTTTACATACACGGGAACGTGCTGGCGGCCATTGTGCACAGCAATCGTCAGCCCAATGAACTCGGGCAGGATGGTGGAACGGCGCGACCAGGTTTTGATCGGCTTTTTGTCTTTGCCTTCCACGGCGGCATCGATCTTTTTGATCAGATGCGCGTCGACGAATGGGCCTTTTTTGATCGAACGTGACATGTTGTTCGCCCCTTACTTACGCTTGCGGCGCGAGACAATCATATTGTCCGTGCGCTTGTTACGACGGGTTCTGAAGCCCTTGGCCGGAGTACCCCATGGGGAAACCGGTTCGCGACCTTCACCAGTACGTCCTTCACCACCACCGTGCGGGTGATCGACCGGGTTCATGGCAACACCACGAACTGTAGGACGTACACCACGCCAGCGCATGGCACCGGCCTTGCCGATTTGACGCAAGCTGTGTTCTTCGTTTCCGACTTCACCAATGGTTGCACGGCAGTCGATATGGACACGGCGGACTTCGCCAGAGCGCAAGCGCACCTGAGCATAAGTACCTTCACGAGCCAATAGGACGGCTGAAGCACCGGCGGAGCGAGCCATTTGTGCACCCTTGCCCGGAAGCATTTCGATGCAGTGAATGGTGGAACCAATTGGTATGTTGCGGATGGGCAGCGTGTTGCCGGAGCGGATGGGTGCATCCAGACCTGACAACAAGGTTGCGCCTACTTCCAGACCACGAGGAGCGATGATGTAGCGGCGCTCGCCGTCTGCGTAGCACAACAATGCAATGTGCGCAGTGCGGTTTGGATCGTATTCCAGGCGTTCAACTTTTGCAGGAATGCCATCTTTGTTGCGACGGAAGTCGACAAGACGGTAATGCTGCTTGTGGCCACCGCCACGATGGCGCACAGTAATGTGGCCATTGTTGTTACGGCCCGAACCGCGTGTTTGTTTTTCGAGCAGAGCTTCGAAGGGGGCGCCTTTGTGCAGATTAGGTGTTGTCACCTTGATCATGCCGCGGCGACCGGGCGAAGTCGGCTTGACTTTTACGAGTGCCATTTAATTCACCTCCGTAAAGTCGAGTTCCTGACCGTCTTTGAGCGAAACATATGCTTTGCGTTCGTTACGGCGGCGACCCATGAAACGGCCAAAGCGCTTTTCTTTGCCCTTGCGATTCAATACCTGCACCGATTCAACTTCCACCTTGAACAAGAGTTCAACGGCAGCCTTGATTTCGGGCTTGGTAGCATCGGCAGCGACGCGGAAAGCGATTTGCTGATTTTTTTCGGCAACAAACGTGGCTTTTTCAGTCACGATAGGAGCCAGGATTATTTGCAATAAGCGTTCGGCGTTCATCCCAACATCTCCTCGAGTTGAGCGACTGCCGTCTTCGTGATTACCACTTTCTTGTAGTGAATCAAGGACAGCGGATCGGCATAACGCGGTTCAACCACGGCAACGTGCGGAAGATTGCGAGTTGCGAGGTAAAGATTTTCGTCGAGCAGATCGGTAATGATCAAAACCGATTCCAGGCCCATGCTCTTGAGTTTGTCAGCTGCCAATTTTGTTTTGGGAGCGTCAAGAACGAAAGTATCGACGATAGAAATGCGATCTTCACGTGCCAACTGGGAAAGGATCGCACGAATACCGGCGCGATACATTTTCTTGTTAACTTTTTGCGTGAAGTTTTCGTCAGGCGAATTCGGGAACGCACGACCACCTCCACGCCAGATAGGCGAGGATGTCATACCGGAACGAGCGCGGCCGGTACCTTTTTGACGCCATGGCTTTTTGGTGCTGTGACGGACAGTATCGCGGCCTTTCTGCGCACGATTGCCGCTACGAGCATTAGCCTGGAAAGCCACAACGATTTGGTGCACAAGCGCTTCGTTGAAGTCGCGACCGAAAATTGTGTCGGGAGCGGCAAACGTGGACGTTGATTGACCTTGGTCATTAAGGAGCTTGATATCCATGATTAGGCTCCTTTTTTGGCCGACATCTTGATGGCGGGACGGACGATAACGTTGGCGTTCTTGTGGCCGGGGACTGCGCCCTTGACCAGCAACAAACCACGTTCCGCGTCGACGCGAACGATGTCTAGATTTTGGGTGGTACGAGTAACATCGCCAAGGTGGCCCGACATTTTTTTGCCTGGGAACACACGACCTGGATCTTGTGCTTGACCAATAGAACCCGGAACGCGGTGCGAACGCGAGTTACCGTGCGAGTTACGCTGCGCGGTGAAGTTGTGGCGCTTGATGGTACCGGCAAAGCCTTTACCAATCGTGGTGCCTGTAACGTCCACTTTCTGACCTGCTTCGAATAGGCTTTCGACGGCCACGACAGAGCCTGCTGTAAATTCAGCAGCCTTGGCGGGATCGAGGCGGAATTCTTTAAGGATGCTACCGGCTTCAGCGCCGGCTTTGGCGTAATGCCCTGCCTGTGGCTTGGTCACACGCGAGGCGCGACGGGTGCCATAAGCAACTTGCACTGCAGCATACCCATCGATTTCTGGTGACTTGACTTGGGTTACGCGGTTGTTCGACACGTCCAGTACTGTTACCGGGATGGACTCGCCTTCCTCGGTGAAAATACGGGTCATGCCAACTTTGCGCCCAACCAGTCCCAGCCGATAGGCGGCAGGCGTAGGTGTCGAGTTCGACATCGTTTTCTCCATTCCCGACTGCGATTGGTCGGGGCTAATTACAGTACGCGAAAAACTACCGCATACACGATTTCTAAGCCTTACCGGCTTTTTTTTCAATAAGGCTTATCAAAACTGACCAAATATTTTTGGCCAAGCGTAGTACTTTAGCATGTCGGACGCATAGCACGCAAGTTAGGAATGGGTATATACCCTGAAATAGATCAGCTATCGCTCGAAAATCACAATTGCCGGTCAGCGGGACCAAATAGCCGCGTACTTTCCCGTTATATTGCTGCGCTTGGCGTGTTGCCAGGGCCACGCTCCCCCCGCACCAGGAAACGCCTGACGTACTCATTGATTGGACAATTCTTAATCTCGTCCGGGGTGCCGGCCTGCTCTACTTTGCCATCACGCAAAATAACGATATGTTGACCCAAGCGCAAGGCCTCGTCGATGTCGTGGGTGATAAATACAATCGTCTTCTGCAACCGCTGCTGCAAGGCCAGAAGCTGGTCTTGCATGTCGAGACGAATCAATGGGTCAAGCGCCGAGAAAGCCTCATCCATTAACAGGACCTCAGCATCGATGGCCAAAGCCCGGGCCAGACCCACCCGCTGTTGCATTCCCCCAGACAACTCATCGGGATAGTTAGATGCATACTCGGACAGGCCGACTCTTTCCAGCCATTGTTCTGCGGTCTGTCTGGCCTGCGAACGGGCCTCGCCACGGACATCAAGACCAAATGCGACATTATCAATAACATTCAGGTGCGGCAACAGCCCGAAACTTTGAAACACCATACTAATGTGGTGGCGCCGTAGTTCGCGCAATTCCGGTAAGCTAAGTTCCAGAATGTTCTTGCCGTTAAATAGAATTTCGCCGGAGGAAGGGTCAATCAGGCGGTTCAGGTGTCGCACCAGTGTGGATTTACCCGAGCCTGACAAGCCCATGATGCACGAAATCTTGCCACTGGGAATACTGGCGCTTACTCCCGCGAGCCCTACATTGCACCGCGTTTGCGCCTGTACCTGCGCCCGGTCGACACCCTGCTTTAGCAACTTGGTTGCCATCGCCTCTTGCTTTCCGAAAACCTTATAGACGTCTCGTATCTCGATTTTAGGGTCAGGCATCAAGATTCCTCGCGGAGGGTCCAGTATGAATTTTGCGTCGTGGCCGTCCGTAGGCCTGGGTAATGCGATCCATCACAATGGCCAAGATCACAATTGCCAAGCCTGCCTGCAGGCCGCGCCCAACATCCAGTGTCTGAATGCCGGCAAGAACGTCCTCGCCCAGACCGCGCGCGCCGATCATTGAAGCGACGACGACCATGCCCAAGGCCATCATGGTTGTCTGGTTAATTCCCGCCATAATGCTGGGCCGGGCTAAGGGCATGGTTACCTTAGTCAGCATCTGCCAACGCGTCACGCCAAATGCCTGTGCCGCTTCGGTCACGTTTGGGTCAACCTGGCGCAAGCCCAGGATAGTCAGGCGGATAAGCGGCGGTACGGCGTAGATGACGGTTGCGAAAAGTGCAGGTACTTTCCCTAGACCAAACAACATAAGAACCGGTATCAGGTACACGAAACTGGGGAGCGTTTGCATCACGTCCAGTACCGGTATCAACAAGCGCCTTAGAAAACGGATACGGGCCGCGATAATTCCCATGGGTATACCGATAAGTACGGAAATCGCAGTGGACACCAACACCAGCGAGAAAGTCTGGATTAGTTTGTCCCATAAGCCGACCGCACCAATGATGAAGAGGCCTGAGATATACAGTACAGTCGCCAGAGACTTTCGAGTGGCGTGCCACGAAAGCACGGCAACAAGCGCCAAGAACAACCATGCCGGAATTTTCTGCATGGCGCGTTCGACCGGAAGCAAGATAGCCGTAAGCATGAAATCGCTGACTTGCCGGAATGCGTCCCCGTAATCTTTTACTATTTCCGTTACTTGCCGGTTGATCCAGTCGGCCCCCGACCATTGCGCAAACATCCAATTACTTGCTGGTGCGGCATCGTTAGCTAGCTTGGCATCGACTTTCGCAATCGCTTCCGCAGGCAACCAGGCGTGCCAAATTTCTGGATGCTCGTTCAGAAATCGAGTGGCGGCGGCGTCTCCGGACAAGCGTTGTTCCGTCATGATCAATATTATGCCGTTCAGCAAAGCCGGTTGAAATTTCAGGCGGTTGAAGAACTCAATGATGTCGGGATTATTCTGGGCAAATGGCTGCGATACCGCAACGGCTAGCCTGGCCACAAGGAAGTCTGATGGGCATAGCGTACCTTCGCCGCTTACGATGCTATCCCAACAGGCTTTGTTGAACGGCCCCTGTTCCAGCTTGTGAAATTTATACTTTGCCATGAGTCCCGCAGGCTGCCAATAATAGAACAGTATGGGCTTGCCTTGGTCATACGCGGAGCTGATCTCCGCGTCCAGCGCCGCACCTGTGCCGGCACGGAAATTCGTATAGTCTTTTTCCAGCCCGCGTAACGCCAGCAGACGGCTATTGGTTTTCTCGCATACCCAGCCGCTGGGACAGTTAAGAAAACGACCCTTGTCGGGCTGCTCCGGATCGGTAAACAGGTGCTTGTACTTAGGAAGCTTGTCCCATGAATCGAGATCAGGCGCCGATGGCTTAATACCCCGCGCATCGTCACCGTGAACCAGATAGTCAGGCACATACCAACCTTGCTGCGCGCCGCCCTGCAGGGTGTCGCCCACTACGCGCACTGCTTGCTGGGCTATTGCCTTCTCGATAATAGGTGAACGCCCTGACCATTGCTCTGCAATGACCTGCAAATCATTCTGCGCCAGGGCCGACTCTACTGCCGCGGGGGTGCCAGGTACGATTTCGACCCGGCAGTCGTAACCGTCAACCAGCAATTTTCTGATGACGTGGGTTGTGAAAGTCGCGCTTTCCCAAGTCTGGTCGGCGAGCTTGATGACCTGTCCGCCATTGCATGCAGCCAGCGCGTAGGCGGGAGAGGCTGCGGCCAGGGTAAGTGCCAGAATGCCAAGAAAAACCTTTAGTTGTTTCAATGGACCGACTCCTGCTTATCTGGCGACTTAGGATTCCAGCTAAGGTTCAGTTCGGCATGCGCACTTCGCATATTCAAACGTAGCAACAATCCGTATGAAGTCCTAAAAAAAAACGCCATGCTGCAAGCATGGCGTCTTTCTCATACTGCGCCATAGGCGCCGCGTACAGCTTACTGCAAAGCGATTTCTACGTCTACACCTGCGGGCAGGTCAAGGCGCATCAGGGCGTCAACAGTTTTATCCGTTGGGTCCACGATGTCCATAAGACGTTGGTGCGTACGCATTTCGAATTGGTCGCGCGATGTCTTGTTGACGTGCGGCGAACGCAGGACGTCGTAGCGGCGAATACGAGTAGGCAGAGGTACTGGACCACGCACTACCGCGCCCGTGCGCTTGGCTGTCTCAACAATTTCGGCGGCCGATTGATCGATCAGCTTGTAGTCAAACGCTTTTAAACGGATGCGGATTTTTTGGTTTTTCATGGGAATTCCTAAAGAACGAAGTAGGCAGGGACAACGCCGCCCCTGCCCGCCGTAGCAATTTTACTTGATGATGGTGGCAACGACACCGGCACCGACCGTACGGCCACCTTCGCGAATGGCGAAGCGCAGGCCTTCTTCCATGGCGATCGGGGCAATCAGGCTGACCTTGATCGAGACGTTATCGCCGGGCAGAACCATTTCCTTGTCAGCAGGCAATTCAATCGTGCCGGTGACGTCAGTCGTACGGAAGTAGAACTGAGGACGATAGCCCTGGAAGAATGGCGTGTGACGGCCGCCTTCGTCTTTGGACAGAATATACACTTCGGCCGAGAAGTCGGTGTGTGGCTTGATCGAGCCGGGCTTGGCCAACACTTGGCCGCGCTCGACGTCTTCGCGCTTGGTGCCGCGCAGCAACACGCCCACGTTATCGCCCGCCTGACCTTGGTCCAGCAGCTTGCGGAACATTTCCACGCCCGTGCAGGTGCTCTTGACCGTGTCTTTGATACCGACGATTTCGATTTCTTCGCCGACTTTGATGATACCGCGCTCGATACGGCCGGTGACCACCGTGCCACGACCCGAGATCGAGAACACGTCTTCCACCGGCATCAGGAAGGTGCCGTCAACGGCACGCTCTGGCGTGGGGATGTAGTTATCGAGTGCTTCGGCCAATTGCAGAATGGCTTGCTTGCCCAGCGGGCCTTCGTCGCCTTCCAGGGCCAGCTTGGCCGAACCCTTGATGATCGGAGTGTCGTCGCCCGGAAAGTCGTACTTCGAGAGCAGTTCGCGCACTTCCATTTCGACCAGCTCGAGCAACTCTTCGTCGTCGACCATGTCGGCTTTGTTCAGGAACACGATGATGTACGGCACGCCCACCTGACGCGACAGCAGGATGTGTTCGCGGGTTTGGGGCATGGGGCCGTCAGCGGCCGATACCACCAGGATGGCGCCGTCCATTTGCGCCGCGCCCGTGATCATGTTCTTGACATAGTCAGCGTGGCCCGGGCAGTCAACGTGCGCGTAGTGGCGCGCTTGCGTTTCGTACTCGACGTGCGAAGTGTTAATGGTGATGCCGCGTGCTTTCTCTTCAGGGGCCGCGTCAATTTGCGCGTAGCCTTTGGCTTCGCCGCCGAAGGCGGTCGACAGCACTGTCGTGATCGCAGCCGTCAGCGTAGTCTTGCCGTGGTCAACGTGACCGATCGTGCCTACGTTTACGTGTGGTTTGGTACGTTCGAACTTACCTTTTGCCATGATTTAATCCATCAATGTTTTCGAGGAAACAAAAAATTTTACCTGCCCACCATACAAGATGGGCAGGACCTATATATTACTTACCGCGAGCGCTAATGACTTCATCAGCTACGTTCTTGGGAGCCTCAGCGTAGTGCTTGAACTCCATCGTGTAGGTTGCGCGACCCTGCGTTTGTGAACGCAATGTCGTCGAATACCCAAACATTTCAGCCAGAGGCACTTCGGCCTTGATGATCTTGCCGCCGCCAATGATGTCGTCCATACCTTGAACCATACCGCGACGTGAGGACAAATCGCCCATTACGTTACCGGCATAATCTTCAGGAGTTTCGACTTCCACAGCCATCATGGGCTCGAGCAGCACTGGGCTGGCCTTGCGCATACCGTCTTTGAATGCCATGGAGGCAGCCATACGGAACGCGTTTTCGTTCGAGTCGACGTCGTGGTACGAACCAAAGAACAGCGTAACCTTCACGTCAACAACCGGGTACCCTGCAACCACACCCGCTGGCAAGGTTTCTTGAATACCCTTATCGACCGCAGGAATGTATTCACGAGGAACCACACCGCCCTTGATCGCGTCGACGAATTCGTAACCACCGCCAGGAGGCAAAGGCTCGACCTTGAGCACAACGTGACCGTACTGACCACGACCGCCCGACTGTTTGACGAACTTGCCTTCGATCTCTTCGCAGGTCTTGCGGATGGTTTCGCGGTAGGCCACTTGGGGTTTGCCCACGTTGGCTTCCACACCGAATTCACGGCGCATGCGATCGACCAGCACTTCAAGGTGAAGCTCGCCCATACCCGAAATAATGGTCTGGCCGGATTCTTCGTCGCTGCGCACACGGAAGGAAGGATCTTCCTGGGCAAGGCGCGACAGCGCAATACCCATTTTTTCCTGGTCGGCTTTGGTCTTGGGTTCGACAGCCTGCGAAATCACGGGCTCAGGGAAGATCATGCGCTCGAGCAAGATGTGCGAATCAAGATCGCATAGCGTTTCGCCAGTGGTTACGTCTTTCAGACCGACCACAGCTGCAATGTCGCCTGCCAGAACTTCCTTGATTTCGGCGCGGTTGTTTGCATGCATCTGCAAAATACGGCCGATACGCTCTTTCTTGCCCTTGATTGGGTTGAAGACCGTTTCGCCCGATTTCAGGACACCTGAATACACACGTACGAAAGTCAGCTGACCCACGAATGGATCGCTCATTAGCTTGAATGCCAATGCCGAGAACTTGGCGTTGTCGTCTGCTCGGCAGACTGATCGAATTGCCTGCATCGTCGATGCCTTCAACGGGAGGAATGTCGATCGGGTGAAGGCAGGTAGTCGATCACGGCGTCGAGCATGCGCTGCACGCCTTTGTTCTTGAACGCAGTACCGCAGAGCATTGGCTGGATTTCGCCAGCGATGGTGCGAGTACGAATACCAAGATTGATTTCGTCTTCTGACAACGCACCCGTTTCCAGATACTTGTTCATCAGTTCTTCAGACGATTCAGCAGCCGATTCGAGCAGCTTTTCATGCCATTCGTTAGCCTCGTCGACCAGGTCGGCAGGAATATCGATGTATTCGAACTTCATGCCCTGGCTGGCTTCGTCCCAGACGATGCCTTTCATCTTGACGAGGTCGACCACGCCCTTGAAAGTGTCTTCTGCACCGATTGGTATAACGATAGGCACAGGATTGGCTTTCAGGCGCAACTTCAGCTGGTCATAGACCTTGAAGAAGTTGGCACCGGTACGGTCCATCTTGTTGATGAACGCCAAACGCGGCACACCGTACTTATTGGCTTGGCGCCATACGGTTTCCGACTGAGGCTGCACGCCGCCCACAGCGCAATACACCATGCAGGCGCCGTCTAGGACGCGCATGGAGCGTTCGACTTCGATCGTGAAGTCAACGTGTCCCGGGGTGTCGATGATGTTGATGCGATGCTCGGGGCGATCCGTGCTCATACCACGCCAGAATGCCGTGGTAGCAGCCGACGTAATGGTAATGCCACGCTCTTGTTCCTGCTCCATCCAGTCCATGGTGGCTGAGCCTTCATGGGTTTCGCCAATTTTGTGGTTGACGCCGGTGTAGAACAGAATGCGCTCTGTCGTGGTGGTTTTCCCTGCATCGATGTGCGCAGAGATACCAATATTGCGATAGCGCTCGATTGGGGTTTTGCGGGCCATGATAGTGTCCTTAGATTACCAACGGAAATGGCTGAATGCCTTGTTGGCCTCTGCCATCTTGTGCGTGTCTTCACGCTTTTTCATTGCCCCGCCGCGGCCTTCGGAGGCGTCAAGCAATTCGCCGGCCAGGCGCAAATCCATCGATTTTTCACCACGCTTCTTGGCTGCTTCACGCAACCAGCGCATGGCCAGTGCCAGGCGGCGCACAGGGCGCACTTCAACTGGCACTTGATAGTTTGCACCACCTACACGGCGGCTCTTGACCTCGACGAGAGGCTTGATGTTGTTAATTGCGAGATTGAAAACCTCGATAGGCTCTTTGCCAGTTTTAGCCTGAATCTGGGAAAAAGCACCGTAAATGATGCGTTCCGCTACGGCTTTTTTACCCGACAACATAACAACGTTCATGAATTTTGCGAGTTCTACGCTACCGAATTTTGGATCGGGGAGAATCTCACGTTTGGGGACTTCGCGACGACGAGGCATTTTAACTTCCTTGTGACAGTTCAGTTGAACCGCTTTATGCGGCCACGACCACTTTATTGGAAAGGGTCACTTACATGCTATGGGCGCACGCCCACGGCTGCACTGATATGACCAGACAGGCTGGACGATGGAATAACTTAGGCTTTTTTCGGACGTTTTGCACCGTACTTGGAACGCGACTGCTTACGGTCTTTAACACCTTGCAAGTCGAGCGAACCGCGGACGATGTGGTAACGAACACCTGGCAAGTCTTTTACACGACCACCACGAACCAGAACGACCGAGTGTTCCTGCAGGTTGTGACCTTCACCGCCGATGTACGAAATGACTTCGAAACCGTTGGTAAGACGAACCTTGGCGACTTTACGCAAAGCCGAGTTAGGTTTTTTAGGGGTAGTGGTGTACACGCGAGTGCAAACACCACGGCGTTGCGGGCAGTTTTCGAGCGCGGGGCTCTTGCTGTTCTCGCGACTGACTTCGCGCGGCTTGCGCACGAGTTGGCTAATGGTTGGCATGACCTTTACGCATCCTGTGACTTTTACGTATTTTGTACTTGCGTACTGTCTAACGTATTTAAATGAGACGCCTGTTGCTATAGCGCCGGCATAGCCGAACACTAATGGAGCCTCAGGCGGTTTGCGCAAAAACCGCCTGACACGAAAAAACGTAAAAGAGCGGGTCTTGCGGCAATTCTTGCTTGTATCTGGGTTGTTCCTGCTGATACGGCAGTCTTGTTAAAGGCATTTTGGCAAACAAACCCTTTAATAAGCTCGCCATCGTAGCATGCAAACAAATAAAAGGTCAAGAAATATGCTCTCAAGCTACATTTGATCGGACCTGACGTTTATTGATCGACGTGGCGGGGCCTCAAAACCGTGTATTCCGACAAATCTACGCCACAATCGATTCGGCGGCCTGAACCACACGGTTGCGTCCCTGGTCCTTGGCCTGATAAAGGGCCGCATCAGCCAAACGCAAGGTATGCTGGTAATCGGGATGACCGTTATGCATGGCTAGGCCGATACTGATAGTGACTTTGAGAAGACGGTCCATAGGCAGCTTGAAATCTTCCTCGGCTACTTCTCGCCGAATTTTTTCTGCCACCCTGGACGCCCCTTCGGCAGTCGTGTCGACCAGCAACATAAGAAACTCTTCACCGCCCAGCCGGAACACATAGTCGCCGCCGCGGCTGCAATTACTGAGCATTGCCGCAAACTGCTGTAATACCATATCGCCGGCTTCGTGACCGTGACTATCGTTCACCCGTTTAAAGTGGTCGATATCAATCGCCAATAAAGCAAAGCTGCTGCCATTGGTTCGGGAATAGCTGACTTCCTTGTTAAGCACGACGGGCAGGAACTTCCGGCTTAGCAACCGGGTCAGCACGTCTCGGCCGGCTTCCAGTTCGTTATGCAGTCGAAAGAGCCGGTCCAGATGGTAGTCTATACCTTTAGAATGCTCACGCAGCTCGCGCAACAGCCGTATGCGGTCTTCCTTTTCACCGGTGCCCGGCAAATCGAACATGGGAAGCAACACCTCGTCGATATGCTGCATCGCTTCGACAATCAGATCGGCCTCGGCAGTTCCCTCAAATGCATGCGCGCCCTTGTGGCGAAACCACAAACCGAATTCTGACGCACCTACACGCGGCAATTGCGCCCCATTCAGGCCGACCGCCAGGTCGAACATCGTCTGGTTTTCCCAATCAAGATGGGCCGCACGCTGGCGTTCTTTTTCGGCCGCCACGTTTTGCGCCACGGAGAACAGCCGGTACGACTCTTCGGCCCGCGAGCGACGGTCGTGAGCGCTGGAATAGACCTGGCTCATGATTTCCATGGCCATGTCGATAACCGCGAACATCAATTGCGTAGCATCGAACCGCGCCGCCGCATTAAGCTCGGGCTCGTTGCGCGCCAATTCCAGAAACTTCTGCTTCAGACTGCGCGCCCCTCGTAGGACAAGATGCACGGGCAGTCCAATGCGCGCATGCACCTCGCCCACTTTGGTTTGCAGGGCGATTACGGCAGCCAATTGTTCGCCGGGGTCTACCGGTACAAGACTGGTAATCCATCTTTTCATTGAACTGTGCAAACGGTCCTTGACCTGATCATGGGTCAAGAACTGGGAAGCAACGGCATCTAGCAACATCTCCTTGTAGAAATGGCTCGCCAGGGCCTCCTGGTGTTTCTGCACCAACGACTGAACCAGTTGCAGCGTGGGTGCTGGAAATGCGTAAATCAGATTGCTCCATTCCTGAATGGATTGCTCTGGGGAAAGTCGGGTCATACTTGTCGTCTCTTCAAAAGCTAAACGCAGGGGCTTGGCAAAACGTTGCAGGGCCTGGTCCCCTGCCCTTGCTGCGTCGGACACAAGACTAACATGCCGGTGCTACACAAAAAAAAACCGGGTGCAAGCACCCGGTTCTTTTCCTACGACCAACCGTCGAATTACTCTTCGGCTGAACCGGCAACTTCGTCGGAAGCAGACTCGTCGTGCGCTTCGGCGACTTCTGCAGGTGGCGTGTCCTCGAAAGGGTTAGCCATCGCACGTGCGGCTTGACGTTCAGCCGCTTCGTGGGCCTCTTTGTCTTTGCGCGCAATGTGATACGCCATACCCGTACCCGCAGGGATAAGGCGGCCGACAATGACGTTTTCCTTCAAACCACGCAGATCGTCACGTTTGCCCATGATCGCAGCTTCGGTCAGGACCCGTGTGGTTTCCTGGAACGATGCCGCAGAGATGAACGAGTCGGTCGACAGAGAAGCCTTGGTAATGCCCAGCAATACGTTGTCGTATGTGGCTGGTATCTTGCCTTCGGCTTCCATGCGGTCGTTTTCGTTCAGCATCTCGGAGCGCTCGACCTGCTCGCCCGTAATGAAACTGGTGTCGCCCGCATTCGTAATGTTCACGCGACGCAGCATCTGACGAACAATCACTTCGATGTGCTTGTCGTTGATCTTTACGCCTTGCAAGCGGTAGACGTCCTGAACTTCGTTAACGACGTAGCTGGCGAGACGTTCAATACCCTGCAAACGCAGGATGTCGTGCGGATCGGCCGGACCGTCAACAATCATTTCGCCCTTGTTTACCACCTGGCCGTCATGCACGAGCACCTGCTTTTCTTTCGCAATCAGGAATTCGTGGCTGATGCCGTCCAAATCGGTAATAACCAGACGCTGTTTACCCTTGGTGTCTTTACCGAATGAAACGGTACCCGTAACGTCAGCAAGCATGCCTGCATCTTTCGGAGAACGCGCTTCGAACAGTTCGGCCACCCGTGGCAGACCGCCGGTAATATCGCGAGTCTTTTGCGATTCTTGTGGAATACGCGCCAGGACTTCACCGATGGAAACCTGCATGCCGTCACGCACGGTGATCAGTGCGCCAACCGGGAAGGTAATATTTACCGAGTGGTCCGTACCGGCGATCTTTACCTCGTCGCCCGCTTCGTTGATGAGCTTGATTTGCGGACGCATCATGATCTTGCCGCCGCGTGTCTTGGGCGTAATGACCACTAGCGTCGACAGACCGGTTACTTCGTCCAGCTGTCTTGCAACCGTCACGCCCTCTTCGATGTTCTCGAAACGAACTTGACCTGCGTACTCGGACACGATTGGACGAGTGAGGGGGTCCCAACTGGCCAGACGCTGGCCGGCCTTGACCACTTCGCTGTCACCCACGGCAATCGTGGCGCCGTACGGAACCTTGTGACGTTCACGCTCGCGACGATTGTCATCGAAAATGACGATTTCGCCCGAACGGGAAATTGCGATCCTGTCGCCCTTGGCGTTGGTGACATAGCGCAGACCAATGGCAAAACCGATGGTACCTGCCGACTTGGTTTCCACCGAGCTGGCCATGGCGGCACGGGATGCCGCACCACCAATATGGAAGGTACGCATCGTAAGCTGCGTGCCAGGTTCACCGATAGACTGGGCGGCGATAACGCCGATAGCCTCACCGCGGCTGACCATGGTGCCGCGACCTAGATCGCGACCGTAGCAGTGTGCGCACAAACCGTGGCGTGTTTCGCAAGTAAGGGGCGTACGCACCTTGACTTCGTCGACGCCCAAATTATCGACGTAATCGACCAAGTCTTCGTCCAGCAGCGTGCCGGCAGCCAATGCCGTTTCCTGGGTTTCAGGATTGACGATATCGGCAGCAACCACACGGCCCAGGATTCGTTCGCGCAAAGGCTCGATAACCTCACCACCTTCGACGATGGCTTTCATCAAGTAGCCACGCGACGTACCGCAATCGGCCATCGTTATGACCAGATCTTGTGTCACGTCTACCAGACGGCGCGTCAGGTAGCCCGAGTTCGCCGTTTTAAGAGCCGTGTCCGCCAGACCTTTACGTGCCCCGTGAGTGGAAATAAAGTACTGAAGTACGTTAAGACCTTCGCGGAAGTTCGCGGTGATAGGCGTTTCGATAATCGAACCGTCAGGCTTGGCCATCAGACCGCGCATACCGGCCAGCTGACGAATTTGCGCTGCGGAGCCCCGGGCGCCGGAGTCAGCCATCATGTAGATGGAGTTGAACGATTCCTGGCGCACTTCTTCGCCATGACGATTGGTCACGGGTTCAGTGGACAGTTGTTCCATCATGGCCTTGCCGACCTTGTCGCCAGCCTTGCCCCAGATATCGACCACGTTGTTGTAACGCTCTTGCGACGTGACCAGACCCGACGAATACTGTTTGTCGATCTCTTTGACTTCCTTGGTCGCCTGAGTAAGGATTTCTTCCTTGACAGAGGGGATCAGCATATCGCTCATGGCGATGGAAATACCGCCGCGAGTGGCCAGGCGGAAGCCCGACTGCATTAGCTTGTCGGCAAAAATTACCGTTGCGCGCAATCCGCAGCGACGAAACGACTGATTGATCAGGCGCGAAATTTCTTTCTTCTTTAGCGGACGGTTCAAGACCGAAAACGGCAGACCGTGCGGCAAGATTTCAGACAGCAGTGCGCGACCGACTGTGGTCTCGAAACGCTTCAGTATCGGTTGCCATTCGCCTTGGGCGTCTTTTTCATACTCGTTCAAACGAACGGTGACGCGACTTTGCAGCTCGACCTCACGGTTGTCATAGGCGCGCTGAACTTCTTCGACGTCCATGAAGAACAGGCCTTCGCCCTTGCCGTTCGTACGCTCGCGTGTCGTGTAGTAAAGCCCCAGCACGATATCCTGTGACGGCACGATGGACGGTTCGCCATTGGCCGGGAAAAGAATATTGTTCGACGCCAGCATCAGCGTGCGGGCTTCGAGTTGGGCTTCGAGCGACAGCGGCACGTGGACGGCCATCTGGTCACCGTCGAAGTCGGCGTTAAACGCGGCACAAACCAGCGGGTGAAGCTGAATGGCCTTACCTTCGATAAGGACCGGCTCGAACGCTTGAATACCCAAACGGTGCAAAGTAGGTGCACGGTTCAGCATAACCGGGTGTTCGCGGATGACCTCTTCGAGGATATCCCAGACCACAGGTTCCTGGGTCTCGACCAGCTTCTTGGCCGCCTTGATCGTGGTGGCCAGGCCCATCATTTCAAGACGATTGAAAATGAAGGGCTTGAAGAGTTCGAGGGCCATCAACTTGGGCAGACCGCACTGGTGCAGCTTAAGTTGTGGTCCCACCACGATAACCGAACGACCCGAGTAGTCGACGCGCTTACCCAGCAAGTTCTGACGGAAACGACCGCTCTTGCCTTTGATCATGTCGGCCAGCGACTTGAGCTGGCGCTTGTTGGCACCAGTCATGGCCTTGCCGCGGCGACCGTTGTCGAGCAACGAATCGACCGATTCCTGCAGCATGCGTTTCTCGTTACGCAGAATAATATCCGGAGCCTTCAATTCGAGCAGGCGTTTCAGACGATTATTGCGGTTGATGACGCGGCGATACAGGTCGTTAAGATCGGACGTTGCGAAACGGCCGCCATCGAGCGGCACCAGCGGACGCAGGTCAGGTGGCAGTACCGGCAGTACTTCCATGACCATCCATTCCGGCTTGATGCCGGATTTCTGGAAGCCTTCCAAAACTTTCAGGCGTTTGGAAATCTTCTTGATCTTGGCGTCGGACGACGTGGCCTTGAGTTCGGCACGCAGGGTTTCGACATCGCGGTCGATATCAATGGTGCGCAAGAGTTCGCGCACGGCTTCCGCGCCCATCAGGGCGTGGAAATCGTCGCCGTACTCTTCGGTCTTGGCCAGGAAGTCGTCGTCTGACATGATCTGCCCGCGCTTGAGCGGGGTCATGCCAGGTTCAATAACGCACCATGCCTCGAAGTACAGTACGCGTTCGATATCGCGCAAGGTCATGTCGAGCACCATGCCCAGACGCGACGGCAGGCTCTTGAGGAACCAGATGTGCGCTACAGGGCTGGCCAGCTCGATATGGCCCATGCGTTCACGGCGAACCTTGGCAACGGTAACTTCAACGCCGCACTTTTCGCAGATGACACCGCGGTGCTTAAGACGCTTGTATTTGCCGCATAGGCATTCGTAGTCTTTGATTGGGCCAAAGATCTTGGCGCAGAACAGGCCATCGCGCTCGGGCTTGAAAGTACGGTAGTTGATGGTTTCAGGCTTGCGAACTTCGCCGTATGACCACGACCGCACTTTTTCAGGCGACGCGATGCCGATCTTGATGGCATCGAATTGCTCGTCTTGCGAGACTTGTTTAAACAGATCGAGTAGCGCTTTCATTATTTACGCTCCAAATCCATGTCCAGGGACAGGGATCTAATTTCTTTGACCAGCACGTTAAACGACTCTGGCATCCCGGCGTCGATGACGTGGTCGCCCTTGACGATGTTCTCGTACACTTTGGTCCGGCCTGCAATATCGTCAGACTTGACGGTAAGCATTTCCTGCAATGTATACGCAGCACCGTAAGCTTCGAGCGCCCACACTTCCATTTCCCCGAAACGCTGTCCACCGAACTGGGCTTTACCGCCCAATGGCTGTTGCGTAACCAACGAATATGGACCAGTAGAACGCGCATGCATCTTGTCGTCAACCAGGTGATGCAGTTTCAGGTAGTGCATGTATCCGATCGTAACCGGACGTTCGAACTGCTCACCAGTGCGGCCGTCGACCAGCCATGCTTGCGTACGGGTATCCGTGAGCTTGAGGCGTTCGGCAATGTCGTCCGGATACGCCAGTTCAAGCATCTTGGTGATCTCGCTTTCGGTCGCACCGTCGAAGACCGGCGTTGCCAGCGGCACACCGTTCTTCAGGTTATTGGCCATTTCGACGACTTCATCGTCGCTGAGTTCACTGATGCGGGAAGTGGCGCCCGTGCTGTTATAGACTTTCTCGAGATAGCTGCGAATATCCTTGATCTGGACATTCTTTTCGCTTTCGAGCATGTCGGCGATGCGATATCCCACGCCTTTGGCAGCCCAGCCCAAATGCACTTCCAGCACCTGACCCACGTTCATCCGCGAAGGAACGCCCAGAGGGTTCAAGACGATGTCAGCAGGGGTACCGTCGGCCATGTGCGGCATGTCTTCGATCGGGGTAATGCGCGAGACAACACCCTTGTTACCGTGACGGCCGGCCATCTTGTCACCTGGCTGCAAGCGGCGCTTGACGGCAAGGTAGACCTTGATCATCTTAAGCACGCCAGGAGGCAGTTCATCGCCCTGAGTCAGTTTCTTGCGCTTCTCTTCAAAGGCCAGATCGAACTCGTGACGCTTCTGCTCTACCGATTCCTTGGCCTGTTCAAGTACCAAAGCGTGGGCTTCGTCGGACAAGCGTATGTCAAACCACTGCCAGCGATCCAGGTCTGTCAGATATTCAGTCGTTAGTGCAGCGCCCTTCGCCAGCTTGCGTGGACCACCATTGACCGTTTTGCCGACCAGGAACTTGCCGATACGATCGAAGGTATCGTTTTCCACAATACGCAACTGATCGTTCAAGTCTTGGCGATAACGGCGCAGCTCGTCGTCAATAATCGACTGAGCGCGTTTATCGCGTTCGATCCCTTCGCGGGTAAAGACCTGTACGTCAATGACAGTGCCGACCATGCCGGACGGCACGCGCAGCGATGTGTCTTTAACGTCGGAAGCCTTCTCACCGAAAATGGCGCGAAGCAGCTTTTCTTCTGGAGTGAGCTGAGTCTCGCCTTTTGGCGTGACCTTGCCGACCAACACGTCATCGGCACGCACTTCAGCGCCGATATGAACGATGCCGGAATCGTCCAGACGATTCAGCTGAGTTTCAGCCAAGTTGCTGATGTCGCGTGTAATTTCTTCAGCGCCCAGCTTGGTATCGCGCGCAACCACCGTCAGTTCTTCGATGTGAATCGAAGTGTATCGGTCGTCGGCCACGATCTTCTCGGATATCAGAATCGAGTCCTCGAAGTTGTAACCGTTCCAGGGCATAAATGCGATAAGCATGTTCTGGCCCAGCGCGAGTTCGCCCAGATCAGTCGACGCACCGTCGGCCAACACGTCGCCACGCGCCACGTGATCGCCACGCTTGACGATAGGACGCTGGTTGATGTTCGTGTTCTGGTTGGAACGTGTGTACTTGATCAGGTTGTAGATATCTACACCGACCTGGCCCGCGATGTCTTCTTCGTCGTTGACGCGAATCACCACGCGCTCGGCGTCAACGTGATCAACTATACCGCCCCGAATCGCCTGCACGGTTGTACCGGAGTCGACCGCAACAGTGCGCTCGATACCCGTACCGACCAAAGGTTTCTCCGGACGCAAGCAAGGAACCGCCTGACGCTGCATGTTGGCGCCCATCAGTGCCCGGTTGGCGTCATCGTGCTCGAGGAACGGAATCAACGATGCCGCTACGGAGACGATCTGCGATGGCGCGACGTCCATGTAGTGCACGTTGGACGGAGCCGTCATGATGGTTTCGCCAGCTTCGCGGCACGCTACCAGTTCGTCTGCGAATCGGCCTTCTTCGTTAAGCTCGGCGTTAGCCTGGGCAATAACGTAGTGGCTTTCTTCGATAGCCGACAGATAGTCGATCTGCTCACTGACCTTGCCGTCAATAATCTTGCGGTAAGGCGTTTCCAGGAAGCCGTACTCGTTCAGACGAGCATACAGCGCCATGGAGTTGATCAGGCCGATGTTCGGACCTTCCGGTGTTTCGATCGGGCAGACACGACCGTAGTGGGTCGGGTGCACGTCTCGTACTTCGAAGCCCGCGCGTTCGCGAGTCAGACCGCCAGGCCCCAAAGCCGAAACCCGACGCTTGTGCGTGATTTCGGACAGCGGGTTGGTTTGGTCCATAAACTGCGACAATTGACTTGAACCGAAGAATTCCTTGATGGCAGCCGAGATAGGCTTGGAATTGATCAGATCGTGCGGCATTAGGTTTTCGGTCTCGGCTTGGCCCAGACGCTCTTTAACCGCACGCTCGACGCGGACCAGTCCGGCACGGAATTGGTTTTCGGCCAATTCGCCTACACAACGCACACGACGATTGCCCAAGTGATCGATATCATCGATCTGGCCACGACCGTTACGAAGCTCAACCAGAACCATGATGGTTTCCAGGATGTCTTCGTTGGTCAGTGTCATGGGGCCGGTGATATCTTCACCGTGGCCCAGGCGGCTGTTGACCTTCATACGGCCTACACGCGACAGGTCGTACGCATCTTCGCTGTAGAACAGACGCTGGAACAACGCTTCGACGGCATCCTCGGTAGGAGGCTCACCGGGGCGCATCATACGATAGATGGCAACGCGGGCAGCCATTTGATCGGCCGTTTCATCGGTACGCAGTGTTTGCGAGATATATCCGCCGCGGTCCAGATCGTTGATGTACAGCGTCTGGATTTCGCGGACATTGGCAGCGCGCAGATCAGCCAAAGTCGATTCGGTGATTTCGTCGTTGGCGTTCGCGATGACTTCGCCCGTTTCGGCGCTGATCACACCCTTGGCAAGCACGCGGCCCAGAAGGAAGTCTTCGGGCACGGAAACCCGCTCGACCTTGGCAGCAGCCAAGTCGCGCAGATGTTTCGCATTGATGCGCTTGTCTTTTTCGACGATGACCTTGCCTTCACGATCGGTGATGTCAAAGTGCGCAACGTCGCCCTTCCAACGCTCGGCGACGAATTCCAACGTGCCGCCTTCTTTATGGATCTCGAAATTGTCGAAATCAGAGAAGTACGCCAGGATGGCTTCGGGGGTCATCCCGATGGCCTTTAGCAGTATGGTGACGGGCATTTTGCGACGACGGTCGACACGGAAGAACAGAATGTCCTTAGGGTCGAACTCGAAGTCCAGCCAGGAACCACGGTAGGGAATTACGCGTGCAGAAAACAGCAATTTGCCCGAGCTATGCGTTTTACCGCGATCATGCTCGAAGAACACACCGGGCGACCGGTGCAATTGGGAAACGATAACGCGTTCTGTACCATTAATTACAAAGGAGCCCGTATTGGTCATGAGCGGAATTTCGCCCATGTATACTTCCTGCTCTTTCACTTCCTTTACGGTAGGCTTGCTTACTTCGCGATCCAGAAGGACCAGGCGCACTTTCGCACGCAACGGAGAAGCATAAGTCAAACCGCGAAGTTGACATTCTTTGACGTCAAATACAGGTTCGCCAAGCACGTAGCTGACGAACTCAAGTCGTGCCATCTGATTATGGCTGACGATTGGGAAGATCGAACTGAAAGCCGCTTGTAGGCCTTCATCTTTGCGTTTGGAAGGTGTAGTATCCGCCTGCAGAAATGTTTTAAATGATTGCAGTTGAGTCGCCAAAAGGTAAGGGACGTCCTGGACGTCTTCACGCTTGGCGAAGCTCTTGCGTATGCGCTTTTTTTCGGTGAACGAATAAGGCATGAGCACTCCGACTCGAGGGTTACATGGGCCGTCAACCACGGCCCTGGTTTACGACTCCAGAAAACCCGATTCCGGCAAAATACAGACCTGAATCACGGGTTTTCTGGAAACGCAAAAGCCCGGGAAGGCCTTGGCGCTTCCCGGGCAAGCGAAAACCGACTTATTTAAGTTCGGCTTTAGCGCCAGCTTCTTCAAGCTTCTTCTTGGCAGCTTCTGCATCTGCTTTCGACAGGCTTTCTTTAACAGGCTTTGGTGCAGCGTCAACCAAGTCCTTAGCTTCTTTCAAGCCAAGGCCAGTGATTTCACGTACGGCTTTAATGACGCTAACTTTGTTTGCGCCGATTTCAGCCAATACCAATGTGAACTCTGTTTGCTCTTCTGCAGCGGCAGCGCCAGCAGCAGGAGCAGCAACAGCGACAGCGGCGGCAGCAGCCGACACGCCAAATTTATCTTCCATTTCCTTGATCAGCTCGGACAATTCGAGCACGGTCATGCTAGCGATAGCGTCAAGGATTTCAGCTTTGCTTAATGCCATTTTAAAAAACTCCAAATATTGAAAATGCCAGGGTTGGGTGTCGCTCGGTTCGACGAAATCCGAAGGGTCTGCTTATGCAGTTTCCTTCTGATCGCGCACAGCCGCGAGGCCGCGTACGAACTTGGTAGGAACTTCGTTGAGCGTACGCACAAATTGCGTGACAGGGGCTTGCATCGTACCCATAAGTTTCGAGATCAACTCGTCGCGCGACGGCATTGTGGCCAGGGCCTTCACACCATCTTGGCTCAAGACGTTATTGGGCAATGCCCCGCCTTTGATAACCAGCTTGTCATTGGTCTTTGCGAAACCGGCAAGTACTTTTGCCGCCGAGACCGGATCAGTGCTAACCGCATAGATTAGCGGACCGGTCAACTGTGCAGAGAGTTCCTCGAAAGGAGTGCCTGCAACAGCACGACGGACCAGCGTGTTTTTCAGGACACGCAGATACACACCCGACTCACGCGCAGTTTTGCGCAATACGGTAACAGAGGCGACGTCCAGACCACGGTACTCAGCGATAATGATCGATTGAGCCTTTGCAACTTTTGCAGTGACTTCCTCGATGACTACCGCTTTCTCTTGACGATTGAGACTCACGGTTTGAACACTCCATCTAAAGACGCATGGGAGGGTCCCTTGCGTCAACCGAATGCGGCGCACCTGGTCGAGTTCTTTAAAAAAACAAGAATTCTTCCATGGGCGCCGTCTGCGCTGGACTCAGTCTGTAAACAGTCTGAAATTAAGCTCTGCCGATTTCGTACGAATACGTGTCACGGCGTTGCTCCAGCGGTCTTTGACAGCAATGTCTGGCGAACCCAGACACAGCCCAAAGTTCTTTTTTCCTGCGGCTTTTATCAAGCCGTCAGGGAAGCTATTTCTACGCGAGCACCGCCGCCCATTGTGGACGATACGGCTACTTTACGCAGATACACACCTTTTGCTGCAGTCGGACGCGCCTTGCTCAGGGCGTCGACCAGAGCGGTCAGGTTGGATTGCAACTGTTCTACGCCAAACGAGGCGCGACCGATCGTGGCGTGGATAATGCCGGCCTTGTCGGTACGGTACTGCACTTGACCTGCCTTGGCATTCTTGACGGCGGTAACGACGTCAGGAGTCACGGTGCCAACCTTGGGGTTAGGCATCAGACCGCGAGGACCAAGAATTTGACCCAAGGCGCCAACAACGCGCATGGTGTCTGGCGAAGCGATGACCACGTCGAAATCCATCTGACCAGCCTTGATGGACTCTGCCAGGTCGTCCAGACCGACGATATCGGCGCCGGCTGCTTTAGCGGCCTCGGCTTTCTCGCCTTGCGCAAATACGGCAACACGTACGGGCTTTCCGGTACCGGCGGGCAGTACAACCGAACCACGAACAAGTTGGTCGGACTTTTTAGGGTCGATCCCTAATTGCACAGCCACGTCGATGGATTCATTGAATTTAGCCGTAGCCGTTTCTTTGACCAGCGCGAGTGCTTCAGCGACAGGATAGAATTTATTACGATCAATCTTGGCAGCAATAGCGGCTGCACGTTTGTTCAGCTTAGCCATATTAAACCCCTTCAACCGTAATGCCCATGCTGCGGGCGCTGCCAGCAACCGTACGTACGGCTGCGTCGAGATCGGCGGCCGTCAGATCGGGGGCTTTGGTTTTGGCAATTTCTTCAGCCTGGGCACGCGTCAGAACGCCTACCTTATCCTGGTTCGGGCGAGCCGAGCCTTTCTGCAAACCAATGGCCTTTTTGATCAGGACAGTGGCAGGCGGCGTCTTCATGATGAAGGTGAAGCTCTTGTCTGCGTAAGCGGTAATAACCACTGGAATTGGCAAACCCGGCTCCAGGCCTTGGGTTTTGGCGTTGAACGCCTTGCAGAATTCCATGATGTTCAGACCGCGCTGACCCAGCGCCGGACCGATTGGGGGTGAGGGGTTAGCCTTACCAGCTGGTACTTGCAGCTTGATAAAGCCGACGATTTTCTTCGCCATGCTTAGCTCCTTGCGGGTTCAATCACCAGTCGTCGAATAAGCGCGACCGGCTCCCCGGGGTTCAAAAAATTCAGGTTTTTTCGACCTGACCAAAATCCAATTCAACTGGTGTCGCACGTCCGAAAATTGTGACGGACACACGCACCTTGCTTTTCTCGTAGTTGACGTCTTCGACATTGCCGTTGAAATCAGCGAACGGGCCTTCTTTGACTCGGACCATTTCGCCGACTTCAAATAGGACTTTAGGCTTGGGTTTCTCGACGCCCTCTTCCATTTGCGAAAGAATTTTTTCGACTTCGCGGTCGGAGATAGGCGCGGGACGATTACCAGAACCGCCCAAGAAACCGGTAACCCGATTTGTGTTCTTTACCAAGTGCCAGGTTTCGTCGGTGAGATCCATCTCGACCAATACGTAACCGGGAAAAATACGTCGTTCAGTAATGGACTTCTTGCCGCCCTTTACCTCGAGAACTTCTTCTGACGGAACCAGAATCCGCCCAAATGATGTTTCCAGTCCAGCACGCTCGATGCGCTCGACCAGTGCCTTGTGTACACTTTTTTCCATCCCGGAATAAACGTGTACGACATACCAACGCTTGCTCATGTGTGCCCTTTATTTCCAGCCTAGAAGCAGGCCGTATATGACCCGCTCAAGACCTTTGTCGACGATCCACAACAAGATACCCATGACCACGACGAACACAAAAACGATGCCCGTCATTTGCGTGGTTTCTTTACGGGTCGGCCAGACAACACGCTTGACTTCGTTATAGGAGTCGCGAGCGAAACTGATGGTGCGACGTCCGGGTTCGCTGAACCAGGCAATGACGGCGGCGATGACGAGGCTTGCGAGAAACACCCCGACGCGTGCTACACCGGGCTGACCTTCGAGCATCGAGTAGCCGACAATGCCGGCCACGATAACAAGCACCGCCAGACCCAGCTTGATGCGATCTGTGGTACTGGTAACGGTTACTATGTTGCTATTCGACATATTCCGGCGAGTGGCGCCGCGATTTGCGGCTGCGATGAAACTAATTGTGTGGCAGGGGCAGTAGGAATCGAACCTACAACCTTCGGTTTTGGAGACCGACGCTCTGCCAATTGAGCTATGCCCCTAGACCCCGAAAGGTGGTGAACCAAATCTGGCCCCACCACCTTTTAACACTTTAGGCGGAGCAGCCTTTTGGGCTTGTCCACCATACAACTTTACTGCTTACTTGATGATGGTGGCAACGACACCGGCACCGACCGTACGGCCACCTTCGCGAATGGCGAAGCGCAGGCCTTCTTCCATGGCGATCGGGGCAATCAGGCTGACCTTGATCGAGACGTTATCGCCGGGCAGAACCATTTCCTTGTCAGCAGGCAATTCAATCGTGCCGGTGACGTCAGTCGTACGGAAGTAGAACTGAGGACGATAGCCCTGGAAGAATGGCGTGTGACGGCCGCCTTCGTCTTTGGACAGAATATACACTTCGGCCGAGAAGTCGGTGTGTGGCTTGATCGAGCCGGGCTTGGCCAGCACTTGGCCGCGCTCGACGTCTTCGCGCTTGGTGCCGCGCAGCAACACGCCCACGTTATCGCCCGCCTGACCTTGGTCCAGCAGCTTGCGGAACATTTCCACGCCCGTGCAGGTGCTCTTGACCGTGTCTTTGATACCGACGATTTCGATTTCTTCGCCGACTTTGATGATACCGCGCTCGATACGGCCGGTGACCACCGTGCCGCGACCCGAGATCGAGAACACGTCTTCCACCGGCATCAGGAAGGTGCCGTCAACGGCACGCTCTGGCGTGGGGATGTAGTTATCGAGTGCTTCGGCCAATTGCAGGATGGCTTGCTTGCCCAGCGGGCCTTCGTCGCCTTCCAGGGCCAGCTTGGCCGAACCCTTGATGATCGGAGTGTCGTCGCCCGGAAAGTCGTACTTCGAGAGCAGTTCGCGCACTTCCATTTCGACCAGCTCGAGCAACTCTTCGTCGTCGACCATGTCGGCTTTGTTCAGGAACACGATGATGTACGGCACGCCCACCTGACGCGACAGCAGGATGTGCTCGCGGGTTTGGGGCATGGGGCCGTCAGCGGCCGATACCACCAGGATGGCGCCGTCCATTTGCGCCGCGCCCGTGATCATGTTCTTGACATAGTCAGCGTGGCCCGGGCAGTCAACGTGCGCGTAGTGGCGCGCTTGCGTTTCGTACTCGACGTGCGAAGTGTTAATGGTGATGCCGCGTGCTTTCTCTTCAGGGGCCGCGTCAATTTGCGCGTAGCCTTTGGCTTCGCCGCCGAAGGCGGTCGACAGCACTGTCGTGATCGCAGCCGTCAGCGTAGTCTTGCCGTGGTCAACGTGTCCAATCGTGCCTACGTTTACGTGTGGTTTGGTACGTTCGAACTTACCTTTTGCCATGGCTGACTCCTGACTATGGAATAAAGCTATCAATAAAAATATTTGGTGCCCATGACGCGGATCGAACGCGTGACCTCTCCCTTACCAAGGGAGTGCTCTACCACTGAGCCACATGGGCAGCTACTTTGTTGCTATCTGGCGTCTCCGCCAGAAATCAAAAAATCTTAACTGGAGCGGGTGAAGGGAATCGAACCCTCGTCATAAGCTTGGAAGGCTTCTGCTCTACCATTGAGCTACACCCGCGAGGGGATTCAATCCACCTGATTGCCCGTGGCCGGAGCACTAATCAACAACCACAAGCTGGTACAACCTTTCTGCAAACGCCGCTGCGATCAATAAATTCGATCTAGCGGCAGCGTTTTTAAATATATCTGTACTGATTTTCCTTGCACACATCGATAGAGACACTTGCAGGAAAAAAGCTTTTGGTGGTGGGAGTTGGATTCGAACCAACGTAGACGCAAGGTCAACAGATTTACAGTCTGCCCCCTTTAACCACTCGGGCATCCCACCAAAAGCGAACTCCGAATTATGCAGGCTTCTAAAAGCTTTGTCAAACGACTTGGGACAAAAAGCCATGTATTTCGCAAAAATTTTCGGCAGAATCGTCGGAAAGCCGGTTTAGCCCTCGAGAACCCCCGATAACCCCTGGCGCTCGAGCAAAGAATTGAGGTGCTCCCAGCCGTGAAAATCTATCAGCAGCTGTCCGCGGTTCTTTGCACCGACTTTTAGCGTGACTCGTGTACCCAAATGGTCAGACAGGGCTTCTTCCATCCGTTTAACGTCGCCAGACTGCCCCACCGACTTGCGAACTGGCTTATTCAACAGTTCTTCAGCCTCGCGGAGGCTACGCCCCACCAGCTTTTCGGTTTCACGAACGGAAAGCCTTTTAGCAATGACTTCGTTCGCCAGCAATATTTGTGTCGCCGCATCGGTGGCAAGCAAAGCACGCGCGTGGCCCATATCAATATCGCCCGCCAGCAACATAGTCTGTACTGCTGTGCTTAGGTTTAACAGGCGCATCAAATTGCTTGTTGCGGAACGCGAGCGACCGATTGCCTGCGCGGCCTGTTCGTGCGTCAGCCCAAATTCGTCGAGCAGTCGGCGAACGCCATGAGCTTCTTCGAGGGGATTCAGGTCTTCACGCTGAATATTCTCGATAAGGGCCATAACGGCCGCGCTTTCGTCGGCAACCTCGCGGACCAACACGGGCACTTCGGCCAGGCCCGCTAATTGCGCGGCACGGAAACGACGTTCGCCCGCAATAATTTCGTACTTTCCGTCGTCTTTGCCATCAAGCGGACGCACTAGAATCGGTTGCATGATGCCCTGATTCCGGATGGACTCGGCGAGTTCGTTTAGTGCTCCTTCATCCATACGAGTGCGAGGTTGATATTTCCCAGCCCGCATGAGCTCTATTTTCAAGACTGACGGTAGGCGGGGAGCGTCGGCATCCGGCCTGCCGAAGGTCTCGATGGCGGGCGCGTCTTCACCTAAAAGGGCGTCTAGTCCGCGGCCCAGGCCTTTGGGTTTTTTGGTTGCCATTGTGTTTTCCTTTGCTTGATTCGTTTATCCGCGCGGACGCGCTAGCTCACGCAAGGCGTCTTTCTTTACACGCTTAATGAGTTCATTGCCGAACTCGATATAGGCTTTTGCGCCGCGCGAGTTCTTGTCGTAGACGATACCGGGCAAGCCATGGCTAGGCGCCTCGGCAAGACGAACGTTACGCGGCACGATAGCTTTGAACACCTTATCGCCGAAGTGGGTTTCGATCTGGGCCGACACCTGTTGTTGCAAGGTCACTCGGGCATCGAACATTACCCTGAGCAGGCCTATCAATTGCAATTCGGGATTGATGTTTCTGTGCACCCGTTTTACGGTATTGACCAGATCGGACAAACCCTCGAGAGCGAAATATTCGCACTGCATGGGGATGATCACCCCATGCGCCGACGCCAGGCCGTTCAATGTCAGGAGCGATAAGGTCGGTGGGCAATCGATAAGAACGAAATCGTACTCGGGCAGAATGTGTGCAATCGCCCGTTTCAGCTGCCGCTCCCGTTCATCCATCTGAATCAGGTCGATCTCGGCACCCGAGAGCTCGCGATTGGCGGGTAGAACGTCATAGCCGCCAGCTTCGGATCGCTGCCGCGCCTGAGCTATCGTAGCGTCTCCTATGAGTACTTGGTAAAGGTTCTGCTCGACCTTATTCTTGTCGATGCCGCTACCCATGGTTGCATTACCCTGCGGGTCAAGATCTATCAGCAGAACCCGCTTGCGTTTGCTGGCCAATGCAGCAGCCAGGTTGATGGCCGTGGTGGTTTTCCCAACCCCCCCCTTCTGGTTCGCGATACAAAATACATTGGCGACGGTCATGGAGGTATTGTTATTCATAAGGTTCCTTGGCGGCTTAACCATACGAGGCAGCGCTGGGCATTCAGTTCAGGGACAAGCAGTGTTTGGAAACGACTCTGGCGCCAGACTGTCTGTTGTTCTAGAGCATCGATTTCATCTCGCGGTTCACGGCCTTTCATGGCCAGCAAATGTCCGCTTTCTGCGACATGCATGCCTGCCAGCGTGGCAAAATCTGCCAACGAAGCGAAAGCGCGTGAAACAACGATATCGGCATTAAAAGATGGCAGCGCTTCTACTCTGGCATGAACCGCGTTCAGATTGGGCAGACGCAATACGCTTGCCATCTGACGTACAAACGCCATTTTCTTCTCGACAGCATCCACGCAGAAGATTTCCCATTCGGGCTGCATGATAGCCAAAACTATTCCCGGTAAACCCGCACCGGACCCAACGTCCACGATACGGCGGCTTCGAGCTGTTGTTTTATCCAGTTCTGTTACAATTGGTTTCACTACCGAAAGACTGTCGAACAAATGATGTACCAGCATTTGTTCGGGTTCACGCAAAGCAGTCAAATTATAGGTTCGATTCCAACGCTGCAGCTGGGAAATATACGAAAGCAATGTGTCGCTTTGGCCCGGCGCGAGATTTACACTCAGCGCCAAAGCAGCATCGTCAAGGCGTTGCTGGTAGTCTGTGTTGTTGCCCATTACGCCGCTTTCTTGCCGTATTGCATGCGTTTGATGTGTATCAGCAGCAAGGATATCGCCGCAGGAGTGATTCCCGACATTCTGCTGGCCTGCCCTATCGTTTCAGGTCGGCTAACCTTCAGGCGTTGACGCACTTCAATTGACATACTAGCAATGGAATCATAATCAATATCGGGCGGAATTAGCTGGGACTCCTGGGCCGCCTGTTTCTCGACTTCCTCTTGTTGCTTTGCAACATAACCAGCATACTTGACCTGGATTTCGACCTGTTCGGCCGCCGCTACGTCTGCAAGCCCCGGCCCGGCGACAAGCGTCCCGTCTTCTTTCCGTAAATCCATCAGTGCTTGATATGAAACCTGCGGACGTTTCAACAGGTCAAGTAGCGAGTATTCTCGCTCGATCTGCTTTCCCAATAATTCTTCTGCAGTGTGCAGTGCCAGTGTCCGAGGATTGATCCAATTGTTTCTTAGGCGCTCGAGCTCGCTTTCTACCAAGTCACGCTTCCGGTTGAACATATCCCATCGGGCGTCGTCCACGAGCCCTATTCGGCGACCTTCTTCGGTCAAGCGCATGTCTGCGTTGTCTTCACGCAGGCTTAGACGGTACTCGGCTCTGGACGTAAACATACGATAGGGTTCGGTGACACCGCTGGTTATCAGATCGTCGACCAGGACACCGAGATAGGCCTGGTTTCGTTTTGGGCACCAACCCTCTTGACCCTTAGCTTGCAAGGCGGCGTTGATTCCTGCCAATAAGCCCTGAGCGGCGGCTTCTTCATAGCCAGTTGTGCCATTGATTTGGCCTGCAAAAAACAAGCCGTTAATAGCGCGCGTTTCCAGTGTTGCCTTCAGTTCGCGTGGATCGAAGTAATCGTACTCGATCGCATATCCGGGTCGCATAATGATGGCGTTCTCCAGCCCAGGCAGAGTCCGGACCAATGCCAGTTGAATATCGAACGGCAAGCTGGTCGATACGCCATTAGGGTAAATTTCCTGAGTAGTGAGGCCTTCGGGCTCAAGAAATATTTGATGGCTGGGTTTATCGGCGAATCGATGAATTTTGTCTTCAATGGAGGGGCAATAGCGCGGCCCTATACCCTCGATTGTTCCGCTATCGCTATACATGGGTGAGCGGTCCAAACCGGATCGCACTATATCGTGCGTTCGCTCGTTGGTATGCGTGATCCAGCATGGCAACTGCTCGGGATGCATGTCCGGCGATCCCATATACGAGAACACCGGCAATGGATCACTATCACCGCCCTGCACTTCTGTCTTTGAGAAATCGATACTGCGGGCATCGATGCGCGGAGGCGTTCCAGTTTTCAGTCTACCTTGCGGAAGTTTAAGTTCTTTCAGTCTTTGGCCAAGTGAAATTGATGGTGGATCGCCTGCTCGTCCTGCCGAATAATGATCGAGTCCCACGTGAATCAATCCGTTCAAGAATGTACCAGCGGTTAGGACCACACTTTTAGCCCTGAATTTCAGTCCGATTTGCGTGACGGCGCCAACTACCCGATCCCCCTCCAGCATAAGATCATCAACTGCTTGCTGAAAGATCATGAGGTTCGGCTGATTTTGCAGGGCAGTACGAATTGCGCGACGATACAGGGAGCGGTCGGCTTGGGCACGTGTGGCTCGTACGGCAGGGCCTTTGGAACGATTCAATATACGGAACTGGATACCAGCGAGATCGGTAGCGTAGGCCATGATTCCGCCTAGGGCATCGATTTCTTTAACGAGGTGTCCCTTGCCGATCCCACCTATTGAGGGATTGCAGGACATCTGGCCAAGCGTTTCCATATTATGGGTAAGCAAAAGCGTGGAAGCCCCGCTTCGCGCCGCCGCTAGGGCAGCCTCGGTACCGGCGTGGCCGCCACCGACCACAATCACATCGAATTCGTCTGGATAAATCATTGTTCGCTCAAGCGAGGAATACTTAACCTATTATTATACTGTGCGTGCGATCAGGTTTCACGTGAAACATAAACAATTACGTATTACCCACTGTTTCACGTGAAACACAAGGCTGTATGAAACCTGAAGTTGGGGAAGGTCGTACCGGTCCGGCTGTTTCACGTGAAACAGAAGACGCAAGAGCCCACACGCCTAAGGGACTATAGGTGTCGTACTGCACTAAGTGCGCCCTTTGGAAAAGAAGGTATCAACATAGTGCCCTTCAGCCGCTATAGGGTGGATGGGTTTATGGCCGATGAAACGACGGCGCATTACAAGTGAAATAGCAAAAAGCGTTATGCAGATGTGTCGACGGTATGTGAGTTGCAACTGCAATAGTTTTAACGTCCAGCGATCTTAGTGTTTTCACGGTCACGGTAACCTCAAATTAGGCTTTTAAGGTGCACGGTAGATTTCTTCAAATGATTTGATCTCTAAATACTGGGGAGGCTTTTTTTTATAACGGGTGGCTGTAGGCGAGGCCGGACGGGCTCGATGCGTTGCGGTCATGGCTACGCCATGACTACCCGCGTCAACGCTTCGGCTTGGGGCGGCCGCCGAACTCACGGCAACGGACAGCCCCCGGCTGTCCGTAAGCGCGCCGTTCAAACATGCGCGGCCTTGTACCCCCAATCCAAACCATTGCCACGGCGCACGCAAACCTCGCTCGCCCGGCCCCACCTACAGCCACCTTGGCGTCCACGGCAGTTGATGGGTTTCACAAGGGACGTCAATGGCATTTTGATGATTCAACGGCATGCCGAAAAGTCGAAACTCCAGGACAAGGAAGACATTCCGTTGCTTGAAGAGGCGTCCGATGTTCGGCACGGGCAGTTTGCCGCCACGTAGCCGTGGCAGTACAACTGCCCACGGGTCTGATTTCATAACTGTGGTGGTAGGAAATGCTAGTGTAGATACGCGGCAACAAGGTCAGATTCTTGTTCCTAAACGAGATGGGTCCACACTACGCTAATTGGCACGACGTCGCGCTTCCAACTACGGCAGTATCAATTTATATAAGGCCATGGCGTCACTTGTTTAGCTTGGGTATATGCGCCACAAGTAGTAAAAGGCCGGTATTCGCCAAGCTCTATCTCAAGATCACTTCTGACTAGTTACGAAATGTAATAGAAGCGAAATTGTGCATGCCGTGTGAGACCGGTCAGACCTATGGTACGAACAGCCTTCTATGATTAACACCGCTCGATGTATTAATTACGAAATTTGATTCGAATTGACTTGCTGGGAGGGCAAGGGATTCGGCCGAACTATGCGGAAGGGGAGATAATGGCCTTGGAACAAAACGGATAATTACTTGCCGAGTCATCTATCCCTTTTCTATTGCCAGCCATTGGCCGTCAAGTTGTTCCACGTGAAACAAGCACGAGCGATGGAAGAGAAACACCATGGCACCGACAAATAGCGCTGTCTTTTTGCAAAGCAGGGCGAATGCCAACAAAAAAAATAACTCTCTAGAAATCCGGGCTAACTTAAAGGCTGTGGATAAGTCTGTGTAAAACCTTTGCATAAATAGTGGACAACTTTATACTGTCTTGTTCCAGCCCAACTATATGCCGATGGGCCGCAGGTTCTTTGCACACGTCGATTCATCCTGGAAAACCTAGTGCTCAGCATGACGAAAAACGCCCCGCAGTAGGCGAGGCGTTCTGGATAAATGCCTTATGTTAGATATAAGGCTAAGCCTTATTAAAGCGGACGAATCTCTGCTGCTTGGGGGCCTTTCGGACCGTCTGTCACTTCGAACTCCACATCTTGGCCTTCGTTGAGGCTGCGATATCCGCGCCCTTCGATAGCGGAGAAATGGGCAAACACGTCAGTGCCGCCTTCGTCTGGAGTAATAAAACCAAAGCCTTTCTCGGCGTTGAACCACTTAACTTTGCCCTTTTGAGCCATGATGCATAGAGTCCTAAAAATGATCGAAAAAGCGATGAGTCGGGGACGTCGGGCCACGCAAGGTTTCACCACACTTAAGATCATAATTGCTTGAGTCTTAAACTAATGATTACTCGCCGCGGGACTTCCGTGCCGCTCGACTACAACGTAGATACGAGCATAGCTATGGCTGGCCTATTTATCAATTACTTGTTTACCCCAATGTGGTATTTTTCCTGCAAACTGTATGCGAGCCTAAAGCGCAATACACAGCTAGCGTTATTCATACATACAAACCTAATTAATCAACCTCAAAGTTATCGAAGAATATGAAATTTGCATCCAAGCTACCAGGCGTCGGAACTACTATTTTTACTGTAATGAGCCAATTGGCAGCCGAAAATAAAGCCATCAATCTAGGGCAGGGTTTTCCGGACTTCAATCCCGAAACGGAATTACTAGATCTAGTGACCAAGGCTTTGCACGAGGGCCACAATCAGTATCCGCAAATGACCGGCATTCCTGCGTTGCGGCAGCAAATATCGGACAAGGTGGCAGCCTTATATAAACGCCGATACGATGCTGAAACCGAGATCACGGTGACTAGCGGCGCAAGCGAAGCGTTGATGGCCAGTATCCTGGCGTTTGTAAAGCCCGGCGACGAAGTCGTTGTCATTGAGCCTTTTTACGACTTATATATCCCCGCGATTCAATTAGCGGGGGGGATTCCGGTAATAGTGGCGATGCAGGCGCCAACTTCACAAAATCCCTTGTATCGAGTCGATTGGCAGCGGGTTTTGGACGCGATCACTTCGAAGACCCGTATGTTGGTCGTTAACTTCCCACATAATCCTACAGGCATCAACCTCCAAGAAAGCGATCTGGACTGGCTCGAAAGAATTGTCAACGAAACTGGCGTCATGCTGTTATCAGACGAAGTGTATGAACACATCGTATTTGATAAACAACAACATCAAAGCCTGGCTAAACGGGAATCGCTGGCAGCCAACTCGATCGTGATCTCATCTTTCGGTAAAACCTACCACACCACAGGGTGGAAGATCGGCTATTGCTGTGCCCCGAAAGATATCTCTGCAGAAATACGAAAAGTCCATCAGTTCATGGTCTTTACCGTAAGTTCGCCTATGCAATTTGCTTTGGCCGAATATATGAAAAATCCAAAACCTTATCTTGAACTGTCGGCCTTTTATCAAACCAAGCGGGACAGACTTGCAGCAGGTCTGCAAAAAACACGTTTCATACCGATGCCCAGCCAGGGTACCTTCTTTTTACTTGCGGACTATAGCCAAGTGTCTGATCTCCCTGAAGCAGAATTCGCAAGATGGCTGACCATCGAACACAAAGTCGGGGTAATTCCAGTCTCGGCTTTTTACAGGGACCCTAATGCCAGTGAATCCAACCATCGGTTAGTGCGATTTTGTTTTGCAAAACAAGACGATACCCTTGATGCTGCAATCGATAAACTGGCCCTTGTCTAGTCCGTACGAATTACCTTTCAAACCCGCCATGGCGGGTTTTTTTACGTTCAAAAAATAGTTATCCAAAAAATAGCCTGGCTAGCGAGCCACAAAGCATGCACCAAAGGCCCGAATCTTTGGATTTGCTTTGGCCTGTAAACCAATGAACCGAAGTATACAGGCTGGAACGACGAATTTTTCTTGAGCGTAGAGCTGCGTAAGTGGCTTGATGTTTTAGCTGTACATTATCTTTACTATTTATAAAGACTAATACTAATGGGTGTCTGTGGATAACTGGCATAACTGATAAATCGACTGTGGGGTCAAGGACTTGCAGCGCAATTTTCGAACGGACAACTTCTGTTTTGCCAGTGCATGGAACGGGCATAACTTTATCTGCCTGGATCTCTTCGTGGGTTGTGCATGACTGATCCACAGGCTGTGCACAAGCGTTGCTCTCAGTAGTTATCCACAAGCTGCCTAGCGACAAAATCGATATTCTATTTAGTAACTAGTTGTAAATACCAACGGCAAGAGGCTCGAATATCAATAAATAAAAAAAACCGTGCCTCTAAGAGACACGGTGCAGGGACTGCTATGACTGAATCTACAGTTCGAAGTTCTTGCGCATAAGCCGCGCTATTTCTTCATTGAAGGGGGCAGCAATCGAGTTTTCCGGATCCTGCCCAAGACCGTGAACGACACCTTGCTGGTCCTGCAATGTTCGATTTTGGCTTAGCTTCTGTTTGCCTTCAATGGCATTTATTGTTATTTGAATACCGACAACGTTCCTGATCATCGTATCGATATAGTCGGCAGGAGCGTCCGTGATCTCCCACGGATCAGCACGACCCGCCTCAAATCGACTGGTTTGACGTTTAAGATGGGTTAGTAACCATTCCGCGTTGGTCGTAGTCGAAAGGGTTCCGTGTACATGAACCGAAACATAGTTCCATGTCGGAACAGCCTTGCCTCCGGAGCTTTTCTTTGAGGGATACCAAGAAGGCGAGATATAGGCTTGTGGCCCTTGGAATATAACAAGTACGGGAGTTTCGTCGGCAAGTAAACTAAACTCGGTATTGCTGCGTGCGACATGGGCCTGAAGCAGGCCTAGGCCATGTTCAGGCTCCGTCAACAGGAATGGCAAGTGCGTGGCAGCCAAACCCATACTGCTATGAACCGTGAGCGCGGCGAATGGGTAATCTTCGATCACACGATGTTGAGCGCGAAGATCGGTCAGTTCAAAGGAGCGCGGTGTATACATATTCCTGGCCTGATCATAAAGTAGGTAACACCTCGCCGGTATCGAAAACAACTTGATTCTCGGGCCATTGCAAGGCAGCAAGTTTGAAGCGCGACTGTTCGATGGACCGATTTGCCTTCCTGTCTCGCCATCTGGCGCCAACGGAGAAGTCTACACAAAAGACGTTGTGGTGCTTACCATGCCACGAAAGTGGTTCAATTCCATCGAATAATTGGCTGTATCGGGGCACGGTCTGGCCCGGCTCGACACGAAACATTCGCCAGTAATGACCTATAACGACAGGAATAGCTTCGTCATAGTCATTCCACCAATTGATTCGATCAGAAAACCGCCACCTGTTGCCCGCAAAGAACGGCGTTACAGCTTTTTTTTCGACACCCGAGGTCAGCACCTTCAACGGGTTCACCATTTGCTGCGTCGCCTCGTATTCAGCAATAGCGTGAAGAAACGGCGGCGGACCGTATTCGTCTTCGAGTTCGATCGCCCAGTGGTGCTTTTCGTGTAGATATTTGCTGTACAAACCGGAAGCTTCGGCGGTTGCCTGGGCCATGTTGTCCCAAATGCGGAATTGTTCGACGATATTGCCGACCGAGGCGGTGCGAATTGCTGCAATTGCTGGAGCAGTCCAGGCAGCGTGCACCACCCGTATGTCTTCACGTTCCAAAGCAATGGGCAGATCGCACAGGAAATCTTTAACAGATTGCCTTTCGGTTGCCCTGGTGCGACGAAAGGGCGCGTAATTCTTCAGATCGCGCTCGAAACGCTCGTCAAAAAACCAGCCTGACCCATCCTTGGCATCGTCGACCAGCAGGTTGAGCTCGTGATTTCCCAGGATGGATTGCGCATTACCTTGCTGCACCAGGTGATGTACCAGTCGAATAACTGCTGGGCTATCCGGGCCTCGATCACAGAGGTCGCCAACGAATACCAATTTTCGATGACGGGGATGAGCACCTTGCGAGTCATAGCCCAAGCACTTCAGCAGCGCTATCAACGCCGAATACTCGCCATGAATATCGCCGATGATGTCCAGTGGATTGTCAGGGAGGCGTTGTATCAAGTGCATGGAAACAATCGTGGCGTCTCGATGAAACGCTACACCCCATTCACGGTGACAACGATGGATCGGCTTCCACCGTGATCACGGTGTTCGCACAAATATATTCCTTGCCAGGTGCCCAGATTTGGTCGCCCATTACTAATCGGAATGTTTACATCGAACCCCAAAATGCTGGCCTTTAAATGGGCAGGTAAGTCGTCCGGTCCTTCATCGTTATGTTCCATTCCCGACATATTCGCAGGAACCAAAATATTAAAGTAGCTTTCAAAATCCAGCCTTACTGCCGGATCGGCATTTTCGTTGACCGTCAGTGATGCAGAGGTGTGTTTTAAGAACACATTCATCATGCCCATTCTCATATCTTGCAGTTCGGGTAACTGCTCGAGAATTTCTTGGGTTATCAGATGAAAGCCTCGCGCTTTCGGTGCAAGCGTTATCTCTTTCTGCATCCACATGGTTGATCGGCGCCTTTTTTTTAGGCTGGCATGACACGGCAAGATGCGAGCAGTATACCTGCAGTTTGGGCTCCATCAAGACTTCGGCGTAGCCGGCAAAATCGCGAGAGTGCTTTAGTTATTCATTATGTTTTCTATATATAAAGACTAATACTAATGGGTGTCTGTGGATAAGTGGAACAACCTTTAGATAGCTATTAGATTCAAAGAATTAGCGGGATTTTTTAGAAGGCACAACTTCTGTTTAGCGAGTGGACCAAACGGGCATAACTTTAGGACTTTGGAAAAATCGCCTACTTATGCGGTGTCCGTACACAGCCTGTGCACAAGCCACTTCTCTAGAGCTTATCCACAGGCAATTATTTTCAAATATTGTTTTCTTTTCTGCTCAATGGGTGGTTTCGCGCTATGGAGAACCATTTTTTTTGATCGGCGATAGGTAAAAGGGCAATGTATCTATCGTCAGAATGGATCCATGTTTGGTGTTGATTGATATATAATTTATAACGATAAGCATTTCAGGGGCGGGCAGATGGATGAACTGATTAAGCTCTTTTGGCTTTATGCCTTTCGTTTACCCAAAGGATCCGGCGTCAAATATGATCGATGGAGCGACGATTTGCTGGCCCAGGTCGATAAACAATATGCTGCGTGGGAAGGGTTGTACGACAGAATACGCACTAATAATCGTCACCTCGGGACATCCGAAATGGTGATCTATTCAGCGAAAGAACGTGAGCAGATCGATATTTTCATCGACAATATGACCCAGTTCGCCCCTTTGATCGGCGACGAGCGCGGTGAAAAAATTGCTGCACTACACTTGAAAACAGTAGAAGCCGTAAGCTTTTATGATGCTTTTCTGGCCGTTGGTTTGCTGGCGCCGGTCGGGGCGAGGGTCAGTTCGGAATACAAGCATTCAGTGCAATAAGATCACTGCGTTTAAGTATGCGGACGATCAGCAGTTTTTGGTGCTTATAGCCTCGAACGCTCCTCAGGCAACTTACGATTGTTGTGTATTCGGGAAATGATAGAGAGCGCTATTTTCAAAATGTACAACATGACTAGCGAGCCGATCAGATCGCCCAAAAACATAACGCCAAATGTACTCAGCAAAGCGGCTTCCGGATCGGTAAACGCAAACCAGATATGATGAAGCGTCGATATCAAAAATGCACATACGATGGCGCAGATTATCAAGCGTCTGGGTGTGAGATTGTCCAGGCTTTTATGTAGGCCGAGGCATTCCACGGCAAGTACATAAGTTATGTATGGCGCTAAGGCGGAGATTACGCTACCGACAGCCGATCTGATAAAATCGTCCGGGAAAAAATAGGTGAAGCACGCTATTAATGAAGCGATCAGTAAGCCTACCGCACCTGAGACGCCGAATAGCAGCGTGCAAAGCAATCGAACGCCGCCAGGAAGGTAGACCCAGTTGATCCCACGAATGAATTCGGAGCGTGTGAAAACCCATTCGTTGATGATTAGGGCGGCCAGAAAAAACAGTGCCGTGCCAATCACCATACTCCACTGAAGACGAAGTTGTGACATCTGCTTCTTTAATAGGGTGGACGACCGAGTGTAACAATTAAATTGGGCGTTGTAGTCATGAAAGGAAAAACGCGGCCCGCCGACATATACATGCGTTTCCTCGGCCTGGCCGAATCGTTGCGCCGTTTGCCGACATTGCCCGCTTTAGATCCTTTGGAAGAGCGCATGCTGGCTCTGGTTGCGCGCGCATCCCAAGAGGCAAGCCGCCTGTCGGTCAGGGATATGATGGCAATGAATCAGTTTGGATCGCCCGCGACGGTGCACTCTAGACTGAAGTCTATGCGCAAGAAGGGCTGGATCATGTTGGCAGATACTGAAGACACCAGAAGAAAGCAGGTGGAGCTTAGTCAGGCTGCCTTGCTTCACTTCGATAAGCTATCAGCTTGCTTGGTAAAGGCAGCCAAAGAAAGATGACCGCCTTGGGCGGTCTATACAGCTTGGTGGGAAAATGCAGGCTAAGCCGGCTTGGCCTAGCCCCTTGATGCTAATTAGATATTATTGTTTTTCAATGCCGGCAGCCGTAATGACCGACGCCCATTTTTTGTACTCGGCGTTAATGAATGCCGAGAATTCTTCCGGCCCATCTGACTTCACTTCTCCACCCAATTTGTGGATTTTCGCTTTGAAATCATCAGACGCCACGACTTTTTGAAGTGCGTTATTCAGGCTTTTAATCACTTCTGGAGGAGTACCAGCAGGTGCCACGATGCCGTTCCATGTGCCGATTTCAAATCCAGGAAATCCCGATTCGATCATAGTGGGTACGTTTGGTAGAAGCGGGTTGCGTTTGGGCGACGTCACAGCCAGCGCCTTTAGTCTGCCGTTTTGTATAAACGGTAGCGATGGCGGCAGGTTATCGAACATCATGTTAACTTGCCCGCCGACAAGGTCGGTTACTGCAGGCGCACTGCCACGGTAGGGGATATGGGTTAACGGCTGTTGAATCGTTGTTTTAAACATTTCGCCGGACAAATGTATAGACGTACCTATACCGGACGAAGCGAACGTCAGGGGATGGGGACTTTTTTTCGCGTAGGCGACAAGCTCCTCGACGGAATTGACCGGCAGGTCTTTATTCACAACCAGGACGTTCGGAATCGATGTGATCAGCGTAACTGGAGCAAAGTTCTTTAGCGATTCTTCTGACAAATTCTTGTACAGACCCATATTGATCGCTTGGGTTCCAACAGTGCCCATCAGGATGGTGTAGCCATCGGGTGCAGCCCTGGCAACGCTGTTTGTACCAATCGTTCCACCGGCGCCTGACAGGTTTTCGACAACCACATTCTGTCCCAATTGTTCGCTCAGGGCAGAACTTACGATACGCGCTACGCTGTCAGTGTTGCCACCAGGAGGAAACGGAACGACCATCCGGATTGGCTTTTCTGGCCAGCTTGCAGCGTTAGCTGCAAGGGGCAACAACACGCCCGCGATACTTAACATCAGTGTGGCTGCACGCGGTGCAAATTTAAATTTCATTGTCTCTTCCTTTTGATTTGTTCCTGAATTCAGGGAGAAATGTCGCAATTACGGAAAATGCGTCAGTGTTTTATAAATCGTATCCGGGATTACGGCGGTCGAGTCGTCGAAGCAGGCCGGGCCATGCAAGAGAGGCCTTATACGAGCGATCTGCTCGGGATTCGACTTTTGCGCGTTCAAGAATTGTTGCCGGAATATGGTTCAGTTCGCCACCCGCTTGTGCTCTGACTTGCACCATACAGGCCGCTTCAAGGCGGTGCATCGCCTGGAAGGCGTCAGCCATAGTTTGCCCAACGGTCAGCAAGCCATGATTACGCAATATTAAATAGCTGCTTTCACCCAAGTCTTTGACCAGCCGTGGCTGCTCGTCGGGATCCAGTGCTAATCCTTCGTACTCGTGATAGCTGAGCGATTGCAGAACGATGAACGCAAATTGCGAGAGCGGGAGTAACCCGGCTTTTTGCGCCGAGACCGCTACGCCATTGATCGAATGCGTATGCAGTACGCACATGGCGTCTTTGCGTGCGGCGTGTATGCAGCTATGGATTGTGAATCCGGCTGGATTAATGTCGTAATCCGAGTCCATCACTTTGTTGCCTGCGAGATCAATTTTGACCAAGCTGGACGCCGTGATTTCGTCGAACATCATCCCGTAGGGATTGATAAGAAAGTGTTCTGTGCCAGGCACTTTGGCAGTGATGTGGGTGAATATCAAATCATCCCAGCCGAATAAAGCGACTAGCCGATATAGCGCGGCCAAATCTACCCGCACCTGCCATTCTTCTGCGCTGATTTGACCGCGCAAACGGACCGCTATTTCGTTGGATAAGGGCATATGTCCTCGGAATATCAGCGCCACGCCATGGCGCTTGCTAAATATTTATGTAATGGAAGGTATATACGTGCGACTCATGGCGATATGAGGCTTGTGATATAACCAAATGCTTGACGTAAATCAATATTGCCTGGATTGTAGGGCAGTGGTCGCGACGTTTCAAAACGTAAATAGATCATCGTAATCATGAGTTTTAGGAATGTTCCTCAGAAAATTGACACCTTCTATGTCGCAACTGCTTGCCTTTGAAGGAGCGGCCCGTCATGGCAACTTTACAAAGGCCGCTAACGAGCTGTGCTTGACGCAAAGCGCTGTAAGTCGACATATTCAGACGTTGGAATCCATGCTGCGCGTGGTGTTATTCGAGCGGACTGGCCGTCAAATTAAATTGACAGCAGAGGGGCAGCGTTATGCACAAGAGATAGCGGCGGCATTGAATCGCATACGTAATGCCAGCATGCACGCGTACGAGTCTGGCGCGAGTGCTAAAGCCTTGCAGTTGGCCGTACTGCCAATTTTCGGTTCGAAATGGTTAATGCCACGCTTAAGCCGTTTCTATGACCGGCATCCTGATTTGCTGGTGAATATTCATTCTCGTATGGGCGAATTTGATCTCGCCCTATCAGGCATGGACGCTTACATTACTCTGGGAGACGGCCACTGGCCCACCCTGGTGAAGCATCATTTGGTCGATGCAAGGGCAGTAGTGATAGCAAGCCCAGCCGTACTGAAGCAAAAGCCGATCCACAAAGCCGCCGATCTGATCCAACATCAGCTCTTGCACATTACTTCGCATTCCCCTAGCTGGAAGGAATGTTTATTCGCCAGCCACATAGATCCTCGAACTGTCGTCTTGGGGGCACAGTTTGAATACACCGCCCATTTAATCCAGGCAGTTATTGCGGGCATGGGGGTGGGTTTGGTTTCTGATGTTTTCGTGCGGGAAGAATGCCAGCAAGGCTCTCTGGTCATACCCGACATACCTGATCTTGCTGTTCGGAATAAAAGCTATTACCTGGTTTATGCTCCAGACAATCAAGCTAACCCTTCACTAGGACTGTTTCGGGATTGGTTGCTGGAAGAAGTAAATCAGAGTCGTTGAGCGACTGAAGCATAAATACCAGACCACTTGATTGAATGAATGCGCCCATAGAATTTACCTTCTATGAACCGTTGTAGTGTTTATTCGTTTCGATTATCATAGAAATATGGAAACGTTAAATGCTGTCGCTGCTCTTGCAGCTCTCGCCCAGGATTCACGCCTCGCTATCTTTCGCTTGCTTGTTCAAGTCGGCCCTGTGGGCATGGCGGCTGGCAAGATCAGCGAGGCAACAAATATTCCGCCGTCGTCGCTCTCTTTTCACCTCAAGGAGCTAACGCACGCAAACATGGTTATTTCGCGGCAGGAAGGGCGCTTCGTCATCTACGAAGCTAACTTCTCGACCATCACCGCACTGGTGGCCTTCCTGTCGGAAAACTGCTGTGGCGGGCAGTCGTGCGATCTATCTTGCGCTCTCGGCAGCAACACGGAAACCATCGCATGAGAATTCGCACGCTAAAAAACCCCGATTTCCTGCCAGCCCTGGATGAATCGTTCGCCAGGCAGCGGCCAGCGGCCAGCCTGGCAGCGGACACCCCGCCCGTTCGTATTCTGCTGCTGTACGGCTCGTTGCGTCCTCGGTCATTTTCACGCCTTGCCGTCGAAGAAGCGGCCCGGCTGCTGCAATTTTTCGGCGCAGAAACACGTATCTTTGATCCTTCCGATCTTCCTTTCCCTGATCAGGTAATGAACGACGACCACCCGGCCATCCAGGAGCTACGTACTTTATCGAATTGGTCGGAAGGACAGGTGTGGTGCAGCCCTGAACGCCACGGCCAAATCACAGGTTTGATGAAAGCGCAGATTGACCATCTGCCCCTGGAAACGGCGGGAATGCGGCCCACTCAGGGGCGCACGCTGGCCGTCATGCAGGTATCTGGTGGTTCGCAAAGCTTTAACGCCGTTAACTCCCTACGCCTCCTTGGCCGCTGGATGAGAATGTTCACTATCCCAAATCAATCAAGTGTTGCCAAGGCATACCAAGAGTTCGACGAGGACGGTCGTATGAAGCCGTCGCCCTATTACGATCGCATCGTGGACGTGATGGAGGAACTTGTGCGTATCACCGTCCTGATGCGGCCTCACGTTGCCATGCTGACCGACCGCTATTCAGAGCGTAAAGCGGCTGGTCATTCCATCGATATGGCGGAGGCCGATTTGTCCTCAATCGCTATTAGCTCGTCCACCAATTAAAAGCCGCTCCCATGACCGAAAAAATCTATAACGTGCTCATTTTGTGTACCGGAAACTCGGCACGCAGCATCATGGCCGAAGCTCTCATCAATACGATGGGAGAAGGCCGCTTCCGAGCCTACAGCGCTGGTAGTCACCCGAATGGTGAGGTTAATCCATTTGCCATTGAGAAAGTGCGGACGATTAATTACCCGATCGAGAAACTGCGCAGTAAAAGTTGGGACGAATACGCCCGGCCAGACGCGCCAAAGATGGATTTCATCATAACGGTTTGCGACAACGCGGCGGGCGAAGTTTGCCCGATTTGGCCGGGGCAACCGATCTCCGCGCACTGGGGGTTTGAAGATCCGGCAGCTGTGGAAGGCACTGATGATGAAAAGCGCCACGCGTTTGACATGGCTTTCCGGTACATCTCGAATCGTGTGCGCCTATTCGTGAATCTACCCCTGAAAATGCTGGATCAAACAGCCATCAAACGCGAGTTGGTCAATATCGGCAAGACTGAAGCAGCGGATTGAATATGAGCGCGCAATGCGAAGTAATCACCAAAGGGCCGAGTAAAGCCCCCATGAGCGTGTTCGAGCGTTATCTAACCTTGTGGGTAGCCTTGTGCATTATTGTTGGCATTGCACTTGGCCAAGGCTTGCCCGATGTGTTTCGAACCATCGGCCACATGGAACTCGCCCAAGTCAATGTGCCGGTTGGCCTGCTGATATGGGTAATGATCGTCCCGATGTTGGTCAAGATCGACTTCAGTGCATTGGATCAGGTCAAAGCCCACTGGCGCGGCATCGGCGTTACGTTGGTCATCAATTGGGCGGTCAAACCTTTCTCGATGGCCTTGCTAGGGTGGTTTTTTATTCGACACGTGTTCGCGCCCTTTCTTCCGACGGAACAACTGGATAGCTACATCGCCGGTCTGATACTGCTTGCCGCAGCGCCTTGTACGGCAATGGTGTTTGTGTGGAGTCGGCTGACCGATGGCGACCCGTATTTCACGCTGTCACAGGTGGCCTTGAATAACGTCATCATGATCGTTGCCTTTGCGCCTATCGTTGGGCTGCTATTGGGAATGTCCTCGATCACTGTGCCGTGGGATACGCTACTGATCTCGGTTGGGCTATACATCATCGTGCCGGTGGTGCTGGCTCAACTCTGGCGCAAGTACCTGCTCAAGAAAGGGCAGGCGACGTTCGACAAGGCAATGGAACGGATAGGGCCTTGCTCAATGGTTGCACTATTGCTGACTCTTGTTTTGCTGTTCGCCTTTCAGGGTGAGGCCATCCTGAAACAGCCACTGATAATTGCCATGCTGGCTGTGCCGATTTTGATTCAAGTGCTATTCAATTCTGGCTTGGCATACTGGTTGAACAGACGGGTAGGGGAAAAGCACAACATCGCTTGTCCGTCAGCCTTGATCGGTGCGTCCAACTTCTTTGAGCTGGCCGTGGCGGCTGCCATCAGCCTGTTCGGCCTGCACTCTGGTGCCGCCCTCGCCACCGTTGTGGGCGTTCTAGTAGAGGTTCCTGTGATGCTTATGGTCGTGCGCTTGGTGAACCGCTCGAAGGGGTGGTACGAGGCTGGCCGATAAAATGACCGAGTCATAAATGGCTGTAGTAGTGCGACCCACGCCAAGATCTCGAATCCGCGAACGTTCGCGTGCGCTCACGACCAAGCCAAGCTGTAGGACGCCCCTGATTCCCTTCGAACCTTTTCGCTCATTCACTTCCCAATACAGAAACTCGAGAATATTTCGCCGAGCAAGTCGTCGCTGGTGAATTGTCCGGTTATGGCGCATAGGTCGCCATGTGCCAGCCGCAGTTCTTCAGCAAACAAGTCCAGTACGCGGTCGTTCTGACTGGCGTGTTCGGCTGCCAAGGCCAGATGTTCGTTAGCGCTGGTTAAGGCCTGCAGATGCCGTTCGCGGGCAAGCCATGGCGATTCTGTGCTGGGATTCCAGCCGGCGATGTCAAGCAGCCTTTGGCGCAGGATATCCAGGCCGGCGCCGGTTTTTGCCGAGATTCCCAATGCCGATGGCAACCGCGCTGCAAGGTCGTCCTGTGCGCTTGTCGAAAGCAAGTCGATTTTATTGAAGACTTTCAGAACTGGCGTTCGGGCCGGAAGACGCTGCGTGATGGCGGTATCGAGCTCATCGCTTTGCGTGCGGGCGTCTTGAAGGTGAATGATGACGTTGGCCTTTTCGATTTCCGCCCAGGTTCGGGCTATGCCCATGCTTTCGACGGTGTCGTCGGTGTCACGCAAGCCGGCGGTATCGATAATGTGCAGGGGAACCCCTTGAACATGAATTTGCTGGATGACTTTGTCGCGGGTTGTGCCGGCTATCGGCGTAACGATGGCGATATCGTCGCCGGCCAATGCATTGAGCAAACTTGATTTTCCGACATTGGGCTGGCCCGCCAGCACCACATGCAGTCCTTCGCGAAGAATCATGCCTTGCCGCGCCTGCGAAGTCAGGGATTGAAGTTCGTCCTGAATAGCTTGTAGCGCAGATCGCGCCTGGTATTTTTCGAGGAAATCTATTTCTTCTTCAGGAAAATCCAGAGTGGCTTCGACCAGCATACGCAAATGCACGATGCGATCGCTCAGCGCGTTGACGTGCGCTGAGAACGCGCCGCTTAAGGAAGCCATGGCACTGCGGGCGGCGGCTTCCGAAGATGCGTCAATCAGGTCCGCAACGGCTTCGGCCTGCGCAAGATCCAGTCTTTCATTAAGGAAGGCACGATGGGTGAATTCTCCGGGCTCGGCGTGGCGCAAGGCCAGGTCTTTACCCGCCTCGAGGCAGTGCGCCATTACCCTTCGCAATACTGCCGGGCCCCCATGCCCTTGAAGCTCAAGCACGTCCTCGCCTGTATACGACTGCGGACCTTTGAAAAACAGGGCGATACCCGCATCGATGGCCTTGCCTTGTTTGTCGTTAAACGGCAAGTAATGAGCATGACGTGGCTTCAAGGGCGTGTCGAAGAGCTTGGCCAGGAGCGGGTCCAGATTCTTGCCGGAAATGCGTACAACCCCAATGCCTCCGCGTCCGGGAGCGGTGGCAATGGCGATAATGGGTTCGTGAGAGCGGAGAGTCATGGCATGCGTATGGCGAAAGAAGCGAAAAGCGTACTACTATTGAATTTGGGAACGGGACAGTTAAACATAATAAATGTGTAAGGAAACATCATGCCATACCTGATCGAAACCTTCGATAAACCGCACACACAGGCATTGCGTCAAGCGCTGCGCGACAAGCACCTGGACTATCTGGAAGAAAATAAGGAATTGCTGCTCGCTTGCGGCGCCAAGTTGGAAGACGATGGGACCGGCGGCACCGGAAGTGTTTATATCGTGAATTTTGAAACTCGCGATGAAGCCGAGGATTTCGTGAATGCCGATCCGTTCGCGGCGGGCGGTCTATTCGAACGCATAGTGATTACACGGTGGCGAAAAGCATATCTTGATGGGCAGTGCTATTTGTAGATAGATCCAAAAAGATTTGAATGGGGCGCCGATAGGCGCCCCATTCACTTATGGTGTGCGCAGTTCGTCAGGCAAGCGCCGTGATTGCCGCTGCGACGCCGGCACCATAGGCTGGGTCGGCCTGGGTGCAATGGAAGATGTGGCGTGCTTGTACGTCTCGCGATGCGCCGGAAATCGCCCTTGCTGTGTTTTCAAACAAGACTTGTTTTTGCTGGTCGCTCATCAGCCGGAATAGATTTCCCGGTTGCGAGAAGTAGTCGGTCATCTTCGCGGTGATTCCAGCGATCGGCAGCCCCTTCGACAGATAATGGCGGTTCACGGTAATCAGGCTGTTCCTTGCCATTCGCCTTGGGTATTGGGTTCATTGGCAGTGATTCGCCCGTGATTTCCATCCACCCTCATTGCCCCGTCGCGGTGGTAGCTATGGAACGGGCATTTGGGTGCATTGACCGGAATCTGGTGGTGATTCACCCCGAGGCGATATCGTTGGGCATCACCATAAGAAAATAAACGTGCCTGCAGCATTTTGTCTGGCGAAAAACTGATGCCGGGTACGACATTGGCAGGCGTAAAAGCAGCTTGCTCGACTTCCGCAAAGAAGTTTTCGGGGTTCCGATTCAGTTCGAGCTGGCCCACTTCGATCAAGGGATAATCTGCATGCGGCCAGACCTTCGTCAGGTCAAACGGATTCAGGTGATACGTGGCTGCATCTTTCTCTGGCATGATCTGCACATACATTGTCCAACGCGGGAAGTCTTGGTTTTCGATCGCCTCAAACAGATCGCGCTGCGAACTTTCGCGGTCTCGCCCGACAAGCTCACTGGCTTCGCGTCGGTAAGATTTTTCATGCCTTGCTGCGTCTTGAAGGTGAACTTCACCCAGTGACGTTCATTATCGGCATTGATGAAGCTGAATGTGTGGCTGCTAAAGAGATGCATATTGCGAAAGCCTGCGGGAATGCCGCGGTCGCTCATGACGATGGTCACTTGATGCAGCGCTTCGGGCAGGCCGGTCCAAAATTCCCAATTATTCTGTGCACTGCGCATGCCGGTACGCGGATCGCGCTTAACGGCATGGTTCAGGTCAGGAAACTTCAAAGGGTCGCGAAAGAAAAATACGGGGGTGTTATTGCCCACCAGATCCCAGTTGCCTTCCTCGGTATAGAACTTGATGGCCACGCCGCGGATATCGCGTTCGGCATCTGCCGCGCCGCGCTCGCCAGCAACGGTGGAAAATCGAGTGAATACTTGAGTCTGCTTACCGATCTGGGAAAAGATCTTCGCGCGGGTGTACTTCGAGATATCGTGGGTGACGGTAAACGTACCGTAGGCACCGGCGCCTTTCGCATGCATGCGACGTTCTGGTATGACTTCACGGTCAAAGTGAGCAAGCTTTTCCAGCAGCCAGACATCCTGCAACAAGGCAGGGCCCCGTGGACCGGCGGTTTGAATATTGGTGATTGTCGACGACGGGCGCGCCAGCGGCGGTAGTAAGCTTCTTCGTACAGGTGCATCCTTTTGTAGTTCATTGCTATCAAATCAATTTGCAAGCCTGACCGGGCGAGCGCCGGGAGCGCCGCCGCTTAACGGACAAGAGCTGAAACAAGTCTATAGACGCATGGGCGTAAAGTAAAATTGATTGATGGCAACGCCCCAATAGTTAATTTCTATGCGACTGTCATATTTGCTGCGTACTCTTGCGAAGTGGAGGCAGAAACGACAAGGGCACCTTAATGAGGTGCCCTTGAAGTGAATTGCCGGATGATTGATCAGCGCGCCGCAGACGTCCTTTTCTTTATCGAGCTTGTACATGATGTAGCGTTGCTGAGCGATCGACACAGCGTTGTTGACGCACCAGTACAGCACCAGGCCGGCCGGGAAGAAGAACATCATACCACCGAAAACCAGCGGCATGATCATCATGATCTTGGCCTGGATGGGATCGGGAGGCGTAGGGTTCAGTTTGATCTGCAGGAACATGGTCGCCATCATGAATGCAGGCAGAATGAACCATGGATCGCGGATGCGACCAGATCATGGATCCACAGTATCCAGGGGGCGCCGCGCATTTCCACGCTGCCCAGCAACACCCAGTACAGCGAAATGAACACCGGTATCTGCACCACCATGGGCAAGCAGCCGCCCAGCGGGTTGATCTTTTCGGTGCGATACATTTCCATCATGGCAGCATTGAGCTTTGGCTTTGTCGTCGCCGAACTTTTCACGCAACGCCTGCATACGCGGCGCCACTTGCTTCATCTTGGCCATCGACCGATAGCTTGCGGCGGACAAGGGGTAGAAGACCAGCTTGATCAGCAAGCGTCAGGGCGACAATTGTCCAGCCCCAGTTGCCCAGCATGCTGATGCAGCCATGTCATGAGCTTGAACAGCGGCTTGGAGATGATGGTGAGCCAGCCGTAATCGACGACCAGTTCCAGGCCGGGGGCCAGTGCGCTCATGGCTTTTTGGTCTTGCGGGCCAACCCACAGGTCGCGCTTCGACAGCCTTATGTTCGGCCCGGGTGCGATGGTGCCTACCGATTCGATGCTGCGAATGGCGTAAAGGTTGTTCGACAGGTCGCAAGGCTTCGTTGCTGCGAACAGTGCCTTCGGCGGTACCCAGGCGGTGGCGAAGTAGTGCTGCACCATGCCGATCCAGCCGTTATCGGCTTGCTTGGTGTAGTTTGTCTTGCTCTTGTCGATGTCGCGAGAAAGTGATCTTCTGGAATTTTTCCTGTTCGGAGTACACGCGCGGGGCCGGTAAAGGTGCTGTAGAACGACGACTTGTCGGACGGGTCGTTACCGTCACGCACTAGTTGCAGGTACAGACGCTGGATTGACCGCTGCGGTTCCTGCGTTGTAAATGTCGTGTTCGACGTGAATGTCGTACCGGCCTTTGTGCAGCGTGTAGGTTTTGAGCGACTTTCACGCCGCCGGCTTCCGACTCGAATACGACTTTAAGCGTATCGCCAGTAAGGTCGTTTTGCGACGAGACCAGTTTGAATGGTGTTAGATGCGTGGGATAGCCGTCGCCTGAAGCTGCACCGATTACTCCGGTTTGCGCCAAGTACACTGGACGAAGCAGAATTATCGAGCAATACCATGGGCTTCGGTGCCGCCGCCGGGGGCCGCGTACTTGAGCAGTTCCGCCTTGACCAGCTGCGCTCCCATGTGTGTCGAAAGTCAGATTAAAGACGTCGGTCTTGATGTTGACCTCTTCGACGCGCTGCGGCCGGCTTCGCCGTGCCGCCCGGTATGGCGGCGTCGGTACTCGCAGGAGCAGCCGTCTCAGCAGCCGCGGGTGCGGCGGTCGGAACGCTGGCGTCGGCAGGCGCCGGTGCTGGTGTCGGCAGTCTGGGTTGCCGGGCGGAGTGGCACCAAACAGCGACGGTTTGCCGTTATGTATTTGCCAGTTGTTCCACAGCAGCAAGAGCGAGAAAGAGAAAATCATCCAGAGGATGGTGCGTCGGATATCCATAGCGCCTGTTTCGAGTTAAAGCTGAGCAAAAGCTCAACAGTTTAACGTAGCTCACCTGAACTGATGATGAGCGGAAGATTGTTCGAAAAAACTGCAACCGATCAGTGTCGGACGAATTACACGAAGGGATGGCACGCTGGCCATCTACTCTATCGGTATCTATGTCTTGGTTCGGGCACGGGGTCATAGCCACCCTGGCACCATGGATTGCAGCGCGCAATGCGACATGTTCCCAGCCAAAGTCCCTTTAGTGCGCCGTGTGTTTCAATTGCTTCTATAGTGTAATTAGAGCACGTGGGCGTAAAGCGGCAACTTCTGCCTACCCATGGGCTAAGGAAATATCGATAGAACCGGATCGGGGCAATAAGCAGTGTCTTGATCATTGCATGGCCCGGTTCAGGAGTGCATCGATTTCAGCTCGCACCAATCCTTTCAATTCGGTAAGCGTGTAAGGCCCTACCCGGGAGTGCAGTCGAAATACCAGATCGCGTGCAGGCAATTCGTGTCGCTTCTGCCTGAAAGCTTCGCGTATTACGCGCTTGATCGCGTTCCGAGTGACAGACTTCGCTGCGAAGCGCTTGGCGATAACAAGACCAAGTCTAGCGCAGACGACTTCGGTGTCTGCGGTTGTATCGCGCGGCGTGGTTACAACGAACAACGCCCCTCTGGCAAGACGTTTACCCTTAAGGGCAGACGCATATTCCGAGGGGCGGTGCAGGCGGGCCGCAGCAGGAAATGTGGCGCGCATATAGGCAGGCATCGGCCGCAGCTATCGGCCAACGCTTAGGCTTTTGGGCCTATACAGCCAGGCGCTTACGGCCTTTAGCACGGCGCGCATTGATAACGGCACGACCGCCACGCGTTTTCATGCGAACGCGAAAACCGTGGGTGCGCTTACGACGGGTGACTGAAGGTTGGAAGGTGCGTTTCATTGGAAATCCAAAATAAAAGAGCTACCAGAAACCCTGCAGAACAAATCTGCTTTGCGGCCCCGGCGATAGAAATTCTTGTAAAGCCCATCATTTCATCAAATTTTTACAGATTAGTCAAATGGTTAGCATAAATACTAGCAACAATTCTTAAGCCTGCTTGTGGATAACTATGCCTCCGACAGGGTAGAATCGAGGTTTACAGAAGTGGTGGACATGAAAGATTTTTGGCAGACTTGCGTCCAGCGTCTGGAGCAGGACCTACCTCCGCAGCAAATAAGTGCCTGGATTCGCCCATTAGTTCCCCTTGCGTTCGACGAAACGCAGGCGGTTCTGCGGGTTTCTGCCCCCAACCGTTTTAAACTGGATTGGGTGCGCAAGAATTTCTCGCATCAGATCGAAACCCTCGCTACCGAGTGGTACGAACGCCCGGTGCAGGTTACTTTCGAGCTCGCAGGTTCGGTTGCTTCCGCAGCTGTATCTCGTGGCGGTCCCGCCTCCCGTTTGGGAGCGGGTCCCGAACCCTCGACCGCGCCGCCTGCTGCTGCGGTGAATGCGGCGCCCGCAGCAGTGGCCTCGGTTGCCAATGCGGCCGCGGCTGAACTGGTGCACGACCGTTCGCGCTTGAACACCGATCTTACCTTCGACAATTTCGTAACAGGTAAGGCCAACCAACTGGCGCGCGCGGCAGCCCTGCAAGTTGCCGAAAACCCTGGCGTTTCGTACAACCCTTTGTTCCTATATGGCGGAGTGGGGCTGGGCAAGACGCACCTTATCCACGCCATAGGCAACGCATTGCTGGCCAATGGTAAGGGGACCCGGGTCCGATACGTGCACGCCGATCAATATGTATCAGATGTGGTCAAGGCCTATCAACGCAAGGCCTTTGACGAATTCAAGCGCTATTACCACTCGCTCGATTTGTTGTTGATTGACGACATTCAGTTTTTTGCCGGCAAGAACCGCACTCAGGAAGAATTCTTCTACGCGTTCGAGGCCATGGTGGCGCAGCGCAAGCAAATCATTATCACGTCTGATACCTATCCCAAGGAATTGGCCAACATCGACAGCCGACTAATTTCGCGATTCGATTCCGGCCTTACCGTGGCGATCGAACCACCCGAACTTGAAATGCGCGTGGCCATTCTGTTGCGCAAAGCTGAAACCGAGGGCGTCACCATGCCCGAAGAAGTCGCCTTTTTCATTGCCAAGCATTTGCGCAGCAATGTGCGCGAGCTAGAAGGGGCATTGCGCAAGGTGTCAGCATATGCGCGCTTTCACGGTCGCGAGGTCCTTACGGTAGATGTCTGCAAAGACGCCCTTAAAGACCTGCTATCCGTATCCAACGGCCAAATTACGGTCGAGAACATCCAAAAGACAGTGGCCGACTTCTACAAGATAAAAGTCGCCGATATGTATTCCAAGCGCCGGCCCGCGAATATCGCCATGCCGCGTCAGGTCGCCATGTATCTTGCCAAAGAGCTCACTCAAAAAAGCTTGCCTGAAATTGGCGATTTATTTGGCGGACGGGACCACACGACGGTACTACATGCAGTCCGGAAAATCGCCGACGCTAGGTCGAAACAGACCGAGCTGAACCATGCCCTTCACGTACTAGAACAAACCTTAAAAGGATAACCATGCAACTCGTACAAGCGACTCGTGATGCATTGCTCAAACCGTTATCGACGGTGGCGGGAATTGTCGAACGACGAAATACCCTGCCGATTCTGGCGAATATTCTTCTACGCAAAGAAGGCAAGAGCATCGCATTTATCGCCACCGACCTCGAGGTCCAAATAACTACACATGCTGACTTCGGCATTGGCGATGAGAACGAGTCAACGACAGTTGCAGCCCGTAAACTGCTCGACATATTGCGGGCGCTGCCCGATGTTGGCGATGTGAAACTGGGTCTGGCCAGTGCCAAGATGTCGGTTCAAAGCGGAAAAAGCCGTTTTGCTTTGCAAACGCTGGGCGCGAGCGATTACCCGACTTTGGCCCAACCTGAAAAATGGGATATTTCGTTTTCGATACCCCAGAAAACGCTGAAGCATTTGTTCAACATGGTGCATTTTGCCATGGCGCAGCAAGATATCCGCTACTACCTGAATGGCCTGTTATTCGTGTTCGAGCCGGGCTTTGTGCGTACTGTTGCAACCGACGGCCATCGCCTCGCGCACAGCGGTACAGCGGTCGAAGGCATAGAAACCAAGCATGATGTTATTGTTCCTCGCAAGACCGTGCTTGAAATGCAACGTCTTCTTAGCGATTCCGACGAGCCGGTTTCGATCGATGTTGCTGCTGGCCAGATTCGTTTCCGCTTTGGCGACGTCGAATTGGTCTCCAAGCTGGTCGAAGGCAAGTTCCCCGATTTCACCCGTGTAATACCCAACAGTTACACACGACATTTCTCAATTAACCGCGAAATTTTGCAGGGCAGCCTGCAACGCGCGGCAATTCTCACCACCGACAAATTGAAGGGTGTACGCCTGCAGCTGTCGAACAACCAGTTGAAAATTTCCTCGTCCAATGCCGAGCAGGAAGAAGCGCAGGAAGAACTGGACATCGACTATGGCCACGAGCCCCTCGATGTTGGCTTCAACGTCAGCTACTTGCTTGATGTTCTGGCCAACGTCAAAACCGAAACCATTCAATGGTCGGTCCAGCCCGATGTCAATGCATCGGCACTGATCACGTCTCCTGACGATGATCAGTTCAAGTATGTCGTCATGCCAATGCGCATCTAAGCTTTTCTTGGATTCATGTCGCATGAAACGCCCGGGCGCAGTTGCCCGGTGCATTTCGACAGCCGCAAGGCTTATATAAGGTTTTTGTAAACTATGTCAGATCAAACCACGAATACCGCCGTTACCGGATATGGCGCCGACTCCATCAGAATGCTCAAGGGCCTCGAAGCAGTTCGCAAGCGCCCTGGCATGTACATTGGCGATACCTCCGACGGTACCGGGCTTCATCACATGGTTTTCGAGGTGGTCGATAACGCCATCGATGAAGCGTTGGCCGGCTATTGCGACGATATCGTCGTAACGATTCATGCCGACAACAGCATTTCGGTAAGCGATAACGGCCGCGGTATTCCGACCGATATCCATAAAGATGATGAATTCCACCGCAGTGCGGCCGAAATCGTCATGACCGAATTGCACGCGGGTGGTAAGTTCGATCACAACTCATATAAGGTTTCCGGCGGGTTGCACGGCGTGGGCGTATCTTGCGTCAATGCCTTGTCGGAATGGCTGCGCTTAAGCATTTCTCGCAATGGCCAGGCGTATGAAATGGAGTTTCGCCGTGGCGCGCGAGTAGAACCCCTTGCCATGATCGGGCCGACTGAATCGAAGGGTACACGGGTACAGTTCCTGGCTGACCCCGAGATATTCGAGAATATTGAATTCCATTACGAAATCCTGGCCAAACGCCTGCGCGAGCTTTCATTTCTGAACAATGGTGTGAAGATTCGCCTGATCGATGAACGTAATGGCAAAGAAGAAAATTTCGCGTTTTTGGGTGGGGTCAAGGGCTTCGTTGAATACATCAACCGCACTAAAACCGTGTTGCACGCCAATGTATTCTCGGTAAGTACCGAATCGACCATAGGCGACACCACCGTAGGCGTAGTGAAGCCGTGCAGGAAGTAGCCCTCGCTGTACTCGCCGCCCGGGTTGCGCTCGGCGATGAACGTCCGCCGCGCGGTCGCCGCTGGTGACCACCTGCAGCGCGATCACGTCCTGCGGCCCGGCGCCGTTCAGCGGGCGGAAGTAGTCGGCCAGGCGACAGCTGCTCGCGGTCTTCCTGCCGCGGGAAGGCGAAGCGGCCGATCTCCCGCGCGCGCTCGGCGGGGTCGAAGACGACCAGCTCGTCGCCGTCGCGGCCCGCGGGGAAGTAGCCGTAAACCGCGCGCGGGCGCAGCCACCCCTGGGTGCGCGCCTCCAGCGTGTAGCGCTTGCAGCCGCGGCTCGAACTCCTCCCGCACCAGCCGGTCCCACTCCTCGCCCTTCAGGTTCTGCGCGCCCCACTGCATGCGGTACAGCGTGTTGCAGGTCGATGCATTCCACCACCTCGTCCACGGGGATCTGGTCGAGCACCTTCCACCCCCAGAACGGCGGCGCGGGCACCTCGGCCGGCGCGACGGCGGCTTCTCGCGCGCGCCGGGCGCAGTTCCTTCGCCTTCGCCTGCGCGCTCGCGGCGTACTCGCGCTGCGGCGCAGCATCTCGTCGTTGTGCTCGCGCACGAGCCCTCGCGTCGCCGCCGTCGTCCATGCAGCCGGTCCATCACCGACAGCCCCTCGAAGGCGTCCTTGCAGTAGAACATGCCCGGCGCGTAGGGCTGCCCCTCCTCCACCATCGCCGCGGCGCGCACGAAGCTCGGGTTGATCGCCGCGCCGCCGACCAGCAGCGGGAACTCCAGGCCGCGCTGGTGCAGCTCCTGCGCGCAGAGCGGCATCTGCTTGCGACGTGGAGACGAGCAGCGCCGAGAGGCCGATGGCGTCGGCGCCCACCTCCATCGGCCTTCTCGATGATGGTGTTGACCGGCACCTGCTTGCCCAGGTCGAACACCGTGTAGCCGTTGTTGGTCAGGATGGTGTTGACCAGGCTCTTGCCGATGTCGTGCACGTCGCCGTAGACGGTGGCCAGCACGACCTTGCCCTTGGTCTGCCCCTCGGCCTTCTCCAGGTACGTCTCCAGCCGCGCGACGGCCTTCTTCATCACCTCCGCGCTCTGCAGCACGAAGGGGAGGATCAGCTCGCCCGCGCCGAACTTGTCGCCCACCTCCTTCATCGCGGGCAGCAGCACCTGGTTGAGCACCTCGAGGCAGCGGCGCCGAGCGCCTCGCTCGCGCCAACGCCGTCGCCGCTCCCGATCGCGCGGTCCACCAGCTCCTCCACGCCCGTCCTTCTTGCGGTGCAGGATCTTCCAGTGCAGCGCCTCCGCCGGCGTCCATCTCCGCGGTCGGATCGTCGGCCTGCTCCACCTCGCCGCGACCGTGCCCTCGAAGTGGGCGATGAAGGCCGCGAGCGGGTCGTGCTCCGGCGTGCGGCGGTCGAAGATCAGGTCGTCGGCCAGCCGGCGCGTCTCCTCGGCGATCTCGAAGTAGGGGCGTCACGTGCGCCGGGTTGATGATCGCGCTGTCGAGCCCCGCCTCCACGCAGTGGTGGAGGAAGACCGAGTTCAGCACCGCGCGCGCGTGCGGCGCGAGGCCGAAGCTGCACGTTGCTCACGCCCAGCGTGGTGAGCACGCCGGGCAGCTCGCGCTTGATGGCGCGGATCCCCTCGATCGTCTCGCGCGCGCGAGCCGCGGAACTCCTCGTCGCCGGTGGCGAGCGTGAAGGTGAGCGCGTCGAAGATCAGCGCGTCGGGCGCCAGCCCGTACTCGCCGACCGCGATGTCGTGGATCTTGCGCGCCACCGCGAGCTTGGCGTCGGCCGTCTTCGCCATCCCGCCCAGGTCGCGGTCGATGGTCAGCGCGACGACCGCCGCGCCGTGCGCCGCGACGTGCGGCAGCACCGCGTCGCATGCGCTCGCGGCCGTTCTCCAGGTTGACGGAGTTGACGATCGGCGCGCCCGGGGCTCTGCTTCAGCGCCGCGCTCGATGCACGTCGGCCTCGGTGCTGTCGATGCAGAGCGGCGCCTCCACCCCCTGCGAGAGCAGCTTGACCAGCGGCGCGCATCTGCTCGGCCTCGTCCTGCCGCTCGGTGAGCGCCACGCAGACGTCGAGCACGTGCGCGCCGCGCTCCGCCTGCTCGCGCGCGACGTCCAGGATGCCGTCGTAGTCGTCCGCCAGCAGCAGCCGCTTGACCTTGCGCGCTGCCCTGCGCGTTCACCCGCTCGCCGATCATGGTGGGCGCGGGCACCTGCACCAGCTCCGTGGCGCGGATGCCGGAGGAGAGGCGCGGCACGTACGTCACCTCGCGCGCCTTCGGCGTCACGCCCGTCGATGCGCGTCGATCAGCGCGGCGAGGTGCTCCGGCGTGGTGCCGCAGCAGCCGCCGACCACGCTCGACGCCGAACTCGCGCGACGAACTCCTCCATCTGCTCCGCGTAGCTCTCCGGCATGCAGCGGGTAGATCGCGCGGCCGCCCTCGTTGTGCGGGATGCCGGCGTTGGGGATCACGGAGATCGGCAGCCGCGAGTGCTCGCCGAGGTAGCGCACCGCCTGCGCGCATGTGCTCCGGGCCGGTGGAGCAGTTGAGGCCGATCACGTCCACCCGCAGCGCCTCCAGCGTCACCATCGCCGCGCCGATGTCGGTGCCGAGCAGCATGCGCCCCGCGGTGTCGAGCGTCACCTGCGCCTGGAGCGCGACCGGGCGGCCCGGCTCGGCGAATCGCCTCGCGGCAGCCGAAGATGGCGGCCTTCACCTCCAGGATGTCCTGGCTGGTCTCGATGAGCAGCACGTCCACGCCGCCCTCCACCAGCGCGCGCGCCTGCTCGGCGAAGACGGGCACCAGCTCGTCGAAGGTGATGTTGCCGAGCGTGGGGTCCGACGCGGAGGGGAGGAAGCCCGAGGGGCCGATGGAGCCGGCGACGAAGCGCGGGCGCTCGGCGGCGTGGCGAAGCGGTCCGCCACGCGGCGCGCGAGCCGGGCGGCGGCGACGTTGATCTCGCGCACCCGGTCCTGCAGCCCGTACTCGCGCAGCGTCAGGCGGTTGCGACGGAAGGTGTCCGTCTCCAGCACGTCGCAGCCGACGTCGAGGAAGGAGGCGTGGATCTCCTCCACCACCTCCGGCCGCGAGATCACCAGGTAGTCGTTGCACCCCACCAGTGCTCGCCGCCGAAGTCGGCGGCGGAGAGGTCGTAGCGCTGGAGCGAGGTGCCCATGGCGCCGTCGAAGACGAGGACGCGGCGCGCGAGGGCGGCGAGGTAGGGAGAGTGGATCGTCGGCATGATCAGTTCCGCGGCAAAAGAAAACGGGGCCCCGTTCAAGTGCGGGCCCCGGCGCGAAACGCCGACCATCGTCCCGACACTTTAGCATTTTTTAAGGTGGTTGCAAGCGGTCGCAAATGTATCCACCGGGCCATCGTATGTACGCGTAATGTTGCGGGTGCGCGCGCGGAGCGCAAGGAAGTTGCGAGCGGCGGGGGCGTACGGGCGGGCAAAGTGGAGCGTGCCCGCCCTACGAGTTCAGGGGTTGGGTTCTCGTTCCCGCTTCCGCGCCCCCGCATGCATCATTCGTCATCTCCCCACCAACCCCTCCACCTCCGCCGCCGCCACCGGCACGGCGCGGGTGAGCAGTTCGTGCCCCTCCGGCGTGACGAGTACGTCATCCTCGATGCGGATGCCGATGCCACGGAAGCGCTCGGGTACGTCGGGCGCGTCGGCGGCGACGTAGAGCCCGGGCTCGACGGTGAGCACCATCCCCGGCCGCAGTTCCAGCGACTCGGCGGCGTGCGTGTACGGTCCCACGTCGTGCACGTCGAGCCCGAGCCAGTGCGAGGTCTGGTGCATGTAGAAGCGGCGGTAGGCGCCGTTCTCGATCAACTCGTCCACTTCGCCGGTGAGCAGCCCGTGCTCCACCAGTCCGGCCACCAGCACGCGCAACGCGGCGTCGTGTACCTCCGCGATGCGCGCGCCCGGCCGCACCGCCCCGATCGCCGCTTCCTCGGCGGCCAGCACCACCTCGTAGAGCGCGCGCTGCGGCTCGCTGAAACGGCCCGAGACGGGGAAGGTGCGCGTGATGTCGCCCGCGTACATCCCCCACTCCGCGCCGGCGTCGATGAGCACGAGGTCGCCCGCTTCGGCGCGGCGGTCGTTGCTCACGTAGTGCAGCGTGGTCGCGTTCGGCGCCCGAGCCGACGATCGAGGGGTATGCCGGCCCGCGTGCGCCCGCTGCGCGGAACACGCCCTCCAGCGCCGCCTCCAGCTCCCACTCGCCCACCCCCGGCCGCGCCGCCGCCATCGCCGCGCGGTGGCCGGCGGCGCTGATCTCGGCGGCGCGCCGGAGCGCGGCGATCTCCACCTCGTCCTTGATCAGCCGCATCTCGGCGAGGCGCACGCCGGGTCCTCGACGATCCACGGCCCGTGGCCGGTGCGCGGGCGGGTGCGGCGGAAGCGCGCGAGCAGCTCCACGATGCGCCTGTCGAAGCCGGCGCTCGCACCGAGCGGGTAGAGGATGCGCTGCGGCCGGCTCCAGCAACGCGGCGAGCTGCTCCTCCAGCTCGTCGATCGGGTAGACCGCGTCGGCGCCGAAGTGCTCGCGCGTGCCGTCCACGCCGTAGCGGAAGCCGTTCCACACCTCGCGTTCCGGGTCGCGCGGGCGCACGAAGAGCGTGAAGCGCCGCGCCGGGTCGAAGGGCGTCAGCACCAGCACCGCCTCGGGCTCGGGAAAGCCGCTCAGGTAGTAGAGATCGCTGTCCTGCCGGTAGCGGATCTCGGTGTCGCGCGACTTGTAGAGCTCGGGCGCGGCGGGCAATACGAGCACGGCGTCGTGCATGCCGGCGAGCAGGCGCTCGCGGCGCGCGCGCAACGTTTCGGCGTTGGGATGCGGTCCTAGAATCGGCACGGAAGCACTCGTGGGCGGCGAGGGGCAACGGCGTGGAACGAGATGAAGCCAGACTCGGTATAGCATACAAAGGGCGCGGAGACCGAGCAACGGGTCCGCCATCGGTTGCCGCGGGGAACAGGTACCTGTGATCATCTGAGTTCGCCAGACTCTCCACCCGAACACCCCGGTCTCGCAGTGCGCACCACACATCGGCTCTCGCTCCTGCTCCTGCTCGTGCCCGCCCTCACTCTCGCTGCCGTGCCCGCCGCGGCGCAGTCACCCACCGAGGACGCAGGCGCGCGCCGCGGCTGTGGCTGGAGCGAGGCGCTCGGGCGCAACCCCTCCGAGCGCGAGCTCCGCTGCCGCTACGGAGTCAGCGGGCCCGGCCGCTTCGGGCTCCTCTCCTACTCGGACGTACCCGTCTACCAGACCGTGACGCCACTCCCCGGCACCCACGTGGTCGGCGTGGCCGGGCTGCCGCACCCGGCGATAGGCGAGAGCTACGAGGGGTGGGAGTGGCGCGTCCTGCGCACCGAATACCCGGCCTCGGCGCGCCAGGTGAGGCGCGAATTGGAGCTACTCGACCCCTTCTTCGCCACGCGACTGATGCAGCTCGAGCAGAGACTCGCCGCGAACGGCGTGCGTGCGCACCGCCGCGAGACCTGGCGCTCGCCGGAGCGGCAGGCCTACCTCTTCCAGCAGGGCCGCTCGCGCCCGGGCCCACTCGCGACCACCACGCTCACGTCATGGCACTCGCAGGTCAACGAGCGCGGCGAGCCGGCGGCGCGCGCGGCGGACTACGACGTTGCTCCTCAGCATCTCGCGCGCTTCCATCAGATCGCCCACGAGGTCGGGCTCGATAGCTTTGGCGCGGACTCCAACGACCCCGGCCACGTCTTCCTCCCGAACACGGAGGAACTGCCGCCGCACGAGATTCCCCTGCTCCAGCTACTGCCGCGCGTGCCCGTGGTGACGCTCGCCTCCGGCCGTCCCGACGACGAGCGCCCCTCGCACGAGGAGTTGGCGCGCTGGCACGAGCGCCAGCGCGACTTCCTCGTCGCCGAATTCGTCGCCTACCCCGCCCCCGAGCTGGCGCTCCGCCACCCGCCGCTGCGGCCGCCGGTCGCAACGCCCGAGCCCGGCGCGGCGCCCGCACACCGGGGCAGTCACCGCTGAGCGGCGGGACGCCGAGGACGACGGAACCAAAGCGCCCCGTGCTGCTACGTCGCAGCACGGGGCGCTTCGGTTTGTACCTGATCGACGGGTGCGCCGCAAGGCAGAACACTCCTTGCCCGCTTCCACCGCTCAGCGCACCTCGATCTGCCGCCGGTGGTGCTCCGTGTGGATGCCGACGAAGCGCAGCGCGCGCAGCGGCGCAATCGGACCGAAGTAGGGGTGGTCGACCGGCGGGCTCCCCGCGCAGCGCCGCCGCCGCCGCCGCCTGCTCGAAGGCGCCCGCGGCGGCACCGAGTTCGGCGAGCAGCGTCTCGCGGTCCGCCAGGCCGGGGCCGGGGCGCGTCTCACGCGGCGCGCGGGCGCGCAGCGGGAAGCTGCGATGAAATAGGATGTGCGGTAGCAACACCCAGCGCAGCAGGCGCTGCCAGCCGCGCGAGACGCGCGGCGCCATCGAGGCGCCGCCGCTCAACTCACTCCGCACGTTCTGGTAGACCAGCAGCACGTGCTGCGTCACCTCGGCCGGCGACCACGCGCCCTCGCGCACCGGAACACTCCACGACCGCCTCCGCCAGCGCCCGCGCGGAGGCAACGTACGCCTCCACCGCCTGACGATGCTCCGCGCGAGCGCGCTCCACGGCACGCGGCGTGGCGCTCACCGCGCCGACGCGGAGAGCACGACGCCCGGGCTCGACAGCAGCACCGGATCTCTGGGGTTCGCGCGGCCGCCGAAGGGGAGCACGCCGTCGAGCGCCATCGCGGCGAAGAGCAGCGCGAGGTAGAGCAGCGAGTTGCGGTAGAGCGTCCACGCGGGCGCGGTGAGGTTAGCCGCGCGGCGCAGACGCAGCACGTCCCTCAGCAGCCAGAGCCCGAGGCCGAGCGCGAGCGCGCCGTACACCCAGCCGAGCCCGCCATAGCTCACCGGCACCAGCGAAAGCGGGATCAGCACGAGCGTGTAGACGAGCATCTGCCGCATCGTCTCGCGCTCGCCCCAGACGTTGGGCGCCATCGGCACGCCCGACGCGCCCGTAGTCCTTCTGCTTGACCAGCGCGAGCGCCCAGAAGTGCGGCGGCGTCCAGAAGAAGACGATCAGGAAGAGGTAGACCGCCGTCAGCGAGACCTCGCCCGGTGGCCGCCGCCCACCCCACCAGCGGCGGGAAGGCGCCCGCCGCGCCGCCATCGACGATGTTCTGCGGCGAGGTGCGCTTCAGCCAGCGCGTGTAGATGAAGACGTAGTAGAGATAGCCCCGCGAGCGCGAGCATGGCACTCAGCGGGTTGAGCAGGAACCAGAAGATCGCGAACGCCACCGCGGCCAGCGTGATGCCGAAGCCGAGCACGTGCGCGACGACTCATGCGTCCGCTCGGGATCGGGCGCAACGAAGTGCGCGCCATCATCGCGTCGATGTCGCGGTCCATGAACATGTTGGTGGCGTTCGCGCCGCCGGCCATCAGGTAGCCGCCGAGCATCGCCCAGAGCACCGTCGGCCGCTGTCGGGCCAGCCGCGCGACGGCGATCACCATCGGCACCAGCGTGGTCACCAGCAGCAGCGAGATGATGCGCGGCTTGGTCAGCGTCACGTAGTCCTTGCAGCCGCTGGCGCAGGCCACCGCCGCCCTCGCCGCCCTCGTGCGCGGCGCGATGCCGGCGCGCTCGGTGCCGGTCGTCATGAGCCCCGCCGCGGCGGGCGCGCCTGTATCGTTCATCACGTATCGTCTTCTCGGCTAAAGCTGAGCGCCCCGCCGGGCGCCGGGGATTACGGCTGGAAATATACGGCGCGGCTCGGCTTACGCCACCCCGCGCGCCGGTCGGGGGGATACCTCTTGCACCCCACCCCGCCCGCTCCGCCGCCCGCGCGGCGCCGT
>CAVPNJ010000008.1:0-216128 GCA_963706785.1 uncultured beta proteobacterium
TCTGAAACTCCAGGATCAAGACTTCCAGTCAATCTCTGTATTAAAATCGTAATTTCCATCCGGCCCCAAGGGGCCAGTGGTCATACGTCGCGTTTCGCTCAAAGAAAAAGACAAGTTCTAAATTACTTTAAACCAGACTTCTTCATTTGTGCGAGCACTTGATATAAATTTGGCGAGCCTTTCGTGAGAAAGGCGGCACGCTCATTTGCAAGCGCCCACACTTATCGGCTGTTAAATTGTTAAAGAGCAAGGTGACATCAAACGGTAACGCTTGGCGTCGATACTGCGTATTCGGTACTACGGCACTGCCTGCTGCGGCACTGCGCGCTTGGCTGTGTGAGCCGAGTCCGCTAGTGTACCACATTTGCTGACTGGCCGCTTGGCACCCGGAAGTGCCGCTTGCTGTGTCAGCAGCAGAGGAACGAGATTATGAAGGAGTTTGTCGGGCTGTCTCGAAACCGGGGTAAGTTGCGTCGGTCGAAACCGTCTGAACCCTGCCCGCTTGCTAGCGCCCTGCCTTCCGTAGCCTACCGTATCCTGCCTTCCCTGCGCCCGTCGCATCCGGGTAAACCCTGATGGCTGGAGCAGCGAAGAACGAAACTATAGCACAGCTTTTTAGCGCCCGGCAAGCGGGTTTGTGCGGAAAACCGGCCACGACTGCCCTTGGCACCATGGGGATGACGTTAAGCCATCGAAGGTTAAGGAAATATATTTTCGGCACTAAATAACAAATCGCATAAATTTCACTTCCGTGTGCGAATTTGGCGGGCTCTTGCAGGTTTCGATCTGATTCGCCCGCAAACCGCACTAGTTTTTCTCTACCTATCGAGCATACGAGAAGTTTATCGACCTCTAGTTCTTAATTTTCACCCGTCCAATCCCTACCAAGCCTATCGTTACCGCGCTGACGGCCAATACACCTAAGGCGCAGGCTTCGTTGGCGACGGCATCGACAGACTGCAAAGTCGAGACGCCGGGTGACAACCGTTCTTGCTTATTCGCCTCGTTGCAAGCCGTGTTGGTCTCTCGGTGAAAGGCATTCGCTTCTAAAAGCCATGATTGCATTACTGCACCGTTACGCGTGCATGTCTATATATATAGAGGGGAACAACAATTACATACACAAACGCCCGCTTTTATTTGCAGTTCTAATCGAGCTTAGTAGCCTGTTCGTCAGTCTTGCCGTGGATGCACATCAGCGTTTGCTGCCCCATGGCCACCAGCTTTCTCTGTTCGCCAGTCACGCCAAACACTTCAAGCTGACAGATCGTAAGCGTGCGTCCCGAGCGAATGACTTTGCCCACTGCCTCCAGATAATCGCCTTCAGCCGGTGCCACTAAGTTGATCTTGAATTCAACAGTAAGAACCGAACTGTTGAGGGGAAACAAGGTGAAGCCCGCGTACCCTCCGGCAGTATCGGCAATGGCGCTCGTTGCACCCGCATGAAAGAACCCATGTTGTTGCGTAAGCTCTTTACGAAACGGCATACACACATAGACCAATCCCGGCTCGACCCTTGTAATTTCAGCGCCCAAATGCCGCATCAACCCTTGCCGATCGAAGCTATCTCGTATACGTCTTTCCATCCCGGCGTCTTGGCGCCCTTTCATTATTTGTTCTGACATGGTTTATTGCTCCTCGCTAGCGGGGAAGCGTAGCAGGATTATCGTCAAAAGCAATCACCTTGCGCTGGCCATTTAAGTCGAACGTTTGCCTTCGGTATACGGCTGGCATGCAGACCGAGCACAACATTGCAGACGAGGACGTTATCAGCTGGCATTAACTGAACCGCAAGCTTTCAGGAGCTAGCGAAGCAAGTGCTAGCGAATGACGCGCTTTATCCCGGTCACGACTAACAATGTTATGGCGCCAGCGGCAATTCCGACCAAGGCATTTGCCAAAGGGGGACCAAATAGACTTAGCGCAGCACCCCAGGCGCCTGACGAGCCAACGGGGTTAACTTGAACATAATCATGAACCAAAGCTCCGGCGCCCGGAATGCCATGCATCAATATGCTGCCACCGACCAGGAACATGGCGATGGTCCCTGCGATTGAAAGCAATTTCATCAGGTGTGGCGCCAGGGCCAGAACCGTTGTACCTAATCGTCGCGATAAACGGGGGAAAAAGCCGTTGCCTCGACGTTGGCTTAAATATAGACCGCCATCGTCCAACTTTACAATTCCTGCAACCAAGCCATACACTCCTACTGTCATTATGACCGCTACACCCGAGACAACAATTGCCTGCGTAGCTAAACTGGCAACGGCCACTGTGCCAAGCGTAATCGCTATGATCTCTGCTGACAGAATAAAGTCTGTCCTGATCGCCCCCTTGATCTTGCGCTGCTCCGGCGTCGCGGCACCAGACACGTCACTTGCCGTGCCCCTAGTCGGTAGCGGAGCTTCACCGGCCGTCAGGGGCCGCTGAAGCGGAATATCCAAATGAGCCGATGTTTTTGGATGGAATAGACTGTGAACGACCTTCTCCACCCCTTCGTAACAAAGATATAAGCCGCCAATCATCAACAGGGGAGTGATCGCAGCTGGAAGGAGAGCACTGATCGTCAGTGCTGCAGGCACTAAAATAAGCTTGTTGACAAACGACCCTTTGGCCACCGCCCAGACCACGGGCAATTCGCGGTTTGATACGACGCCGGAAACCTGTTGCGCATTCAGCGCAATATCATCGCCCAATACCCCTGCAGTTTTTTTTGTGGCCGCTTTGGTCAGGAACGCGACATCATCAAGAACACTGGCGATATCATCCAACAAGGCTAATAGACTGGCTCCGGCCATCTACTTTTCCGAATTCGAGTGAAGGAGCTCTAGATATTACCGTCCGATGAAACGAGTTGCGAGGTTCGTTACATATCGATAAATTCCATGATTTCGAATTATGGCGGGGCCATGGAATTATCTTCGACCGCATTTTCACCTGCACTGCCCGCGGTTCGCGAACCGTAGTGATTAGCGTAGATCCACGTAAACTCGGCCCCTAATAAAAATACCTGGGCTGCGTAATATACCCAAATTAAAACCACTACAAGTGACCCAGCGGCGGTTAACGAAGATATTGTGGAGCTCTTGCCCACATACATCGCAATAAGTGCTTTTCCCACTTCGAACAACACTGCGGTCACGATCGCGCCCACCCATACATCCCGCCAGTCGATCTTTACTTGCGGCATAAATTTATAGATCATGGCAAATAGAACGGCGGCGATGGATACTGAAACAAGTGAATTGAGAGCTTGCATCAGAAGCTCCCAACCCGGAAATAGGCCGCCTGTCCACTGGCCCAGAACTGCGAGCGCAGCACTGACAACCAAAGAGACCAGTAAAAGGAAAGCCAATCCTAACACCAGGCCGAAAGAAAGCAGCCGAGCACGTAAGGTATTCCAGATTCCCGACACCTGCGTAGCTGGCACCTTCCAGATACGATCCAGCGCGCTTTGCAATTCGGCAAATACTGTGGTTGATCCAATGACCAGGAAAATTACACTAATGATGGCGGCTGTTAGGCCCTGAGCAGGCTCATCAGCGCTTTTTATCAAGTTTTGCACACCGGTTGCGCCCTCGCTGCCCACTAAACCGCCCAACTGACGGAAAATTTCACCCCGGACCGCGTCTTCTCCCCACACGAAGCCCGCCACGGCAATAACAATAATTATCAGTGGCGCAATGGAAAAAACCGTGTAGAAAGCGATCGCAGCGCCCATGCTAGAAGCATTGTCCTCTTGCCAAGCCACAACAGACTCTTTAGCCAGACGGAAGAATGTTTTCACTCGCATATTGCGCTCCCTCGTGCAACGCCTACTCTTTTAGGGGAAATAGGTTGCCTGAAAATTTGATGCCGGCGAAGTCTTACCAGCTGATATGGGGACTGCGATGCAAGCCGCGGACCCGGCAGCGGTATCAGCAAGGAAAGGGCCATGCCACTGCATTGGACACACCGGGTTGGCCTCCTTTTTAATGCGGATTCAATTCGAGGAAAAAGATATTCAAAGTTTTACCTATCGAACTAATCGTGCGCATGCAGTATGCTGCTGAATTAAAAAAATAAAGCGCAAATCGCCGTTTCGAGACAACCACGATCAGCGCGCGCGTAGCAGCGATTATGACAAGTACTGAAAAACCCTCTGACAGTAATGAATCGCCATACGCCTGGACGCGCCTCGTCGTATCGCTGCTGCTTATGACAATAGGCGGTTCGGGCATGTACTCTGTGACTGTGGTGCTGCCTCAGATTCAGGCCGAATTTGACGTCAGCCGCTCAGACGCTTCGCTTCCTTATACCCTTACCATGATTGGATTCGGTCTGGGTGGCATCCTTATGGGACGTCTATCAGACCGCTATGGCGTGATCGCGCCGATCGTCGTAGGAACCCTTGGCCTTAGCGGTGGCTTCGTTCTTGCTGGTCTGGCCGAAAACCTCTGGCAGTTTGTTCTTGTGCAAGGACTGTTAATCGGCTTGCTAGGTACGGCAGCCACGTTCGCGCCGCTAGTCGCTGATACCTCGCAGTGGTTTACACGGAGGCGCGGCATCGCGATAGCAATATGCATGAGCGGAAATTACTTGGCCGGAGCAGTATGGCCTCCGATAATGCAGCACTTCATTGATGTCGTTGGATGGCGCCAGATGTATGTAGGCGTCGGCGTATTCTGCCTGATCTCAATGTTGCCTCTGGCTTTAGTGTATCGTCGAAAGGCACCACTAATTGCAATAGTAGCGAAGCAAGGCGCCAGGCCCAACGCCCGCTTTAGGCTTGAGGCTGAAAGATCGGACCCTCATCGTCCGCTCGGACTTACGCCCGGCGCCCTGCAAGGTTTGCTATGTATAGCCGGCGTGGCGTGCTGCGTGGCCATGGCTATGCCGCAAGTGCATATTGTGGCCTACTGTGGCGATCTGGGCTTTGGTGCCGCCCGCGGCGCCGAAATGCTGTCGCTTATGCTGGGGCTAGGAATAGTAAGCCGCTTAGTGTCGGGATGGATTTCTGACCACATAGGCGGTTTACGCACGTTGCTAGTTGGTTCTTTGCTTCAAGGTGTCGCCCTGCTGCTATTCCTGGGCAATAACGGTCTAATCTCTCTGTATGTAATCTCGGCGTTGTTTGGTTTATTCCAAGGGGGTATAGTGCCCGCCTACGCCTTGATAGTCCGAGAATATTTTGCGCCGAAACAGGCGGGCGCGCGAGTCGGCACGGTTTTAATGGCCACCTTGTTCGGGATGGCTTTAGGCGGCTGGATGTCAGGCGCAATTTTCGATATTACCGGGTCTTATCGTGCCGCTTTCATGAATGGTATTGCTTGGAATCTTATTAATTTGAGCATTATTGGCTTCCTGCTTTATCGGGCACGCCGCGGCCTGAGAACCTACGGCACTGTCTTGGACGCATAATTTAGCGCAATTATCCTGTACATAATAACAGTCCAGTTTCAGCCCTTATCGCTCAACCTCAATATTTTCTTAACAGAATCTTGTAACTTACTAATATTTCGGCGATTTTTCTGATACTATCCGACCAATCAATAACACTTTTAAGCGCCAGCTATGCTTCCCACCTGGAATCCTTCGTCGCGTTATTTCTCCCTATCGGCATTATTGCCATTCCTGATGTTATTAATGTTCAGCGCGAACATCGAAGCGCAGGCAGCAACGCACGCTGGCGCACAGTCGAATCACAAGACTCTCGCTAATCCTAAAAAGAACGCCGTCAAGAAAAGCAGCACTCGTAAAACGCATATTGTTCAACGCCGTAATCTGCGTCCCGTCGCATATGGCAGCGCCGCGGTAGCCGCTGGCGCAGCAGCGAAAGTACAGGTTGGCTTGCGCACCGATACGACCGACGATATCGTTGTGCAGCGTAACGCTCCTCAGGTTGAACCGCTTACGACACAAGCGATGCTGCGCTCGGAAGTCGCCTTCGTCCAAGACCTCGAGACCTCCGACATTCTGTATGACAAAAACAGCGATGAAGTCCGCCCTATCGCTTCAATTTCCAAGCTGATGACGGCTTTGGTCGTTGCCGACTCAGGTCAGCCCCTAAACCAGATGATGCAAATCACCGACGCCGATGTCGATCGAGTGCGGTATTCACGCTCGCGCTTATCAGTTGGTACCGAACTGAGCCGTGCTGACATGCTGCATCTGGCTCTTATGTCGTCGGAAAATCGGGCGGCCCACGCTCTGGGTCGCTACTATCCAGGTGGAATGCCCGCCTTCGTGCGGGCGATGAACGACAAGGCGCGGGCCCTTGGAATGCGTAACACGCGATTTGTCGAGCCTACAGGGCTGTCGAGTGAAAATGTTTCAACACCTCGCGACTTGGTCAAGCTTCTTCAAGCTACCAGTAAACAGCCTCTTATTCATCGCTACACTACCGACGACAAATACGAAATCGAAGTCGCCCGTGGACGGCAGCTGGTATATAACAATACCAATCGATTGGTCGGAAAATCCGACTGGGACATAAAAGTTTCAAAAACTGGTTTTATTAACGAAGCCGGCGAATGCTTGGTCATGCTTACCCGCATTGACAACCGTGACGTAGCCATTGTCCTGCTCAATTCTTCGGGGCGGTATTCTCGCATCGGCGACGCGGTTCGCATCCGTACCTTGGTGGAAAACGCGAACAATAACGTTGCCATGCTGTAACAGTACCTTAGCCGCATGTGCATAGCTTATTTGGCCCTTGACGCTCATCCCGAATGGCCGCTATTCATCGCAGCTAATCGCGACGAATACCATAGTAGACCCTGCTTGGCGGCTGCGCCCTGGCAAAACTATCCCGATGTAATAGCCGGCATCGATTGCCAAGGCAAGGGCACCTGGTTAGGCATTACGCGTCAGGGCCGATATGCGCTACTGACTAATTACCGCGATCCAGCCTCGCTGATAAAAGATGCTCCCTCACGGGGCGAACTTGCAAGTCACTACCTTACTGGCGACAAACCGCCCGATGAATTCGCGCAGAATGTATTCGATGCCTCCAACGCATATAACGGATTCAATCTGATCGTCGGCGACTTAGCTACGGCCCGCTACGTTGGAAATCGGGCGAATCAGGAAAGCCCTCAAATGCTTGGACCTGGCCGCTACATAATTTCGAACCATTTATTGAATACCCCATGGCCGAAAGCAGAGCGGCTGCGGCTAGCCCTCGATCTGTATCCGGTCGACATGCTCGAACAGTCATTGACGCAAGTATTTGAAATTCTGAAAGACAATACGCAGGCTGAAGATCATACTTTGCCGGCTACGGGCTTGACGCTCGAACGCGAGCGTTTGCTAAGCAGCCCTTTTATCGTCAGCCCAGAGTACGGCACGCGTTGTTCGACCGTTATCGCCGTCCATGCCAGCGGCCGCGCCATCTTTAGCGAAACTAGCTATAACGAATCAGGCTTGGCAACGGAACGCAACGACTGGCCTTTCTTAATCGAAAGAGCTGACGGCACAGCCAGTCATAGACCTGCAGGCAGGTGACCCCCATTGGGCGTTGGCGCTAAGCAGCTGACGCTTAAATAGAACTGCGCATCTGGCTCAGATCAATGCAGCGTTCGTTTAGTAGGCGCTTCCGCCGCATGACCACAATCCGACTGCAAAAGCGGTTTATCGTCGCTGGCAGTCTCTTGCAAAGAACTCATTGCCTGCTCCCAGCTACGCAGGGGAACACAGGTTTGCAGACGAACTATAGCCTGTTGAATTAATACTCGGTGAAGTTCGTGCCCCACGGTGGATGCCACATCGAGCGTGGCATCGCCCTGTAATTCGCTTAAACGAACCAACGTCGCTTGTACCTGATCGGCAGGAACATGCTGATCGTCAGATCCGTGAAAGAAATGCAGTAGTGATGCTGGCGGAGCATTGTCGGGCGTAGAGGCATACAAGCCCGAAAAAGCCAGGATCCGCCCGGCAATACTGGGTTCTACGACAGTGGCTTCCAGCGCCATTGTGGCTCCTTGGGAATACCCCGCCAAGGCAGTCTGCTCGCCCGATAAGCCATATTGCACCTGCAATTCTTGTATTTGTCTGATCAGATCGGGCAATGCTTGGTACACCCGGCTGGAATAGTTATGCGAATCAAGTTTTTCAGGATTCACCCAATGGTAGCCGGAAGACGGTCCGTGGTTACTGTCGGATGAACTAGTTTGCACGTTGACAAAGGCATAAGGCAGCACCACCACGGCAAAGGGAAATGCGTGTTTAATCGCTTCAGCTAGGGGAAATAATTGCTCGGGAGTGGCTGCTTCCCCGTGCAGCAAGACGAACAGTAGACGAGGCGCACCGTTTTTAGGTACAAAAACGAAAGGCTGAGGATGTTTAGGATTCATGACCATAACAATAAATAAAGGTGGAAATTCGGCAGGAATCTACAAAATTGTACGCCAGATGGCATAGGGCAAGCATCAGCAGCGGCACAGCGATTTTTTCCAACCCCGTTCGCACTGCGCGATACAGTTGTTGTCGGCCAGCGCCTTCCCCTATGCACTGCGCTAAAATAAAATTCTTTTTCCAGGATTTCATCATGAGCAATACGCTCAAGCCCCAACTTTCCGATGCTGTCAAAGCCGCAATGCGCGCCAAAGACGCGCCACGTTTAGCGACGCTACGCTTTTTATTGGCCGCCATACAACAAAGAGAAGTCGACGAGCGCCGCGAGCTCGACGACGCTGAGGTTACAGCCATTATCGAAAAGCAAGTCAAACAGCGCCGCGAATCGATCGCCGCGTTCGAACAAGCTGGGCGCATTGAAACTGCCGAACATGAAAAGGCCGAATTAGTCGTTTTGCAAGAATTCCTGCCTCAGGCGGCAACTAATGAAGAAATCGAGGCAGCGATTTCCGCAGCAATTGAACACGTGAAAGGCCAGGGAATCAGCGGTGGGCCGGCGATGGGAAAGATCATGGCCATAGTTAAGGCGGCACTTGCTGGCCGGGCAGATATGTCAGCGGTTTCCGCCCAGGTCAAAGCGCGCTTAATGTAAGGCTACGCGGGCTAAGCTTACTTGTATACCACGCACACTGAGGTATCCATGAGTATCGATTCGCGCATGGCATTCATGGCTTTACTGTCCCAAGGATTGCGGCCCCAAACGGTATGGGTTACTTCGGTATGGCTGGCATCGACAGCTTTTATTTCGGTCCGTGCGACTTCTACGTTTCCCATTGGACCGCGTACCGATACAAGAGCCGTTTGCAGGACTGGATCAACCTGAGCGTAGACGTCGTATTGGTTTTTACCCCGCAGGCATTCGCCTGCCTGATTTTGCGCGCGAAGGTAAACAATCTGGTAGCTGCGCGGAACAGTGTAAGAAATACTAGGTGAATTGCCTTGCGGCTGTATACCCATGGTACAGCCTGACAGGAACGCTGCGGTGCCAATACCGATAACTAAGGCTTTCACCTTGCCTCCTTTTGGCCATTTCGAGCCGTTGAATGAGCATAATCGACGAACCATCCAGCTCAATATCTCGCTTCACGCCTAAACTTAGCATGCCGATTGAAAATGCTCGCAACTTTTTTATATACAGTATCGATCAGGGACAGACTTCACTTACTGCAATATGTGCAGCATTCATGACGGGGTAATCGATATATCCTTTCGGCCCGTCGGTGTAGAACGTATTTGCATCCCAGGCGGCGAGCGCCGCCCCAGCACGCAAGCGCGCCACGAGATCAGGATTCGCTATAAATGCCTTACCAAATGCCACGGCATCAGCTTCACCACATGATACGACCTGCTTTGCCATTGCACCGTCGTATTGTTCGTTCAAGATCACGGGACCTTCGAATGCGCGTTTCATGTCTGCGGTAAGGCTATCGTTGCCCGACGCTTCTCTGATAAACAAAAAAGCGATGCCACGGCTGCCAAGCTCATGAGCAACATGGCAAAAAATCGCGCGAGGGTCGGAATCCGACATAGAGTGGGCGCCACCGCGGGGCGACAAATGCACGCCAACGCGGCCAGCGCCCCAAATCCCTGTGCATTCGTCCACTATTTCAAACAAAAGGCGAGCGCGATTTTTGACCGAACCGCCGTATTGATCATTTCGCTTATTTGTACCGTTCTGTAAGAACTGATCTATAAGATAACCGTTTCCAGCATGGACCTCGACTCCATCAAAGCCGGCTTCACGGGCATTACGCGCAGCCTCTGCAAAGTCCGCCACAATGCCGGCAATTTCCTCAGTGTGCAGGGCGCGCGGAACAACATACCCTCGGATTGGCCGCAGAAGACTGACGTGCCCTTCGCAAGCAATAGCGCTTGGCGCCACCGGCATTTCGCCATTGAGATATTCTGGATCGGACACCCGCCCTACGTGCCAAAGCTGCAGGAATATCTTGCCACCCTTGGCATGCACTGCTTCGGTTATGGTCCTCCAGCCTTCCACTTGTGCGCTATTCCAAATTCCGGGTGTATTAGGATACCCGACCCCTTGAGGCGAAACCGACGTTGCTTCTGAAAGAATCAGGCCTGCTGTTGCTCTTTGGCAGTAATAGGTACGCATCAAATCATTAGGAACTCGACTTCTCGTCGAACGAGTGCGGGTCAATGGTGCCATTACAATCCTATTGCTTAATGTCACTGCACCCAGTTGAATCGGGTCAAACAAACTAGCCATATTTAATACCACTATTCAAATCGAGGTTGAACCTAATACATTAGTCTGCACGAAAACTGAAAAGCCTGTCGAGATAAACGTAATTCCGTAAGGGTTTTTACCAGAATTTGCGTTAAGCTACCATTCGGCGATGGTATTGATTGCGCCGCCAGGAGTGCTACCCAAGGAATCTGAATGGGACAATTTGCTGTAATCGGTCTCGGCCGTTTTGGTTCGGCGGCCTCGCTAGAACTTATGAAAATGGGACACTCCGTGTTGGGCGTCGACACGGACGGCAAAATTGTAAAGAAACTCGCGGATGAGTTGACTCACGCAGTAATTGCCGATGTAACCGACCGTGGCGCGCTCGAAGAACTAGGCCTCAATAACTACGACGTTGTGCTGGTGGCTATAGGCGAAGAGATCCAGGCCAGCTTGTTATGCGTGGTTCATCTCAAGTCTTTAGGTGTTCAAACTGTTTGGGTAAAGGCGTCCTCCCACGCTCAACATTTAATCTTGAGTAAGTTAGGGGTGACACGAATCGTGCATCCTGAAGAAGAAATGGGTATACGGATAGCACAAGCGCTTAGTTACCCCATGGTGAACGATTACATCTCGATCGGCAACGGAGAGTTCGTTGTTGAAATTGACGTCAGCGAGCACCTGAATGGCGTCCCTCTGGGCGATATCCTGAACAATCAGCCGGACACCATTCACGTCTTGTTGATCAAGCGCAAAACTGACATCACGATCCATCCTGACCGCGATTTCATTCTCCATGCCAAAGACGTTCTCGTTATGCTCGGACAACTAAGTACTTTAAAAACAATTGCTCCCAAACTAGTCTAGCCATGCGTAATTGGCATCCTTTATATACCTATCAATCTTATAAGCGAATCAAACGAACGGGACTGCTGCGAGCAAGTCCACCGGTGGTACTGGCAGCGGGTTTTTTCGCGTTAATCCTCTTGGGTACGGCCCTGCTTTCACTCCCGGCGGCAACCCATCATCCAATAAGCGTGTTTAACGCTTTTTTCATGGCCACCTCTGCCGTCACGGTATCGGGGCTTGCCGTGATCGATCCAGCGACAGTACTTACCCATTTCGGGCAGATCACTTTAATAACGCTTGTCCAGTTGGGCGGATTAGGGTTTGTTACCTTCGCCGTCGTCTCCGCCATTACCTTGGGTAAACGCATGAGTTTGACGCATCAGGCGCTTGCGCTCGAGGCCTTGAACCAGACGAGCGTATCAAAAATTCAACATAACGCTTTTCTTGTTTTCAGAACATCGTTGGCGATAGAAGCCGTCGCCGCTACCATTCTGACATTGTGGTGGTGGCGCGAATACCCTTTCGTCACGGCTTTGTACCGGGCAATTTTTCATGCCATCGCCGCCTTTAATAATTCGGGCTTTTCGCTTTTTCCTTTTAGTCTTAAGGGATTCGTGGATGACCCTGTAACTATCACCGTCATATCGACCCTGATCATTCTTGGGGGAATAGGATTTACAGTACTGGGTGATATCGGCCATAAGAAAACCTGGTCCAGGCTTTTGCCCTACACCAGACTCGTACTGCTAGGTACTCTGGTGCTAAACCTAGCGGGCTTCTTTGCCATCTGGGCTATGGAATTCACCAATGCGAACACTCTGGGCGATCTGGCCCTGCACGGACAGGCTTTGGCGGCGTGGATGCAAAGCGTGACCTCCCGGACGGCAGGTTTCACAACCATAGATATCACCCAATTGCGAGACAGCTCTACCCTTGTCGTCATACTGCTGATGTTTATCGGCGGAGGCTCTTTGAGTACGGCCAGCGGGATCAAGATCGGCACCTTCATCGTGCTTTTGGCTGCCGTGTATTCCTATATCTTCCATAAGAAAGAAGTCGTACTGTTCAAGCGCTCTATTTCTCCAGAGACGATTCAAAAATCCCTCGCCCTCCTGCTCGTCACGACCGCGCTTGCTTTCGGCGGTACGTTACTTATGACGATATTCGAAGACATACCCTTTATCAGCATTTTGTTTGAAGTGGTTTCCGCCCTAAGCACTGCCGGCATGAGTCGCGATCTAACGCCGCATTTATCATGGCCAAGCCAGGCGCTTCTCACGGCCCTTATGTTCGCCGGAAGACTAGGTCCATTGACCCTTGTCTACAGCCTAGCGACCCAGAAACGCAGCCGCGTCCGCTATCCAGAGGCTGACTTCCAGGTTGGCTAACGCATATGCTTGCCACAAAATAAATAGAAACTGAATTTGTGCTAGAATTTCGTTCTTCGCTGGATGTAAACTATTTTCCAGTGAATGGCCGAAATAACGGCCGGTAATTCTCGGGGCGTAGCGCAGCCTGGTAGCGCACTTGCATGGGGTGCAAGGGGTCGAAGGTTCGAATCCTTCCGTTCCGACCAATCAAATCAAGGGGTTAGCTGATTATTTGGCTAACCCCTTGTTCTATTCTAGGCACCCAAGCTCCTTTTCCCCACGTCTGCCCCACCTCTTTCTTCCGTACCCGGAATAGCGGTCGGTAAACATACTGCGCATCGCCTGGCAATTAAAAAGCCTGAAAATAGCAACGGCCACACTATGGTTGATGAACTCGCGAGCATTTCTTCCTTGGGTTCCGGTGTGCCGGACGTGATGATTAGCGTCGCGCATGCCCAATAAGGCCGCGCGGGAACGTTGCGGGAAAGTCCGTGGGCCTTCAGACATGGCAATCAAAGTTCGGCGAAATCGGCGTGGCTTTGCTTTCGCCGAATTAATCAACGATAAACAATTTCGCACCCGTCGTAGTCGACGAGCGATGCGGCTCGGCCTGATCCGCCACTTGATAGCTCATGCCCGGCTTAAGTACAAACTTGCGACCGTCTTCAAGCTCAGTGAGCAATTCGCCTTCCAAACAATACAAAACGTGCCCTTTGCTGCACCAATGATCGGCGAGATAGCCAGCTGAATACTCTACGATTCGTACACGGATTTCTCCGAAATACTGCGTGCGCCAGGTCGCTTGACCAGCGTCACCAAAATGTACCGTTGCTTCAATTTCTTCCCATTCGGTAACTCCGAAAGGGATACCATGCATTTCCATAAGTGTTGGTGTTCCGAAAAAGACTTAAGGCGAGATAAATATAACAACTTATAGTCATCAAGCGGCAGATACGCAATAGCTGTGGCCGACCAGCCAGCATTCATAACAACGTCGGCCGTTCCCTTACTCCATAGGCCTTGCGCTCAGCCGGATTTTCAGCGCACCGCTTAGGCGATTAACGTGTCCAGCCAACCACAAAGTCTGAATCAGCCCACAGCGAACCCTCGTTTGGATCGGCCGTCATTCATATGTACAACCCGACAGTACAAGCATTAAATGAATTGTATACAACGGTCCTGCAGTTAGTCACAGGCAGATACGGCGACGCGCAGTGAACCTCTACCACTGTCTCCCAATGCTTTCTCGGTCACTCACCCTGGCTACCGCCATTCGGCCTAACAAGGGTTGCTACTCCCAGACGTAAAGCGGATCCGGCCGTAGGCTGTATTCCGCATGTCTCGATCAGCGTAGGACCTTAAGATATCCCCATGCATTTCGTTTCTTCCGTTAAGAAAAGAATCAGATGCGTAACAAGAAGAAGCGGGGAAAAAAGACCAATAAAGAACTGGCACGGTACACCCCGCCGCAACAACCAACTAAAAATCAATAACGCGAATACGGCTGGGAGAGGATTAGATGCGTTTGTTCGAGGTGACCCTGGCGGGGTCTATTGCCCTTGCGCTGTGTAGCAATATCGCTTATGGCGCGACCACCCCGGCGAACGGGGACGTACCCGAGCAAGTGACAGCGCGGGAACGCCCGATGCCTAAACCGCGGGTCAATGGTGCCGCCCGGGCCCACAGCATACCGGGGCTCATTGATTCCAGAAAGAACGTTTTCGATGATCCCCTTACTGGTGTTGTTGTGAACCGCACCATAACAGTCCTCGGCAAAGATTTTTACCAATACTTTACCGCCCGTTGGCGCGAAAAAGACGTCGGCAGCAAGTTCACAATTTCGATCCATGAACGGCCGTCGGCACGATTCGGTAGTGAGATATGGGTGCAATTCCGTCAGAAACGCATGTTCCATACCTTTTTGCCTCCAGCCCGCGCAGCAACCAAGAAGATCGGTGCCATGGCGGTAGAAACGGTTTATCAAAATATCAATAACAGCGAAGTCGAACGCATTATGGTCAAAAGCCCTGATCTTGGGCCTGAGGAGATGTAAATGAAAAGAGCAATCGTGTCAAAGAAAAATGAATATCGTCTGCGTAGCGCGCTGTTTATTGCGTCATGGGCACTGGCTAGCCAAGCGGCAGCGACCGAATTGGTCTACTACCCGCTGAATCCTTCATTTGGTGGCAGCCCTCTGAACGGATCGGTCCTATTGAATTCGGCTTTGGCTACGAATAAGCATACCGCTCCCGATATGGCAGGAGAGGAATTCAAAGAAAAGACCCCGGCGCAATTGCTCAATGATTCCATTGAGCGGAATGTCATAGGCCGGCTATCTATGGCGGCCAGTTCGCAGATCTTAGATGCCAACGGAAACTTCATCCCCGGTCGGCTGGAGACAACGAATTTCGTCATTAATGTTGTGGTGTCGGGTTCGAACCCGAATGATCTCACCGTTACGACAACCGACAAGCTAACGGGCGCTTCCACGATCTTCCATGTGAGTAATCCAGCATGAAATGCGATGATAAAAATAACAACAGGTATCCCCGCATTGTGCGAACAGGTATAGCCATGATCGTATGCGGATTGTTGGGCGCATGTGCTGTTCCTGGTACACCCGTTCCGGTGACCGTCGCAGCGACACTGACGCCCCCCACTCCTTCGTCGCACGACTTACGCAAGCTGCCGCCGCCCAAAGGCAAGGTAGTGGTCGCGGTTTACGGATTTCGGGATCAAACCGGTCAGTATAAGCCCCAGCCCGACAGTTCGTTTTCGACATCGGTGACGCAAGGTGCGGCGTCCATGCTGGTTAAAGCCTTGAAAGAATCCGGATGGTTCACGCCGGTAGAACGGGAGAGCTTACAAGAGCTGTTAACCGAACGACGGATTGTTCGAGCCTTGGACGGATCACAAAGCAAAGACGCCCCGGAAATAAGCATCCCCGCTCTAGTACCAGCATCCGTACTGATAGATGGAGGAATCATTTCATACGAAAGCAATGTGCGAACCGGCGGCCTGGGGGCACGATTCTTGGGGGTAGGACTCTCGACTCAATACCGCATGGACCAGGTGACTATCGGTTTGCGAAGCGTCGATATTAGAACAGGCCAGGTACTACAGACAGTATCCACTACGAAGACTATTTACTCTTATGAAGTTCGTCCCAGCGTTTATAAATTCGTGAATTTCAAAGACCTACTGGAAATCGAGGCGGGCGTTACCGGCAACGAGCCTGCGCAACTGTGTGTAAAGGAAGCCATAGAAGCAGCAGTACTTCACCTGACCGTTCAGGGCCTGAAAGACAGGAACTGGGTGCTGAAGAACGAAAGCGATTGGAACTTGCCGATCATCCAGAATTATTTACAAGAAGAAACCAGCTACGCACGTCATCCAATAGCTGATCCGACTGCTGATACCAACAAAACCGCCGCGGTTGCTGTTTCAAGTTGAATATCCCCTGCTCGAAACGAGCGACGTTGTACGGAAATCCGGTTCCAAAGACCGCCGGATTGAATTCAAGAAGTGTGGTCTTTATTTTGAGGAGAAACATAATGAGCATAAAACTGTCTGCAATCGCCCTGGGCATCACGCTGGCCTATGGAGCCACTGCTGCCTTAGCCGCGGACGAAGCAACAATTACGCAAAGTGGCTGGTTTAACAACGCCAATATTCAGCAATATGACGGCGATTTGGGAGTCGCAAGAATCACGCAAAATGGAGTCGGCAACGACGCAGCCATCACGCAAGATTTTGTTGCCGTCGGCCACGCAGAGATTACCCAAACCGCCAATTTCGGAACGGCTAGAATTAATCAAAGTGCCCGGCACACGAGCAACGGTAATGGTAATGGTTGGGGCAAAGGCCATGGCCACGGGAATGGAAACGGAGGCAGGGAGCACAGCAGCTATCAAACTGCTTCCATTAACCAGACTTCTGGCTGGAACAACGATGCCTGGATAACACAAACAGGCAGTAACGTCGATGCGGGCATCAACCAGGCCGGCATAGGCAACGAAGCAAATATCGTCCAGCATGGCACGGGGAATGCATTTGACCGTGCAACCATCACTCAGATCGGCATGTATAACGACGGCACTATTACCCAGACCGGCACTAATTTGCTCGCCGAGATCAATCAAGCCGGTGTACGACAAACTGCCACTATTAATCAAAGCGGCGCAAACAAGATCGCAACGATTACGCAGTCAAGTGGATACCGCAATACTGCATACATCACGCAGCGATAGTTTAAAGCGACATGAATCCGTAGCACTTTGAGGGTCACGAATAGGTACAACACTTGCTCGTGACCGATGTAAACGATTGCACGACGTTCACCGCAAGGAAATGTTGTGCAATCGCCACAAACCGTCTAACTTATGGGGGAACAGCATGACCGCAGACAACGATATACAGGTGTGGCTCGAGACTTTTGCCAAAACCCAACCGACCGTCATCGTGCCGTACGTAAAAAGTAGTGAGAATACGACACTGCGTTATAAGGTGCGCACTATCAAAGAAGGGGACAGTGGTAAGTCGGTCATGGGACAGGGCGGCGTAGTGAGCACTGTGGCCAATACACCTGTTGCCCTCTCGAGAATGTCGTTGAATCGTTCCCCAAATGATCAGTGCACGATTGACTTAGTCTTGTCCGAATCTGGGTCGCCGGACCGAAGTTACCATTTCGATTGCCCAAATTAGACGAGTACTAAATAATTTAACCAGTTAGGGTAAAGACTTACGAGACAATACTAAAGTAAATGAACACTTGCATATTGTGTCTAGTACCCATACCATATAAAACGTAATGATTCAGATGAATCATTTTGTTTCGCCAGGTGCGAGACTTGACAGTTGGCTGAATATACTGCGCTAAGTCGTAGATGTTGATTGCCCTGTTGTAACGCAGTGAAGGGCAGTAAAGCTCTGGGACATTAAGCAGGCATTTTGGCCTCCTATCGACGCTCGCAGCGCCGAATTTAGGAAAAAGAATGCCGATTATTATTGTCGTCGAGCCCCATCCCTTGCTTAGGCTCGGCATCCTGCAACTGCTATCAGACGTCACACCGGGCGTGCAGCTTGAAGGGACGGACTACGCCCATCTTTCAGCCGAACATCCGAACTCGCGCGAATGCAATCTGTTGTTACTGTCTGTCTCGTCGATGGAAGACATCCACGAGCTTACGACAGCGGCAGACCGAGCTTATGCCCCGAAAGCCATATTGCTGCTATCGGAAAGCAGCGAAATGCCCAACTCGCTTAAAGGCCTGCCGAACTCTGTAGCTGGGTACGTTCCCAAGAACGTCCCTCCAGAGGTATTGCAGGCTTCGGTGCGACTGGTACTGGCGGGCGGAAGTTGCTTCCCGTTGCGGCCCAATGTCAGTAAGGTACCGCAGTCGCTCGTGCCGCTGTACGAACCGGTTAAATGGCCGCCACCTACCGAGAACAAAACCAAAGTCGCACCACCGGCAAACTCGGAATGTCAGATGCTGGGACTTACCCCACGGCAATACGAAGTATTGGTATTACTGGCGCGCGGCTATCCGATGAAAACGGTGGGACGGTATTTAAACATTTCGGTTGCGACAGCGAAAGCACACACCGAGACGTTGTATCAGCGTCTTGATGTCCACAACCGCAATGCGGCCGTTTATGCGGCGGTATCTCGCGGCGCTACCTTAGGATGGGCATCAATCAGCGGGGCACAAAAGGCGTGCGCAGATATTCAAAAGCCACAGCCTGACGATCCGGCAGGCGATGAAAGCCGCCTTGCTGCACAGCCCCGGCAAAGCGCGGGAGCCCGGAGTTGACATCGGCAAGCCAAGCCTGTTTTCAACAGGCTGGCAAGCCGCTTCCAACGAAATCCGACGCTTCAGGATTTAAGCGTGGCAACCATAGTAATTTTGGCGTTAAGTAATTTAGAGACTGGGCACCCGGCTTTTGCCAGATTAGCGATTTCGTCAAATTTTTCCTGACTAGCCCCGGGAACTTCTCGCGACGACAGTCAAATGGCTTGAAGTAATCGCGAAACCGTCACCTACCTTTTCCAAGGTTACGGCGGCCTGCGTATCTATTTCGTCGGGCGTAAGCCCTGCCTCACCCAGCATTAGGGACAAGGCCATCGAAAAGCAGCCGGCATGAGCAGCGCCTATTAATTCTTCAGGGTTCGTTCCAGGGCCACTTTCGAACCTTCCCTTGGAGCCATACCCGGCATTATTCAGGGCTCCTGTCTCGGTAGATATAGTGCCCCCACCTTCCTTGAAACTGCCTCTCCATACCGCCGATCCTTTCTTGATCATGACTTCTCCTTGAAGTTAAAAAACATTCCGCTTATACGCGGAACCAGTTCAACGGACCGTCGACAGCAAATGCGGTTAAGGTTAAAGCAGGCCCATTTGCAAACGCGCCGGTTCGCTGATCATTTCGCGGCTCCAAGGTGGGTCCCAGACCAGATCCACCTTTACGTCGTCGACGCCATGTATAGATAGCAGCTTGCTACGTGCTTCATCGGCGATCATGGTTCCCATTCCACAGCCAGGTGCCGTGAGCGTCATTTGAACTTCGATGTGGAATCTATCATCGCCGGCCGGAATGACTTTGCAGCTATAAACAAGCCCTAGATTCACGATATCGATCGGGATTTCGGGGTCGTAGCATGTTGCTAGCAGGCTCCATGCGGAATCTTCAACCGACTGCGCTGTAGCGGGACCCTCTGGTACATGGATGGTTTCCTCGATCGGATCAAAACCCAGTGCGTCGCCGTCGACACCTTCGATTCGATATAAATTGCCCTCGACCACCACGGTGTAGCTGCCGCCCAATTGTTGGGTGATTGTCGCCGAACAACCTTCTTCAATGGTTACGGGGGAACCATAGGGTACCGTCACTGCCGGACAGTCCCGGTTTACGATTACTTCTTGCCGTGCATAACTCATGTTGCGCCTCTTACTCGGTACGTGCGGTATCCCTTGCCTGGATAATGGCATTATGCAAAGTGTGCCAGGCCAGCGTGGCGCACTTCACGCGGGCCGGAAATTCGCGAACTCCTGAAAGCACTTCGAGCTTGCCGAAATCGCGTCCTTCGGGATGGGATTCGGTCAACATCACATGCATATCGTGGAACAGCGCCTCGACTTCGCTAATAGGTTTACCTTTCACGGCTTCAGTCATCAGCGATGCAGACGCCTTCGAAATGGCGCAACCATGGCCAACAAAACTGGCCTCTTCGACAATCCCATCATGGATTTTCGCGTAAATCGTCAGTTGATCGCCACACAGTGGATTATGTCCGTCCGCAGTATGATTGGCATCCGTCATGGCGTGGAAATTTCGAGGGTGCCGGTTATGATCGAAGATCACCTCCTGGTATAGCTCGCGTAAATCACCGTACTGTTCAGTCATTCGTGTGCCCCGTTCCAAACATTCTCTGTGCCTTCTTCAAACCAACGACTAAAGCCGCGATGTCGTCCTCGGTGTTATACAGTGCAAGCGAAGCACGCGCAGTACCCGGGATCCCGAAACGGGTCATCAATGGCATGGCGCAGTGGTGGCCGGCCCGAATTGCGACACCTTCCATATCGAGAATGGTGCCCAGGTCATGCGGGTGTATGCCGTCAACTAAAAATGACAGGATGCCAGCTTTATTGGCGGCCGTGCCTAGCATTTGAATACCGGGCAATAATGTCAATTGCTCCGTTGCCGAATCAAGCAGCGTCTGCTCATATGCAGCGATAGCCTCCAGACCAATGTCTTGCACATACTTTATGGCTGCATCCAGCCCTACGACCCCAGCAATATTCGGAGTGCCGGCTTCAAAACGCTGCGGCGCATCAGCGAAGGTGCTGCCATCGAAGCTTACAGTGCGGATCATGTCGCCACCGCCCTGCCAAGGAGGCATGTCCTTCAAGATATCGTGACGCGCGTACAAGGCCCCGATACCGGTTGGCCCATATAGCTTGTGCCCTGAAAAGGCATAGAAATCACACCCCAATTTCTGGACATCAACGGTCTGGTGCGCCACTGCCTGGGCGCCGTCTACCAACACCAACGCACCTACTTGGTGGGCAAGCTCGACCATTTGGGAAATAGGATTGATCGTGCCGAGAGCGTTTGAGATATGCGTGACGCCCACCAGCTTGGTGCGAGCATTAAGCAGAGCACGGTACGCATCCAAGTCAAGTTCGCCGCTGTCGGTGACGGGGACAACCCTAACCACTGCACCGGTTTGCTGCGCAAGCAGTTGCCAGGGCACAATGTTGGAATGATGCTCCATGCCTGTAAGGAGAATCTCGTCACCCTCTTTCAAGACCGACCGGCCCCAACTGAAGGCGACCAGATTAATGGCTTCAGTCGTGCCGCGTGTAAATACTATTTCGTCAAGGCGCGCAGCATTCAGCAAACTACGCACGCGTTCACGGCCTTGTTCATACAAGTCGGTAGCATGCTGGGACAACCAATGCACGCCGCGATGAATATTTGCGTTCGAAAATTCGTAGTAGGCACGCTCGGCGTCAATGACTGCCCTAGGTTTCTGCGTAGTCGCCCCGTTATCCAGGTACACCAGCCGCCTTCCATGCACCTGTCTTGATAAAATCGGGAAATCGGCCATCCGATTCAGGATGGTGGCATCCCGAGTAACAAGCAGCGGCGCGTTCATGCAAGCTCTCCCAAACTAGTACCACCCGGCAACAGCGCCCGAATCGCGTAAGCGACACGCTGACGCAACGATGGCAATTCAATGCGTTCAAGAGCCTGAGCCGCAAAAGCGTAGGTCAGAATATTGCGTGCATGGACTTCATCCAGTCCGCGAGCCCGCAAATAAAACAAGCTGTTTTCATCGATCTGGCCCACTGTTGCGCCGTGTGCGCACTTGACGTCGTCTGCGTAAATTTCCAGCTCTGGCCGTGCATCAGCTTTGGCCATGCGTGACAGCAGCAAGCTATCGGACCGCTGCACTGCATCGGTTCCATCGGCTCCCGGGGAGACAAGAATGCGGCCACCGAATACGCCGCGCGCCATATCAGTGAGGATGCCGCGATAATATTCCCGGCTCACGCCATGCGGCTGCGCATGGCCGATTACGGTATGGTGGTCGACATGGCGTCGCCCATCGACATAATACAAACCATTCAGCAAGGTCTCGCACCGCTGTCCGCCGAACGTGGTGGCGATTTCATGACGCGCCAGCCTGGCACCAAACGACATCGAGTGAGAGTTAAACACCGAGCTTTTGCCTTGTTCGACGTCGAGAGCACCCAAATGGAAAGCCTGCTCGCTTTCTTGCTGAAGCTTTACGTGCGTGATCCGGGCATCCGCCGCCAGCTTGGCGCGCGTCACGGTATTGGTAAGCGTAGCGCTGTTGCCATGCCCTACATAATGTTCAATGATAGTGGCTTGAGAATTGGCGTCGGCACTAATCAGGTTACGTGGGAAACTCGCAGATTGCGCACTGGCGGCTATAAATAGCAGGTGCACTGGCTGTTCCAGCACTACGCCGCGGCCCAGCCGAATGAAAGCCCCATCAGAGACCAATGCAAGATTTAACGCAGCCGTGCTCGATCCTAGAAGCTCGGTGCCAAAGCCGTCTTGCACTTCATCGGGCGAATCCACCAAAGCCTGAAGCAAACTACCCATTTGTGCGCCGGCGGGCAATTCGCCTATGTCTGAGAGCTCGGGCTTGTATTTGCCATCTACAAACACTAGCCAATGCCCCGATTCACCCTGGCGAACTTCCTGCACTAAAGCGGTCGTAGAAACTTCATTGACTGGCAGAAAAGTTTGTTGCTCAAGTGTAGCGAGCGAAGTATGACGCCAGCTTTCAAGTTTGGGAGTGGGCCAACCTTCGGCCGCGAAACGGTCTATGGCTCGTTTACGCATGGCCGCAAGCCAAGGGACGTTAGCACCGCCCAAACCCGGCTCGCGAGCCGCGAAATCGGCCACCCAGGTTTCTGCCTTGCTCATGCCGCAGCCCCTTTCTGGGCTGGTGCCGGTTCGCCAATCCAACCATAACCGCGCTCTTCCAGCTCGAGCGCCAGTTCTCGGCCGCCAGAACGAACGATTTTCCCGCCAGACAAAACATGCACGAAATCAGGGACAATGTAGTCGAGCAAACGCTGATAATGCGTAATGACGACAAGCGCACGGTCGGGCGAACGAAGACGATTGACGCCATCGGCAACAACTTTTAGCGCGTCGATATCAAGACCTGAATCGGTTTCGTCGAGTATGGCGAGCTTGGGCTCAAGCAAGGTCATTTGCAGGATTTCATTGCGCTTTTTCTCGCCGCCCGAAAAGCCCTCATTCACCGAACGATACAAAAACTCTTCCTTCATGCCCACCGCTTTCATCTCGGTTTTGACACGCTTAAGGAAATCCATCGCGTCAAGCTCGGGCAATCCTTGGTGGCGCCGGACGGCATTGACTGCAGCTTTCAGAAAATACGCGTTCGACACGCCGGGAATTTCAATCGGATACTGAAACGCCAGGAATAGTCCGGAGCGAGCACGCTCTTCGATGGACATCGCCAGCAGGTCCTGGCCCATCCAGTCAACGGTACCGCTTTCTACTGTGTAAGGTTTCGCGTCCTGCCAGCACTTGCGACAGCGTGCTTTTGCCGGATCCGTTCGGGCCCATGATCGCGTGCACTTCGCCGGCGTTTACCTGTCAGGTTCAAGCCACGCAAAATAGCCTTGTTTTCAACCGATGCGTGTAAATCTTTAATATTCAGCATTGCTTTTTTCTCCTTAACCTACGCTGCCTTCAAGGCTTACGCCGAGCAGATTCTGTGCTTCGACTGCAAATTCCATGGGCAATTCCTTGAAAACTTCCTTACAGAATCCGTTCACTATCATGGAAACGGCATCCTCCGCCGGTCAGGCCGCGTTGCATGGCATAAAACAATTGATCTTCGCCGATCCGCGAGGCCGTCGCTTCGTGCTCGACGCTGGCAGTCGGGTTCTGAACTTCGATAGTGGGGAAAGTGTGAGCCGCACAGCGTTTGCCGATCAACAAGGAATCGCACTGCGTGAAGTTGCGTGCGTTCTCTGCCTTGGGAGTCATGCGCACCAGACCGCGATAGGTGTTGCTGCCATGGCCGGCCGATATACCCTTCGAAATGATGGTGCTGCGCGTATTACGGCCCATGTGTATCATCTTGGAGCCCGTATCGGCCTGTTGCCTGTGGTTGCTGAGTGCGACCGAATAAAATTCGCCGGTGGAGTCGTCTCCGCGCAGAATGACGCTGGGATACTTCCAGGTGATCGCCGATCCCGTTTCGACTTGAGTCCACGAAATGCGCGACCGCGCTCCGCGACAGTCGCCGCGCTTCGTAACGAAATTGTAGATGCCGCCCTTGCCGTCTTTATCGCCCGGATACCAATTCTGCACAGTGGAGTATTTGATGCGCGCGTCGTCCAGCGCGACCAGCTCGACTACAGCGGCATGCAACTGGTTTTCGTCGCGCATCGGCGCCGTACAGCCCTCTAGATAGCTGACCGAAGCGCCCTCGTCTGCGATGATAAGGGTACGTTCGAATTGGCCGGTATCCTGAGCGTTGATTCGGAAATAGGTCGAGAGCTCCATGGGACATCGCACGCCTTTCGGGATGTATACGAACGACCCATCTGAAAATACGGCGGAATTCAGTGCCGCATAATAGTTATCGGCGGTTGGAACCACCGTTCCAAGATATTTGCGTACGAGTTCAGGGTGCTCTCGGACCGCCTCGGAGAACGAACAGAAAATGACTCCGACTTCGGCAAGCTGTTTACGAAAGGTGGTGGCAACTGATACAGAATCGAAAACGGCATCGACCGCCACACCCGCCAAGCGCGCACGTTCGTGCAGGGGAACGCCCAGTTTTTCGTACGTACGCAACAATTCGGGATCGACTTCGTCAAGACTTTTAGGGCCCGTCTTTTTTCTTCGGACGCCGAATAGTAGCTAATGTCTTGAAAATCGATTCGAGGAAAGCTGACCTGTGCCCACTCGGGCAGGCCATGGTCAGCCAATGACGGTATGCGGCAAGACGCCATTCGAGCATGAATTCGGGCTCGCCTTTTTTGGCCGACAGCAGACGTATGGTGTCCTCGGACAATCCTTTGGGTATGGTGTCGGACTCTATGTCGGTGACAAATCCGGCCGAGTACTCACGGTCGAGGAAAGAGTCACGATGGTCGGTTACGGTATTCATTCTGGAAAGCTCCATGTCGTTGACTGTAGCGCTCGAGTCGGACCTTTGATTCTGGGCAAAGGTCGCGCAAGCAGCGGAAATTCATTGGGGTAGGACTTAGCATGTCGGCCACGCTGACGTCTTCTAGCGTGCGGCGGATAATCGAGTTGATTCGTTGCCAGTTGCTGCGTATGTGGCAGCCAGCCTCGACGCTGCAGGCCCCTGGCATCGAGGCACATTCGGTCAGGCCAAATGGCTGTTCTTCGAGCGCGTCTATGATGTGGGCCAGGTTGATTTCATGAGGTGGCCGCGCCAATACGTAGCCGCCACGTGCGCCGCGACTGCTTACCACCAAATGATGTTGACCGAGCATCTTGAGTACTTTGCTTACGATCGGCTGGCCTAACTCCAAGCGTTACGGCAAGATCCGCCGCACTGAAGACACGCGGCGGGTGAGCCGGCCATGTGGGTCAGCACCAAAGTGCCGTAATCGATGATTTTGCTGATACGCAGCATCCTGCGGACTCCGGATTTGCTCGCTATTCATATAGTACTATTTTGGTACTATATTAGTCAATTCAGGTTATCTTCGTCCTGCCCGCTTGTTGCAGGTTCCACATTTGGGCGTATCGCCCTCCTTGCAATACCAAGTCGCGATGCGAACCTTGCTCGAGCACTCTTCCGTGATCCAGCACGATGATTTCGTCGGCATCCACAATGGTCGAAAGCCGGTGAGCAATGATCAGCGTTGTACGGTGTTGTGCAATCTGCTTCAGCTCTTCTTGAATGGCACGCTCAGTGCGAGTGTCCAAGGCGCTGGTCGCTTCGTCCAGTATCAGTATCGGGGGGTTTTTCAAAAGCGTACGGGCGATGGCCACGCGTTGTTTTTCTCCTCCGGATAGCTTCAGGCCCCGCTCACCGACCTGGGTTTGATACCCTTCCGGCAGACCCAATACAAAGTCATGGATACTCGCTGCTTTGGCCGCCTGGTAATGTCTTCGTGGTCGCGTCGGGATTACCGTAAGCGATGTTGTACAGAATGCTATCGTTGAAAAGCACCGTGTCTTGAGGGACAATGCCAATATGGGCTGACGCAGGCTCGCCTGAGTGATGTCTCGCACGTCTATCCCATTGATCGTGACCGCACCGCGATTGACGTCATAGAAACGAAATAGCAAACGTGACAAGCGTCGATTTCCCTGCTCCTGAAGAGCCTACCACGGCGAGGGTTTTGCCGGCGGGTATCGCGAAATTCACATCAAACAGAATTTGACGATTGGCTCGTAGCCGAAATCGACGTGCCGAAGACTGATAGCGGCGCGGGTATTCAAGCGGCCTGGCGCATCTCGCGGTCTGCCACTTCCTCGCCTTCTGCCATCAAGCCGAACATGCGTTCCATGTCCGCCAGTGCATGTTTGATTTCACGGTAGACAAAACCCAGAAAATTGAGGGGAGCATATAATTGAGTCAGGTACGCGGACACGAGCACAACGTCGCCGACTGACATGGTGTTTTTGACGACGCCATCGGCCGAGAGCCACAACAATAGGGTAATACCTATTGTGATGATGACTCCCTGGCCCATATTCAAAAAATTCAGCGATATCTGGTTCTTGACCGCTGAATCAACCCACTTACCCAAGTTGCTGTCATATCGGTTCAATTCATATTGTTCGTTGCCGAAATACTTTACGGTCTCGTAATTGATAAGTGCGTCGATGGCTTTACTGTTCGCTTTGCTATCCAAGTCGTTCATGCTGCGACGGTAGACCATGCGCTTTTCAGTCACGAATAACGTAAATAGCACATACACCGCGATCGTTCCCAACGTAACGACGGCAAATGTCCAATCGTAGCGCCACAGCAATATGGCGGTCACCATTCCGATTTCCAGCAGGGTGGGCAGTATATTGAACACCATGAAGTTAAGCAGAAAGCCTATGCCCTTCGTGCCGCGTTCGATGTCGCGACTTAGGCCACCTGTTTGACGTTGCATATGGAAACGCAAAGACAAGGCAAACAAATGCTGAAAAAGCTTTGCAGCGATTCGCCGAATCGATCCTTGAGTTACCCGTGCGAACAAGGCATCTCGCAATTCGCCAAATACACTGGAAGCCAGTCTTGCGAATCCATAGCCAAGTAAAGCCGCAACCGGCAAAACCATCAGAGTGCTCGGCAAGCTGAGTTTATCTACGATGTCCTTCAGAAACAGCGGCAGGATTACGCTGGCGATCTTGGCGGCTACTAAACAGGATAGAGCGGCTATTACGCGACCCTTGAATTGCCATACGTACGGCAAGAGCGACTTCAGAGTCTGCATATCGTTTCGATTAGCAGGTGCCGAGCCTCGGTGGGTAAACTTCATGTAGCCGGTTCCTTAAGGGACTTGATTAGCCGATAGAACAGCCTTGGAATACAGACTGGGCGCCGGCAACTGCACATCAAGTCTTCTTTGCGCTGCAAGTAAACAAAAGGGTCAAGTGTAGCAAGCAAAGCTCGTTGGCGTGATCCATACCAATGTTCGGTTTTGCGGACTAACCTAACTGATTGCGCTGCTGCAACATCACTTCATAGAACGCCTGAGCTGCACTGGAAAGGCTTTTTTCTTTGCGTCGAATCAGATACAAAGCACGTTTGACCCGGCTCTTGGAGGACAAAGGGATAATGTTCAGCTGGGGATCCTGAAAATGAAAAAGAGTCATAGCTGGAACAAGGCTGATTCCAAGGCCTGCCAGCACCAGCCCTTTCACGGTCGCCAAGTGATCTACCTCTAAAAACGATCGTAGTCCGGCAGCGGCCGCCCTATTTGCCAGGCTTTGGCGAATGCTGCTATTTTTGCCTAATTGTATGATCGGAAGGTCTGCCAGCTCACGTAAATGCACTGCGGATCGGGACGCCAAAAGGTGATCCTTGCGGCAAACCATATAGAAATGGTCCTCGCATAGGGGTTCAGCAGTCAAGCCGGTCATGTCGAGACCTTTGGCAGCCACGGCTATATCGGCCGTTCCGCGTCGCACCAGATCAAGGCAAGGTTCAAGCAAGGCATCGTGCAGCTGCAGCTCGATATCAGGAAATTGGGTATGGAACTGAGCGTAAATACCTGGAAGCCATCCTGCCGCCAATGAGGGCAATGCTGCAACCGATACCCGGCCCCTTCGTTTGGCAACGTGATCCTGCAGGTCTCCCATAACAGTCTCCAGGTCATTCAGAAGCCGCAACGCGGAAGCATCGAACAATATGCCTTCTGGAGTCAGTTCGACACGCCGCGTCGTCCGGTCGAACAACCGAACGCCTACAGAGTCCTCAAGCGATTTTATGAGAGCGCTGAATGCTGGCTGGGTTTGATGGCAGCGTTCTGCAGCTCTGGTGAAATTGCGTTCATCGGCCAGCGCTACAAATGCGCGCAACTGACGTGAAGATAAATTCATAAAAAAAGCGGATTAATAGATAAACATTTTCTATTTTACTTATTAATTGCCGAAACCTATAGTGGTCGCATATTGAACACCAGGCGAAAACATGGGCATTCCACCATTGAGAATAGGCTGCGCGACCGGCTTTTCCGGCGATCGGACTGACGGCGTCCTGCCCGTTGTGGACACACTGGTGCAAACCGGTGGCCAAGCACTTATTTTCGAGACACTGGCTGAACGAACGCTGGCATTATCCCAGCTTGCTAAGAATCAGAATCCAGAACTGGGGTACGAACCGCTGTTGGTCGAATTGCTAAGCCCTGCTTTAGGCAAGTGCCTACAACACGGCATAAAGATAATCAGTAATTTCGGCGCAGCAAATTCACCTGCCGCGGCAAAACGAATTCAATTACTTGCAGCAGAATTGGGCCTTCGGGCACCGCGTGTCGCGGTGTTATCCGGCGACCAGTTAACGCAGCCCGAACAACTTGACTTCCTCCGTCACCGATTAGGCTCCGACTTCGACGCGCTGGACATTGTCAGCATAAACGCTTATCAAGGTGCGGCCGAAATTGCAGAGGCGCTGCTTGCCGGAGCCGACATCGTCGTGGCTGGCCGTGTAGCTGACCCGTCGCTGGTGGCTGGGCCGGCCCTCGCCCATTTTGGCTGGCAACCCGACGACTGGCATCGCTTAGGCTGCGCCACCATGGCGGGTCATTTGCTCGAATGTGGCACGCAGGTCACCGGCGGCTACTTTGCTGTTCCCGGACTTAAAGAGGTCCCAGGCATGGAAAGTCTCGGATTTCCAATCGCCGAAATTCAAGAGTCGGGAATTTTTACCATTGGTAAGGCTGCTAACACTGGGGGCATGGTGACAGAACAGACTGTCAAGGAGCAATTACTGTACGAGGTCCATGACCCTGGGGCCTACCTGACACCGGACGTCACGGCCGACATTAGCCAGGTGTCGCTTACGACGATTGCCCATGACTGTATTCGCGTCGACCATATCACAGGCCGCATTCGCCCCGATGAGCTCAAGGTCAATATCTGCTATCACGGCGGCTGGCTTGCAGAAGCCGAAATCTCTTATGCGGGGGTTCAAGCGGAAGCCAGAGCCCGGCTGGCGGCAGAGACCATCCAGAAGCGCATAGGAAACCGGCTGAAGCTGCGCATTGACTTAATTGGTTCGTGCAGCATTTTTGCCGATGATGGCGGACATTTGTTAAGCCAGCCTCGGCCCAATCAAAGTCGCGATGTGCGCCTGCGCATTGCTGCAGCTCATCGTCAGAAGCAAACCGCCGAACTCGTACTGCGAGAAGTGACTGCCTTGTACACGTGCGGGCCCGCCGGCGGAGGTGGCGTCAGGACAACGATACGACCGCGGCTCAACACTGCTTCCAGCCTGATTCCGCGCGCTCTAGCTCCCGCCAGCTGGTCTTTCATGGAATAGATGCGATGCCAACAAGTTATATCGACGTTCCCTTGTACCGGCTAGCCCATAGCCGGACCGGCGACAAAGGCAATATTTCGAATATCAGCGTCATCTCGTTTAGACCGGAGTATTTCCCCGTTCTTACCAACCAGCTGACTGAAGCGGCGGTTCATAACTGGTTTGCCTTCCGGGAGCCAAAACAAGTACAGAGATACCTTATCGAATCAATTTTTTCCATGAATTTTGTCATTGATGGGATTCTGGATGGCGGCGTGAATGACGCACTGAATCTTGATGCACACGGCAAGGCTCTATCGTTCTATCTGCTGGATTTTCCGGTACGCATCAATAAAGTGCTGGCCGAAAATCTGCCGGACATACACGCGACAACAAACATTATTTAAAACCTAACTCAACCCAAAGGAGACACACCATGCCTCACAAAACAATTAAAAGAGCCATTCTTGCGACCGCGATTGCGCTATCCATGCCGTTGGTGGCGCACGCTCAGGCATATCCCAATCGGAGCATTACATTCGTGGTGCCGTTCGGAGCCGGAAGCGCAACCGATCAATTAGCCCGCGCAATAGGTCAAGGAATCACGGAACAAACCGGCCAGGTTGTAGTCATCGAGAACAAGCCTGGTGCCAGCGCCATGATAGGCGCAAGCGATGTGGCACGCGCGACACCCGATGGCTATCGTGTATTAATTACGACTAATACCTCGCAATCGGCCAATCCTCATCTCTATACAAAGCTCAGTTACGACCCCGTCAAAGATTTCGAACCTGTCACCTTACTGGGAACCGGTGGGCAAATCATGGTGGTTAATCCTTCGGCATCCGTTAAAACCGTCGGAGACTTTATCAAGTTGGCAAAAGAGAACCCCGGCAAACTAACCTTTGGCAGCGGCAGCTCCAGCAGCCGGGTAGCGGGCGAATTATTTCAGCAAATGGCCGGTGTGCAGCTATTGCACATCCCGTACAAAAGCAATCCGCTGGTCATCACCGATCTGCTCGGCGGCCAGATCGACATGATGATGGCTGATATGGCTACAGGGCTGCCCCAAGTGAAAGCCGGAAAGCTGCGTGCGCTTGGAGTCACCACTAGTAAACCGTCGGCATTGTCGCCGGATGTTCCCACGATAGCTACAGCGGGTGTTCCGGGATATGAAATGGGATACTGGTTCGCCGCCTATGTTCCCGCCGGAACTCCTGGTGCCACAGTTTCCAAGCTACACGACTTGTTGGTCGCTGCAACTACGCGCAATGCGGCGACACAGTTCTATACGCAGACAGGAACTCAGGCGGTAACGTCCACACCGGCCGAGCTTGCAGAATTTCAGAAAGCAGAAACCGAAAAATGGGGCGCGATCATCAAGAAAGCTGGCATTCAGCCCACGTAACACGCCTCACTATCTCAAACTAAACAGAGCCCAATTAAAGGGCTCTCTTTAACCGCTGTGCCTCCGCAATCTATTGTTACCCCGCATTAGGCCATCTGTACTGGTCCCCGTCAAAACTCCTAATACAATCGGGGATAATGTGAATATGAATCGCGAAAACTTGCGAGTCGATTCAAATCATCCCCTAAGTTGCCCTGGATAAACCGGAGACTGTATGGCTGTTTTACCTTTTGATTACGAAACTGCGCTGTCTGCATGCGCTCATGGTGATCAAGCTGCGTTTCAAGACCTTTATTTGCACGAGTCTCCTCATATGTTGGCTCTGTGCTTGAAAATGCTCACGCAGCGTTCAACAGCCGAAGACCTTATGCGCGATACCTTTGTGACGATCTGGAAGAACGCTTCGAGTTATGATCCAGATTTAGGATCAGCGCGTGCCTGGGTTTACAGCATTTTGCGCTATAGGGTTTTGAACCACCTGAGACGATCGGGGTGCGTGCAACCACCCGAGACACAGTGGGGCGTTAATGACCTAGCCAACGTCGAGGTCGCCGCCGCCGGCTTGTCCGATAACGACTTGGTAGAGGTCATGTCGACACTTGATGAACGCCAACGTCGTCCCATCCTTATGGCGTTCTACAATGGCTATACCTACGAACAAATCGCCACACGACTACATACTCCCGCCTTCCTGATTAAGGCGCAGGTTAAAGCCAGTTTGCAGCAAATCCAGGAGCGCCAAGAAGCATGAGCAGTTTGCAGACCTCTGAGCGCGATATCCTGATTGCAGAATACACCCTTGGCCTTTTAAATCACGAGGAAACCTCTAAAGCGCAACGCATCCTTAGCGACGACCCCCTTGCGGCGGTCACAGCATTGCGATGGGAACATAATTTCCTGGCCCTTGTCGACCTCTTGCCGCCCGTTGAGCCGAAGCCGGAATCCCTCGTTCGACTAAAAACAACGTTGGGCCATGATTCCAGCCCTCCCGTGACACCGCCAGCCTTCGCTATACCGCAGAGCAGCCACAATCCCGCCCATCGCCCGGCATCTACACCAATGGCTCAAGCAAAAACTACGGAGCACGAGTCGCTTAGTGTCGCTGCGGCATTACGCAGGCCTGAAAATACGGCTAAAGCTTCGGTCTCTGAACCGGCTCGCGCGCCACAACTGCAAACGACAAGCCCCCCGCCCATCACGCCACCGTTAGAGAAAGCCCCACAGACTCAGAGCCCACATGAAAAAGGCAATATCTGGTTGTGGCGCGGTGCAAGCTTGCTCCTTGCGCTAATAGCCATCACGCTCGGCTTAATGCCGGCGAAGCCCGTAGAGCCCGCCATTACCGTGGTGCAGGTCGCGCCAACCCGTGCTGCTATCTTGCAGGCGCCGGGACAGAGCTCTACACCAGGCTGGGTCGTCACAATAGATCCCCAAGGCAACGTCCTAATGGCGCCACAGGTGCGCATCGACATTCCGGCCAGCTCGTCGGTTCAACTTTGGACAAGCAGCAAGAACCTACCGCAACCGCGGTCGCTGGGGTTGATCGATCCTAATCAGTCCGTAACGGTTCCCGCCAGTCTGATGGGCGAAATAAGCGCTGATCAATTATTTGAAATGACACAAGAACCAGCGGGCGGATCACCTACCGCTAGCCCTTCTGGCCCGATTCTGTTCATCGGTCGCATTGTCACCTTTGGCAAACCTCTGGCTGAGACTAATCCGAATGCGAACACGGTCCCCTGACACAAAAGCGATTTTGCTCAGAAACACCACATACTGGAATCAAAATATCAGTCGGAGGCGGAGCTCCAACTGAGGGCTCCTTGTAGTTTACTGATTGAGTCCAACGGAGCGCTTCGCCTGAAACAAGTGGGAGACATTCCAGTGAAATCACGAAATGCCGTCGCAAAGTTCGCCGCCGTAGAAAACCCGACCTCGTCTGCGATGGCCTGTATGCCCAGCGACGTTTGAACCAACAAGCGCTGCGCGGTTCGCATGGGTTCCTGGCGCAGGAAACCCGCTACCGTCATACCCAGGCGACACTTGAAAATATTGGAGAGTCGCGTCTTGCTGACTCCAAGCGAGTCAGCCAGTAACTGAAGATTCAAAGGATCTGATCAGCGCCGCGACAAGTTATGTTTTACGGCCCCGATCGGAATCTGATCACGGGACTTGTCAACGCCGGAATTGTCGGAAAGAGTGGACATAAGGCATGCAATGAATAAGCGAAGTCTGCCGGCAAGCGCAGCAGGCTGAGGATCATTGCACCTTAATTTCATCGCGCAGATTTGTCCAACTATTTATAGACTAGGCGTGCTGTCCGTGTTTCGCGACCGCATCGCCAAGCATTTCTTTTATCGCAGTTAAATCATTACGCAAGCTTTGCAATTCGGCACCGGACAATCGCACAGCAGCATCTTGATCATGCGGGACTTCGTGCGTGTCGCCCAGACGGTTACGCGCCCCGCTGATGGTAAAACCTTGCTCATAAAGAAGGTCGCGAATCCGCCTGATCAATAAGACTTCATGGTGCTGATAATAACGGCGATTTCCCCGACGCTTGACTGGCTTGAGTTGCGTAAATTCTTGCTCCCAGTATCGCAGTACATGGGGTTTCACAAGACATAAATCGCTAACCTCGCCTATCGTGAAATAACGTTTGGCGGGAATCGGAGGCAATGTTACGGGATTTTCGCTAGTGCTCATGGGCGGATTGTAAGCCTATTTTTAGGCAAGACGTTGTGAATGGAAGGCGGAAATTCTTAAAGCAATACCGCGATGAATAGCAATATTTACTTCGGGGCGGTGACAGCTTTTCCGCCCTGCTCAACAACGCCTTTAAGCTTCTGGCTAGCATGGAAAGTAACAACCCTGCGCGCGGCAATTGGAATAACCTCGCCCGTTTTCGGATTACGGCCCGGGCGTGGCGGCTTGTCGCGGACTTGAAAATTACCGAACCCAGACAACTTTACCTCGACACCACGCGCCAGCGATTCACGGATCTCTTCGAAAAATGTATCGACGATATCCTTGGCTTCACGTTTATTCAAACCAACCCGGTCGAATAAAAGCTCGGCAAGTTCGGCTTTGGTGAGGGTACGTTCCGTATTCATTCTCTGTTACTCCTTACGCGCGCAGACGCACGCCATGCTCGCTAATTAGCGCCTGCAGCAGGCAGCCGATGCACTGTTCCACGGTACTATCGTCAAGCGACGACTCGCTGCCTTGCAGCCAGAATCGAAAGGCCATACTCTTTTCCGACGTTTGGGCTGATTTATCTCGCCAAATATCGAACAGCCTAATATCCTTGACGACGTCAAGAGTAGCATTAGATCGAATCGTCTGGGTAAGCGTATTCAACAAATCCTGATACGATTTATCGGAGCTCGCCCAAACTGCAAGGTCACGTATTACCAGGGGTTGGCGCGATAGTTCCACAGGCGTCGGCATGGCACCGGTCGAAATTGCGGTAACGTCGATTTCGAATACGATTGGCGCGTGAGTCAAACCGCTTTCCTGAGCCCAACGCGGGTGAATTTCGCCGATCCAGCCCACCGCTTTTCCGTCCAATTCAATACGGGCCGATCGACCGGGATGCAAAGCCGGATACTGCGCGGGGACGCAAATCAATTTTGCTGCCAATGAGCCGAGCAGTGACTCCAGGTCCTTCTTCACATCGTAGAAGTCAACCTGACGCGTTGGCAGTCCCCACTGTTCGTCATCGGCAGCTCCCCATGCAGCACCCGCCAGATGTTGTGGCTGATGTATACCTTTTACCGTCAAATCGCCATCGGGAACTTGGGCGTCGCGCATAAACACGCGACCCAACTCGAATACGCGCACCCGGCTTTGCTTACGGTTAGCGTTATGAACAATATTGGCCAACAAGCCACCAATAAGACTGGAACGCATCACTGCCAATTGACTGGCAATCGGATTCAGTAACCTGATGGGGTCGGGATTGCCTGCGTAATCGCTTTCCCATGCCTCTTCCACAAAAGCAAAATTGATGACTTCCTGGTAATCCAGACTGGCCATGCGGGCTCTGAGCAAATGCGGTCCACGGACAATTTCCGGCGTAGCATGAATTTCAGCGCGAGCGATGGGCGGCAAATCTGGAATCCGCTCGAAACCGTAAATACGCGCCACCTCTTCTATCAGGTCTTCCTCAATAAATAAGTCGAAACGATACGAAGGCGGAGACACAACAAAGACGTCATCCCGAACCGTGAAAGAAAGACCTAGACGGTTAAAGATCTGCTCGACTTCCTGACGCGATACCGGGATGCCCAACACTCGATGACAGCGGCTCAGCCGCATCGAAACAGGAGCCCGCACAGGCAAATTAATTTTCTGATCGTCAACCGGCCCCGCCTGACCGCCACAAATATCGATCAGCAGGCGAGTCATGAATTCAAGATGTTCTACCACCGATTCGAAATCGACACCACGTTCGAATCGATGGCTCGCTTCGGAACTGAACTTGAAACGCCGGCTGCGGCCCATAATGGCCTCCGGCCACCAAAACGCCGCTTCAAGATAAATATCCGTGGTGTCCAAAGTGACTGCAGTGGCCTCGCCGCCCATAATGCCGGCCAGACTTTCGACGATGGATCCAGCAGCAACAACGCCTACATCTGAATCCAGTTCAACGGTCTGGCCGTTTAGCAGTTCGAGAGTCTCACCGGGCCTGCCCCACCGTACTGTGAGGCCTCCCTGAATACGTTCAAGGTCGAAAACATGAGTCGGACGACCCAATTCAAGCATGACGTAATTCGAAATATCAACAAGAGCGGAAATAGACCGCTGGCCGGATCGCTCGAGGCGTGTCTTCATCCAGTCTGGTGTTTCAGCTTTGGCATTGACGCCGCGTATTACACGTCCGGCGAAGCGCCCGCATAAATCAGGCGCTTCGACTGCAACCTCGAGTCGGTCGCTGATTGTGGCGGCGACCGGATCAAACGTCGGCAAGTTCAGCGGTGCGCCGGTCAGCGCCGCGACTTCGCGCGCAACGCCAAGAATGGAAAGGCAGTCGGCACGGTTCGGCGTAAGTTTAAGAGTAAAAAGCGTGTCGTCCAGATCAAGAAAATCACGCAAAGACTGGCCAACCGGTGCCTCGGCGTCAAGCACCAGTAAACCACCATGATCTTCCGACAAGCCCAGCTCGCGGGCGGAACACAACATACCTGCAGATTGAACCCCACGCATTTCTGCGGTGCCAATCTTCATGCCGCCAGGTAGTTCGGCTCCGACGCGAGCCATCGGTACCTTGATCCCGGCCGCTGCATTGGGGGCACCGCAAACGATCTGAAGTAATTGCCCGGATCCGTCGTCGATCTGACAGACACGCAGCTTATCGGCGTTCGGATGAGGTGCGATTTCCTTGATGAGGGCGACAACAATACCGCTGAACGGCGGCGCTGCCGTAGTCGTTTCCTCGACCTCTAGACCGGCCATGGTCAACTGATGCGATAGGGCATCCGTATCTAAGTCGGGATTGACAAAGGTGCGCAGCCAGGACTCGGGGAATTGCATAGGATACTCGTTGGAATTCGTTAAATTACGGCAAGGTCTTTGGAGCGAGACTTCGATGCAGACACTACCATACAGATCAATGTGGAAACCGGATTTGGCCGCTACGGCGCCGACAGCCTAGCGGTTGAACTGGCGCAAGAAGCGCAGATCACCTTCAAAGAACTGTCGTAAATCGTTGACGCCGTAACGCAACATGGTCAGGCGCTCCAGCCCGGAACCGAACGCGAAGCCGATATAGCGTTCCGGGTCGAGTCCGTAGTTGCGCACAACCTGAGGGTGCACCTGCCCCGAACCCGAGATCTCGAGCCATCTTCCTTGATTCGGCCCCGAAGTAAACATCATGTCGATTTCCGCAGAAGGTTCAGTAAAGGGAAAGAATGAGGGCCGGAAACGAATAGACAAATCGTCGGTTTCGAAAAACGCCTTGAGAAAATCGGTATAAACACCCTTCAAATCCGCAAACGATATGTCCTCTGCGATCCACAAGCCTTCGACCTGATGGAACATCGGCGAATGGGTGGCATCGCTATCGACACGATAGGTGCGCCCAGGGGCGATCACTTTAATAGGCGGTTTATGCGTGCGCGCGTAGCGCACTTGCATCGGGCTAGTATGAGTGCGCAATAGCAAGGGCAAGCCTTGCGCATCTTGCATATCTATGTAGAAGGTATCCTGCATGGAACGGGCAGGATGGTTTTCCGGATTATTCAGAGCCGTGAAATTAGTCCAGTCGTTTTCGATTTCGGGGCCATCGGCCACATCGAAACCTATCGACCGGAAAATGGCCTCGACACGCTGCCATGTCTGGATAACAGGGTGGATACCACCAAATGCCCTGCCCCTTCCCGGTAGGCTGACATCAATAGTCTCGGACGCGAGACGTTTGTCGAGTTCGGCCTGCGTCAGTTCGGCGCGGCGTGCATTCAGCAAGCCTTCTATGTGCTGCTTCAGTTGATTGATGCGTGCACCTTCAGCTTTCTTATGCTCAGGATCAAGCTTGGCAAGCCCTTTCAGCATCGTTGTCAGTGCACCCTGTTTACCTAAAAACCTGGCTTTGGCATTTTCGAGCGCTGCAGCATCCGCAGCCTGAGAAAATTGTTCTTTCGCCTGAACAATCAGGTCATCAACCGGAGGAGTCATATTGTCGCTTTTCCAAATACAAACGGAGCCCACTTGAGCCCCGTTTGCAGCAATACAGAATCGAAATCGATCAGGCAGCCAAAGCAGATTGGGCTTGAGCAACCACAGCCGCAAAGCCGGCCTTATCGTTTACAGCCATATCGGCCAATACTTTACGATCCAGTTCGATCGAAGCTTTCTTGGTGCCGGCGATAAAGACGCTGTACGATACACCCAATTCACGGCAAGCTGCGTTGATACGGGTGATCCAGAGTGCACGGAAAGTACGTTTCTTATTGCGACGATCGCGGTAGGCATATTGCCCCGCTTTCATTACCGCCTGTTTGGCGATACGGAATACATTACCGCGGCGACCGCGATAACCTTTAGCTGCTTTAATAACTTTTTTGTGACGAGCACGGGCAGTTACGCCGCGTTTTACGCGTGGCATGGTATGAGATCTCCGTTAATCAAGCGAAAGGCAACATTGCCTTGACCGAGGTGACATCAGACTTGTGCACCGCGGTAGAGCCGCGCAATTGACGCTTGCTCTTGGTTGTTTTCTTGGTGAGGATGTGACGCTTGAACGCCTGGCCCCGCTTGATAGACCCGCTACCACGAACCTTAAAGCGCTTTGCAGCACCTTTTTTGGTCTTCATCTTAGGCATGATGTAACTCTGTTGTTTATGAATGTAGGTGACTGCCAAACCAAACTGGCAATGCTTGCATGACCCAACAATCACTTATTAAGGTTGTTCCTGGCTTGCTGCTGATTGCCACGAATTTTTTCTTGGTCTTTTCTAGAATAACTGAAACTAGACAAGCCCTTGATTATACGATTATTCCCCAGCACTTGTCTAATTCGACGCGGCCTAGCCGCCCCAAGGCTGCCGATATTGTATGGCTTCGGCAACATGCGCGCTGCCTATTTCGTCTTCATCGGCCAAATCGGCCAAGGTTCGCGCCACACGCAAGACGCGGTGCACAACCCGTGCGGACCAGCTCCAGCGCGCCATTCCCTGCTGTACCAAACTTTTTGCCGGCGGCTGTAGGGAACAATGCACATCAATTTCGCCGCCATCCAGGCCAGCATTCAAATGCTTTTGACGATTCTCCTGACGCTGCCTACAACGGATGACCCTCTCGCGCACCAATTCAGACGCCTCGCCCCGCGGAGCGTGTATCCAGTCGATATCGGCTGCGGGCAGCGCGATTTGCAGATCCACCCGATCCAGCAAAGGCCCAGACAGCTTGCTACGATATTTTTGAACACGGTCAGTGCCGCAGGTGCAGGCTATTTTGGCGTGACCCAACCAACCGCAGGGGCATGGATTCATCGCCGCGACCAATTGGAATGCGGCAGGAAACTTGAGTGTTCTTGAGGCGCGCGCTATGGATACGCAACCTGTTTCCAGAGGTTCACGTAAAGACTCTAGCACTCGGCGCTGGAACTCAGGTAATTCATCGAGAAATAAAACGCCTCGGTGCGCCAGGCTGATCTCGCCCGGACGCGGATTGATGCCACCGCCGACCAAGGCCGGCGCAGACGCCGTATGGTGCGGTGCTCGAAAAGGCGGCAAATCGCTAAACACATGATCGCGCCCGCTGATGCTGGCCAAGGCCGCGACTTCCAGGGCATGGTCTGGATTAAGGCGCGGCAGCAGGCCTGGAAGACGCTGGGCCAGCATACTTTTCCCCGTTCCTGGCGGCCCCGCCATAAGTAGGCTATGGCCACCGGCCGCCGCAACTTCAAGCGCCCTGCGTGCCAACCCCTGGCCGCGCACATCGGATAGACAAGGAGCAGCGGCGATTGCCGCTGCGTCGGCCGCCACCGGCTGCGGTTGCGCCACCGCCAGCTCTGCCCTTCCAGCAAAGTGTTCAACCACATCGGTCAGGCTACCCGCCGACAAGACGGCAAGCCCAGGCACATTCGCGGCAAGCCCGGCGCAATCAGGTGGCATTACCAACCAAGCGCCAGGCGTGCTGCGGGCCACTGCCAAAGCAATAGCCAGAGGAGCTCCTACCGAAACGATGGCACCCGTCAGCGACAGTTCGCCGGCGAATACATAATGCCGGAGATCAGGTAGGCCCTTGCCTGCATCAGGCTGCACTTGGCCCGACGCCAGCAACACGCCCAAGGCAATGGGTAGATCGAAACGGCCTGATTCTTTCGGGAGGTCAGCAGGCGCCAGATTCGCTGTAATCCGCGCCGCAGGAAATTCAAAGCCGCTGCTGATAATGGCCGAACGCACGCGTTCGCGGCTTTCGCGTACACCGGCATCTGGCAGGCCCACCACATGAAAGGCCGGCAATCCCGGCCCGACATGGACTTCCACCCTGACTGCAAAGCCGTCCATTCCGCATAGCGCGCGGCTGGCCAGTACCGCTAAAGTCATGACACTCCTCCGCTTTCTTCCCCAATAGAGGGAATCAATCACCAAGCAATCAGTATGGCCTGGGGAGGGCTTTGACAGCCGGATCAGGTAGCCGTTTTATCCACGAGGGCTATTACCCGGTGATCGGCAATAATTCGTGGGAATCGCGACAAGTAACTTAACCACCTATCAAACAACAAATAAATAAGGCAGCGATGCTAGAATATTTCAATCGTGCAGCGCCTAAGCGATGCCTCAGAGAAACAGGCGCAACCGAGATTTGCCGAGGCTGCACCTATGAACCTGCTGCTTAGCGAAATCCGTCACAATCCTCTGCTCTGGCTGCTAGCCTTCGTGCCCGTGGTGTTCGCCACCCAGTGGGGCATGCCCGAAGCACATACCTTACTTTTCGTGCTGTCCGTCCTGGCCATCGTGCCACTGGCCGTACTGCTGAGCCACGCCACCGAAGCCGTAGCGGCTAAGACGGGCGATGCGGTCGGCGGCCTGCTCAATGCCACGCTCGGAAACCTGACTGAACTCATTATCGCGCTGGCCGCATTGCGAGCCGGTCAATATGCACTGGTTAAGGCTTCCATCGCAGGAGCAATTGTCGCCAACTCGCTGTTCATGTTGGGCGCGTCCTTCCTGCTCGGCGGACTCAAGCACCACGTGCAGGAATACAACCGCGGTATCGCCCGCCTACAAGGGGGGCTGCTCTTTTTGGCTACGATAGGGTTGTTGATGCCCTCGGCGGTCTCCGGAGCAGATTCCGCGGCGGGATTAGTATTTACCGATAAGTTGAGTGTAAGTCTGTCGGTGCTACTCATCGCCGCATACGGATTGGGCCTACTGTTCACTCTGAAAACACATCGCGAATTTTTTGGTGGGACCAATCATGCCGAACCCGGCGAGTCGACGTGGCCAATTGGCTTGGCCCTGAGCACCCTTGCTGGCGTGACCATACTGGTCGCGTTGGTAAGCGAGGTGTTCATCGAGTCAGTGCAGCAAGCGGCAGTAGCGTTCGGGATGACTCCCGCGTTCGTGGGTTTTATTATCGTGGCGCTGGTGGGCGCTGCGGCGGAGATGGCCTCCGCCTTTTCGGCCGCGCGCAAGGATCGCTTGGACCTGAGTGTGAGCATCGCTCTGGGAAGCTCGGCCCAGATCGCGCTCTTCGTCGCCCCAGTGTTGGTGCTGCTCAGTTACATCATCGGCCCAACACCGATGAACCTGCAATTTTGGCCGGGCGCAGTCGTCATGATGCTCATCGCGACCATGACGGTGTCGCTGGCGACCAATAGTGGGCGCTCGGCGTGGTTCATCGGCGCGCTCGCTCTATTGGTGTACCTAATATTCGCGATGACGCTTTATCTATTGCCACCCCGGGTGCTTTGATCGGCCCCACCGGAGCGGTCTACATGTTGCGCCAAATTCTCGTGGGTGCCGCCGTCAGTCTTTGCAATATTGCCATCCATGCGTTACTGATGGCGGCCGTAATGTGGGCGGCCCGCGCCGCTGTTTCGATTACGACGGCACGTCGATCGCTTCAATTAATCTACGTCATGATTGCGACCGTATCGTTCCTGATGGCCGCACATCTTGCGGAGGTACTGGTTTGGGCATTGGCTTACGCGATTGTCGACGTGGCGCCTGAAGGCACCGACCTTGTCTACTTCTCATTTGTAAACTACACGACGCTCGGCTATGGGGACGTGACGCCGAGGGAGCGCTGGCATTTGCTTGGACCAATGACGGCGATGAACGGCGTACTGTTGTTTGGTTGGTCAACCGCAGTGATTTTTGAAATCCTGCGAAGAGTAATAGCACCAAACCGCAGCGAATAAGGACGCAAAACATCGACCGGCAGGACCGGTTTGGATCGCGGGTGCCGTCAGTTGACGTCGTCCCGCAAAATGCTCGACAAAGTCAATCGGGGTGCCAGCCTAGAATATCATCATGACCCAGGGACCAACTATGGGCAATAATGCGTGATAACCGCTACGCTTTTATAAAGAGACTTCAGCCACCATGAAAACGATTCGTTATTATCTTTCTCCAAAGTCGCCGTGGACTTACCTTGGACACGAAAGGCTGCTAGCGATAGCCCAACGACACGGCGCAGTGGTGGAGCCCCGGCCGATAGCCTTGGGCGAAAGTATCTTTCCTGTTTCAGGCGGTCTACCCTTAAATCGACGACCACCACAGCGGCAGGTCTATAGGATCATTGAGCTGAAACGGTGGTCAGATTATTTGGGAATCCCACTTAACATCCATCCTCAGTTTTTTCCCGTCGACGATCAGCAAGCGGCAAAAATGGTCGCCAACACGATCAAAGCGGCCGGACCTCAGCAGGCATTGCGGCTAGCAGGCGCATTGCTAAGGGCAGTATGGGCCGAAGAACGCGACATTGCCGACCCCGAGACTCTTATTAAAATAGCTGAAGAGTGCGAATTGGAAGGGGCTGCCCTGTATGCCGGACGTGAGGCCGGCACTGATTTGTACGACAGCTACACAAAAGAAGCTATCGAGCTTCAAGTGTTCGGCGCACCTTGGTACGAATATCAAGGCCAATCTTTCTGGGGACAAGACAGACTCGACTTCCTGGAACGAGCGTTGGCTACAAAATAACTTTACGTTACAGCACTCCGCTGCTTGTTCCCGATTGCAGCGGGGTGTCGGGGCGACCTTCCAGGGTTTGGACCTTGGATTCTAGAGCCGTAATCCTGGCCATAGCACGTTGAAGCAGTTCGACTTGAACGTCGAATTCCTCTCGGGTAACGAGATCAAGCCGGGCAAAGGTTTGTGCCATCATGGCTTTAACGTTGCGTTCAATATCGGCCGCAGGCGTCTTGGCTATCAGGTCGGACACGTTCTTCTGAAAGTCTTCGATCCAATCGGTTCGGTTAATCATGGCAATCTCCATCAGACAATAAGATAGTGTAATAAAAAAATGCTATGCGAATGCACTACACCCCAAAGGTTGGAAAAATTAATCCCAACCTTCGGGGTGCAAGTTCATCAAAGCTTTTTTATTAGGCGTCCCTCAGACGCCCCCGATCTATATAGAAAAGGCTCTGATCTATTTGACTTCTGTGGACGAAGCTGTCGTCGTACCCGAGCGTCCCACAGAATCCTGAATTGCCCTGTCAGCTTTGGCCGCGCCTTCCTTTATCGCGTCGCCCATTTGCCCGGCCTTGTCGGCCGTCGCGTTTTTTAGGTCGACCGCTTTGTCAGAAACCGTATTAGCGGCGTGCTTCGCCGACTCTTTAAACGTTTCGCCAGTTACTGTGGGCGATTGAGTTGCTGGCGCACCAGAGGAAGACGAAGGCGATGACGAAGGAGCAGGCGTCGTCGGAGACGGGGTCGTGTCGGGGGCTGGAGCCGGGGATGGTGTAGGAGCAGGCATTGGCGCTGGGGCTGGTGCGGGACTTTCAGGCGCTACTTTGCTACCCGCCGGCGCAGACTTATCTTCGCCTTTCGAGCATGCGGCAAGCAGACTCATTGAGGCGACCATTGCGATAACGGCAAGATGTGTACGAGTCTTTTCCATAATATTCCTCACTAATCCTAAGTCGCGGTATGTCTTACTGGTCCGCTGCGACTAACGGCTCAGTAGCGAGCTTGTTACAACTGGCTTAAAACAATTCTAGCCACAGAAAGGGCTTGCACCGCAAAGCTAGTGTAAATACTGATTTCAAAAGAATATGTTTTGGGCGATGTATTTTTGAAAAAGACCTTTAGGCATGGGCAGTTGGACAGAATAGATCGCTCGTCCCGTGCCGAACATACGGATACAAATGCCTGGCGAGCCCAAGCTTTTGTTACACATTTGTAGGAAACGCACGTCGAAAGCGCACTGTTCAGGTGCGCCTTTAGACCGCCGAAGCACCAAAACAGGGAGGATTGTTAAATCCTTCTAGCCTTATAACTACCGGCGCATAAATATGTGCCCCAAAACCCCGCGTCTTTTGTGTTCTGAGCGTCCCGCCATGCGAGGTAAATTGGCACGGCTTTTGCGTAAAGGTCCTTGTCAACCCCACGAGGAATCGCAATGAAGCTTATTACCGCCATTATCAAACCTTTCAAACTGGATGAAGTCCGTGAAGCACTTTCAGACATCGGCATACAAGGAATGACGGTTACTGAGGTCAAAGGCTTTGGTCGGCAGAAAGGTCATACAGAACTGTATCGCGGTGCCGAATACACAGTGGATTTCCTCCCAAAACTACGTTTGGAAATGGCGGTTTCCGATCATATGGTCGAGCAAGCCATCGAGAACCTATGTTCCGCCGCCCATACCGGAAAAATTGGCGACGGCAAAATTTTCGTCACTGCTATTGAACAAGCAATACGGATTCGGACGGGTGAATACGGCGAGAGCGCGCTGTAGACGTCCAACAATGTTTTTCAAAAAACCATCCAGCGTCCTTTCGACTGTAGTTGCGAGGTCGGCGCTTGATAATCAGGAGTAAAAAATGGATAAAGCCGATTTAGCATGGGTAAGTATTTCAACCGTGCTGGTATTGCTGATGGTGGTACCAGGGCTTGCGCTCTTTTATGGCGGACTAGTACGTGCCAAAAACGTATTGTCAGTACTTATTCAAGTAGTGTCGACGTTTTCATTGGCTATCGTGATCTGGTTTGTTTACGGCTACTCGTTGGCCTTCACTGAAGGAAATGCCATCATCGGCGGATTGTCGCGGATATTATTTGGCGGAATGTTGAATTTGTCCAATGTCAAATATGAACTAGCCGGCACAATTCCTGAACTTAGCTTCGCTGCGTTCCAGGCAACGTTTGCGGGCATCACCTGCGCCCTGATTGTCGGTGGATTCGCTGAGCGGGCAAAATATTCTGCTGTCATGCTATTCACTGCCATCTGGCTTACCTTTGCCTACATCCCTATCGCTCACATGGTATGGTCGCCAGGCGGTTGGCTGTTTGTACGTGGCGCTTTGGACTTCGCTGGGGGCACGGTGGTTCATATCAATGCTGGAATCGCCGGTCTGGTCGGGGCGTACTTTATCGGCAAGCGCGTGGGCTATGGACGTGAAGCCATGCAACCCCATAATCTTCCGATGGCAATGATAGGCGCCGCGCTATTGTGGGTCGGCTGGTTTGGTTTCAATGCTGGGTCCGCATTGGGTGCGAACGAAACTGCTGCCCTCGCCTTTTTCAACACCCTGATTGCCACCGCCGGCGCAATTTTGGCCTGGCTATTGATCGAATGGAAGTACAAAGGAAAACCGTCCCTTCTAGGCGCAATCTCGGGCGCAGTAGCCGGCTTGGTCGGCATTACCCCAGCAGCAGGTTTAGTTGGCCCAGTGGGCGCCCTGCTTATCGGCCTGATCACGGGTGCGGCCTGCGTTTGGGGTGTCAATGGTTTGAAACGCATGCTGCGCGCGGATGACAGCCTCGATGTCTTCGGTATCCATGGTGTAGGCGGTATCGTGGGCGCCCTGTTAACAGGCCTCTTTAACGCCAAGGCTCTAGGAGGTCCAGGCCTGGATACCGTTGCCGCGATTCCGCATCAATTATGGGTACAGTTCGAAGGCGTGATCATTACATTAGTGTGGTCTGCGGTTGTCGCCTGGATTGCCTACTTCGTGGCTGACAAAGTATGTGGCTTACGTGTGAGTTCTGATGTCGAGCGCGAAGGCCTGGATATCAACGCTCACGGCGAGACCGCGTACCACTACTAATTCGATAATGAAGCTAAATCGATGCGCTCCGCTCGATTTAGCGCCGACGCAACCTTGACTCGTAGAGCGTTAGAGTGGGCCTGCCGAACTTCCTTCTTTACGTCCAACAATTGCTGCGGATGCATGGAAAATTCGGTAAGACCCAAACCCAATAACACTCTGGTCACTCGCGAGTCTCCGGCAATCTCGCCACACACGGCCACTGGCTTCCCAGCACGCTCTGCAGCGTTGATGGTATGCGCGATCAACCGCAAAACGGCGGGATGCATGGGATCGTATAAATCGGCAACGTCGCTATCACCCCGGTCGATAGCCAGCGTGTACTGAATCAGATCATTACTGCCTATCGATAGAAAATCAAGGGTCTCTACAAAAGGCTCAATGGCGATGGCGATAGCTGGAATTTCCACCATGGCTCCCAGGGAAATATTTCTGGCGAAAGGAATTCCGCTGGCCTCAAGTTCGCTGCATGCGCGTTCAATTGCGAGTCGGGTTGCATGAACTTCATGCATATGAGAAATCATGGGAATCAAAATTCGCACATGACCGTGCAATGAAGCGCGCAACAACGCCCGTAGCTGCGTCACGAATATTTCGGGATTGGCAAGACAATATCGAATCGCGCGAAGGCCCAAGGCCGGATTGGTCGCGACGGTAATGTCGCCGTCGAGCGTTTTATCGGCGCCAAGATCGAGCGTGCGTATCGTTACCGGGCCGCCCTTCCATAGCTTTCACGACCGAAGAGTAGGCCTCGTATTGTTCTTCCTCAGTGGGCAGGTCGCGCCGGCCCATAAATAAAAATTCACTACGAAACAACCCTATACCGTCGGCGCCAGCTTGCATCGCAGCCAGGGCCTCTTCGGGAAGCTCGATATTAGCCTCGAGGCGGATATGGATACCATCCAAGGTGACCGCCGGGGCATCTCTTAAGAGAGCAAGTTCTGCGCGTTCGTCAGCATAGAGAGCCTGCCGCCTGCGATACTCGTTAAGGACTTGCTCGGACGGGTTCACCAGTACCACACCACTGAAGCCATCGACGATCAGCACATCGCCGTCGCGAACCAGCATGCGAATATGCCCCATGCCGACGATCGCCGGCACATTCATGCTTCGCGCGACAATAGCCGTATGGGAAGTTGGCCCACCCAGATCGGTCAAAAACGCGGCAAAACGAGCACCCCGCAATCGCAGCATATCGGCGGGGGAAATATCGCGCGCCACAACGATGAGCGGATCGTTAGAATCGCCAGCGTCCAGGTCAGGCAGCAAGGCCGTAGAACCCGACAGCACTCGCAATACTCGCTCAATGACCTGTCGTATATCGGCGCCCCGTTCGCGCAAATACTCGTCTTCCATGACAGAAAACTGCTCTACCAATAATTGGCCCTGAGTCGTCAGTGCCCATTCGGCGTTGTAATGACGCTCTAGGATAAGGTCGCAGCTTTGCTGCGATAGCATCGGATCGTCAAGCAGCAGACTATGGACAGTTAGCAATGGACCGAGTTCGCGCGGTGCGTCGTCGGGTAGCGTGCTTGCCATCACCTTCAGTTCGTCGCGCGCCGTAATTAACGCTTTCTTTAGTCGTTCGCATTCGGCTGCCACTTCTTCAGGAGCAATACGATAGTGCGCGACTTCCAATGCAGCGGCGCTCATGATCGCCGCCTTCCCTATGGCATAGCCCTTGACTACCCCTTGCCCCTGCATGGTGAACATGGAGCAAAACACCGGCAATTCGGAAGATTGGTGTGTAGTCATTCAGCGTTCGGTTTCAATACGGCGGTTCGGCTATTCTTGTTCGCCGAATTTGTTATAAAACAATGACTGGATATCCTGCAAGGCCTGCTCGGCATCGTCACCGTTCGCATCTACCTTGACGGTGACTCCAAGGCCGGCAGCCAACATCATCACACCCATTATGCTTTTCGCATTAACTCGCTGTGCACCGCGGGCAATGAAAACTTCGCTGCTGAACTTACTGGCCAACTGCGTAAGCTTTGCCGCTGCGCGTGCGTGCAGGCCCAACTTATTACTGATGACGATATCAATGGATGGCATAAGACTCTTTTTATTTAGTAAGCAGTAACTTCGGGTGTCGCGTCAGCCCGTTTGATCGGCATTGACAATGCCCCGAAGGGCGCCAAGCCGCACGCTTTCGCTTAACCTGTCAGGGTTCTCTTGCTGATCGGTAAGCGCCTTCAACACCATGCAGAGATTCGTGCCGGTAATCAAGTGCGCTGTCACGCCCTGTTCAGTCGCCAGTTTAAGGGCTTGCTTGGCAATATTGAACGGAGTTGCACCAAATATGTCGCAAAGAACCAGCGCGGCTTCGTCAGCTTCCTGTACCAACTTCTGTGCAAGCTCAGATATCAGCATTCGAGGCTCGGCGTCGGGTGCAACATCGAAGACAGTAAGCTGACTTTTCTGACCCAGGATATGTTCGGCACAGGCCGCGAAGGCAGACCCTAGCGGCTGATGCATAACCAGTACGATGTGCGCCATTCAGATACTCACTGCCTGCTCAAGAGCCATGGCAAAATGTTGAGCAACGTCAAAACCCGTTTGCTCGGTTATCTCTACAAAACAAGTGGGACTCGTTACGTTGACTTCAGTGACATAGTCCCCAATGACATCAAGCCCGACAAGCAACAAGCCCCGAGCAGCGAGTCGTGGCCCAATGATTTGCGCAAGCTCGAGGTCGCGAGCCGATAAAGCTTGCGCAACTCCACGGCCACCGGCCGCCAGATTACCCCGGGTTTCCCCGGCAAGGGGGATACGTGCCAATGCATAAGGCACCGGCTTTCCCGCAATCAGTAGAATTCGTTTGTCGCCTTCGAGAATTTCCGGAATATACCTTTGCGCCATGATAGTTCGCTTGCCGTTGTCGGTGAGCATCTCGAGGATGGCACCTACATTATGCTCGGCTTCCAGTAGACGGAAGACACCGCTGCCGCCCATTCCATCTAGCGGTTTAGCAACAACGTCGCGGTATTTCTGATGAAAGGCACGGAGTCGCCTCATATCGGAGGTAACCAGGGTGGGCGACGTCAAAGAAGCGAATTCGGTAATGGCAAGTTTTTCGGGATGATTCCGAATCGCTGAGCCCGAATTGAATACGCGAGCGCCCTGCGCCTCGGCATATTCCAGCAAATGGGTCGCATAGACGTATTCCATATCGAATGGCGGGTCTTTGCGCATTAACACGGCATCGAACTTGGCTAATTCGATATCTGACACCGCACTGCGTTCGCTCCACCATGCCGTGCCTTTCAAGTCGGCATTTTCGACCATCGCGATACCGGTGGCAGACGCTTTGACCGTTCCTTCGTCGATGTACAAGTCGCCCTGATGGGCCACGCTTAATATGTGGCCTCGGGCAGCAAGAGCACGCATCATCGCTACTGAAGAATCTTTGTAGGCCCTTAAGGACATCAAGGGATCAATAACAAATAAAACGTGCATAAGACACCTGCGTGCACCCCTCCGCTGGATGGCTCCGTCGGAGGGGGATTGAAAGTTCGGGTTTAGGAAGCCGCGTCGCCCGGCTTGCCGGCTGTCGCTTTCTTGCGGGGCGCCAATACCATTACCATTTGACGACCTTCAAGTTTGGGCATGGCTTCAACCAAGCAGAGCTCGGTTAGATCGTCACGTACCCGTTCGAGCACCCGCATACCGAGTTCCTGGTGGGCCATCTCGCGACCACGGAAACGCAATGTGACTTTGGCCTTATCGCCTTCTTCGATGAAGCGGCGCAAATTGCGTAGCTTCACCTGATAATCGCCTTCGTCAGTTCCCGGGCGGAACTTGACTTCTTTCACCTGGATAATCTTTTGCTTGGACCGGGCTTCTTGTTGACGCTTTTGTTCTTGATATTTGAACTTGCCATAGTCCATCAATCGGCAGACCGGCGGCTCCGCATTAGGTGCAATCTCGACCAAGTCTACTTCGTGTTGTTCTGACAGAAGGAGAGCGTCGGCGGTTTTAACAACCCCTAGCTGCTCGCCTTCTACTCCGATAAGACGCACCTCGGGGACGCGGATTTCACCATTGATGCGATGTGGTTTTTCGGTTGCGATGTCTAAGACTCCTAGAATTAATAAAAAAATCAAGCCTGCAGGCTTACCCGGTATTACGCCCGAGTGTTGATTTCATTTTCGAGGCGGGTTGAAAACTCGTCTAGGGACATTACCCCTAGATCGACGCCACCCCGACCTCGTACCGCTACATTGCCAGTTTCGCGCTCTTTTTCGCCTACCACCAGAATGTACGGGATTTTCTGCATACTGTGTTCTCGGATTTTACGGGTGATTTTTTCAGCACGCAAATCGGAACTGGCCCTAAACCCTTGTTTTTTCAAGCTTAGAACGATTTCAGCGGCATATTCCGCTGACGGCTCGGAAATGCAACAAACCACGGCATGCTCAGGCGAGAGCCACGCTGGCATGGCTCCTGCATGATTTTCGATCAACATGCCAATAAACCGCTCGAACGAACCAAGAATGGCACGATGCAGCATGACCGGTGTTTTACGTTCATCGGCCGCATCGACATACTCGGCGCCCAGGCGTTGCGGCATCGAGAAATCCACTTGGATTGTGCCACATTGCCAATGCCGCCCAATAGCGTCTTTCAGCGTATATTCGATCTTCGGCCCATAAAAAGCGCCCTCACCGGGGGAAACTTCGTACGTGCATTGGGTGTGGTCCAAGCTGTCCATAAGGGCCTGCTCGGCCTTATCCCAAACCTCGTCGGAACCAATGCGCTTCTCGGGCCGTGTTGCCACCTTGTAAAGGATCTCGGTGAAGCCGAAATCGGCATACACCTTTTGCAGCAAGGCGGTAAAGGCTACGCATTCAGCCTGTAGTTGGTCTTCAGTACAGAAGATATGGCCGTCGTCCTGAGTAAAACCGCGCACCCGCATCATGCCGTGCAAAGAACCCGAGGGTTCGTTGCGATGGCACTGGCCAAACTCGCCATACCGGATCGGCAATTCGCGATAGGAATGCAGTCCTGAGTTAAATATCTGGACGTGGCCCGGGCAATTCATGGGTTTAAGCCCATAGGTGCGGTTCTCGGACTCAGTCGTGAACATGTTTTCGGCGTAATTATCCCAATGCCCGGTTTTTTTCCATAACGACAGATCAAGAATTTGAGGGGCCTTTACTTCCTGGTATCCGTTATCACGGTAAACGGCACGCATGTATTGTTCGACTTGCTGCCACAAAGTCCAACCCTTCGGATGCCAGAAAATCAAACCCGGCGCTTCGTCCTGAAAGTGAAAGAAGTCGAGTTCGCGCCCCAATTTACGATGATCGCGACGCTCGGCCTCTTCAAGCATCGTCAGGTAGTTGGCCTGCTCTTCCTTAGAAGCCCAGGCAGTACCGTAAATTCGCTGGAGCATTTCGTTTTTACTATCGCCACGCCAATAGGCTCCTGCGACCTTCATCAACTTGAAGACTTTCAGGCGCCCCGTAGAGGGCACATGCGGGCCCCGGCACAAGTCGATGAAGTCTCCCTCGCGATACAGGCTGATAGGCTCGTTTGATGGGATCGAGGCAATAATTTCAGCCTTGTAATGCTCGCCAATTCCCTTGAAATAGGCGACAGCGTCGTCGCGCATCCACTCTTCCCGAGTAACGACTTCGTCTCTCTTTACAATCTCGGCCATTTTCTTTTCGATGGCTTCTAGATCTTCTGGCGTAAACGGCCGCTTGTAGGAAAAATCGTAATAAAAGCCATTCTCGATGACAGGGCCAATCGTGACCTGCGCGTCGGGAAACAGCGATTTAACCGCATAGGCGAGCAAATGAGCGGTGGAATGTCGAATCAGATCAAGACCGTCAGCATCTTTGGCGGTAATAATGGCCAGTTCGGAATCTTTATCAAGGACAAAGTTGGTATCGACCAAACGCGGCTCGGCACCATTTGCCGTGACCCGGCCAGCCAAGGCGGCTCGTCCCAAACCGGTACCTATCGAATGGGCAACATCGCTAACCGAGACGGGGCCTGGAAACTCGCGGCGCGAGCCATCAGGTAAGGTAATTTGAACCATAAGTTGTCCTGAAAATGCAAAAACGCGGCACCAGCCGCGTTTTGGGAGTTTTTGATTTGCTTTTAGGCTGAAAACAATACGCGGCGACAGCTATGCACAAAGGGTCGTAGTTCGCGTAGCGCGTAAGTTCATATAAACTGAAAATTAGTCATAAAATCGTTGCTTTAGTGTAACACCCCGCCGCGATATTGACATATATAAGTTGCAAACAGCGCCATACTACAGCTGCTTACAAAGGCGTGTGTTGCTAAAAAGCGAAAACCATTCGTGTGCTTCGGTCCATCCACAAAGCCAAAAGACGCCTTGTGGCAGGCGTTTTGACAAGCTGTAAACTTATGGGTTAGAATTTCGTTCTTCTTAGGCGATTAGCTCAGTTGGTTAGAGCGCTACGTTGACATCGTAGAGGTCGCTGGTTCGAATCCAGTACTGCCTACCAAATACATTTCAGGTGAACATTAGCCGTTCATCTGAAAGCAAGAAAACCGCAGATCGAAAAGTCTGCGGTTTTTTTATGCATGGTCAATGCGCCACCTTGGGATGCAGGCCACATCCCCCTTCCCAGGCTACATGCCAATCATGCTTTTTATCTGGCTATTCTGTGCGGCGATCATCTGATCGTACTCTTCCTTGGAGTCGGTCCCGAGCTCAAGCAGCATCGTCAAGCTATCCTTGCCGAGAGCCTTCGCTGCAGCAGCAATAATGCGGTATCTGGCTACTTCCCCTTGATTGCTTATGTCGGATCCTGGCTTATGTGCGTCTCGATCGAGGATGGCTTCAAGCTCTTGCAATTTAGAAGGGTTTTGTTCAAAGAATCGCTGCTTGCCAAGCGCTACCACTTCTTTGATTCTGTTCGCGTCTATGCTCATCTCTACTCCTGTGCTCTTAGGCGCCCATGTTACTTCAACTTGGTTAAGGCGCAGCCGCCAGCCAGATGCATTGCGACCTTAAGGCGCATTCTCTGAACCGCTACGGCACAGTTCATTCTGTGTGCCTGCTGTATGCGCCCTAGCAAAGCTTACGCGCTGCCAACCGCGGTGATGAAGTCTCTTATTTTTTCGGCTGATTTGATCCCAGGGGAGGTCTCAACTCCGCTGCTGATATCGACCGCATAAGGCCGTATTGACTTGATGCTGCTTGCAACGGAAGTCGGTGAAAGCCCGCCCGCAAGTATCAAAGATCGTCTGTCTTTCGCGTTTTGTACAGAACTTAATAATGAGGCGTCGAGAGCAACGCCGCTTCCGCCATATCCGGGGCTATAGCTGTCGAACAGCCAGGCGCTTGCGGAACGGTAACGCTGGCATGTTTGCAGTAGTTTGGCGGGAGTGTCGAGGCCAGGAGCGCCCGCACGGAACGCACGAAAATATCGGTGGTTGAAGCTTTCGCAGTACTCCGGTGTCTCGTCGCCATGAAATTGGAGTAAGTCGGGCTGGACCTGTTTTATGACTTCCCGCACTTCGAGATCATCGGCATTCACAAACAGAGTCACTACGCTGACGAATGCCGGAACCTCTGTGCGCAAAATGCGCGCTTGTTCCACCGTCAGGCCACGAGAACTTTTGCGATACATCACCAGCCCGATTGCGTCGGCGCCTGCCTGGACGGCCGCGCGCACGTCCTCAAGGCGGGTCAAGCCGCAAATTTTGACTCGGGTTCGAAACTGACCATACATTGTGAAACTTCCCATTTATTTAAATGCGGCCCCTGGGTCAGCCGCGCCTTTATCGGTGGCGCCCCCATCGTAAGAGTCTGAGCCGTATACATTATCAGAGCCAAAATTGATAGTTGCCGGGTCCACTACAGGAGCATCATGCTTATAGTGGGTGACCATACCGGGAAAGAGCATCACCGCCGCCACCATCAACACCTGTATACAAATAAACGGTACCGATCCCCAATATATTTGGCCGGTCGTGACTTTAGAAATCAACTTGCCCGTGACTCGATCATGATAGTCATCTTTAGGAGCCACGGATCTCAAGTAAAACAGGGCGAAGCCAAATGGTGGATGCATGAAAGACGTTTGCATATTAACGGCAAGCAGCACGCCAAACCAGATCAAGTCGATTCCCATTTTATCCGCTACGGGTCCCAAAAGTGGAATGATGATGAAGGCCAGCTCGAAGAAGTCCAGGAAAAACGCCAGAAAGAAGGTTAGAAAACTTACTACTATAAGGAAGCCCCATTGGCCGCCTGGAAGGCCGCTTAGCAAATGTTCAACCCAGATATCTCCGTTTATGCCCCGGAAGCTAAGGCTAAATACGGTAGAGCCGACCAAAATGAAAACCACAAAACACGAAAGCTTGGTCGTGGTGTCCATCGCCTGCTTGAGCAGGGAAAAAGAAAAGCGCCCGCGCGAAACGGCCATCACCAACGCACCCACAGCGCCCATGGCGCCACCCTCAGTAGGCGTGGCAACGCCAATAAATATTGTGCCGAGCACCAGGAAGATCAGGAACAAGGGCGGAATCATGACAAATGTGACTCGTTCGGCGATTTCCGACAGTAGTCCGAGCCTTAGCACTTTGTTGGTCAAAGCGATTATTAACGCAGTAATGCCCCAGCCCATTAAAATGATAACGACCCGCTCGTCGACAGGAATCTGGGTATGTTCGCTGAAATAGTACTCGGCCCCAAAATATGAGATGGTCGAGGCAATAATCGTAAGGACAGCCAGCGATCGCAGACCCCGGCTTCCGTCAGGCTTGACATAGATGCGGGCATCTTCGGGCAAAGCCGGCACATTGGCAGGCTTGAGCAATGCAATAGCGACGATATAGGCCATATAAGCCAGCGCCAGCAGTAGGCCCGGGATCATGGCCCCGCGGTACATATCGCCAATGGAACGGCCCAGCTGGTCTGCCAGAATGATCAATACAAGCGATGGAGGGATAATCTGCGACAAAGTGCCCGAAGCCGCAATCACACCTGCCGCAAGCCGTCGATCATAGCCATAGCGCAACATAATGGGCAGTGAAATCAACCCCATCGAAATGACCGAGGCAGATACCACACCGGTAGTTGCCGCCAGCATGGCGCCCACCAGCACCACCGCAATCGCCAATCCGCCGCGGATAGGACCAAACAGCTGCCCAACGGTTTCGAGCAGGTCTTCCGCCATTCCTGAACGCTCAAGTATCAATCCCATGAGCGTAAAAAATGGAACTGCCAACAACGTATCGTTGGCGACAATACCAAAGACGCGTTGCGGCAAGGCCTGGAACAAGGCCGGTTGCATGAGGCCCAGGTCAATGGCTACCAATCCATACAAAATGCCATTCGCGGCCAACGAAAATGCAACAGGAAACCCGAGCAATAAGAACACGATCAAGTTGATGAACATGATCGGGGCCAAATTATCGACGAAAAACTCCATGATTAATGGCCTTTGCTTGTTGTTATAGTTTGATCTGCGTTGCGAGCATCTTGCTCGGCCAACCGGCGAATTTCATCAGCCAGCTCTTCTTCGGCTGTTTTCCCAGCGACCCTTGCGGTGGGATCGGGACACGCGCCCCTAAGGAAGCCTACGCATTTAATAAGATGGGAAACCCCTGCCAGAATAAGCAAGGCAAAACCGACAGGAATAAGAAGTTTGGCCGGCCACCGTATCAGACCGCCAGTGTTCGAAGAGAGTTCGTGCAGTACCAGAGACTCATAGAAATAGGGCAACGACAACCAGAAAATCAATCCGCAAGCAGGAAACAAAAAGAACAGGACGCCAAAAATTTCGATCCATATTTGCGTGCGTTTGGGAAACCGTTGCGATAGAACGTCGACACGTACGTGTTCGTTGCGCAAAAACGTATAACCCGCCGCCAGCAGAAAAATTGCGCCGAATAAGTACCATTGCAGTTCTAGCCACGCGTTAGAGCTGTAATTGAATACCTTACGTACGACGGCATTGGTTGCACTGACCAGTACAACAACCAAGGTCAACCAGATAACGGCCTGTCCGACCTTGGCATTTATGGCGTCGATTATTTTGGATAAAACCAGAAAGAATTTCATGAATCCCACGCTAGGGTAACGATGAGCAAACTAACCATGGCGGGTACGCCGGCTCTGTATAAAAGACAAAAGCCGACAAGCAGAGACCGCTTGTATCAGTCGAAACGGCATGAATTCTAAATGATTTCGCGGCAATTGAACCTTGGTGTAAGCCCCCGTATCAGGCCCGTGAAGGACAGAATCCAAGATGCGAAAAAATTGCGGCTTCGGAAGATATTTCTGGCATATTGAACGCTTCGGGATATTCGACACCCGCCAGATACAAACCGTCGGGCGCGAACGTTGGGGCCGCCAGGCGACGATCCCGCTGGCTTAGCAGCTGATCTATCCATGGCGGTTCCTGCCTGTTCTGACCAACGTATAGCAATGCCCCCATTAAATTGCGAATCATATGGTGGAGGAAGGCGTTGGCCTTGAACCTGAACAGAAAAAATTCACCATACCGGTCCACTTCGAGTGAGTGTAGAGTTCGGACTGGACTGGCTGCCTGACATTGCGATGATCGGAAACAACTGAAATCATGCTCGCCGACCAGACGTTGCGCGGCATCACGCATTCGTTCAAGGTCCAGGGTGTGATAGACCCAGCCTGCTCGTCCCTGCATCATGGGCGACCGCACTCTCGCGTTTCGCACCAGGTAGAAGTAAGTACGCGACATGGCTGAAAATCGCGCGTGAAAACTTTCGGGAGCTGAGTGTGCCCATTGCACGGCAATGCTGTCCGGCAACAAAGCGTTAAGTCCTCGCACCCACGATTCCATGCGACGCTCGGCAGTGGTATCTATATGAACGACTTGCCCCAGCGCATGAACACCTGTATCGGTACGTCCGGCGCAAATGGTCGCGACGGGTTGTGCCAGAAATTGCCTTAGTGCGGACTCTAGCGTGTCTTGGACGGTTCGACCGTCGGGCTGTGTTTGCCAACCTTGCCAGAACGATCCGTCGTAGGCAACCCCGAGTGCCATGCGTGGCATAGCTGCTTATCGCTTATACGTTTTCAGGTCGTCAGTCGGTGGCTGTGCTAGGTCGAGATTGATCCGGTCCAGCTTCTCCTTGACCATTGCCTCCGTTATTGGACTTGCATGATCGTCATCGTCATGGGCGGCATTAGCCCTGCGCAATATCCATGCAATGATCAACACTATCAATGCCAGCAAGCCGGTAATTACGCCCAGCATATGCTCTTGTATCCATGACACGGTTTGATCTGCCTTATTTGAATTCGATTGTGTTTGCTCGCTCGCCCGGTCCGAGCCGGTCGGAGCAGAATCTTTGAGAGTCTTATCCGCCGGACCAGAGCCCAATGGAGACGGACTTGTCGGGGACGCAACGCCACCGGAGGGCGACTGCCCCGCCTGGTTGCCTGGAGAGGTACCCGCAGCACCGGTTGCCGGCGCAACATTCGGTTTCTCGCCGCCCACGATGTCGCCTGTGGCGTTATTAGAGACCTTAGCCCCGGTATTACCGACAGCCCCGGAGCCGGCACCAGCGGCCTCGGGATTGGCTGCCTGTGAATTGGCTGCTGCTGAAGTGGAGTCTGAATTTGCGGTGTCCGACCCTGCTGCCGCTGAGCCTGCCGCGCTCGAGCCTGCGCCTGCCGCGCTAGGAGCCGCGGCGCTTGAACCTGGCGCACCTGAGCCCGCTGCGCCTGAGCCCGCTGCGCCTGAGCCCGCTGCGCCTGACCTTACCGCAGCTGAACTTGCCTCGCTTGAACCTGCAGCGCTTGAACCTGCAGCGCTTGAACCTGCCTCACGTGAACCTGCAGCGCTCGAGCCTGCCGCGCGTGCGGCTGCGGCGCCAGCACCTGCGGCGCTTGAGTCCGCGGGGCCTGAACCTGCCGTACTCGAACTCGCCGAACCCGTGCTCGCTGCCACATTTCCGCTAGCGGAACTTGCAGAATCCTTAGGTACTGTACCTGTTCCAGCACTGTCGCCCGCAGTAGAATTGGCATCAGAATTTCTGCCGGGCGAAGCCGTGCCCGCTTTAGCGCTTGCGGCCTGCGCCGAATCAGGGGCGGCACCGTTTGTAGAACTGGCTCCGCCCGACAATGCCAGTCCCATCCCTTTTGCGCCCTCGAGAAGCAAGTTTGTCGCAGCTTCCCCTTGAGACTGCAATGCCTGATTCAAGTTCTTGACGTTTTCTTCTAATTGCGAAACCCTGGCTTCGGATTCCTGGATACCTTTTTTGGTGGCCACACGATCATCGCTCTGGGAGTCCGCCGGTAATTGGCCACCCTGAGCCGCCGTGGCACCACTTGCTGCTACGCCAGCACCGTCGGCTGGACTTGCGGACAGGCGCAGCTGATCCCTTGGGCCGGCCGGCGGCTGCTCGGCTTCGTGCATACTGCCCGATGAAATCTGACCTTTGGCCGCGTCGCCCTCTTGTGCAATTACGCCCGTCTGGCGAGCCGCACGCTGGCGATATAAGGCGAACGCTTGCGCATGCTTCTGGAAAATTCTTCTGGCTTCGCGATCGGAAATTGCAGTAAGAGCAGCCTTATCAGGCATCGACAACACCGAACCTGCCTTGACCAAATTCACGTTATCTTGAATGAACGCCTGGGGGTTCGCGCGTTGAAGCGCGATCATCATCTGGTAAATCGTGACTCCCGGAACCGAATGGCGCTTTGCAATAGCAAACATCGTATCGCCCGGCTTCACGCGAATGGCAGTTCGTTGACGAGAACTGCTTTCCCCCGTCCAGGCGCCAACAGCCGGTTCATATGCCCCTGAAGGCCCACGATAGGCTGCCGCAGCCGGTCGTATAGCGTCTGGGCTGGCATGGGTCAGTAGACTAACCTGAAACCGTTGCTGTCCCGAAGCCGTACGCACGTCAAGCAATAAATCGGCTACGGGTTTATCGAAGGTTTGAGATGAACGTACTTCGATGACCTTGCTGCCAGGAGCAAAACCATCGGCCAGTCTGGCTTGCAGTCCGCCCAGATCAACAGGCGGAGTCAAGCCGGCCTCGGCCCATGCAGCAGCAGGCGCTGCCCTAACGGACAACGAACGCAGGTCGTCAGCGCTTAGCTGGGATACGGGCACATCGATGCGTAGCGGTTGGCCTGGAGCCGACACAATGCGCGAGTGGCCGAAACTTGCAGCTTGAGCGGCGGAACATATAAAAAGCGCTGCCGTCAGCGCCCCCATCAGAGGCTTAGTTTTAAAGATTAACTTAGCAGACGGAGACGCCCGACGGGAGGTATGCATTTTTATAGTTCACCCAAAGTAATTCGCAACATTCGACGCAGCGGTTCAGCCGCCCCCCATAGTAGCTGATCGCCCACCGTAAATGCGCTTAAATATTCTGGTCCCATTGACATTTTGCGTAAGCGTCCTACCGGAATATCGAGCGTACCGGTGACAGCAACGGGGGTAAGTTGCTGCATGGTAATGTCGCGTTCATTCGGAATGATCTTGGCCCACTTGGAACCCTCGCGCAGCATGCCGGTAATTTCGTCCATCGGTACATCGCGCTTCAACTTAATGGTAAGTGCTTGACTGTGGCAACGCATTGCGCCGATGCGGACACAAAGACCGTCGATAGGTGTGGGCGCCGTACCGAAAGCTTCGCCGCGACCCAATATTTTGTTGGTTTCCGCTTCCGCCTTCCATTCCTCGCGAGACATCCCATTGCCCAAGTCTTTATCGATCCAGGGAATTAGGTTGCCGCCCAGAGGTACACCGAAATGGTCTCGTGGAAGATCTGCATCTTTTTGAGCCAGTAAGACCCCGCGGTCGATTTCCAAAATAGCGGACGCTGGATCATCCAGGTGTTGGCGAACAGACGCGTTAAGCAGGCCAAATTGCGTCAGTAGTTCGCGCATGTGCTGAGCGCCCCCTCCTGATGCTGCCTGGTAGGTCATGCTGCTCATCCATTCAACTAGGTCGTTGTTGAACAAACCGGCCAACCCCATCAACATGCAACTCACCGTGCAGTTGCCGCCGACGAAATTTTTCACGCCTCGTTGCAAGGCAGCATCGATAACCGAGCGGTTAACGGGATCAAGCACGATGATCGCGTCATCCGCCATGCGCAGCGTACTGGCCGCATCAATCCAGATGCCACCCCAACCTTGTGCGCGCAGCTTGGGATAGACTTCCGAGGTGTAGTCGCCACCCTGGGCGGTAAGAATGATAGGCAGTTTCTTCAATGCTTCGATGTTGTAAGCGTCTTGCAAGGGGCCGGCGCCATCAGCCCACGCTGGCGCTGCACCGCCAGCGTTGCTGGTAGAAAAAAACACCGGTTCAAACAATGAAAAATCATTCTCGTCGCGCATACGTTGCATGAGGACGGAACCTACCATGCCACGCCAACCGACTAAACCTACTACTTGGCTCATGTTGCTGTCACTTTAAAAAATATAGAAAAATCAAATCTGAAACGTTATTTTAATGCTTTCAGCACTGCGTCACCCATTTCGCTCGTCGAAACCTTGCTAGTGCCGCTTTCGTAGATGTCTGCTGTTCGTAGGCCTTGCTCCAGTACCGCTTGAACAGCGCTCTCGATACGGTCGGCCTGTGCAGCCTCGTTCAACGAATAGCGCAGCATCATGGCGGCAGACAAAATCGTAGCCAACGGGTTTGCGATATTCTGGCCGGCGATGTCGGGCGCGGAACCGTGGCTGGGCTCGTAAAGACCTTGGTTTGACGAATTAAGGGATGCCGATGGCAACATGCCGATGGAACCCGTCAGCATCGCCGCTTCGTCCGACAGGATGTCGCCGAACAGATTGCCGGTAACGATAACGTCGAATTCCTTGGGTGCGCGCACAAGCTGCATGGCGGCATTGTCTACATACATATGCGACAGAGCGACATCAGGGTATTCACGTGCGACCGTAATCATGATGTCTCGCCAGAACTGCGAAGTTTCGAGCACGTTCGCCTTGTCCACACTGCACAGCTTCTTGCCGCGTTTCTGGGCCGCCTGGAACGCCACATGTGCAATACGCCGGACTTCGGTTTCCGCGTAGTGCATCGTATCGAAGCCCTGCTGTTCGCCTTTGAACGGACCTTCTTCAACTTGGCGTACACCGCGCGGTTGGCCGAAGTAGATGTCACCTGTAAGCTCACGTACGATCAAGATATTTAAACCGGAAACAACTTCGGGCTTGAGCGAAGAGGCATTGGCCAACTGAGGATACAAGATGGCAGGCCGCAGATTGGCGAACAGCCCTAGCGCTTTGCGTAATCCCAGAATTGCCTGCTCGGGTCGAGACTCGCGGGGTAGCGAGTCGTATTTCCAGTCGCCCACTGCACCAAATAAAATAGCCGCCGAATTTCTTGCCAGATCCAAAGTGGCCGAAGGCAAAGGGCTTTCGTACAAGTCGAAGGCTGCGCCGCCTACGGCAGCAGTGTGCAGGTCCAGGTCCAGGCCCAAAGCCGTCAATACTCGTACCGCTTGTTCGGTAATCTCGGTACCGATTCCATCGCCCGGCAAAACTGCAATCTTGTAAGTCATTAGTGTTCCAAAAATATGTTGGCTATACGCCACAGAAAAAGGGCTGCGTCGCCGCTGCCCTTAGTGTATGAAGCTTAAGTTGACGATATGAACTGCGCTAACCCATTCCGGGATGCTTAGCCGATCGGATGCGCTTCAAGCCACGGATGACGCGCAAGTCGCTGGGCCTCGAAAGTGCGGATAGCATCCGCTTTTTGCAAGGTCAACGCGATTTCGTCCAGGCCGTTAATAAGACAATGCTTGCGAAATGGTTCGATGTCAAAGGCCAATTCCCGATCGTCCTGCGTTATTACAACCTGACGCTCAAGGTCGATACGCAATTTATAGCCAACAAACGCTTTCACCTCGTCAAATAGTCGAGCGATTTGCAATTCGGGCAAAATAATTGGCAACAAGCCATTTTTGAAGCTGTTGTTGAAAAAAATATCGGCGTAAGACGGCGCGATTATGGCTCGAAATCCGTACTGGGACAGAGCCCAGGGAGCATGTTCACGGCTTGATCCGCAGCCAAAATTCTTGCGGGCCAGCAGAATGGACGCCCCTTGATAACGGGATTGGTTCAGGATGAAGTCAGGATTCAGCGGCCGTTTGCTGTTGTCCATTCCAGGCTCGCCATGATCCAGGTAACGCAACTCGTCGAATAGGTTGTCGCCAAAGCCAGTACGTTTGATGGACTTAAGAAACTGCTTGGGAATAATCAGGTCGGTATCGACGTTTTCGCGATCCAGCGGCGCTACCAGGCCATGATGTGTGGTAAATGCTTGCATGATGGCTTCCTATCGAAAAGATCGTACATCAACAAAATGGCCGGCAATCGCTGCCGCTGCTGCCATCGCCGGACTGACAAGATGAGTACGCCCCCCCTGCCCCTGCCGGCCTTCGAAGTTTCGGTTGGACGTCGAAGCACAGCGTTCGCCTGGTTCAAGCCTATCAGCATTCATGGCCAAACACATCGAACAACCTGGCTCGCGCCATTCAAAACCCGCGTCAAGGAATATCTTATGCAACCCTTCTTGCTCGGCTTGCAGCTTTACCAGACCGGATCCGGGTACCACCATTGCCTGCTTCACTGACGACGCGACGCGCTTGCCCCGGGCGACGCTGGCCGCGGCCCGCAAATCTTCAATGCGAGCGTTAGTACAGGAACCAATAAATATGCGATCAACGGCGATATCGACAAGCGGTGTATTGGGCTTCAGGCCCATATACTTCAATGCACGCTCCATGCCGCTGCGGCGTACATCGTCTTTTTCCTTATCAGGATCGGGCACGCGCGAATCAACTGATAGAACCATTTCGGGCGAAGTACCCCACGTAACCTGTGGCATGACTTCCTTGGCATTGATTTCGACGACACGGTCAAATTTTGCTCCGTCGTCGGAATGCAGAGTACGCCAATATTGGACAGCTTGATCCCATAAAGCGCCGACTGGCGAATACGGACGGCCACGGAAATAATCAATCGTTTTCTGGTCGACTGCCACCATGCCCGAACGGGCGCCCGCTTCGATGGCCATATTGCATACCGTCATGCGGCCCTCGACAGATAGAGCACGCACCGTGCTGCCGCCGAATTCTATGGCGTAGCCCGTGCCGCCAGCAGTACCAATCTTGCCGATGATGAACAGGACCAGGTCTTTGGCAGTGCAACCGAAGGGCAGTTCGCCTTCGACTTTGATCAGCATGCTCTTATTCTTTTTCATGAGCAGTGTCTGCGTAGCTAAAACGTGCTCGACTTCAGATGTGCCGATCCCGAACGCCAGCGTGCCAAGGGCGCCATGAGTGCTGGTATGGGAATCGCCGCAGACAACGGTCATGCCAGGCAAGGTAGCGCCTTGCTCCGGCCCGATAATATGCACAATACCCTGGCGCCGATCGTTCATGCGAAATTCAGTGATGCCGTATTTTTCGCAGTTTTCATCAAGGGTGTCGACCTGTAGCCGCGAGACGGGATCGGTGATGCCCTGCGCGCGATCGGTTGTGGGCACGTTATGATCGGCCACCGCAAGATTGGCGCTGATACGCCAAGGCTTTCGATCGGCCAGCTTCAAGCCTTCGAAGGCCTGTGGGCTGGTAACTTCATGCACCAGATGGCGATCGATATACAGTAAACAGGTGCCGTCGGACTCTTGATGCACTACATGCGCATCCCAGAGTTTGTCGTACAAGGTTTGTGCCATGACATTGCTCTTTGAAATAGGAAAAAAAGAAGCTCTGTCTAATTATGCCACTGTATAAACCTGGTACAAGACTAGTGCCTATACTAGTACAGGCACTGCTACCCGCGCGACTTACTTACTGCCTGACGCCTGCTGATACAAAGGCATCACCTTGTTGGCCGCCGCGGTCAAATCGGCCGATCGGCTTGATGGCGACGGGTGTGTAGATAGAAATTCCGGTTGCCCGCCACCAGAGCTTAGCGACCCCATTTTTTGCCACAATGTTACGGCTGCGCGAGGATCATAACCGGCGCGTGCAGCCAATTCGACCCCGATGCGGTCTGCCTCGGCCTCGTGCGTGCGGCTATTCGGCAAAGTAAACATTACTTCGCTTAATGCACTGCCCAGATCGGCGGTGGCCCCTGCACCTGTCACAGCTGATAGTACAGACAAGCCGATGCTCGTGGCCATTTTCTGCGACACTTGTTCGCGGGAGTGTTCGCGCAAGGCGTGCGCCATTTCATGGCCAATAACGGCGGCCAGTTCTGCATCTGTCGGCTTGATCTGATTGATCAGGCCAGTGTAGACGGCGATCTTGCCGCCCGGCATGCACCACGCGTTGACATCATCGGAGCTAAGCAGATGCGCTTCCCACTTCCAGTTGCTGGCGTCGGGGCGGAACGCCGCCACTTGTTGTATCAGCTTCTGGGTAATCGCCTTAACGCGCTGCGCTTGGGCCGCGTTGGCATCTAACGCCCCTTGCGCCTTCGCTTGCGCCATCAAGGTCGCATATTGTTGCGAAGCTTCTTGCTCGAGCGCCGCTTCAGACACCATTCCGGACATATATTGCTTGCGTTCAACCCCCACTGATCCTGACCCTGTGGTCTCGACCGAGGCACAGCCCGCCAATACTGTCACGGCGCAGGCAATTCCGAAACGGGCAACAGAACGCGAAACATGAGTTTTCTTATACATAAAAATCCTTCAAAGACTGCAACGTTACTAGCCACATTGCGCACGTTGACGCAATGCATGATCCATAAGGACGATAGCCAGCAGGCTTTCGACAATAGGGGTTGCCCGGATACCAACACACGGATCATGGCGGCCCAGTGTTTGAACTTGTACCGGTTCGCCGGCTCGATTAATCGATTGACGCTCTACTCGTATGCTTGAAGTCGGCTTGATGGCGACTGCAACAGTAATTGCCTGGCCAGAAGAAATGCCACCCAAGACGCCACCGGCATGGTTCGTCAGAAAGCCCGTTGGGGTGATTTCGTCGCCATGCTCGGACCCACGCTGCGTAACAGAATCAAAGCCTGCGCCGATCGCCACCCCTTTGACGGCATTCAGACCCATCATGGCATGGGCAATATCGGCGTCCAGCCTATCGTATAAAGGTTCGCCCCACCCTGCTGGCGTATTCTCGGCAACGACCTCGACCCGGGCACCGATGGAGTCACCATCGCGCCGGAGCTGATCCATATAGGCCTCAAGCTCTGGAACCACATCCGCATTCGGCGCGAAAAACGGGTTCCGATCGACTTCGTCCCACGAGACAAACGGAATGGAAATCGGGCCAAGCTGGCTCATGTAACCCCTGATCTTGATCCCGTGATTTTGCTCAAGCCATTTTTTTGCTATAGCGCCAGCCGCCACTGTGGGAGCGGTAAGGCGCGCAGAAGAGCGCCCTCCACCGCGGGGATCCCGTTCGCCGAACTTACGCCAATAGGTATAGTCAGCATGCCCAGGTCGGAAGGTGTCGGCGATATTGCTGTAATCCTTGCTACGTGCATCGGTATTGCGGATCAATAGCCCGATTGGAGTACCAGTGGTGACGCCCTCGTAGACTCCAGACAGGATCTCCACCTGGTCGGCTTCCTGACGCTGCGTAACATGACGCGAAGTACCGGGTTTGCGACGATCGAGTTCAGACTGGATATCGGCTACGGTCAAAGCCAGACCGGGTGGGCAACCGTCAATGACAGCTCCAATGGCGGGACCGTGCGATTCGCCGAAATTAGTGACGCAGAATAATTTACCTAGAGTGTTTCCGGACATAGTGATTTATTGTATTGATAATCGAAGAATAAGCGATAAACCGGGCAGTTGTGCCCCGTACTTGCAAGTCGCCACGAGCAATTATTAAAATTTGTAAAAGCGCCAATGCGATTTCGTCCGGCCAAATAGAGCTGTTATGAAGAGCAACTGACCTCTAGCTGACACGCCCATTCGGGCGCTTTCGCGGCATACTGCTCGTACCCGGACCGCTCAGTATAAGGATCGCGCAGTAACATTAGCAGCGTATCGATTTCACCTGCATCACCCTTCTTGGCGGCCTGGATGGCGGCTTCAGCCAAATGATTGCGCAGTACATACAACGGATTGGCACGATTCATTTGCGCTATACGTTCTGAATCAGGACGTCCTTCTTGCGCCAGGCGGTCTAAATAGCGTTGAATCCACGCTTGAGCCTCGGCTCGATCCTGAAAATCACTTACAAATGCATCTTTGTTTTGTGGGGCGAAGGCCAAGCCTCGAAAGCTTAATGTAAAGTCAGCACCTTGGTGGTGCAGTAGAGCCCACCAGTCATCGACCAGAGTTTCATCGCCCTGCTGCCAGCCCGCAAGCCCAAGCTTATTACACAGGTTCGCATGATACGTCTGCAAAAATGCCGGTTCGAAGTGCGCGAGCTGGGCCTTCAAGGCTTCAGCATCCAAGCCTAGCGGTAACAAACTGCTTGCAAGGCGATATAAATTCCAGTGTGCAACCGATGGTTGCGTATTCCATGCATAGCGCCCCTGCGAATCGCTGTGGTTGCACACATGATTCGCCTGAAAAGCGTCCATGAAACCATAGGGGCCATAGTCTATGGTCAGCCCGAGAATAGACATATTATCGGTATTCATGACGCCGTGGCAGAAGCCGGCAGTTTGCCAATGAGCAACAAGGGACGCCGTCCTGACCACCACCGCTTTTAAAAAGCGCAAGATGGCATCATTACTTGCGCCTTCACCTTTGTCCGCATCCCGGCATTCAGGATAAAAATGGTCAATGACATAATCTACCAGTGTACGCAAGTGTTCGGGAGACGATGACCAGTGTTCAAACGAACCAAAGCGCACAAAGCTTGGCGACACGCGGGTAACCACGGCAGCGGTCTCTACCGTTTCGCGATAGACAGGATCGTCGGCCACAACCAGAGCTAAAGCTCGCGTTGTTGGTATGCCAAGCCCGGCCATGGCTTCGCCTGCCAGATATTCGCGCACCGACGATCGCAATACGGCTCGGCCATCACCCATCCGAGAATATGGAGTGCGGCCCGACCCTTTCAGCTGCAGTTCCCAATTCCCGGACGCACTGACAACCTCACCAAGCAAATGTGCCCGGCCGTCACCCAGTTGCCCGGCCCAGATCCCGAATTGGTGACCGCTATATACCGCCGCCAGCGTCTTTCCTCCGGGCAACGGGCTGGCCCCCGACACGACATCAAGAAAGTCCGGTTCCGCCAGTGCAGCTTGCGTCAACCCCAACATATTCGCGACCTCGACGTTCGCGTGGAGTAGTCGGGCATTTGACAGCGTTTGAGGTGGCAAGAAGGTATAGAAGGCCGCGGGTAGCTCGGCGAATGAATTTTGCACCTGCAGCTGTTTGATGGAGTCGATCATATGAAGCTCTTAGGTAGTATGCGCGGCATTTTTTTTGGCAGCCTGTTTAGCCGGCCGCAAATAGAAAATAGCGCACAGGTAAAACACCAGCGAAAAGATAATTTCCAAACCCGCCATCAGCGCTGACATGGGCGACGGGTCAGACCACGCCCGCACCACCCCTTCCATAAAGTAGAGCAAAATAAGCATGGCCGCCCATTGCAAGGTGTACAGTCGACCCTTCAATACGCCACGCAGAGGGCAGTAATAGGGGAAGCACTTTCAATGCCAGTAAGGAACCACCCGGCCGCAAGGGCGCGACCTTGAATTCCCAAAGAAGGCATAAAACAATCAGCGCGACCAGGGAAATCGAGGCACCATAGCGTAAAACAGGGTTCAGTTGCGTAGTCATACTGGTATTATGACTCGAAAGAGACTGCGCATGGTCTGGACCATGTCCCGGAACGTAAAGGTTTGAGCCCCTTGAGCATGAATACGCGCAACGACAAACCCACCGAAAACGTGCCTGATCCAATGGCCGACTCGACGCGATTGCTAAAGCCGACCACCGAGCCTGCAGACGACCTGCGCCTTGAAACCTCGACCGGCCCCTTGAGCAGTTGGACGAATGCGAAAAAAATCATAAGGTTTGCCCTGCAACGAGCGGGCGAAAAAAAGCTGGTTCAGGTCGCTTCAAGCCTTACATTTACCACCGTATTAAGCATTGTCCCGCTATTGGCGGTGGTGCTGTCCCTTTTCACCGCCTTTCCTCTGTTCGCCGATTTCAGGACGGCGCTCGAGGGCTTTTTGGCCAGCAGCCTTATGCCCCCGGCCGTATCCGAAAACGTAATGCTTTACCTGAATCAGTTTGCCGCCAAAGCATCCAGTCTTACCGCAGTAGGCAGTTTGTTCCTCATCGTAACCTCGGTGATGCTGATCATGACTATCGATGAGGCATTCAACGATATCTGGCAAGTCGAAAGGCAGCGACCCTTGCGCCAACGCATGCTGGTTTATTGGGCGATTATTTCACTGGGTCCGATATTGCTAGGCGGCAGCCTGTGGGCCACCTCGCTACTGGCGCGGGAGTCGCTGGGTCATGTCGAAGAACTTCCGGCAGTCATCAGCTTTGCGCTTTCCTTTGTGCCCTTGATCGTAACCGGTCTTGGCTTTACCGCCCTATTTGTAGGCGTACCCAACCGAAGGGTACTGTGGCGCGACGCCTTGGTGGGCGGCCTGGGCACAGCCGTAGTACTAGAGATTATGCGGGCGGGATTCGCCTATTACCTAACCCGTTTTCCTTCGTATACCGTTATTTACGGCGCCTTTGCGACATTGCCGATTTTTCTGCTATGGATGTATCTGTCGTGGTTAGCGATTTTGCTAGGCGCTACCGTCGCGGCGACCCTGCCGGCATTGAAACAGCGGCGCTGGGAATTGCAACACTTTCCTGGAGCCATCTTTATCGATGCGGTTCGGGTATTGCGTATATTGTGGAAGGCTCAAGGCGCGCAGGCTCCAGGACGCAGCATGGGCTTTCTTTGCACTCACTTGCAATTGCATCAAGATGAGTTGGCGGCGGTGCTTAAGGCCTTGAAACGTCTCGGCTATGTCGTCGATACCTCGGGCGAAGACACCGATCAATGGGTACTGGCCTGCGATCAACGCGAAGCCACTATTGGTCCACTAATAGATGCCCTTCTAATCGATCGCGGTCAACCTGGGCTGCTAGCCGAAAGCCTGTTGCTAGACGCAACGTCACGATCGCTGACGCAGCCCGCGACAAAGGTTGAAGGATTTATTTGAAGAACGTATCGCACTACCCGAAAGCACCTATATGGTGCAAAATACTTAGTACCATGCCGCGCGGGAACACTCAGGAGAACAACGATGTTGAAAGTCAGTGAAATTTTACGCATCAAAGGGGACACGCTATACACTGCGACGCCCGACATGCCCATATTGCGCGCCCTTGAAACCATGAGCGAACAAGACATCGGCTCGCTGGTCATCATGGAACACGGTCAGTTAACGGGTATGCTTACCTTTCGGGAAATTATCCGTCATCTGCACGATAATCACGGCAACACCGGCACCCATACGGTGCGCAGCATCATGGACGACGCCCCCGTCAGCGTGTCACCAAATACCAGCGCCGACGAAGTCCAGCGCCTGATGCTGGACAAACACGCCCGTTACATTCCCGTCATGGACGGCCCGACGTTAATGGGCGTCATCTCGTTTTACGACATGGCTCAGGCGATCGTGGCGGCCCAGGCATTCGAAAACAATATGCTCAAAGCGTATATTCGCGATTGGCCCTCGGATTCGGAAGCCACCAGCTCTTAAGCATTTTCTAGGCGAATGCAGCATCAGATCCGACCAAGCCTGTTCTATTAGCGAAGGGTCATTACGATTCAATAACGAATGGTCTGACAGTGTGCGCCGCCAAAGTCGGGCGCCTTGTCTGCCGCTCATCCAACCCAGCATCGAACGTACAATCAGGCGTAACGGCACGCCTTTTTCTATTTCGCGAGCGGCATATTCCACCATTGCACGCATCACCTGCGCCGGTTCCTGCAGTCGAATCTCAGGACAATACAGGCGAGTCACATCTGACAGCACACCCGGATTGTGCCAGGCCGCCCTTCCCAGCATGACGCCGTCGAATTTTTCCATCAGGTCTATCGTCTGGTCAGGTTCGGTGATACCGCCATTAAGCACTATCGTGCAGTCCGGAAAATCAGATTTCAGACGAGCGGCAGCGTCATAGCGCAACGGCGGTTTTTCGCGATTATCTTTTGGCGACAGGCCTTTCAGCACTGCATTGCGGGCGTGAACGACAAATACTCGGCAACCGGTGTCGTAAATTTTCCCCACAAAATCGCGCACAAAATCATAGGACTCGTCGTAATCCAGCCCCAGCCTGTGCTTAACCGTGACGGGGATGGATACAGCATCCTGCATTGCTTTCATGCCGTCCGCCACCAGATCGGGCTCCGCCATCAAACAGGCCCCGAACGAACCTCGCTGCACACGCTCAGAAGGGCAGCCGCAATTGAGATTAATTTCGTTATAGCCCCATTGCTCTCCCAAGCGAGCTGACTCCGCCAGAGCTTGGGGTTCGCTGCCGCCTAATTGCAAGGCAACGGGCTCTTCAGCGGGATCAAAATCCAAGTGCCGCGCTACTTTACCGTGCAGCAGCGCACCTGTCGTAATCATTTCCGTGTACAGCCGTGCTCGGGGCGCCAACAATCGATGAAAAAATCGACAGTGCCGATCGGTGACGTCTATCATAGGCGCGACACATAGACGCCAATCAGCAACCAGTGGAGAGGCAGGAGCAACAGGTGAGGCGTTCAATTCAAGTACCACGTTAGACAGGAGACGCGAGCCTCCGATATTCAGCATAAGGTGCTATTTTCGGATATTTTTGAAGTTTTAGCAGAAACGGCTATGAAAACCCGAAGACGCAATAATCCCAAGTCCGATTACAGAGTAGGCGCGCGCTGCCCTGCGGCAATAATGAAGGCGCCTTAGCCCTGCTCCGCACAAACCTCTAACCTCGACTAAAATTAATGGCCCGACTTTACGGGCTTTTTATTTATCCACAGTTTTCCCACGCAGAGTTTGTAGCCCATGGCCGTTTTTACCCCTGTCAGCGACGCCGAAGTAAGCCAGCTTTTAACCCGTTATACCTTGGGAGAACTTGTTTCCCTGCGCGGCATCACCGCCGGCATTGAAAACACCAATTATTTTCTGACTACGACGCAAGGCGAATATGTACTGACACTGTTCGAAGTTCTGACCTTCGAACAGCTGCCCTTTTATATAGAGCTCATGCACCATCTGGCTGAGCGGCATATTCCTGTGCCTCAACCTCAAACATTGCGCGACGGAACACGCTTGACTCTGCTGCACGACAAGCCTTGTGCAATAGTCACCCGTTTGTCGGGCGGGTACGAGCCTGCGCCTAGTGCTGCGCACTGCGCACTGGCAGGCGAAACGCTGGCTCGGGCACATTTGGCGGGGCAAGATTTTGGCATTAAGCAGCCTAATCTGCGCGGTCTACCCTGGTGGCAAGAGACCATGCCGAAAGTGTTGCCCTTTTTGAGCCGCGAGCAATCCGCGCTAATCCAAGCGACGCTTGAAGAACAAACGGCATTTTCAAACACCAACACTTATCGGTCATTACCAGTGGGGCCCGCACATTGCGATCTTTTTCGCGATAACGTGCTGTTCGACGGCACCTTCGAAATGCCGCGAATGGGCGGGTTCATCGATTTCTACTTTGCCGGTTGCGAGACGTGGCTGTTCGATGTGGCGGTAAGCGTCAACGACTGGTGCATCGAGCGCAATACGGGCAGGTTCGAGGACGAAAAATTGCAGTCCTGGCTGGGCGCCTATGCGTCGGTACGTCCCTTCACAGCCGAGGAAAAGCTTGCCTGGCCAATGTTGTTACAGGCGGCGGCCTTACGCTTCTGGGTTTCACGCCTGTACGATTTTTATCTGCCGCGCCCCGCTCAAACGCTGAAACCGCACGACCCACGACATTTCGAACAGATTTTGCAGGCGCGCCGCCAAACTCAGACGCTGGCGCTTCCTTAAGCCGCCGTCACACTAAGCCGCTATCATTAAATACATGCGCATTCATGCGCAATTACCACAGACGCCAACGTCAGGAAGCAGGACTCACTATGCAAGCTGCCACCCTACCCTTTTCATCCGGCTGGTCGTGGATACAAGATGGATTCAAGCTTTTTAGACTCCAGCCCATGGCGATGTTTTTTTGGAGCTTGATGACAGGGTTTCTGATTACTGTCAGCTACCTGATACCTCTGTTTGGTCAAATGGCGCTCATTGCGAGCACGCCGTTATTGACTTTCATCACGCTAAGCGCCTGCCGCAACATTGGCGCCGGTCGCCCCATGCTTTTATCCATGTGGCTCGAGCCCCTAAGTGACATCAACACACGTAAACGCTTATTTGCTCTCGGCCTCGCCTATTTGGCGTTCTGCCTCGCTGGGGGATTTCTGGCAACCTTACCATTTATGGATAGCTTGTTGAGCGCCATCGACGCCGAAGGAAGCATCGATGAGCCGGCCCTGCTAGCGGCAATGCGGGGCCCTTTCGTGACTTTCGGCGTGCTATATATTCTTATCTCGGCTTTATTCTGGCATGCACCTGCACTTATCGGCTGGCATCGCATCAAAATGTCGCAAGCCCTGTTTTTTTCTATGGTGGCATGCTGGCGTAATAAATGGCCATTTCTCGTGTATGGCGTCAGTTGGGCAGCAATCTTTTTCTCTGTGCAGATGGCGGGTTCGTTTTTAAGCCTGTTGGGCATCTCGCCCGGCATGGTGCAAATCATTCTTACGCCAGTCAATATCGTTGTCGCGGCCGTCTTGTATTGCAGTTTTTATCCGGCCTACGTTAGTGTGTTTGGTGGCAATTATTCGCCCAGTGCCGACCAAGAAGACGTCAGCAGACGTTTATAAAGCTGGCAAAAGAGGCTAGCGAGTATATAAGATATAAGCAAGATTAACTGCGGTTAAGGCCGGGTGCCCCGGTCTGATAAATCTATTACTGACAGACTAAGCGCCCGACGAATCGCATCGGCGTAGCCCGAGTGCGATCGGCAATAGCCCGCATTTAACTCAACCACCGATGCGGCTTCCAAACATACCGCCACACGATTCGGAGGCATGGAATTTACAAGCCTGACTTCATTAAGGAAATGATCCAAGAAGACGACGTCTATGGCGTAGGCCATTCCAAAGGTGTGGATGGCGCTACAGGGCAGTAGATGAAGTCCAGTATCCTCGGATAGGCGAAGATAAGCATGCAGGCCGCGCAACCTATCCCAAAACCGGCTTGCGACGTGCAGTGTCAATACTGGCTGGTCCTTCACATCGTTCGCGTGGCATGCGGCTTCGGCGTTAGTCCACACAGGCATCAAAAATTGCTTCCCATTAGCTTGACGGCGATGGGAAAACCAATGATCAAGAACGTGCACGGAAATATACAGAACACCATTGGAAACAGCATTTTGACAGGAGCTTCAAGTGCAAGCTTCTCGGCACGGAGAAAACGCTCCGCTCTGCGCTGCTCGGATTGTGAACGCAGCAATGGTCCCAAGCTCATACCCAATTGGTCTGCCTGCATCAACGCGGTAACCAAGCTGCGCACGGCGGGCAGACCAGTGCGTATTGCCATCTCATTAAGCGCTTGAATTCGTGGGATACCGGTGCGCATCTCCGCCAATGAATGTCGTAATTCGGCGCGCAACGGCCCTTCAGGGCCATGGAGGGCTGCCTGCTGCAATGCGCCCTGCAAATTGAGGCCCGCCTCGACACAGAGCGTAGTCATGTCCAGTAAGAACGGAAACTCGCGCAGCATGATTACTTGGCGACGACGGCCAAGCTCGTGCAACCATCGTCTTGGCCACCACATTAATCCCAAGCTTGCGACCAGACATAGCACTGCGTTTTGAATTGAGTTGGAATCGCTCATGACGAGAATGCTGACAGGTACCCCCATACCGGCAAACAGAAATACCAAAAGCTGCAGGGCCGCAACGTATTCGGGCAACCATACGGATGCCAGTCCCGCGACTTGAATTCGACGGCTAAGGTGCTCTCGAGCGCGCCACGATATGAAGGGTCCGCAAAATGGGGCAAGTACAAGGGTCCATGGCCATACCAACCCCAGTAGCAATCCATTGCCATGTTGAAGAGAAGCTACCTTTGCTCCTGCCACCGGGCGAGTAACGACCCAAACGAGTGCGCACAGTGAAAGTCCTGCGGCGACACAACTTATCCAGAAAAACATAACTTTGATGTCCTTTCTATACCTGAATATCGACTATTCGCCGGATGAAAAATATGCCAATCAGCTCAAGACCTGCCACGATACCCAGGACGGTCCATCCCAATGGGGTCTGCCACAGTATTTGCATGGACTCCGGATCCAGCTCGTTCAATACTACGCCCAGGAAAATAGGAAGGCAGGCCATTACCCATGCCTGCATACGCCCCTGGGAAGTTAATGCCCGTACGCGGCCGAGCAAATGCAATCGAGCCCGTAACGTCGCTGCGATGCGCTCTAGCGTTTCCGCAAGACTGCCCCCACTCTGCGCAGCGATTTTCAATGAAGACACTACCAGACCGGTACCCTCGGTTGGCATACGTTCGTACAGGGCTCCCAGTGCCTGTTCGAATGAGACGCCCATGCGCTGTTCACGCAACATCAACCCGAACTCCTGTGACAAAGGTGCAGGCGTTTGCGCCACAATATGCCGCAAGGCGGACTGCACACCCGACCCGGCGCGTAAGGCGCCCGCCAACGCTTGAAGAAGGTCGGGCAACTGCTCGTCGAAACTCTGTAAACGCCTTTGCTTTAGACGCCTTATGCAATATTGCGGCGCAATCAAAGCAAACGCGGCTCCAGCTACCACGAGCCATATTGACCCCGTTACCATGTAAACAAAGCCGACAACGACGCTGCAAATCAAAAGATTCGCAAACCAAAGCTGGGCGGGATCCAGAAAAAGAAAGAACTCGCTCATGCGGGCCGAGGCTTCTTTTTTAAAGGCCTTGCTATACCACCCATACGCCTGGCCGGTCGATTTCTGCAAAAACCAGAAAAGAATGCCTGCCAGTACAGTGACCGATAGCAAAAATACAATCACCATGTCTTGCTCCGAACGCCTTCAGACCTATAAATCGGGCAGAGCTTCTTCGTCACGCGCTACTGCAATAAATTCCTGAAACGCCGAGGCGTCCGCGCAAGTATGCTGGTCGAACCATGCAAGAGGAAGACGAGCCGAACCCGATTCATCCATGAACGCGTCCGGTACGACTCCACAACCGGAAAAAAAAGCCGGTGGGCCGGCCACGTAACGAAATAGCTCCTGGATTTGGATTCTGCCGCTTTCCATGCCAGTGACCTCAACGATAGAAGTGATCAACCGTCGGCCATTGCTCAGACGGGCCTGCTGAACAATAAAATCGACACTGGCGGCGATATGTTCCCGAACTGCGGACAACGGAATATCCATTCCCGCCATCAATATCATCGTTTCCAGCCTGGCCAAGGCATCTCGCGGGCTGTTGGCATGCAGGGTGGTAAGGGAGCCTTCATGACCGGTATTCATTGCCGCCAACATATCAAACGCTTCTCCGCCACGGCATTCACCAATCACGATCCGATCAGGCCGCATGCGCAAGGCATTGCGGACCAGATCGCGAACATCCACTTTTCCCCGGCCCTCGAGATTTGCAGGCCGGGCCTCTAAGGAAACTAAATGCTGATGATTTAGGCGCAGCTCTGCGGCATCCTCGATTGTGACAATGCGCTCGCCATCCGGAATGCAATTGGACAGTACATTCAATAAGGTGGTTTTCCCGGACCCCGTGCCGCCTGAAACGATAATGTTCTTCCGGTGCCGTATACAGGCTGCCAGGAAATCGCGCATCGCGGCGTCAAAGGCTCCGACGCGCAGAAGGTCGTCCATCCCCGGCCGAGTATGAGGAAACTTGCGTATCGTAAGACTGGCGCCGCGCAAAGCTATCGGAGGAATAATGGCATTGACGCGAGATCCATCGCGCAATCGTGCATCCACCATAGGAGAGCTTTCGTCAATACGACGTCCCAATGGAGACACAATTCGCTCAATGACGCCCAGCACCGCCTGTTCACTGCTAAACACAGTTGAATGGCGGCTCAGCCGTCCATGGGATTCGATGAAAATCTCGTCATGACGATTGACCATGATTTCACTCACAGTGTGATCCGCAAGCAATGGCTCGAGAGGACCGAGCCCCACCGCCTCATTAACGACCTCAAGGACAATCGCCGAGCGATCGGTGGAAAGAGGAAGCTCAGCGTCTAGCGCGATGATTTCGCTCATTGCGGATATTGCTTCGCTATGTAAAGCTTCATCGCTCATGCTGGCGATGTCACGACGGCGCAAATCCAGTGCCTCGAGTAGCGCAGCATGAAGCCGGCGACGATGCCGCAGCATAGCGTCGCCTGAGCGCTCAATAATTTGCTCTGCGGCTGAAGAAGGCTCTAAGCACTGAGGCTCGGCGGCGGAATCGGCAGCATGTTCAAGCCGTGGTGCTGCGACCGGCGTCCGCGACAAAAGTGCGATAGCCGGCTTGGCGATATGGCGCGCTTCACAAATGTGGATCAGGCAAGGACCGATCACTATCTCATCGCCAGCGTGCAGAGGACCATATTCGGTCACGCGCTGACCATTGACCAAGGTACCGCTCAATGCTCCGAAGTCCTTGATAAATGCTCCACCATCGCGCTGCTCGATAAGCGCATGACGCCGGGCAACTCGCCACGCCTTCAACCGCAATCCACATTCACTTCCACGTCCGATCTCCAGCGGCAGTTGAACGTTCCGGCGGTCAACCGCGCCGTCTTCGAATCTCAATTCCATTTCCAGCATGGCTTACTCCGAAAAATTATGCTGATTTGCACCGACGCTTGTGAAACCATCGTGCACTGCCGGTATGGTCGTTTGGCTGCTCGCATCCCATTGCGAACCGGCGCCCGACCAGGGATCCCAGCGTGTATGTAAGCCTTGAGGAAGCGCTTTAGGCAATGTGGTGAGCGGGCGCACAGGTACATTAATAAGCTGTTCATCCGGAAAAGCCGCATCGAGAATGGCACGCCCTTTTTCGACGCGCCTCACCAGGTCGGGATTATCCGGCGCCACGACCACGGGCGTAACGAATATGGCGAGCTCAGTCTCGTTGCGTTGAAATCGCGTCGATTTGAACAAGTGCCCCAAAATAGGGATATTGCCAAGTCCGGGTACTTTATCCACATTGCGCGATTCGTCGCGTGAAAGAAAACCCGCCATGACTAGAGTCTGGCCCGAGCGAACATTGAATTCGGTGGAGGCACGTCGTGTTTTCAAGGAAGGACCATTAGGAACAGAAAAGGAAGCGTCGACCGAACTGACTTCCACCTCGATACGCGAACGTACGGCGCCGTTGCGCTCGATTTGCGGGGTAATGCGCAGAGACACCCCATAGGGCTTGAACGCGGTGTTGGTATTTCCATTGGTATCGACTGTCGAATACGGAACTTCGCCGCCCGCAAGGAATTCGGCAGTAGCACCGCTACGTGCAAGTAATTGCGGCTGCGCTAGCACAACGGCCATACCCGTTTGGGCCATAGCGTGAATGCGAGCAGACAGCAAGGCGTTGATTCCGAAGTATCCCGCCGCCACTGTGGCAGGGAAAGCCATTGGCACCACCGTTTCACCGGGCCGATCCGCCAGGCGACGCGACCCAGCATCCCATGCCAGCCCGGCATTCAAACCACCTTCAGTAGCCGGGCTCCAACGCACCCCGAGCTCTTGCAACTGCACACGAGGCACTTCGACGACCTGGACATCAAGCAACACCATGCGATCCCAACCCACCGGGCTTGTGAAGTTAAGCAACTGCGGATAGCGCTTGCCCAGATCGGCGACCTTCTCGCGGTCATGGTCGGATAGGTCGTCTCCTTCAACCATAAGCTTGTCACCGACCACGGAAACTCTTGCATTTGGGATGCGTTCGAGCACACTTCGCAGCTCGTTCTGCATCTGGCGAGCACCCTCAGGCGCGACATCGATCTGATAACGGTGACGCTGCCCATTGGACGACCATATTTGAAGCGCGCTGGAACCTTCGTGACGCGCAAAAATGATCACCTCCTTTTCGTCAGTGGTCACCGCATTCAACACATGGCCGTCTCCGACCGCCACGCGCGCGACATTCGGGACTGCCAAAACCTTTACTTCACCAACTTGCAGGCTGAGCAGAGTGTCCTGCCGCGCCTGCAATGGTGCCGGAACAAGCAGCAGAGACGACACAAAGACTATGAGGCAATCTTTAAGGTTCATGCTGATCGGCCTATTCAAGCATAGCGTCAGCCGAGGGAGATGAACCCGCGGCCATTTCGAAAAGTCGCGAGCGGTCCAGGCCATCAGTGGCCGATTGCATCCACGCACTGACGAGCTCTGGGTTATAGGGCAGATCAAAAACCCCGCTGGGTTGCCTGGAAACAGGCGTCCTAGGGACAAGCCCGGGAACACTTCGAACGCTCTTGTTTCCGTAGATAACCGGAACGCCTTTGACAGGCGGAGCCGGGCTAGTATTGACTCCAAGTAAACTGGCCAGATCACCGCGCACAGCTTTTTGAGTCGACTGATTATCGAGAGGATGTCGCAGCACGGCCGTGATCGTGCCGCTTTGACGAGCCGACACCAGTTTGACTGCATCTTCAGGTGCTGTATCTAGTGTCACGGTGCCGTATGCTCCTTGTCGCAATTGAGCTGGATCGTGCGCATGCTGAGTATTGGCCCCAGTTGCAAGGACCAGCACTCCCTGAAGCAGCGGAGCCGTGATGCGCCTACGCTGATACTCGAAAGAGACATACAGGTCTATCAGGTCGCCCGGCTGCAACAAGCCCGATACCGAATTGATCGCGTCTACCGGCATAGTGATTGCCCGTCTGCCTGAGGCCAGGTGGCTGGAGAATGCAGTCTGCTGCTGGGCTTGAGCATGAACCGGTAGAACCGGATCTCCGGCACGCAAAGGGGCTCGCAAGATTGTGCCGCTTAGTTCCGCGAAACGTTCCGGGGGCAGGCTATCGCTAGACACCACAGCAGCGGGCAAAGGCCGCACAGCCAAGTGCTCAGAGCCCAGACGAGTTCCCACTGGCAAATCGTAAGCCGCTACAACGCGATCAACCATTGGCACCCTGGACTGTGCCTCGAGCAGTTGAACGCGACTTTGAATGTGATGCCGAGCTGCCCACGCCGCACATAAACCGGCGATAAGCGCAAGCAACAGCATAGCCATTGACCGGTTGAGAATGGGTAAACGCATGTACTTCCCTTTCAAAGAGATTTATTCCACGTGATGAACCAAAAGAGAGGTCCCAATCGCACTTTCATGGGGGAACAACATCAGACGTGCATCCTTTCGACGCCACGCGCTGGCGTCGCTCGTGTCAGTAACGGTGAGTTCATTGATCCAGCCTTGGGCGACGAGCTTTTCGGCGACATAGGCCGAAAGTTGCCCGGGAGCAATTGCGACGCTATAGATGTGCTGTGTGATCGTTTGCGATTTTTCGGCTGAGCGTTGACTGAATCGCTTTTTAGCGTGGGGTGGCAACCATTGAAACTTTGACTCGATGATGTCTTTGCCGGAGCCCAGTCGCCCAGATTCCACATATAGTGCGGACACATATCCCGCGGCACCATTTATTGTGGGTTCGATTTCGGCCAGCCAATGCCATTCCGGCTGCAAGCCGGCCAAAACAATTTTGCTTCTCACGGTGTGTACGCGCTGGAAAAGGTCTGAATTGGCAGCCAGAGTCTGCGCCGCCTGGATGGGAGAAAGCGTTGACGAAAATGACTTCATATACAGGGGTATGCCCGATAACTCGAAGGCCTGGTGCGTATCCCAATTAAATCGTTTTGTCGAAATGGCGGCCAGACGCTCTTCGACCTTGTGAGCGGCCCGTGCCGTTGGCGCGTCGGCAGCGCAAGCGACCAACAAAGAAAGCAGGATTTTGAAAATAGCGGAAAAGCGCAAATGGTTTACCGCGACCTCGACGTTAGTGCTGGGATGAGTCTTCATGGAGGACCTTTGATCAATGACCGAGACGCGATTCAGGCACGCGTCCCGCCCAGGGTTCGAGCCAATCAAAAACCGGTTCAGAACGATTCCACACGGCATCGACGGCGATCATGGCAGTTGCTATGCTTTTGCCATGGCCATAGGAAAGCGTTGCACTGTTCCCCCATCCGAGCTCGGAACGAGATATTGTTTGCTGGACCGTTAAATCGGTGCTCGCGTGGCCGGCTCCGGTGAGAATCGCTGTATGGCGGCGTAATTCCGGATATGGCATGTCGAAGTCAGCCAAACTTATAAAGGAGGCTTTAGACGAGGTAGGCCTGCTTGCCAAAGGCGCCACCTTAATTTGACTAACGAGTATGCCTGTATCGTCGAGACCCCAATCGCGACGCAGTGACAAAGCGTTATTACCTGGGCCGCCCGGCTGGGCCTTATCGTCGATAGCGGCATGCCGCATCGACTGCAAGACGATTTCATCGAGATCGGGGCTGAATATTCGTTTGCCCCTCCGATCCGCCCACTGATGAGCGGGCCCTGCGAAATATGATTGCTTTACGTCTTTATCAATTTTCGCGGCAGGATCCCGACTAGAGGAGAATGCGGAGTAGGCGCTCGCATGTGTTGCCTGCAGCCCTATGTCTTGCAAGCGTCCAAGCCACGCTATGCCTGTCCACAACGACAGCAACACAATAAGCGCCACCATACCTTCCACTAGAGCTTGCCCGCCCTGGATGAGATGCTTATGCATGGCGTAGTGCACAACTTTGCCGGCATGATAACTACGCTGTTCGAAAGGTGACCTCATGGCGACTCCCGCATACTTGTGTCGCGCGGCGAAGGCGCTACCAGCCGCGCCTGCCAATAGGGATGAAATAGATTTCTGTATTCGGGTCGGCCATCAGCCCGGGCCTCGGGTCGGTCAAAGAATGTGTCAGCAGCACTGCGCGTACTTACCGTCAGATTCTGCGGCCCTGGATGCCGCAGCGTTAGACTAAAGCGCAAATTCAAATTTTTTTCGGACGTGACATCGAAATAACTAGGCAACCCCCCGCCTTCCCAGCGATGACGGTTCGCAGCCGCTCTGGAATTGGCTAGCGGATTGTCGCTACCCGAGATAATGTCCCAGTCAGTTGCCTCTTTGACCCAGCGCCAAAAATCTTGGGCCGAAAAGTTATCAGGCGGATCATCGACATGGGGCTCATGCAGTTTCTGCGTTGCCATGCTGGGTATCCAGCCCCAGCCCATGGCATATTCCCGGTAATAGCAACCTATCCACTTGTTAGATCGAAGTGCATGGTAGGACTGAGTATCGACAGACTGCCAGCGCCCCGCTGCATCCAGTTCGGTTACGCCGCGCCGGCGCAGTTCGTGGCGTAAGTGCGGACATCTTGCCTCGACAGACCATGGATTTGAAACGGTGCGATTGCGCTCGTCCAAGAAACCGTATAACTGCGTAACTTCTTCTACAAGAGACCGCAGTTGTTGCTGCCCCGAATAACGCTGAACATAGCCTTTCCAATTGTCTTCATCGATGGAAAGGTTAAAGTCATCGAGAGCGACACCTGGATAATTTTGGGCCAGCACAGCCCGCATCGCCGCCAAGCGAGCTTGCGGAAGACCTCGAACAACATCATTTTGGACTGTACTGAGAGTATTTCTCACAGCCTCATCATGTGCGGCGTACGCCTGCGCGAGATTTCCCTGCGAGCCGGCACGCACATCGAAGCCGACCGCCTGTCGGGCGGCTAGGTAAGCCGCGCCATGATCCGGCCCGAACATCATGCCAATAAGATAAGCTGGTGGATTGCCGCCGGTAAGCTGTCTTGCTTGTGTGCCACCCAGCGATGCCCATGAGCCCAGTGTGACCAAATGCGCCATGGCCACTTGGTGGCCGGCTTGTGCGCGATTGATATAAGCAAGCATATTCAAGCCACGCGCCTGAACCAGCGCCCCGCTGTATGCCGCTGCATCAAGCGCATGAAGCTGTCTGGCTTTGGCGGCCACCACTTGTCCGGTGGCGAAGTAGCGGACAAAGACCAGGATGGCAACGCCTGCCAGCAACATGCCGAGGACCATGGCCTGACCATGTTGGGCTTGGGCAAAGTGGTTACCGTGATCGGTAGCGATCATTGAGCCCCCGCATTGCCAGTAAATGATTTAAGCGTTTTGGCGGCAGTTTGCGCCGCCGCGGTCTCGGCTGCGGATTGGGCCATTCGCGACTGTTCTGATCCATCCTCGCCGGCCAACTCTTTTGCCATCGCGGCGGTTTGCGAGCGAACGACCTGACCGAATAATTGATAGACGGCAATCGCGGCCACCGCCACAAGGGCGACCACAATAATGTATTCCGTCATTCCTTGGCCGCATTGCCTACCATGAAATTTTTGCACGATGCTCTCCTGACAAACAATCAGGATTGCAGTGTGGACGAGGATGGATTCCCCAACAATTCGAACATGCCGGGGTGGGCAAAATCAACAAGCCAAAGCGCAATTAACCTATCCCGGAACCTCGCCTTGGCCTACCCGAATAAGCTTGGCTGAATGCAGCTAAACGCTTAATAATGCTGTGTTGAAGACATCGCCGTCTAGACCTGTTACCACGTTATTCGGCAGTTGATCGTGGTGCTCGATCAACCACGTATCGAAGTCATGGCCAATATGGGTCAGTACGGTTTTCTTCACGGCCAGGAAATCCACAACTTCTAAAGCGCGCGTCAGATCGTTGTGATTACGCGGTACCTGCGGCAATGGCGGATAGGAACAGTCCATGATCAACAGATCCAACGCTTTTTCCTTCAAATAAGCCGCCGTCTCGGGAGGCAGGCCTACTGTGTCTGTCAGATAGGCAGCACAGCTGATTTCATCAGTGAACACATAGCCAAAGGTTGGTTTGGAGTGATTCAAGGGTACAGGTGTAAGCGAGAAACCATTAAACGGCAAGCTTTGAAAGGCAGAGAGCTTGCGGGAAAAATCCAGGATGCCCGGATGCTTGTAAAGATCAGCGAAACCATCGGGGTCGTCAGGCCCCAGCACAGGTATACGCAGGTTCCGCCCCCAGCGCAAATGCAGCAAGCCTTGGGCGTGATCGGCATGGTAGTGGGTTTGGAAAATGCCGGTCAGCTCGCCGGGTGGGAACCGTTCGCCAAGGTCGGTGAGTCCGGCATCCACCAACCAGCGTTCTCCCGCACATTCCAGCAGCGCGGAGCAAGCGCGGCGCCGATACCGCGATTCGCTGCGTGCCCGTTCGCAAGCGGCACAATAACAGTTATAAACCGGAACCTGAGCGGCATTGCCGGTACCCAATAAACTTATTTTCATGGTGTGAAGCGATAACGACAACTATGTGTGAGCAGCCGGCAAACGGGTTCACCTGCGGGAGCGCGATTCAGATGAGCATACAGGGTTTGAATCGTGCTATCTGCGTCACGTGAATTATCGATGACAAGCACGGGGCCAACCTGCAATCTTTCGAATCGGTCATTGCGTTGCAGGCGCTGAAGTATTTGATGTGTATTCTCGCGACCCCGCGCGTGCAGCCGCTGGCGTAGAAGTTCAGGTTCGACATTCAGCAACACCGGCACCAGATCCGCGTATTTGCGGCGAGCCTCGGGCAGATACGCCCGCGATCCGTTAAGCAATACATCACAACCTTCGACTAGCCGGTCGTTGATGTCACGCAGAACGCCATAGGCCAGGCCATTGGCGCGCCACGCCATCGCCAGCCGTCCGCTAGACTCCATATACTCGAACTCGGCCTGCGTCACCGACACCGAGGCCGGCTCTGTGGCAGTGGACGCGCGCGTAATAACCCGGGGAGCAAGATAAGCGCTGCTGCCCAGCAGACTGGATAATCCCAGCAAAACAGTATCTTTTCCCGCTCCCGAAGGCCCCATCAAATAAATTAACCGTCCCGCCATCAGAACACTCGACTTCCATTGCGCCAGACATGCTGCACAACAAACTGTTGCTGATGCGAACGAACGCGCAGCATATCGGCGCGCAGGCCGACCCGGATCTCGCCGCGGTCATGCAGTCCGGCTGCCTGTGCCGGCGCCAGGCTGATGGTTGCGACGGCCGCAGGCAGCCCATAGGCATTGTCCTGATCGGCCAAGAGACCTGCCGCCTGAAGCAGGCTGGACGGATAGTAATCACTGGACAAGATATCGAGTACGCCTTGCGACGCAAGATCGGCCGCGGCCACATTGCCGGAATGCGATCCGCCACGCACAATATTGGGCGCGCCCATCAAGACTTTCAACCCTAACCGGTGGCTGGCCGTCGCGGCATCCATAGTGGTGGGAAATTCAGCAATGCTCATCCCGTAATCGGCCGACTCCTGGGCGTGTTCCAGGGTCGCGTCGTCGTGGCTGGCAACCGATAGGCCGCGTTGATGGCATTCACGCACGATCAAGCGCCGGTAATTGTCGCTGTACTGCCGCGAATTTTGCAGCTGCAGATCGATGAAAGCGTCCATAGCCGCATCGCTAAGATGATATTTGCCTTGGTAGTACTCGCGGTATTTTTCCAGTTTTACGAACTGCCGCTGGCCGGGCGAGTGGTCCATGACCGAAACCAACTGCACCAAGGGGCTTTCAACCAGCTCATTGAATATATCCAGTGTTTCCACATGGCTCAATTCACAGCGCAGATGCAATCGATGTTCCGCCCGTGTGTGGCCGTTTTCCTGCGCCTGTGTAATCGCACTTAACATGACAGGCAATTGCTGTAGGCGATTGCCTTTAGGATTTACATCGCCTATGGCCAACGCATCGAATACCGTAGTGATGCCTGCCGATATGACTTGCGCGTCGTGGGCCAGTACGGCCGACTCGGAAGGCCAGTCCACTCCTGGGCGCGGATTCATGTATTTTTCTAGATTATCTGTGTGCAATTCGATCAAGCCCGGCATCAGGAAGTCGCCTTCTAAATCGTCGGCCTGCGGCAATTGACTACGGCCCTGGCTAACGTCATGAATCGATCCGTCGCGCACAACGACAGTACCCGTAAAGACGTCTGTGGACGTAACCACTCGTGCATTAGTGAATATTTGTTCAACTGGCATGGGCCGGCTCCTCTAGTGTCATATCCAAATAACAATCCGCCATCTCATCGCGCGCCTTCGCGTCGTGCGAAATAGCGATCAACGCCGACCCTTGTGCCTTGGCTTCTTGGATTAGCTGTAGCACCACAGCGCGATTGGCATCATCCAGTGATGCAGTCGGCTCATCCAGCAGCAGCAAGGGCCACGACACCATGAAACCGCGCGCAATGTTGACTCGCTGCTGCTCTCCTCCGGAAAACGTACCCGGGGCCAACGGCCACAAGCGTTCGGGAATATTTAAGCGAGCCAACAGGGATTCGGCCCGTTTCTGGACCTGCTGACGTTGCAGGCCACGTGCCAATGCGGGCTCCATGACCACGTTCAGGCAACTGACGCGGGGTATCACACGCAAGAACTGGCTGACATAACCCAAGGTCAGTCGCCGTACAGCCAGTATTTGACGCGGTTCCGCGCCTACCAATTCAAGCACTTCGCCTTCATGGCCGATACGGATGCTTCCCGTGGAAGGCAAATAGTTGCCATACAAGGTTCTAAGCAGAGTCGACTTGCCCGCACCGGATTGCCCGTGCAGCACCAGGCATTGAGCGGGCAAAACAGAAAAACTAAGCTCGCGCAAAACATTCAGTACCACGCCATGCTGCTGATGCAAGGTAAAGGTTTTGGCAAGGCCTTTCACTTCTATAACAGGTCTCATTATTCGCTTACCTCAGGGCTGCAAAACTGAAGACACCAACAACTGGCTGTAGGCGTGCTGAGGATCATCCAGAATCTGATCGGTCAATCCGGCTTCAACCACATACGAGCGGCGCATTACCATCAAGCGATCCGCCAGCAAGCGCGCCACCGCCAGATCGTGGGTCACAATAACGACTGCCAGTTGGAGTTCGCGAACCAGTCCACGCAACAAATCGAGCAAATGCGCCTGCACCGAAACATCGAGGCCGCCAGTGGGCTCGTCCATGAAAATAAGGCGCGGACTGGAAACCAGATTGCGCGCGATCTGTAACCTTTGCTGCATGCCACCCGAAAATGTGCGCGGCAAGTCGTCGATACGCGCCCTATCGATTTCAACGTTTCCAAGCCAGTCGAGTCCGGCCTGGCGAAGTTGGCCATAATGGCGCACACCCTGCGCCATCAAGCGTTCCCCAATGTTGGCGCCTGCCGACACATCCATGCGCAAGCCATCACGAGGGTTTTGTTCGACGAAGCCCCATTCGGTGCGCAGCAGAGTGCGTCTATGCGCTTCACTGGCGGCATACAGATTGATATTCTGATCGTTCTTGTCCCGGTAAGAGACCACGCCCCGATCGGGCTGAAGACGACCGGACAAGACGCTAAGCAGCGTCGATTTGCCCGAGCCGGACTCCCCGACTATGCCCAGCACTTCACCGGGATACAAATCAAACGTCACGGCCTGACACCCTTTCTCGGGGCCGTGCAAAAGTGTCAGGTCACGTACCGATAACAATGGCTTCATTGCGTGAACTCCTGATTTGTACGGCGCTCGTGGCAAAAGTCGGTGTCTGAACAGACGAACTCGCGCTTACCCTGGTCGTCGACGATCAGTTCATCCAGGTAGGATTCCGAACTACCGCAGAACGTGCAACTTTGCTCCCATTTCGGAATCTCGAACGGATAGTCTTCGAAATCCAGGCTTTCCACGCGTGTAAAGGGCGGCAAGGCGTACAGCCGCTTTTCACGGCCGGCACCAAACAACATCAAAGCTGGGCTCATATTAAGCTTGGGATTGTCGAATTTAGGAATCGGCGACGGGTCCATTACATAACGATCATCGACAATGACGGGATAAGCGTAGGTGGTGGCGATATGCCCGTAGGTGGCGATATCTTCATACAGCTTGACGTGCATGACGCCATAATCGTTCAAGGCGTGCATGGCTTTAGTTTCTGAATCCGACGGCTCGATAAAGCGCAGCGGTTCCGGTATTGGCACCTGAAAAACTACGATTTGGCCGGTACGCAAGGCGGTCTCGGGGATCCGGTGGCGTGTCTGGATAATGCTCGCCTGCGCCGTGCGCTCAGTAGTTTCGACACCCGCAGTACGAACAAAAAAACGTCGAATCGACACGGCATTGGTCGTGTCGTCAGCCCCTTGGTCTATTACTTTAAGAACGTCGCGCCGGCCGAGCAAGGCCGCGGTCACTTGCATGCCGCCTGTTCCCCATCCGTAAGGCAAAGGCATCTCGCGGCCACCGAATGGAACCTGGTATCCCGGGATGGCGACAGCCTTCAGCAGGCCACGCCGCAAGCTACGCTTGGTTTGCTCATCGAGGTAGGCAAAATTGTAGCCAGCGGTCATGCAGGAATCGCTGCCGTTGTTAGTATTTCCGTGGTTCATGCACGTTTCTCCTCAGTCAGTCCTGCATCCTCGGCGAGGCCCCGGCGCAATTTCCGAATAAGGTCCAGCTCGGACTGGAAATCGACGTAATGAGGCAGCTTCAGATGCGAAACGAAACCTGCCGATTCGACGTTATCGCAATGCATCAGTACGAACTCTTCCTGCTGCGCGGGCGATTCTATGTTCTCGTTGTATTCGGTAGCGCGCAGGGCCCGATCAACCAGGGCCATGCCCATGGCCTTGCGCTCGGCATTGCCAAAGGCCAAACCGTAGCCGCGCGTGAACTGCGGCGGCTGATTTTTGCTGCCGACAAACTGATTGATCATTTCGCATTCGGTCACTTCAATGTCCCCGATTGCAATCTCAAAGCCGAGCTCTTCGGGTTCGATCCAGACCTCGAGCGTACCGATTCGGATTTCGCCCGCAAATGGATGGTTGCGACCGTAGCCGCGCTGTGTGGAATAACCCAGAGCCAGTAAAAAACCTTCATCGCCGCGCGCCAATGCCTGTAGACGTTGCGCACGGTTACTGGGAAAATCCATACGGAGTCGCGAGTGATATCGGGCACATCTTGCCCCTCGTCGGTCTCTGGCGCGAGCAGGCCTTCGTGGGCCAGCATATCCACTACCCGCGGACATGACGCCGGCGGTATCGGCGGGTAGTCAACAGGCTCAGAAGGAGAGCCTTCAGCCAGCAACGAGAAGTCCAGCAGACGGTGGGTGTAGTCGAATGTGGGGCCCAGTAATTGTCCACCCGGCAGATCCTTGAAGGTCGCCGAAATGCGGCGCTCAAGGTTCATATGCTCGGTCTGTAAAGGAAGACTGGCCGTGAAACGCGGCAGCGTTGTGCGGTAAGCACGCAGTAAAAATATGGCCTCAAGCAAGTCGCCGGCGGCCTGTTTGATAGCCAGTGCGGCAAGCTCTTCGTCGTACAAAGAGCCCTCTCCCATCACGCGGGCAACGGCCAAGGGCATTTGCTGACGTATTTGTTCTACGCTCAGTTCGGGCACCAGGGCATCGCCTCTGCGTTTGCTAGCAAGCAGGGTGTGGGCGTTATCGATGGCTTTTTCGCCACCTTTTACGGCGACATACATTCAGATCTCCTCTTGTATCGCAGGGGACACACGGGTGCTGCGCGGTAGCGCGACCAAATTTGCTTCGCTGGTAAAGAAAATATCCAAGCCTTTCGGAAAGCCGCAGCACGCTTTGCGATGGCGCCAAAAGTTCGCGCCAGCCGGCAGATGCAACACTCGGTGATGTTCGATACCGGGTCCTTGCCAGGACGTTGCCGCTCCTCGGTCCAGATCAGATAACTGAATGATCAAGGTGCACGATTGGTCCGGATCACGGTCGGTACCCACGTTAAAGCGCGCTCAGGTCGTCCAATTCGTTTGTCCCGAGCAATGCGAAGTCGGCCTCGGCCCGTTCGCTAGTCACCGGGCAGGCACAATGGAACGCCAGATTCGCACGCAGCTCCGGTGTATCAAAACTCGGAGCGAGCCAGACCGATGTGTCGCTATCAAGCAGACTTAGGCATAGTGCGTAAGTAGCCGGCATCAAGCTCCCTAAACCCGGGGCATCCCTTATTACCTGCGTAGTACCCGGCTCAGACATGGCTTTCAGCGCCAGCCGAAATGTCTCTTGAGTCTGGGCGACAGGATCGGGGAACGCCGGCAACAGCAAAGTATCGGCCATCAGTCTTCTCCCCGGACCAGCGTCATGAACTCGACCTTGGTCGCTGCGGCCTGCGCGGCTTTGACTGCGCGCTGCTGCAATTGCGCCTCGGCCAGTGGAGCAATAAGGGTATCCAGCCAATGCTGCCGGGCCATGCCCTGTAAATGGGCATCGGCCAGGGCGGCGAGCTCCGCATGTGGCTTGCTACGACCCGCGACATAGCTGTGACCCGTACTGCCGTCAGTCAATTGCACGACGCAGCGAGTGACAGTCATTTCCCCCACGTTGAACGGGGCTCCACTCCCACCAACGCGACCGCGCACCATCACCATACCGATTTCAGGCGGTCGAATGAACCGGTAACCCGATTCCCGAAGCTGTGCACTATATGGCTCGAGCCGCTTGCCAGCGTGCGCCAGAATACTCATCCAGCGCTGCCGCCCCGCAGGATCGAGCAGATTGACATCGGTGCTACTTTTCATTCTGTTCTCCGGAGATAACGTGATACTTGAAACGATCTGCCCGACTTATCGATTGCGATAATTCGAAGGGCTCACCGCCTGAATCGCAGGAAAGTGTACGTATGCTAAGAACGGGTGTATGCCTGGGCATGAGCAATTGCAGTGCCTCTTTTTGAGTTGGTATACGTGCGCCAATCAGGGTCGACATCCGTCTCAGGGAAATGCCCTGTTTGTCAAAATGAGAACGTAGTGACCCTGTTTGATAGTGACGCAGCAGCGGTTCCCGGCGTATCGAAAAACAATGATTGATAATGCTGATGGGTTGTCCGTTCAGAAAGCGCAAAGTAGTGATTTCCAATACGGCCTCAGCGGGATCCAGGCCCAAATCCTTCGCTTCTTCGGCGTTAGCCATCCGCTGCTGGCGTTTAATTAACTGGGCCTCTGAATGCAAGCCCATACGCGACAAGGTCTTGCTGTAGGCACTCTGCGCATGTACGGGATAGACAATGGGCCTGGGCAGCACACAAGTTCCTCGCCCCTTGTGGCGCAGCAATCTCCCCTCCTCTACCAGCACATCGACCGCACGCCGCAGCGTATGACGATTCACCGAAAAGCGTTCAGCAAGCTGCAGTTCGGAAGGCAAATAATCCCCCGATGAATAAGTGCCGAGCTCGCCACGTAGTACATCCGCTAGTTCGAGGTATTTGGGCCCAACCTGTCTAGACAAGTCCATTTCGAAAAAGGACACAGTGTGTCCTTGCTTCCTTAAATAAAGTGTTTACGCAAGCGTTGCGAAACGATGTCAATAACGCTTACCACCAGAATGATGATGATTAGAATGGCGCAGGTCTGGGCGAGCTGAAACCCGCGTATCGCCTCCCAAAGCGTCACGCCGATGCCACCTGCACCGACCATGCCAACAACCGTCGCCGAGCGCACATTCGACTCAAAGCGATATAAGGCGTAAGAAATCCATAAAGGCAAGACTTGCGGAATGACGCCGTAGATGACCTCTTGCAGCGCGCTGGCGCCGGTTGCCCGGACACCTTCAACAGGCCCGTGGTCTATCGCTTCAACCGCTTCGGCAAACAGTTTGGCCAATACACCCGTCGTGCCCACAAACAGCGCCATTACACCGGCGAACGGTCCCAGGCCCACAGCGACGACAAACAACATGGCAAAAACCATCTCGTTGATTGACCGAAAGGCGTCCATTACACGACGCAAGGGTTGATACACCCACCAAGGCGCCAGATTCTCCGAACAGAGAATACCCAGAGGTATGGAGCAGATAATGGCAAGGACTGTACCCCACACCGCTATCTGCACCGTGATGACCATCTCTCTCAGGTACAGCTCCCAGTAGCGAAAATCAGGCGGGAAGAAATCAGCCGCAAAGACTCGCATATTGTCGGCATCGCGCCATAGCATGGCAGGATTCATTTCAGCGCCCTTCCAGGACCAGGCCAGTATGGCCACGAGCAGAGCCCATCCCAACCATTGGTACCAGGGACGTTTAAGCTGCAGATCAGACAATGCAGAAGTCGATAAAGCGGTCATTAGGCGGTTTCCGGCGAGCAAACAGTCTTCGTCCGATCACCCGGACGAAGACTTTTAGGGCCAATTACTTGGCGCTGGGTACTTTCTTGCTAAGCACTTCCATGCGTGCGGACAACTTTTCCAGGCTGGCATCAATTTCCTTCAGTTTGGCTTCCTTCTCGGCTGCGCTGAAGGTCTGGTCGCTACCAATCTGGCTGCGCTGCTTGAACAACTCAAGTTGGCGAATCGGCAACAGCTGATCATCATTCGAGGCGCGGAACTTGCCCCATTGCAAAGCAGCCAGAACCGCAAGCTCTTTTTGATCAGCACCGTAATTGGTGAAAAAATCATTGATTTTTTTCTTTGTTTCTTCGGGCAGGTTCTTGCGCCATACGATCGGATCCGCAGGGATCAGCGGCGATTTCCAGATCACCTTCAGCTCAGCGGCCTTGGCGGGATTGGTTTCCTGCAAGCGCTCCATGCCCTCAGTATTGAAAGTCCCAATGTCGACCTGTTTATTGGCAACACTCAGTGCATTAACTTCGTGGCTGGCATTCAATGTGCGCTTGAATATCTTGCTGGCGTCAACACCGTTCTTGGCGAAAACGTAATAACCAGGGACCAGATAGCCTGAGGTGGAATTAGGATCGCCATTGCTGAACGTTAGTTTCCCTGCGTTTTTCAGCATGTCATCGACAGAACTGACAGCGCTGTCTTTATGAGCGATTAACAGACTCCAATAGCCGGGATTGCCATTGGCTGCGACGGTTTGCGCGAAAATTTCGCCGCCTGCGCGGTCAACCGCTTCCATTGCGGATTTGTTGCCATACCAAGCCACGTCAACCTTGTTGAATCGCATGCCCTGGATGATGCCAGCGTAATCCGGGGCAAAAAATGCTTTGATTTTCATGCCGGTATGCTTGCTCATTTCTGCCAGGAACGGGTCCCACATGCCTTTAAGGTTTTGAGACGATTCCGTCGAGATAATGCCGAAATTCAATTCCCTGGTTTCTGCCGCATTGACCGACCCCAACAGTGTCATGCTTGCGACGGCCGAGGCCAGAACTATACGTTGCATGCCTTTAAACATATCAATACTCCAGTGGTGCTGCAGTGGCTTGTCTAGACAGGCCTGTTGGAAAAAAAGCCAGATGCATGTGCTGCAAATCAGGCGGCAATCAAAGACATGGGACGTGCGACTGGAAGCGTCGCTGTTCGGTCGGGAAATACCAGAGCGGTGTCCAGATCGCCGCCATACAGATCATTCAGAAAAAGACCGCTAAGAGCCTCGACCGAGCCGTCGAAGTGGATATGTCCGGATTTCAGTGCGATGACTCTCTGGCAATAACGCACGGCATAATCGACCTGGTGCAAAGTAACCACCACAGTTTTGCCGTCTTTCTCGTTAATATCGGCAAGGATATCCATTACCTTGCGCGCAGACTCTGGATCAAGCGATGCAATGGGCTCATCGGCCAGAATGACTTCCGCGCGCTGCGTCAACGCTCGGGCGATAGCCACACGTTGCTGTTGTCCACCGGATAAAGTCGAGGCGCGCCGATGTGCATATTCGCCCAGCCCCACACGTTCAAGAGCAGCCATCGCGAAATCTTTTTCTTCATTCGTAAACAGGCCCAACGAACCCCGCCAGCGCGGTATGCGGCCCAGGCAACCCAGCAAGACGTTGCGCAAGACGCTCAACCGTCCGACCAAATTGAACTGCTGAAAAATGTATCCGATGTCAGAACGCAGACGACGCACGTCGGGGCTAAGCCGTCCAGCCGTCTGCACCGACTCGCCCATGACTTTGATCGAACTTGTGTCCTGCCTATCGCCGCAGGCAAGACCGGATAAATGACGCAATAGGGTGGATTTACCGGAACCTGATGCTCCGATAAGCGCCACCATTTCACCCGGCTGCACTGCCAGGCCTAGATCGAATAAAACCTGCTTACCGCCGAAGCTTTTACTCAAGCCCTCGACTCGGATCACTGAGTTCATTCATATTCCTAAAAATTCAGGCGACATCAATCGCCTTCAATGACGTGCATCTTAGGGAGGTCGTATGACATGGGGATTAAACTGGAGTGACAGTTCTATGACGCAGTGCTACCGATCGAGTTTCGCAAGACTGCGTCTAAAGGATGAGGATACTTTTCGTCGCCCTAAGACAAAGAGCGCAGAATGGGATTTAATAGTAGCGGCTCAACCGCCGAGCAAAACATCAAGACTATTTCGCTCGACATCAGACAATCAAAAAAGAAGGAAAATAGATGACTGGATTATTCTCGAAAACAAATGCTGGCCGTAGTGTGTTGAAAATTGGCGCATCTTGCCTTCTTACTTTTTCAATGGCTGCTGCGGCCGCGGCCGATGACGCTCCTTTGCGGCTCGTTGTACCCTTCCCTCCCGGAGGCAGCACTGATATTGCATCCAGGATAATTCAGCCCAAACTTGCCGAACTGCTGAATCGCAATGTTATCGTCGAGAACAAACCCGGCGCTGCAAGCCAGATTGCTACCCAATACGTAGTACGCTCGAAACCCGACGGCAACACAGTGCTGGTAAGCTTCGATACCCACGCCATTAATCCCATCGTAAGACCAGACCTGCCTTACGATACGTTTAAAGATCTGCGCGGAATTGCATTCGCCTTAAGATTTCCCCTGGTGATGGGCGCATCAATGGCCACCCCAGGCCAAAACCTTAAGGAGTTCCTGGCTGAAGCCAAGGCCCACCCCGGAAAATACAGCTACGCTTCGACCGGAGCAGGTTCTTTAAATCACCTTGCCGCCGAAGATCTTAAACGTCAGGCAAAGGTGGATATTCTTCACGTACCATTCGGCGGCGGCGGACCAGCTGTACAAGCAGTGCTTGGCAATGTCGTGAACTTCACCTTGCTAAGCTATGCCGCATTGAAGTCACAAATTGCCGCCGGCAAGATAAAGCCGCTGGCAGTCACGGGCACGACCCGCCTTCCTGACCTGCCCAACATACCGACCGTTCAGGAATCAGGCTTTCCGGGCTACGAGGCCTATTCCTGGATCGGAATTTTCGCTCCGGCAGCCACTCCGGACGATGCCTCGAATACGTTAACGAAGGCATTTCAAGAAGCCCTGAACGACAAGGAAGTAAAACAGAAACTGACCGCTTTAGGCTTTGAAGTCATCGCCACTGATGGGGCTAGCGTTGATAAGTACACAGTCGATCAGTACAAACGCTGGGATAAGTTCGTTAAAGAAACAGGCCTTTCTTTGACAAACTAAACAATAAAACTCTGCTGGGAATCGGTAAACGAGTAGCCCAGGTAATAAAAAAGCTCCTGCGTTCAAAACGCAGGAGCTTTTTAAATATAAGTCTGGAACTACAGACTCGGTACCGCTATGTTCATTTTACTTGGCGGACCTGGTGATCGCACTGCCTGCTTTGCTGATGTCTTCACCGGCGCCGGCTACAGTATTGCAACCTGCTAATGCAATACAACCCAGCAAGGCCAAGGAAGCTAGAATTTTAGCAGCCATATTTTTCCCTTTTCAGAAGTATTCTTGATGACAATGTACAGATTCCAACGCAAGATCAGACGATCTTTACGTGCAGTTCGCCTAGACCCGCAATGCCGCCAACCATGGTGTCTCCAGCGACTACTGGCCCCACCCCTTCAGGCGTCCCAGTAAATATGATATCGCCAGCTTTTAACTCAAAAAGACCGGATAAATAGGCGATTGATTCGGCGATATTCCAGATCATCTGCGACAGGTCGCTGGACTGTTTCACGGCGCCGTTCACGCTAAGTGAGATCGCACCGGAATTTAGTGTTCCGACCTGCTCACGAGGATGCAAGGGTCCGACCGGCGCTGATTGATCGAAAGCCTTGCCAACCTCCCAGGGACGGCCTTGTTTCTTGGCTTCGCCTTGAAGGTCACGGCGCGTCATGTCTAGGCCGATGCCGTAACCCCAAATGCAATCAATTGCTTGCTCGGGTGTCAGGTCACGACCGCCCTTACCTAACGCAACGACGAGTTCGATTTCATAGTGCAGGTTCGCTGTCTTAGGGGGATAAGCCATCGACCCGACCTGACCGTCTGCCACGTTGAGTAGTGCGTCGGCTGGCTTGTTAAAGAAGAAAGGCTCTTCACGACCGGTGAAACCCATTTCCTTGGCATGCTCTGCATAATTGCGGCCCACGCAATACACACGGCGAACTGGGAACACGGCATCGGAGCCTGCGACGGGAATCGCAGCGACGGGATGTACAGGGATTACCGTATTCATTTACTTTCCACCTTTTGTATAACGTTCTGCGCCATCGCGAATTTCTTTCAGTGCTGCTTCCTGCCCTTCCCAGCCTTTCACCTTGACCCATTTACCTTTTTCGAGATCTTTATAGTGCTCAAAGAAATGTTGAATACGGGCAAGTTCCTCTTGAGGAAGATCTTCGGGTGATTTAATCGAGCGGTACGGAGGATAAAGCTTGTCGACCGGAACAGCCAGGACTTTAGCGTCGCCACCACCTTCATCATCCATCATCAATACGCCAATTGAGCGGCAACGGATCACTGCGCCGACCTGTATTGGGAATGGAGCCAGAACCAGCACATCAACGGGATCTCCGTCATCGGCTATTGTCTGTGGAATATACCCGTAGTTACAGGGGTAGTGCATCGCGGTGAGCATAAAGCGGTCTACGAATACGGCACCCGACTCTTTATCGACTTCGTATTTGACTGGGTCCGAATTCATGGGGATTTCGACAACAACATTGAATTCATCAGGCAAGTTGCTGCCTGCGGGTACACGGTCTAAGCTCATGCTTTATTCAGCCTTACGATAGGAATGTAAAAAAGATTAGTTTTTGCCCGAACCACGGCGTGGCCGGTCAGATGTTTGCGACAAATCGATCCCTGGAATTGGAGCACTGTCAAAATATTCGTCAAGTCCGGTATCGGACGCCTGTGCGGGTTTAGCAGCCTGGGATGAATGCTTAGGCGCGGGCGCCGAGGCCGGAATTGGTTCCGAAGCGTTTAAATCGTCGTCCGTGTAATCCGCAGCGCTGGCCGCAACCGGTATGATTGCCGGGGTATGGGACTGCATTTCTGGCACGCTTTCCACGTCGATGAGCGTGGGGTCGCCGCGGGTATCGGCCGCAGGCAAAGCCCGATTGGTGGGCAGAACGGGAAGTACCCCAGCCACACCGGAAGCTAGACGCCAATGATTCATGGCATCGGCGGGACGGCCCAAACGATCATACAAATTGCCGAGCAATGCATGAATCCGCATATCGCTACGTATTCTCATGCTACGCAATAGATAATGCTCGCCCTGCCCCCAGAGTTCGCCAGTCAGGCACAAATTGCCTAATGCTGCCAGCAATGCAGAGTCGTCAGGATGATTCTTGAGCCAGACTTCTGCTTTGCTAAGCCTGTGCGCTACATATTCCGGCGGACATTGCGAATAGGCGCTAAGGAGGCGAGGCTCGAGCTTGACGTTTATTGCAGCTTCGAGGATTTTTGAAGCCTCGTCGTAATTTCCAAGTGATTCCTGTATCGCAGCCCCAGCCAGCGCAATGTCCGGCAATACCCGCTCTTCGGCCTTAAGGTCGCCCCATATCGATTTGAATCCGGCCGGGCCCGCCGCATGCAAACGGGCCGCTGCGGAGGTCTCGATGAGCTGCATGGCCTCGGCTTTGTCGATCACACCACGACGCAATAACAGACGTGTCAGTTCATAAACGCGATCGTGATTCCGGAGTTGACGATGCGCACGCAACAGCAGTCGGGTTGCATGAAAGTAGCGCGAACTGGCATCTTGCAAGGGCTGCAATAGCACTAAAGCATCTTGCGGGCGGTTCTGATCGAGATACATCTCGGCTGCTACGGTCGCTGCCGCCTCGCGTAATCGGGGATCGTCTCCGGCGCTTTGTTGAGCCAGGGCTAGCGCTTGATCTCGACGATTAAACTCGCCAAGATGATGCGACGCGCGAGCCGATGCAAGACCCGCCAGTACCTTGCGGCTATTAGATCGGGTGCGCCCCAATAACTTCGAGAGATTTTTTTCAGCGTCGGTATAGCGGCCTTCCAGCACGTTGATCCAGCCGCCTTCAAGCAATGCATAATCGCGGTTTTCCGTGCGAAGCTTGCGCCAGGAGCGGAAGCGCTGGGGACCACCGGAGATCCAGGCCAACACCCGCAATACCACGTACAGGATGATGAACGCCGCTAATACCAGCAGAATTGCAAGGGTAAGTGAAAGCTCGATACGCCAGGGTTGAGCAACGATAAGCACATTGCCGCTATGGTCGCGCAAGACTAGTGCTAACGCAACGGCAGCCACAAATACAAACAGTGTCCAGAACCATGTTCTCATTGCTTACCCCTGTGGCTTGACGGAAGCCGACTCATCCGGCTGTGCAGGATAATGCTGAGCTGGAGCTGAATCCGGAACCGACGAACCGGACGGCAAGGATTCTTTAGCGTGCGTGCTGTTTTGCGAACCGTTCTTCCCCGCGTCGGAAGCCGAAGGCGGCGTGGCGATTTCAGGGGTTGAAACCGCGCTATGTCGTGCAGATTCGGCGCTTGCTTCCCGTAGAGCTTGGACAGCTTGCAGACTATTAGTGACCGATGGCAATTTAACGTCGATCGTGGTGTCGGCCATATGTCGCGCCAACTTCAGTGCATGCCGGGAGTCTTCCGACGCCTGGTCATAACGGCTTTCGATCGATTTCACCAGCATATCGGTTTCAGATTCCCAGACTTTGGGCTGACGCATCATTAGGGCCAGTTGCGCGGTCATGATCCGCAGGCGCAGATTTTCGCGAAAACGCGTGGCTTGGTCGGGCGACATCAGCAATGCAGTGGGGTCATCGACACGGCGTACAGTGACGAACTCGCCAAGGTCTTTACGGACGGCTGACCACGCGGTGTTCGACCAGTTTTCGACTGTTCCCAAAGCTTGCTTCCACCATGGCAAGTTACTGTCAACACTGGGATTGCTTTGAGGGGTGCTATCCGAAGCGGCCGGAGGCGCGACAACGGGCGCAGGGGCGGCGTCGTCAGGTACCAATAACGGAGCCTCGCCAACCAGTACGCTCAATTCTTCCAGCTGGGTGGAAAGCAAGGCAATATCAATGGTCGACGCTGAACGCAACCGGTCAAGATCGCCGTTGATAGTTTGAAGCAGAGAGGCCAGACCGGGACGGTTCGCGCGGGCCAATTGCGCTTGCGCAGTTTCCAGAGAAATCACCGCATTGGCCACATTTCCGCTTAATTGCAGTTGCTGCTGCGCAATCGTCAGTAAGTGATCGACATCGTTGATGAGGACGAGATCTGAGCCGCTGTCAGTAAGGGTGCGAAATGCCTGTTCGAGGCTTTCTAAATGGTCCCTGGATTCGCCGATCGTTTTCTCGAGCGACGCTATTTGGCGAGCCTGTTCCTGTAGTTGGGACAGCGCTTGTTGTGCCTGCTCTGAAGCCTGATTGGCTGTACTGGCGCCGCTTTGAACCTGTGCGGTCAATCCTTGCGTGCTATTGCGAAACTGTTGCTGTTGATACCACAATGCAGCGCCCAGCGCGGCCGCGATCAATAGCAAAATAATAAAGGCGGGAAGCAGGATGGAGCGCGGCTTTCGGGTAGGCAAAGGCTTCTTTGGCTGAGGCGTGGTTGATGGCCCTGGCGAAGCAGGAGTGCCAGCAACAGACGTCTGGGCCGCTTGCGAGATCTCGGGTTTTTTATCAGTCATGGCGAGATTGTAATCCTAGGAATTTTCTTTACGCGGCGTCAACTGGACGATGGCATGAAAAATGGCATCGTCGCAAGGCGAACATACCTTAATCACTGTCGGCTCTACCTTACCAGAAGCACTGATGAGAGATTGTAAACGGCATGCTACACGTTCGTGTATCACTACGAACCGGCATTTGGCCCATTCCTCTTGCAATCCCAATTGCTGAATATTAGCGTGAACAGCGTCTACGCTCTCGCCGCTTGTCAACAAGAAAACACAGAGCTCGGGTGACGCCAGAACTTCTGGTAACTGGGCGGTTTGCCAGGGTTCCCAGACAGCCGGTGCCCGCCTGTATAAGGCCAGGCGCTCAACTTCAATGCCCGCCTGCTCACATTGGGCACCGAGCCAATCGCGCCCCGATTCGCCCCTTATTATCAACACACGCTCAAGACAATGCCGCAGCGGCTGCAATACGGACCAAAGCGCTTCCGAATCCTGATTCTGCGTAAGAGGATCAGGATGCAAGATATTTGCAGGCTGTATAAGGCCTGAATCATAAAGTGGCTGCGCACTAGAGCGCCCCACTGTAGCCACCATGGTTCGTTCTGGCCACGCACCTTGGTTGGTACGCCGGCCAAGCAGATCAAGATACATTGCAACGGCACCGCTGCTAACAAAAACGATCAGGTCGTAATTGCCGGGAGGCGGCAACTCATTGCCATCCTGTATAAGCGGGCTGACAGATAACGCCGGTAAGGCGATCGTACTAAACCCGGCCGCCTGCAAGCGGCGCCCGAGTTGTTCATTCTTTCCTTGTGGGCGAGTCAGAACGACACTGGCTTTCATGGTCTTCTTAACCACAAAACACGGCTACCACGTGTCAGGAAGCCGTATCCGGGGACAGGAGCCGTGACAAAATGTCGTTGGCCCCCTTGGCGAGCAGATCGCGAGCGACTTGGTCGCCCAGTTGTTCTGCCGAAGAAACCGGACCCGAAACTTGAGAGCGTATGATCCGCGTACCGTCGGGTTCTGCCACCAAAGCGGAAATGCTTAAGGTAGTACCATCCAATTGTGCAAATGCAGCCAAAGGTACCTGGCAAGATCCGCCCAGCACGCGCGAAACGGTACGCTCTGCCAAGGCGCACGCCGCTGTGCTGGCACAGGCCAATGGCGCGAGCCATTCCTGCATATCTTTGCGTTGCTCGAGAATTTCGATACCGAGAGCCCCCTGGCCTGCGGCCGGCAAGCTCTGTTCGACAGATAGATAGCTGCGGATACGCGAAGCGAGCCCTAGACGACTAAGGCCGGCTGCAGCCAGAATAATGGCAGCGTAATCACCACGATCGAGTTTGCCAAGACGAGTGTCGAGATTACCCCGCAGCGCCTGGATTTGAAGTTGCGGATATTGCTGGCGTATTTGCGATTCGCGACGCAAGCTAGATGTACCTACGACGGCGCCGGCAGGCAGCGCGTCGAGGGAAGCATAATCGTTGGATACGAAAGCATCGCGCGGATCATCGCGTTCAAGTATGACCGATAACGCGAAGGGACTTTGCATGTCGACGGGTACATCCTTGAGCGAATGCACGGCCAGATCGGCACGCCCGTCGAGCAAGGCGGTTTCTAGTTCTTTGACGAACAACCCCTTACCGCCGATTTTTGACAGAGTGCGATCAAGAATCTGATCGCCTCGGGTAGTCATTGTCAATAAGCTAACCTGACAATCGGGGTAAATCGCCTTAAGTCGATTGCGTACGTGCTCGGCTTGCCATAAGGCGAGCCGGCTTGCACGAGTCGCAATGACCAGTTTCGAAGGTGCTGCAACCATACCTTAACCTGCCAACTGAGTAAATACGACGGCGAGTACGATGCCAATGATTGCCAGTATAAGCAGGCCCTGAAGCAGGGACAAACCTGCTTCGTCGGGCTTCTTACGACCTGAAGACTTAAACAGACCCATGTGCACTTTCCTTGCCAGCGCCTTTGCGGCTGGCTATCCACTTGCCAATCGCCACCACTAAGATTGCGCCAATGACTTCGGCTGCGATTTTGAACGTACCGGGGAGTTCACCGAATTTAGTTTCGACGAATATATCGGTTACGACCATGCCACCTGCAATCCATCCCAATAGCGCAGCACCAAGGGTGACGACCAGCGGGAAACGGTCAATTAACTTCAAGACTATAGTACTGCCCCAAATAATAATTGGCACGCTTAACAGCAGGCCGAAAATCACATAGCCGAGCTGATGATCGGGTACGGTATTTTGCGCCGCACCCGCAATCGCGATGACATTGTCCAGGCTCATCACGAAATCGGCAATGATAATTGTTTTGACCGCCGCCCAAACCGAGGCGTTAGCCTTGATATTTTCGTGGTGGCCTTCTTCGGGCACCAGCAATTTAATACCAATCCATAGCAGCAGCGCGCCGCCCACGATCTTGAGGAACGGAATGCCAAGCAAGGTCAGGGCGAAGGCGATTAGAACGACGCGCAAGATGATCGCGCCGGCGGTGCCCCACAAAATACCCTGAACGCGTTGCTTGTGGGCAAGGTTCCGACAAGCCAGCGCAATGACGACAGCGTTATCGCCACCCAGCAATATGTCGATCATTATGATCTGAAATAGCGCACCCCAGTGCAGCGTTTCAAAAAACTCTACCATCTTGATTCCCGTGTCAGCCCATAAGGCGATAAAAAGCCCCGGTTAAATTGACATACCGAGGCATAAAAAAGCAGGCTATTGTAATTCAGGATCCATTTAGTCTGCGTTTTTGCCTGAAAAATTTCCACAAGCCTGAATAATAATTTACGTGTCGGTTCGGCTATTGCGCCATTTTTAAACAGCGCTAGCGCATACAAGCCTGCTAAAGAAGCCTCGAGGTGAGGCTTCTTTTACTGGCTTATAGCACCGATTTGAGCAGCTTACCCATTTCGGAGGGATCGCGCGTCGTGCGGATACCGCATGCTTCCATGATTTCCAGTTTGGCATCGGCCGTATCGGCGCCGCCAGAGATCAGGGCGCCAGCATGGCCCATACGCTTTCCGGCTGGAGCGGTGACGCCTGCGATAAAGCCTACCACCGGCTTCTTCATGTTGTCTTTAGCCCATTCTGCTGCATTGACTTCATCAGGACCGCCAATTTCGCCAATCATGATGACGGCATCAGTTTCTGGGTCGTCATTGAACATCTTGAGAATATCAATGTGCTTCAGACCATTGATGGGATCGCCGCCAATACCGACTGCGGTAGATTGACCCAAGCCCAATTCGGTGAGCTGAGCAACCGCTTCGTAAGTTAGTGTTCCCGAACGGCTTACCACGCCGATACGACCCTTGCGAGCAATATGGCCTGGCATGATGCCGATTTTCAGTTCGTCGGGTGTAATCAAACCTGGGCAGTTAGGGCCCAACAGCAAGGTTCGTTTGTTCTGCTCACGCATGCGGTTACGAACTTCCAACATGTCACGTACAGGTATACCTTCGGTAATGCAGATGACCAGGTCCAGGTCCGCTTCAACCGCTTCCCAGATTGCCGCCGCAGCACCGGCTGGCGGTACATAAATAACAGAAACTGTGGCGCCGGTTTCGGCCTTGGCGTCTTTTACGCTGCCAAAAATAGGCACGCCTTCAAAGTTCTCGCCAGCCTTCTTGGGATGCACGCCTGCGACGAAAGCCGCTTTACCGTTGGCGTATTCACGGCACATATGAGTATGGAACTGGCCGGTTTTACCGGTCATTCCTTGGGTAATGACTTTTGTGTCTTTGTTGATCAGAATCGACATTTACAAATTCCTCGGCAATATTCTTATTTCGCGGCGGCTACGACTTTAGTCGCGGCTTCAGCCATGGTGTCAGCGCTGATAATGGGCAGGCCCGACTCAGCCAGCAGTTTCTTGCCCAGCTCTTCGTTTGTGCCCTTCATGCGAACGACCAGCGGTACGCTGAGGTTGACGGCCTTGCACGCGGCGATGACACCTTCGGCAATGACATCGCAGCGCATGATGCCACCGAAGATATTCACCAGAATAGCCTTCACGCCCTTGTTCTTCAGCATGATTTTGAAGGCTTCGGTAACTTTTTCGGCCGTTGCGCCGCCACCGACGTCCAGGAAGTTGGCCGGTTCACCGCCGAACAACTTAATCGTGTCCATGGTTGCCATTGCAAGGCCAGCGCCGTTCACCAGGCAACCGATGTTGCCATCGAGTTGGATATAAGCCAAATCGAACTGGCTGGCTTCAATCTCGGCAGGATCTTCTTCGGCCAAATCGCGATACTCGACGATTTCGGGATGACGGAACAAAGCGTTGGAATCAAAATTGAACTTGGCGTCCAGCGCAATGATATCGCCCGAACCGGACAGAATAAGCGGATTAATCTCGGCCAGTTCGGCGTCAGTTTCCGTGTAAACCTTGTACAGCTTTTGGAATTCAGCAGCAGCCTTGTCTACCGAACCTTCAGGTACACCGATACCACGCGCGAGCTCGGCAGCAGCCTTATCAGTAAGGCCGTCTTTAGGATCCACGAACACCTTCAGGATTTTTTCGGGGGTCTTTTCGGCGACTTCTTCAACGTCCATGCCGCCTTCGCTCGAAGCCATAACGCAAACGCGCTGCGAGCCACGATCGGTGACAATGCCAACGTAATATTCTTTCTTAATATCGGCGCCTTCTTCAATAAGCAGGCGACCTACCTTTTGACCTTCAGGGCCAGTCTGGTGCGTGATCAATTGCATGCCCAGAATTTCGGATGACACCTGTCGCACTTCTTCGAGCGAACGAGCCAGCTTGACTCCGCCGCCTTTGCCACGGCCACCCGCATGAATCTGCGCCTTTACCACCCAGACCGGACCACCCAGCTTTTCAGCTGCGGCGATGGCCTCGTCAACGGAAAAAGCAGGAATTCCGCGTGGGACATTCACGCCAAATTTCTTCAGCAGTTCCTTGCCTTGATACTCGTGAATTTTCATTTATTACCTGTCAGAACGTAAAGAATAAGAAAGAACGCGTGCGCCTGTGCCCTGAAGCACGGTTGCCCGCCCGTGGAGGATACCCTATTCGCACTTTGCCTCGGTCTTGGGAGTTACGTACCATTTGGGATAGAACTCTTGCACCACTGGCCCATCGAGCCTGAGTGCATGGCACCCTTCCAGCTGAAATGGACGCTTTGCTTGCTTGCCTGCAGCCGCTTGCTCTTTACGCCGCTTATTGGCCATCGTCTGGATCGCAACCGTTGGCAAAACATAGGCCAGTTCCGTCATGTGCGTGCAGCCCGCCGTTTTAGCGTAGCGGTCTTTAACCGCTTGGCGAAAATTGCGCAGCAGGTTCATGCCGACCAAATGGCGATAGTCGGGTGCGATGGCCGTGCAGTTTTCCTGGTACGGGGCGGCATCGTAATCGGCCACCGCGGCTGTGATCATGAACTGATCATCGATCGTGACGCGAAGATGCATGTGATGAATAGGGTCGCCGGCGCGATGTAACGATGCGCCATCCCTAAGTACGAAATCGTAAGCCTTGACGTCGATTAATTCGGCTTCAAGGTCCCATTGGCCGTCCTCCCGGACGAACGAACTCACACGTATGGAACGCGTATGCAAGGGTTCGCGGGCGATATCAGGAGGCGGCAATGGCATTTACAATAGAGATATGACGAAAAAAACGGTTAAGTATAGCGCAGAGCCTGGGCTGCGCTGACCATCCTGACCAGTGCCGCCTCGGTTTCCGCCCAGCCGCGGGTCTTCAAGCCGCAGTCCGGATTAACCCATAGTCGTTCGGGCGCCAGACGGGTTGCCGCCTTGCGCATCAGCCCGACCATTGATTCCACCTCGGGTACATTCGGCGAATGAATGTCGTAAACACCAGGGCCGATATCGTTCGGGTAATGGAAGTTTTCGAAGGCGCCAAGCAGCTCCATATTGGAACGGGACGTTTCTATGGTGATGACGTCTGCGTCCATCGCGGCAATGGCCTGAATGATGTCATTGAATTCGGAATAGCACATGTGCGTGTGTATCTGGGTATCGTCCCGAACCCCGCCAGTAGACAGACGAAAGCAGTCCACGGCCCATTCTAGATATTGCGCCCAGTCGACGCGGCGCAGTGGCAGGCCCTCCCGGAAGGCGGGCTCATCGATCTGTATGATGGCAATGCCGGCGGCTTCGAGATCCACGACTTCGTCACGCAGCGCCAAGGCCAACTGCCTGCACGTGACCTCACGAGCCTGATCATCACGTACAAATGACCATTGAAGTATCGTGACTGGACCGGTCAGCATACCTTTTACCGGCTTATCGGTAAGGGACTGTGCGTAAGCGGACCACGCGACCGTCATCGCAGCCGGCCGCGCCACATCGCCGAATATGATTGGCGGCTTCACGCAGCGCGAGCCATAGCTTTGTACCCAACCGTTTTGCGTAAAGGCAAAGCCGCCGAGCAATTCGCCAAAGTATTCCACCATATCGTTACGCTCAGCTTCTCCGTGCACCAGGACATCCAATCCCAACTTTTCCTGAAAACGAATAACGTGTTCGATTTCCGCACGCATTGCCTTTTCGTACGATGAATCGCTAAGTGATCCGTTTTTCCAGTCACGGCGCGACACCCGGATTTCGGTAGTTTGAGGGAATGACCCTATGGTTGTGGTTGGGTAGGCCGGAAGATTCAAGTTTTTTTGTTGGGCAACAATACGCTGCGCGAACGGAGTTCGATCGCGCAGTATTTGTGCCGACGTTGCCAAGCGTGCTTGTATCGCAGGGTTATGGATCCGGCCAGACTTGCTTTTTTCCTGCAACAGCGCGCGTTGCGTTTGCAGGGCTGCCAAAGCTGAAGGCTTAGGCGTGACCGACAAAGACTGGGCAAGCCACTCCAGTTCATCCAACTTCTGCGCCGCAAAAGAAAGCCAACCGCGCAGTTCGGCATCAAGCTCTTTCTCGGCGTCCAGGTCGACCGGCACATGCAGCAAGGAGCATGAAGGGGCAAGCCATAGACGCTCGCCCAATGATGACACAAGCGGCGCGACGACCGAGTGAACCTTATCAAGGTCAGTTCGCCAAACGTTACGGCCGTCAATCACTCCAAGCGAAAGGACCTGATCGTCGGCCAGGACCGCTAGTACATCGTCGAGTTGTTCCGGCGCCCGCACCAGATCAATATGCAAACCCTGAATTGGCAAGCCTGGCAAGATCTGAATGTTCTCTTCAAGATGTTCGAAGTATGTCGCCAGGAGCACAGATACGCCGGATTCCGCCAGTGCGCTGTAGACGCGTTTAAAAGCAGCCTGCCATGCAGCAGGTAAGTCAAGCCCGAGAATTGGTTCGTCGATCTGAACCCACTGCACGCCCAAGGTTTTGAGGCGCTGCAATACCTGGATGTAGACGGGAAGCAAATTATCCAGCAAATCAAGTTTTGCGAGATCGTCTGCGCCCTTCCCGAATGCGTCGCCCTTGCCCAGCCATAGCCATGTCAACGGCCCTGGGATCACCGGCTTTACCTTATGCCCAAGCGCTTGGGCTTCACGCACCTGATCGAATAGGTAACTTCGAGCAATGCGATATGGCTGATTGGGCACCAGCTCGGGCACGATGTAATGGTAATTGGTGTCAAACCATTTCGTCATCTCACATGCGGCTGCTGGCCTGCCCTGCGGCGCCCGACCGCGCGCCATCCTGAAAAGGGTGTCGTTGCTGACCAGTTCATTCGACGCTTGCGCAAAGCGCGCCGGGACCGCCCCCAACAATGTCGTCCATTCCAGAACATGGTCATACCAGGCAAAGTCACCCACCGGTACGAAAGCGAGGCCAGATTTCGCCTGAAGATTCCAATGGCGCTCGCGCAATTGTCGCCCTGTCGTTTCGAGCGCTTCCGCAGACGAAGAACCCGCCCAATAAGATTCCAGCGCCCGCTTCAGTTCGCGCTGAACGCCAATACGGGGAAAACCCAAAGCATGAGTAGTTATCACGACAATAGCCTTTTAGATGAAGAATATTTATATTAGGTGCCATTGTGCCTATACAATTACGTGAGACAAAATCAAACTCAACATGCACAGTATGAATAATTTTCATCTAAATCAGGATCGACCGAAATGCTTGAAATTCGCCATATGGAAACGCTGACTGCTATTCGTGAGGCGGGTAGCCTTCAAGAGGCGGCAGATCGCCTGCACGTAACGCAATCGGCCTTGTCTCATCAATTGCGCGATCTTGAAGTTCGACTTAAAACGACTTTGCTAAATAGGCGAACTCGCCCAGCCAGGCTGACGACGGCCGCCTTTCGCATACTGGCACTGGCCGACGAAGTACTGCCTCGTGTCAAGGCTACCGAACGTGAACTACAGCGGCTTGCAGCTGGTCGAACCGGCCGCTTGCACTTGGCAATCGACTGCCACTCGTGTTTTCAGTGGCTTATGCCGGCACTGGATTCGTTCCGACAAGACTGGCCGGACGTCGCGCTGGACCTCTCTGCGGCGTTTTCCTTCGCCCCGCTGCCGGCATTAGTCCGCGGCGACCTTGATCTTGTGGTCACGTCCGACCCGCAAGCCATCGGGTCGGTGGAGTATGTTCCCTTGTTTCGCTATGAACTGGTTCTGGCAATAGCGTCCTCGAACCCGCTGTCGCAATTCAAGCATATTGAACCCGAACAACTTGCCGATCAGGTTCTGATCACCTACCCGGTTGACCGCCAACGAATGGATGTATTTACCGTCTTTCTGGATCCGGCCGATGTAGAACCTGCCGCCGTGCGCAAGGCCGAACTTACACCGATTATCGTGCAACTGGTTGCAAGCCAACGTGGCGTAGCAGCTCTGCCAAACTGGGCTTTGACTGAATACTTGAACTATGGCGGCCTACAGATACGCCATTTGGGTGCGAAGGGAATATGGCGCACTTTGTATGCGGCTTTACGGACTGAAGACGTGGACGCCGACTATCTGCAAGCTTTTTTAACGCAGGCTCGTGAGACCTGCTTTAAAACGCTGGAAGGCATCAAGGCTGTACGGTAGTCGCCTATTAGTTTATGGTGAACAGACGCAGATTCGATTCGAGTTGACTATCGAACGAAGTCAGAAGTTATGCGGATCGTCGCCGAGTATTCGACGCAGGCATTCGGCTGAAAAACCGCGCGACGCCAAAAAGCGAAATTGCTTGGCATATTCTTTGGCGTTTACCGGTGCGCTGCCAAACTTCTTTTCCCACACGACGCGCGCTCGATCGATTTCTGTGCCGCGCAATTGCTGGCTTATGCCAGCAATACTCTCGTCGTTTAAACCATGCTGCCTTAGTTCCTGGACAATGCGGCTGGTGCCCTGACGAGTGGCGCGCCGATTTACCAGGCTTTGTGCGAACCGCTCGTTTGAAAGCCAGTTCTCACGCTCGAGATCGTTTAATAATTGTTCCAGCTCGTCGTCGCTGCGGGCATAGGCAGCAAGCTTGCGTTGCAGTTCAAGTCGCGAGTTTTCCCGCCGAGAAAGAATTGCAATAGCCCTAGCCTTCAGAGAAGGCCCCTTCTTAGGGGGGCCCCCGTCAACGTCGGCATCCTGATCGGATAGCGTTTCGAAATCGTCGACTTTTGCACGCATGGCGGCTCGGATGGCTTATTCGACCGGATCTTCTTCGGCGGCCAGGGGCGTTACCTGCTTGCTTACAGTAGAAGCCGCCTGCGCGACTACGCCCAGTTGTTCACGGACCCGGTTCTCGATTTCGAAAGCCATTTCCGGATGCTCTTTCAGGTATTCGCGCACATTATCTTTACCTTGTCCGATGCGCGTGCCGCTATAGCTGAACCAGGCCCCAGCCTTGTCGACGATACCTGCCTGCACACCGAGGTCGATGATTTCGCCCTCGCGTGAAATTCCCGCACCGTACATGATGTCGAACTCGGCTTGCTTGAAGGGCGGCGCAACCTTGTTCTTGACTACCTTGACGCGAGTTTCATTACCGACGACTTCGTCGCCTTTTTTGATGGCGCCGATGCGACGGATATCAAGCCGAACGGATGCGTAGAATTTAAGCGCATTACCGCCGGTGGTCGTTTCGGGGTTGCCGAACATAACGCCGATTTTCATGCGGATTTGGTTAATAAAGATAACCATGCAGTTTGCGCGCTTGATATTCGCCGTCAGCTTGCGCAATGCTTGGCTCATGAGACGGGCCTGCAAGCCTGGCAAAGAGTCACCCATATCGCCTTCGATTTCGGCCTTCGGTACCAATGCGGCAACCGAGTCGATTACGATGAGATCGACCGAACCCGAACGTACCAGAGCATCGGTAATTTCCAATGCCTGTTCGCCGGTATCAGGCTGGGAAATAAGCAAGTCGTTGAGATTGACGCCAAGTTTGGAAGCGTATTGCACGTCGAGCGCATGTTCTGCATCGATAAAGGCGCAGGTGCCGCCAATTTTCTGCATTTCGGCAATGACTTGCAAGGTCAATGTTGTTTTACCCGAAGATTCAGGCCCATAGATTTCGACGACGCGCCCGCGAGGTAGTCCGCCTACCCCCAACGCAATATCAAGCCCCAAAGACCCCGTAGAGCACACCAGAATATCGTGTTCGACCTTGTCGTCGCCATAGCGCATTACCGAACCTTTGCCAAACTGCTTATCAATTTGAGATAAGGCGGCGGCCAGTGCTTTGGCGCGCTCGGTGGAGGCTTTGCTGTTTTTGTCGTCCATGTAGGGATCCTTGACTAAAAGCGAAATAAAAAAAGCGCGGTAAAGCGGCAATTGACGAAGATAATTATTACATCAAATTGTACTGTATAAATACACAGATATCCAGCAGTACCCCATCGTAATCCCTGACTATTCAGGCATAATCGTGCGTGTAAGAATAAGAATATCGTTCCAGACCAAGCTGCAGCTAACTGACATGCGAATTTTAATCGCCGAAGACGACAGTATTCTTGCGGATGGGCTTTCTCGTTCCCTACGGTATGACGGCTATGCCGTCGATGTAGTGGCGGACGGCTCCAGTGCTGATTCCGCATTGCAGCTACAAAGCTTTGATCTACTGATTCTAGATCTTGATTTACCGCTAATGCCAGGCTTGTCCGTTTTGCGCCAGCTACGTCAGCGCAATGCTCCGATACCCGTGCTTATTTTAACCGCGTCCGATACCATCGAACAGCGCGTAAAAGGCCTGGACCTCGGCGCCGACGACTATATGGCAAAGCCCTTTGCACTAAGCGAACTTGAAGCCCGTGTAAGGGCTCTTACACGCCGCAGCGCAGGCAACAGTACAACAATGCTCAGACACAAGCGGTTGAGCTTCGACCTCAATGGCCGCGTAGCCCGCATTGACGACCAACTTCTCGAGCTATCGGCACGTGAAACCAGCTTGCTGGAAATTTTCCTGTCGCGCAGCGGACGCATGATCAGCAAGAACCAGTTTGTAGACCTCTTGTGCCAATGGGGTGAAGAAGTCACGCCCAATGCTATCGAGGTCTACATACACCGTCTACGCAAAAAAATCGAACCCAGCGGCGCCAAAATTGTTACGGTTCGGGGCCTGGGTTACTGCCTGGAAGCCGAAAATCGAAACGATTCACTCGCCGCCTGACGGGCGCCATACAAACAACCTGTATGTCTGATAAGCCATATCCACGCCTCAAGGCCGATGGCGACGATACGCAACGCCTGCCTTTTCTACGATTGTTTCGTCCGCGGAAAAACAATCGCAGCCTGCTCAACAAAATAATGATCTGGATGTTCGGCCCTCTATTTATGGCGTGGACGATAGGCCTGGTCATTACTTATTTTATTGCGCAGAACATCGCCAATGCACCTTATGATCGCACCCTGGCTAATCACCTGCGGATGCTGAAGCATGAAGTCGAACAGCAAAAGATCATCGACGGCATACAACTTTCAACGTCAGCCATCACCATTTTGCAAGGTGACCCATCAAATTTGATACGGTGGGAAATTCAGGATGCAAACGGCAATTCAGTAGAGGGCAATGCCAGCATTCCCTTACCAGCCGACTGGACTTACGAAGACAATGTCATTCGCTTCCGTAATGAAACGATAGATGGTCAAAGCGTGCGGGTTGCTTATATTTGGGGCGCTCGGGATATGAATGGCTTGAGCTTTCTGACTGTAGTGGCCCAATCCAACGAAATGCGCGCAACGTTGCAGCAAGAGATTCTGACCGGCATGCTTACGCCACAACTGATCGTATTGCCATTAGCCGCACTTCTGGCGGGGCTAGGCCTTACCCAGGGCCTGGAGCCGCTTGCGCTGTTGCAAGAGCGGATACGAGCCCGACGTCTTAACGATATGTCGCCAATCAGCGAAGACATTGCACCGGCTGAAATTGTTCCTTTGGTAGGCGCCATGAACAGTTTGCTGGCGCGCCTCGCGGCCGCCAACAAAACCCAAAGACGCTTCGTAGCCAACGCGGCGCATCAGCTTAAGACGCCTCTGGCGGGTATGCGCACCCAAGCCGAGCTGGCCTTGCGCGAGCGTAGCCCTGAAAAAATGAACGCTAGTCTTGAGCAACTGATAAAAGGATCGGAACGCGCGACCCGACTAGTAAACCAATTGCTGGCGCTCGCCCGCGCCGAAAGTCCCCACGAGTCGATACAGTCGCTTTCCGACGTTATAGACCTCAGTGAAATTGCACAGAACGCAACCATGAGCTGGGTTGAAACGGCTTTGAAGAAACAGCTGGATCTTGGATTCGAGCACGCTTCTGCTTCTATGAGGATATCTGGCAATCAGCTCATGCTGACAGAGCTGCTTAACAACCTCATAGACAACGCCCTGCTTTATACGCCTTCGCCAGGCTGGGTAACCGTACGTATTGGTGGCGACGCCTTATCTGCTTACCTGGAAGTGGAAGATTCGGGCCCGGGCATCGCCGCTGCAGATCGAGAGCGCGTCTTTGACCGCTTCTACCGCGTACTCGGTACCGCTGCAGATGGCAGCGGGCTGGGCCTCTCAATTGTCAAGGAAATTGCTGAGCAGCACTACGCCAGCATTAACTTTATGCCGCCCAGTCAACGCAACGGGATCTCGGGCGGCACGTGCTTGCGCGTGACCTTCACCCGGCTTAAAGAGGCAACGGCGTATTCGCAGAATGGCATAACGCAACCGGAATAGTCGGCCTCGCTAAAAAACATCAAATTCAGCCCTTTTTTGACGAAAAAAGAGGCGGGACGGAGAAATAGTCAGTTTCGAGTCAGGCTGATCCCCTAATTTATGCATTACCCGCTTTGCGAGTAAGTAAACAGGGGCAAAGAACCGGACCTGTTACAGGCCATTCCGAGATAGGAGACATCATGAACACATCGACAACCGTCGCTCAGCCGGGAGGTCCTGTAATGGGGGCTCCGGATGCAACCCACCGCGCAATGACCGCGGAAGAGCGCAAAGTAATTTTTGCCTCATCTTTGGGAACCGTATTTGAGTGGTACGACTTCTACCTATATGGCTCATTGGCCACCATTATCGCGGCCCACTTTTTCTCTGGCGTTAACCCGACGGCCGGCTTTATTTTTGCCTTGTTGGCTTTCGCGGCCGGTTTTGCTGTACGACCATTTGGTGCACTAGTATTCGGTCGGCTGGGCGATCTGGTCGGGCGTAAATATACGTTCTTGATCACAATCATCATTATGGGTCTGTCGACGTTTCTGGTCGGCGTGCTTCCCTCCTACAGCTCGATCGGCATGGCGGCTCCAGTGATTCTAATCGCGCTGCGCCTGCTGCAAGGCCTGGCCTTGGGGGGCGAATACGGAGGTGCGGCAACCTATGTTGCGGAACATGCTCCCCAGAATCGCCGCGGTTTTTACACCAGCTGGATCCAGACCACTGCAACCCTGGGCTTGTTCCTTTCCTTGCTAATTATCCTAGGGATCCGTACCGCCATAGGCGAAGAAGCGTTCCTGGACTGGGGCTGGCGCATTCCCTTCTTAATCTCGGTCGTCTTGCTGGGTATTTCGGTGTGGATCCGTATGCAACTTAACGAATCGCCGGCATTCAAGAAAATGAAGGCTGAAGGCACCGGCTCTAAAGCACCTATCAAAGATTCTTTTGGCAAATGGAGCAATCTGAAACTGGTTCTACTTGCCTTATTCGGCGTGACAGCCGGTCAGGCCGTAGTTTGGTACACCGGCCAGTTCTATGCTTTGTTCTTCCTGACCAAAACGTTAGCAGTAGAAGCCAATACGGCCAATATCATGATCGCCCTGGCTTTGCTCATAGGCACGCCGTTCTTTGTTGTATTCGGCGCGCTGTCCGACCGAATCGGGCGCAAACCCATCATCATGGCGGGCTGTCTAATCGCCGCTTTAACCTATTTCCCTGTATTCAAAGCAGTCACTCACTTTGCCAATCCTGCGCTGGAAGCGGCCCAAGCCAGTGCCCCGGTAACCATCATTGCGGACCCGAATACCTGCTCTTTCCAATTCAATCCGGTGGGGACCTCGGCCTTTACCAGTTCTTGCGACGTCTTGAAGGCCTTTATGGCTGGAAATTCCGTCAATTACAACAATCAGTCGGCGCCGGCCGGCACGGTTGCGAAGGCGAAGATAGGTGACCAGGAATTCACCTCTTTCGAAGGACTGCAGCTTAGCAAGGCCGATTTCACCGCAAAGTCCGCCGAACTGAAGAAGTCGCTGACTGAAGCGATTCGCAGCCACGGCTATCCAGCGAAAGCAGATCCGTCTCAGATCAACTACGTCATGGTCGTACTGTTGCTGACCTTCTTGGTGATACTGGTCACAATGGTTTACGGGCCGATTGCGGCGATGCTGGTTGAAATGTTTCCGACGCGGATCCGCTATACCTCCATGAGCATGCCCTACCATATCGGAAATGGCTGGTTCGGAGGATTCCTGCCGCCGGTGGCGTTTGCAGTCGTCGCGGCAACCGGGAATATCTACGACGGCTTATGGTATCCGATAATTATCGCTTCACTAACGCTGGTGATCGGACTGCTCTTCGTAAAAGAGACGAAAGACAACAATATCAACGCTTGATTCAAAAGTGATTCAACTAGCTAGCAATATGACCGACAAGTGTTAAACAATCGGCCAGCCGCCCCTCGGCAAAAGGGGCGGTTCTTTTATTTGCCACAGACGTCTCTATTCAGCGGCGTGTCAGACTGCCTATCTACAATCTACTCCATAGAAAAGATTCTTGTCTGTGGTGTCAGCGACTGATCCCACGGTTCGACGACGCAGGGGAATCGATTCTGTCGCCTTTGTTGCGCGCCCCGCAATCTTTGTCAGCGCAACAGCAGGTGTGCTCTCTAATGGCCCGGTGCTGTCGCACTTCGGGCCATTTTTTTTGTAACGTTTGCTCACCTTCCCCCGGCAGAATCCTTGAAATGAAGCCCTATTAAAAATGGGCTTACAATCGTCGCTCTTTACTCTTTATTGGCCGACGCTCCGCCCCGACGCGAATTTGCCCCGGCCGCAACTCAAGAAGACATTAAACATGTGGTTCAAGAATCTCAGGATATTCCGACTGGCCCCTACATGGTCGTGTACCGTGAACTCCCTGGAAGCAGCCATTGAGAAACAGGCCTTCCAGCCAAGCGGCAGCCAGGAAATGCAAAGCTTGGGCTGGGTGCCACCCCGCGAAACCAGCGGTCTGATACATGCTCTGGACGGACAATACTTGCTTAGCTTGCGCGCCGAAAAGAAATTGTTGCCCACGACGGTCATCAATCAGGTGGCAAAAGCCAAGGCCCAGGAAATTGAAGAGCAACAAGGCTTCAAACCCGGGCGCAAGCAGATGAAAGAAATCAAGGAGCAGGTCTCTGTCGAGCTCTTGCCTAAAGCATTCAGTATTTATCGAGACACCCGCGTGTGGATAGATACAAAAAATCATTGGCTAGTGATCGATGCGGCCGCGGCGGCCAAAAGCGATGAAGTGCTTGGAATGTTGGCCAAGGCCATAGATTCGTTCCCAATTGCCCCGCTCTATGTGGAAGAATCCCCAGCCGCTGCTATGACAAACTGGCTTGTCAGCGATGAACCTCCGTCTAACTTCAGCATCGACCAGGATACCGAACTGCGTTCTACTAGCGAAAACGGTGCAGCGGTGCGTTACGTTCGTCAAAGCATCGAAATCGACGACGTGCGCAAGCACGTACAAGCCGGTAAACAATGTACTCGTCTGGCCTTGACCTGGGCGGACCGTGTTTCGTTCACAATGACAGAGGGTTTGGACATCAAGCGGGTCAATCCGCTAGACGTCCTGAAGGAAGGCCAGGATAGCTCGGCACATAATGACGACGAGCAGTTTGACTCCGACTTCGCATTGATGACGGGCGAGTTGTCCAAGCTTATTGCCGATCTGGTCGAAGCGCTGGGTGGCGAAAGAAAATAGACCTTGTGGTCATTTTGCTTACTGTCTTTAATGCTACGCGCCGGATATGCCGGGGGCCTGAAGAAGCGCCCCCGACATCGTTCAGTCCATGCCGTGAAAGATGCTGTCATCGGGACCGATATGAGAAGGAGGACTCCAGGTGACATCGCGCAGTGAGTGTTGCACGAGGCCCTCCACGCCGAGCAGAACCGCAAAAATCGCCATACGCACAGGAATGCCATTGTCAGTCTGACGGAATATCGCCAAGCGCGAATCGTGATTCAGATCAACGCTTAAATCGTTCGCCCCTTCGCGGCTGTCGCGCGGCAAGGGATGCATCACAATTACGTCTGGCCCGCAGCATTTATCAATGATCGCCTTGTTTACCTGAAAGTCCGGGGTATAGCCCTCGAGTTCTTCGGCAGCGAAGCGCTCTTTCTGCACCCGAGTCGCGTAAATAACATCTGCCCCCACCAGGCCCTCTTCGAGAGAATTAGTCTGCAGTATGGTATGGCCGTGCTTGCCCGTCTGCTCGAGGATGTAGTCCGGCATTTCGAGACCACGTGGCGATATCAAGGTAAATTTAAGCCCGCGGTACAGCGCCAGCAGCTTGATCAGCGAATGGACTGTTCGGCCATATTTCAGGTCGCCTACTAATGCTATATGTGCTCCGTCCAGCAATTTTCCCAACCGCGAAAATTCGGTGAGTATTGTATAAAGATCCAGCAATGCCTGGCTAGGATGTTCGCCGGGGCCATCGCCCCCGTTCACAACAGGAATGTTGGAAGCCCGGGCAAACTCGGCCACCGAACCTTTTTCAGGATGCCGGATTACCATCGCATCGACGTAGCCGCTCATTACCCGGCTGGTGTCATAGATGGACTCGCCTTTTGCCATTGACGAAAACGTGAACCCCGTTGTGTCGCACACCGAGCCACCTAATCTGCAGAAAGCGGCGCCGAAACTGACCCGGGTTCGAGTACTGGCTTCGAAGAACAAATTACCCAGGACCGCGCCTTCCAAAACGCGAGAGACCTTTTGACGCCGCGCGATAGGCTGCATCTGATCCGCAATGCGAAACAGCTCTTCCACCGATTCCCGGGAAAACTGATCTACGGACAATAGCTGATGCTTGCCTTCGTAAGCAATTCGTTCCCTGAGCGGTCCAGATTGTGCGCTCTGCGCATATTTTCTGAGCAGTGCTTCATTCTCGACTATTTCAGTGACGAACCGGCTCACGACCTCCGGCATGCTGCGAAATTCCTGCGACCCCTCCGGCAGCAACCACGTATCAAGCGCGCGGCGCTTAACGCCCACCCGGACGGCGAAGACGTCACGAGTCAAATTCAAACGACGCATAGCATCGCGGAGGAATACTTGTTGTGAGACAGCCATGGAAGCACCCTAAACATATATACGCAAAGCGTACATTTTATTTGGGCCAGCTCGCCTTGACGAGCGCTTATTCAACTATGCCGACAAAATACAACGGAATCCGAAAGATGCACGCCCCCGCTACGAGTCGGCGAATATCACCGAGCGTGTCTGCGAGTTGTAAAAGTTGGAAGCTTCCCCGAATTTATCGGAAGGTGACGCACTATGAAAACTGGACGAGGAGGTGTCTTCCATACTGAAGTAAACCATACTGGCAAGGTTCAAAGTAAACCAGCAACCACAGACGAAAGCTAGCAAACTGAAGCCATATGCAAGGATCGTAAAGAACATGGGGATCCAATGCGTACGACGAGTACGCCCTGCAAGCGATTGGTTAAAAAGGCTGGACTGGACAGAATACGACCAAAGAAGCCCGAGCGAAGCAAGCACCAAACCACCTAGATATGCCGCCAAAGGAACGCGCAGCCACGGCGGCGCCAGATCGATCGGAATGATGCCGATAGCTAAGGCGAGTATGGCAAAGACGCCCAGGCCGTTAATCCAGGCGAGAAATTTAAAGCCCAGAGTCAGTGTAAAGGCAATGACCTGTACGCCGGAAAACTGGCTGACTTGATTACTATTCATTCGTTTCCACCGCCAAGACACTGCGACAAACCATATGATACGCGCCTGCGGACCCCAAAAGAAACGGCACCTTGCCCGGTGCCGTTTCTTAGGTCAATTCGGCAGGACGCCGTAACCGGTTTGCGTTATTACGGCTTCAAACCGGTACCTGAGGCCCCAGTTCCAGAGGTGCCGCTACCGACGGGCGCTGTAGGAGCGGCGGATGGCGTGCCGGTGCTTGGCTCACCCGCAATGGCCCGTGCTGCCGCCGTCGCGTTTTCTTCTGTTCCGACTGCGAACACCAGATGCCCGGTCGTAACGGGAGTGGTATAGCCTGGCGCCGCCATCATGGTCCGGCCAACCACCAATGCCAAGCGCTTACCCGGATTCTTGTTGGTGATATCGGCCACTTTCTTCTTACCAGCATCATTCAACTCGAGGGCCAGCAGTCCTTCGCCGTCCTTGTTCGAACCTGCTTGGATACCGCTTAAATCGGCGCGCGTGATTACAGGCTGCGGATTAACATAAAGAACACCCGTCTGTAGGTTTACCGGCGTCCAACCTGACTGGAGGGTAGTGTCGGCCAAGAACACGGCAACCGGGGCGCCCTGGCCCTGAGTCTTGAGCTCAGTTTCGGGTTGTGGGGCGGTAGCAGCGGCAGGAGCAGGCGCTTGGGCGGCAGTCTTGTCAACCGGCGCCGTCTGGCAGGCAGCAAGGAACACCAAACTGGCAGGTACAAGAATGCGACCCAGCGTACGTATAGTTTTCATCTAATTCCCCCCATCGATTTCAATAATAAAAAAGTTTAACAGGTCGCCACGTGAAGATAAGTCAATGTATGTCTGGTTGTAGTTATACGTATAGAGGGTCATGGACAGCTGACTCCTCCAACCTAGATCGCTACGCGAGCGAGCAGCTTCTGGGCAGTCCAGCACTTCAAACCCATGCTGGCCAGCGCTTGAAACCGCGGGACTGCGATTAACCGCGTCAAGACGACAAGTCGGCCCACGAAACCAGGTAGTAAAGAGGAGGCGCCATAAGCCCAGGCAAGCATTTGCTGTTTATGTAATAATTGCGGGCTGATCCATTGAGTAAAAGCTGGTGTAAAGCCAGATCAAAATGATCAAGCCCCTCTAGCTCATGCTTGGTTAGAGCAGCGGACTCATAATCCGTTGGTGCGCAGTTCGACTCTGCGGGGGGGCACCAGTATTCACGCGGGTTTCCAAGGAATTGGAAACCCGTTTTTAATTTTGCGCTGTCAATAACGTGCCAACGCGCTAACAGAATCAGTGTTTTAGCGCTTTCAGTCGGTCCGCGGTTCACAAGCCGGACCTACAGATTGTAGGTATGCACAACTTGATCGCAGATTGCGACCCGGCCGCATGACCGCTACATCGGTCAAAACAGTGCAATACCGACGCAAGAATCGGAGTGCTCCCGTCGGTTAGGAGTGGCATGCTTTCCTGCGAGAGTCACATGTGACTCTCAAAGGAGCACATGGTGCAAAAGACAACACTAGGAAAAAACTTTGGGTGGTTCATTTCATCCAATCTATTTGCGCAATCGGCGGAGCAGATAGGCCTTGCCACGGCGCCACTTATTGCAGTGTTCCTTCTTGGAGCAACTGCTAGCGAAACCGCCCTGTTACAGACTGTTCAAAGTCTTCCCTTTTTGGTGCTCGCCATTCCCGGCGGTTTGCTTGCAGATCGGGCCGCCCGTCGCACGATGCTTATTGCCGCAGAAATATTCCGAGCAGGATGCTTCGGCGTAATCATTCTTTGTCTATTCACCGGCACGCTGAACCTATGGTCACTTGCAGCGCTTGGTTTCCTCGGCGCCAGCGGGACCGTCGCTTACAACGTCACTTCCCCAGGCATGGTGCCGCTTCTTGTAGAGAAACAATCATTTTCTACGGCAAATAGCAGGCTCGAACTGGCCAGGAGCATCGCCTTTACGGCAGGCCCCAGTGTGGCGGGCCTGGTCTATAGTGCCTGGGGCGGTTCATTAGCATACGGCATTGCCCTTGTCCTGACACTCAGCGCCGTCGGTTTGATCGCGCAGGTGCCGCTGGTCCTGCCGGCTGCGAAGCCACGCGCGATCATGTCCGAGCTGAGAGAGGGTTTTGATTTTACGCTTAAAAATCAGCACCTTCGCCCGGTCTTATTCACCGCTATCGCGTTCAATACGTCGTGGTTTATCTTACAGGCCTCATTTGTACCCTTTGCCGCAGAGCAGCTAATGTTGGGTCCAGGTCAAATTGGTGCCGTCATGGCGATATATGGTGTAGGTACGATGGTCGGCGCCATCTCGACACCTTGGCTTGCCAGTCGATTAAGTTTCGGGATGCTCGTTGTCATAGGACCGATCGGCGGATTTGCAGGAGCTTTAATTATGTCTGCGAATCTCTGGAGCCCCTCCCCGCTACTGGCGTGGACCAGCTTCTTCTGTTTCGGTGCGGGGCCAGCGGTGTGGGCCGCAGCTACCGCGACACTCCGGCAGGCGGTCACTCCTCAAACCTTAATCAGCCGCGTTTCTTCGGTCATCATGACCTTCACTTTCGGTGCCCGACCGCTAGGAGCTCTGATTAGCGCCCTAGTTGCGGGTACGCTGGGTACTTCGGCGTGCATCATCGCCGCAGTCATTGGTTTCTCCATTCAGTTACTGATAATTTTTATGTCCAATATTTGGCATTTAAAAACCATTCCCTATGCGCCGTCGACCTAGAATTACAGCTATTGGCCTTGAGGAAAAGATCAGCCACACTCATCTTCCCCTGGCGTGTTCACCACTCAAAGTCATTACCGCGCTGGAGATGCTGGCCACCATCTTGATGATCGAACAACTGGCTGCCGATATCCAGAGCGGAAAGTTGGAACCCGGCACAGCGTTGCCTACGCACCGACAGCTCGCCGCCCGGCACGGCATGGCCATCGCCTCGGCCAGCAAGGTGTACGCGCAGCTCAAATCCATGGGATTGGTCGTCGGCGAAACCGGCCGCGGCACGTTCGTTCGCGATCGGCCTCAGCAGCGGGAATGGGACAGCGGCGACGAGGCCCGCCTGAGCGCGAATGCGGTGGACTTGTCCTTCAATCATCCCACTTGGCCCGGCCAGTCGGATCTGTTGCGGACGATGCTGCGCGAACTTGCGGGATCCGGCGATCTAGCTGCGCTGATGCACCAGCAACCCCCAGGAGGACGGCATCATGAGCGGCAAATCGTATCCGATTTCCTGGCAAAGGAACGCGGAATTCAGGCCGAAGCGCAGCGCATTTTCTTGGTCAACGGCGCCCAGCAGGGTCTGGACATCGCCACGCGTACCTTGCTTCAGCCGCAGGACATAGTCGCCGTCGATGCCTTGACCTATCCGGGCTTCAAGATGCTCGCCAAAGCACAGAACTTGGCACTTAAGGCTGTTCCCGCTTTATCCGATGGCCCAGATCTGGATGCGCTCGAGGCGTTGTGCAATCGACATCGGGTTCGCGCGATATACGCCATGCCCACACTACACAACCCGCTGGGCTGGGTGTTGACGTCTAGCCAGCGCAAGCAACTGGTAGATATCGCCAGACGCCACGATTGCCTGCTGATCGAAGACGCCGCGTATGCCTACCTTGCCGGCGAGGCGCCGTCGGCGCTTGTAACCCTGGCACCCGAACGCACGGTTTACGTTTCCAGTCTGTCCAAGAGTCTGGCCAGCGGCCTGCGTTTTGGCTACCTAGTGGTGCCGGAGGCCTATGCGGTTCGCATCAAGGCGCAGATCCGAGCCAGCTTCTGGAGCCTACCCAGCCTTGTGACTGCCATGGCGACACGGTGGATGCAGGATGGCTCGGTGCAGCGCCTCGAGCACGAACTTCGGCATGATGCCGGCCTGCGGCAAGCCATTGCGCGCAAGGTGTTTGCAGGCATGGACATGACTGCCCACCCTGCCTCGCTGTTCGTGTGGCTGCGCTTGCCACCTGACTTGCGCATGGACCGAATTGCCATGGCACTGGCCGAACGGCAGATAGCGGTTTCGAAGGCGGAGGCCTACGCGACAACATGGCACGCACCGCAAGCATTGCGCCTGGGTTTGAGTTCAGTGCCTATAGACCGCCTGGCAATCGTCCTAACCCAGGTACGAAAAATAATCGAAGCTTATCCGATATAACGCCAACTACACGATCACGTTTGACGTGCCGGTACTTGCGAGCTCGACGAAGCAATATGTCTCGCGCATGTGCATGGAATTCAATGGTCAGCATAGCGATCACGATTCGGTAACAGTGCTTACGACATATTGGGCTGGTCAACCGTAAAGACGGCAGATAGAATCAGCAATGTTTGCAACAGAAAAAATTTATAACAACAATTGGAGACAAACTTGAAAACACCACTATCTTTCCGTCGTGGCACGCTTGCCCTGACATTCGCTGCCGCAGCCACGGCATCCTGGGCGCAGACTCCGCCTGCTCCCGCATGGAAGCAAGGCATGCCGGACAGCATGTCTTCGTCCACCCTGGCGCCTATGGCCGGCAAGTTGACGGTCACGCCTGCGTCAGACATCCCAATCGACAAGCTTAGTATGCCGGCCGGCTTCAAAGCGGAGATCTGGGCCACCGGCCTGCCTGGCGGCCGCGCCATGGCGCGCGGCGACGATGGCAAAATTTATGTAGGCACCCGCGGCATAGGTCGCGTCTATGAAGTCACTGACGCGGGCGGTTCGCGTAGCGTGCGCACCGTGGCGGACAAATTGAATCAACCGGCAGGCGTCGCCTTCAAAGACGGTTCTTTATACGTGATGGCCATCGACAAAGTGCTGCGCTACGACGGCATCGAGAAGAACCCCACTGCAGCGCCAGTGGACATGACTGAAAAATTCAACTTGCCGCCCGAGCAGCACCACAATTGGAAATACATCGCTTTTGGTCCTGACGGTAAGCTCTATGTTCCGTTCGGAGCGCCCTGCAATATATGCGAACTGCCCACCCAGGAATACGCGCAGATTCGTCGTTACAACGCAGACGGCTCCGGCATGGAAGTGCTTGCCCGCGGGGTGCGTAACAGCGTCGGCTTTGACTGGCATCCTGCGACACAGGAATTGTGGTTCAGCAACCATGGACGCGACTGGATGGGCGACGACGTTCCAAACGATACGTTGAACCGTATCAGCAAGACAGGGCTGAACTTCGGCTTCCCGTACTGCCATCAGGGCAACATGGCTGATCCCGACATCAAAAAGGCCGATGCCTGCGAGGGAGTGGAGCAGCCCGTGGCACTAATGGGGCCCCATGCCGCTTCTATCGGCGTTGCTTTTTATACCGGCGAGATGTTTCCAGCTGAGTACCGCAACACCTTGTTGGCTGCACGCAAAGGCTCATGGAATCGCAGCAAGAAAACCGGCTTCGACGTGGTGATGGTCAAGGCGGATGCGGATGGTAAAAACGCCAAGGTCGAGCCTTTTCTCACTGGGTTCATGAATGAAGCGGACCAGTCATTCTGGGGCCGTCCCGCTTATCTTATGCAAATGCCCGACGGCGCCATGCTTGTATCCGACGAGCAGAACGGCGCCATTTACCGCATAAGCTACAGTAAATAAACGTATGCATTTGTCATTCAATTTCTGGGCTTTAGTCTCCTGGAAGGCGGTGCTGCTGGCCGCCCTCTTCAGCGGATTCACGTCCTGGGCACAGGCGCAAAGTATCAGCGGGAAGCTAATGCTTTGCGCCGCTTGTCACGGGGCTGACGGCAATTCCCAACAACAGGGCGTGCCCTCGTTGGCAAGCCAACCTAAGATTTTCATCGAAAATCAGTTGGTGATGATTCGGGAAGGCATGCGCAATATCCCCGTTATGCAGGGTGTGCTGGACGGCATGAAAGACGAGGAAATTACGGCGATGGCCGCGCATTACGCTGCCTTGCCCCTGACAGATCCGCCCGCAGACCGCGGGGAAACGCTGTATGGTCTCGGCGAAAAGCTTGCGCGCGACATGCGCTGCGGTACTTGTCACCTACCCAACTACGCGGGACGTGAACAGATGCCGCGGCTGGCAGGACAACGCGAAGACTACTTGCTACACAGCATGCGGCAATTCAAGTCGAACCAGGCAGTTGGACGCGACACAATCATGGCGGCGGCCCTGTATAGCGCCAGCGATGACGACATTAAGGCGCTTGCACACTTTCTGTCACGCACGGCGCCTTAAGACAAGGGTAACTCGGCATTGCATCACCCTACCGTTACACAGGCCCGTCAATGCAAAACGCAGTAATCCACCGGCCGGCTTGGTTCATCACCGGTGCGCGAGCCCGCCTCTATCCGCTTGTTGAACCAATGGTCGAAGCATTACCGAAGTGAGTCACTTCGACCACTCAAGACGGCAGGATGAGGATTCCCTCAAAGCCAAGGTGGTGCATGCACTCACGAAGGATCAGTAAGGCTGCTGCGGCGGCGCGCTGCACGTGGCTGCTCGACAGCGCATCCTCGACGGCGTTGATAGCCCGCTCTATCTCCAAGCACCTCGGTGGATCATGTCGAAAAAAAACGTCGGCGATGCTACGCACGCCTACGGTTAACACTACTTCCTTACCCGAGTCGCCACTCCGGGTTCCAGACGGCTTCCCAAAGATGTCCGTCCGGATCCTGGAAATAGCCTGAGTAACCGCCCCAGAAGGTGTCCTGTGCTGGTTTGACGATAGCTGCGCCCGCCGAGGCCGCTCTACCCATGACGGCATCAACTTCGGCTTTTGACGAGACGTTATGACCCAAAGTCATCTCGGTTGGGTTCGCAACGCCTGCTCGCAGTCCTGTGTCATGAGAGATGCTCGCGCGCGGCCACAGCGCTAAGCGAAGGCCGGGCTGTAGATCGATGAAGACAACCGCCCCATGCTCAAATTCCTTACCGACAATGCCCTGGGTAGGAAAGCCCAATCCATCACGATAGAAGCGCAGTGAGGCCTCAAGATCATCAACGCCAATGGTAATAACAGTGACTCGTGGTTTCATGCGACTGACCCCTTCTGGCCCGAAAACAAATGTTAAGAGGCCTATGGCGCTAGATAAGTGTTAAATCCAAGACCAGTGGCCGCCTTTTGCGGCCATTGATTTGATAAGCAGAAATTACTTCTTGCGCTGGTCGATCTGCTGTTCGAGGTCTATGGCCAAATTGTCAATATACTCAAGCGCGGCCTTATATTGCTGAGACTGAAACTCTATGAGCTTTTTATATTGGTCAGCTGCAATCTCAAAAGGGGCGCCTGCACTTCGCATTGACTCCAACATGGCCTGCTGTGACTTCATCACCATTTCCCATGCTCCGTAGGCTTGTTGCGCAGCACTTTTGGATTGCCCCAGAAAAGATTTGGCGAGTTCAGTTTGGGTTTGATCGATCATGTACGCCTCCTATATGGTTGCCAAGTTCAGGAACCTATTGTGGCACTTTACAGGGAGACTGGATATTGGCCTCGGGTAAATGTCCGCTTCCCATCTCATTTTCGAATCACATTGCGAACCCTATAATCAAAAAACCTAATTTGCCAAGAAAGAGCCCGCTTGGAAAACTTAACTTTAACAGTGACGCCCGCCTTGACACACTTCGCCGGCCGAGCCGGTGATCACAATGACCGGGCAATGGCGGGGTCGCCGGCCATTGCAAAGGAATTGGCCCGCCGCCTCCGGGTTGATCCAGTTGTGATAAGTCAGCCTGAGCAGGCGTTGGCAACCGGATGGCAGGTCGAACTCGATGCTGCACGTCCAGCCCTGCGCGCAATGGGCGCGCGATACAAGCAGCTGCTCAGCCAAAGAGCTGTACCTTTCACCGCACTTTCCCGCTGTGCAGTTTCACTTGCCACGCTGCCCGTCGTTGCCCGTTACCGACCCGACGCAGTCGTTGTGTGGCTCGACGCGCACGCAGATCTAAACACTCCGGATAGCACGACAACCGGCTATCTTGGAGGGCTAGCCCTTGCCGGGCCGCTTGGGAGATGGGATTCTGGCTTTGGCCAAGGGCTATCTTCGGCCAATACGATTCTTGTCGGGGCCAGAGATATTGACCCACCCGAGCAACAGCTCATCGCTCGCGGCGCGGTGACTCTTATCCCTCCAGGCCCTGACATCGCAGCACAAGTTTCTGCGGCCGTCGCGGGCCGTCCTGTCTACTTCCATCTCGACTGCGATGTGTTGGAGCCCGGTTTAGTTCCGACTGATTACAGCGTCACGGGCGGCCTTAGTCTGACCGAGTTGCGCCAGATCGCAGAAGCGCTTGCCAACAGCGAAGTCGTCGGGGTCGAGATCGCAGAATTTGAGGCAGACACGACGCCAGAAGGTACTCACGCTGCTGCCCACCGCTTGCTCGATGCACTTCAGCCATTGCTTTCGAAAGCGAGCTAACCGGGGCCCGAAGATCCTGCGTCGGTAGGCGATAACGGCGCGTGACGCTGCGTAGCGGCTCGTCGAGTAAAGGGCAGGATGACGTTCCGGGTCCGTGGCACGCTATACCTTCATAGCCGCAATTTGTGAAAGCAGTAATGGCAATTCGCAGAGTGCCTTTAACTGATGCTTCAGCGGAGCACACTGGTATTCAAGTGGGGCGCCTTGCCTGTTAATCCGGATAGCATTGAACCCGAAAGCCGCTGCGCCTCCGACATCCCATGCATTCGATGATACGAAGCAAACCTCGTGAGGGTGTACGTTGAGACGATCGCACGCCAACTGATAAACACTCGGGTCAGGCTTGTAAGTCTTGATCTGGTCCACCGAAATACAGTCGTCTAGCAACCCACTAAGGTCGCTAGCGGCTATTGCGCCCTGCAACATTTCATTGTTTCCATTGGACAGAATAGCAGTGACATATCCTTGGGTTTTCAGCGTTGCGAGACTGTCGGCGGCATCTGGGTACGCTTTTAATTCAAAGTATGCGTTCAGAAGGCCTTCTTTTAAACCTGGCTTACCTTCAAGCCCATAGGTCTGCAGCGCGAAATCCAATGCTTCGATAGTGAGTTGCCAGAAGTCCGCATACTTCCCCATCATCGTGCGGGTCCATGAGTATTCGAGCTGACGCTGTCGCCAAAGAGCTGAGAATGCCTCTGCACAATCGCCAACTTTATCTGCATTTCCCATTACCGCCGAATGGACGTCGAAAAGAGTGCCATAGGCATCAAAGACGCACGCACGGATCGAATTCACTTTTGTCTCCTGATTAGCCGCAGCGAAAACGCGCAAATCGTCTCGCAAGGCGGCAAAATAACCATAATGGCTTTCTTAAAAAGATTTTCTTCACGTTCTATACAACAACTATGCTGTCCTAGCCCTACCCCGCAATCTTGGTTATAGGATACACGCATGAATCACTTCTATTTTCACCCTAGCCCCAATTCCAGCCAAGGTCGCGCTCTTCCTGGAGGAGTCTGACCTGCCTTACGGAACCAGGCCCGTCGACGTAGGCGTAGGGTGGCTCGACCGTGCTTCGCGCGTATTAAAGGGAGCCGAAGACCCGCTCGCATCGTATCCGAACCTCAGGCGACTGTTTCAGGCCGTCAATGCGCGGCCGGCAGCTGCACCCGCGCGCGAAGGCGGCAAGGACCATGAGTTCAAGCGGATCAACGATGAAGAAACAAAGCGAGCGCTTTTCCTATCCAACTATCCCATTGTCGCTTGAAGCTGATGCAGAAATCGAGATGAAAGCAGGACAGAGTTCCCTCGAGCACACACTGCCCGATGAGGTCTCACATGAAGCCAGGATTGCGCGGGAGATAACGCGTCCAGTCGCCGCAGTCACGCGTCGACATCAGGACCATCGGCAGCGCGAATCGCATGCCTATGCTGGCCGCAATCGCCAGTGCCTCGGACGTCCCTGGAACGAACACGGAGATCTGCCTGGCGTGGCGCCCGACGGCTATCGCCAGCGCCGCTCTGAATCCACCGACCATCGCATCCGCACGCATGACTGCCAGGGGACCTATATGACCCGTTGCGGCAACATACGCGTAACCAACGCGCTCGCCTCCATCTTCGAGAAACACGCCTTCCATCTCGGAATCGCTCAGCAAATATCGATGATGCTTCGCACGTGAAACACCCAGAATTGCAACGTCAAGCTGCCGCAGGGTCTCGTAATCGGCAGTAGTTCCCTGGATAGATGTCGCTCGAAATGCGACGCCCCGCGCATGATGCAACAATGATTCACGCTCGGCGCTGCATAAATGGATGGGCAAGCGCGGAAATAAGCCGTGCCGCACGTATAAGCCCTGGGACACAACGTTGAAGGCGAAGGTGATCAAACTTCTTTCGGTCGCACCGGCCTGACTGGCATGCAGCAGGGTGCGGTCCAGCAATTTGTTGCCAATGCCCTGTCCCTGACGGCCGGGTGCAATGAATAGTTCTGACAGAAACCAGAGCCGACCGCAGACCCAGCTTAGGGCGAACCCGACAATCTCGCCATTATCCTCGGCCAGCCACACGCCGCGCGGATCGTCTCGAATGCAGAACGCCTGGAAATCCGGAGACCGCCACGCGGCGACCGACCCGAAACCGTGGCGGACAGTTAGATCATTGATGCTGTGGACAACCAAGTCTTCTGCGCGTGACAGTTCATCAGCGCTTGCAGGTCGGACAACGATCGACATGGGCCACTCCAGCCCACATTCACTAAAGCGAGTTGATGACTGGAGCCGCCGGCAGTCCGGTGACTGTGCATTTTTCCAGCCACTTCATGAGGGCTGGAAAGTCTTGCCAACTCGACTCGGCCATCTGGAAATGGTCGGCGACACCAGCATCTGTTTCGTAGATCTCGCTCAGGATGAAGCAGGTGTTTCCCGTAGGAGCAGAGTTGGCATCCAAGGGATTGGAGAGCTCCGGCGCTTTGGACAGGGTGTAACTCAAAAGAGCCTTGTCCCCCATGCGGTGATGCGTTGCCTCCATCCAAGGACCGTGGCTGCGAATGAGGCGATCGCCTTCTGCCACCTGATCCGGCGGCGCAACTATGAGGAGCGTAAGCTGAATCTTGCCTTTGAGTGACATGACGTGCTCTCCTTGACTTGTTTATTACATAGTTTGTGTCGTGTTGCGTGCTGTACAGGACCTAAACCAACCAAGGTTTGGATCTCCGGATGCTAATGGAAAATTTAATACTTATTCAGAGGGCTGTCTAATGGCGGGATGCCCGGTGGTGTACGAGTAATGACACGCCTTTAACTAACTCGCATGTCCGCTTTTGGCGGGGAGCGGCACTCCATTAGCTATGAGTTGCGACATCTTGTAAGGCGAACAGAATAATCATATTCAAACCTTCTCAATAACGTTTAGCATATTGTCAGCAGAGGGCGAGGAATCAGCGAGGGTTCCATTCGCGAACCAGCGGTGCCGTTCATGGACCGCGTTCTTACTCTTCTCTAGCTTGGTGATGTAACCTGTAAAAACAACCCTTCCTGCAATTAGCTCAGAGGCCTCAATGAAAGCGAGCTGTCCGCCACGGGTCGCATAAACCCCCTTGCCGTCGATGATGGGCTGCGGCCTCACATGCATAATGCCGGACGGAGTTTCTTGCGGGGACATAGTGCCACCTATTCGGTAGTTTTACGTGGTTAACTTTTAAACCGACCCCACTATTCGGGGCGGCGTTCAGTATTTTCATTCAAGTTCGAACGCGTAAGGCCTTCTTGAAAAAAACGATTCATGTTGGCGATGCGAAACCGTGCATAGAATAGTTGGACTTAATTCAGAGTCGTATTAGCCATTTGTGGAGTCACTGGATTGCTCAGGTGTACTGCGATCGTTGAGTAACTAGCCCGCTCAGCAGGCGGGCCTTCTTCGTTCCTAGCATGCAGCTAAAAATTTTCCAATAAAACATTCCCTACAAGGGCGCGATTGCCGCCGGCCAGTTGAGAAAATGCTCGATACGGCACGGTACTTGCATCGCTCCAATGAAGCAAAACCAGGCGTGGCTCAGCCATCCCCATCAAGCAGGAGAACGGGCATGAACTCAGGCGATAAGTCAGCACCGCGCGGTGAGGAGCCTTCGGAGTCATTGCAAGAGCCCGTAAGCATTGCAGCGACTCAGGAAGACGTCGTCATTGGTGTCGAGAAACAGGAGACGGGCGCTGTTCGCGTGCATAAGGTAGTACATGAGGAATTTGTAGATGTTCCAGTGACGCTACGTTCGGAGCAATTTCAGATACATCGAGTATCCATCAATCGGCCGGTCGATAACGAATACGGAGCACGTCAGGACGGTGACAAGCTTGTCATTCCCGTCTTTGAATATGTGCCTGTCATTACAACGCGCCTCATGCTGAAAGAGGAAATCCACGTCACCAAGCACCTGACGGAGCAGGACTCCGTACAAAGCGTTACAGTGAAAAAAGAAGAAGTCGTCATTGAGAAACGCGCCGGTGAACAGGGAGATTGGATCAAGCAAGAATAGGCACGCGGTTTGCTGTTCTGCACGGCGCAGTTTCCCATGTGCATCAAGGGTTTATGCCTTAAGTGCACGTCATCAGCAACCTTACAGGGCAGTTCTTATGTCTCAGACTATTATCGGTGTTTTTGACACCTATCAAGAGGCAAACGCCGCGGTAGAGGCGCTTGTTGCAGACGGCATCCCACGTTCCAACGTGGAAATTCATTCAAGTCAATCGGAAATAGGAGAATCCGCATCAATAAGTGGATCCGACCGGATAACAGAACCCGAAGATGAGGGGATACTCGACAAGATCGAGCGGTTCTTCTCGAATCTAGTAGGGGGTGACGACCGTCCACCAGAGGTCGGTCAATACCAAGAGGCTGTACGCCGCGGCGGCGCACTCGTGAGCGTGGACGTTGAAGGAGACAATGAACTGGTTCGGGTCCAGAGTGTTTTGGAATCTGCCGGGGCAATTGATATTGATAAACGCGCCGCTCAGTGGGAAAACACCGGAGGCACGGGCTACAGTCCTCCTCTTGAACGAACCGGCTCTACTGCCTACACTGCGCCTGGCACCGGTTTTGCCGCCGGGACTTCCGGCTTGACGTCTGGCGCGCAGCCCACCTCTCTTACTCAACCCGAAGGCGATGAGAAAGCTTTTCCGGTTGTCCAGGAGGAACTTGAGGTCGGTAAACGACGTGTGCAGACAGGCGCTTTCCGCGTCTATTCCCGCGCTACCGAGACACCTGTCAGTGAATCGGTGACTTTGCGCGATGAGCATGCGTCAATCGAAAGGCGCCCCGTCGACCGGCCTGCAACAGAGGCCGATTTGAAAGAGGGCTTTGTAGAGTTGCGCGAAACGCAGGAAACTCCGGTGGTGCAAAAGACGGCCCGCGTTGTCGAAGAAGTCGTCGTTGGCAAGCAGTCGTCCGAGCGCACGGAAACAGTCAGCGACACAGTTCGAGGGACCCAGGTAGACGTTGAGCGCGTTGACGGCGACAACCTGCGACCCGCGGACAGCCGCAGGACCGAAGATGAGGACATGTTGTCCCCGGAAGACCCTTTAAAGCCTCGCGCCGGAAAAATCTAGCCGTGCTGGAATCTGCTGACGATGATACGGCCGCCCGGGGATCCTTCACTATCGTCCACGTGTATTCTGTCCCGCAGCAGCGTGGTGGCAACTTGCCACTACGCTGCGCGCTAAAGGCTACGACGCAGCCTTTGGGATTGAGCGCGATTCAAGCGTTTGGCTTCCTGTTCAGCATAGTCTCGCTCGCCTGGCTCATACGCACCTTCATAAATGCAGCTGCTTCGGTTCCACTTGCACTCGTCGCCACGATCCGAACCCCCGAGGCCGACGGAAGAACACCCAGAAACAAGTGCGACGAGAAACAGCGCCACGCCGCATCGGCTAAGCATTTGAATGAACATTTTTTAACCTTGAAGAAATGCTGTAGCCCATCTTATATCAGGTTCTTAGAAACCTTTCCGCCTGGCGCCGCGCGTCGTATACTACGTCGCTGCTGATTCACCATTTATTCGTAAGGCCCCTTCTTCGCCCGTCGACCGGGCACATGGTTTGCTCTGGTCATGGGCGAGTGCAGCACTATTGCACTCGAGTTTCTAAAGGAAGCACCATGGAAAAAGATGAAGCGAAAGGCGCACGCCACGAAGTCAAAAGCGACATCAAAGAAATGGCCGGTATAGCGACCGACCAGAAGGACACGAAGCATGAAGGTAAAGCGGAAAAGGGTCTTGGCGCCCCTCAGCGCAAAACAGAAGACGTTGATGATGATATTCTCGATTTGCCTAAAGAATAGCGTTCCCTGCTGTATTCGTTCTGCCCTCTTCGGAGGGCTTTTTCTTTGCAAGCGGTAGCGGAGCGTTCCTGAGTTCAGCGCTACGGCAGTAGCGCCAACCCAGTACGCCGAACAAACTGGTCATAGCTGATCGGGGATCCGGCCTTAGTGTTTGCACTGTTTGCCTGCCAATGAACCCATGATTTTCTCGTCGTCGGGTCATAAACCACTTTGAAAATATGACTGGGCACCGTCACCTTGCCTGTCCCTACCGTTTGGGGTCGAGCATGATAAACAGGGCCAGTAAAAATATAAACATCGCCGGCGGCGCGCATCACGTATTTGCGCGTGTCCTGCTCGATACGATTCCAGGCGCCTGCATTATGGGTTTGATCCTGCGGAACCATATTGGCGAGAGAAAAGCTTTGCGCCATCGCCTCAGTGTCATGCATGTCACCGGCTGGAGCCATATGTCCTCGCGCATAGCCCGAGCCTCGATAATCGTCCAGCGCCGCACGTTCGCCCCGCGGTAGCCGCGCTTCTGCGTAGAATCTGTCCGTTCTTTGAATCGCTTTGGCCTGCAGCAGCATCTGACGGTTCAGTCGCTGCGCGACAAAGACGGGTGTCTTTGTCTGGCCACTATGCAGGATCGCGAACGACGAGAAGCAGAGCTCTCGAAGCGCCTGGCCGGCTGGAACGGAAGGGGGCCGAGCAGCCGGGAAGAATTGTGGGCACTGCGTAAAGTGTGTCTGAGCCTGCGCCCCGGTGAACGTCACCTGGGGGGCCGTCTGCTGGCTCAGAAATCCGAGCTGCGAGACGATAGGCTCAAGCGAAAACTGTTCGTGTAATTGCGGATTGAGTACGTAACTGGCAACGCTAAACGCGGTGATCGCGGCAGCACTGCATGCCCTCAGGAAACGCTTGATGCGACCAGCGGGCGCTTTACTAGATTTGAAACGGGTCTTTGAACGGCTTCTAGGTGAAACTTGCTTCTTCTTAATCGTCATTCTGCTGAAATCGGGATACTGCGGGCCGCTGCTGGAACGGGACACCATGCGATTGTAGGCGACGGCCTCGATTGTCCGCCTTGCGCCTTGCTTTCCACAGCGCGAATATTTTTAGCAACGAAGTGTCGTTCTTCCGGCTGGATTTCCAGCCCACGCAGGACCGGGGTGACGCCGCGCCCTGGCACCGCTGAAAAAAACAATATTCAATTCATGGATGCAAAATGTGACATAGAATATCGATGTCTACCACTTCAAATTCAATCCATGCCCAAAACAATTGCGTCGTTGCTATGTGAGCCCTGCCTTAATGTCGGAAACGACCCTCACGAGAACATGAGGCACCAAGGGACCAGACCGACTGATTCAAACGATGGGGCGACAGAGCGCCAATACCGCTGCATCGCATGCAACACCATATGGATCGCCCGCATGGACAAATGGGGAGCGAGCTACGGATTCAAATTGATTCCGAATACTAAGTAGAATTCATTGCAGCGTACTGGCTTGATTTTTTCAGCCACATCCGCCGACATCGCTAGTGGAAAATTCCATAGGGCTAGCGCGTGCAACGCTAGAGAGGCAGCGGCACGAATGCGCGGCCTCTCCCTTACAGATTGTTATCGCTTGAGTCGACCCCAAAGATAGGCGATCGCAGCTATGGTAGCGACAGCCACCACAGGATTAGCACGGACCATATCCTTCGCACATATCAACGCTCCTTCGAGCGTATCTCGACCGCTGTCGACAGCATCTTTAGCCGCCTGCTTTGCCCGTTGCGTTGCGTCGGCCGCTTTATCAGCGGCCTCTAATATTCCCGTGCCTGCCGCATCAGCCCCGTGGTCGATAGCATCTTTGACTTTGTCGGTTGTTGTTGCCATGTGACGTCTCCTAAACATTAGCACTAGGTGCCGGCCATTCAGTATCGACCATCGTTCATTAAAAATAATGGTGAGATTGAAACGCTTTATTTCAGATTGTCAAAACGAAGAGCCTCTGTCTACATTGAGCATTAACTTCGTTCAAGGGACAATAATTTAGTCCAAAAGATACTAAAGCAATTGTTTGCAACTCCAGTTTAGGTGCTTGCCGTTGCATGATAAAGTTACCGACCACTTTTGCGACTACAGAGAGACCCTTCTTGTGACCACGTCACTGCACCAGTCCGTTCAGGCTCGACCTAAACCGATAGCATTTGATGCACGAAAATTGTATCCACTCGCCGCCAAGATAACTCTATTTTTTGGTTTGCTTTGGCAGCCTCTGGCATCTGCGACAGTGTCGAATCACGCCGGTCCGGTAGTTTCACCTTACGCTGCCCTTTCCACCACACTGCGGCCGCTTTCGGAGTTCTACGTAAAGATCGAAGACTTTGAAGTGGATTTACCCGCGCCAGCAGAGATCATTGCTGCGCAGGATCTGGATGACGAGCACGGCGTGCGAAAAGAAGCGATCACAAGTTATCTAGCTGCGAAGTTCAATAAGGATGAAGAAACTGTCCGCGAATATGTCGACTTGGCATGGGGCGAGGCAGAAAAGCATGAAGGTCTAAGCCCCGAGTTGATTTTGGCAGTAGTCCAGAAGGAAAGCGGCCTTAGAGCTGGAATCAAGAACAAGTATGGCGCTCAAGGGCTTATGCAAGTCGTCGCCAGATGGCATCCGGACAAGCTGCATCGGCGTGAGTCATTGTTCGATCCAAGCGTGAACATTCGTGTAGGGTCGCAGATTCTTCAAGAATACTTGTCTAAAGCAAAGAATGGGCTTCCTGGGGCGTTAAAGAAATACTCAGGCAACTCGCGAGGATACGTCGAGTCGATCATCCGAGAGACCAAACGACTGGCCACCATCGGCGATAAAGCACAAGACGAAAGTGACGAAGGTTGATAGCCGGGCAGCGTGATGTCGAAGTGAAATATGCCGGGTACGAGGATAGCGCTGTCGCGCTCATCTATCAATTCCAGCCTGTCTTAAGTAATCCAGCACCGCGCGTTGTTCGCCGGCGAACACAATACGATTCGACTCGAGCTTACGTTGATGGACATACATTGGGTCGTAGTATCCAGTTAATAGGCCCTCGATCCATTCAAGATGCAGTTCCACGGTGCCACTGCGTCGCTGCTCGGCAAGAGCCGCGTCCATTTTGACCGCCAGGATCTGGTGTCGTTCGCTACCCAGGCGCTTGACGATGTTGTCCAAACTTTCGCGGAGACGTTTCGCGAAACGCTCAAAGCCCTGTTCCTCATCATGCAAAGCCACGAACTCAGCGTGCAGGCAAGTCACATAGTCGCGCACTATACGTCGCACCCGATTTTCAAGACTGTCTTCCAGCCAGACAATGGGATAGGCCTGCATGCTTCGATATAGCTCAACCGGTAAACTGCAATTGCCGATGGCGCGGCTCTCATCCTCTAGTACGAAAAGCTTGTGGCCGGCGGCGCGCTTTTTAAGAATATCTACCGATAGGCGATTTTCGAAGTTGATTTGGGCCGGCTGGCCGATAGCATGCTTCCCGAAGCTGGAGCCACGGTGATTGGCATGGCCTTCCAGGTCAAGGCTGTTGTCAAGCTGTAATAAAACATCGGTCTTCCCCGTTCCGGTCATGCCGCCCAACACGACGAAACGGCACTCAGCGATTGCTTGCGCGGCGGTTTCTAGCAAGAAGTTGCGCATTGCCTTGTAACCGCCGAGCACTAGGGGGTACTCGATCCCCGCCTCATCCTTCAGCCATTTCTGGGTGATCTCCGAGCGCAAGCCTCCGCGAAAGCAATACAGGTAGCCATCGGGGTTGGCGCGGGCGAAAGCTGCCCATGCAGCGATGCGCTCATTCTTGATCTGGCCGGTGACCAGCCGGTGACCGAGAGCGATGGCAGCATCCTGACCCTGCTGCTTATAGCAAATGCCGACTTTCTGCCGTTCGACATCGTCCATCAGGGGCAGGTTTATGGCACCTGGGAACGCACCCTTATTGAATTCGCTTGGCGCGCGGGTGTCCAACATCGGTATATCGTTAAGAAAGAGTGCCCGGTAGTCACCGATGTTCTCGCGCATCACAATACTTCTATCGCGTAGCTTTGTCGCTCTATCAGTTCGCCGATCGGCGCCAATCGAAGTCCGTATTCGGCCGCAGCAGCCAGGAATTCAGCCTCTCCGTCGGGCGTTACTGCCACCAATAGTCCTCCGCTGGTCTGCGGATCGCAGAGCAGTTGCAGCTGATCCTGACTGATAGGCCCCAGGCGCTCACGATAACTGTCGAAGTTTCTAGAGGTTCCGCCGGGCACGCAGCCCTGGCCCAAGTAATAATCGACGCCCCGCAGACGCGGGACCTTAGCGTATTCTATGCGAGCGCTTACGCCGCTGCCATCGGCCATTTCCGCCAAGTGGCCTAACAGGCCGAAGCCGGTAACGTCGGTCATGGCCGTGACGCAGTCCAGCTCGCCGAATCGGCTGCCCGGTTTATTCAGGGTACACATCCAGTCCCGCGCTAAGCCTATGTCTTCGGTGCGCAGCTTGGACATCTTTTCCGCGGTAGTCAGAATGCCGATGCCCAGTGGCTTGGTCAAGTAAAGCCTACAGCCGACGGTCGCGGTGTCATTACGCTTCAGGCGCGTCTTATCGACCACGCCGGTGACGGCCAGACCGAAGATCGGCTCAGGGGCGTCGATAGAGTGTCCACCGGCCAATGGAATGCCAGCTGCATCACAAACCGAACGCCCGCCGCGGATGACTTCACGTGCGATTTCCGGCGGCAGCAACTTGATCGGCCAACCGAGAATAGCGATGGCCAGTAGCGGACTGCCGCCCATGGCATAGATGTCGCTAATGGCGTTGGTAGCGGCGATACGGCCGAAATCGAAGGCATCGTCGACGATAGGCATGAAGAAGTCAGTAGTCGAAACCACGCCGCGCTTTTCATCTAACGCGTAAACCGCCGCGTCGTCACGGGAGGCATTGCCCACCCAGAGCTTCGGGTCGAGATCCTGAGCGCCGCTGCCCTGCAAAATCACCTCCAGCACCTTGGGCGAGATCTTGCATCCGCAGCCGGCTCCATGACTATACTGGGTTAGGCGAATGGAATCTTTCATCGGTGCTCCGCAATGCTTAAAGAAGGCAATTCTAATCCAGCAGACAGACTAGCATTGAAAAGACTTCTGGCAAATGTGGTCGTTCAGGTCATGCCATAATTCCAACCGGTGGCAGAATGGATTCGAAATCTTGGAACTTGTTCGTCTTGCTGTGCTTTTCGCCGTAACGGCACTAGCTGAAATTATCGGCTGCTATTTACCGTGGCTTGTGCTTAGGCAGGGTAAGAGCCTTATCTTGCTTTTGCCTGCCGCCATTTCGCTAGGTCTATTTGCCTGGCTGCTTACTCTTCACCCGACGGCAGCTGGTCGAACCTATGCAGCCTATGGTGGCATGTACATCGCTGTCGCATTGGCATGGCTGCGCATTGTGGACGGCGTGCCCTTGACCCGATGGGATATCGCGGGCGCGGCCATCGCACTTACTGGCATGGCCGTAATCGCCCTGCAGCCGTCGGCGGCATAATCCGCAGTCGCCGCCAGCAAGCGAAGCATCCGGTGGTAAGCTAATTAGTCACTTACTTCCCCGCTCCCCCCTCGCCATGATCAACACTGCCGATCGTCATCTGACCGAAACTTTGCTCGAGAGCGAGACCTTGTTCGAAGGTGATCTCTTGAAAGCTCGCCGCGACACAGTACGCCTGCCCGATGGCGGAAGCTCGACGCGCGAATACATCGTGCATCCCGGAGCAGTCGTGATTATTCCATTATTGGATAACGACCATGTGTTGCTCGAACGCCAATTTCGCTATCCCGTCAATCGTGTAATGACAGAGTTCCCGGCTGGTAAGCTCGATGCCGACGAAGATCCGTTAACTTGTGCAAAGCGCGAACTGCTCGAGGAAACCGGCTTTACTGCAGCCCGGTGGGCTTATGCAGGTGTCATGCACCTGGCCATTTCATACTCCACCGAGATCATTCATATATTCTTTGCGAGCGATCTAACACCTGGAGCCCAACAGCTGGACCAAGACGAGTTCCTGGAGTTGCGTACTGTGGGTGTCAAAGATTTAATCGATGATTGCCGCAACGGCAAGATCACCGACGCCAAAACCCTGACGTGTACGTTGTGGCTGCAAAACGTGCTCGCAAATGCATGGCCGCTAGACTGGAAAGCAAACCCCTAGTCACCGGCGCTCGCACGTAATGCTTTGACGGTCCCCTACAGAAAGTCGAATCGCTAAAAGGTGAGGAACCGTTTTAAACGGTTCCTCGGTAAGGACCGCTAGCCCTTTAAATCTTCGGGAACTTTGCCACCGCTTTCAGCGAATTTGCGCATGACTTCTTTATGAAGCCATATATTCATTGTTGCCGAATCGTCGGTGCTACCGGTGTAATTCAGCTCTTTGGCAAGTTGCTTTCGGGCAGTAAGGCTGCTGTCGAGACCTAAAAGCTTAAGAAGGTCAACGATAGACGTCTGCCAGTTCAGCTTCTCAGAATTTTTAGATTGCATCTCGCGTAGGACCGCCTCAACGTCGACGGACTGAGCAGCGGACGTCGACGTCGCGTTGGCGGCGGCTGGGGCAGCCATCGACGACGTCACCCCGGGGGTACCGGTCGCAGTTTCCGGCGACCTCGCTGTGGTAGCGGCGGGAGCCGCTGCTCCAGACGAAGCGCCTGCCGCTGGCGGAGCAGCAGAACCGGGGCTGGCTTGCGGTGCTGTTTGATTGGCAGGATGCTCGGACGGAAAAATCTTTGCCAGGATGCTCTTGAAAATCGACATAAGCTAACTCCTTTCTAGTGAGAACAAAGCGGGGTTTGGCACCAGGACTTCACCAGCACGTAGCATGCCTTCTAGCATCGGATGTCGCGGCTTTAATCTCGCACCGATCAGATGAACTTCGGCGGCACGCCGCTTGCTAAATAAGTCTGACGGCACCCACGCCGTTTCGAAAAGTCAACTAAGTCTATCTTTACAAGTCGACTAACGATCGTATCTCTTAAAGGTGAAAGCATGAAGCTACTTCAAAAAACTCTTCTGATCTCGGCCATAGTGGCAATCCCTTTTGCAGCGGCCCAGGCGCAGAAAACCGGCAGCGGCAGTACTGCCCAAGGTGAAGCGCTTGAAAGCTCAGTGCCTCAAAAAAACCCGCCACCACCGAAATCACCCTCTACCAGCACGCCCTCTCCATCAGAAACCGATCACGGGGGAAGCTCCGTACAGTTCAGTGCCCGGAACAGACAAACCAGCAACCACCAATAAAGCCAATCCTAAGCTACATCAATCTGACATGCCAACCTCCGGTGGCATGCCGTCTACCATGGGCAAACCACAGCAGACAGCGCCCTCCTCGGAAAGCCCTCCAGCTGGCGCCCCGATGCGCACGGGTCCGGACACTAGCAATAAGGGTGCTTCTGCAACCGTAGGAAGTGAAAAGCCGCAATAACCGTCACTCCATTGATGTTCGTGATGCACTATATGTCATGGCGTTTGGCCAAAAAAGTCTGAATGGCCAAACGTCAAGCGCTCGGCAAGGTTATTTCCAGACGTTCGGCGCTATGAATAGGCAATGCACTTCACATTAACGACTATTTCTTCGGTAAGCTACGGGCAGATTCCAATAATCGCGTTCAACTTGACGACAGACCGTACTTGCCGCTTTCGTCGTTTTGGATCGCTTCTAAGCGCCAGGCATGTCCTCATTAAAGGTTACAGATATACCGCAACAACCCACTACCGCATGGCAAGTGTTTCTTATTTTCCTGCGTCTCGGACTCACGTCATTCGGAGGACCGGTCGCCCATATTGGCTACTTCCGCCAGGAATTTGTAGTCAGGCGCCGCTGGCTGGGTGAGCGCAGCTATACCGATCTGGTTGCTCTTTGCCAGTTCCTGCCGGGTCCCGCAAGTAGCCAAGTAGGCTTGGCGCTAGGACTAGCACGCGGGGGGTATAGTGGCGCGCTGGCCGCATGGTTGGGCTTTACCCTGCCTTCGGCGATCGCGATGATCCTGGTCGCACTGGGTATCTCCAGCTGGGGCGAAGAAATTCCCGCCGGCATTCTGCAGGGATTGAAAGTGGCAGCGGTCGCTGTCGTTGCATACGCGGTTTGGGGAATGGCACGTAGCCTGTGCACCGATACTTTGCGCATTACGATCATGTTGACTGTAGCCGGTATGGTGCTCATATGGCCGGGCACACTTAGTCAACTCGTAGCGATCATCGCTGCCGGTATCGCTGGCTCGATGCTGATTAAGCCGTCCCACGAATTAGCGCATGAGGCCCTTTCTATCCGCGTACGCCGACGTACCGGAGCCGTTTTCTTAACGATCTTCTTTACCTTACTTATCAGTCTTCCTCTTCTTGCACAAACCTGGCCCATCCAGGGTTTGTCCATGCTCGATGTCTTCTATCGGGTCGGAGCAATAGTATTCGGGGGCGGCCATGTCATTTTGCCATTACTTCAAGCCGAAGTTGTGCCCAACGGCTGGGTGAGCAACGAGATTTTCCTCGCCGGCTACGGGGCTGCTCAGGCGATGCCGGGTCCTTTATTCACCTTTGCTGCGTTTCTGGGGGCCTCGATGAGCACGACCGCCAACTGGAGTTGTCGGGGGAATACTTTGCCTCGTCGCTATTTTTGCCCCCTCCTTTCTCATCGTTGTGGGGGCGCTACCCTTTTGGGAACAGTTAAGGACCAACGTGCTCATGCGTGCCGCTTTGGCGGGCGTCAATGCCGCCGTAGTCGGCCTATTGCTGGCGGCGTTATATCACCCGGTATGGACTAGCGCAATACACCGACTACCTGACTTGGCCCTCGCTTTTGTGGCGCTGTGTGCCCTGGCATTATGGAATATTCGGCCTTGGATAGTCGTTGTCTGCAGTGGACTTGGCGGATGGCTATTGAGCCTTCCATGGTAAGGTCAGACGACCCCTCATGTGGCTCTGCTGCAAGTTTATCTACAATTGGCTTGCATATCGGAAACTTTAATGTGTCGTTAAATCAGGAGGCAGCATGCGCATACTAATGGTTTTGACCTCGCACGACGAGCTTGGAAATACCGGCGAGAAAACAGGCTTTTGGCTCGAGGAATTTGCAGCGCCCTATTATATTTTCAAGGATGCAGGTGCTGACATCACCCTCGCTTCGCCCGCCGGAGGGCACCCCCCCATCGACCCTAAAAGCGATGCACCCGATGCACAAACAAATGCTACGCGCCGCTACGCCGAAGACAAGGCGACCCAAGATGCGCTCGCCAACACACTAGTCCTTTCTAGCGTTACCGCCACCGATTATGATGCCGTTTTTTATCCGGGCGGTCATGGCCCTTTGTGGGATCTTGCAGAAGACGCAACCTCCATTGCCCTCATTACAAAAATGATAGCGGCCAAAAAGACGGTCGCCGCAGTTTGCCACGCGCCAGGCGTACTCCGATATGTTAAGAGCCCTGACGGCAAACCTCTGGTCAACGGAAAAAATGTCACAGGATTCTCGAACGATGAAGAAGCTGCTGTTGGGCTCACCGATATCGTGCCATTTCTGGTCGAAGACATGCTGAAGGACAATGGGGGAATTTATTCTCAGGTCGATAACTGGCTTCCATACGTGATCACCGATGGACTTCTGATCACTGGACAGAATCCAGCGTCATCCGAACCGGCCGCACGGGCTTTATTAAAGCAACTAGGCTGAATCTATCAGTTCGCCCGGCTATTGGAACGCGGACGGCGTCAGGCGCTTTGGGCCGCAAACAGTTCACCCGATTCTGGATACTGAGCAATGCAGACCTTATTTCGGCCAGATTGCTTTGCTTGATACAAAGCACTGTCTGCCATTTCAAGAAGGTCGTCCAGGTCGACGCCGGGCCTCCATTCGACTACGCCTATCGAAGTTGTCACATGCAGTATGGTTTGGTCCTCGATGCTGAGGCTTTGTTCGGCGATAGCGCTTTTCAAACGGTAAGCGGTATCGACCGCTTCAGCAAGCTCTGTTTCGGGGAGAAGAACGGCAAATTCCTCTCCGCCGACACGGCCGATGACATCGGTCGTGCGTAAGGTCTTAAGGAGAACTTTGCTGAAGGTTTGCAGCATCAGGTCGCCGACTCTGTGTCCGTACGCGTCGTTTACATGCTTGAAATGATCCAAGTCCAACATAAACAGAGAAACCGGCCTGTTGTAACGGAATGCTCGGACAAGCTCATCTTTCGCTAATCTTGTGAAATAACGACGATTCGCGAGTCCTGTCAAAAAGTCCCGGAAGGCCTGATGTTCAAGGGTGCCAACACGACGCATATGTTCAGTCATGTCACGCCCGATGGCAATAATTTCTGTAATTTGGCCCTGCGGATCAAAAAGCGCTTTTGCGGTCCACTGCAGGTAACGTATTCCAATTATTGTTTTTTCACGCTGGGTAAAGCTAAGCGCATGAGGCGGTTCGAATAGCTTACGAAACGACGTCTTTGCAAGTTCCCGATCCGGCCGGACCACCCGGGCAGCAAAATATTCACCAACGCGATCTGTGGCCGTCTTGCCGAACATGCCACAGAATGCCCTGTTCAAATACGTGTAACGGCCTTCGGGACTGATTCTCGCGACTAGGTCGGCTGTGTTTTCGACAATAAGCTGGTAGTTATCGCGAGCAGCCTGCAAGCTGGCCGCCGCCGCGACTTTCTGCCGATCAAGCCGGTGCCTGGCAATCTGATACGCACGCAACGCCATAAAACTGGCAACACAGATAAGCGCAAAAACCATGGCGCGAAAGGCAATGTCTTGTCGCCATTGCATAAATATCTGCCCTCGATCGCGCCCAACGGCGATAACAAGCGCCTTGTCAGTCTTTAGACGTTTCGTGCCAACCGTACGCTGCGCGACTATTTGCCCCGCATCGCTGATCAAAGAGTCGCCGTTCATAACGGTGTCGTACCCTTGGCGTTCGCCAAGACGCATAAATGCATGCTCTGGTTGAGAGGGGTACTGATCCGACAGATTTTCTTGTGGCGACTGTATGACGAACGCTTGACCGTCCGAATGAGTCAGCATCCCCCACATGTCGGGCGCATACAGGACTGAGGCCACCAAGGTGTTGAAATACTTCGGATCAAGAGTAGCAAATACAATTCCGGCAAATTCACCGTCATAGCCCGGAATCATTCGAGTAACGTTTACCACGTAAGGATTCAGTACGCTTCTGAACGGCGAGGAAACATACAAAGCCGTTGTATCCGGATGGTCTTTGATGTGACTGAAATACGCACGCTCGCTGAAGTTCTGGCCGATTAGTTCATGACGATTAGAAGCAAGCGCCTTGCCATTGGCATCCAGAATAGCGATAGTTCGAACGCCCGGCATTGCGTCGACCAAGGCAGAAAAGTACGCAGTCGCGGCAACTTTGGACGCGAAGCTTTGCGGACTGTTGGCCAGCTTCGCTACGATACGCCCAAGGGTCAGATCGACGGTCGCTAACTGGAACTCGATATTTTCCGCCACCACCCGGGCTTGAGTCGTTAATCGCTCTTCTTCGCGTTGGCCGATACGCCCGTGATCCCTGTAAAGATTGATAGCTATCAAGGCGAACAAGATAGACAGCGCAGAACCGAGTCCCAGCCATTGCGCCAGGAATGAACCACTGCCGATCTTGTAGGGGGCGACCATTAATCAGCTCGTAAGCAAATGCGCAATACTACAACTATCGGCGTCAAAAATAAACTGAATGTTTCATTCCAGCGCGGCACCGGAGTAAAAAGTTCGCAGGGCGGAGATGACTTCTTCCGCGCTGTCTACCATGACGAAAAGCTTGGCGTCGTCCGCGGCGATCATGCCCTCTTCGATTAAGAAGTCAAAGTCTACAAGGCGTTGCCAGAAAGCGGTGTTGACTAACACAATGGGGATGCGAGGCATCTTTTGCGTTTGCACCAGTGTCAGTACCTCGAATAGCTCATCCAGGGTACCGAAGCCACCTGGAAAAGCGACCAGTGCTCTAGCACGCAGCAAGAAATGCATCTTTCGCAACGCGAAATAGTGAAACCTGAAGGCGAGTTCGGGCGTAATAAACGGATTTGGGTATTGCTCGTGGGGCAAGGTAATATTAAGGCCAACCGAGCGCTCATCCGCTTCATATGCGCCACGATTTGCTGCCTCCATGATGCCCGGACCGCCGCCGGTCATCACGACCAGCTCACAAGGGCCTTCGTGCTGAAAACACTTCGATGCCATATGGGCAAAGCGGCGCGCTTCCTCGTACCAGTGCGCCTGCTCGATACGACGCTGAGCCACGGCAAATGCCCTCTGCAAAGTCGGTTCCTGCGGCTGCGCATTCAGTTGCTCTTCCACCAGGACAAGTGCTGCCTGCGCATCTTCAAGAGACATAATGCGCGCACTACCGAACACAACAATGGTGGCGCGCACATTATGCTCACGCAGAGCATGCTCGGTCTTCAATAATTCGAGCTGCATGCGTACTGGGCGAAGATCCTCACTTGCCAGGAACGCGACATCTTCCTGCGCCAACGTATAGGCTTGGCCTTGCTGGATCGCCTCCTGCAAAGCATGACGCCTATCGGCGTCGGGGAAAATATTCTTCATAAAGTTGATCCGAACTGATGCGTACTTAACGGCGCAACCTTACATCATTTAATGCCACCATGAATTCGTTCAGGAACCGATCTTACGCACGGAGATATTTTCCTTTTGAGTGCCTGCCGGATGCCCTGAGCGAACATGACTGCGCCAGCCTGATCGCCGTGGATACATAAGGTGTCGGCACGAACCGGCAGGTCTTCACCCTGAACGGTGCCGACCTTGCCCTCTTTGATCATCCGAAGCACTTGCCGTATCGACGCGGCAGGCATCAATGATCATCGCATTGGGCTGCTTGCGAGAGGTCAGCGAACCGTCGCTTTGGTAGGTGCGATCGGCGAAGACCTCTTCGGCGACCGTTAGGCCCAGACTTTTTGCGACACGAGCTTGAACGCTGGAGGCCAGTGCGTAGAACACAAGGGTCGAATCGACGTCGCGGACTGCTTGTGCAATGGCCTCGGCCAATTCGGGATTTTTCGAAGCCATATTGTACAAAGCCCCATGGGCTTTCACGTGATGGAGTCGGCGCCCTGACTAGCCGCCACACCCGCCAGGGCTCCGACCTGGACCACGACAAGGTCGTAGGCGTCTTCGGGGCTTATGTCCATGGTGCGTCGACCGAAACCCGCCAGATCCGGCAAACCGGGATGCGCACCCAGGGCAACGCCGTGCCGAATCGCAGCCGCCACCGTCTGGCGCATCACGGCTGGGTCGCCTGCATGGAATCCGCAAGCAATATTGGCCGAGGTGACGAACGGCAGAATTTCTTCGTCCTGGCCCATTTTCCACGCGCCGAAGCTTTCGCCCATATCGCAATTCAAGTCGATTGATAAGCTCACCATGATCTCCTCCCAGATATTCTAATGGATAAGAGCATAAACCAAGTCGACAATACGGAAAGCCCATCGACTTCCCGTATATTAATTGAGGCAATCCCGGATTACGTCGCCGCGATAAGGCAATGCAAGCGCAGTCGATTCTAGAAAAAGCCCAGTGCATTAGGACTATAGCTAACCAGCAAGCATTTGGTCTGCTGATACGCTGCCAGAGCCATTTTGTGGTTTTCGCGTCCTACGCCGGACTTCTTGTAGCCACCAAAAGCTGCATGCGCGGGGTACAGGTTGTAGCAGTTGGTCCAGACGCGACCCGCTTGTATCGCCCGCCCCACACGGTAAGCACGGGTCCCGTCACGCGTCCAAACCCCCGCGCCCAATCCATATTCGGTGTCGTTGGCCAATTCGATAGCTTCGTCCTCGTCCTTGAACGTCATGACAGAGGCTACCGGTCCGAATATCTCCTCCTGAAATACGCGCATGCTGTTGTCGCCAAAAAGCAAGGTGGGTTTGACATAGAAACCTTCGCTCAAGCCGGCTCCGGGCGCATTGCGCGAACCGCCTATCAGGCATTGCGCCCCTTCATCTAGTCCTATATCGATGTAGGACAAGAATTTTGTCCATCTGTACTTTTGACACTTGCGCGCCCACCATTGTCGAGGAATCCAGGGGATGCCCAGTTTTAATGGCCTCGACGCGCCTAATGGCACGCTCGATAAATTGCTCATAAATTGATTCCTGGACCATGACGCGCGATGGACAAGTACATATCTCACCTTGATTAAGCGCAAACATAGATAAGCCTTCCATTGCTTTATCAAAGAATGCGTCATCTTGATCCATGACGTCGGCGAAGAAAATATTGGGACTTTTTCCGCCCAGTTCAACGGTGCTTGGAATAAGGTTCTCAGCGGCGGCATGCAGAATGTATTTACCTGTGGCGGTAGACCCGGTAAACGCAAGTTTAGCGATGCGCTCGCTGGTGGCAAGTGCATGTCCGGCTTCTTTGCCGTATCCATTTACGACATTGATGACGCCTGCTGGAAACAGATCTCCAATCAATTCCATTAGTACCAGGATGGACGCGGGAGTTTGTTCGGCCGGCTTGAGCACGACACAGTTACCCGCCGCGAGTGCTGGCGCAAGCTTCCATGCAGCCATCAGCAGATGGAAAGTTCCATGGAATAATTTGCCCGACGACGCCGAGCGGTTCAGGAAAATGGTAGGCGACCGTGTCGTGATCGACCTCTGAAATACCGCCCTCCTGGGCTCGTATGCAACTTGCAAAATATCGCAAGTGGTCGATTGCCAAAGGTACGTCGGCTGCCATTGTTTCGCGCAACGGTTTTCCGTTATCGATGGATTCGGCGACAGCCAGAGTTTTCAAATTCTGCTCCATTTTATCGGCCATCCGCCAAAGAATGTTGGCGCGTTCGGTGGGCGATGTTTCACCCCACTTCTTGCGAGCCGCATGTGCCGCATCGAGCGCGACATCGACATCTGCGGCATCCGAGCGTGGCACTTCGCAAAATACCTGTCCGGTAATGGGCGAGACATTCTCAAAGTAGTTTCCCGATATGGGCGCAACCCATCGGCCGCCTATATAGTTTTCGTAGTGCCGTTTGAATGGAAATTCCACGTCTATGCCAAAATTTTTTAAATCGGTTAAGTCCATGTCATATCTCCTTTCGTAGATGCCGGTTCCCGTATTTAGGGTTCCCACATCGTGAAAAAAGCAATATGCATGCCAGTGCGCACTACTTCGAACGCGAAGGCGTCTTTCAACCAGCTAACTGGCCGGTTCCCCGCCGTCGTGTGAGGTGGCATAATCGCCCAATAAAACAATGGCCTGTCGCAGAAAACGACATTCAGGCATATTAAGCGGCACCTCCTGCTGACGCATAACGCAACACCGGAGACAAAGGCATGACCTCACTGACGCCGCACGCCGCCCAAGCCCTGACCGACGAAATAAAGGGCCAACCTCCAAGTTCTATTCTTCGCTCGTGGCAGCGCTGCGCGTCGATTGACTATGCTTTGCATGCCGACCCAGATCCCATGTTGCGGGCCGACCTGAATGCGCGACGTGAACAATATGGCCACATGTTACGAATGGCGGAGCCGGAGATTCAGACTTTGGCATCGCTAGTCGCGAGCGCTAAAAGCGTCGTATTGCTGGCCGACGCAACTGGGGTGATTTTGCAAGAGGCAGGATGCACCGAATTTCTTCAAAAAGCTGAACAGGTTGCGTTACAGCCAGGCGTCAGTTGGGCGGAATCCCTGCGCGGCACTAATGCTATAGGTACCGCGTTATTCGACGCCGGTAGTGTCAGCTGTCCATGGTCGCGAACATTTCCTGGAGTGCAACAAAATTCTTAGTTGCCACGCGGCGCCGATATTCTCCGCCGTCGGTGAAATTATCGGTGTACTGGACATTTCAAGCGAAGCCACAACCCTGCACGCCTATGCCATTAGGCCTGGCACAGATGTGCGCGCGGCAAATAACGAATCGCCTGCTGGATCAATCCGATGCACGTCTTCATCGCCTTGTTTTTCAGCGACAACCATCTTTGCTAGACTCCGGTGAACGCGCAATTTTGCTCCTGGATGAAGATCGCGTTGTAGGGGCGAATGCCATTGCCTTGCAATTACTGGAAGCCGACTGGAATGCGCTTGGCACTCCTGTACAGCGTTGGCTGGATGGCTGGAAGCACGCGGGCGACGCGCCCCAAGCGCTGCGGAGTAGCACTGGCACGCCATTGGTCGGTACCTTGCAAACCGGTAAAAGCGCGGTGCCATCATCAGCTAAGAGCAACAATTCACGGGCCTCGCTTTCCGACAGGCGCAGTTTCAAGCCAGATTTATCGCCCAGCAATAAGCCGCCCCTGCCCATCATGGCCAACGAACTGCTGGCAAGTTTGGACCAATCCCTCGCCGCCATCAATGCCGGCATGGCGATCCTGCTGCAAGGTGAGACCGGAGCGGGAAAAGAGATCTTCGCGCGCCATCTTCACGTGCTAAGTCGATGGCGACAAGGTCCATTCGTGGCAATCAACTGCGCTGCTCTACCGGAGAGCCTGGTTGAGGCGGAATTATTCGGCTATGAAACCGGCGCATTCACCGGAGCCCGCCGGGAAGGCTCGCGCGGACGTCTACGTGAGGCACACGGCGGCCTGCTGTTCTTGGACGAAATTGGCGATATGCCAATTATGCTGCAAACACGACTGCTCCGAGCCCTTCAAGAACGTGAGGTTCAGCCGTTAGGGTCTGATAAGCGCATTGCGGTTGATTTCGGACTTGTCAGCGCAACCAATCACGATCTGCCCGTCATGGTGGAAAGCGCCTCGTTCCGGGCCGATCTTTTCTATCGACTTCAAGACTTTAGCGTGCATCTTCCCCCTTTGCGGGAAAGAAGTTCATTGCGCGACTTCCTGTATCAGGAATTCCTGCGCCTAGGAGGTAGCGATCGTTCAATGACGCTCTCCGACAGTGCGCTCGACTGTCTACAGGCTTATCAGTGGCCAGGAAATTATCGGCAATTACATAGCTTGTTGCGCCAGCTCGTTTTCCTGCGGCCAGAGGGTAGCCATATCACTACTGATGACCTCCCCGCCCAGCTGCGGGGGGCCGCCCGTCCGCTCGCACCGTACCTGGATCTTTCGGCATCGCCGTCACAAATATCCTCAGGGCCATATGCCGACCAATATTCAGGGCGGGCGTCCGAAACCTCGTCGCGGGTTGAAATCGCGGCTCTCACTCTGCGAGATGTCAGCGATCAAACCATTGAACGGGTTATCGCCGAATCGAACCATAACCTCAGTCTTGCCGCCCGTCGCTTGGGCGTACATAGAAGTACGCTTTACCGTTACCTGAAGCGCTCTGTCGCGAAACGCAGCAGCCAGAAGACTTAATAAAAAATGGCGACCCGAAGGCCGCCATTTTTCCACTAATCTGGATGAAGTACACCAGTACTTCATCGCAGTCCAGTTCTAGCTTACTGACCTTCCAGGAAGCTTTTCAGTTTATCGGCACGACTGGGGTGACGCAGCTTGCGCAGGGCCTTGGCTTCTATTTGACGGATACGTTCCCGCGTGACGTCGAATTGCTTGCCGACTTCTTCCAGTGTCTGATCGGTGCTCATCTCGATACCGAAACGCATGCGCAGAACTTTAGCTTCGCGCGGGGTAAGCGAATCAAGAACTTCCTTGACTACATCGCGCATGGATCCATGCAAAGCCCATTCCGACGGCGACAAGGTACCGGTGTCTTCGATGAAGTCGCCCAAATGGGAGTCATCGTCGTCGCCAATCGGGGTTTCCATCGAGATTGGCTCTTTGGCAATCTTCAGGATCTTGCGCACCTTGTCTTCAGGCATATCCATTTTTTGCGCCAGTGTAGCGGGATCGGGCTCGGCGCCGGTTTCCTGCAAAATCTGGCGATTGATACGATTCATTTTATTGATCGTTTCAATCATGTGCACCGGAATACGAATGGTGCGCGCCTGGTCAGCGATCGAGCGTGTAATGGCCTGGCGAATCCACCATGTGGCATAGGTCGAAAACTTATAGCCACGGCGGTACTCAAACTTGTCCACCGCTTTCATCAGGCCAATATTGCCTTCCTGAATCAGATCCAGGAACTGAAGGCCACGGTTCGTGTATTTCTTGGCGATCGAAATAACAAGACGCAGGTTGGCTTCGGTCATTTCGCGCTTGGCCTTACGAGCCTTGGCTTCGCCTGTCGCCATGCGTTTGTTGACGTCTTTAAGATCTTTAAGCGGCAAGACGACAGCGGTTTGCAAGTCGATAAGCTTCTGCTGGATTTCCTGAACCGCCGGAATGTGACGCTCGAGCGTTTCAGAGTAAGGGTGGCCGCCTGAAACCTCGCGCAGCACCCAGTCGAGATCGGTTTCGTTGCCCGGGAATGCCTTGATGAAATAGGCGCGAGGCATGCCTGCACGGTCGACACAGGCCTGCAATACTGCACGTTCAAGCTTGCGTACCTCGCCCACTTGCTCGCGTAGTGTGTCGGCTAGCTTCTCGACCATTTTGGCCGTGAACCTAATACCCATGAGTTCGTTCAGTATGGCTTCCTGAGCCTGGATATATTCCTGGGCCTGATAACCGTCACGTTCGAACGCCTTGCGCATTTTATCGAACCAAACACCTATGGTTTCGAACTTTTTCAAGGCCGTCGAACGCAGATATTCGAGCTGTTTGCTGCTCATGCCGCCAGCGGGACCGTCTTCGTTTTCGTCATTGTCGACCGAAACACCCGCTCCGGCGTATTCTTCGCCTTCCTGGTCGACCAGACCGTCGACTACTTCGTCGATTTGAGCCGCGCCTTCGCGTACACGCTGCACATACTGCAGAATTTCATTGACGGTGGTGGGGCAGGCGGCGATCGCCATGACCATGTGTTTCAAGCCATCTTCAATGCGCTTGGCGATTTCAATTTCGCCCTCGCGCGTCAAGAGTTCGACCGTACCCATTTCGCGCATGTACATGCGCACCGGGTCTGTCGTGCGACCAAAGTCAGAGTCAACGGTGGTGAGAGCGGCCTCGGCCTCGTCTTCGACGTCGTCGTCGCTGGTTGCCACCGGCGCGTTATCGCTCATGAGCAGTGCATCGGCATCGGGAGCTTGGTCGTAGACCGAGATGCCCATGTCGCTGAACGTGCTGATGATGCCGTCAATCGCTTCGGCGTCGACGAGATCATCAGGCAGATGGTCGTTGATTTCGCCGTAGGTAAGGTAGCCGCGGTCCTTACCCAGTTTGATAAGGACTTTTAGACGATTGCGACGCGCCTCTTGTTCTTCAGGCGTCATTTGGTTGCGCGCTGGGACGTCTTTGTCACCCTTGGCTCGTTTGCCGCCGCGTTTAGGCAACGGCTTGAGCTCTGGAATGACTTCCGCGTCGCCGGAGTCGTCGTCATGGAAGTCAGCAGAGTCGTTATTGGCGTTTTTAGCAGGCCGACCTGGACGGCGTCCGGACGGCACCGCGCGCGCGGCAGTCTTGCTAGCCGGCTTGGCCGCAGCCGTGCCAGCGGCAGCCTTTTTGACTGCCGTTTTGGTGGCTACCGCTTTTTTAGCCGGAGCCTTTTTTGCGGCAGGGGCTTTAACTGCCGTAACACCTTCCCCGACGCTCACTGTTGTTTTGGCAACACTCTTCGTGGCGCCAAGCGTTTTAGCTTGCTTCACAGCTTTCTCAGCTGCCAAGGGGGTTTTACCAGTAACTTGGGTCATAGTCGCTTCCGTAGGCGCAAAATCACTCGGTCGGCCAAAGGCCAACGAGTGTTGCAGGGCAGAACTTACTTATCACAGCGAACAAGCTTATACTGCGGCTAACGCTGATGCCGACCATGGCAGCCCGAATTATAAGATCCTTGACGCAGTTTGATTGCAAGGCTAAGGGGGCTAACCGGTACTAACACCATTATTATGCAAATATATGCTTAGGCGTTGCGAAAACTCTCTATTTTACAGTACTCAATGCGAAGAAGCACTAGTTAACAGCGCAATTCGTCGCGTTAATTCGTGATATCTCTTTTTTGAGGCGTCGTCTTTCAAACCGGCCCCGACCAATTCCGACTGTTCAGCCTTGATGGCATCAAGCTCTATGCGTCGCATAGCATCGTTCCATTCGGTTTGCGGATCGGGTAGATCTTCTTGCGCTAATAATTCGGGGCTCACTGAAGCCAATATGCCTTCCAGATCGGAACCCGGCTCAGCAGCCTGTAATAACGCACCCGCATGACGCGCACCGCTTGCGTTGGCAAGTGCAATAAGATCTCGGACAAGTGCTAGATGGGGGCCACGTTCAAGTATTTCAAGCTGTTGGTCCCCTAAACTCGAAACAAGTTCCGGATGAGCCAACAATAATCGCAGTAGCCGTTTTGCCATAGGCGTAACCGTGCGGCCCTTATTACTATGGCCGTGAGCCGGCTTGTGCCGAACAAACGGCTCGGGCGGCGAATCGTCGGCCTCATATGAACCGAAATCGTCCGGCTCAAACATAGGCGCATCCATGAATCCGGCCGGCTCTTCATTGGCTGCTGGCTGCTGCGTATCTTTTCGCAGTGCTGCGGCGGCATGCCGAGGAGGCTCGGGGGCCGCAGGCGCCGGCATCTCGTCAAGCATTTGGCTTAACTCTTCCGGCGTCAACAACACCATCTTGGCGAACTCACGCTCAATTTGGAGCCGCAAGGTACCTTCTGGCAGCGAAGCGAGCAAAGGCTTGGCTTCGTGTACGCAGGCGGCCCGCCCTTCGGCCTCGTTCATGGCATGATGCGAGGCCAGTTCTTCGAGCATAAAGCGCGACAAGGGCACCGCTTCGGCCGCGGTGGCCTTAAACGCTTCAGCACCGTACTCCCGAATATATGAATCCGGGTCGTGATCAGAAGGAAGAAACAAGAAGCGCATCGAAACGTCGTCGCGCACCAGGGGCAAACAGGTGTTCAGCGCGCGCCAAGCGGCCCGCTTGCCCGCCTTGTCCCCATCAAAGCTGAAAACGATCTTATTGCTAGCCCGCAATAACTTTTGTATATGCGAAGGCGTTGTTGCGGTTCCCAGGGTAGCGACGGCATTGGTCAGGCCGTGCTGCGCGAGCCCCACGACGTCCATGTAGCCTTCGACCACCAGAACGTATCCTTCGCTGCGAATGCCCGCGCGAGCTTCCCACAAACCGTAGAGCTCATGCCCTTTGGAAAACAACGAGGTTTCGGGCGAGTTGAGGTATTTAGGCTCACCCTTGCCGATGATCCGACCGCCAAACCCGATTAAATTCCCGCGCTGATTGCGAATCGGAAACATGATGCGCTCGCGGAAGCGATCGTAACGACGACCATCCTCGGCTTCGATCACGAGGCCCGACTCGACCAGCAATGGATCTTCATATTGGGCAAAGACGGTCGACAAACCACGTCGGTCGGCACCTGCCCATCCCAATGCAAATCGGGCAGCAGTTTCGCCTGACAAGCCGCGTTGCTTCAAATAGTGCACTGCAGATCGCGAACCTTTGAGCTCGCTTACATAATGGGCCTGCGCCGTGTCCAGTATTTGCTGTTGCCGCGAGACCTCGTCCTTGCGGACCTTGTCGGCGGCACGTTGGCGCGGACTACGCGACTCTTCGGGCACCGACATACCGGCTGTTGCCGCAAGGCTGCGGACGGCCTCGGGAAAGCTCGCCCCAGTATGTTCGATCAGAAAAGTGATGGCGCTACCGTGCGCTCCGCAGCCGAAACAGTGATAGAACTGCTTGGTGGGACTTACTGTAAAGGAAGGACTTTTTTCGTTATGGAACGGGCATAGGCCAAGTAAATTGGCCCCACCCTTGCGCAGCTGTACGTATCGCCCGACGACGTCAACAACATCTGTTCGGGCGAGGAGATCCTGAACAAATGATTCAGGTATCAATCAATACAGACGCGGAGGCAGTTGTTGGCTGCGGATGCGTTTGTAGTGGCGCTTGACCGCGGCAGCATGCTTGCGTTTACGTTCAGCAGTTGGCTTTTCGTAAAATTCGCGCGCGCGCAATTCAGTCAAAAGACCAATTTTTTCGATGGTGCGCTTAAAGCGGCGCAATGCGGCTTCAAACGGCTCGTTTTCTTTCAGACGAACGATAGGCATGTAATCTTAAGCCTTGCAGGTTATGAATTAGTGGATATTACGACAACCTAAGAGTTTAACATGAAAACAATGCTCATGGACCTATAGACTGCCAACTAGTTACTGCCCGCGCATATTTAGCGCTTGGTACTGCCTAACTACGCACGCCCTTCCGCACCCATGCCTCAAGCTGATGAGGACGAATACTGTCGTAGTCCTCGAACGGCTGGTGAATCCATGGATTGGTAGGCAATTTTTCTACAAAATAATCCGGAATTGCTTGCGAATGCCCTTTCCACCACAATACCGCCGTTTTAAGTTCGCTGACGGCCGGAAACTGCGAAAGCAAATGGTCACGAACGCGGCCGAAAGTCATGCCGGTGTCCACCATGTCATCTACCAGCAATACGCGGCCGTCGAGGGTGCCGCGTGTGATGGTGATGAACTGCGCAATATCAAGCTGCCCTTGCTCGGTTCCCGCTGCTTCGCGATAACTGCTGGTGGCCAAAATACCGAGAGGCACGTCAAATATACGGGACAACACATCGCCAACACGAACACCACCGCGGGCGAGGCATACGATTTTATCGAAATGCCAGTTTGATTCATGTACAGTCAGGGCAAGACGCTCGATAAGAGCGTGGTACTGATCCCAGCTGACCCAGTGGTCGCGGTCAGTGCTTGGATTATTCATAAGCTGGCGTATCCGGTGAACTATATTTCTTGAAAGCCCATAATCATAAACCGGACAGCAGTCAGCGAGAAGGCAGAAATCAAAAAACCCCTCATTCCGCAAGGAATTCGGGGTTTTCTGTTGCTAGTTAAACGCAAAATCGCCTTAAAGACCGTCTAAGCGACGTAACGCTGTTGCGGTATTTGGCAGTTAGCCTTTAAAAGGATGGCGCAACACGATAGTTTCAAGACGGTCAGGACCGGTAGAAACCATATCGATTGCCACATCGCAGACTTCAGAAATGCGTTCCAGATAGCGGCGAGCATTAACAGGCAGCTTATCGTATTCGGTGATACCTACGGTGGATTCCGTCCAGCCTGCCATTTCCTCGAGGACCGGCTCGGCTTCGGCCGCGGCATGCGCACCATAAGGCAGCACATCGACGAACTCGCCCTTATAGCGATAACCGACGCCTATCTTGATTTGCTCGACACCATCAAGCACATCGAGCTTGGTAACGCACAGGCCCGATATGCCGTTGATCATGACCGAACGCTTCATCGCAGCACCATCGAACCAACCACAACGACGAGGCCGACCTGTAACCGAGCCAAATTCCTTGCCGACGGTGGCAAGGCGGGCGCCGGTATCGTCCAAGAGCTCGGTCGGGAAAGGACCCGAGCCGACGCGAGTCGTGTAGGCCTTTGCGATACCGAGAACATAGTCGAGCGACTGGGGACCAACCCCGGCGCCGGCAGAGGCAGCACCCGCCACGCAATTGCTGCTGGTGACGAAGGGATAGGTCCCGTGGTCGATATCCAGCAATGCGCCCTGGGCGCCCTCAAACAGAAGCTTACTTCCGGCCTTTTGGGCAATGTAGAGATTATGCGATACATCGGCCACCATCGGTTTGAGAACCGGAGCCAATTCCATTGCCTGATCGCGAACTTCGTCGGCTGACACTGCTTTTCCGCCCAGATACTGCGTTAGAACGAAGTTGTGGAAATCGAGGACTTCGGCGAGTTTTTCATCGAAGATTGCAGGATCGTAGAGATCTTGGACGCGCAGCGCCCGCCGGCCCACCTTGTCTTCGTAGGCGGGACCGATGCCGCGTCCTGTTGTACCGATTTTGCCCTCACCCTTGCGCGCTTCACGTGCTTGGTCAAGTGCAATATGGTAGGGAAGAATCAAAGGGCAAGCTGGCGAAATTTGCAAACGCGACCGCACGTCCAGTCCAATTGCTTCGAGCTCGGCAATTTCCTTAAGCAGCGCTTCGGGAGACAGCACGACACCATTGCCAATATAGCAAGTGACATGGGGGTGCATAATGCCAGACGGGATAAGGCGCAGAATTGTTTTCTTGCCGTTAATCCAAAGCGTATGCCCCGCATTGTGACCACCCTGGAAGCGGACCACGCCCTGTGCCGATTCAGCCAGCCAGTCTACGATCTTTCCTTTTCCTTCGTCACCCCACTGAGTGCCGATCACCACAATATTCTTGCTCATCTTACATATCAAAAAAAGTTTCGGCCCGACATGCACAAGGCCAAAGTAGGTTTAAACCATCCGATAAAGCAACCCAGCGTTACGGATTACTGAATCGCCCTTACCTTCCATGCCCCGTTATCCAGAACCAATTCTCGATTAACGGTAAATTCATCGAGGCGGTGCGTTTGCCCGGGAAGCACCTGCACCACGATCTCGCCAGAGTCGCGCAAGGCGCGCAGAGCACTGACCAAAGCCGCGTCAGTGCCCCAGGGCGCCCGAATCGCCATGGCTACTGGTGCTGGCGGCAAGCCTGAAGAAAGCTTGCGCAGATCCAGACTGAACCCTGTAGCCGGACGCGAACGACCGAAAGCCTTTCCTACCCCATCGTAACGGCCGCCCTTAACGAGCGCGTCGTGCCAGCCCTCGGCGTAGATTGAAAAAACCACCCCAGAATGGTAACCATAGCCACTACCCATATCGGCTAAATCGATGCTGAATTCGTGCGAGGGAAGCGCACCTATCAGAGCTTCGAGATCGTCCAGGGCACGCAGCAACGTTGGCAATGCGGGTAGCGTTTCACGAGCCTTGGCTATAACTTCAGTGCCGCCGTACAACGAAGCCAGCGAAAGCAGCGCCTGCACGGTAACGGGCTTGACGTCGGGCAGACGCACTGCCAGCGAACCCAGCGCGGGCACATCTTTCGTGCTCAGCAAATCGGAAATCTCGTCGACCGAATCAGCAAGTGCCGGGTCGGCATCGATAATTGCCTTAAGCACGCCCGGATGGTTCAAATCGAGGCGAGCACTACGTACGCCAGCTCGCTTGACGCTTTCCAGTGCCAGTTCCAGAATTTCGATATCGGCTTCGACACCGGCATGCCCAAAGATTTCCGCCCCGATCTGAAGCAGTTCGCGATCAGAAAGTAAACCGGCCGGACGAGCATGCAGTACCGAACCACAATAACATAAACGCGTGACCCCTTCGCGATTCAACAAATGGGCATCGATGCGCGAAACCTGAGGCGTCATATCGGCGCGCACGCCCAAGGTGCGGCCCGAAAGCTGATCGATCAGCTTGCAAGTACGCAAATTAAGGGCGCCACCGGTACCGGAAAGCAGCGAATCGATATATTCGACCAAAGGTGGAGCAACCAGTTCAAAACCGTATGTGCGATACAAGTCGAGCAAATTACGACGCAGTTCTTCGATACGGCGAGCCTCGGCGGGCAGAATATCGGCCAGACTTTCTGGCAACAACCAATTGGACATCATGCAGTCCCGAAAAAGCATTACAAAATAACAGCCAAACAAAAAGCGACTTGGGGCGTAAGCCCGCCAAGTCGCTTGCGGTAAAAAGATTAACAAAACTTACGCGATAGTATAGACGATAGATTCGAATAAAGAAACTGCCGAACTATCGTCTAACTGCCTACGGCGTCGCGGGTTTTATACCTTCAGAAGAGCCCCAGAACTTGAAGAAGTCGGATTTCGGACTGAGAACCAAGGTGTCATTAGGACCCGAGAAAGCGGCACGGTAGCCTTCCAGACTCTTGTAGAAGCCGAAGAATTCTGGATTTTTCCCGTAAGCACCAGAGTAAATGGCAGCTGCCTTGGCATCGCCCTCGCCCTTGATGCCTTGCGATTGTGCATAGGCTTTGGCCAGGAGCTCTTGACGCTGACGATCGGCCTGTGCCCGAATACGTTCGCTGTCAGCAGCACCAGTGGCACGCAGCCGATTCGCTTCCTGTTTACGTTCGGCTTCCATACGTCGATAAACCGATTCGGAAATTTCCGGAGCGAAGTCGATGCGACGCAGGCGCACATCGATTACTTGGACGCCCAAGGGCTTGGCACGTGCTTCGACTGTGGTCAGGACTTCTTTCATGATGGTGTCGCGTTCGGTAGATACGACCTCCTTCACCGTGCGAACGTTGACCGACGCGTTCAGAGCATCGCGAATCTGGGCTTGCAGGCGCTCGACGGCAGCACGATCGTTGGCGCCAAAAGTTACGTAAAACAAGCGCGGGTCAGCAATTCGCCACTTCACGAAAGAATCGATAAGCAGGTTCTTCTTTTCGGCCGTTTGGATACGTTCCGGATCGTTGGTTTCGATGGTCTGCAGACGCTTGTCAAGGCGGACTACGTTCTCGAAAGGCGGCGGAAACTTGAAGTACAGGCCAGGTTTGGTGATGGTATCGCGCACCTCACCCAAGGCGAATACCAGCGCAGCGTCTCGCTCACGGACAACGAATACGCAGGAAGAAAGGATTGCCAGGAAAATGACCAGGCCGACTAAAGCGGGGAAAAAACGTTGCATCATGGCCTCCTAGCGTGAATACGGACTCGTTAACAGCGAGCTCTTTGCGGGCGCGCTGGTATCGGGAGCACGGGTTTTAGCAGGAGTATTTGCGGTCTTGGCCGGCTGAGCTGCAGCCGCTGCGGCCGCAGTAGAGCTTTCCACGCTGGCGCCTGAAGCGTTACGGGAACCGGCAGCCTGACGCATGATTTTATCCAAAGGCAAATACAGCATATTGTTGCTTGCCTGCGAATCGATCATTATCTTGCTGGAATTCTCAAGGATTTCTTGCATCGTCGACAGATACATACGCTCGCGAGTCACATCCGGAGCTTTGGCAAACTCTGTCTCGACGCTGGTAAACCGTGATGTATCACCTTCGGCATCGCCAATTACGGTGGCGCGATAACCCTCGGCTTCTTCAATCATTCGGGCGACCTGACCCTGCGCTTCGGGCAGTACCTTATTGGAATAGGCATTACCTTCGTTAATCTGCCGTTCACGATCTTGACCGGCTTTCACTGCGTCGTCGAAGGCTGCCTGAACTTGCTCAGGCGGCTGAACGTTCTGAATAGCCACAGTGCTGATTTGAATACCGGTCTGGTAACGATCGAGTATGTTTTGAGCAAGCTTCTGCACTTCGTTGGCCACTTCAGTCCGGCCGGAATACAACACAAAATCCATAGGCTTTTTACCGACGATTTCGCGCATGGCGGTTTCGGCCGCTTGACGCACCGATTCGTCGGGTTGGCTGGTCTTGAACAAGTAATCAGGCGCGCCCGTGGACATCAGCCGATATTGCACAACGAATTGCAAATCAACGATGTTTTCGTCGGTCGTGAGCATCAGCGACTCAGGCAGCACCTTGTTGCGAGCCGTTCCACGGTAACCGACTTCGAATGTCCGCAGCTGCGAAATATTAACCATCTGGTGGCTCTCAATGGGGTACGGAAGACGCCACTGCAAACCCGGAGGCAAAGTCTTGGTGTACTTGCCGAACTTGGTAACCACCGCTACCTGACCTTCCTGGACGATAAGAAAGCCACTGGCAAGCCATAGACCGACAATGATGACGGCGACGACGCCCACCAGCTTTGGGGACCCTTTTGGAAGCTGCGGAATTCCACCGCCTGATCCGTTATTGTCGCCACCGCCAAATCGGTTGCCGCCACGCTTGGACTTTCGTCCAAATAATGATCCCAGGCGATTATTAAAATCACGCCAGACCTCATCGAGGTCTGGTGGACCGTCGCCTTTAGGACGGCGAGGCGGTTCTGAACCGTTATTGTTACCCCGACCCCAGCCCGGATCGTTCAGATTAAATATTTTCGATATTTGTCGCATTATTTCCCGCGATTTGACCTGATTCGACAATTGCCCCACGCAAACCATCTAAACCGGCGCGCTTCAGAGCGCTTACAAAAACTCTTGCAATCGTACCATGTTCGTTACGTTCGACCCGAGGCTCATACCCTGCTTCATCTATTTTGTTATATACAAGGATTTGCGGAATTTCGTCAGCGCCGATCTCACGCAATACCTTGTGTACTTCCGCGATTTGTTCATCCCGTTGCGGACTAGACGCATCGACTACATGCAACAACAAATCGGCCTGGACAGTCTCTTCAAGCGTGGCGCGAAATGCGGCAATCAATGTAGGCGGCAAATCCCGTATGAAGCCCACCGTGTCGGATATAACGACCTGACCGGTGCCTTCGATCCATATGCGCCGCGTGGTCGTGTCTAACGTTGCGAACAACTGGTCAGCGGCATAGGCCCCCGCACGGGTCAACGAGTTGAACAAGGTCGATTTGCCGGCGTTGGTGTAACCCACTAGCGATACCGACATGATGCTGCCCCGCGACCGAGACCTTCGCTGGGTGGTGCGCTGCCGCTGAACTCTTTCCAATCGCTCTTTCAACAATCGAACCTTGTCGCCGATAATCCGGCGGTCCATTTCGAGCTGGGCCTCGCCAGGTCCGCGCATACCGATCCCGCCCCGCTGACGCTCCAGGTGAGACCACATCCGGGTCAAGCGGGTCGACAAATGCTGCAACTGCGCGAGCTCGACCTGCAGCTTGCCTTCATGACTTTTCGCCCGTAGAGCAAAAATATCAAGAATTAGGGCTACCCGGTCGACCACCCGGCGATTGAAACCATTTTCGAGGTTCCGTTGTTGACCGGGCGTAAGTGGCTGATCGAAAAGAATGATCTCCGCCTGGGTCTCGTCAGCGATCAACTTGGCCTCATCAAGCTTGCCGCTTCCGATGAATAAGGCCGCATCGGGCCGGGAACGCCGAGCCACCACCGTAGCCACGATTTCGGCCCCTGCGCCTTTGGCGAGCATAAGGAATTCGTCAGCGTGCGCCTGATAGTCAGGCTTGCCGAGATCCACGTGAATGATAAGGGCCTTCATCGCCGCGGCCCAAACGAAATACCCGCCGGCACGAGGCACACGGCGGGTGTTTCGCGAATATCTTGAAGCGGAGGATTACTCAGAAGGCTCATCCACTTGAAAGACTACCGGACGCGCAGGCACCACGGTGGAAATTGCGTGTTTGTATACCATTTGGGTGACGGTATTACGTAACAGAACGACATATTGATCAAAGGACTCAACCTGACCTTGCAGTTTGATTCCGTTAACCAGGTAAATCGATACGGGCACGTGATCCTTGCGTAAAGCATTTAAAAATGGATCTTGTAGTGTTTGCCCTTTATTGCTCATCGGCTAGGCTCCAATTGTGTTGTTATAAAGTGATTTGGTGAAAGGATCTACTGTACAGGGTTTTCCCTAATCGTGCTGGGATGGGCCCCGTCAGAACACCACTATGAGCATAATTTTAATGGGTTTTCAATAATATTTCGGACAAGGTATTACAAAGGCGCTCGCTGTTCTCGCGAGTGCCGACCGTAATACGCAAAAATCGGTCGATTCTTGGCAAGCTAAAATGGCGTACAAGAATGCCATTGTCCCGTAATGCTTGGCTCAACGCCGCACCTTCGTGGTCAGGATGACGCGCAAATAGGAAGTTGGCATGCGAAGGTAAAACTTCGAAGCCAAGCGTAGCCAATTGTTTCGCCAACCATTCACGTGTCTGGATAATGGCTTGACGGCCGTGGTCGAAGTACGCCGTATCTTGCATTGCTGCCACCGCCCCTGCTTGAGCAAGGCGGTCTAAGGGGTAGGAATTAAAGCTGTCTTTGACGCGTTGCAGGCCCTCGACAATTTCCTTGCTGGCGATGGCAAAGCCCACCCGCAAGCCAGCTAGAGACCGCGACTTCGACAGAGTATGAATGACCACGATATTGTCGCACTTTCTTAAAAGCGCTACCGCAGAATCCGCACCAAAGTCGACATAGGCCTCGTCGATGACCACCGGCACGTCCGGGTTGGCCACGGCAATTGCCTCGATATCGGCCAGTTCGAGCGCAATACCGGTGGGCGCGTTCGGATTGGCGAAAATAATCCCGGCGGGCTTTACAGGGTAACGCGCTGTGTAATCGGACACCCGGATGGAAAAATCGTCAGCGAGCGGAATAATCTGACACGGAATCTTGTATAGCTGACAATACGTACGATAAAAACTATAGGTAATGTCCGGCATGAGCAGCGGGCGGTCAGCATGACGAAATAAACCGTTGAAGACATGGGCCAACACTTCGTCCGAGCCATTCCCCGGAAACACCTGTGCGGCGGTCACGCCATGCAGTTGCGCAACAGCCTCACGCAAAGAGGTTGAGTCGTTGTCAGGATACAGGCGCAAGCTATCGTTCGTGGCGGCCCTGATCGCTTCAAGCGTGCGCGGCGAGGGTCCGAACGGGTGCTCGTTCGTATTAAGCTTCAGTAGCTGCGCTACCTTTGGTTGCTCGCCGGGTGTATACGGCGCCAGTTCAATGACATGATCACTCCAGAAACGACTCACTATGCCCCCTGTATGTATGGGTTATGCGACGATTTGAACTCGATACGCAAAGGTGTGCCTTCCAACTTGAATGTCGTCCGGAAACGGGTTTCCAAGTAGCGCCGGTAAGATTCGGAAATGGCATCCAATGCATTGCCGTGAATGACAATAAGCGGAGGATTCTGCCCGCCCTGGTGGGCATATCGCATTTTCGGCCTGAATATCCCTTTTCGCGGCGGAGGCTGCTGTTCGACCGCCGCCTGTAGGATTCGAGTAAGTTTGGGTGTGGACAATTTGGCAAACGCTGCAGCATGGGCCGCATTGACGGATTTGAGCAGCGCGTTGACGCCCTGCCCATTTAAGGCCGATATAGTGTGCATTTTTGCAAAAGATAAGAAGCGCAGCTTTCGCTCAAACTCACGCAGGATGCGTTCACGCTGGTCGCTGTCCAAGCCGTCCCATTTATTGATGCCCACGACAAGCGCCCTGCCGGTTTCAAGCACGAAGCCTGCTATATGGGCATCTTGGTCGGAAATTTCGGACTGAGCGTCAAGCAGTAACAAGACGACGTTGCAGGCTTCAATGGCCTGCAATGTCTTGATAACCGAAAATTTTTCGACCGCTTCAAATACCTTGCCACGCCGCCGTAAACCCGCGGTGTCTATCAAGGTATAAGAGACTCCGCCGCGTTCAAATTCAATTTCGATGGCGTCCCGCGTGGTACCGGGCATATCGAATGCAATCACGCGCTCTTCGCCGAGCAGCGTGTTAATGAGGGTTGATTTGCCTACGTTTGGCCGCCCCACGATGGCCAGCTTGATACGATGATTGATGACATCGGCGTCGGCCTCGCCTGCCTCAGTCTCATCGTCTTCGAAAGCGGCATTCGCTTCATCGAGATCGGGAATGTATTCATCAGATTCAACTTCGGCGCCATTTTCGTCAACGTCGGAATCGAGGTACGACAATGCGAGTTCAATGAGGTCGACCACCCCATCGCCATGCGAGGCAGATATAGGATGCGGCTCGCCCAGCCCCAGTTCGTGAAACTCGGATGCTGCCGAGCCGTAGCGCATACCCTCGGCCTTATTGACCGCCAACAACACGCGCTGGCCCGTCTTGCGCAAGAGCCGTGCGATCTCGTGGTCGTGCGCATTAATGCCAGCGCGCGCATCCACCAAGAAGATCACGACATCGGCTTCGGCGATCGCTTGTTGAGTCTGGCGCGCCATTTCAAGGAGGATGCCGTCTTTAGCAACGGGCTCGAAACCGCCCGTATCGACGGCGATGAAGGGGTGCCTGCCGACTCGCCCTTCTCCGTAGTGACGATCGCGCGTCAGACCCGAGAAATCAGCAACCAGAGCTGCGCGCGAGCGGGTAATCCGGTTGAACAACGTGGACTTGCCCACGTTGGCGCGGCCCACAAGGGCGACTACCGGTTTGAACTTGACACTATTCAATTGACACCAACCAAAACCAAATTGCCATTACCTGTTTGTACCAGCACACCTCGATTGGTGGCCTGCAATGGCGACGTAATGGCGTCGCCACCGACTTGTACACGACCGAGCAATTTGCCATCGGTACGCGATAAGAAATGCACATATCCTTCAAGATCGCCGAAAGCAACTGCCTGCGGAACTACTGCACCGGCAGACAGACGGCGATTGCGCAATGCGCTTTGCTTCCACACCTGATCGCCATTGGCAAGGCTGAAACTATGAACCACGTCGCGCTGATCGGCAGCGTACGCTTGCTGCGAATCAGTTGTCATTCCGGTATTGCTGGAAAATTTCTGTTCCCAAACGGGACGTCCACCTTGAGCGACATCGAAACATACCATCCGGCCCTGGTACGTAACGCCGCACATAAGAGGCCCTTGTAGCTGGGGCGTTCCGACCACGTCGCTGATACGTTCAAGGTCGGTAGCGCCCTGGGAAGTCGAAACGGTGCCTTCCCATTGCACACTGCCGTTACTGGCGCCGATAGCAATCAGCCGCCCGTTCGGAAGGCCCGATATCAGCAGACCATCGACGATGATCATTTGCATATTGGTTTTAAGCGCCAGCGCGGGGCCCGGACGCTGAATGTTCCAGCGCGGTTCACCCGTGTTTTCGTCAAATGCCTGGATTCGGTAGTCGCTACTGCGAACAATCACTACCCCAGAGCCGACTGCCGGAGGAATATTGACTGCACTGCTCGCCTTGGCACGCCATTTCTCGGAGCCCTGATCATTGAAAGCCACGATGGTGCCGTCGGCGGCCGCAACGGCTGTTGTATTCCCGTCAGAACCGACGCCCGCTGTGAGCTCGGATTTGGCGTCAGCGCTCCACTGTACACGACCGGATGCGAGATCCACCTTGCTGACAGTACCTTTCGGCGTCGCGGCATAAGCCGAATCGGCAACGATGGCAGGAATGAAACCATAACCGCCACCATTGCCAATAGACACTGACCACGCCACGTTGGCCGAGACTCCGGCGGGATATTCTGTTAAAGGAGTGGGATCGTAGCGCGCATTTCTGTTAGAGAACAAGGAACATCCGCTTAGCGCGACGACACTAATCGCCAATACGGTATTGCGCAATACACGACGAGTAACGGCAATCTGCATAAATCAGGCTCCACCTAATGCATCAATTTTCAATCTAACGATTTGCGCTACAGGGTCGGACCCAAGGTCTTTCAATGCGCTTTCCCAAGCCGATTTGGCTTCGGCAGTTTTGCCCTGCGCGAGAAGAATATCGCCGCGACGGTCAGCATACAGCCCAGCAAAAGCTGGCGGCGCACTGCTTACTTGTGCCAAGGCTTGATCGTACTGTTTCTGTTCCAGCAATACGCCGGCCAAGCGAAGCTTGGCCAAGGCCGCCAGGGATACGTCCGAACCATTTTTACTTAACCATTCCAGTTGTTCGCGCGCCCCGTCGAGATCTTTACGCGACTGCAGGGCCTGCGCCGCAATCAGAACACCGCGCGAGGTATAGCCGGATTTCGGAAAATCGCTGCGCAATGTCGTGCTGGCGGCCTTGACCCGCGCAATGCCGTCGTCGCCCTGTTGTCGCGTCGCACTTTCAAGCGCTTCGAAATAGCTCATGGCCTGGGTGGCCTGATGACCTTCGTACCATTGCCAGCCACGCCAGCCGGCGATACCTGCCACAATGACGAAAACGACGACGGCACACAAGGTGCCGTAGCGATCCCACCATGCTCGTAAGGCGTCCAGCTTTTCCTGCTCTTCTAAATCGTATGCCATGCTTAAACCTTTAATTTCAATTCTGTGACAAGGCGATCAAGCGCGATCGTTTCTTGTTGAGGCTGCTCGTCGCCCTGCTCTCGCAGCCACTTGACGCTGGCGTTTGCGAGGCAAGTTCATCGGCGCCCAGGATGACCGCCACCGCTGCGCCGCTGGCATCGGCACGCTTGAATTGGGATTTGAAACCCGGCGGAACCGGCGTGGACAATGACACGCAAATCGGCATCGCGCAATGATTCGGCCAACTGTGCCGCCAACCGCTGCGCTTCGGTTCGCCCTGGTGGATGATGTAGACTTGGCACTCGGGCGGCGAATCTGATCCCACCGACTGAGACCACAGGTCCAGTAATCGTTCTACGCCAATCGCAAATCCCACCGCCGGCGCGGGCTTGCCGCCCAGCAGTTCGATCAGGCCGTCGTAGCGGCCGCCGCCGCAAACTGTGCCTTGGGCACCGAGGCGGTCGGTCACCCATTCGAAAACGGTCAGGTTGTAGTAGTCGAGACCGCGCACCAGCCGTGGATTCAGGCGATATTCGATGCCGGCATCAGCCAGTCGCATGCATACACCATCAAAATGAGCTAGTGATTCGTGCGCCCAGGAAATCAAATAGACGCGGCGCGTTGTTTGCCATTTCCTGCATCGCAGGATTCTTAGTGTCGAGCACGCGCAAAGGATTGGTGTACATGCGTCGCTGCGCCTCATCGTCGAGTACGTCCTTGTGTTGCTCCAGGTATTGAATAAGGGCGGCGCGGTGTGCGGCGCGCTCGTCGGCCTGGCCCAGCGAATTCATTTCCAGCCGTATGTCGTTCAGGCCCAGCATTTTCCACAGTCGTGCCAGCATGACGATAAGCTCGGCGTCGACATCGGGGCCCGCGAAACCCAGGGCTTCGACGTCGATCTGATGAAATTGGCGATACCGTCCGCGCTGCGGCTTTTCGTGGCGGAACACTGGGCCCATGGCATACACCCGTTGCGGCCGATCGTACAACATATTGTGTTCGATAGTTGCGCGCACCATGCCCGCCGTAAATTCGGGCCGCATGGTTAGCTGTTCGTCGTTCAGGGCATCGGTAAATGTATACATTTCCTTTTCGACGATATCGGTGACTTCACCTATGCCGCGCGTAAATAGATCGGGTATGCTCAAGCACCGGCGTACGCATATTGCGATAGCCGTAAGCCGACAGCCAATCGCGCACGATGGCTTCCAAAGCTTCCCACTGGGCGCTGGTATCCGGTAGAACATCTTTCATGCCGGTCAGGGCGCGAACCTTTTGAAACGACTGCGTCATAAAATTCTGCTTTTCCTGCCGGGCTAGCAGCGCCCGTTATTGTTATTTGAAGCACTTGCCCGTAACGGCGCTCGACGTACTGTTCGACGATGGCCTGGAATTCTTGGGCAATGTGTTCGCCTTTGAGCGTAACCGTGCGCTCGCCATCGACAAACACTGGCGCGGAAGGCACTTCGCCGGTTCCGGGCAAACTGATGCCAATATCGGCATGGCGGCTTTCGCCCGGGCCGTTTACCACGCAGCCCATGACGGCCACGTTCATGGTTTCGACGCCGGGATAGCTGGTGCTTCCAGACCGGCATTTGCTCGCGCAGATAAGACTGGATGCTGTCTGCCAGTTCCTGAAAGACCGTGCTGCTGGTGCGCCCGCAACCGGGGCATGCTACCACCATAGGAGTAAATGCTCGCAGACCCATGGTCTGCAGGATTTCCTGGGCAACGACTGACTTCTCGTCGACGGTCGCCACCGGGTTCGGGCGTAAGCGAAATCCGGATGGTGTCGCCGATGCCCTGCTGCAACAAGACCGATAGTGCAGCCGTTGAAGCGACGATGCCCTTGCTGCCCATGCCTGCTTCAGTAAGGCCCAGATGCAAGAGGGTAGTCGCAACGCGAGGACAAGATCCTGGTAGACGGTAATCAGGTCCTGTACGTGGCTGACTTTGCACGATAGCACGATGGCGTTGGGCGAGAGACCGAGTTCTTCGGCGCGCTGCGCATTGCTTATGGCCGACACGACCAGCGCGTCGCGCATCACGGCTTGTGCTTCCCACGGTTCGGAACGCTTGCTGTTGTCGTCCATCATGCGCGCCATAAGCTCGTGGTCGAGGCTGCCCCAGTTGACGCCTATGCGCACCGGCTTTTCGTAGCGGCACGCAATTTCAATCATTTGCGCGAAGTTGTCGTCGCGTCTTTTGCCGCCGCCCATGTTGCCCGGGGTTGATCCGGTACTTGGACAGCGCCTGCGCGCATTCCGGAAACTGAGTCAGCAGCTTGTGTCCGTTGTAATGAAAGTCGCCCACCAGCGGGACCGATAACATTCATGCGGTCGAGTTGTTCGCGAATGGCAGGCAACCTCACGTGCCGCTTCGGGCGTGTTAACGGTGATGCGGACAAGCTCGGAACCGGCCAGCGCCAGCTCTTTGACCTGAATAGCAGTGGCGATGGCGTCCGTCGTGTCGGTGTTGGTCATGGACTGCACCACGACTGGAGCGTTGCCGCCTATTTGCACCGATTTGCCGCCCCAGCTAACAACTGCGGACCGCGTGGACCGCCTAAGCGTTGCGCCTACAGGGAATGGATTGCCGGCAGAGGTAAGGTTTTGCAGTGTTGCTCATTTTTTCAGGGATTTAAGCCAATCAAACACCAGCCAGGAGTCGGGCACCCAGCCCCGTTCGATGGCGTAAAAACCGGCAACAAACAATAAGACAAGAATGATAATCATCCAACCCCAGGGCCGATGCACTGATTCGCCGTGTATGGCCTGGTCGGCGGGGCCCAGCGAACCGGCCCGTGATATCGCAACAGGTTTTACGGCACCTGCACTGGTCTGATTATCGAGCATCACCAACAATGCGTCGACATCCGCCTCAAGATAGCGGGCGTAGTTCTTTACGAAGCCACGCAACGACACACCGGTTGGCAGCCGATCCCATTGCTCGGTTTCAAGAGCTTCAAGTTGACGGCTTGTGAACTTGAGGCGCGCGGACACTTCGCCCGGGGACAGGCGCTTGGCTTCCCGTAGACTGCGCAGGGCGGGCCCGACTCCCGCAGGAACCGAGGGCTGCGCCACGACTTCCAGTCGAGCTTCTTTCAGTAAGGTTTGATTCATCCACGCTCCTGTTTGATAGCGATGGTAGCGCGGTCAGGCAAGCGCTCGTTGATACGTGTTCGATCTTTGACATCGCCAGCCAGCTGACCGCAGGCGGCCGCGATGTCATCGCCGCGAGTTTTTCGTACCGTTGTCACGACACCAGCGTCCATTAGACGCTGAGCGAACAAACGTACACGTGTAGCGGGCGAGCGTTTCAGGCCTGACTGCGGAAAGGGATTGAACGGAATCAAATTGAACTTGCAACGCACTTGCTTTGCAATGGTGATCAATTCGCGTGCATGCTGGTCGGTGTCGTTAACCCCGTCGAGCATGATGTATTCGAAAGTGATGAAGTCGCGCGGCGCAAACTCAAGATATCGGTTGCAGGCATCGAGCAGCTCGGCCAGGGGATACTTGCGATTGAGGGGTACGAGCCTGTCTCGCAATTCATCGTTGGGAGCATGCAGCGACACAGCCAGCGCGACGGGACAGTCTCGGCCGAGGCGGTCCATCATGGGAACTACGCCCGAGGTTGACACCGTTACGCGGCGACGTGACAGACCATAGGCGTTATCGTCAAGCATCAGTCGCAAGGCGCCTAGCACCTGATCGTAATTGAGCAGAGGTTCGCCCATGCCCATCATGACGACATTGCTGATGACCCGCGCCGGCTCGGGCGCGGTCAAAGCACCGTCGCCAATGCGCGAGCTTTGTATATCGGCCTGGATTGCGCGCTTGGCGTACCAAAGCTGCGCAATTATTTCAGCGGTAGTAAGGTTGCGATTGAAGCCTTGATACCCAGTAGAACAAAACGGGCAGGCGACCGTACAGCCCGCTTGACTGGATATGCATAAAGTTCCGCGATCGTCTTCCGGTATGAACACCGCTTCGACCGCGTTGTTCTTGCCGACATCAAATAACCATTTGCGCGTGCCATCGGTAGAGCGCTGTTCGATTGATACTGCTGGCGCATGAATCGAACAGTGCTCTGTTAGCTGTTGGCGAAACTCACGCGCCAAGTCAGTCATCTGGTCGAACGAATCCACCCCGCGCTGGTGCACCCAGCGCTGCAACTGTTTAGCCCGGAAAGGTTTTCCGCCCCACTGGCCGACAAGATCGGTCAGAGCGGCGAGATCGAGGCCGAGGAGATTGATGGATTCAGTAGAAGACATAAGTTTGGCGCAGTGAATAACGCGTTATCGCCAGTAATTAACGGCTGTGAATGTTGCTTTCGGCAAAGAAGAAAGCGATTTCGACAGCGGCGGTTTCTGCGGCGTCGGAGCCATGAACGGCATTGGCGTCGATGCTGTCGGCGAAATCAGCGCGGATAGTGCCGGCGTCGGCTTTCTTTGGATCGGTGGCGCCCATCAGGTCGCGGTTGACCTGAATGGCGTTTTCGCCTTCCAATACCTGTACGAATACAGGACCCGAAACCATGAAATCGACCAGATCCTTGTAGAAAGGACGCTCTTTGTGCACAGCGTAGAAGCGTTCAGCATCTTCGCGCGACAATTGTTGCAAGCGAGCGGCGATTACTTTCAGATTGGCTTGCTCGAAACGGCTGACAATTTGGCCAATCACGTTTTTTGCGACTGCATCGGGTTTAATAATGGAAAGGGTACGTTCAATAGCCATATGAGATCCAAGGATATATGATAGCTCGGCTCGCTGGCTAGGCGCGACGCTATAAAGGCACGCCGCACATCAACCAAACGACAAAAGCTGGGGTTACAAAAACGGTTTTCTTAATAAAAACAATAACTTTGGCAAAGTTTATGTTAACCGGGCATTTTAACATGCCAATGTTAACCAACTCCATCATAAAATAACGATAATCAAGCCACACAACTAGAACCCGCGGTTTTAGCACGCCATTCCCGGTTTGGCCGAAGTTTCGCATGCATCGCGCGTTTCATATATAGTCAGACTTTTGCCGCTATGCGGCTGTCTGCATTTTTTTCACATCATGACCACAAATTCCGCACTGAACGATCCCGAACAACTATCCAAAAGCTTTGAGCCACAAGAAATCGAATCGCGGTGGTACGCTGAATGGGAGCGTCGAGGCTACTTTAGTGGCGGCCAGCATGTAGAACCTTCCGACCAGCACGTCAGCCAGCCCTTTGTCGTGCAATTTCCGCCGCCGAATGTCACAGGCACGCTGCATATGGGGCATGCATTTAATCAGACCGTAATGGACGGATTGGTACGCTATCACCGCATGCGAGGGGACGATACCGTATTCATTCCGGGTACCGATCACGCGGGCATTGCAACTCAAATAGTCGTTGAGCGTCAACTTGATGCGCAAAATATAACGCGCCATGACCTAGGGCGCGAAAAATTTGTAGAAAAAGTATGGGAATGGAAAGAGAAATCGGGCAACGCAATAACCGAGCAATTCCGACGCCTGGGTTCATCGTGCGATTGGAACCGCGAATATTTCACCATGGACGACAACCTTTCGCGCGGGCGTCGTCGAAACCTTTGTACGCCTGCATGAACAAGGCCTGATCTATCGCGGCAAACGCCTTGTTAACTGGGACCCAGTGCTGGGCACCGCCGTATCCGACCTGGAGGTCGTCAGCGAAGAAGAAGACGGTTCCATGTGGGAGATCCGCTACCCTCTTACCGTCCCAGTCGGGGACCTGGAATATTTGGTGGTTGCCACCACTCGCCCCGAGACGATGCTGGGCGACGTCGCGGTCATGGTTCACCCTGAAGACGAACGCTATGCCCATTTGATCGGTGCAACCGTCAACCTGCCGTTGGTCGGACGCAGTATTCCAGTCATCGCCGACGACTACGTTGATCGTGAATTCGGCACGGGAGTCGTCAAAGTAACTCCTGCACACGACTTCAACGACTATGCCGTCGGGCAGCGACATGGCCTTGGCATGATCAGTGTGCTGACGCTTGATGCCAAAATCGCTAACGACTCGCCCGAACCCTATCGCGGGATGGATCGCTTTGAGGCCCGTAAGAAAATTGTCGAGGACTTAAAGGCGCAAGGTTTACTGCATAGCGTCAAACCGCATAAGCTGATGGTCCCGCGCGGCGACCGGACCAACACCGTCATTGAACCCATGCTTACCGACCAGTGGTTCGTCGCGATGAGCAAAGCCGCCCCAACCGATTCACTTCACCCTGGCAAGAGCATTACCGATGTTGCGCTGCAAGTGGTGGAAGACGGCCGCATCAAGTTCTACCCCGAGAACTGGACCACTACCTACAACCAGTGGTTGGAAAAAATTCAGGACTGGTGCATTTCCCGCCAATTGTGGTGGGGCCATCAAATTCCCGCCTGGTACGCGGAAGATGGCAGGATATTCGTTGCACGCAACGAGGCCGAGGCAAGACAACAGGCCGACGCCGCCGGCGTAAGCGGCCCGCTCAAGCGTGATGAAGACGTTCTTGATACCTGGTTCTCTTCAGCCTTGGTCCCATTTACCGATCTGGGCTGGCCTGAAGAGAATCCCGACCTTGCCCGTTACCTGCCCTCCAGCGTGCTCGTTACCGGCTTTGATATCATTTTCTTCTGGGTCGCCCGCATGGTCATGATGAGCATGCATATGACGGGCAAGGTGCCCTTCCATACGGTCTATGTGCATGGGCTTGTCTGCGACATGGACGGCAAGAAAATGAGCAAGTCCAAGGGAAATACTATCGATCCCGTTGATCTAATCGACGGAATCGCCCTGGACGACCTGCTTGAAAAACGTACCAGCGGACTGATGAATCCAAAACAGGCCGCAAGCATCAAGAAAAAAACGGCGAAGGATTATCCCAATGGATTCCCAGCCTACGGCACCGACGCCCTGCGCTTTACCATGGCCGCCTATGCCACTTTGGGGCGCAACATCAATTTCGACTTAAAGCGCTGTGAAGGCTACCGCAATTTTTGCAACAAGATTTGGAACGCCACCCGCTTTGTACTGATGAATACCGAAGGGTATGCGCTGGCCGCCCCGGAAAATGCCGAACTGTCGTTTGCCGACCGTTGGATCATCAGCCAGCTGCAACGCCTGGAAACCGAAGTAGAACGCGGCTTTACCGACTACCGTTTCGACAATATCGCCAACGCCCTTTACCGCTTTGTATGGGACGAATATTGCGACTGGTATGTGGAACTGGCCAAAGTACAGATCCAGAACGGCACGGAGCAGCAACAGGCTGGCACGCGACGCACCTTGATTCGAGTACTGGAAACAGTGCTACGCCTGGCGCATCCGATTATCCCGTTCATAACCGAAGAGCTTTGGCAAAAAGTGGCTTTGGTTGCGGGCAAGCGCCAGGCAGACGAACAAACCAGCTTGTGCATACAGCCTTACCCACGCGCTAATAATGACCTGCTGGATACCGCTGCAGAAGCACAGGTTGCCGAACTGAAGGCGCAAGTGGAAGCGGTACGTGCGTTGCGCGGCGAAATGAATCTATCACCAGCGCAACGGGTGCCGCTGATTGCCAAGGGAGACCGCGCCGTGCTGCAGGCCAACAGCCAGTATTTAGCTGCCTTGGCCAAGCTGGAAACCGTGGATATTGCCGAAAACCTGCCGGATGTCGGTGCACCGGTGCAGGTGGTTGGCGCTACGCAATTAATGCTGCATGTGGAAATCGATGTAAAGGCTGAACGCTTGCGCCTGGGCAAGGAAGTCGAACGATTGGAAAACGAAATCACTAAGGCGAATGGAAAGCTGTCGAATGCCAGCTTTGTAGAACGCGCGCCCGCCGCGGTAGTCGAGCAAGAGAAGTTGCGAGTGGCGCAGTTCGGCGAAACGCTGCAGAAAGTGCAGGAGCAGCTGGCCAAGCTGGCGTAAGGTGTCTGAATACGTCGGACTAGCTTCGTTAAGGGCTAGTCTGACGTTTTTTTACACGTCGCGAGATTATGGTTGGCAGTTAACATATTGAAAATAAAAAGAGGAAGTGCAAATGAGATGGGTTCTTTCTTTGGTGGTGTCGCTGGCGTTAAGCGGCCCATCTTTAGCGGCTGCAAAAAATACTCAGGTTGAATTGACGCCCGAACACTTCGCCGCGCTCAATGGGAAAAACAGCGGCGGCATTAGTAAGGAAGAATATGAAAAGTTCATGCGTGAAGCATTCAAGAAGTTGGATACTGACCGTAATAACAAGCTCAGCCGAGCTGAAACGACCAAGATGTTAACGCCGGAGCAGTTTGCCGCCATCGACGGAAACAACGACGGCGAACTAACCCTCGATGAATTGATAAGCCAGATTACGCGCGATTTTGAACGCTACGACAAAAAATAGGATAGCCAACAGGTGGTAAGGGTCGCTAAAAGCCCCAAACACGACGAAGCAGCACTACCCTTTCAACTGCCTCAAGAACTTCTCGTCGGCCGGGGACAGCAGACCGGCTTCCCGAGCAGCGGCTATCAAATCGGGGCGTCTTGCGCTAGTTAACGTCAATGACTGCTGACGGCGCCATACCGCTATATTGGCATGGTGGCCCGACATCAATTCAGGAGGCACCGGCAAACCTTGATATTCTTCCGGGCGCGTGTAATGGGGGCTATCCAGTAGGCCCGTCAACGCAGTATTGAACGAATCCTGCAGGGCTGATTCAGCGGCATTCAATGCACCGGGCAGCAGGCGCACCGCGCTATCGATAATGGCCAGCGCGGCAATTTCACCGCCGGAAAGCACAAAGTCGCCCATGGAGACTTCGTGCGTGACGTTACGGTCTATGAAGCGCTGATCTATGCCTTCATAGCGCCCGCAAATCAGGATTGCACCGTCGCTATGAGCCAATGTCTGGGCCGTGGCCTGATCGAAGCGCCGCCCTGTCGGGCTCATGAGAATAACGGGGGTATTGGACTGTTCCGGTGGCAGCCCTTCGCGGGCCGCCACGCGGGCGCTCCTGGCGGCCGCCACAGCCTGCTCCAGCGGTTCGGCCATCATTACCATGCCGGGCCCACCGCCATAAGGACGGTCATCTACGGTGCGATGCACGTCGTGCGTAAAATCGCGGGGATTCCACAAGCCTAGCGACCACAACTGCTGCTTATGCGCGCGACCGGTTACCCCTAGATCGCGCACTATGGTGAACATATCCGGAAACAGGGAAACAACATCAAACCGCATAGCTTGGATACGCCTTACTGATTCAGCATCCGGAATGGACGGACACAACCCGGCGCATCACGCTTGATGCGCAAACCCTTGCGGACGAACATATTCGAAATTTATAACTCGACGGGCCAGTTGCTATCGAGACGTTTATTGGCAATATCGACAGTATGCACATGTGCAGCGACGAACGGCACCAGAACTTCGACCATGCGACCTTTTTCGTTCTGCATCAGCACTAGTTCGCCACCGGAGTCGATCGTTGCCCGCGCAACACGCAGTAGCGCATGAGCACCATTGTCGATGACTTCGATTACCTTGCCGATCAGTTCGGGCTGACCGTCGCGTTCGCCAAAGAGCCGACAGTCGATGAGATCGACCCAGTAGTATTCGTCGTCGTCCGCTGCAGGAAATTCGGCGCGTGGCACCCACACCGTATGCCCTTTCATGGACTCGGCATGATCGCGGTCTGGAACAATGCTAAGTTCAGCAACGATCGTAGCGCCCTGCGGCCGACAAGCAACAACACCCGCGGGGAAGGCAGACGGCAAAGCGCCCGTGCTTCCAACCGGAACGGGCGCTTTTAACCACCAGGTTTTTGCCGCAAGCAATCCCTGGGCATCCGAGGAATGGGGCTGAACCTTGACCCAGCCGCGCACGCCATAAGCAGACACAATGCGCCCGAGCTCTACCAGATCCGCAGGAGCTCCGGTATGCGAAGTGTCTTTATTGGCCACCTTGAATGCTGTAAAGCAGCGCTATCAGGCCGCTGCTTTAGCTGAGTATTCTTTGACCAAACGCGTAACAGCTGGCGACAGCTGCGCGCCATTGTCGGTCCAGTACTGAACACGATCCAAAGCAAGACGCAGGTTTTCCTGGCCTTCGTTGGCTACGGGGTTGTAAAAGCCCACGCGCTCAATAAAGCGACCGTCGCGACGATTACGCGAGTCGGCTGCTACAACGTTGTAAAACGGACGCTTCTTCGAGCCGCCACGGGCTAGACGAATCACAACCATTGGTAATCCTTAAAAAATACTGTGAAAAACAAAAGATTCTAGCATCTATCAGTCAGTATCGGCAAACCGATTTTGATTGGCACGCTTAATAATAATGAAAAAGCAACAACCTGAAGCCTATTAACGTCGGCGCAGAAAATGCACGGCACCGCTGTCAGTTTCGAGTTGTGCCGTAAGAGTATTGCCGGTTTGCCGACAAAACGCCTGGAAATCTTGAATAGCGTGGGTGTCGGTAGTAATTACCTTAAGCACCTGCCCGCTTTCCAACTGCGCCAATGCCTTCTTGGCGCGCAAAATAGGCAAAGGGCATTTCAGACCTGAAGCGTCAACCTCCAGGTCGGCATCAGGTACGCCAGCATCAATCATTGTTTAAACCATTCCATGTTGGCGCTTCCGCAGAAGGCGTCGTCGCCACACTAAATATCTGCGGCCCTACCGCTTAACCGAGCCGTTCGCGTACCCAACTTTCGACGCTGGAGGTAGCCTGAGTAAGGGCAGCAACATCGGTGCCGCCGCCCATAGCCATATCGGGACGACCACCGCCTTTACCGCCTACCTGCGCAGCCACCATACCGATGAGCTCACCCGCTTTCACCTTATTGGCCAGATCGGCGGTGACGCCCGCGACCAGGCTGATTCGGTCATCCACCACCGTCGTTAGCACAACAACCGCCGATTTAAGCCGATCTTTCAGCTGGTCTACCATGCCACGCAAGGCTTTTGGATCGGCTCCCGAGAGGTTGGCGACCAGCAACTTGGCGCCGCCATCGAGTGCAATGGCCTCGGACGACCAGATCGTTGCCCGCAGACGCCGCCTGCTTGCTTTTTAACTGATCCAGTTGCCGTTCAAGCGTCTTGAACTGAGTTTGCATGAGCGCGATTCGATCGACGAGTTCGGCTGGCTGTGTTTTCAGCAAACCTGCAGCCTGGACGAGGGTATCGTTGGTTTCCTGAACCCATCGCACTGCATTGTCGCCCGTAATGGCTTCGATTCGGCGCACACCGGCCGCGACCCCACCTTCCGAAAGTATCTTGAACAAACCGATGTCGCCGGTTCGCGTCACATGAGTGCCGCCGCAGAGCTCGCGCGAAAAACCGATGTCCAGCACGCGCACCGTGTCGCCGTACTTTTCGCCGAACAAGGCCATGGCGCCCGCCCTGCACAGCTTCATCGTATGGCATGATCTGCGCGTTAGTGGGGTGATTATCGAGCACCTGTGCATTGACTATCTGTTCGACCTCGATGATCTGGTTCGCTGTCATGGGAGCGTCGTGCGCAAAATCAAAGCGCGTCTTTTCGGAATCGACCAGCGAGCCGCGTTGCTGAACATGGCCGCCGAGCACTTGACGCAAAGCCTTATGCATTAGGTGCGTCGCGGAGTGATTGCGCACTGTGCGCTCACGATGAACGGTATCTACCTGAGCGCTCACCTCGTCGCCGATGGAGAGCGTTCCGCGGATCACTTCACCATGATGGCCGAACACGCCATTTTGAATTTTGAGAGTATCGCTAACCTGGAATTGTGTATCGCTGGCTTCTAGCACGCCTGTATCGCCTACCTGGCCGCCAGACTCGGCATAAAACGGCGTAACGTCGAGAACCACAATTGCATGTTGACCAGCGGCCACAGAATCGGTCGAAGTAACCATCGACATATAGGGCCGTTACCTTGCCCGAAGACTGCAAACGTTCGTAGCCTTCAAATCGAGTCGAAGCGCCGGAATAGGCCAGGCCTTCTATCGCCTTGAACTTGCCTGCAGCACGCGCTTGTTCGCGCTGACGGTTCATCGCGATATCGAAGCCTTCCTGGTCTATTCGTACATTGCGCTCGCGACAAATGTCGGCGGTCAAATCAACTGGGAAACCGTAGGTGTCATATAGCGTGAATAGAGTCTGGCCATCAAGCACCCCATTTTCGCCAATATTGCCGAGTGCGGAGTCCAGGATTTTCATGCCGTGTTCCAGGGTTTCACTGAAACGCTCTTCTTCTTGCTTCAGGACCTGCTCGACTCGTGACTGCTGAGAGGCGAGCTCGGGATAGGCGTCGCCCATTTGCGCGACCAAGTCGCCCACGAGACGATAGAAAAAAGTACCCGACTGGCCCAGTTTATGACCGTGACGCAATGCGCGGCGTACGATACGTCGCAGCACATAACCGCGCCCCTCGTTGCTTGGAATGACGCCATCGACAATCAAAAAACTACATGCGCGGATATGATCGGCAATGACCTTCAACGAATTATTGCTTAAGTCAGTTGTACCCGTTTCGCGCGCCGCGGCGGCGATTAGGGCCTGAAAGAGATCAATCTCGTAATTGGAATGCACGTGTTGTAGCACGGCGGCAATTCGTTCCAGCCCCATGCCGGTATCTACGCATGGCTTGGGCAGCTTCGGCATGTTGCCAGCGGCGTCCCGTTCGAACTGCATGAAAACAAGGTTCCAGATCTCGATATAACGATCTCCGTCTTCTTCGGGCGATCCGGGAGGGCCGCCCCAGATTTCTGGACCGTGATCGTAAAAAATTTCGGAACAAGGGCCGCAGGGGCCGGTATCGGCCATTTGCCAGAAGTTATCCGACGCGTACCGCCCGCCCTTGTTATCGCCAATACGGATTATGCGCTCGGTAGGGACACCGACTTCGTTGGCCCAGATATCGTAGGCCTCGTCGTCCTCTTGATAAACGGTGACCCATAGCTTCTCGGCAGGCAATCCGTAGATGACGGTCAATAATTCCCAGGCATACTGGATTGCTTCGCGCTTGAAATAATCGCCAAAGCTAAAATTGCCGAGCATCTCGAAAAAGGTATGGTGCCGGGCGGTATAACCCACGTTCTCTAGATCGTTATGCTTTCCTCCGGCGCGCACGCAGCGCTGCGAAGACGCTGCGCGGTTGTACGCGCGCGTGTCCTTGCCAGTGAATACGTCCTTGAACTGCACCATGCCAGCGTTGGTGAACAATAAAGTCGGGTCATTGCCTGGCACAAGCGACGACGAGGCGACGACGTTGTGGCCTTTCGACTCGAAGAAAGACAAAAACTTTTGACGTATTTCGGAGGTTTTCATTGCAGAAAAAGCGCTAATCAATAGGTAACCTGTGATTATAGAGGGACTTTTGCCCAAAATACCAAGCCCCTAAGCGCCATGACTTTGCAGAATTATGAAAAATAGGTTTAGACACAGTCGATTCGTTGACTGGAATTTAAATGTGCTTTTCTTTCCAAGCGCTTCGGTATAGATGCGCGATACCGTTTAGGCAGCTTAACGTCCGTCAATGAAATACGAGCGGGTCAATGGTGCTTCATCGCAATTGGGCGCGCCGTCAACGCGGTCCACGACGATAAAATCGCCATCATGCCCCAGTGTTATCAGGGGATGATGCCACGTGCCGGAATAATAATTGACGCCTTGATCCCCTTGCACCAGGAACGCGCGCAACCCCGATTCATCGGGCTTGTCATCTGACCCATTCGGCGCCACCACTGCAATGAACGACGCCTGATTGAGTGGAATCCAGGACTGACTACCAAGCGGATGACGTTCCAGCATATTGATCGTGACTGGATACGTACACCCATCGCCGCGTGCAAGGCTGATACCGGCCCGAGCGCTTTCACCAATTAGCTGTACTGAGGCCAAATGATGATAGCGGCGCGTAGTGCCGCGATTAATAGGGTACCAATCACTGCCTTCCATTTGGATTACTTCGCCAAACGGAGCGAAAGCAGCCCTGCTTAAGGGCTCGACTTTTAATTTGTACATCGTGCTTCGCCTTTTCATTCAAATGCGACCCGTCAGTCGACACATAAATAGCCCATGGTGCGACCCTCTGGAAATGCCTGCGGTCCGCTGTCCGAAATTAATACAGGAAGGGATTGCCCAGGGCAAGTACAACTTCCGGTCACTGGATTTTCGGTGGAGGTCTTGATTCTGGTTTGACAACCGTAAACAAGATTAACCGAGTATCCGCCATTGCCCGAGCGACTTGATGAGCGCCAGATATTCTCATTACATACTAAGAGGCCTCCCGCCGCATCGCGCGCTACAGCGTTGTTAACGGCACATGGGGATTGCAGGCTTTCCTGCGCCCCCAAATGCAGATACTGTTGAGTCCGCAAGTCGCTTCCAGCACTGATATTGCCTTTAACAGTAGCAGACCCCCGGAAATCCGGATCTCGAACATCGGCGACGCGCAAAAAATCCAGGTGACCGAGCTGTTCAGTGGTAATAGCCATAGCTACAGTACCGGGCGGCAAAGCAGAACCTGGCAGCGGTGGATTCGGAAACGCGAATGCCGGCCCCTGTAACAAATGGGGCCGTGCAGAGCTTACGGCACCTCCCCAGCCCTGCGCAGCCAACACCCATTGAGCCACCATTTGTTCGTCCACGCCGGCCGTTGAAGACGAGGTTAAGGGCAAGTCGCTGTACACGATGGCTTCCAGGCGACATGACATCCCCGGGCAGGCTCCGCTGCGCATCAAACGCATTGAAGCACTACCGCCCGGAAAAATCCGCTCGGGGAAAGCAGCGGACAAGAGTCCGTCGGATTTAAGTTCCACCAACCTGGGGGCAGCCCAGTCGGCGTAACCTTTATCGCCAAGTACCTGTGCATGTTCGGCAGTAGTCAACACATCAGCGTAACGTTCAATATAGCGATGCAAAGATTTTTTAACGGCCAGCATCCACACTGCACTGGCCTGTGCGCTGGCATCGTTGATTTTGTTGACCAGAGTATTCGTACCCCACACCGCCAGCAATACCGTCACGATCGCCGCAAGAATCAGTTCTAATAGTGCAAATCCTTGTTGTTCGCGCATGCGGGGACCTTAACTGGCCGTGAAAACAAAAGTATTTACGTCGCCCTTGCCACATTTGGACTCCGTTGTCAGGGCACTGTAGTGGATGTTGCTGGCAATATCCTTAACAGTTGCTGTCGCTCCGCTTTCAGGGGTCACGGTAATTGTGTCTGAAACGCGCTGCATCACCGAGGCGATAGAAGGACAAGCCGCATTACTGACCTTATGCAAAGTAATGGAGAACGACGTACCTGAGTCGTGGGATACGACGTTGACCTCGCCGTTGCTGCCCAAACCATGCAGCACCTTAGTGCTCGGTCCGGTACCCGATACCGAGAAAATGCTGGAATCGCGTACCAGGTTAGCCAAATTCAGCGTATCGATACCGTCATATGGCTCGGATGAACCGTTAGGCGCATTCACTTTGGTTTGCAATATGAACCGCGCCAGTTCTTCGCCTACCTTCGGGACTTTGTTCTCGACTACATATCCTCCGATGGCCGGTACGCCGATTATGGCCAGCAATAATACGATGGCCGTGACAATTGACACTTCAATAAGCGAGAACCCTTGCTGGGTGGGAATAATGGCACCAGACATGACAGCTCCTTGAGTAAAACGCTTGCCCTTATTGGCTTGCGTAGAAAATCATCAGCGACCTGCGTAACTCGTCTATCACGGCGTAATGCCATACGCCTACACCTAATAAACAAGTCAGGCTTGCGAGCAGCAAACACCAACGCAAGGCCGTCGCTTGCCTGGCCACAGTTCCGAGCACATGCGTACGCAAACGATCACTGCCAAGCATGAGTCCCGCCTGTAAGCCGCGCGCCATGACCATGTCGCTAAAAAACCAGAATTGGTCTCGGTCGAGCAAACCCGTATCGAAGGTATCTGCCCCTACCATGCCCGCATCAATACGAGCCAGCATGGCATTGATGTGACTGAGTTGCCATTTGGATGTCGCCGTTTTCTGTAGCACGAGTGCGGCGCGCAACTGGGTGGATTCACTTTCGTCGCGTCCCAGCACGATGGCCAGCAACGCCAAAAATCGCAACGCCGCCACATAGCGATAGATGCGCCACAACGCAAGGCTTTCCAGGCGACGGCGTATAGGTCCGGAAGAATTCGGCAAGGACCACAGCAAAAGCATGCATCCCCCTACCAGCAATACCGCCACGAATAAATAATGCGCCTGGATCAATTCCGAAAAACGCATGAGGGAACGGGTCAGACTGCCGTAATATTCCACCGGGACGGCAGAGAAAGTGTGGGTCAGCTGCGGAACGGTGAACCACGGTATGGCGAGCATCATCGCAAACACCAGGAACAGCGCCATGACCGCCGACCACAGGGTCGTCACCAGGATTTCTGTGGTTTGTCGGGTCAGATTCAATACTTGAGCGAGTTCACGTAATGTCTTGATAAGCGCCGCATTGCCAAATGACTGCGCAGTCCTTATCAGGCCAAGTTCAGCTTGTGGAAAACATCCGGACCACGTGGCATACAGGTCGCCTCCGGCCATCTGATAGCTCTGGACCCAAAGCATCGATAGCCTGCCGCGAACAGAAGAAGGCCCATAGCGCCTTGCGTCCTGTTCAAATACCTCTTTGAGCGTTCGGCGTCCTTGTAAGCCGTGCAGTAACGCGGCAAGGTAATCGTAGTAATCACCGCGAACGAAGGAAAAACGCCAGCAATCGATGCTATGCAAGACTGGGCGCCAACGCGCCTCGAATATATTGCGGCGAAAGTAACGGCTCATGTGACAGCCCTGAGCCGCTGAACAGCTGGCCGGCGGACTGAATGCAACTCCCGCAGTCGGCGTTCGGTTTCAAATGCATGGAAACGCAGTTCGATATCGCATGGATCGATCAGGCCTTTGCTGGCCTTCAATACCGCACAGTCCAACGCGGAACGGCTTCTCGTTATTTCATTGGGATATGCAGGGTCCCCTGACCTTTGAAAGTCGAGACAGGCTTGCACATCGCCCTGCCGTATGCCTTGCAGAAATTCGGGCCAAAGTCCAGGCTCGATGGTTTCCGCCACGACTGTCCGGCCGGAGTAACCGTTAAGGTCGGGCAAGTGCGGCCTGGCACACGCCGCGCAGCCTTCGAAGTTCCGTACCCGGAACCCCTCGATGGGATAACCGAACATGGTATGGATCAGGCCCAGCCAGGCGCTCCATTCTTTTTCCGTCCGGTAATTCAAGTCGCCATGCCGCCTTCGGTCGCCCAAGCTATGAGCGGGCAGCGCGCAATCAGTACAAAGAACAGGCAGCAAAGCCTGAAATACAAGCAGCTTCAGCAAACCGGGCATCGCCAGGAAATCACGTGAGACACCTATAAAATCAGAAGCCAGCCGGTCAGGGACGAGGAGCGCCGAAGTCGCATGGACAGTGGTGTAAATATTCACACCGGAGCCCGCCAGATCCATAAATGCCCGTCCAGTTTCCTCGTCGCGTATTTCCCCCAATAACACGTCGCTCATTGCGGAACGTTTCAACGCCCTTAATTTGGCCGCATAGTTTTGATGAGCAGCGACATCAAGATTGCGGGCGACCGTGTTCTGGATGGCATGGGGAATAAGGTATTCGACTGGGTCCTCTATGGTGATGACTTTTCGATGCGACGGAATACCAGCGATAAGGGAAGCCAAAGTAGTCGACTTTCCCGAACCAACCGTCCCCGCGAAAATAATTGCACCACCCTCGGATAGCATTACGCGTTCGATCAGCGCCACCTGGTCATCCAGATAGCCCAATTGATTCAGTGAGGGCAGGCGCGCCGATGCTTCGCGATCGAGCAGCCGCAGACACACACTGGGACCGTTGTCCGATGCCAGGGACGCCCATCGCAACATGATGTCCCGGCCATCGACCGACCGCGTCATGCTGCCCTGTTGCTCTAGCATAGGATCGAACACGGCGCCGTTTCCGCCGACAATGTCCATCCATGCGACGGACAGCATATCGACGAGCATGCTGGTAGGCATGCCACGGAAACGTTCGGGGGCCACATAGCGCCCCGAAAGCGTGTACTTCACCTGCGACTCTGGTTCGCGCAAGCAGACATTTAGGTGCAGGTCGCTTGCGCCATTGCGCACGCCCCACTCCACCAGATCCTGAAAAGCATCTGCCAATGCCGTTTTGGATTGGGTCAGCCTGACTCCGGGCTGATTGGACAGCGATTGTGCTGTGATCTGTTTGCGCGCAATAGCCAGCAACAAAGGGGCTGCCAATATGTAGCGCGCCGGCTTGGCAGGCAGGTGGCCAGATTCGCTAATTTGACGTGCCAGTTCATCGGCCTGGTCACTGCCAACATGCTCGGCGAGCGCAAAAATTGCCACCGACTGGTCCATCAACAAAACGGGACAAAGGCGTGCCGCCAGCTGGTCGACATTGAATTGCTTGCTTACCGAATGCAGAAAACCCGGCGACATGGCAGCTAATTCATCCGCACTGGAGATGACTGCCGCCTGGGCGACATCAAAACGCAGCGCTGTATCGGAACGTGTGCCGACGGGTGGCAGGCCTCCCCTGCGCCAGGCGGAGAATGTCGCCATTACTTCGCCGTCCACAAAGTAGGATGCAGGCAGAGCGTATGCGCTTCGTCCTTGCGCTCAAGATGCACGCAGGATCCCGAAATACCGCGCAGCAAATAAGCGGAAGGGTCAGCCTTAACCCCTACTGGCAAGGCTTGGCCTCGCATATAAACATAAGGCTGAGTGCCGACAGTGATCTCGGCGAGCAGCTTTTTGCCAACCCCATAGATCGCCACGAGATTAAGTGACCCGCTGTGCGTCATACGATTGCTAGCCCTAGTTCCGGAGCCGCTACTGTCTTGCATTCCAAGCGACTTTTTAGCGTGTTCCAGAGCCAATGCGGTGTCCAGGCGCATTAGCTCGCGCACCGACATTTGGTCCCCCGAAAGGTCTTCTGCCGATGAAACCGAGGCGCAGCAAATAGTTGGGCCACACAGGAAAAGCATCGCCAACGCGATGGCCTTACAAAACGGCCGGTTGGCTGTCGAAAGCCGCGAACGACTCGTTGCCGTGAGAGGGACTATTCGAGGGATGAGCTTCGATTTCATACAGCACTCCTTCAAGAGACACGTTCAAACTGCTGCTTTTCAAGCCTGGTTTTTCAATATTTTGAAGAGTCAGGACGACTTTGTTCCAAGCGACCGACGCGGTAAGTGGCAGCAGCAAGCTGCCCGAGCGCAAAGGGGCACTGACCTGCATGCGGCGCGTAAAATAATGCAGGGCCTCGCGAGGCCGCGGCAACGGTCTTCCATTTCCGTCAATAGGAGCTGGAACAGGCATGGCCGCAGAATTTCCGATTTCGATTTGGCTGAAAGCGGGCCGTATTGCCTGTAATGCGCTGAAAAGGTCACGCTCGTTATTTGCCGACGTCTTAAGCCGTAGAGCAGACAGCGGGACTCCGTAAGAATCGATATGCCATGAGGGATGCGCACGATCAAGAGAAACAAAATTGACCCGCCAGCCGGCCGGCGCTCGTGCCAGAAATTCACTATTGCTGGCCAGGATATTTTGTCTTTCATAACGAGCCTCGCATTGCCATTGCCGAGTCTTCATAAGGCATTCAGCCTGACGCAGATTCCAACCGCTGATACTCGTAGGCAGCTCATAAAGAGTGTCGAGCAATACGCGAGTGCCTTGAATACCGTGCACCAGCCGATTCCGAAGCGAATTTTCAATAGCGACTTGCCAGGCTAACTTCGGGTCTGCGGCCACTTCGGAGGGCGTGGTCGCTGTATCGCGCTGGAGAAAATTCCACATTCGCGGGATAAGCAACACCAGCAACAAAGTAAGGATAAAACACTGCACAGGCCAGGGAAGCAATGATTTCCAGCGTCCGACTCCCTGCAGTTGGCTATGCGTCGAGCTGGCAGCTTCGAGGGCATCAAGATCCGGCAGATCGGGAGCGTTGGCACTGCCCAACAATACGATTTGCGGATACGCCTGGTGCAGTTCCTCAAGGACTTGCCTGGCGTCTGTACTGGATCGGTACAGACGATCGGTGCGGGCGATCACCGCGCCTTCGTGTATAGCGACCAGCCAGAAGCCGGCACGCTCGAGTTCAAGCAGCAATGCGATCGTCCCGGTGGTGAATAGTTGCGCCACGTTTTGTGCAGCCGAATGAAAATGCTTCTTACGCTGCTGCCGGTCGGGCTTCAGTGCCACTACACCGACCGAGCCGGCGGATTCTCCAGCGAGCACCATATGCGTCGCGCGATGCTGTCTGGCCAAGCGCAATCCGGTGCGCTCAACACGCCCCCCTAAAAGAGGCAGCCATTCCAGACCGAACACCAAGTTCGTAGAAGACAGTGGAAGGATGAAAGAGCCGTCGACACCCATATCAAAGCCCCTCTTCAACCTGTGCAGTGACCACCATGACCGTCGCCAGATGCTGACTCGCTGCGCGATCGCTGCCGCCGAAAGCGATCGGGATGCCTGGGTTCAGACGCCTTCCGTCGGTTTCGTCTTGACTTCGGTCGAAGCCTGAAATAAGCAGTGGCTGTCCGGGCTGCAGGACCACCTGTTGAACTGTGCCGTTGCCGTCTATGGTTACCTGCTGAAGTTGCAAAGGGTTGTCTTTATCGCCAAAGGTGACTGTCTTTAAAGGCTGGGCCACGGTGTTGTCATAAGCAACCGAGAGGAGAATTTGCCCATCGTCCTGCGCATCTGGAACCAGCGTGATTAGAGACCCTACGGTTTCCTCTCGCTGACTGACGGAAACCGAGGGCAAGGCTAACCCCGTGCCACTGGCCAAGGCTGTGGTCTGCACTTTGTCGATATACGAGAAGGTGGTACGCACCGCATGCGTTACAGGCCGCCTGTTCAAAGTCAATACTGGCATGCTGCTGCGACGCACTACCTGGCCCACTTGGCTCAACGCCTTGATGACCGCATCGGAGCCCTGGAAGGAGCCTTGATTCAAACCCAGGCTAAGGCTGCCCGCGTCGACAAGGTTAGAACCAGGCATCGCCATACTGGCAGCAATCTTCGCGCTGGAAAACACCAGATTCCAGTCCAGACCCGCTTCTGCGCTATCGCTCAAAACTACCGTAAGCTCTTCAAACACTAAGCGGACACGCCGCGTCATGGCACGATTTTCATGGTCGAGGTAGCGACCAATTCGCTGCAAAACCTCGGGGGTGTCGGTGATAACAATCGAAGAACTGGCCCCCGCCTCGGCAACCAGCACACCGGCGCGTGAAAGAAACGGCTCGATACGCGCGCGTACTACGTCTAGAAGATCGTGTGGACTGCTGCTTAGACTGGTCTTGGACGTACTGATGAAGCCTTCAGCCTTGTTGCTTCCACCTAAGCCCAGCGACGCTTCGGCACTTGCATTCAGAGTCAAGGCACGTATATTGAAGACCCGCGTTTCGGTCCGATAAAATTCGATCCGATCGCCCTGGTATCGCCACATTACGCCGAGCCTAGCGCTGACTTGGTCGAGGATCCTGGCCAGAGGCTCCGCGCCCCCGCTCAATGTGACAGTCGTTGGCGCGGCAATTGCGCGCAGGGCTGTGTCCTGCTGTGCCCAAACGCGGCAGAAACTGCTCTAAAGGCAACAATGCGTCGGGTGCCACATGTACCGGAATATGTGTCACCGATGTAATGCGCTGGGCCAGACGTGCCAGGTCCATGGGCCCATCGGAGAACATCAAGGTGGTATTCACGTTGGCGCGTAAGGCCAATGGCAGTGTAAGTTCGCGCGCCAACGGCTGGGCCCGTCCAGCAAGCCATGGTCGAGCGACGTCTTGCGCGGCCCTTCTCGTGTCGATACTTCCGGCAGACCGATGAAAGCCTTCATGACGTGAGCTGATAGTCGAACTGGCCTGGGTAATTGACGCGGCAATTTTCTGCATCTTTTCGCCAAGGGCGCAGCCCGATGCCAGGATACATAGCGCTATTGCTGGTAAACCTCGCCGGATGCTGATCATGACGTCCCCGCCCCGCTAACCGTACGATCGCACTGCTGGGCATAAGGAACGATGCGCAACACCTGATTCGAATAAAAGCAAGGCTGTAATGGACGGTCGGCCAATTCTGTTGAGGCTACAAGTTCTTGTACAGCCAATTTGAAACTCGGTTCGAAAGTGGCAGAACCGACGATAGGGATGTCCGCATCGACCGCCCAATGCTCGGGCTCGAAAGTCCATCCCGCCGAGCGGGCCCATCGCACAAGGGCAGACCGCAAATTAAGATCCTGCGGGCTGACGGCATAACGTTGCGAACTGCTATGCGAGACCGAGATGTCAAAGCTTGAGGAGGTGAGCAGCGATGCCGACGGTGCTTCCCGGACTGGGGCACTGGCTTCGCCTGGAGCAGGTGGTAACGAGATATTGACGTCGTGGGAACCGCCTATAGACGCATCAGGAACAACCATTGCGGTCTTAGCCTCGTCAGCCGGCACGGAAGCTTTCACTGATGGCGCAAGCTGACTGCCAACTGTAGCCATTACCGGGACGGTGGTGGAATTGGCGGCGGGATTACCAAGCTGTTCGACCAGGGCTTTCAAATGTCCCCCGCGAAGGACCAGTTTTGGCCAAACGCCTTCCAAGACCATGTAAGGCCCTTCGCGCTTGTAGCTCAAAGTTCGATCGCCCGACGAAGTGTGCTCGAAAACTGCCGGCAATAGCTGCTCGGTAGGAAATTGCAGCCAGGTTCGGCGTCCGTCGTCGAACACCTGCAAGGGTGCCACACCTCGGTCACCCGATAACCGCCATGCAAAGTTGAAATGTACCGGAGAGCTTGCTGGTTGCCGATTGCTTCCAGGGATAAGCAGCGACAGATCGGGCATGCCCGCACACGCCGACAATAATCCGGAAAATATGAAAACGAAAAGCGCTCTGATCATTCTCCTCACCTGGCACAAATAAGATCACGCCCTGTTTGGGCGTTTTCGCCATCTTGCTCATGACCAGCGGGTGTTACCAGACCGACTTTTACGCATAGAGACTTTTATCGTCTCCGTGAAACAAAGAAAAACCTAAGTAAATCAGTATCTTGACCGCAACTTAGAGTATCCAGAAACACACAACCCCGTGGGCAAATTCAGCCCACGGGGTTGTGTGTTTCTAAAGCCAGCTATGTACGTTATATCAAACCATCAGCGCTGACGCATAATTTGGCCGGCTTCGGTAGAAGCTGACTTCAAAGCAGTAACGGCTGGCTGCTTGCCGTTGAAAGCCCCATCGAGCTTTTCTTGGAACATTGCCCTGATTTTGGGGTAGTTGTTCACGCGAAAGCCTTGCGCGGTGACACCGGGATTGCCCGCATAAGCCTGCACCAGCTCTTGCCAGTCGCCAAGCTTTTTATAGAACCCCTTATCGGTCTGCTCGTATGCTTGCTTGGTCAGTGGCAGGAATCCGGTGTTCTGATACCAATTGGATGCCTGCTTTGGTTGGCTGAGCCATGACAGAAACTGCACACTCGCGACATCGCTTTCCTTGGATTGCCCCGAGATCGCCCATAGTGCCGACCCCCCTACAAACGGATTGCCGGGCTTCTGCGTGACCTCAGGGTAATACGGCAAGCCGCTGACAGCAAAATCGAGCTTCTTGGTATCTTTGAACCAACCCATATTGCTGGAAGACGACAACAGTACGGCACATTCACCCTTGGCGAATCGTTTCGCCGCCACTTTGTCGAACTCTGGCTTGACTAGCAGTTCAGTACGCACCCAACTGATCATCATCGACAAGTGACGTATATACATCGAATCAAAGCTGAAGCTCGCGACTGGCTTTCGCCTTTAGACCGTTACCATCGATGGTATAAGACTGCTTATTCACTGCAGCCAAGTTTTCAAGGTTGACCGACACGGTCTGGTCGCTGGTCAATGGGCAATTGCGTGAGCCATTATTGGCCAAGGTAACCAATTGATCCTGGAGGCCTTTCCAGGAACGCTGAGGCACGGCAGGATTAATTCCTGCCTTTTTAAATGCATCGATGTTGTAGAACATCACCGGCACGTCGACCATGAAAGGGAAGGCAAGCAGTCGCCCTTTAGTGTCGCGCAAGAAGGTATTGGAATCGGACAAAAACCACTTGGTATCCTTGACCGGGTATTTGGCCATCAGGGCGTGCAAGGGCTGAATATAAGAGCGTGACGCGATATTGTCGGGAGAGCGGGAGTCATCCAACTGAACCAGATGAGGCTTGTCGTCCCTCTTTTTGGCGTTTTCCAGTGCGGCTTCGATTTGCTCGGGCGTATCAAAAGCCTTTAGTACGACCTTTACCTCTTTCTGATCTTTATTGAAGTCTTTGACGAGATCTTCGAAAGCCTGTTTATTGTAGGGGTTGAGCGAATGCCAGACGCGGATGTCTGTGGCGGCCGTAGCGGCCATAGACGACATCAGTAAACAGCCGGCGCTTATCAATGCAAGGCGGCGCCCAGAACCAAGGGCGCCCAAAAACCAATGTTGTTTCATAAAACAATTAACCTAGAAAAGGAAACTCGGGTTCGGGTTGGCGGCCTGAAATCAGATCTGCCAGAGCGCGGCCGGAGCCTACACCCATGGTCCAGCCCAACGTGCCGTGCCCGGTATTAAGGTACAGGTTTTGAATACGTGTTCTCCCAATCAGCGGAACATTGGAAGGAGTAGCGGGACGCAATCCTGACCAGAAACGTACATTATCAAAATCGAGGGCCGTTGGAAACATTTCCCGGGCAAGTTGGGTCATATTATCGCAACGGATTGTATTAAGAGCCCGCGAGTACCCGGATAGCTCGGCAGTACCTGCCATGCGCAACTGATTACCAAGGCGGGAATACACGACTTTATGTGCGCTGTCCGTCAGGCTCACCATAGGCGCGGCTTCCGGATCAAGAATATCGAACGTGGCGGAATACCCTTTGGCCGGATATACATGGCAAGGCACTCCCAAAGGAGTGACAAATTGGGGAGTATAAGAACCCAGTGCGGCCACGTAAGCATCGGCATGGACGGTCTCATAAAGCCCAGCGGGGTTAATAACTTCTGCTGCCTGAATGCGTCCGCCCGCGGATATCAGCCTGCTAAGTTGGGTCGAAAAACGGAATTCCACGCCGCTATTGCGAGCATGTTTTGCCAGCGCAGTGGCAAAAAGATAGATATCACCTGTTTCATCTTCAGCGGTGAAGTCGCCTCCGACAATGCTCGTGCGAAGATGTTTCAGTGCAGGTTCCAGCTGAATTATTTCGTCCGTATTCACAATGCGCCGATCGACCCCATAGTCGCGCATGATATCGGCCATTTCCTGCGAATTTTCAAATTGGACCGGATCGCGATAAAAATTCAGAATACCCCGTTCGAGATGGTTATATTCAATGCCAAGATCTAAGCGCATTTCCCGCAGGGTTTGACGACTGTATTCGGATAGCCTCACCATGGCCCGTATATTGCGTGCCACCCGGCTTGGCAGACACTCACGCAGGAACATGAAGCCCCACCCCCATTGGCGCGGGTCGAGTCGGGGCCGAAATGAAATCGGAGCATCATCCTTGAATAGCCAGCGTGCAAGTTTAAGCGGGGCTTGCGGGTTAGCCCAGGGTTCTGAATACGACACCGAAATTTGGCAGCCATTGGCCCGGCTGGTTTCCTGGGCGGGCCCGCTTTCCCGGTCAACCACCACGACCTCATGTCCGGCCTGCCTCAGCCACCATGCAGTGGAAATGCCGATAATACCGCTGCCCAATACCGCTATTTTCATAGATCCCGCCTTAAACGCTAATGGAAGGAGGGGCCGCGATGTAGCGTCCCTTCCAGGCTGCCAGGCGACTGGTCCAATCGAGGCAAATTAGACGGCATGGGCCTCGGTGGTGAAAGCGTCCGCAAAAAAATCGTCTTCTGGCAGGCCATGCAGATGCGTAAAATCCTTGCGTGCGCTGTCTACCATGATGGGGGCGCCGCAAGCATACACCTGATAAGCCGATAAATCAGGAATATCCTCAAGTACGGCTTGATGCACGAAACCGGTGCGTCCGGTCCAGTTGTCTTCGGGCTGCGCCTCTGAAATTACAGGAATGTAACTGAAGTTGGGCAGGGTATTGCTCCATTCCTGGGCGAGGTCGTGCATATATAGGTCGGCTGGTCGGCGCCCGCCCCAATACAACACTGCCTTGCGTTGGTTACCGTGGGCAATCATACGCTCGACTATCGCTTTTACGGGAGCAAAGCCAGTGCCGCTCGCCAAAAAAACAATCGGCTTATCGCTGTCTTCGCGCAAAAAGAAAGATCCGAAAGGCCCTTCCACCCGAAGGATTTCTCGCACTTTCATCTTTGTCGCGCCCTCTCCGAACACATGATCGGTAAAGACCCCGCCAGGCGTATGGCGTATGTGCAGCTCGATTAGATTATTTTCGACCGGTGGATTGGCCATCGAGTAGCTGCGTCGACGCCCGTCTTTCAAGATAAATTCGAGATACTGGCCCGCATAGTAGCGGAAGGGATCAGTTGCTGGCAGCTGAAGCTTGATGACCATAACATCGCTGCCAAATTGCTCCAGCTCCATTACTCGCGAGGGCATTTTCCGAATCTGTATATCGCTGGCCATTCGGATCTCATGGGCCTCGATCAGCAAATCAGAGGTAGGTCGCGCTTGGCAGAATAGCGTATAGCCTTCAGCGAGTTCTTCCGGCGAGAGTATCTGCGCTGGGCTGGCCCCTGCCTCGTACGAACCTGAAACGACCTTGCCCTTGCAAGTGGAGCAGGCGCCGTTGCGGCAGCTGTAGGGCAATACGATACCGGCGGCTAGCGCAGCGTCTAGTACGGACTGCCCATTATCGACCGGAAACTCGTGATTACTAGGATGAACTGTGACCTTGAAACTCATAACGCCTGATAATAAAAATAAAAGGAACTCACCATTTTAAGCGTAAGGGTGTTCGCTTCGTGAGCCCCATGGAATCCCTGAGCCGTCCAGCGGCTTCCTACGCGGGCAAAAGTGTAGGTTGCTTGACCTTAATCGACAAGACCTTTCCTTTGCGCGCCCGTTTGCCTATGTACTGGGCCAAAGTCTCGAGGTCGAGCCCCTCGACAATGTCCTTGTTGCGGTAGATGCCGCTGGCCAATATTCCTGCGGGGCCGACCGGCACCCATTGCGTAATGGAATCGCCCTCATCCAGCCCCATCAGAATGGTACCGCGCCCGCCGCCAGACAAGGTTTTCAGCTCTGCCAAATCCACTACCAGGAAACGACCTTTCTTGGAAAGTATCGCCAGATGACTATCCGTACCCCGCAACATTAACGGCTTCAACAATATGTCGGCTTTTTCGAGCGTGATGAACTGCTTGCCCGACCGCTGACGGGTGGTCAAATCTTTAAAGGTAGAAACAAAACCGTAACCGGCCTGCGTTCCAAGGATATACCGCTGGTTTGCCGGGCCGGCGATCATATGAGTGATGTGGGTGCCGTGCTCCATGTCTATCATTGAGGTGATTGGCTGACCGTCGCCGCGAGCGGAAGGCAGGCTTGATACCGCTACGGTATACACGCGACCGCTGCTCGAAAATGCTACCAGCTCATCAGTGCTGCGGCATTCTATCGCGTCGTAGATGGCATCGCCCGATTTGAAATTAAACTGTGCGGCATCGTGTCCATGGCCTTGGCGTGAACGTAACCAGCCCTTTTGGGAAATAATGACGGTCACCGGCTCTTCAATCACTCGGCTTTCCAGCACAGCACGTTCGGCCACCTCGATCAGAGTGCGGCGGTCGTCGCCGTATTGCTTCGCATCCGCTTCAATTTCTTTGATCATCAGACGCTTGAAGGCGTTTGGGTTGTCCAGCAGCTCTTGCAGCGCTTCTTGTTCCTGTTTCTGGCTACCTAATTCTTTCTCGATCTTGAATCCTTCCAGACGCGCCAGTTGACGCAGTCGCATTTCAAGAATGTCTTCCGCCTGCCTTTCGGACAGGTCGAAACGCTGCATCAATGCTTCGCGCGGGACGTCCGATTCGCGGATGGTCTGAATGACTTCCTCTACATTCAAATACACGACCATCCGGCCTTCCAGCACGTGAATACGGTCGGTGACTTTATCGAGGCGGTATTGAGTGCGTCGCGTAATAGTGTGAGCACGAAAGCCAAGCCATTCGATCAAAACCTGCCGCAAGGCACGCTGGCCTGGTCGGCCATCGGTCCCGATGCACACCAGATTGAATGAAACACTGCTTTCCATACTGGTCTGCGCCAGCAGCGTATTGACAAAGTCGTTGCGGTCTATACGACTGCTCTTCGGCTCAAACACCAATCGTATCGATGCTTGCTTTCCTGACTCGTCGCGCACCGTATCCAGCAAGCCCAAGATTAACGCCTTCGTTTGCTGCTGCTCGGTCGTCAGACTCTTCTTGCCGGCTTTTACCTTAGGATTAGTGCGATCTTCGATTTCCTCAAGAATTTTTTGCGAAGAGGTGCCGGGCGGCAGTTCCGTAATCACCAATTGCCATTGCCCGCGAGCCAGCTCTTCGAACTCCCAGCGTGCACGCGCCTTGATCGAGCCCCGCCCCGTGCTGTATATGTGCGCAATATCGGAACTGGAGGAAATGATCTGTCCGCCGCCGGCAAAGTCGGGTCCGGGCACAAGCGTATAGAGTTCATCGTCAGTCAGTTTCGGGTTTTTAATGAGGGCGACACATGCACTGGCCACTTCGCGCAAATTATGTGACGGAATCTCGGTAGCCATCCCCACTGCAATACCCGACGCACCATTCAATAGCATCACGGGTAATCGAGCTGGCAATAAAAGCGGCTCTTTCTGGCTGCCGTCATAATTGGGCGCGAAATCTACCGTGCCCTCGTCCAGCTCGTCGAGCAGGATGCGGGCGAACGGCGTAAGCCTGGCTTCGGTATAACGCATGGCAGCCGCATTATCGCCATCGCGTGATCCGAAATTTCCCTGACCCTCTACCAGGGGATATCGCAGTGTAAAGTCTTGCGCCATGCGGACCATAGCGTCATATGCGGCCTGGTCACCGTGAGGATGATATTTACCGAGCACGTCGCCTACGACACGTGCCGACTTGACCGGTTTGGCGCCTGGTCCCAAGCCCATTGCCTGCATCGCATAAAGGATGCGACGTTGAACTGGCTTCTGACCATCGGTCACTTCGGGTAGAGCGCGCCCCCTGACCACGGAGACTGCATAGTCCAGATAAGCCTGCTCGGCATAATGCGCGAGCGTGATACTGTCGCCGTTCGGTGCTTCATCGAACAAGCCTGTTTGTGTACTGTCCATTGTTATCTCTGTGTGAGTTTAAACGTCGACCTCGGCCAGATTGCCTTTTTCTTCGAGCCAGGTTCGCCGCTGTGCCGACTCGCCCTTGCCCATTAGCATGTCGAACATTTGCGTGGTCGCCGCCATGCCCAGTTCGCCATAGGCGACCGGCATCAATCGGCGGGTATCGGGATTCATGGTGGTATCCCACAGCTGCTCGGCGCTCATTTCGCCCAGACCCTTAAAGCGGCTGATAGTCCACGAGGCCTCCCGAACGCCTTCTTTACGCAACTTGTCGTGTACCGCTTCAAGCTCGCCTTGATCTAGGCAGTAAATTTTCCTTGCGGGCCGCTTGCCTGCTGCGGGAACATCGACCCGAAACAGTGGCGGACGAGCCACATATATGTGACCGGCTTCAACCAGCCGGGGAAAATGTCTGAAGAACAGAGTCAGCAACAAGACTTGAATATGCGATCCGTCAACGTCGGCATCAGACAGAATGCAGACCCGGCCATAGCGCAGTCCGGATAGATCGGCATCGTCGTCCGGGCCATGCGGGTCGACCCCGATGGCCACCGCGATGTCGTGAATTTCGTTGTTGGCAAATAACCGGTCTCGATCGACTTCCCAGGAATTCAACACTTTGCCCCGTAAAGGCAATACCGCTTGAAAGCCCTTGTCGCGGCCCATCTTGGCCGAACCGCCAGCGGAATCCCCTTCTACCAGGAACACTTCCGTGCGCGACGTATCACTGGACTCGCAATCTGTAAGCTTACCCGGCAGGACCGCGACACCCGAGCTTTTCCGCTTCTCCACCTTTTGCGAAGAACGCGCCCGAGCCTGAGCTTGGCGTATGGCACTTTCGGCCAGTTTCTTTCCATAGTCGACGTTGGCATGCAGCCATAGATCAAGAGCGTTCTTGGAAAAGCCGCTGACCAGGCGCACCGCATCACGGCTATTCAGCCTTTCCTTGATCTGGCCCTGAAACTGTGGGTCAAGCACTTTTGCTGAAAGCACAAAGCTTGCTCGGGCGAAAACGTCTTCAGGCAAAAGCTTCACGCCCTTGGGCACCAGACTATGCAGTTCAGCGAACGATTTGACTGCATTGAATAAACCATCGCGCAGACCTGCTTCGTGAGTTCCCCCTGCTGTCGTGGAGATGAGATTGACGTAGGACTCGCGCACCACCGGGCCATCCACCGTCCAGATGACGACCCATTGTGCACCTTCGCCGGGTGCAAAAGACTCGTCATCGTCGGCCGCGTATTGCTTGCCTTCAAAAACCGGAATGATTTTCTCTGAATCGCCTAATGCCTCTTCCAGATAACCTCGTACACCGTCGTCATATTGCCACTCCCGGGTGTCGCCGGTTTTCTCGATGAAGAGCGAAACCTTGACTCCATTCAACAAGACCGCCTTACTGCGTAAAGCGTGCACCAGCTCGGCCATGGGTATGGTTGCCGAGTCAAAATACTTGGGATCAGGCCATACTCGAACGCGCGTGCCGGTTTTCTTGCGGGCGACCGGCTCAAGCTCGTGCAAGGGTTCAACCACCTCGCCACCAGCGAATACAAGTTCATGGGTTTTGCCGTCCCGCCAGATTCGCACCTCGAGCCTCGTCGACAGAGCGTTGGTAACCGATACCCCTACACCATGCAGACCACCTGAGAATGCGTAGGCGCCGCCGTCTTTCTTGTCGAACTTGCCGCCCGCATGCAGCCGGGTAAATACAAGTTCGACCACCGGAGCCAGCTCTTCAGGATGCATGCCTGTGGGAATGCCGCGGCCATCATCTTCGATGGACACGCTGCCGTCGGAGTGCATCGTGACTTTGATCTGTTGGACGAAACCGGCAAGGGCTTCATCTGCGGCGTTATCGATGACCTCTTGAAGGATATGCAGTGGGTTGTCGGTCCGGGTGTACATGCCCGGCCTTTGCCTTACAGGCTCCAAGCCCTTCAGTACTCGGATAGATGCTTCGTCGTAGCGTGGTGTAGCCAATTTATTCTCGAATTTTCTGTGCGGAAAGCTGTATTTTACGGAGTATGCACTTCAGCGGGGCGCAAACCGGTGTGGCGCGTAGATGGAAACCCGCTGTGCGTGCTGCGGCGGTCGGTGGTATGCTTGTAAAAAATGGGCTATAAGCCCCGCCGGCACTTGCTAGAATACATGGTCTCGTTGCCGAACCTTCTCATCGAATTTCCAGATCTTAATCATCCTCTTTTTCTTTCTATCATGAGCGAATCTATTAAACACGTCAGCGATGCCTCGTTCGAGGCCGACGTCATCAACTCGGACGTTCCCGTTCTGGTCGACTATTGGGCAGCCTGGTGCGGCCCCTGCAAGATGATTGCACCTTTCCTTGACGAGGCTGCAAGCCAGTACGAGGGCCGTGTTATCATAGCCAAGGTCAACGTCGACGAAAACCCCGAAACAGCCGCCAAGTTTGGCATTCGCGGTATCCCTACCCTGATGTTGTTCAAAGACGGCAAGGCAACCGCTACTAAAGTGGGCGCACTGTCCAAGTCGCAATTAAACACTTTTTTAGACGAATCACTGTAAATCGGTAGTTTTCGCGCGAGCCTATTCTAGGCTCGCCACCACTTTGCAGATAGCCTCCCCTTCTCTCACATGCACCTCACCGAATTAAAAGCACAGCACGTTTCGAAACTGCTCGAAATGGCCGCCGCCCTTGATATTGACAACGCCAGCCGCCTGCGTAAGCAAGAGCTCATGTTTGCCATCATGAAACGGCATGCCAAACAAGGCGAACAGATTTTTGGCGATGGCGTCCTGGAAGTATTGCCCGACGGCTTCGGTTTCTTGCGCTCGCCTGAAACTTCTTACCTGGCCAGCACTGACGACATCTACATCTCGCCGTCACAAATCCGACGCTTTAATTTGCATACCGGTGACTCCATCGAGGGTGAGGTTCGTACTCCCAAAGATGGTGAGCGCTATTTTGCCCTCGTCAAAGTGGATAAAGTCAACGGCATGCAGCCCGAGGCCATCAAACATCGCATCATGTTTGAAAACCTTACGCCGCTGCATCCGGACGAAGTCATGATTCTCGAGCGCGATATTAAAAGCGAAGAGAACGTCACCGGTCGCATCATGGACATTTTTGCCCCTGTCGGCAAAGGCCAGCGCGCCCTGATTGTCGCTAGTCCGAAATCAGGCAAAACCGTAATCATGCAGCATATCGCGCATGCCATAAGCGCCAATTATCCCGACGCCGTCATGATCGTGCTACTGGTCGACGAGCGCCCTGAAGAAGTGACCGAAATGCAGCGCACAGTCCGCGGCGAGGTCGTAGCTTCCACTTTCGATGAACCCGCCACGCGCCACGTGCAAGTAGCCGAAATGGTCATCGAGAAAGCTAAACGCCTGGTCGAACTGAAGAAAGACGTTGTTATATTGCTGGATTCCATCACTCGTCTGGCCCGCGCCTACAACACGGTCGTTCCGGCTTCAGGCAAAGTATTGACGGGCGGTGTAGACGCCAATGCGCTGCAACGTCCGAAACGATTTTTTGGCGCGGCGCGCAACGTCGAAGAAGGCGGCTCGCTGACCATTATTGGTACGGCTCTGGTAGAAACCGGGAGCCGGATGGACGAAGTTATTTATGAAGAGTTCAAGGGCACTGGCAACTCCGAGGTTCACCTGGAACGCCGTTTGGCCGAGAAGCGCGTATATCCTGCAATCAACCTGAACAAATCGGGAACGCGCCGCGAAGAATTACTCATCAAACCCGAGCTCTTGCAAAAAATTTGGGTGCTCCGCAAATTTATACATGACATGGACGAAATCGAAGCGATGGAGTTTATTTTGGACAAGATTCGCGCCACCAAAACAAATTCCGAATTTTTCGACATGATGAAAAAATAACAAATGAAGCTACCTACACTTGAACAGTTTATTGCCCATTTAAGTGCCCGTGATCCGCATCAGCCGGAATTCATGCAGGCAGTCAAAGAAGTCATGAACAGCCTGTGGCCGTTCATTGAAAAGAATCCACGCTACGCCCAGCATGGCCTGCTCCAACGCATCGTCGAACCGGAACGCATCATTCAGTTTCGCATCTCTTGGGTCGACGATCGGGGTCAAGTCCAAACAAACCGTGGTTATCGGATACAACATAGCTCGAGCATCGGTCCCTACAAAGGCGGCATGCGTTTTCACCCCTCGGTGAACCTGTCAATTTTGAAGTTCCTGGCTTTTGAGCAAACGTTTAAAAACGCACTAACCACATTGCCTATGGGCGGCGGCAAAGGCGGCTCCGACTTCGACCCTAAAGGCAAGTCCGACGGCGAAGTCATGAGATTTTGTCAGGCGCTTATCGCTGAGCTTTATCGCCACCTGGGACCAGACACGGACGTGCCCGCCGGTGATATCGGCGTAGGCGCTCGTGAAGTCGGTTACATGACCGGCATGATGAAAAAGCTGTCCAATTCGGCCGCCAGTGTATTTACCGGCAAGGGACTGACATTCGGCGGCAGCCTCGTTCGCCCGGAAGCAACTGGCTATGGTGCCGTATATTTTGCTGAAGAGATGCTGAAACACGCAAACCAGTCCATTGAAGGCCTGACGGTCTCGGTATCGGGCTCAGGCAACGTCGCCCAATATGCGATCGAGAAATGCATGCAGTTGGGTGCCAAGGTTGTCACGGTCAGCGACTCGCATGGCGCGGTCATCGATAAAGCCGGATTCACCCCTGAGAAACTGGCGGCGCTAATTAATCTGAAAACGCAACAACGCGGCCGGGTCGAAGATTACGCCAAACAGTTTAATCTTGTTTACGAAGCCGGAAAGCGTCCATGGCACGTTCCGGTCGACGTCGCACTTCCCTGCGCAACCCAGAACGAGCTTGAACTTGAAGATGCACGAACACTGATCAAAAATGGTGTTCGCTGTGTGGCCGAAGGCGCAAACATGCCAACGAGCTTGCAGGCGGTGGATGCTTTCATCGGCGCCAATATCTTGTACGCGCCCGGTAAAGCCAGCAATGCTGGTGGCGTCGCGGTATCTGGCCTGGAAATGGCTCAGAATTCGCAGCGCTTGCACTGGACTCGTGATCAGGTCGATATAAAACTGCATGCCATTATGCGCGACATCCACGAAAACTGCGTGCGTCATGGCACCGAAGGCAAGTCGGTCAACTATGTAAATGGCGCCAACATTGCCGGCTTCGCCAAAGTCGCCGATGCCATGCTTAACCAGGGCGTTTATTAAGTACCAGTCTGCCCGACTCGAATGCCCTGCGAAGTTGGCTACCCGCCTTCATCGCAGGGCATTTCTACGTTGGCAGCCCTGCCTAAAGGCCTTCACAGCTATCGAGCCTTAGCGCAAGCATCAATGTGCGACTGCGGCAGGTTTATCTGCAGCCTTGCCACGGCCGCCGGTATCGGGAGCGGCAGGCGGTGTAGCGATCTCCTTGATTTTGGGATCATCCCAGTTTCCATTTATACGATATTCGACCGTCATTGCCCTTGCCAGGGGCCCCTGTAATAACCACTGCGTTAGAAATGCGCCCACGCCCACAATGGGATTAATTGCAATCCCGGCGGCAATCGCGGCTCCGCTGACATCCAAGTTCGGCACCACCACCGCTTGCAGATCCAACTTTTCGTTCATTAAATTTACATCGCCCCCCATCACGATGGTTGCTACGGGACCGACCACACGGTAGTCGCTGGTGCTCATGACACCGCGATCCAGATTCAGAGTGCCCCGAAATTTGTCGTAGGGGAACCCTTCTTTTGTGAGCCCTGCTGGATTGAAGTCCAGACGCGCGAGCCTCTGCATCGATTGCAATGAAATCAGTTCAAGCAGACGCGAAGAACGCGAATTCAGGTTGCTAAAACGACCCTTCTCGAGGTCAAATTCCACCTTTCCGTTTAGGTCCGATTTGCTGAAATCCCACGGCATGTTTTGCCACTCGAAACGGCCACTAACACTGCCCTTGCCGCCCTTCATTAGATCCTTCATGTCAATCTGGTCCAAATATGCACCCAAATCAGTAATTTGGGCGACGGCATCCAGGGTAAGTCCACGGTTTTTACCTTCGAGGCGCCACACTCCCGAACCGGCCAGGCTGGCCGAAGGACTTACCAACTTTAACTCCTCAAGCTTCCACAATTGGCCGCGAGCCTGGTTGATCCCGACAACGGACAGCTCACCAACTTCGCGTCCGTATAAGCGCAAGTTTTTTACTCGCAAGTTGACCGCAGGAATATCCAGATCATCGTCAATTTGAAAACTGCTTTGTTCTGCATCGTCGCTTGCGGCTCCGTGGGTCCTGTCGCGTCCCAGCGCCAGGCGATCGAAATTGGCATCGATGCGACCCGCAATTTTGCCCTTGGCCTCACGCCAGAACAAGGTTCCGGCGGTTTGCGACGAACTCACGTCGACTCGCCACTGCTCAATGCGGGGCTGGCGTGCCGTGAAAGTGAGTTCGTCAAGTCTCACGCCATACACGCGAGCCTCTCTGGATTGCAAGCGCAGTTGCCGGATATCCGGCAATAATGGCCGTCCACGATTACCCCCCGTCTTAGTCAACGAGGTAGAAAACCCGGTGATCACCTGATCCCAGCTATCGACGTCAATGTTTGGATAACGGATATCCAGATTGAGCCCTTCAGTCAGGAGTTCAGGCTTCTGATTGACGCCAATGGCCGCCGCATGAAAATAGGCACGGTTGTAGCGATTTTCGCCGTGCAAGAGCGTTGCATTAATTTCTTTGCCCAAGGCAATGGTCAAAGCCATGCTCCTCCCGTCGGAATGCCGCTGCCATTCTGCGTGCAGCGGCATTACTTCACTCGCCGACTTGCCCAGCGGGGCAGGAAATTTCAAGCCAAGCCCTACCAGGTTGGAATCCAGAGTCATGGACAACGTCCGGGCTTTGCTGCGTTGCAAAACCATCTTATAAGGCGCAACGCCCTGCAAACGCTTCATGCCTTCAAGATCGACAAATTCAGTCAACGCCTGTGCCGACGCACGGCCTTCGAGCTGCAAGCCTTTCAAATTCGGCCCTATGCCACCACTCAAAGAGGCCGGTCCGCCGAGGAAAACTGCTTTTAACCCAGTAGTGCTCATTCCCGTATCCGTGAAATCGAGCACCCCGGAAACTTTGGTCAACAGCGGCACTTCCGGCGATAGGCGCAAGCTGCTACCTGCAAACCGGATAGCGCCTTTTACCGTTGTATCGTGGCTATTCAGCAAAGGAATGGTCAAGGCAAGCGGAACCTCCCAGTCGCCGTCCGCCGTGGCATCGTTGAATGTGCCATCGAGCATGCCGCCCAACGGCGTGTGTTTCATTAAGGCCAGGTAGGCCTCGGCTTTGGCGACGGTAAGGCCCTTTACACTAAGAACGGAGTCGTCCTCGATATTCGGAATATGGGCGGTAACGTCCTTCAATTGTATTGGAAGACCGGCGGTGGGCCACATCGATGCCCGTTCGGCCATCAACTGTAAATCGGCCCGCTGCAGCTCCACCCTACCCTGCATGTCTGTCAGGCGCGGCCACCCTTTAACCTTGCCCTCATCGGGAAGATAATCAATAACACCGCCTGCAAATTTGCCGGAAACGCGGAAATTGCCCTGGGAAGGATCCTGAGCGAACGGGAAGTGCTCAAGGTCGCCATTCAACGTCACATCGACATCCTCGAGTTGACCATCCAGCAGCCCCTTTGCCATCCATTCACGGGCATCGAGGTTGACCATATTCGGCATATAGTCGTCTATTGCCGTAATCAACGCATGCTTGAATCGACCCCGTATGTCTACAAGCCCAGTACTGCCGGATCCCCCTTGCTGCCAGCTACCGGCAAAGGTGGCCTCCATATCCTTGTTGTGAAGATTCAACTGCGAGGCCTCTAGCCGGACGACAGAACCGGGTAACTTACTGACCGTGCCTTGGGCGCCGACCCCGTTGAAGTCAAGGGGATATTCGAAGATATCTTTATCACGCAGGTCGAGCTTCCTTGCCTGGAAGCGAAACTCGACAGCGGGCGATGCTGTCGAGTTTCGCTTCGGAGCCTCGGGAGACGGATCGGTTGCCGACATAAATATGTCTTGGAAACCGTCCCAGGGTCCCGCCATATACAAGCGCAAATACTCTGCCTGTATACGAGCCTGCTTGCCCAACCCCCAACGTCCGTGCTCGACGCTAACGTCGGAAGTAAGATGATCGGCTCGCCCGGCATTTAGCGTCAACCACCACTTTGCCGAGACTTCTCCGGACTCAAGTTGCTGAGGAAGGTCGGCCCACGGGCTCCAGCCCAAAGGACGCATCTTGTCCACGTGCGCGTACACAAGACCGGTACCGTTTTCGAACGAGAACATCTTCGATTGCGACGTCGATGCTTGCTTGAAATTCCCTCGTACGTCTAGCGTCCGGCCTAATTCAGGCGGAAGAGTAGCGACCAAAGAAAAGGCGTGATTCAATCCGCTATTATTTAGCGCTACGGTCACCGCTTTCAAAACCAATGGCGTAGTACCTCGCTTCTCATCTATCCAGCGTATTCTGGCGTCGCGCACGACTATCTGTCGTTGGGTGGCAAGCCAAGTCATCACCTCGTCGGCCTGGCCGGTCTGTTGCTGCTCGAGGGAATCGACATCGAAGGACTGACCGGCTACCCACAACCGTTCCCGGCGGTCGCGCCGAACGCTGATATCGATATCACTCGCCTCCAGAGAGACAAATTGCGGGCTCTGCGAAAAAAGGCTTCTCCAGCTGAGCACAGCCTTAACCTGCGGTAGATTCATTACCTTGCGCTGACGCCTATCGGTAATGCTTACGTCGACGAGCGCCAGCCTTGGATGAAGTCCTTTCCAGTCGGCGGTTACTTTACCCAGTGTGATACTGGTTTTCGAAGCTGCAGACAATTGCTGCTCTATATATGGACGCCACTCATCAATATTGGGCAAGACCCAATAGCGTAGGCCCAAAAAAAGCCCTGCCAGCAAAAAATAGATAACTATTGCTGTCGTACAGAGCAGCTTCAGGAATGCGAAAGAGATTCGAAACACAGATTGAGTTAGCCAGAACAGTAAAAATTGCAGTATCTTCTCGGGGGGCGGACTGAATAAGTCAGGCGTCGCATTATTCAGCTAATCTTGGGTCTTGTACCCGGTTTTTCGCTTTTCGTCTTCCTGTTTGAAGCCTTGGTCCTTTCTAGTAAGCCATATGTCCTCAGCCATTATATTAGAGCCCGCCCTACGCTGGTCTGGCGCCTTGCGCCGCAAGCTTGTAGCCAACGTTACGTTCGAAACCTGGTTGGCTGATGCCGCCTCGCAGGCGGTTACACGTCAAAGCATTCATCTATGGTTCAACGAACTCCGCCAAGACGATTCTGACGCCCCACTTTCTATACCGGACGTACGTCGCGTCCTGCGGAAATTGCGATCCCGGGTTTTCTATACCTTAATGGTCCGTGATATCAACGGGGTAGCCCCGTTACCGGAAGTGATAGCTGCCATGTCCGCCCTGGCGGATCTTGCCGTAGCTCAAGCTTACAAAAGCGTTGCCGTCAACCTCGCTGAAATCCATGGCGTGCCTATCGACCACAATACGGGCCGGCCCCAAGAGCTTCTGATATTAGGCATGGGCAAACTAGGGGGAAAAGAGCTGAACGTATCGTCGGATATAGATTTGATCCTACTGTACGGCGAAGAAGGAGAAACGACGGGTAAGCGAAAAATCAGCCACCACGAGTTCTATGGCCGGGTTACACAACGCATGATGCCGGTGCTCTCGGAAATGGACGCCGATGGCCAGGTTTTCCGAACTGACTTGCGATTGCGCCCAGACGGAGATTCCGGCCCTCTGGCCTGGAGCCTGGACGCACTGGAAAGCTATCTCGTGACCCAGGGTCGAGAATGGGAACGCTATGCCTGGCTGAAGAGCCGAGTCATTCCGTGCCAGGCGTTTCCCAACAGTGATTCAAGCAGCCAACTGGAACAGCTGGAAACGTTACGCACCCCTTTTGTTTATCGAAAGTATTTCGACTTTGACGCCCTTGCAGCTTTGCGAGCCTTGCGCGAACGCATCCGTCAAGACTGGCAGCGCCGCGCTATGGCCCGCACCGGCGTCGATACCATTCACAATATCAAGCTTGGGGACGGGGGCATACGCGAGATCGAATTTGTCGTGCAGCTGAGTCAACTGATACGGGGCGGGCGCATGCCCTCGTTGCAACAACGCGCCCTGCTTTCCGCCTTGTACAAGCAAAAACAGGCAGGCGTAATCGCCACTGACGTAGCCGATAACCTGGAGACGGCTTATTGTTTCCTCCGGCGTGTCGAACATTTGCTGCAGTATCGGGAAGACGAACAGACTCACCTGCTGCCGCGCGATGACGACCTGCGCATTGGGCTGGCGCATGCGATGGGCATGACGCTGACCGATTTTGAAGCGCGACTGGCGTCGCACCGCGCTTTTGTCGAAAAAACCTTTAGAAATGCATTCCGGATTGCCGGCATGGGGGGCGATGAGGACAATGCCTCTTCCGAAACTGATGATGAAGCGGACGCTTCTTACACATTGGTTGAGCACATCAAACTACATCTTGGCGACAAGGCCCCTGCTATTTGCCACAGGGTGGATGCGCTGCTCGATAGTCACCGCGTTCGGAGTTTGCCACAAACCAGCCGCAGGCGCGTTGAAACTTTACTTCCCGCCATCGTCAGCATAGCTGCCACCACTGAACATCCCGACCAGACTGCCATCCGGCTCCTGACCCTGGTAGAGAATATAGCGCAGCGAAGTGCGTATCTGGCATTGCTGGCGGAATATCCCGATACCTTGGCGCGCGTCTCGCGTATTGTCAGCGCCAGCCCATGGGCCTCTCAGTACTTAAGCCGCTTTCCGCTGCTGCTGGATAGTCTGATCGAGTGGCACTCGTTGATGGAACCGCCTGATTTCGGACAAATCGCGCAACAACTGCATAGCGAACTTGATGCCTGCATACTGCCCGACGGGCAGCCAGACGTCGAGCAGCAGATGAATATCATGCGTGACACCCAACATCAAATCACCTTCCAGCTGCTCGCTCAAGACCTGGAAGGTGTATTGACAGTTGAACATCTGGCGGACCGCCTTTCGGCTCTGGCCGATATGCTGCTGACCGAAACGATCCATCGGGTGTGGCCGCTGGTGCAAGGCAAGAATAAACGCGTTGACCTCGCTCCGCCGCGCTTTGCCATCATCGCTTATGGCAAACTCGGAGGCAAGGAAATCGGTTATGCCTCGGACCTCGATCTCGTGTTTCTTTATGACGACCCGAACGACGACGAGGCAAGCGAAATCTATGCCAAGCTGGGGCGGCGAATGTCTTCTTGGTTATCCACCATGACGTCGTCGGGACGCCTGTATGAGATTGACCTGCGCTTGCGCCCAGACGGCGACGCCGGTCTATTGGCCGTATCAGTCGACGCCTTCGCTCAATACCAGACCACTCATGCGTGGTCCTGGGAGCATCAGGCCATCACACGGGCCCGGTTTGTGGCAGGCGACGTCGAAATCGGAAACCGCTTCGAGAAAATTCGGCAGCAAGTCCTGTTACTGCCACGCGATCCCAAAGCCTTTAAAGACGAAGTAAGAAGCATGCGGGAAAGAATCAGTGCCGGACATCCCAACCGTACGCCGGACTTTGACCTAAAGCATGACCGCGGTGGCATGGTGGACGTAGAATTTGTGACACAGTACCTTGTTCTGTGTCACGCTCGTCAGTTCCCGGTATTGCTGGGTAACTTTGGCAATATTGCGCTGTTGCGGCTGGCCTCGGAGGCCGGTTTGATACCCGCCGACCTCGCATCCAGAGTCGGAAATGCCTATCGCGAGCTCCGTAAACGACAACATGCCTTGCGACTTGAAGGTGCAGAAAAGGCGCGGGTGCCTAGCGACCAGTTAGTTCCCGAACGGGCTGCCGTCCGGGAACTTTGGAATACAGTGATAGGCGACTAAAATAGGACCAATTACTTTTTTTCTGTGCGCGCCACGTTGCGCGCTCTGTAGCCATGACCGATTTCGAACGCCCCAAACTCGTCCTGCCCGACAATCGCAAAAAAGTACTTTTGCACTCTTGTTGCGCACCTTGCTCAGGCGAGGTCATGGAAGCCATGACCGCGTCGGGCATCGACTATGCGATTTATTTTTACAACCCCAACATCCACCCCGACCGTGAGTACGAAATACGCAAAAACGAAAATATTCGTTTTGCCGAGGAACACAATATTGAATTCATCGACGCCGATTACGACCGCGACAACTGGTTCGAGCGTGTAAAGGGCCTGGAAGACGAGCCCGAGCGCGGAGCCCGCTGCACTGCCTGCTTCGATATGCGTTTTGAGCGTACCGCCTTGTATGCCCACGAGCACGGATTCGACACCATAAGCAGCTCTTTGGGCATATCCCGCTGGAAGGACATGAACCAGATCAACGGCTGCGGCGAACGGGCTGCCGCACGTTATCCCGAACTTATCTACTGGACCTATAACTGGCGCAAGGGCGGCGGCTCCGCGCGCATGATCGAAATCAGTAAGCGCGAAGAGTTCTATCAGCAGGAATATTGTGGCTGCGTATATTCCTTGCGCGACACTAACCGGCATCGCCGTGCACAGGGCCGCGACCGCGTCAAAATAGGCATAAAATTCTACGGCAAAGACGAGCTTCAGTTAAGTCCACCGCCGGGCGAACTACCAAACAAACAGGATTAATGCCAACTGCATCGGCTCGCACAAAAAAACAGTCGCCGTGCTGACACTTTCAGCGTACGGCGACTCTTTCTAACCGGCCGCAATTGATATCGGTTGCGATAGCGGCCTTTTTACCAATTACTGCAGGGTCCTCGAGAAGACAAACTTATCATCCTGCCAATCAACCGGCACGACGTCATTGGGCCCGAACTTGCCTTCCAATATCAGGCGTGCAATCGGGTTCTCGAGATTTTGCTGAATGGCGCGCTTAAGCGGGCGCGCCCCAAACACCGGATCAAAACCTGTCAGGGCCAACTGGGCCAGGGCAGCGTCAGACACCTCGAGGCGCATATCTTGCTGCGCCATGCGTTGGGCCAACCGTTGCACCTGTATGCGAGCGATCGCCTCGATATGTTTCGTTTCCAGGGCGTGGAATACGACGACTTCGTCGATCCGATTCAGGAATTCTGGTCGGAAGGCTGTTTTCAGTTCGTCCCAGACCACCGCTTTGATGACGTCGTAGGGCTGACCCGCCATAGTCTGGATATGCTGCGAGCCAAGGTTGGACGTCATGATGACCACTGTATTGCGGAAGTCTACTGTACGGCCCTGACCGTCTGTCAGACGGCCATCGTCCAGCACCTGCAGCAGCACATTAAAGACATCAGGATGCGCCTTCTCAACTTCGTCCAGCAGGATTACGCTATAGGGCTTGCGGCGCACCGCTTCGGTCAGGTAACCGCCCTCTTCGTAGCCCACGTAACCCGGGGGGGCACCGATCAAACGCGAGACCGAATGCTTTTCCATGAATTCACTCATGTCAATGCGTATCATGTGGTCGTCCGAGTCGAACAGGAAACTGGCCAGCGCCTTGCTGAGCTCGGTTTTCCCGACACCGGTCGGACCCAAAAACAAAAAGGAACCATAAGGGCGGGATGGGTCGGATAAGCCAGCCCGTGAACGGCGTATGGCATCGGCAACCAGACTTACGGCTTCCTCTTGGCCAACGATCCGCTGGTGCAGGAAATCTTCCATCCCCAGCAGTTTTGCGCGCTCGCCTTGCATCATCTTGGAAACCGGAATACCGGTCGCCCGTGAGACGACCTCAGCAATTTCCTCGGCTCCGACCTGAGTCCGCAGTAAGCGCGGCCGATCATTTTCGGCGGCAGCCTGCTGTCCAGCCTCAGCCGTCTCCAAGCGTCCCTCGAGCTCGGGAAGCTTTCCGTATTGCAGCTCGGCCAACTTATCGAACTGGCCCTTACGCTGAAGTTCGGCCATTTCCGAACGGACGTGTTCGATTTCCTCTTTAATAGCTTGTGATCCTTGAACCGCAGCCTTTTCGGATTTCCAGATTTCTTCGTAGTCGTTGTACTCTCGCTGCAATTCGACCAATTCGGCTTCGATGGCTTTGAGACGGCGCTGCGAACCTTCGTCAGAGTCCTTGTTGACCGCTTCGCGCTCGATTTTCAGCTGAATAATGCGTCTGTCCAGCTTGTCCATTACCTCGGGCTTGGAGTCAATTTCCATGCGTATACGGGCGGCAGCCTCATCAATGAGGTCAATTGCCTTGTCCGGCAAGAAACGGTCGGTAATATAACGGTTGGACAGTTCCGCGGCTGCCACAATGGCCGGGTCGGTAATGGCCACCCCATGATGCAGCTCGTAGCGTTCCTGAAGGCCGCGCAAAATGGCGATAGTCGATTCGACATTCGGCTCGTTCACCAAGACTTTCTGGAAACGGCGCTCCAGCGCCGCGTCTTTCTCAATATATTTTCGGTATTCGTCGAGTGTCGTTGCCCCTATGCAATGCAACTCACCCCGCGAAAGTGCCGGTTTAAGCATATTGCCGGCGTCCATTGCGCCTTCTGCTTTGCCTGCACCCACCATAGTGTGAAGCTCATCAATGAATACGATGGTTTTGCCTTCGTCTTGCGAAAGCTCCTTGAGCACCGCTTTAAGCCGTTCTTCGAATTCACCCCGATACTTGGCGCCAGCAAGCAAGGCTGCAAGATCGAGTGACAAGACGCGTTTGCCTTTAAGCGTCTCAGGCACCTCATTATTCACAATGCGCTGCGCCAGACCTTCGACGATAGCCGTTTTACCGACCCCTGGTTCGCCGATAAGAACGGGATTATTCTTGGTACGGCGTTGCAGGATCTGAATGGAACGCCGAATTTCATCGTCTCGGCCAATCACCGGGTCGAGCTTCCCGAGTCGGGCTCGTTCAGTAAGGTCGATCGTGTACTTGGACAAGGCTTCGCGGTTGGATTCGCCTTCCGAGTCAGATACCGCTGCACCACCTCGCACCGCGTCAATAGCGGCCTCCAGCGCTTTACGCTGCAGTCCGGCCTCGCGCAGAATCCGACCCGTTTCACTCTTGTCGTCGGCCAGCGCCAGCAGAAAAAGCTCGCTCGCTATGTAGCTGTCACCGCGGTTAGCGGCCTCTTTGTCGGTACGGGCGAATATCGCCTGTAGGTCGCGGCTGACCTGCACATTGCCCTCGGAACCTTTGACTTGTGGAAGGCTCTCTATCTGGGAGTTAAGCGCCGGCCCCAGGCGATTGACCGCCACGCCAGCGCGGGCCAGCAGGCTGCCAGCGCCGCTATCGGCATCAGCGAGAAGCGCTGCCAATACGTGAGCCGGTTCAATATAAGGATTATCATGCTTCACGGCAAGGCTTTGCGCATCGGCAATAGCTTGCTGGAATTTTGTAGTTAATTTGTCGAATCGCATAATCGTTTCACAAGAAAGAGAGCAAGTTCGCTCGAATGATAGATATGTGCGGTCACAACGAAAGATTTCAAGGGAACAGGGGCGATTAGCTCGCCCTGCGAAGCCCCTTGTTTACACACCGTCTAAACTGTTAAGCTGACAGAATTCTGGTATAGCCCTAAGGAGCAGGCCATGCGCGGAGTGATAAAAAAATGGGGTAATAGTGCGGCTATTCGCCTGCCCTCCTCGATGATGAAAACGCTCAAAGTCGATCTGGAAGACGTGGTCGATATCAGGGTGGAACGCGGCTGTATCCTAATTGAACCACTGCGTGCAGAAGAGTACATGCTGTCCCAGCTTTTGGGCGGCATCAATGCCAAGAACGTGCATGCAGAGATCGACTTCGGCGTCGCCGACACCTGAAACGGGGGGCCATCATGAGCAAACGTTATATCCCCAATACGGGCGACATCATCTGGCTCCATTTTGACCTGCCCAAGGGAAGTACCGCTCAAGATTACAAGCCCGCACTCATCCTAAGTCCTTCTTCTTACAATAAGAAAACAGGTCTTATCCTATGTTGTGCGATCACTTCCAATATCAAGGGCTATCCCTTCGAGGTGCCCGTCGGCGCCGAGCACAACCTCGCGGTGCTGGCCGACCAAGTAAAAAGCCTCGATTGGTCACATACCAAAATTAGCTATCAAGGCAAGATTGGCTCCGACGAACTGGGCCAGGTCAGGGCCAAGCTCAATGCATTAATTTTCAAGACCTGAGCAACGCACCCTGCACCGCCAATCAGGTACTATTCCGGTCTTTATCCAGGCCATAGCGCTGATCGACATTTCCAAGCATGGATAAATTCAAACAGCTAAAAAGTTTCGTAGCGGCTGCCACTCTGGGCAGCCTCTCGGCAGCTGCTCGCGCCGAAGGCGTAGCGCCTGCCATGATGGGCCGGCGTATCAACGCGCTAGAAGCACGGTTGGGTATTAAACTGTTGCTGCGATCGACGCGCCGCCTGTCGTTGACTTCGGAAGGCAGCGACTTCTACGAAGAGGCGCAACGCATACTGCGTGAGCTTAACGATGCCGAAACCCGTATCGCACAAGGCAGCGTAAACCCCAGCGGCCATTTGCGAATCAGTGCACCCGCAGGCTTCGGACGCCGCCATGTCGCCCCATTGCTGCCCGGCTTCACTGCCAGCTATCCGGACGTGACGATTTCTCTGGACCTTAGCGATCGACTGGTCGATCTTATTGAAGAAGGATATGACTGTGCAATCCGCATAGGTGAACTCGACGACTCGCAGATAGTCGGAATTCGCCTGGCGGACAATAAACGGGTAATCGTCGCCGCACCCTCGTACCTGGGCCAGCATGGGCGGCCGAATAAGCCCGACGACCTGGCCCAACACAATTGCTTATCGTTCGGGCACCAGGGAAATCAATCCAAGGGCTGGCTGCTCAAACAAGACGGTGTGGCTCGCGCAGTACGGGTTAAAGGTCGCTTGGCCTGTAGCGATGGGTCTGTGTTGCACGAATGGGCTCTGGCTGGCTGCGGCCTGGCTTGGCGATCGCTGTGGGAGGTGCACGACGACCTGGCTGCAGGGCGTCTAGTTAGTGTGCTGGACGAATACGCCGCCCCCGCTAACGGCATTTTCGCCATGTTGCCGGAACGCAAACACCTGCCGCTGCGAGTCCGGCTATTTGTCGATATGTTGCGCGAGCGATACGCAAGCCCGTCGTATTGGGAAGGTCTTTCGTGAGATAGCGCCAGCATTCGGGCCGGGCCGTGGCATTAATCCCGACATCCCTTATACTTGATCTATATCAAACGGCGCTTTCTCCGGCATCGCCGGATGGAACCACATAAGTGCCGGCCGCCGTCCGGAAGCGCTGTGCAAACAGCATCACTCGTCTGCCGACGCTACTATATGCAAAAGAAAATTCCCGTATCCCCCGATTCCACCCGCTGTTCAACATGCATGCTTAGCGAAATCTGCTTACCACTAGGCATGGCCCGCCACGACGTCGCCAAACTTGACGAACTCATCAAAGAGCGCATTCGTGTCTCTAAAGGTTCTGCGCTATTTCGCTTGGGCGACAAGGTAGAGGCTGTTTACGGAGTCAGGTCGGGTTCGTTAAAGACCCAGCTCGAAGACGCCTCCGGCCAAGTACAGATTACCGGCTTCCTTCTGCCTGGAGAAATTATCGGGATGGACGGCCTGTTGGAAAATACACAGCAATCGCATGCCATAGCGCTCGAGGATAGCGAGGTTTGTGTCATACGTATCGACGAGATGGATTATCTGGCCTCGCATATACCGGTATTGAATCACCAATTTCGGCGTCTCATGAGCAAGGAAATCAATCGTTCGCATCAATTGGTGATGTCGCTGGGCGCCATGCGTTCAGAACAGCGCCTGGCGGCGTTTCTACTGAATTTGTCGCAGCGCCTTGCCGCGCTGGGCTATTCTGCCAACGAATTCGTACTCCGCATGAGCCGTGAAGAAATAGGCAATTATCTGGGCCTTACGCTGGAAACAGTCAGCCGGCTGTTTTCGCGTTTTGCACGCGAAGGGTTATTGCATATACAGCAGCGTCAAGTGCTTATTGTCGATATGCAGACGTTGCGTGGCCTGGCCGGAACGGACTGCGGCTAAATGCCGGGGCGATATAGCCCAACGCTTAAGCCGGGTCGTCGAATTCATCGAGCACGCGACCACGTGGGGCCATATGCAGTGTCAACGCACTAGACAATGCGGACATAAGCCAAAACAAGAAAAACCCGACAGCATATGCCCCCTGCCGGCTTACTTGCAGATATCCTAAAAACTGGATATCAAGTGGGTCGACCAGGGCAAAAACTGTGGCGCTGGTGGCGCCCGCGATTAAAAAAGACGGCCATAACACCCACATCAACGCACGCGATCTCATCCTGTCCCCTTTATTTTTTGTATGGTGTCAGCGATCTGCAGGTACTGAAGGCGGCGCCGGCTTGTCTACCACCAGGCCGTGTTTTACGCCGCCGTCGGAAATCGACTGATCGCTGAAATTCTGCACTGCAAGAACGATCGTAATAATACAACCAATTATGGCTGCTGCTGGGCCCGCCATTAGAATCCATGGCCAGGGCTCCCGCCACCAGGGCTTGCTGCGCTCTTTATCCGGCGAGTCCTTATCATTAGTTGTGCTCATGGCATAATCCTTTCCGATACTATTTCGGCACGAAGAAACTTGACTTTTCCACCACCGTTGTCTTGTTTCCTTCTTCCGAGTGGCCTACAGTCTTCAACTCGATGTCGTATAGGCCCGGCTTGACGTTTTCAACGGGGGCCCTGACCACGACAGGTACCAAACGGTTTGATGCCGCGTCTATCGTGACCAATGAGGAATTGGTGTCGGCGGTCATTATCGAAAGATCGGGTACCCCGCTGGCACTTAGCTCGAGGGATAAAGGTTCCTCGGACGCATTGATGACTTGAAGACGATATACATTTTCGATCATGCCTCCCGGCACCTCGCGACCCAGGGCGCCTCGATCGCGTATGACATCCACCCGTAGCGTGGTGCGCGTGGCAAGTGAAGCCACAAACGCTATTCCAATCAGGGAAAGTATAGCGATATAGGCTAGTACGCGAGGCCTGAACATACGCTTGCGCACTTCGACCTGCGTAAGACCCTCGGTGATGGCACGCCCGGAAGTATAGCGAATTAGCCCCCTGTCATAATTCATCTTGTCCATGACGGTGTCGCAGGCGTCTACACAGGCGCCGCAGCCTATGCACATATATTGCAGGCCGTCGCGGATGTCGATCCCCGTAGGACAAACCTGCACGCACAGACTGCAATCGACGCAATCGCCCATGCCCGCTTCTTTATGATCTATACGCCGAGAGCGTCCTCCGCGGGGCTCTCCGCGGACGTCGTCGTAAGTGACTACGAAGGTATCGTCATCGACCATGACGCTCTGGAAGCGTGCATAGGGGCACATGTATTTGCAGACATGTTCCCGCATAAAGCCGGCATTTCCCCAGGTGGCAAATGCATAAAACACCATCCAAAACCACTGCCAAGGGCCCAGGGACAGCGTCAGCAAGCCCATACCCAACTCGCGTATCGGGGCAAAATAACCAATGAAGGTAGAGCCGGTCCACCAGGCTATGATTATCCAGATGGCATGCTTGCTAGCTTTGAGACGAAACTTGTGCCAGGACCAGGGCTGTTCATCGAGGCGAATGCGTGCGAGCCGATCGCCCTCGATGCGACGCTCAACCCACATAAAAATTTCGGTGTAGACGGTCTGGGGACAAGCGTAGCCACAAAAAAGCCGTCCCGCCATAGCGGTAAAAAGAAAGAGCGCAAAGGCCGACAGCACGAGCAGGACAGCGAGGTAAATAACATCTTGCGGCCAAAGCACCATGCCAAATATATAGAACTTGCGTGCGCCCAGATCGAACAGCACAGCCTGGCGGCCATTCCACTGCAGCCACGGCAAGCCATAAAAAATGAGCTGCGTGACGAACACCATGATAATGCGCCAGCGAGCAAAAATACCCGATACCGATCGCGGGTAAATTTTTCGGCGCACGTCTGCCAGCGCCTTTTCCACCTGAGGAGACGAACCCCCGCTCACCCTGGATACTCGCGGCGGTTGCCACGCGGGCACCGTTTCCGGTGTCAGTCCCGAGTCTGGATTGACGGACGATTCGCCTTTACTCATGATGCACCTCTATTTTGCTGCTACTCGCTTGTCCTGATTGGACAGACCCCACACCCATGCAGTAAGAACGCGGATCTGGTCTTCGGTCAGAACGCCTTCCTGAGCAGGCATGACGTTTTGACGTCCGTTCAGAATGGTCTCGACGATAGAGGCTTCTGAACTGCCATAGAGCCAAACATTGTCGGTCAGGTTCGGCGCGCCCATCGCTGTATTGCCTTTGCCTTCGGCACCGTGGCAAGCCACACAGAAGGTATCAAAGCCGCGCTTGCCTGGCACTACTCGCAAGGAATCGCTGGCCAACCCCGCCAAAGAACGCACGTACTGCGCAATGTCGGCAGCTTCGCCGGGCTTGATCTGCGAGTTCCAAGGCGGCATCATTCCGTGGCGACCTTTCGTGATGGTCTGAGTGATTTGCTCGGGTGAACCCCCGTACAACCAATCACCATCGGTCAGATTCGGAAAGCTGCCGCTGCCTTTGGCGTCCGAACCGTGGCACTGCGCACAGTTGTTCAGGAACAGTCGCTGGCCGATTTCACGGGCTTCAGGGTCGTGGGCGACTTCAGCGATGGGCATTTGCCCGAAGCGCTGGAACACTGGCTTGATCTGCTCATTCAGTGCCAGCTGTTCGGCCTTGACCTGCTTTGCTGCTGTGTATTCGAGCTTTCCGACATAGGACCCGACGCCGGGATACAAGAACAACAGACCCAAAGCGAATACACATAAGCCCAGGTACATTAATGTCCACCAGCGCGGAATCGGATTATTAAGCTCGGTTAGATCGCCGTCCCATACATGGCCGGTATTGCCCGTTGGATCGACATCGCTTTTCAGCCAGGCGCGCTGCGAGAAAAGCAGTATGACGCAAAAAGCAATCCCGCCTAAGGCGATGACGCCGATAAAGTAGCTCCAAAAGCTACTGACAAAATCACTCATGGGAGCCCCCTTCCTTCTTTTCCATCGAACGCTCGTCAGGCACTAAAAAAGGCAACAGAGATGCCTCGTGGTTAGCGCCGGCCCGACCACGTGAAAATGCCCACCATACGATACCCAGAAAGGTAACCATGGCAACCAGCGTCATTATTCCGTTGAGCATGGCCATTACATTCCTCCTTCAGCCACGGCTTTAGCAGCTGCCTCGCGGCCCGCTACACCCAGATTCTGCAAATACGCGATAAGAGCGTCTTCTTCAGTCTTGCCTTTCAATTGCTCGGGGGCCTTGGTGATTTGCTCGTCGGTATAGGGCACGCCCAACTTGCGCAATACCCGCATGCGGTCCTGGACGTTTTCGTTGGCAACCGATTTTTTCTGCAACCACGGATAGGCAGGCATATTCGACTCTTTCACGAGATCGCGCGGGTTACGCAAGTGGAGCCGGTGCCAATCGTCGGAGTAACGCTGACCGACACGTGCCAGATCAGGGCCGGTACGTTTTGAGCCCCACAGAAATGGGTGGTCATAGCGCGATTCCCCGGCCAGCGAATACGGGCCGTAGCGTTGGACTTCCGAACTCAACATCCGAATCTGCTGCGAATGGCAACTTACGCAGCCTTCGCGTATGTAGATGTCGCGTCCAACCAAATGTAGCGGTTCGTACGGCATGACCCCTTCGGTCGGAGTAGTGGTCGAGTGCTGGAAAAACAACGGCACGATTTGAGCAAGTCCGGCAAAAGACACTACAAGAATACTGAAAATAATCAGCAAACCGACGTTCTTCTCCAGAGTTTGGTGCGAGAAGAAACCTGTACTTTTCTTAGCCATTCAGCTTCTCCTTAGGCTGTAGCCGATGCTGGGCCGAGAAGGGCCGGATCACGGGCATCCGGGCTACGTAACGGTACAACGGGGTCGACCTTGACCTGGCCTTTAACGGTGATCCAGGTATTCCACGCCATGACG
>CAVPNJ010000009.1:0-130000 GCA_963706785.1 uncultured beta proteobacterium
ATTTTTGCCCGTGACGAGTAAATGCTTGGGCTATGCGCTCGACGCGCATCAGGTCTACGCCGATGCCGGCGACTTTGCCTTGTGCTGCGTGAGCGATCATTTTGTCCTCCCAAGGGCCGTCGCCTTACCGGTGCGGTGTTTGCAGACTACCCAACCATCGGAATCATACCTTGCCAACGCTAAAAAAAAAGACCTCGCGATTGTATGCGAGGCCGCTACCCGTACGTGCTCACTATATCGACTTAATGCAGCCTTATTTGAATTCGCGCTAGGCAACCGGCGGAGTGCGACGATGCCAATCTGTAAGGCCCTGATAAATTCGCCCAATACTCAGCACCGTTGCCTCATCGTAGGTCGAACCGATAACTTGAAGTGAAATTGGCAAACCCTGTGATGTTGCTCCGTTGGGCAACGCCAAGGCAGCGAGATCAAAAAAATTAGCGAAACGCGTAAAGTGCGCCGGCCCCTTACTTTGATCAACCTCCTCCAAGCGCAACGCGGGTGTCGTCGTAGTCGGGGTAAGTACCGCGTCAACGTGGTTGAATACGGCACGCATCTCACGCTTCATTGCCTCACGTCGTCGCAATGATTGTATATAAATATTTGCGCTGATATTACGCCCGCTCAACAAACGAGAGCGCACATCCTCATCCAACGGTTGGTTCGGGTCGTCAAGCAACTGGTGATTCATTGCATAACCTTCGGCAAACATAATTAAACCGTTTAGTTCAGCCACCTCAGCAAACTGATAAGGAAGCTGTACCTGCACGATATGCGCCCCCGCCCGCCGAAGCACTTCTATCGACTCGTCATAAGCAGCGAGCACGTCGTCATCAACAACGGCGCGGTCAGCCTCCGATAACGTTGCCAAGCGCATACCGTAGATGCCGGGCTGCCTTGAAGTGAGGGAACGGTCCGCAGGGAGTCCGTATGTAACCGGATCAAGTTCATCCCGGCCTTGGAGCACCCGATACAGCAATGCTACGTCATCGACCGAACGTGCCATGGGCCCAGGGGTGTCAAGTGTAGGGCTCAAAGGCAAAACACCATACGTGCTGATGCGTCCTGTTGATACTTTCAGCGCAGTGAGGTTGCACCAAGATGCAGGTAGACGTACCGACCCGCCCGTATCAGTGCCGATTGCCCAAGGCACTAGCCCGGCAGCCACGGCCACGCCCGAGCCACTGCTTGAGCCCCCAGGAGTCCTGGCTGAAGCGAGATCCCAAGGATTATGGGGTGTACCCATTCTCTGATTCGTACCCCACCCTCCGGTGGCGAACTCGACGGTATGCGTTTTACCCAAAATAATGGCGCCCTGATTAACGAGGCGCTGCACGATGGTCGCCGTGCAAGTGCTGCGTCGCTCGCGCCAAGCAGCGCACCCCCCTGTTGTGATCCTTCCCTCGATCTCGACCAAGTCCTTGATGGCAATTGGCACACCGTGCAAAGCACCATTTTTATGGCCTGAGCGTACTGCCAAATCCGCCGCCTTTGCTGCCATACGCGCGTCGTCTGCGTAAACCTCGACAAAGGAGTGAAGCTGCTGATCCTTTTCAGCAATTTCACTTAAGCAGTGCTCCACCAGCTCCTCGGACGATAGCTCCCCTTTCGTAATTCGATCCGAAATTTCGTGAACTGTCATAAAAGAATTCAATAACGCCATGTTAATAATCCTTAAATTTGTAAAAAAACTGCGGCGATGATCAGTGTTCCGCTTGGCGTTCGGACTTTCCAAGAGGTAAGGCAGATTACAAACCGACAGAGCAATGCAATATGACCGTGCACGGGAAATTGCCCGCAGTATTACGAAGCTTGTCGCCATCGGCTTAAATAACTGTATCCAGAAAGCTCGGGGCGCCCGACCAAAATTAACAATAGACTGGAAAGCGCCTGATAACTACAGGAAGTTCTGCGGGCTTCTTCCCTTATCAGCGAGTCATCATCGTCGTGGGAAGCCAAGTGGCTATTTGGGGAAATAGCGTTAGCAGGATAACCATTAACAACATAAGCAGAAAGAATGGCAGGACGGCGCGCGAAATATATAGGATATCGCGCTGCGTAATGCCTTGGAGCACAAATAGATTGAACCCTACCGGCGGAGTAATTTGTGCCACCTCGACCATGACGACCAAAAAGATACCAAACCAGATAAGATCAAGGCCTGCAGCCTGAACCATCGGTATCACAACGGCGGTACTCAATACCACCATCGAAATGCCATCAAGGAAGCATCCTAAAATAAGGTACATAATCGTGAGGGCAAAGAGCAACGAGTACGGAGAAAGCCCTAAGGTATGAATCCAGCCGGCCAATGCACGCGGGATGCCTGCAAAACCCATGGTGACGGTTAGGAATGCGGCTCCAGCCAAGATAAATGCGATCATGCAGGAAGTCTGAGTCGCGCCATAAAGGCTTTTTAGGAAACTATCCCAGGTCAATCCGCCTGAAACTGCGGCGATAATCAACGAGCCTACAACCCCCAATGTCGCCGCCTCGGTGGCCGTGGCGATCCCCGTATAGATTGAACCGATAACAGCTACGATCAGAATGACAATTGGCAATAGAAGCCTTAATTGCCAAAGCGATTCTTTCAGGGATAACGTAGGTTCGGGCGGCGGCATTTTCTTTCGGTTCAGCAACGACCACAGGGCAATGTAGCCAGTAAATAGGCCCATTAAAAATATGCCCGGCAGCACTCCCGCCAAAAACAGCCGGCCAATAGAGACATTAACGGAAACACCATAAACGATCAGGATGATAGACGGCGGAATCAGCAAACCCAAGGTACCCGATGCAGCCAGCGAGCCTATGCTCATAAACTCGTGGTAGCCACGCCGCTTTAGTTCGGGCAGCGACATCTGTCCGACAGTGGCGGCGGTTGCCGCAGAAGAACCGCTGACCGCTGCGAAGATTCCGCAACCGATAACATTCACGTGAAGCAGACGGCCAGGCAACTTACCTACCCAGGGCGCCAATCCCTGAAAAAGGTCTTTAGACAGCCGCGTACGGAACAGGATTTCCCCCATCCAAATGAATAATGGAAGCGCGGTAAGGGTCCAGCTGCTAAGGGAGCTCCAGATGGTGGTTGGCATCACCGCGGCGATAGGTGCATCTGAAAACATCAGCATACCCATAAAAGCCACGCCAATCAGGGAGAGCGCAACCCAAAGCCCGCTACCCAAAAATACCAACAAGGCCACTGCGAGAAGCGGACCATAAACAATGGGATCCATGGGGCTCACTCGGTATAGGCGTCGGAATCAACGCTATCGTAAGTTTGACGTTTGCCTTGTATCAATAACGAGCACTCCTCTAGCAGGGCAATTTCGAGAAGTACGAGACCCAGCGCCATGCCAATTTGAGGTATCCACAGGGGGACCCCCATCATGCCCGTAGATAGATCACCGAAATCAAAGGATTGCCACGTCATCGTGATAGAAAACCAAGCAAATAGTCCCACTGCCGTCGTCGCGCATAGAAGGCACCAAGCCTCTGCAATCTGGCGTGCTGTGCCGTTAAGACGCGATACGAGGAGCGTGACCCGAATATGTCGGCCGTTGCGCAAGGTGTAGGCCAATCCGAGAAAACTTGATGCCGCCATCGCAAAGCCGGCAAATTCCCCAGCATCGCGGACTTGGACTCCGAGGAAGCGCCCCCCTATTTGCAATAGCGTCAAGACGGCAATCAGGACCAAAAAGAGAGCGGCAAGGGCTCCGCTAACACGGTAAGCGTGATTTAAAACCCGCATGATAAGGACTCCCGTCTTCGCTTTCGCTTACTTGGCTTTGCGATATTGCTCGATGACTTTCTTGCCCTCATCGCCTGCGCTAGCAATCCACTCATTAATCAGAGTGTCGTGAATTTCTGCGAGCTCGCCTTTCATCTTATCCGTGGGCTGCTCAATCAACATGCCGTGATCCTTCAACTTCTGGATCAATTCTGACGTGACCTCGGGCGCCCGCTTCCAGCCGCGTTCTTCGGCCTTGCTGGCAGCAGCGAGCACAGTATCCTGAGTCGCATTGTCCAGCTTGGCAAATGACTTTTCGTTCACAATGATGATATTCCACGGAGACATTGCTTTTACCTCAGTGAAATGCTTGACGAAGTCCCATGCCTGGGTATCGACCCCCGTAGCGGGCGACGTGATCATTGCGTCAATAACGCCGGTCGAAAAGGCCTGCGACACCTCGGACTGTTGCACAGTCACCGGTACCGCGCCCATCAATTCAGCCAAGCGGCCGGTCACCGGGTTGAATGCGCGAAATTTCACTCTTTTCAAATCCGTGATACTGGACAGTCTGTCTTTGGCTATAGAACGAGTTAGGAGGCCAAGGCATGGTGAACAAGAGCCGCATGCCTTGCTTTTTTAAACGCTCGGCGATGATGGGCCGGGCCACGTCAAGCAGCTTAGCGCCTTCTTCGAAATTTGTTGCCAGAAAAGGCACTGAATCAATACCGTAGATCGGGTTTTCGCTGCTGTGTAATGACATCAAAAGGTCGCCGATCGGCACTTGTCCGGTTTGTACGGCTCGTTTCACGTCAGGCTGCTTAATTAAAGAGTCTTCGGGATGCACGACGATGTTGAGCTTGCCTTTGGTGCCTTCTTTGACGTCTGCGGCGAACTGCTCAACAATTTGAGTCATGTAGTTCTGCGCATTGGATCTAACAGGCATATCCCATTTCTGCGCTTGAACTGTCGAACTGACGGCGGCGCCCACCATAATGCAAGCACCCAACAAACCCCTATTGAACCATTTGTTCATATGCCTTCTCCTCGGATTTTGTTATATAGATACTGCTGTCCCACTTGCCATGGGCGTAACCGGCAATACATTGGTGACGCGTTATACCAAGCTATTTAGCTCACAGATCGGATTTTGATAGATCCCAAAGCAGGCGGTAAACACCCTGAGACACGATCGAATCAGACGGGATAAGCTTTGAATCAGCCAGTAGTTCTTCACCGATGCGGGCAACATTGTCGGCATCGGTGCCATCAAGCAGCAGGTACCAATCGCTCGCGCTGGGTGGCGGAACTGCCTCTGTCAGGGGCTTGGAAAGCGTGGGATCGCTTTCGACAAGATGCGCTGAAATGATGTCGTCATTGCTAATGAGGTCCGAGAGTCTCGCTTCGAGTTTGCTGCGCAATTCAGCCTTAGTCTGATCCGAGGGACGTACCGCTGTAAAAAACAGCGCAGACCCTCGACCATGCCCCCTACTGACAGTAATATGGACAATAGCTCGCCCACCGTTGCGAAACTTGCCTATATGATGCAATGACCGCGATGTTTGGCTATCAAGCGCCTTTTGATAAGCGCTACTACTTAATACGTCGAATGTATTGGTTGTATATAAATTTAAATACTTCGGTGCGGCGTCCACGGCAACATAGCGACGTGCCTCGGTAAAACCTTCGATGGCGACCCTCTCCGCCAAATGCTCTTTATCGTACCAACTGTTGAAATCGGCCTCTTCCTGCGCGTCTACGTCCATCAGAGTGATCAGCATTCCTGTGCCTGAGAGCGGCATATAGTTCTCCTTTTGCGTGCACTTTAATAATTATTAATATTTCTTAAGCTTTTGAAAAGTAGTACACAAGGCCAATACCAAGAGTCGGAAATAAAAATAATATATCGGCTCCCATGTTGGGATTGCTACGCAACCAGTCTGGAGGGGACCAATGGTTAGAACGCCTATTACAGTGACTCTAGGAATCCGACGCTATCGATTAGAGCGACCATGGCAAAATACTGATACGGACTTTAAAGGGATTAGCGATGTCACCGTTCTTAGGGACGGCCGAGTGGTGGTTCTACGTCGCAACGCTCCAATCTTGTTGGTCTTCTCCTCCGACGGTGCGCCTTTGGTCCAGTGGGACTTACCGCAGATTGTCGCAGGCCACTATCTGCGGCCTCGCAGCAATGGCGGGCTTCTAATCGCCGACTTCGATGGGCACCAAGTTTTAGCGCTCGACAGTTCCGGCCACGTCATCTGGACCATGGGTGATTCGCATAGACCAAATTGGGGTACTCCGTTCAACCACCCAACTTCTGCCACCGAAGATGCCGCTGGCCAAATTTACGTCACAGATGGCTACGGTAATTCATGTCTGCATCGTTTTGATTCGCAACGTCGCTTGCTGGGCAGCATCGGTAGCCCCGGTTGTAAAACAACTGAATTCAGCACTCCGCATGCAGTAATCGTGACACAAGACAATCGAATTTTGGTTACCGATCGGGAAAACAACCGGGTGCAAATATTTACATCCGACGGCAGCTACCTTGGACAAATAGACAACGTTTATAAGCCGATGGCACTAGCCGAAATGCCCGACGGCAACATATTGGTCACAGATCAGGTGCCTCGTCTATCGCTGTTCTCGCCCACTGGGGCGCTTCTGGGGCGCTGCCGCACCTTGAGCACTGTGGCGCACGGAGTCGCCGTGACGACCGAAGGCACCATATATCTTGCTGAAATGGCACCCGATACGTTGACACGGCTCGCCCCCATCGGGCCATAAACTCGATGCCCGTCACGCGCGATAGGCGGGCACCGAGGGCAGTCACGCCCTATAATCCGACCGGTCCAAAAAACTATCGGGGTCGTTTGTCAACGACGCGGCGGGCTTTACCGGTAAGCGTGCGCTCTACCAGTCCTGACGTTTGCACCGTAACCCGCGCGGAAACCCCGATGTAGGTTTTAACCGCGTGCTTGAGTTTGGCGGCGAGCAAATCACGCTCTGCAACATTCAGATGATCGAACTCGGGACGAACCTCGGTCAGAATCTCCAGTTCGTCCAGGTTTCCGCTACGGGTCAAGACTAGCTGATATTGCGCCGCTAGTTCGGGAATTCTAAGCACCACCTCTTCCACTTGAGTCGGAAACATATTCACGCCCCGAACAATCAGCATGTCGTCGCTGCGGCCCGTGATTTTCCCCATACGGCGCATGCTGCGTGAAGTTGGCGGCAACAGGCGTGTAAGATCGCGAGTTCGGTAACGAATCACCGGCATGGCTTCCTTGGTAAGCGAAGTCAATACAAGTTCGCCCGACTCGCCTTCGGCAACCGGTTCGCCAGTATCTGGATTAATGATCTCTGGGTAAAAATGGTCTTCCCAGATTACCGGGCCATCTTTGGATTCAACACATTCCATCGCCACCCCAGGACCCATGACTTCAGACAGGCCGTAGATGTCTAGGGCGTCGATACCGGCACGATGTTCAATTTCGGAGCGCATCTGGCCTGTCCAGGGCTCTGCGCCAAAAATGCCTATTCGCAGCGAACTATCGCGAGGATCAATACCTTCGCGCTCCATTTCCTCGAGAATATTGCAAAAGTATGAAGGCGTAACCAGGATGATTGACGGTTGGAAGTCTTGGATTAACTGAACCTGTTTTTCTGTTTGCCCACCAGACATCGGTACTACCGAGCAGCCTAATCGTTCTGCGCCGTAATGAGCGCCCAGCCCGCCAGTGAACAACCCATAGCCATAGGCGACGTGGGCGATGTCTCCTGGACGACCGCCGGCCGCCCATATCGAGCGCGCGACCAGATCAGCCCAGTTTGAGATGTCTTGGGCCGTATATCCGACTACAGTAGGTTTTCCCGTTGTGCCACTAGATGCGTGTATACGGACAACCTTTTCCCGCGGCACGGCGAACATCCTGAAAGGATAGTTATCGCGCAAATCCTTCTTGGTTGTAAAGGGAAATCGGGAGATATCCGAGAGCTGCTTCAGATCATCTGGGTGAACGCCGGCATCGTCAAACGCCTTTTTATAATGGGGTACGTTCTCGTAGGAATGTTTTAGCGACCATTTCATGCGTTCGAGCTGCAGGCCTTGCAGTTCATCCTGGCTAGCGTGCTCTATTGTTTCGCGTCCTGCATTTGATGTTTTCAGTTCCGACATGTTTGTCTCCCGCCATTTATCGTCACATTTTTTAAGCGCATGAATCACTGTTCTCCCACGATTTGGCCTTTTATGCGGTAGGACCGGCCCCGAAAAATCGCGATCCTTTTACCGTGCTGATCAGTTACATGGACGTCGTAGACGCCGGTTCTTCCAGCCAGGGAATACTCGACGGCGGTCGCAGTCAGTACATCGCCCTCAAAAGCCGGAGCCAGATAGTCGATCGAACATCCCGACGCGACGGTGGTTAGATTTCGTGAATTGCAGGCAAACGCAAATGTGCTGTCTGCGAGCGAAAAAATAAAACCCCCATGACAGGTTTTGTGCCCGTTGAGCATATCGGCACGCACCGCCATGGACATCCGAGCCTGACCGGGGGCGACAGATAAAATGCGCGCGCCTAAGCCCTGGGACGCTGCATCACTCTCGTACATAGTGATAGCTGTGAGTTCAGCCAACTTTTGCGGATCCTCGGGAATTTGCACCTGCACCACTGTAGAATCTGGTGAAGAGTTCATTATTTTCCTTTGAATACCGGTTGGCGTTTACCCAGGAAAGCGGCAACGCCTTCTGCGTAATCGGCACTGCTTCCCAGTTCACGCATTAGGTCGCGCTCGAGATCAAGCTGCTCGTCGAGCGAATTGCTCAGGCTTTGATTCAACGCGTGCTTGGTGTAGGCCAGCCCTTTAGTTGCGGCCCCGGCAAAAAGCGCCGCAAGCTCATTCAGACGCGCATCGAATTGATCATCCGGCACACACTGCCAGATCAGGCCCCAATTGGCTGCCTGCTCTGCACTCAGCTTCTCGCCCAGCAAGGCCAGCCCCATCGCGCGTGCGTGCCCGACCAATCGGGGCAAGGCAAAGGTTCCGCCGGTGTCTGGCAACAAGCCAAGACGGCAGAAAGGTTGAATAAAGCTTGCGGACTGTTTCGCTATGACGATATCCCCGGCCAATGCGAGGTTGGCCCCTGCACCCGCTGCCACGCCATTGACGCCCACTACGACCGGGATAGGCAAGGCGCGTAGGCGCCGCACCAGTGGGGCATAATATTTTTCAATGGTACTGCCCAGATCGACGGGGGCCGATCCGGGAGTCATTTCTCGCTCGGACAGGTCCTGACCCGCGCAAAACCCGCGCCCCTTGCCCGACAGTACCAAGACACGGGCAACTTTCGCTTCGGCCTGCGTAATCGCGTCGGACAACTCGGCGTGCATGGCGGGCGTAAAGCTATTGAGTTTCTCAGGACGATTCAATGTAATACGCGCGACGGCTCCATCCATCGCGAATTCGATGCTCTCGTAGCTCACTTCTTGTCTCCTTATTTTTGGTGTAGTCAGTCAGGCATGCCAGCGCGTTTGCACGACACGAAAGCGGTTCGCGACATATGCCGAATCAGAAAGGGCTGCGTTGGCAGCCGGGTTGGCGCCTGTACCGTGAAAGTCGCTGAACGCAGCTGTCTGGTTCACGAATACTGCGCCAGTCAGATTGAGCGACAGCGATACACCGGCACGCTCGGCTGCCTTCTGGGCTTTACGAGCAACCGCGTCCTCAGTGGTATAGACCGAAAAAGAGAGCGCGCCGTGCTCGATAACCTTCCGTTTGGCCAATTCGATGCTGTCATCAGTTGAATCCGTTGCTACGACAAATACAATTGGGCCAAACCACTCGCGCGAAATAGCTGGCTCGTCGGAATTTGCCTTCAACAGCAAAGGAGTTTGCACTGTAGCGTTTTCAAACTGCGGATGAAGCAAGCTGCGACTGTCGGCAAGTACTGGCAAACCCAGCGCTTTGGCATCAGTCAGGCGCTGCACGATAGCGGCGTTCTGGATGGCCCCGGTTATCTCCACGGCCCTGGCAGGATCAGAAGTGAGCTTTTCGACCGCCTGAGCCAGTCCCGCTGCCACCTCATCGAAGCTCAGATGCCCGTCCGCGGTTTTGATTCCATCGCGCGGCACGTAAATATTCTGCGGCGCCGTACACATTTGACCTGAATACAACGCAAAGGAAAATGCCAGGTTACGGGCGACGCCTTTGAAATCGTCGACGGAATCGATAATGACCTGATTCACACCGGCTTTCTCGGTATAGACCTGGGCTTGACGAGCATGCTCTTCAAGCCAGTTGCCATTAGCACTGCTGCCTGTGAAGTCGATGATCTTGACCGCTGGATTCAAGGCCAGCGCCTGTGCCGTGTCATCGCTGGCGCTGTGGGCCGCCAACAATACGACATTGGGATCGAAACCGGCCTCCTTCAGAACTTCGCGGGCAATTCTTACAGTGATTGCCAACGGCAGGATCGCAGCGGGATGGGGTTTGACAATGACCGTATTACCGGTCGCAAGACTGGCAAACAGCCCCGGATAGCCATTCCAAGTCGGGAAGGTAGAACAACCGACAATAAGACTTATTCCCCGCGGTACGACGGTGAACGTTTTCTGCATCTTGATAGGATCGTGCTTACCTTGAGGCTTCTCCCATGTAACCAATTCCGGGATGCGCGACATCTCTTGCCAGGCGTACGCGACGGCTTCCACGCCGCGATCCTGCGCATGAGGGCCTCCGGCCTGGAAGGCCATCATGAACCCCTGCCCCGTCGTGTGCTGCACCGCATACGCAATTTCGAAGCTGTGCTGGTTCAATCGTTTAAGAATCTCCAGCGCAACGCCCGCCCAAACACGCGGACCTGCCTCCCGCCAGGAGTCGAGCGCATGCTCAGACTGGGCGATCAAGGTTTCAACCGGCACCTGCGGATAGCGGATGCCTAGTGCGAAGCCAAACGGCGATTGCTCGTTGCCAACAGTACCGGTGGCTCCTTCTTGTTGTAACGGAAAATCCTTGCCCTGATAGGCCTCGAATAGCGCCTTGGCATCATCATTGGCTGTTTCGCCGTAAACGCGGGGACTTGGCGACTCGGAAAACGGGCTCCAGTACCCGCGGCTTGCCGTCGCTGCGACCGCTTGCTGAAGCAATTCCTGATGAACATTAAAAAAATCTTCGGACACGGTGCTCACTCCTAAAAAACTGGCCTGACTTACAGGCCAGGCCTATTATTGTTGTTGGACTAACGCTGTCGCGCTGGCTCGATGAAATACAAATCAGGTTTCTTGGTCAAAATCAATAACCAACTTATCGCTGACTGGAAAGCTTTGGCAACAAAGAACAAATCCTCGGGCGACTTCGTAATCTTCCAGGGCAAAATTGGCGTCCATATCGACCTCGCCTTCGATGACCTTGCAACGGCAGGTGGAACAGACACCTCCTTTGCATGAGTAAGGCAGTTCGATGCCTTGCGCCAGGGCGGAGTCGAGCACGCTATCCTTGTTCTTTTCTATGGCCAAATTCCGACTAATACCGTCTTGTATAACGGTGACCTGGCACATGTCGTTACCCGGTGCCTTACGCGCCTCGAGGCCGGTACGAAGCGCGCGTGGTCCTTTTGGCGAGCCAAACAGCTCGAATTTGATCCTGGACTTATCAACCCCCTTTTCGATGAGTGCCTGAGTCACCGATTCCGTCATATCTTGGGGGCCGCAGACGAACGCATAATCGATCTGCGAAGGGTCCGTCCATAGGCGAAGCAACTGTGCTGCTTTCGGGCCATCAAGGCGACCGTTGAAAAGTTCTATATCCTGATGTTCGCGGCTCATGACATAAACCAGAGAGAACCGAGTCATATAGCGATTCTTCAGGTCTTCGATTTCTTCACGGAACAAAACGGCCGATGAGGCGCGATTGCCAAAGAACAAGGTGAAAGTACTTTCCGGCTCGGTATCGAGGGCGGTTTTAATCAGCGACAAGATGGGCGTGATACCACTACCCACTGCGAAAGCCACGTATCGATTCGCATTGCGGGCCGAAAATTCCATGGTGAAATGCCCATCTGGCGGCATGACCTCTAGAGACTGGCCTGGCTCCAGATGCTGGTTAGCCCAGTTGGAAAAAGCACCATCGTTCATGCGCTTAATTGCCACCCTTAATTGCCTGTCGCTGGGAGCGGCGCAGATCGAGTAGGAGCGACGCAACTCCTCGCCATCGACACTGGTCCGCAAAGTCAGATACTGACCGGGCCGAAAGGCGAACTTTTCGTGCAAGTTTGTGGGTACGTCGAAGGTGACTACCACCGCATCACGCGTGTTTTTGGCAACCGACGCTACCTTTAAGGGATAAAAATTATTCATCAATGCGCCTTAAAGTAGTCAAAGGGTTCGCCGCAGTCGTTACAGCGATACAAAGCTTTGCACGAAGTCGAGCCGAAGTGACTGATAAGCCGAGTGTGACTGGAACCGCATAACGGACACGGCACAAGCAAATCTGTGGCACGGCGGGTGATGCCCGAGATATTGACCGCTTTCTCGCCCGGAGGCGCAATACCGTAACCCTTTAACGCTAAGCGGCCCTCGGGACTCATCCAGTCGGTGGTCCAGGCAGGCGACAATTGAGTTTCGATGCGTATCTGATCGACTCCCCTAGCGTGCAAGACGTTCTTGATATCAGCAGAAATTTCTTGCATGGCCGGACAGCCAGAATACGTAGGGGTGATAGTCACCACGCAGACGGGTCCTTCCCAAGAAATCTGTCGAATTAGGCCAAGGTCTACCACCGACAACACCGGGATTTCGGGATCAGGCACCTGCCTGAGCCACTCCATGACATCATCGTTTGTGACAGAAGTTGAAAATGTATTCACCACGCCGCTCCTGGGTAAGCGCGCTGCAGATGCTGCATCTCGGCAAGAATGTATCCGAGCGCTTCGGTATGGCGACCTGTAACGCCACCCCGATGGGCTGGATGATAGGCTTCATCGTCCATGGGAAGCGTCAGTGTTGCCTCGTGTGCAGTCCGTCGAACTTGGTCCTGCCAACCCTCCCAAAGCTGCGAATGAAGAGGTGCGACCTTGCGTTCGACCATCGCCCGGACGACCTCATCGTCGACGAAAAGCTCGCCAACAAAAGGCCAGGCATCGTTCACGGCGGCCTGCATCCTGGCGTGGCTCTCGGGCGTGCCATCACCTAGCCGCACAAGAATATCGGATGAACGCCGCACATGATAAGTCACCTCTTTAAGCGATTTTTCGGCTATGGCGGCCACACGTTTATCTGACGACAGGCGCAAGGCATCCAGAAGAAAATAATGCCAGACATCAAAGAAGTACTGCCGTGCAATGGTGTCGCCGTAGTGACCGTTCACCCGCTCTACCAGCAAGTAGTTGCGATACTCGGGAGCGTCGCGCAAGTACGCAAGCTGGTCTTCATCGCGAGATGCACCTTCGACTTCGCCTGCCAATGTCAGCCACAATCGGGATTGACCCAATAGATCGAGCGACACGTTGGTCATTGCGAGGTCTTCCTCCAACGCGGGCCCGTGACCTGTCCATTCGGCAAGTCGATGCGAAAGTATCAGCGTGGTATCGCCCAGACGCAGCAGATATTGAAACAAGGCTTGATCCATGGAACCCCCTACATGTGCTTGATTTCTTCAGGCATTGGAAAGAATGTGGGATGGCGATAGACTTTGCTGTTCGCAGGTTCAAACAACGGTTCTTTATCGCCCGGACTGCTGGCGATCACATCGTTAGCCTTTACGACCCATATGCTCAGCCCCTCGTTGCGGCGCGTATAGACGTCGCGTGCATTGTTGATAGCCATTTCCGCGTCAGGCGCATGCAGACTGCCTACATGCTTGTGGGCGAGACCGTGCTGGCTTCGAATAAAAACTTCCCAAAGAGGCCATCCGATTTGACTCATTTCCGTATCCTCCGCGGCGTCGCCGCCGCCATGCCATCATTGTGAGCCGTCAAGCGACCGCCTGCCGGCGAACCTGTTTGTCGGCATATGCCGTGAATGCATCGCGCACCCACGCACCTTCTTCATGCGCATCAACCCGCGCCTTCAGGCGCTCTCGGTTACACGGACCGTTGCCTTTGATCACAGCATAGAACTCTGCCCAGTCGATCTCACCGAATTCGTAATGGCCGAGCTCTTCGTTCCATTTGAGGTCGGGATCCGGCACTTTCAGACCCAAATACTCAGCCTGCGGAACCGTCTGATCCACCATTTTCTGGCGCAGTTCATCGTTGCTGAAAAGCTTGATGCGCCACTGCATGGATTGCGCGCTATTGGGCGAATCGGCGTCCGAAGGGCCAAACATCATCAGTGCGGGCCACCACCAGCGGTTGAAAGCCTCCTGACACATATCCTTTTGCGCCTGGGTGCCGTGCAGGCACATTTGAATCAAGAGGTCGTAGCCCTGACGCTGATGAAAGGACTCTTCTTTGCAGACGCGGACCATGGCCCGCGCGTAGGGCCCATACGAGCATCTGCAGAGTGGAATTTGATTGATGATGGCCGAACCGTCGACGAGCCAGCCTATCATTCCGATATCGGCCCAGGTGAGGGTCGGGTAATTGAAAATACTGGAGTACTTCGCCTTGCCGGAAAGTAAATCATCCACCAAGTCGTCTCGCGATACGCCTAGAGTTTCGGCGGCGCTATATAGGTACAGCCCGTGGCCTGCTTCGTCCTGCACTTTAGCGAGCAAGATGGCCTTACGCTTCAGAGACGGCGCCCGGGTTATCCAGTTGCCTTCTGGCAGCATGCCTACGATTTCAGAGTGAGCGTGCTGTGAAATCTGACGCACCAATGTCTTACGGTAGGCGTCGGGCATCCAGTCTTTCGCCTCGATTCGAATTCCTTCGTCGATACGCTGCTGGAAGGCAAGTTCCGGCCCCGTCATTTGATCGACGGCGCGTACACTTTTGACCCCGGTTTCCACAAGCTGAGCATACATGACAGTCTCCTTATATTTTTGTGGCGCTGATCCTCATTATTTAATACAAAAATATTGATGTCAATCAAATTTTAGTATCAAATGTGGGGTGAGAGCAGCTTCATATTCGAGGCCAATTCAGTAAAGGGATTTCTCTTACATGCAAGACTCACAAAGCACCTTACAGCGGTTAATTCATTCGCTTCTTGAGAACAATCCGCCGCGTGCGAAGTCTCTTTGCGTGACACTGTTGGGTGATGCCATTAGCCCGCATGGCGGAAGTATTTGGCTGAGTGACCTGATCGAATTAGTGACGCCGTTGGGAATCAACGAACGCTTATTGCGCACCAGCGTCTTCCGTCTAGTGGCACAGGGCTGGTTGCAATCGGAACGTCATGGGCGGCGCAGCTTATACCGTTTGAGCGAGCAAGGGGATGAACTGACCCGTCAGGCGTCCTTTCGGATTTATGATGGTTCGCCAACACAATGGGACGGGGACTGGACGTTGGTGATTCTGCCCCGCTTCGGCAATGGCAGCCTTAGCCAGCGGGGCGAGGTGCGACGCGAATTGATCTGGGCGGGATTTGGCGCGATCGCCCCGGGAATTTTTGCCTTGCCCCGCAACCAGAAGACTGCAGCACAAAAGGTCCTGAATAAACTGCAGCTATCAAACCATGCGCTGGTACTGAGCGCCCATGAACTGAACGACGGCAATGGACTGCTTATCAGTTCGCTTATTTCGCAGTGCTGGGATCTTGACGGCGTAGCAGGCCAGTACCAAAGATTCTCGGATACCTTCGGCCCCATACTGGATGCAAGCAATCCGGGCATACGGCCATCGCAAGCATTTGCCGTACGTGCCCTGACCATACACGAATGGCGCCGTATCATCCTGCATGACCCCAAATTGCCTGTGCAGATGCTGCCCGCAAATTGGCCGGGCCACGCTGCCCGCGAGCTATGCGGAAAATTGTACTGGGCGGTATTCGACCTTGCCGAGCAGCACCTGGATCAGTTGCTGAGCCAGGATCCGGCACGGTACCAGGCGGCGAAACCCTACATATACGAGCGATTCGGCGGCCGCAGTGGCCTTGTTGGGAAAAAAGCGGCGGCCTGATGATGCCAGGCGATTTGGCGACGTTTGGGTCGCCATCGCCAGCCACTATAACTTGATAAAGTGTTCGCGGTAATGCTTGAGTTCTTCGATGGACTCGTAAATATCGGCCAGCGCTTCGTGACGGCTTTTCTTGACAAAACTTTTATATACCTCGGGCTTCCAGCGCAAGGAAAGTTCCTTCAGGGTACTGACATCAAGATTGCGATAATGGAAGAAAGCCTCGAGTCGGGGCATATACTTGACCATGAACCGGCGGTCTTGACCGATGGTGTTGCCGCACATAGGTGACTTCCCGGCTGGAACGTACTCTGCGAGGAAAGCCAACAGTTGTTCTTCGGCTTGCTCTTCGGTAAGAGTCGAAGCCTTGACCTTGTCAATCAGACCGCTTTTACCATGTGTCGACTGATTCCATTTGTCCATTGCGTCAAGTAGTTCATTGGTCTGGTGTATAACCAATACCGGACCCTCCGCCACAAAGGTAAGATCGGCCTCTGTGACAACGACAGCCACCTCGATAATGCGTTCTTTTTCAGGGTCCAGACCGGTCATTTCCATATCTAGCCATACTAAACGCTGTTCATTTACCGCCATATAATTCATCCTTAAAACACCGATTTTCGCACACTGGCGCATCATATGTTTACCTTCACGTTTATCGCCTTCCTGCTTTCCGAAGTCCTTATGCGGCTATGGCTGGCATCTCGCCAAATTCGTCACGTGCAACAACACCGTGCAGCCGTGCCCTCGGAGTTTGCTGATCGCATCAAATTGCCGAGCCATCAAAGGGCTGCCGACTACACCGTAGCCCGAATGCAGGTTTCGATGATCGAGCGAGTCACCGAAGCGGCGATGCTCGTTGCATTCACGCTGCTCGGCGGACTCCAGTTCCTCGATGTACAACTGGGAAATCTTATCGATAACGAAATGCTGCGACAGCTCGCCTTGATCGGTTCGGTGCTGGCCCTGCTTGGAGTTGTAGGTTTGCCCTTTTCCGTATGGAAAAAATTCAAGGTTGAAGCGCGCTTCGGTTTCAATCGCATGACTCCGAAATTATTTATTCAAGACGCATTGAAAACGTTGCTATTGACCCTCGCACTCGGCACACCTCTGGTGGCCAGTGTCCTGTGGATAATGGCGAACGCAGGCGCCAACTGGGTATGGTGGGCATGGGGCATCTGGGTAGGCTTCAACTTGCTAATTTTGTGGCTTCTTCCCACTGTGATCGCACCGCTTTTCAATAAGTTCACGCCGTTGAACAACCCGGAAATTGCCGAACGTATACGCTTGCTCGCGAAACGCTGCGGATTTTCGCTTAAAGGCCTCTTCGTAATGGACGGTTCGCGCCGGTCAGCCCACGGCAATGCCTACTTCACCGGTTTCGGCAAAGCCCGACGAATCGTTTTCTTCGATACTTTGCTGGCTCGCCTTAACGTCGATGAAATCGAAGCCGTACTGGGCCACGAACTCGGCCACTTCAAACATCACCATATCCTAAAGCGCATGGCGATCAGCTTTAGCCTCGCCCTGCTATTTGTTCTGCTATTGGGATGGCTATCGTCCCAAGTCTGGTTCTACGTGCAACTTGGGGTGGTCCCGCAACTGGGACGCCCGAACGATGCGTTGGCCCTCATCCTGTTTTTTCTGGCTGTCCCTGTTTTCACCTTCTGGTTCACTCCGCTTGCCAGTTGGCTTTCGCGGCGCGACGAGTTTCAGGCAGACCATTATGCTGCCCGGCAGTGCTCTCCCAACGCCCTGATTTCCGCCCTAATAAAGCTTTATGACGATAACGCCGCCACCTTGACACCAGATCCGGTACACTCGGCGTTTTATGACAGCCACCCTACCGCCGTGATACGCATACAGAAGTTAAAACATGGCTGACGCCACCGCCCTGCAAGGGCGTATTATCGCCGTCCATGGGCGGCACTACACGGTGGAATTCTCAGACGGTAGTTTCCGAAAATGTTTCCCCCGTGGCAAAAAGGCCGGGGCGGCGGTAGGCGACAATGTAATAGTCAGCCTGCAAGGGGCCAACGAAGGTTCCATAGACCGCATTCTTGAACGCCGCAATCTTCTGTACCGCTCAGATGATATGCGCACCAAGCAGTTTGCGGCCAATGTAGACCAACTGCTGATTGTCGTGGCGCCCGAACCTGTCTCTTCAGACGACCTGATCGGGCGGGCGCTTGTAGCCGCCTGGAGCGCCGGCATAGAGCCGATTATTGTGTTGAACAAGATCGATCTTGAAAACAGCATAGGCCGGGCTCGCGAACGGCTCTCGACCCTCAAAGCGCTTGGCGTTCAGATTATTGAGCTTAGCGCGCATGCACGCGAGCAAATGAGGGCCGCTTTACTGCCGCACTTGAATGACCGTTGCACTCTGCTTCTAGGGCAAAGTGGCATGGGCAAATCGACGATACTGAACGCATTGGTCCCGGATGCCCGCGCACATACCCAAGAACACTCGCAAGCTTTGGGCGCCGGCAAGCACACAACCACAAGCACACGCTTGTATCACTTGCCGGGCAGTGCGGGCGATATTATCGATTCTCCGGGATTCCAGGCTTTCGGCCTTTACCATCTTAGCGCTGCTGAAATAGAACAAGGTTTCCCCGAATTTTCGGACGTAATTCAGCACTGCCGGTTCTACAACTGCACTCATAGGCATGAGCCAGGCTGTGGTGTACTGGCCGCGATCAAACTGGGCACTGTTACGAGCGAACGTCACGAGCTCTATAAACGTATACTTGCCGAGAACGAAGCGCAGGGGCATTATTAGCTTTCGGCCGCTCGAACTGCCCTCTTGACCTTACGTGAGCACGTGATGGCTAGCCGCCTGTTGGCCTAAGATGCATTTTTCCCCTGGGCTGCGGCAAGGTAATGATAAAAATTCCGGATCAGTGCAGCGGTAGCGCCCCAAATAAAGTAGGACTTCCACGTTATCGAAAAATAATAGCGATGGCCGCCCGCAGGCAATTGTGCCCGATGCAAACGATGCCTACTGGTATCCATCAGCACGCTTAAGGGCACTTCAAATACTTCGGCTACTTCGGTGGGATCAGCATTTATCGTGAATCCGGGACGAATTACACCAATGACCGGCGTCATGGTGAACTTTGTCGAGGTAAGGTAGGCAGGCTGGATACCGATCAACTTAACGAGGTTGGGCGGAACTCCGATCTCTTCGTTGGTTTCGCGCAAAGCAGCTGCTATGGCGTCGTGATCAAAAACTTCGATACGCCCGCCCGGGAAGCTAATCTGCCCCGCATGATTGTACAGATGCGAGGCGCGACGCGTAAAAATAACGTTCAAGCCTGCCGGACGCTCTACCAGAGGAAACAAGACTGCTGCCTGGGTCACGCCATCTTGATGCTGATATTCGGTCTGAAAGGAATCGCGAAATACCGGCTCGACTTGCCAGTCGACCTGACGAGAAAATGCCGAACAGATAAAACCTAGTTCGGTAGAAGATTCTAGAAGTGACGGCAATACTTCGGTCGGGACAACAGGCTGTTCCAGGGGATCAAAACCCGGTACTACTACTTGCCTGTGTCGAGGAGAACGAATGCTTTGCGACATAAGACCCATAAAGCAAAGGCACCCCTTGGGTGCCTTTGCTGGTTTAAACCGAAAACATACTGCTTATTTAGCGGCTGCTTTCTTTGGATTGCGAACCAGCTTTTCTTTGATGCGAGCAGCTTTACCCGAACGGCTGCGCAAGTAATAAAGTTTAGCACGGCGTACATCGCCGCGGCGTTTAACTTCAATACTGGCAATTTGCGGGGAATATAGCTGGAACGTACGTTCTACGGCTTCGCCCGAAGAGATCTTACGAACGATGAACGAAGAGTTCAAACCACGGTTGCGGCGGCCAATAACAACGCCTTCGTAGGCCTGTACACGTTTGCGGGCGCCTTCAACCACGTTTACGTTAACAATAACAGTGTCGCCGGGACCAAACTGGGGCTTGGCTACGCCTCCTGTAAGGCGCGCGATTTCTTCTTGTTCAATGGTTTCGATTAGGTTCACGGTAAAGCTCCTGATTTCATCTTGATACGGGCTAGATATTCGATGCCAAACATTGCATTGTTAATGCGCATTTTTACGTAATGCGCGGCCCGACAGAGGATGAGTTAGCAAAGCCGAGTATTGTACAAGCAAATTGACACTTTTAAAAGCCACCGGCAGCGCACAACCACATTAAACCCGGTATGCTGGCACCCCACACTGCCACGAGGCAGACATCGGTCACCATAGCGCCGCGCGATAGCTTGGGCACGCGGCCCGGGCGGCTTTGCGTAAGAGATGACCTTTTGGAGGGCGATTTTTTGGTCTGATAAGCTGGCATGTTTAGTCTCCGTGGGTAAAGCGGTGTGGACGCACCATGCCGGATTCACCCCGAACATAGGCACTGCTGCCGCTTCAATACTGTTTAAATACACAGCAATTTCCTGAACCTGTACTGTATAAAATAACAGTGCTTTATGCAAGCGCTTATTTCCAAAGGTGTCCTGAAAAAGCCACACACGACGTAACCCCTTTGCCCCCACGTATTGTGTCGCTTCCGTCTCAATAAAAAAACCCATCCGAAGATGGGTTTTAATAATCTACAGCCTACTTATTTATTGGGCTGTGGCGTTATACGCAAATAAGGCCGAACTGCCTTATAGCCCTTGGGAAACTTTTCCTTTAGGACGGCTTCATCTTTCAGCGATGGAACAATTATTACGTCGTCGCCGTCTTCCCAATTCACGGGAGTTGCCACGCTGTGGCTATCGGTCAGTTGTAGAGAATCGATGACACGCAGAATCTCATTGAAGTTTCGGCCGGTGCTGGCGGGATAAGTCAATGTAAGACGAACCTTCTTCGCCGGATCGATAATGAATACCGAACGCACAGTGGCAGTCGTGCTGGCATTGGGGTGAATCATGTCGTACAACGTCGATACTTTGCGGTCATCGTCAGCCAGAATAGGAAAATCAACGCGAGTATTCTGGGTTTCGTTGATATCTTCGATCCACTTCTTGTGTGACTCAGCATCGTCGACCGAAACGGCAAGCACCTTAACATTGCGTTTGGCAAATTCGCCCGACACGATAGCGGTGTAACCGAGCTCTGTCGTGCAGACGGGAGTAAAGTCAGCAGGATGCGAGAACAATACGCCCCAGCTGTCGCCTAAGTAATCATAGAAGCGAATTTTACCGATCGACGAATTTTGTTCGAAATCAGGGGCGGTATCGCCCAGTCGTAAAGTTGTCATGATGTCTCTCTTTGTCATAGAACAAAAGTAAAGGGTACGCTTTATATTTTGGCAGTATTAAAACGCCAGAGGAAATAAGCGTTGGCTATATACTTATGACTCATTTACGGCACTTATATACCGGGTCGCCACACTGCCTTCGAGCACCGCGTCGGCTAGGGACTCGGCCCGCGGAAGGATATGCGCCGCGAAAAAAACACTGGTAGCGAGCTTGCGAGTGTAAAAAACTGAACCCACCTCTGCCTGCGAGCGATGACTGCAGATCAGGGCGGCGCGGGCCAATTGCCAGCCAGCATTTACGACGCCTGCCAACATCATGAATGGAACACTACCTAGAAAAACCGCGCGCAGGCCTTCCTTTGAATTTTCCAGAATAAAGCTACAGGCGTTGTCGTATGCCCCCACAGCCGCCCGCAAGCGTCGGGCGATCAACGCCAGGCCGTCAGCGTCATGTCCTCCGCCGGCGGCGGCCTCCTCGAGTTCGGCGACGGTCGATCGAATCTCCGTCGACATCGCCTTGGCGACTGCGCCGCCGTCGCGCAGGATCTTGCGCCCTATAAAATCGTTAGCTTGAATCGCAGTCGTGCCTTCATAAATGGGCAATATGCGAGCATCGCGATAATACTGAGCGGCCCCCGTTTCTTCGATGTAACCCATACCGCCATGGATTTGCAAACCCAAAGAAGCAATTTCGACTGAGCATTCTGTCGAGAACCCTTTGACAACTGGCACCAGATATTCGTAAATGGCCTTATTCCGGGCACGCACTTCAGGATCGGGATCACGGCGCGACTTATCGCATGCTGCGGCGGCCACGTAAGCGACCGCCCGCCCACCTTCGGTAAGCGACCTCATGGTAAGCAGCATACGCTGTACATCTGGATGATTTGCGATCGCCACCGGACCGGCCGAACCTTCCAGCGCCTGGCCCTGTACTCGATCGTTCGCATAGGCAGTTGCATGTTGCAAGGCGCGCTCGGAAATGGCGATGCCTTGGACGCCCACGGCGTAGCGCGCAGCGTTCATCATGATGAACATATACTCGAGTCCGCGGTTTTCTTCTCCAACGAGATATCCAACCGCGCCCGGTCCGACGTCGCCTTTACCCGATCCATATAGCAACACCGCGGTCGGGCTGCCATGTATGCCCAACTTATGTTCCAGGGATGCGCACCAAACATCGTTACGCCCCCCTAGAGTGCCATCATGATCAACCAGGAATTTGGGCACGATAAAAAGTGAAATACCTTTGACGCCTTTTGGTGCGTCCGGCGTGCGCGCCAAGACCAAGTGCACGATATTCTCTGCCAGATCGTGTTCACCGTAGGTAATGAAGATTTTCTGCCCTGAAAGCCTGTAAGTTCCATCGCCTTGCCTCGCTGCTTTAGTAGCAACCAATGCCAGATCTGAACCTGCTTGTGGCTCGGTGAGATTCATCGTTCCCGTCCAGCGCCCCTGCAGCATCGGCGGAATGTAAAGTGCCTGCTGCTCTTTAGTGCCCACGGCGGTCAATGCTTCGATAACCCCGTCCGTCAATAACGGGCACAACGAGAAGGCCAAATTGGCGGCGTTTATGTTTTCACTGACGGGGGCGCCGACAAGCTTAGGCAAACCCTGACCACCCCATTCCGGTTCATGCAGCAATCCCTGCCAGCCACCCTGCGCAAATTCGCTAAAGGCCTTTTTGAAACCTGGCGAGGTAGTTACGGCGCCGTTCACCCATCTAGCTGGCGTCGTATCACCCGCGCGGTTCAATGGCGCAATCTCCTGCTCGACGAATCGGGCGTTTTCTTCGAGTACTGCGTCGACCAAGTCGCCGGAAATCTCTTCAAATCCGGGCAGCGCCAATACGCCATCCAAATCGGCTAATTCTTTAAGGACGAAACGAATATCTTCGGTTGGTGCGCGGTAACTCATATACCCTCCTGGTGTCTTAGCAAGACATGAACCATATATGTACAGGGACAACCAATGCCGGTCGAGTTCTTCTTTTTGGCTGCCATATAAAAAAAACCTGTAAACATTGAGTCTACAGGTTTTTAATGGTGCTTCGTTTTATTACAAAGCCTGGACCAGTTCGGGAACAGCCTGGAACAGGTCGGCCACAAGCCCATAGTCGGCTACGCCAAAGATCGGCGCTTCTGCGTCCTTGTTGATGGCCACAATGACTTTCGAGTCCTTCATGCCAGCCAGATGTTGGATAGCACCGGAGATGCCCACTGCGACGTACAGCTGAGGCGCAACGATCTTGCCCGTTTGCCCTACCTGCCAGTCGTTCGGCGCATAGCCGGCGTCCACTGCCGCACGCGAAGCACCCAATGCCGCGCCAAGCTTGTCAGCCAGGGGATCGAGAATCTTGAAGTTCTCGGCGCTGCCCAGACCGCGACCGCCGGAAACGACGATCGCTGCACCGGCCAGCTCGGGACGATCGCTTTTAGCGACTTCGCGACCTACAAAGGACGATTTGCCCGAATCAGCCACGACCTGGACGGATTCCACTGTTGCACTGCCGCCATTGGCAGCGGCGCCATCGAACGCCGTCGTACGCACCGTGATCACCTTGGTCGCATCGGACGATTGCACGGTAGCAATGGCGTTGCCTGCATAAATGGGGCGCGTGAAAGTATCGGGCGATTCCACCGAAAGAATATCGGAGATCTGCGCCACATCAAGCTTGGCTGCTACGCGCGGCGCCACGTTCTTGCCTGCCGCCGTAGCGGCAAATAAGATGTGGCTGTACGCTGGGGCCAGCGCCACGACTTGCGCAGCAACGTTTTCGGCCAAGCCTTCGGCCAATGCCGGCCCATCGGCCAGCAGAACCTTGGTCACGCCAGCAACCTGTGCAGCCTGATCGGCCACAGCCTGTGCGCCATTGCCTGCCACCAGGACATGAATATCGCTGCCCAGCTTGGAAGCCGCAGCAATCGCGTTCAGGCTGGCGCCCTTCAGGTGCGCGTTGTCGTGTTCAGCAATTACGAGAATCGTCATTTAAACCACCTTTGCTTCGTTCTTTAGTTTTTCGACCAGCGTCGCCACATCGGGCACGATAATGCCAGCCGAGCGTGCCGGTGGCTCGGAAACCTTTAAGGTTTTCAACCGAGGCGCCACATCGACACCCAGCTCTTCCGGCGTGATGACTTCCAGCGGCTTCTTCTTAGCCTTCATGATATTGGGCAGCGTGACATACCGCGGCTCGTTCAGACGCAAGTCGGTGGTGATAATGGCCGGCAACTTCAGCGACAGCGTTTCCAGCCCACCGTCAACTTCGCGCGTGACCGTTACGGCGTCGCCCGAGACCTCGACTTTGCTGGCAAACGTGGCTTGTGGCCAATCCAGCAAGGCAGCCAGCATCTGGCCTGTTTGATTGGCGTCGTCATCGATGGCCTGCTTGCCCAGAATAACCAATTGCGGTTGTTCTTTGTCGACCAGTGCTTTAAGCAGCTTGGCCACGGCTAAAGGTTGAAGCTCGACATCGGTTTGCAATAATGCAGCACGGTCGGCGCCAATTGCCATGGCGGTACGCAAGGTTTCCTGCGATTGCGACACACCGCAAGAAACGGCGATGATTTCAGTGGCCACACCCTTTTCTTTCAGACGGGTAGCTTCTTCGATGGCTATTTCGTCGAACGGGTTCATGGACATTTTGACGTTTGCGATATCCACACCGCTTTGATCGGATTTCACGCGTACTTTGACGTTGTAATCTACGACACGCTTGACGGGTACCAATACCTTCATCGAGCATTCTCCAATGGTTAAAAAAACTGCAGCGACCCGGCGTCGCAACGCAGACGAGCAGGCACACATCGGCGCCTGTCGCCCGGACCCGCCAGGCACGAAATTTACCTAAACCTTCTTATTCTACAACGCTGCCAGCGCCTTCACGTGCGCGACCACGCTACGTCCCAAAGCTGACAGGCTGTACCCTCCTTCGAGGAAACTTACTACTCTGCCCTGTGCCGTTCGCTCTGCGAGATGCATGATTTGCTCGGTGATCCAGGCATAGTCCGATTCGACCATGCTTAGCTGAGCCATGTCGTCTTCGCGGTGAGCGTCAAAACCGGCCGATATCAATATAAGCTCTGGCTCGAATACGTCTAACCTGGGCATCCAGATATCGCTTAGTATTTGCCGTAGAGTATCGCCGTTGGCGTAGGCATCAACGGGTATGTTTACCATGTTTTCCGCCGGCTCGCTTTGACAGATATTCGGAAACAAGGGGTGTTGAAAAAAGCTGCACATTAAAATCCGGCTATCGTCCGAAAACATTTCTTCAGTGCCATTACCATGATGAACATCGAAATCGATGATCGCAATCTTGTTCAAGGCATACTTTTCGAGCGCATAGGCGGCGGCCACCGCAATATTGTTGAAGAAACAAAATCCCATCGCAGCCGCTGGCCGCGCATGATGGCCCGGGGGTCGCACAGAACAGAAAGCAGTTCGCGCTCTTTTTTCCATTAGCGCATCCACCGCTACAATTCCTGCACCGGCCGCCGCCCAGGCCGCTTCAAGCGTATGCGGATTCATTAGCGTGTCGGCATCAATGGCGAAATAGCCCGTGCTCGGCAGCTTACTGCGCAAATAAGACAAGTATTCTGGCGTGTGCACCCTAAGAATGTCGGTTTCCGTCGCAGGAACCGCCTGTTCATGCACAAGATAGGACATCAGCCCGCTGGCAAGCAACTGGTCATTGATGGCGTCAAGCCTCTGGGGGCTTTCTGGATGCCAATTTCCCATTTCATGCAGACGGCACGCTGGATGAGTAATATATAGAGTCTCCATAAGGAAGATTATGTTCAAAGCCGCTCGTATATTGCAAGCTACTTCTGTTTTTCTCTTAATGACGGGCTGTGGCACCACCCAAACCAGCGCTTTGTCAGCCGAACAGCTTGGGACGAAAGCTGCAGCCAAGACGAATAGCGGAACACCAACTTCGGCCGCCGCGCGCGAAGCGCTTTCGGGCGCATCAATCAAGGCCGGGACGTCTATCGTCAGCAGTAGCGGATTTCTGCAAGCGAATGGCGATTTGACGCCTAATATTCAGGCCTACGCGCTCGAAGTCTCCATGAGCCGGAACATACCCTTGGAGCACGTAGTAGGGCTGCTGAAGAATGCACAATTCAGCGCAACCGCCGCCAAGCTGATGACTCCAAGCAAGACCCCTGTTCGTCGCAGCTGGGTTACCTATCGCAATCGATTTGTTGAGCCGGTTCGTATCAAGGCCGGCGTAGAATTCTGGAGTGAACACCGGGCGGCGCTCGACAAAACAGCGCGGGACTACGGCGTCCCTCCGTCCATTATCGTTGCAATCATTGGAGTCGAGACGCTGTATGGGCGGAATACCGGCAACTTCCGGGTGCTTGATGCGTTGGCAACGTTGGGGTTCCGCTATCCGGACAGCGGCCGGCCTGAACGCAGCCAATTATTCCGGGACCAATTGGCCGACTTAATCCAGCTTGATTACGAGAAAAAACTGGATGCCCATGAAGTGCAAGGGTCTTTCGCCGGCGCCATTGGCCTTCCGCAGTTCATGCCGGGCAGCCTGATGCGTTATGCCGCCGATGGAAATAATGACGGGCGCATCGATCTTCTTTCCAGTGTGGAAGATGCAATAGTCTCCGTAGCGAACTTTTTAAAGTTTCACGGCTGGGAACCGGGTCTGCCTGTGTTCGCGCCGCTTATCCTTCCCGCCAATCCACAGGCGTTGGTGGTTGGTGGCCTGAACCCCACCTACGACTGGATTACATTGCAGAACCGGGGCGCAAAGGTCCGTCCCGCGACGGGAAACCAACTTGCTCAGAAACCACAAAAAGCCGCTATGCTAGTGGATAACACCGGTGCCGCGTGGAAACAACACAAGCTTGGGGTGGTCGACTTGCTCGACGAACCGCGCAACCTGGCGGAATACCGCACCGGAACACCGAATTTCTTCGCGATAACGCATTACAACCGAAGCTACTTTTATGCCACCTCGGTGGCGGATCTTGCACAAGCCCTGTCAGACCAGATGGGATATGGTGGGCCTAACTAGCTTATACCGCCCACCGTTTCCTGGCGAAATTCTTAATTGAACACGCCCGTAGATAAGTAGCGATCACCACGGTCGCAGACAATGAAAACGATAGTTGAGTTTTCAACCCGAGCGGCCACCCGCATTGCAGCGACCAGGGCGCCCGCTGACGAAATACCAGCAAAGATGCCCTCTTGGGCCGCCATGCGGCGGGCCATGTCCTCGGCCTCGGCTTGGCCGATCAGTTCGAACTCATCGACTTCGGAGGGGTGGTAGATGGCCGGCTGATAAGCCTCGGGCCATTTACGTATGCCGGGGATCTGTGCGCCTTCCGCCGGTTGTGCGCCGATTATCTGCACATTGGGATTCTGCGAGCGAAGATACGAACCCACACCCATGATCGTGCCGGTCGTTCCCATCGCGCTTACGAAATGACTGATCTGCCCTTCGGTTTGTTGCCAAAGTTCTGGGCCGGTGGTCTCAATATGAGCTAGCGTATTGTCTGGATTGGCGAATTGATCCAGGACTTTGCCTTTTCCTTCGGCCTGCATTTTAGTGGCGAGGTCGCGCGCATATTCCATACCGCCCTGGCTGGCCGGAGTAAGGATCAACTGCGCCCCGTAAGCCGTCATAGAAGCGCGCCGTTCAACCGAAAGATTGTCCGGCATGATAAGAATCATCTTGTAGCCGCGTACCGCGGCCATCATGGCCAAGGCAATACCCGTGTTGCCGCTGGTAGCCTCGATTAGCGTATCGCCCGGTTTAATATCGCCACGCGCTTCGGCGTGGCGGATCATAGAACTTGCGGCACGATCTTTGACCGAGCCCGCAGGGTTGTTGCCTTCTAGTTTGGCCAAAATTACATTGCCGCGCTGCTCGGCCAGTGCCCCAGGGATGCGTTGCAGACGTACAAGAGGTGTAGCGCCTATGGTGTCTTCAATGGTCAGGTACTTTTTCATGCAGGAAATGATACACCGATCAGGACTATGCGAGCATGAAAAATATCCGGCGCGCACGGCATGATGCCGGCCATGGCAAGTACCAGACCTTGAGCTTAGGGAGATTTCTTGAAAGTAAGCGAGGATGAGCCCATTTTTATCAAGCCCTGATTCTTGCTGCCGGTGGCTTTATCAATGCGCGACACATCCCGACTGCCCGACGAGTTGCTCGCGGCTGTTGGGTTGGGAGATGCCGCGAATTCTTGAGACGGGCTGGTGCCTATAGCGGTGCCCCTTGTACCCAGCGTAAGCCCGGACGCCTGCAGGCTTGCAACTTTTTTTGGGCCTATCCCTTTGACACGATCAGAAAGATCTTCGAACGATTCATATCGGCCTGCTCGCGTGCGTTCTTCAATGATAGTCTGCGCTGTTTTCGGACCAATACCACGCAGACCCTGGAGTTGTTCCTGGCTGGCGCTATTCACATCTATGGCATGGGCCAATCCGGGCGCAATGCCGCTGACCACGAGACCAGCGCGTGCGAGCAGTGCAGCAGCGCTTGTCAGTCCTGTTGCCGCTGGCATACTCAGGCTGGTGGCCAGCCCCATGGCACCCAGCGTCAATCCCACTAGAGACCGTCGTTTAGCGGGATATCTGACGCATGGCGTGATGGCAACACGCGTAGTGAATTTTTCGAATAAAGGACGCGCTACGGTTGATTCGGTAAAGGGGTTCATTTGCAGCCTCCGAGAAAGAAGTAAAGGCAGCGCCGTTCAATTGCGGAATCCTGCAATACGAATCGAACAACACTTCCTGTCTGCAATGATGCTGAAATCGCGTGACATGGGCGAGCCGGTACACCCTCAATAGTCCATGCGTAGACTTACGTCAGTGCCTTCCGGGAACAGAGTGCCCCGCTGCTACATCCCCTTATAAACGCCCTTGTTCCAGTAAATTTTCTACGTATGCGCTGACCCCCACGTGAACATCACGCAGTGTTTTCTCATAGCCGGCCGCACGCAATTGAGACAAATCGGCTTGAGTATGGCTTTGGTAGCGCCCTTTAAGATCGTTGGGAAAAGGAACGTATTGAATCAGTCGCTGCTCGACCAGCTCGTGTAACGATAAGGTTGGCAATTTTTTGTGGACTCGCAGTGAATTCACGACGGTCTGCGCAATATCATTAAAGGGTTGAGCCCTTCCGGTACCGCAATTGAAAATGCCGGATTTTTCCGGGTGGTCAAGAAAGAATAGATTTACGTCGACCACATCATCCACATAGACGAAGTCACGTGATTGCCCACCATCGGCGTAACCGTCCCAGCCGCCGAACAAACGCACATGCCCTTCTGCCTGGAATTGGTTCATATTGTGAAAAGCAACCGACGCCATGCGGCCTTTGTGCTGTTCATTTGGCCCGTAAACATTGAAATAGCGCAAACCTACGACCGGAGCCGTCAGCGCATTCAAATGGCGACGCAAGACCTGATCAAATAGAAATTTCGAATAACCGTAAACATTCAGCGGTGATTCGTATAAGGCGTTTTCTTTGTAAACCGGTCCTGCACCGTACACGGCTGCCGACGATGCATAAACCAGCGGGATCTTGTTCGCCTGGCAAAACTGGAATAGTTCAAGAGTGACCCGATAATTGTTATCCAGCATATATTGCCCATTGCGCTCAGTGGTATCCGAACACGCACCCTGGTGGAATACAGCTTCAATGTTTGAGAACTGCCCCCGTGCCACACGCTGGCGAAAATCATCCTTGTGCAGATAATCGGCAATTTCGCCGCCCACCAAATTGACGAATTTATCGCCTTCGGTAAGGTCGTCAACTACGAGAATATCGGTGTAGCCCCGACGATTCAATCCGCGCACGAGGTTACTGCCAATAAAGCCGGCGCCTCCGGTTACTACTATCATAATAATTCCTCCGCTGTCACGATCGATGTGCCTAGCTTTCCCACTACAACGCCCCCGGCTCGGTTAGCCCATAGGACGGCCTCGAACCACTCCAGGCCGGCTGCACGCGTAACAGCCAGCGTGGCCAACACCGTATCGCCGGCGCCTGACACATCAAACACTTCGTGAGCGTGCGCGTCAGTATGCTGGCGCCCACGTTCGGTGAATAAAGTCATGCCCTGCTCGGACCGTGTCACCAGCAAAGCATCCAGTCCTAATTCGGAACGCAACTTCTGTGCGCGTAGCTCGAGCTCTTCTTCGTTCTGCCATCGGCCCACGGCTTCTTGCATTTCAGACCGATTAGGAGTGATCATGGTGGCACCATGATAACGCTGGTATTGATGGCCTTTAGGATCAACCAATATGGGGACACCGGCTTCCCGAGCCGCCACGATCAACGCCTCGACATGTGAAAGCGCCCCCTTAGCATAATCGGAGAGCACAAGAATATCGTGCCGGCCAATGAGCCCGCGAGCCCGGTTTAGTAGTTCGTCAAGGCCCTGCTTGCCTGGCACTTCCTCGAAGTCCACACGCAGCAGTTGCTGTTGCCGCCCCAGAACTCGCATCTTCAAAGTGGTCGGAGCCGTGTGATCGGCTACCAAACATGCATTGATCCCCGCCTCGTGTACCAGCGTATTGATCTTGTCTCCAGCTTCGTCTGCGCCAATGAGTCCCAGTAGACTGGCCTTGGCACCAAGAGCGACGATATTGCGCGCCACGTTCGCCGCCCCGCCTAGACGGTCTTCCCGCCGCGCCACCCGCACCACCGGTACGGGCGCCTCGGGCGAAATACGTTCGACTTCGCCGAACCAATAGCGATCCAGCATCACATCGCCTGCTACCAGCACTTTTACCTGGCTTACCGCCTGGATCGGAAAAGCCATCATTTCATTTCCTCGAGGCGGCGTGGTTCATAGGTTTCCCAGGAATTGCAGCCCGGACACTGCCAATAAAAGTTGCGTGCTTCGAATCCACACACTCGGCAAGAATAACGATCCAAACGTTGAGTGTGTTTATGGATCAGGGAACGCAACAGATTAAGATCGGCTCCCGACCCAACGTCGACCGTCGAAGCAAGAGGTGCAAGCACGCTTCCGCTGGCCGAAGCAGGCTCGATAACGTTGGAAGAGCCTTGTGTAGCGAGTTCGGCCTCTAACAGGCGATCCAGTCCCAGTAAAGAAGGATGGGCGCGCAGCGATTCACGTGCGAACGCCCAGGCCGGCGTATACCCTTCCTGAGTACGAAGCTCGCGAAACACCACGTTGAAAGTTTCAAGTGAAGGATAGCGCATGTAGTGGTTACGTAGCAGTTGCAGGCCTTCCACCTGTTGCCCAGCCTGTCGATAGCTTTCGAGAATATTCGCCGCGACAAGGCCTGCATATTCCGGCGCAATATTCAGGACCGACACGAGGTAGCTGCGTTCGCGCTCAGGCTTGCCATTGAGCCGAGCCAGATGCGCACGCAACATAGCTATTCGCGCTTCTGACGCTTGCCCTCGTGTTTGACCACGCAAAGCACTGGCCGCGTTATCAGCAGCATCGAGCGCCTCTTCAGCCGCTAGAAAGTCTGGTGGTTTGATCGCCATCGCGGCCACCGCGCGTTCGCACTGATAATGCACCAACTGCGGGACGGGCTCATCGACCAATGCCCGCAGACGCTTGACCGCTTCGATCGCGCGTGGCCAGTCATGTTCGGATTCGTAGATTCGTATCAAAGCCCTGACGGCGGGAACCGCAAAGCGTGTATCAAGCACTTGTTCGAACGCTTGCTCGGCTCGGTCCAGCATGCCCGCTTTCAGGAAATCCTGAGCCAGTTCATGCTGGGCGTTCTCGCGATCGGCCTGCGGCAGGTCAGCGCGCGCCAACAAACTTTGATGCACCCGTATCGCCCGCTCCATTTCCCCCCGGCGCCGAAAAAGGCTGCCTAAAGCAAAATGCAATTCAGTCGTTTCGGGATCCAGCTTTGCCACTTCGACGAATGCATCGATAGCGCGGTCGGGCTCCTCGTTAAGAAGAAAGTTCAGCCCTTTGAAATACGAATTGGGCAAGGTGCGTGTTTCGGAAAGCATCTGCCTGATATCAACGCGTGCTGCGATCCAGCCCAGCGCGAATAGCAATGGCAAGAAAATCAACCACCAGGGTTCAAAATCCACTCTGTAAAACCTCAGGTTAATTTACAAGGGGGCCAGCGGAGCAACCGTTTCAGGCGCAAGGGCCTCGCCCGGAACATTGGGATGGCGCAGCCTTTCTTCGAGGCGAACCACATCGCGCCTGAGCTTGTTGGCTTCGCGGCGACGTCGCATGATTGAAGGCGCCGCCACCAGCAGACCAAAGACTACGCCCAGCACGAACACCGACAGCATGACTACGATAAGCGGCACGCCCGTTACGACATGGTCAGCGAAAAAGTTGACATTCACAGGGCCCGTATTTTTCAGGGCGAACATCAGGACGACAATGAACACCAACAGTCGCAATATCCAAACGAGATAACGCATGATGAATACTCCACTAAACCAGGATTTGGACAATTGTAAGGGGAATAGCCGGCAATACTTTGAGGGTCACAAAAGAAAAACAGGCCCTCGCAATGGAGGGCCTGTATACATCGGCAATATTTGCAACGGATAACCTAGGCCACCGCAGTGTGACCCTGGCTAAAAGACTTAGCCGTGCATAATACGCGTATCGAAGTGTCCTAACGTAAACGCAGACTCGCTGGCAGCTGCCTTGACTTCGTCGTCGTAGGCAGAGTCGACTCGCTCGCGCAATTCCTTGCCAGCCTTGAAGTGTGGCACCTGTTTACCAGGCACCATCACTTTTTCACCGGACTTCGGATTACGACCGATGCGCGGCGAACGTTCGGATAAGGAAAAGCTTCCGAAGCCACGGATCTCGATACGCTGGCCACTGACCAGGGCCTGGGTCATCGCATCGAGCACCGTTTTAACGGCATAGTCCGTGTCGCGCACTGCCAGTTGCGGGTAGCGACTGGCAAGTATCGCTATCAGTTCTGACTTGGTCACACCAATTAACCGTCGTCGCGCTGCTGATCAAGCTTAGCTTTGAGCAAGGCACCCAGATTAGTAGTACCCGACGAAGCACTGGCTTCGGACATGCGCTGAATGGTATCGGCAGTTTCCGCGGTGTCGCGGGCCTTGATCGACAATTGGATCGAACGCGTCTTGCGGTCAATATTGAGAATCATGGCTTCAACGTTCTCGCCAGCCTTGAGTGCGGTCGTTGCATCTTCCACACGGCCAGTCGAAATTTCCGAAGCGCGCAGGTAGCCTTCAACATCGAGCGACAGCGTTACAACAGCACCCTTGGCTTCGACCGACTTGATGACGCCCGGAACTACAGCACCCTTGTCGTAAGTTGCCACGAAGTTGTTGAACGGATCGCCTTCAAGCTGCTTGATGCCCAGCGAGATGCGCTCCTTGTCGGTGTCGATACCCAGAACCACGGCGTCGATTTCGTCGCCCTTCTTGAAGTTGCGAACCGCTTCTTCGCCGGTTTCCGTCCAGGACAGATCGGACAAGTGAACCAGGCCATCGATACCACCAGGCAAGCCAACGAACACGCCAAAGTCGGTGATCGACTTGATAGCGCCACGGACTTTATCGCCACGTTTGAAGTTGATGGAGAATTCTTCCCACGGGTTAGCGCGGCACTGCTTCATGCCCAACGAAATACGGCGGCGGTCTTCGTCGATTTCCAGGACCATGACTTCGACTTCTTCACCCAAAGTGACTACCTTGCGTGGATCGACGTTTTTGTTGGTCCAATCCATTTCGGAGACGTGGACCAGACCTTCGATACCGGCTTCGACTTCAACGAATGCACCGTAGTCGGTAAGGTTCGTGACCTTACCGAACAGACGCGTACCCTGCGGGATAGCGGCGAGCGAGGCCGACCCATGGGTCTTCGCCCAACTGCTTGACGCCCAGCGAAACGCGGCTCTTTTCTTGATCGAACTTGAGCACTTTGGCTTCGACTTCTTGACCGACTTGCAAGACTTCCGAAGGGTGACGCACGCGACGCCAGGCCATATCGGTAATGTGCAGCAGGCCATCGATACCGCCGAGGTCGACGAATGCGCCGTAATCGGTGATATTCTTGACGACGCCTTTGACCACAGCGCCTTCGCTGAGGGTTTCGAGCAGTTTTTGACGCTCTTCGCCCATGCTGGCTTCAAGTACCGAGCGACGCGACAGCACAACGTTGTTGCGCTTGCGGTCGAGCTTGATGACCTTGAATTCCATGGTCTTGCCCTCGTAGGGCGTAGTGTCCTTGACAGGACGCAGATCAACCAGTGAACCAGGAAGGAAGGCGCGGATGCCATTGGTCATGACCGTCAGGCCGCCCTTTACCTTACCGGTAATGGTGCCAGTAACCATTTCACCAGACTCAAGAGCCTGTTCCAGCTGCAGCCAGGCCGACAAGCGTTTGGCGCGATCACGCGACAGGATGGTATCGCCGTAACCGTTTTCGAGCGAATCAATGGCAACCGACACAAAGTCGCCAGGTTGGACTTCGAGCTCGCCCTGATCGTTCAGAAATTCTTCGAGGGGAATCAACGCCTCGGACTTGAGGCCGGCATTAACCACGACAAAATTGTGATCGATGCGTACGACTTCAGCCGAAATAACTTCACCAGACTTCATGTCCTGGTTCTTAATACTTTCGGCAAACAGGTCGGCAAAGCTTTCGCCGCCGGTGGCAGCAGAGGTGGAAATGGTGGACATTAAATGAAATCCATAAGCCAGGATGGCTGTTAAAAACACACCAGGGAAAAACGCCCCAGTGGAGTAAAAAATAATTCCAGGCTGGCAAACCGCGCAGCAATAGCGCCTACTGTGCCGCCGAGAACCCCAGACTCGACCAAAAGTCGAGCACTACATCGACCGTTTCATCGATACTTAAACTTGATGAATCGACCGTCTTGGCGTCCGCTGCCGCAACAAGCGGTGCAGTCGTCCTAGTTCGGTCACGCTCATCGCGCGCCCGCATGTCTTCCAACAAGCCCGTTAGGTTAGCAGAAAACCCCTTTTCCTTCAACTGCTTACAGCGCCTTTCCGCCCTTGCCCGTACGTCAGCCACTAAAAATATCTTTAAAGCAGCATCCGGAAAGACTACAGTGCCCATATCGCGCCCGTCGGCGACAAGCCCTGGAGCTATCCGAAACGCACGCTGGCGGTCGAGTAATGCCTTACGCAAAGCCGGATACGTGGCGATTTTCGACGCCAAGTTTCCCACACTTTCGTGTCTGATTAGCGCAGCAACATCGTCGCCAGAGAGCAACACAAGATCACCTTCAAAAGCGACCTCCAGCCGTTCGGCGACACGGGCCACCGCGTTCTCGTCTTCAGGATCGACACCCTGTTGCTGCACAGCTAGTGCAGTAAGCCGGTAAAGAGCGCCACTATCGAGCACCGTCCACCCCAAGAGCCTGCGCCACCCGGTGAGCGATCGTACCCTTTCCGGAGGCGGTAGGGCCATCGATAGTAATAACGGGAGACGAAGATGACAGCGCGTTCATGCGTGTACCAAGCTTTGAAAATACCGAAAAATAGTCGGGGAAGGTTTTGCTCACGCAATCAGGGTCGAGAATCGTTACCGGTACTGGACCAAACGCGGCTAGCGAAAAGCACATGGCCATGCGGTGATCGTCGTAAGTTTCTATACTGGCCGCTCTCCATTGCGAAGACTCTACCGGGAAAACCCGTATCCAGTCCGGGCCCGATTCCACTTTGGCCCCGAGTTTCGCCAGTTCGGTATGCATGGCGTGAATACGGTCGGTTTCCTTCACCCGCCAACTGCCTATATTACGCAATGTGCAGGGCCCATCGGCGTACAAAGCAAGCGTGGCAGCCGTCATCGCGGCGTCGGGAATCAAATTGAAATCGTCGATCAAACGCTTTCAGTTTCTGGCCCTGTGCGACACACAAGCCCTTCACTTCGATGGATTCCGGGTGGCGCACAACTGTCGCTCCCATGGACTCTATGACGTCGGCAAACGCCATATCGCCCTGAATGCTTTGCGAACCGGCGCCATGAATGCGAATGGGGCCACCGCCAATGGCGCCCAACGCCATGAAATACGAAGCAGTCGACGCGTCGCCCTCGATATGAACATTGCCGGGCGATTGGTAATGCGAACCTGCAGGTACGACGAAGCGCTGCCAGCCTTGCCGCTGCACCGACACCCCAAACTGCGCCATAAGATTCAGCGTGATCAGAATATAGGGCTTGGAAATTAGCTCGCCCTCTACATCGATAATCAGGTCATTTGGTGAATTTTTTGTCTGTATAGGGGCCGCCAGCAACAGTGCCGTAAGGAATTGGCTGGACACCGACCCCTTCACCTTGACCGGATCACGCGCGTCAATCACACCCGGCTTAATTAATAGCGGCGGATAGCCAGCAGTGCCCTGATATTCGATTTCTGCACCAAGCGCAACAAGTGCATCGACAAGGTCGCCGATGGGCCTTTCGTGCATCCGGGCGACGCCGGAAAGCCGGTAGTCTCCGCCCATGAGCGCCAATGCAGCAGTCAACGGACGAAATGCCGTGCCCGCGTTGCCCAGAAATATATCCGCCCGCTTTACCGTAAAAGGACTATTGCCCCAAACCTGCACCCTCGTCGGTCCGGTATCCGTAACTGGCACACCCAATTGCCTTAAAGCGGCCAGCATTACACGCGTATCATCGGAATCAAGCAAGCCATCCAGATGCGTCGTGCCGGAAGCTAGCGCTGCCAGCAGCAAAACGCGGTTCGAAATACTTTTGGAACCCGGAAGATCAACCTGGCCAGCGGCTACGCTGACAGGTTTCAAACACAAGTCAGAACCGACTGTCATGTCAAACCGCTCCTGCTACCCCAAAAGCGGCGCGCCAGGGCCGCATGTTCCAAGAAATCCTGCAGCTCAGTGGCGTCGCCGTCCTGCAAGGCCTGCTCTGCGCGGGACAATGCCGCCTTTACCTCTTGAATCTCTGCCAGGACCGCAGTTTTATTGGCCAGGAATATATCGCGCCATACTTCGGGCGAGCCCGCCGCGATCCGGGTAAAGTCGCGAAATCCGCTACCGGCCAGCGCCATTCTCAGATCTGAGTCGTCGGCCGAGGCGACCTGCCACATAAAAACCGACGAAAGAAAATGCGGCACGTGGCTTACCGAGGCTAGTACCGTGTCATGCACCTCGGCATCCATTGCCATAACCCGCGCACCGCAGCGTTCCCAAACCCGAGTTAAATAAGCTTTGTCTGCTGCAGCATTTTCTTCTAAAGGCGTCAGTACGACGGTGCGGCCATGGTAAAGGTCGGCTTGCGCCGCTTCGGGGCCGGTTGTTTCCGCACCCGCTATCGGATGTCCCGGAATAAATTGCCCGACCCGATCGCCCAATACGGCCCGCGCAGCGGCAACCACATTAGCTTTGGTGCTGCCCGCATCAGTGATTAGCGTATTTGGACGCAGGAACGGTTTGAGGCTGGACAGCGTCGATTCCATTGCTCCTACTGGCATGGCCAGAAAGATCAGGTCGGCTTCTTCGGCGGCCTGCCTCAAACTTGCGATGTCGTCGATCAGACCGAGATCGCGCGCCTGAACCAGCGATGAAGGTTGCCGGCCCACGCCCAAAATCCGGCCTACCGCAGCATGATTGCGCAATGCGGCGGCAAAAGAGCCTCCGATGAGACCCACCCCGATCACAGCGAGAACGGGCACTAGGGGCGTCGCAGCAACTGCTTCTGTCGAGATGGCGCTCATGTGCAAGCAAACGGGCTATCGGCCAGGGCCGCGCCCGAAACAACGCGTTGAAAAACGTCGACATTCATGCGTTGAACCATGATTATTGGCTGGGATAGGATCCCAGCACCTTGAAGAAAGCGACCTGTTTTTTTAATTCGGCCAAAGCCTGCGCCACAGAAGGCTCGTTGCGATGGCCCAGCAGGTCGACATAAAAATAGTATTCCCATTGCCCGGTACGTGCCGGCCTGGATTCCAGACGGGTCATGGACACTTTGTTGGCAGCCAACGGCGCCAACATATCGTATACCGCCCCGGCACGATTAGGGACCGCCAGAATAATGCTGGTTTTATCGCTGCCGCTTGGCAGTGTCTCGATCGCGCCAACGGCCAGGAATCGTGTACGATTTTGCGGATCGTCTTGAATTCCTGAAGCTACCACCTGAAGATTCCACGCCTGTGCAGCGGTGGATCCGGCGATAGCCGCAACAGTAGGATCAGACGAGGCAATACGGGCGGCCTCGCCATTGCTGGACGCCGCGTCGCGTACCAGCTTGGGATAATGTTGCGTCAACCACGACTGGCATTGAGCCAGCGCCTGCGGATGCGCCATCACGCGCGTCACCCCATCAAGAGTGCCGGACTGCGTCATCAAATTGTGATGTATCTTTATCGACCGTTCGCCCAAGACCTTCAAAGGCGAGTTCAGCAGCAGATCTAAAGTGCGGTTCACGGCACCTTCGGTAGAATTTTCTACCGGCACCATTCCAACATTTGCCTGTCCGGCTTCGACCGCACGGAATACTTCATCGAAGGAATCGCAACGCAAACGCGTTACAGCGTGTCCGAAGTGCTCAAGCGCGGCCTGCTCGGAGAACGAACCCTGCGGACCAAGATAAGCCACTGTAAGTACGCTTTCAAGTCCGCGACACGTAGAAATTATCTGCGTCCATACCGCATCAATGGCTTGGTCGGTAAAAGGCCCTTTGTTTATTTCTTGCAAGCGTCGAACGACTATCGCTTCGCGCTCGGGCTTCAGCACGGGGCCGTCGACATCGAAGTCTTGCTTGATCTTCCCCACTTCCTGGGCGGCTTGGGCGCGCTGATTCAAAAGCGCGAGAATCTGTTCATCCAGCGAATCTATCAGTTTGCGCAATGGCAACAGACGGGCTTGCAAAGAATTATCCATATTGACGTTCAAAATCCTGCATAAACGAAATCAAGGCCTGCACCCCTTCCATGGGAACTGCGTTGTAAATGGATGCGCGCATTCCACCAACGCTTTTGTGTCCTTTAAGCTGCATCAGGCCCGCAGCGTCGGCCTGAGCAAGAAAGCTACTATTCAAGGATTCGTTACGCAGGAAGAACGGAACATTCATACGTGAACGGGAGCCGGCATGAACCCGGCTCAGATAAAAATCGGACGTATCGAGATAAGAGTACAGGGCATCAGCTTTGGCGATGTTGGCCGCTTCAATGGTCGCCACGCCACCCTGGCGCTGCAGCCACTTGAAGACCAGCCCGGCGATATAGATGGCGTAAGTCGGCGGCGTATTGAACATCGAGTCGGCGCCTGCTACGTTGGCGTAGTCGAACGCCGATGGACACATAGGCGAAGCATGGCCCACGAGCTCCTTGCGGACAATCACAACCGTGACACCCGCAGGACCGGCATTCTTTTGGGCCCCTGCATACACCATCGAGGCCTTTGAAAAATCAATCGCGCGCGACAGAAAGTGTGAAGATGCATCTACAACCAGTGGCACATCCGGCGCCCCCAGCGCTGCCATATCGGGCCAGGCGGAGAACTCGACGCCACCTATGGTCTCGTTGCTGCATAGATGCAAGTATGACGCGTCAGAGCGCAACTGCCAGCTGTCTGCGGACGGAAACCATGTCCACGGCGATTGCGTTTGACCATCCAGCATTATCTCGCTCCCGCTGGAGGCCGCAATGGCGATATCGCCATAGCGCTGGGCTTCCTTGTGGGACTTGTTCGACCATATGCCCGACAATATGTAATCGGCCTTGCCCGAACTGCGTCGACCTATGAGGTTCAAGGGAACAATGGCGTTCTCGGCCGTTGCACCACCTTGCATGAACAAGACCTCATAGTCGTCGGGTACCGCCAATAGCTGGCGAAGGTCGGCCTCGGCCTCGTTTCGTATCTGTGTGAACTGCTTGCCGCGATGGCTCATCTCCATTACGGACATGCCCGAACCATGCCAGTCGGTCATTTCATCGGCGGCTTGCTGCAGCACTTCCAGCGGCAAGGCCGAAGGGCCTGCCGAGAAATTCCAGGGGCGCATCAGGAGTTATCCTCGGGATCGTCTTGTGTGGAATCGGGCTCGCCGGCGCCATTGGATTCATTCGAATCGGAATCGGCCTGCTCGCTTGTATCGTCGACGTTTGCGGATGAAGCACTTGGCTCTGAGTCAACGGTGTCGCCGTTATCATCGAGTTCTAGCGAATCGTCGTCTGTGTCGGCGTCACTTTCGACTACTCGACGCACGCCCTGCAACATGCTGTTTTCGTCTACGTTGATCAAGGTAACACCCTGAGTAGCACGGCCCATTTCACGGATCTCGGAAACACGGGTGCGAACCAGCACGCCACCGGTGGTGATCAGCATGATTTCGTCGGATGGCTCGACGAGGACCGCGCCCACCACTTTGCCGTTACGGGCGGAAGTTTGAATCGCGATCATGCCTTTGGTACCGCGACCATGCCGGGTATATTCCAAAATCGATGTACGCTTACCGAAGCCGTTTTCAGTCGCAGTCAGCACGCTTTGAGTTTCATCGCCGGCAACGAGCATCGCGATGACGGCCTGCCCTTCTTCCAACATCATGCCGCGCACCCCGCGAGCAGTACGTCCCATGGGTCGCACATCGTTCTCGTCAAAACGGACGGCCTTGCCGGAATCGGAGAAGAGCATGACATCGTGTTTGCCGTCGGTCAGGTCGGCACCGATTAAGTAATCGCCTTCATCCAGGGCAACAGCAATAATGCCGGCCTTGCGAGGATTGGAGAAATCGGACAATGGCGTCTTTTTAACTGTGCCGCGCGAGGTCGCCATGAATACATAGTGATCTTCACTAAATTCCTTGACCGCCAGAACCACCGTGATCTTTTCGCCATCGACCAAGGGGAACATATTGACGATAGGACGACCACGTGACCCACGGGAGCCTTGTGGAACCTCCCAAACCTTGAGCCAGTAAAGTCGGCCGCGATCAGAGAAGCACAATAAATAATCGTGAGTGTTCGCAATAAACAACTGGTCGATCCAGTCGTTTTCTTTCATGGTCGTTGCCTGCTTGCCGCGGCCACCACGCTTCTGAGCGCGGTATTCAGACAGCGGCTGGCTCTTGATATAGCCCGTTTGCGACAAGGTAACCACCATGTCCATAGGGGTAATCAGATCTTCGGTATCGAGTTCCGTGGCATTGAATTCAATCTCGGAACGACGCTCGTCTTTGGCATTCGTCGAGAACTCGAGTTTTATTGCCAGTAGTTCGTCACTGATAATCGTGGTGATACGCTCGGGCCTCGCGAGGATATCTAGCAAGTCGGCAATCGTCGCCATGATGTCTTTGTACTCGTTGACAATCTTGTCTTGCTCGAGCCCTGTCAGTCGTTGCAAACGCATGTTCAGGATTTCCTGCGCCTGCGTATCGCTTAAGCGATACATGCCATCGCTCAACAAGCCAAATCCGTCTGGCAATGTTTCGGGGCGATAGGCTGCACTGCCGCCAAGGATAGCCCCTTCGTCGGCGCGCGACAGCATTTCACGTACCAGGGAAGAATCCCAGGTGCGCGCCATCAAATCTTGCCGAGCCACGGGCGGAGTGGGTGCCGCCTTGATAATGGCAATGAACTCGTCGATATTAGCCAGTGCGACTGCAAGCCCTTCCAGTACGTGGCCGCGCTCGCGCGCCTTGCGCAGCTGGAATACGGTGCGGCGCGTAACGACTTCGCGACGGTGGAACAGAAAATACTCCACCATCTGCTTAAGGTTCAGCAGACGAGGCTGGCCGTCGACCAGCGCCACCATATTCATGCCGAACGTATCTTGCAGCTGAGTATGTTTGTACAGATTATTCAGTATGACTTCAGGGACTTCGCCGCGCTTCAGCTCGATGACAAGACGCATACCGTCTTTGTCGGACTCGTCGCGGATATCGGAAATACCTTCGATTTTCTTATCGTTGACGAGCTCTGCTATTCTTTCTTGCAGTGTCTTCTTATTTACCTGATATGGAATGGCGTCGACAATAATGGACTGTCGATTGCTCTTTTCAATATCCTCGAAGTGAGTCTTGGCGCGCATAATCAAGCGACCGCGACCAGTGCGATAGCCCTCGCGCACGCCAGACATGCCGTAGATGATTCCGCCCGTAGGAAAATCGGGCGCCGGTATCAGTTCGATAAGCTCATCGATTGTGCAGTCGGGATTGCGCAGGCAATACAGACAACCCTCAATGACTTCCGCCAGGTTATGCGGAGGAATATTGGTCGCCATGCCAACGGCAATACCCGAGCTTCCGTTAACCAATAGATTCGGCAGTCGCGAGGGCATCAATAAGGGTTCTTGTTCGCTGCCGTCGTAGTTTGGCCCGAAATCTACCGTCTCCTGGTCGATATCCGCCAATAGCTCGTGGGCGATCTTGGCCAGCCGGATTTCGGTGTACCGCATGGCGGCCGCACTATCGCCATCGATAGAACCAAAGTTACCTTGACCGTCGACAAGCATGTAGCGCAGCGAGAAGTCCTGAGCCATGCGAACTATGGTGTCATAAACGGCTGAGTCACCATGAGGGTGATACTTACCGATCACGTCACCCACAATACGCGCCGACTTCTTGTAGGCCCGGTTCCAATCATTATTCAGTTCGTGCATAGCGAACAAAACGCGCCGATGCACGGGCTTCAGGCCATCCCGAACGTCCGGTAAGGCACGCCCAACAATAACGCTCATGGCGTAATCGAGGTAACTGCGGCGCATTTCCTCTTCCAACGAAATTGGAAGGGTCTCCTTGGCAAAGGAATCCATAGATTGTCTAAAACGTAAAAATCGTGAAACTGGACCGATGACGGGCGAATGGGAAATTCTAACACCTGCACCCCTACTTACCCCCAATGCGAACCCGAGAGCCCTTTATAGAGTCAAAAAAGGCAGGGATAGCAGCGACGAGTAAGTTGCTCTTCCGCCACTGTGAAAACAATGCCATTGTTGTCAAAACCCAACAATAAACGTGGAGATAGGGTAGAAATCCGCATATCTGCGCAATATGCACCGTTCAGGGTTAACTAACCGCCCAGAAATGCCGTAAGATTCGCCCTAACACGCATGAAACCCAGCGCAATTCTTTGATTCAATCATAGCGTTGCTATACTGGCTCCGTTTTCTTGATATGCGGCGGGGGTTCGCTGCGGTCACTTACCAGCATTAAGCTCAACGAGGAGAAACATGAACAAACCCTCCAAAATCGCACTAGCACTCGCCATTGCAGCCACTTCGGCTTCTGGTGCAGTATCTGCGCAAACTGTCGATAACTGGCAAAATCCGTTCGGCGACGTTTGGAAAAACGGCACCAACGAATTGTGCTGGCGCGACAACTTCTGGACACCAGCTACCGGCATCCCCGGCTGCGACGGCGTACCAGTTGCTCAGGCGCAAGCTCCAGTGGTTGCTCCTACTGCCACTAAAGTTGTGTTGAATGCTGACACGTTCTTCGACTTCGACAAAGCCACACTGAAACCCGAAGGCCGTCAGATCCTTGATCAAGTCGCTGCTCAAGCCGACACGATCAATCTGGAAACCCTCATCGCAACCGGCCACACTGACTCCATCGGTACTGAAAAGTACAACCAAGGTCTGTCGGAACGCCGTGCCAACACCGTCAAGAATTACCTGATTTCGAAAGGCATCGCTGCCGACCGTATCTATGCTGAAGGTAAAGGCGAGACGAGCCCAGTTGCTTCCAACTCGACTCGCGAAGGCCGTGCACAGAACCGTCGCGTAGAAATCGAGATCGTCGGCGTTCGCAAGTAATACCTGCTTGTAATACTTGTTGCGTTAGACGATACAATAAGGGCTCCGCACTGCGGGGCCCTTATTCATTGCTGGCCAGGCTGTTTGCCACGCCGGCGCTTTTCAATTCAGCTTCGGACAGCCCATGAACGCAACCGCACAAGCCAGCCACCCCAAGACACCAAATGTTGACCAAGCTGAGCTCGACAAGTTCAGTGCGTTGGCGTCGCGTTGGTGGGATCCCGAAAGCGAATTCAAACCTTTGCACGCGATTAACCCCTTGCGGCTAAGCTGGATCCTCGATCACACCGGTCCTTTCAACGGAAGAAAGGTGCTCGATGTTGGTTGCGGCGGCGGAATTCTTGCCGAAAGCATGGCCAAGGCGGGCGCCCAGGTTACCGGCATAGACCTGGCCGAGAAATCGCTTACCGTCGCCAGGCTGCATGGGCTGGAATCGGGCGTCAATGTAACTTACCGGGCAATCAGTGCAGAGCAAATGGGAAGCGAGCATGCCGGCGAGTTTGATATCGTCACGTGCATGGAAATGCTCGAGCATGTGCCCGATCCTGGCTCCATCGTGCAAGCGTGCGCCACGCTGGTCAAACCGGGAGGTTGGGTCTTCTTCTCCACGCTCAACCGTAATCCCAAATCTTTCCTGTTTGCCATCGTTGGTGCCGAATACTTACTGCGCATTCTGCCCCGGGGTACCCACAACTACGAGAACTTCATCAAGCCCAGTGAATTGACTGCCTCGGTCCGCAAGGCGGGCCTCGCCACGACGACGCTGGCTGGAATGGAGTACAACCCCATAACGGATCTTTATAAAATCACCCGGGACACCTCGGTCAATTATCTGCTGGCAACCCGCCGCGAGAGCTGAATCTGAAACCCATGCAAAAACTTGTTCTGTTCGACTTTGACGGCACTTTAGCCGACACCGCCCCCGATTTGGCTGCGGCCGCCAACAAACAACGCACCCGCAAGGGTTTGCCGCCTCTGCCCTATGAAACGTTTCGCCCTTATGCGTCGCACGGAGCGCGCGGTCTGTTAAAGGCGGCTTTGGACATGGACCCTTCCCACCCCGAATACGAGGCACTTCGCCAGCAGTTTTTGACCGACTACGAGCAGGACATGACAACGCTCACCACCCTATTTCCTGGCGTGAAGTCACTACTGGCCACCTTGAAGAATAACGGCTACACGTGGGGCATTGTCACTAATAAAATGGAGTACCTTGCGGTTCCGCTTGTCGTGCATTTGGGCCTATACACCGATTGCGCCGTAACCGTCGGCGGCGACACAACCAGCCACGCGAAACCTCACCCCGCACCCTTGCTGCACGCCGCAAAAGCGGCCGGCTTCGATCCGGCAGACTGTATCTATGTGGGCGACGATGAACGCGACATCATTGCTGGCAAGGCGGCAGGCATGGCAACCATTGTCGCCGCATATGGTTATTGCGGCAAAGAAACGGCTTTGCAAGCGTGGCAGGCAAATGCCATAGCGGAATCGCCAGCCGACATCTGGCCCGCTGTTCAGGAATGGGCTGTTAATTAAGTAACCTGGCAGAAAAAGCAGTGCGGCACAACCGCACTGCTGCTGCCTATGGTTTCACCCAAACGGGAACCATGTCCCGCGAATGCGACCCGGCAGCCGTGAACAACACGTCGGTTGACGAATTCAAGGCCGTCTCCGCGGAATCTTGCACTACCCCAATAATGAAGCCCACGCCCACCACCTGAATCGCCAAATCGTTAGAGATGCCGAATAGACTACAAGCCAATGGAATCAGCAGGAGCGAGCCGCCTGCCACACCCGACGCACCGCATGCACAAATTGTGGCGACAACACTTAACAGCAGAGCGGTAGGTAAATCGACCACAATCCCTAAAGTATTGACGGCAGCCAGGGTCAATACCGTAATGGTGATCGCGGCCCCAGCCATATTAATGGTTGCGCCTAGCGGTATAGAAACGGAATAGGTGTCTTCGTCCAGACCCAAGCGCTTGCACAGAGCAATATTGATAGGAATGTTCGCGGCTGAACTTCGGGTGAAGAATGCCGTGATCCCACTTTCACGCAGACAGGTAAAGACCAGCGGGTATGGGTTATGCCGGATCTTGAGAAAAACAATCAAGGGATTCACTAAAAGAGCCACAACCAACATGCAGCCAATCAGCAGTGCGAGCAGGCGGGCATAATCCAGCAAGGCGCCAAAACCTGTCTCCGCGATAGTGGACGCGACAAGACCAAAAATTCCTATCGGCGCGAGCCGAATAATGACTCTCACGATAAAGGAAAGGCTTAGGGATAAGTCGCCGATTACATTTCTGGTCGCACCATGCGCATGACGCAGCGCCAGCCCAATGGCAATCGCCCATGCCAAGATCCCGATATAGTTGGCATTTGCTAAAGCATTGATTGGGTTATCTACAACACTCATCAAAAGAGCTTGAAGCACCTCGACGATGCTACCCGGAGGGCTGACCGCTTCATTGCCGGCTTTCAACTGTAGCGTTAATGGAAACATGAAGCTCGCAACAACTGCTACCAGCGCTGCCGCGAAGGTTCCCAACAAATACAAGCCAAGAATCGGACCAATGCTAGTCTGCTGACCTTTCTTGTGGTTGGCGATAGAGGCGGCTACCAGCACAAATACGAGAATTGGCGCAACGGACTTCAAGGCGCTTATGAAGAGATCACCCAGAAGGTCTACATATTGAGCTGCTGAAGGAAAAAACAACGCAAGTACGATGCCTGCTACCAAACCGATTAGAATTTGAACTACCAGACTGCCGCTGCCAATGAACTGCAAGAGTGGATTCTGCTTAACTGCGCCGAGACTCATTCCGGACTCCAAAGCCATGCCATTTCGGCTTGTGTAATAAACCTCGCTTCCAGCTCGCATCTGTCGTCTTGGAGACAGACACTCTTCCAATGTAGGGTGTGGAAGCTGGCCGCGTGCGTTGCTTTAGGGATTCCTAATCCCCGCAATACAGCCCACGGAATTTTACCACCCCCTTTTTCCTGTTCAAAAAACGCCTTGTGCGCTATACTGGACTCCTGGGGTCGATCCGGCTTCGACGTGGGTCGCGAAACAGAGTAGGGCATGCCGAGCACCAGTAAGCTCGTAAATCCACTGGAACACTACAAACGCCAACGACGAGCGTTTCGCTTTAGCCGCCTAGTGCGGTAAGCCGCTGCACTAATTTGTCTTTGGGTTAGGTAGGGTAAAACCTACAGCAGCGTCATTTACAAAGAATCGGATTTTGCTGGGTCACTCAGCTCAATCTTAAATTGATGTGAATCGCCAAGGAAGGGCCTGTCGGTTGGCATGATCCAAGGTTAAAACTTAAAATGAACCGAATAAGCATGTAGAACTGCCTGCAGAGGGCTTGCGGACGCGGGTTCAATTCCCGCCGACTCCACCAGTACAACAAACGCCACGCTACGTGGCACTAGACGGGGCACATAGAAATATGTGCCCTTTTTAGTGTCTGGCGGTGTCGTGATTCGCACCGGAATCGCATGCGATTCGCACTGATTCCGACGGTCACATAATCAACGCGACATGTTCGACGCATTGATTACGAAACTCGATGAGCGGATCTCGGGGCAGCCTACCCTTCACACATATGCCTCTAAAGCGCGCTTACCCACGTTGTCAGGCAACAAGCTTGCGGCAGCCTCGTCGAGAACGATTTTCACCCGAGGATGCCGTTTTAGTATTGTAAAGGGAACGGCCTCGGTGACTTCGTTTTGATAGTACTCGGCCAGGATTGGCGCCTTGCTCTCTCCAGTTGCAACCAGCAGTATCTCGCGAGCATCCATGATGTCTTGCATGCCCATGGTTATGGCTGAAGCGGGGACAATTGCGTTTTTAGCAAAAAATCGACTGTTGTCTGCACGGGTGCGTTCGGAGAGCTGAACAACGTGACAGCGGCTGTCGAATGCCGTACCAGGCTCGTTAAAACCAATATGTCCGTTGCCCCCTACTCCCAACAATTGCAGGTCTATACCGCCATGTTGCTGTACTTTGGCGGAGTACTCGAGACAGTGTTCTTCCAGATTCGTTGCCTGACCGTCGGGCAGGTGGTGCCGAGATTCATTAAAACCCACATGTTTGAACAGGTGCTGACGCATATAAGCCGCATAGCTTTTCGGATGATCGGCGTCCAACCCCACATATTCGTCCAGATTGAAGGAAATCATCTGGGAGAGGTCCAGTTGCTGTTGTTGTGCTTGCTTCACAAAGCTCGCATAAATGGGCTCCATGGTTCCGCCCGTCGCCGCGCCCAAGACGAAATCGGGCTTGCTTTTGACCTTGTCGATCAGCACTGTGCTGACGTATTCGGCGACTGAAGAAGTATCGGGAAAAATAAGAAACATGGGCTATGGCCTCGCCTTTGCGCAATAATTGCATTGGTTTGTAGATGGCTACTCGAGAAATGCATGGGATCGTAGCACAGCCCTATTTTGCTGGTCGACCAGTAGTCTAGCCGTCCTCCCGGCATTGCGATGCATTCAAATGCCGGATTGCCTCGTCTCCCATAGTGACGATTTCGACAATTTCGCCAGCATCAAGCATTGACTTTCCTCACCCGTCCCGGCGTCGCGTAGCGAAGATTTCATTCGCGAGGAAAATAAAGGTGCCTGCGACAGTCACGGCCCCGATCAGCCCGATCGCCATGGCGTATCCGTACCGCGCTACCAGGACTCCGGTGGTCGCCAAACCGATCACACTGCCTGCACGTTCCCACATGCGCAGGGCCCCAAGCGCTTTTGCGGAAGTGGTGCGTCTAACGCCCGTCGTGGGGCCATCCGGACGATCCGAAGTTCGGCCTACACCTCAGAAGAAAATGGCCAATATTCGGCCTACACCGTATGGATGGATCGATAGGCTGAGCTTAAGCCGTTTGAACAAATTAAGAGGCATAGCCTACTTCTTTAGGGCGAATGTCGACTTAGGCGATGGCCGATAGAATCGGAAACCTATTCTCACTAAATGCATTAGCGGAGTCTTTATGTCCTATTTCGGCGAGTTTGATGGCGTTAGCGAGCCATCAAAGCAGCATCTGATAAGCTTTCTTCAGCAATCAAGAAACTTTCTATTTGATGTGATCCGGAACAGGCTTGTAGGCTTTGGACGAGTTGATGATTTAGACCTTTTTGATGCAGGGACGAGGTGGCAGGCAGAGGCCTTGATTTATGACCGCCACCGCGACTTCGAAAAAATTATAGAAGCGGTAAATCGTCTTCCGCGCAAAAGCAGAGCGTTGGCCAAGCATGGCCTCGTAGGGCCACCGCAACGATTCAAGCTTGCGGCCATGGTGCGCCTGGAAAACCGGGTCGGATTCTTCCGCACCGAGGAAATAATAAAGAAAATTCTCGAAGACATAAATCACATCTTCGATTCGACATGCGACGCTTTAGAGTCCGCATCGAATGAACCCGGCCCGGAAGCATCGAAGTATCAAGCCGCCTTCGTAAATGTAGAAATGGGAATAATCATCCAGGAAATCAAAACAATAATTGAAACCTTGTTGCATAAGGTTCAGTACCTTGCCGGCCGTCCAATAGCGAGAAAACGAGAACCGGCAATGGCCGGTTAGAGGTTCGTGTACTCGCCTAGAGGCAATACACCAACGGCCGACACGCCGGCCAAGAATCGGCTACGTCCACATATCGACGCCCAGCGCGGCGATGCTTCGGCCCTCGTTGATGCCATGCAGCAAGTAGTGCTGCAGTGGGTTCATCTCCGCGGCGGCCACATCGGGGTTATCGGCAAGGTAGTCCGCAGTATCCATCCAACTTGAAGGCGTGCGCCCTTCGGTCCAGCCCCACTCTTGATAGTGCTGGTAACCACTATTCAATGCACCGCTCTTCAGTGCTTGAGCGACATCCACATTGTTCGCCAGATACCATTTTTCGTTGAACAAGGCATTGGGGTTGCGGCCCTCACCTGCGCCCCACAACGTGTAATGATTCAAACCGCTCGCAATCAGCCCGGCCGAGACAGCCGCCGCCACATCGGGGTTCTGGCCCAGGTAGCCGGCTTCGTCGAACAAGCCCGGCCCCAAGTCCATGGGCTTGTTGATCAGCACTACCTGGTCGGCGAAATGCAGCAGTTCGACGTTGTATGCTGCATCAATGCCACCGCCGGACAAACCGTGACTATGAATAGCCACGACATCGCCCCGATGCGCTACGGTGTAATTGGAAAATTCACCAATCAACCGCAAGACATCTAGACCCGAACCGCCGTCCACGTGGTTGTTGCCCCGTCCGGCCATCAAAATGTTGTCGGCGCCGTTGCCAATCAGGATGTCGTCGCCGTCGCCAGAGATTAGATGGCGAAAGCCGCTGGTATTGGTCAGACTGATTTCCGTGCCGCCTATCCAGGACAAGCCGCTGTTTAGATCAAAGCGCACGTTGCCGGTGACGGCCGCCGCGTTCAGCGTGGCGCCATCGCTCGCCTTCAGCGTGGTGCGATCCGGCTGCAAGTTGGTGAAGCTGGTGAACTCGTCAGTGAAGATCTGGGTACCCCCGCCGGCGCTGCCGGCGGTGTGATGCCAAAATAGACCAATCCTTAAGTTCCACCGTCTCGCCATCGACCGCATTGCTGATGTGCAGCTTCCAGTCGCCGGCCAGCCCGCTACCCCAGTTCAGCACCGTATTCAGGGTGTAATCCAGCGTGCCATCATAATCTTCATCGTCCAGATCTTCGAAAAACGGGGGCTGATCGATGAGCCGGCTTATCATGCCGTCTGGCGAGATCAGTTCCACCGTGACATGCTGCATTTTCGCCGCCTCGATGCTGACCGTCACGGTCATCTGCTCGACTCGGTAGTCCGGCGCAAAACTAGCGGTAGCCCAGGCCTGCTGGCCGGCAGCCACCGTTAATACGCTCTGAGAGACACGGCCCTGTTCCAGCACCAGGTTGGACACCGTGCCGGCCTTCATCCAACTTTCAGCCAGCCGCGCGGCAGCATGGGCGTCGATATGGCCATAGCCGAAATCATGGCTGGCCAGCAGCGCGCCGCCGTTCCAGTCGCGCGCGCCGTTGAAGGCGTGGTCGTATTCGCGATCAAGGAAGGTCGCCCGCTTGGCCGAATAGGCCAGAATTTCTTGAACGTCGCGGTAGCCCAGGCGGGCATTGGCTTCCAGCATCAGGGCAATCACGCCGGCTGCCACGGGCGTCGCAGCCGACGTGCCATTGAAGGACCCCACATAGTTGCCGGCCACGCCGGCCTCCCTGTTGTAACCATCGACGCCCTGGCGATCGGTTGTGACCATGGAGGCAGGCGGGTCCGAATCTGAACCCGAACCTGGCGCCGTCACGAGAATCGATGCCCCCTGCGTGGAATAGGATGCGATACCCCCATTTTGATGGCCCGCCGCCACGATGATAGCCCAGGGGGAGTTGTCCGTTGGGTCGTAATTGGTGTTGTATTTTTCCTCTCGATCGTTCCCTCCGGCAAACAGCGACACTATGCCCAGCCCATCGCGGCCGAATTCCGCCATGTCGCGTCCCACGGCATGGTAAGCAGACAGTTGCTCCTGATCCATTAAAGGCCCTGGGCCCCAACTGTTGGTCGATATGCTCACCCCGTTAGCAATCTTCTTTTCCGCGGCCATCTGAAATGAAGACAAAAGGCTTACATTTTCACTGAACGACATGCGATACATTGTGAACGCAGCCCCCCATGCAACCCCCACGCCGCCAATGCCGTTATTGGCCGTAGCCGCCACCAGACCTGCAACAGCCACGCCATGCGCGTCATTGGGCAACCGAGCCATACCGCCTGGTACGTTTAAAGAAACGTCCCAGGCCAGGTCCTGCCGATAATTGCGGACGAGATCGGGATGAGTTTCGTCCATTCCGTCGTCCAGCACCCCGACCAGCACACCCCGACCTGTGTAATCGGGCCAAACCGAAACCACGTTGATATCGTAGCCGGCCACACTGCCAGGCGTATTGCCCCTATTGAGCAGGTGCCATTGCAGGGAAAACAAAGGATCGGAGGGAATGAAGGAGTTAGTCGTCATGGTGCTAGGCCTATGTCAGCAAATGTCAATTAGCAGACAAATAGTAACCGTAAGGCCTTATTGACACCAACCATAACTTTCAGCACCAAGCGTGCGCGAAAGATATCCGCGCCAGTTTCCAGGACCGCCGCTTGCTGCCTGTTGAACTTACAACAAGGAGCATGCAATGACACAATCGAAGCTAGATCCAGGTCAAACAGATAAACCCATCGATATCCAGGACGAGAGGCAATTCGCCCACGAAAAGGATCCGCGGGCGGAACTGGGCTTGAAGTCGCCAACGAAAGACGCTGAAAATAAAAACAAAAGCGCGAAACGCCAAGAAGCAGAGCGGCAGAAAGCTACGCAATTTGATGGCAATCCCAATCCAAAAGGCGTGCCCTCCTCGCCTCTTGAACTCAAGGATGACACACCGATGACTCTGGGCAAAGAGTCCCGCAATGACCAATAGCGATCGCCCTTTACGCCATCTTCTGAATCGCAGAGTATTAGACTAGCTCGATGGAATCGTTTTAGGCGGTAGCGACAGCGCTGCCGGATCGATCTATTGAATGATGCAAGATAAGGGCGTGCTTTATGCATTACTTGCATGTAAACTGGTCAAACCGCTGACATTGGCAACTCACCTGCGCGATCTCTGTCCAAACGGCGACTGCCTGGTGTTATCCCCGAGGAGGTAATCGTCGTGGCCACAACCATTGAACGCAGGTATTCTCGAGTAATCCATCCCATCCATGCGGTCTTGCTGGCAGGAAGCATCCCTCTCTTCTTAGGTGCGGCACTTAGCGATGCCGCCTACGCTTCGACTTACGAGATTCAGTGGAATAATTTCGCCTCTTGGTTCCTCGTCGGCGCCCTGTTCTTTTCCGGTTTTGCCCTCATCTTCTTGATCGTCGATTTGTTTCGCGCCGATCGTCGTGCCCGCGGCATAGGTATTTACGGCGCAGTACTGCTGGCCACATGGCTGGTTGGCTTCTTCGACGCATTGATGCACGCCAGGGACGCCTGGGCAAGCATGCCCGGCGGACTCATCATGTCGGTCATCGCCACCGTACTGGCGTGCGTAGCGACATGGATGGGCTTTTACCACCCACGCAGCGGAGGCGTGAAATGAAACGCTCTAGCCTACTTGCGGTCGTCAGCGTCTCGGCATTGCTGGGCGCCTGTAGCGGCGGCGATTCAGAACCATTGCAGTACGGTTCCTCCCCAGAACTGCCGCAGCCCGAGCGCGGCGTGCTGCCCAATATGACGATCGCCGACCCCGGCGGAATGGGGCGACCAGCGCCCGGTGGTGCCCGAGGGCTACACCATCAGCGCAATCGCCACGGGCTTGCAGATTCCGCGCCAGACGCTGGTGTTGCCCAATGGCGACATCCTGGTGGCCGAAGGTAGGGGCGGCAATGCACCAAACCTCAAGCCCAAAGACATTATCGCTGGCCCCATCAAAGCCTATGGCACCAGCCCGGTGAACGGGGGCAACCGCCTGACCTTGCTGCGCGACGCCGACGGCGACGGCACCTACGAGATGCAAACTGTCTTTGCGGACAATTTAAATGCACCATACGGGCTTGCCTTTGCTAACGGCAGCCTCTACGTTGCCAATCAGGATGCCTTGGTGCGCTTCGCCTACCAGGATGGCCAGACCAAGGCCGGCGCAGCGCCCGAGAAAATTACGGACCTGCCCTCGGAAATCAACCACCACTGGACCAAGGCACTCGCAGCTAGTGCAGATGGGCGGTTCCTGTACGTCGCCATCGGTTCCAACAGCAATATCACCGAGCGCGGCATGACGGCCGAAGTCGATCGGGCCAGGGTATGGCAAGTAGATGCCCATAGCGGGGCACATAAACCTTACGCGACGGGCCTGCGTAATCCTACTGCGCTGGCGATTCAACCCGGCACGGGCCAGCTATGGGTGGTCGTGAATGAACGTGACGAGATCGGTCCAAATCTCGTCCCAGATTACCTTACTGCGGTCCGCGAAGGCGGCTTCTACGGCTGGCCTTACAGCTACTGGGGCAAGAACGTCGATACGCGTGCTCAGCCGCAAGATCCTGACAAGGTCGCTTCGGCGATTACGCCTGATTACAGCCTCGGGGCGCACGTAGCCGCGCTGGGCCTCGCTTTCTCCGCCCCAGTCATGGGCAAGGATTTCGCCGATGGAGTTTTCGTCGGCGAACACGGCAGCTGGAACCGCTCGGATCCGGTTGGCTACAAGGTCGTTTTCGTACCGTTTCGCGACGGTCGCCCCGCCGGTCCACCGGTGGACTTCGTCTCCGGCTTCCGTGGCAGCGACGGCAAGACCCGCGGTCGCCCCGTCGGAGTAACGGTCGATCCACGCGGGGCTCTTCTCGTCGCCGACGATCTTTCGAACACCATCTGGCGCGTCACACCGAAACGGTAGCAATAAACCCTTTTTCGCTGCGGATTTGCCCGAATTCTGAACGGTCGCTCCGGGAACTCTGCATGCTGGCCACTAATGCGTGCGAACCAAAGGAGGGCACCACCATGCCAAAATCCAGCATTAAGTATGACCGCAACGAACGAAATGGAGACCCAGTCGGGCAGAGACGCCCATTACGGCAATCGGTAAGCATGACAGCTCCTCAGCCATCGCAAGGCCGAGTATTTTCGACCGGAGTCGCGGAACAATCCAACGAGCGTCAAACCGATGTAGGTCGTGAAATTAAATCGGATAGGAAAAATGATGGCACTTAAGGCGGCACAGCGATTGCTGATGAAAAAAGCCGCACAACTAGGCGGCTACCTGCCTAATCATCAATGGCATCAGGAGTACGGATATGGATAAGGATCGTATCAAAGGCGCCGCCAAGGAAGTTAAAGGCGCTGTGAAGGAAACTGCAGGCAAAGTCACGGGAAGCCGGTCGACTGAAGCTGAAGGCAAGGCGGAAAAAGCCGGTGGCACCGTCCAACGCAAAACGGGGGAAACAAAAGACGCGATTCGCGATACAGTTAAAAAGTAAGTCCCGTGCCACGTGCATCTCGAGCCCTCCTTAGCCGGCGGGCTTTTTTTATTAATCGACCGATTTAGCCGTGCTTCGGGCCATCTAAACTGAGTTGAACATAGCATTTTTCTAGTATGGTTCCTGCCGTTCCCGCTTATTCAGAATACAGCATTCCCCATGTACTTCCCATCTTTTTTAAAATTGCCATCTTGCATTTCAACGCTGCAACGCGAGTTTCCGAAGAAGGCGACTTTGCCATCCTTCGCCACGATAACAGCCGCTTCCATATCGGAGTAAACCGCCGAATACTGGTAGCAGGTAAACCCGTACGTATTACCGGACTTTTCTTTAGGTGGCTCGCCCAATTGCTCGAGTATCGGTGCGACATCTTGCCCTACGTCTACCGAGTTCAAAGTCGACTGCAACCTCTTTTGACGATCGTCAGCGCCTGAAGCTGACCCGTCGGCACCGCTCAGTGTGGTTTTTGCCACTTTATAGCCGGCCTCGGCCATTTGCCCCGCAAGCATGGGCGTGCAACCAGCCAAAATCCCCGCCAGCAAACCGCACATCGTGAGCGCAATCGCGCCTCCCCTTCCATTTCGTTTTTCCATAACACCCTCATCTTTCCAGCCGCGTTGACGCGGTTATTTTGCATCGGCGACGACTGCACAGCTGTTCCCCGGCGGCACTTTTTCCGCCCGAGGAACAGATTACAGTATTCTGGAAGATGATGAGTAGATCGGCAAACGCTGGCACAAAATGGGCTCAGACGCTACGGACAATATCGACCCCTGACTCTGCTAGCGAAACCATTACGGCATCGCACTGGCGTTCATCGCGTGGATGAATGACTAATGACCAACGGCCATTGTCTACGGCGGTCTGCACGCGCTGTATGACGAGTTGGTGATCAGGGCGGGAAGTAAGCAGGCCGCCCAACAGCAAGCCGGCGACGGCCCCAAAGAAGAGAAAAGCCAATGCGCTTAAGGCGCGCGAACTTTGAATTGCAGGAATATCCGCAGAATAAAGCGCCATCCATAGCAATCCACCGGCCACGAGCCCCGCCAATCCAAGCACCAAGTGCGACCGGACAGCGGTTCTTACGATTCCTTGCGGTTCCGGCTCAAGCTTCTTCGCGTATTCTTTTTCGTTCGGCCCAATAAGTAAAACCTGTGTTGATTGCAGTCCCGCCTTGTTTCTTAACGAGTCGGCAGTGGCGCAGGCCGCCCCTTCGGTGTCAAACACTGCTGCGATTTTAGTAGTGGCTCGCTCGCCAAACAAAGCCTGCCAGGTCATACGGATCTCCTTCAGCCATGAGCCGATTGCGACGATGCCCTGTTAGCAAGAACCGTTCCTACTGATTTTCCACTTGTGCGCAGGCCATACTGAACCCGCCCGCATAGCGGGCGGGTTCAGCTTTGCGACCTGATCAATGGCCAGAAGAATGATCTATTTTCTCGGTGGTATGGAAAATGGCAGGGTCTTCTTTGCCCGTGACCTTGAGTATTCCTGACAGGCCTTTTTCTAACCGCGAAAGTGCATGATCAACAAGAATGTAGTTTCCGGGAAAGTCTACCTTGAACTCCACCATGGTGGCCCCACCCGGTGGAACCAGCGTGGTCTGAATGTCAGTCAAGGGAGGGCTAGTCAATGAAGCTTGATCGTAAACCTTGTCGAATACCTCACCAATCACGTGGAAGCTGGATGTGAGGTTTGGCCCGCCCACGCCGAAAAAGATACGCACCGTTTCCCCAACGTTAGCCTGCAGCTTGTACTTTTCGGTCAGGGCACCCATCGACCCGTTAAACATCAGGTGCTCGGGGTTTTCATCAAGCAGCTTTTCCAGCGAAAATTCCTGCAGCCCCTGAGAACCGTGCTTTTGCGCCGTGTAGAGTTCGCCCTGCATTACGTAGAACTCGCGGTCTACCTTCGACAGGCCCTCTTCGGGCTCGACAAGTATCATCCCATACATGCCGTTGGTTATATGTTGGGCGACCATAGGTGTAGCGCAGTGGTACACAAATAGACCAGGATGCAACGCCTTAAAGGTGAAGCTTTTGGTTTGTCCGGGGGCTGCCTGAGTTACCGCGGCACCACCGCCGGGCCCCGTGACAGCGTGGAAATCGACCGAGTGAATGTGCGTTGCGTCTTCAGCGTTTGAGAGGTTGACAGTAACGGTGTCGCCGACCCGGACGCGAATGAATGGGCCCGGAACCTTGTCATTAAAAGTCCAGTACCTGTAGGTACTGCCGCTGGTAAGCTGGCCTATGACCTCGGTGGTCTTTAAGTCTACAGTAATGCTTCGAGGCTCACGCTTACCAGTGGGCTCGCCGACTGAGGTGGGATCCTGGGAAATATCCAGGGCAGTGCTCTTGGTGGCCTCTTGCGGTTCGCCCACAATAAGCTTGCCGAACATGCCGGCCGCTTTATGGCCCGGCAATGTACATAGATACTCGAATGTACCGTTCTTATTGGCTCGGAATACGATAGCTGTCGCCGCTCCTTTACCGGTAATCTGGTCTGACTTCGCACCAAATTCCGGTATGGCGATATCGTGAATGGCGCCATCGGCGTTCACCAGATTGATTTGAACGACAGCATTTTCGGGAACTTGCAAGTCGGGGTTAACTTGGCCTGCAATGGCACCAGCGTCGCCGACAAACACCAGCTTGCCTTCAGCAATTTCAGTTCGCAGCGTAAACGTAACAGTCGGCTGGTAAGTCACGGCGCCGCGTACCAGTGGAGCGTCTGCAGCAAGCGCCGGAGAGGCCGCTGCGAATGGAAGGACTAAAGAGATGAGCAATAAAAATAGTCTCATGTAAGGCTCCAGTGCAGTTTCAATTAGAACGGTCCAGTTCGCCTACAGCTATACTTCGAGCGCCGCTTTAGGCAAGCGTGACATCGATTTATGCGATCACTTTAGTGGCTGAACATTAGCACATAGTCTTTGAAACAACAAAGTTTTAAACGGCTAGTTGACCCTCCGTTTACAATTAGAAATCACTCCAGGAACATCCCGATATGCGGTCAGATTTCACCAAGGCGGGCCACGGTGCAAGCAATTCTGTTAATACTCCACTAATGCAGCAAGACAAAACCACCTTATTGAATCTTCGGGTATTGTGTTTTTTGGTAGGTATGGTCGCACTGTGGACGACGCTTTGCGCCATCAGCCACAGTGCTCCGGACCTTGATGGCATGGAGGAACTGGTATGGGCCTCTAGTCTGGAATTGGGTTACTACAAACATCCGCCCTTTCCGTCGTGGGTCATGCATGGCCTTACGCAGGTGTTCGGTCGATCGATCTGGTTAACCTTCTTCGCAGGACAGCTATGCTCGGCCTTTGCTTTATGGTTCGTGTGGTTACTCGGACGCGAGTTCACGACGCCTCGCAAGGCGTTCATCGTGATGCTGCTATTGTCGACAACGATCTATTTTTCGTTGCGCGGCACAATTTATAATCACAACACGGCGCAGTTATGGTCGGTCGCAGCATCTACTTGGCTGCTCTATCGCGCGCTGCGCTATCAGCGAACAAGCACATGGTTGTGGCTGGGAGCTGTCAGTGCGATAGCCATCATGACGAAATACAGCGCTGTCATTCAGTTTGCAGCTTTTTTCTGCTTCATGTTGCGACAAGGCAGCTTTAAAGATTCTCGCAACCTCAAAGGTATTGCCGGTGCCTTCGCCACTTTCTTGCTCGTCGCCTCGCCACATGCATACTGGCTTGTCTTAAGCGCTTTCCAACCATTCCGCTATGCCGATACGGCGCTCAACGCTCAAAGCCACCTAGACGCCTTCGTGCAAATTTTTTGGTTCACGCTCGATCAATGCGCGCGCTTGAGCCCAATCTTGGTCGTCATGCTTATCTGGTGGCGTGGTAACCGCAAACTAGCAAATACGGCATTGCCCACCGCTGAAGGCCAAGGTGCAGCTTCCTATTGGGCCGGTTTGTCACGGTGGGATCGTTCCTTCCTGTTATGGGTCGGGCTTGCACCCATGGTATTGACCGTATCGGTCTCTGCGGTACTGGGGACCAGGCTGCAGGCGTCGTGGGCCACTACCTTCTTCGTTTTATATGGCTTCTACGCGCTGCGATGGATGTATGGAAACGAGCAAATAAATCTGCGACGCATCGCCATACTGGTCGTCATTTTGCATATTTTAATGGCCGTAGCTTATGCCGCGGCACGAGGTCCCATGGCCTGGCATATCGGGCGAGACGCCCGCTCTACCTTTCCCGGGCCTGCCATTGCCACCGAAATGAATGCCATTTGGCAAAAGCACATTCCTGAATCTCCATTGGTGCTGGTCGCGTCGGATACTTGGCTGGGCGGGAATATCGCTATCAATAGTGGTCCTGGCGTGGAGGTGTTCGTTAACGCCGAATATGCAGAATCACCATGGCTTGACCCCGCCACCGCGCTCGATTGCGGAGCATTAGTAGTGCATAGCCAGCTCACAAAAGGTGAACCGGGAAGAGCCCTGAAAGAGCTTTTTAATCGGGCCCAGTGGCATGGCGTTACTGCGGTACAGTGGTCATCGGCTAAAAGTCCCGTTATCGATTTGCATTGGGCCATTATCCCGCCAACAAAGAAATGTTCAAGCGCCGCACACAAGCGCTAATGAACCAAACAACAACGCTGTTAACAAACGTTACAACCCTAGCCGCAATAAGCAGTTAGTGTATCGACAGCACTGCTTTCGTCATGCTGAAACTCCAAGTCGTTCCACCAAATGTTTTGGTCTATAACGGGGGTGTACTCATGCAAGGTTCGACGCTGTATCAAACGCTAAAAATAGTAAGCAACGCCGTTCTTTTGCTTGGGGCCACGGCTATTGTCTATGCCGCATATATCTCAGTTAAGTACTGGTCTGGTATAGGCGTATAAGCGGAGGCTGACATGAATAAAAAGCAAACCCGCTTATTCGCCGTAGCATCAACCGGCGTCGCCATCCTCGTTTTCCTTGGCCTTACCGTCGATACGCATCGTCAATTTCCGAAGTTGACAAACTCACACAACATAACGGAAAGCGTCATACGGGGACAAAATGTCTGGCATAAAAATAATTGCGTCAACTGCCACACCATGCTTGGGGAAGGCGCCTACTACGCGCCCGATCTGACAAAAATCACCCAATTGCGCGGCACGCCTTACCTGACCGCGTTTATGAAGGATCCTTCTCAGTTCTACGACGAAACCCGGCATCGTCGCCTGATGCCCAAACAAAACATCAACGACCAAGACATCGCCGACCTTATCGCCTTCATGGATTGGGTCAGCAAGGTAGATAATCAAGGCTGGCCGCCCCGCCCGATTTTGGTGACGGGGGGGTCGATCCCAGGCACTGATCTTTCAATGGCTCAACAGTCCGACCGCTCGAAGCCATCGCCAGCGGGCGACACCCCGCCGGGTGCTGCGCCAGTCGTCAGCACCAATGATCCCATCGCGCTTGGCGAGTCATTATTCCGCTCGGTTACCCCGGCCTGTACCGCTTGCCACTCCACAGCGCCTGGCGTGAACCTTGCAGGACCCACCCTGGCCGGTATCGCCACTCGTGCTCAACAGACATTGGCCGCGCCAGACTACAAAGGCAAGGCCAAGACAATTGAAGAGTTCATCCGCGAATCTATTGTGGAACCCAGCGCGTATCTGCACCCCGGAGCAATGTATTCAGCAAACGGCACTTCATTCATGCCTACGACCTATACAAAAGACCTTAAGCCAGAACAGATCGATCAATTGGTCGCCTATCTGGCAAGCTTTAAATAACGGGCCAAAAGCTAGACTCGACATATAAATGGGGAGTTGCCATGCGTTATAAATCTCAATCAGTCGCTTATTGGTATTTTGCACTGGCGTTAATACTGTTCGGGTTGCAAATCGTCTTCGGTTTGCTATCGGCTGCCAAGTATCTGGGACCCGACCCTTTCCTGAACATTATGCCCTTCGATGTAACGAAAACAGTCCATACCAATTTGCTTATAGTCTGGTTGCTGACAGGTTTCATGGGGGCCACATACTGGATGGTGGTAGACGAATCGCGAGCCGAGCTATATAGCGTGAAGTTGGCGTATATTCAGCTGGGACTATGGGCCATCATGGGCGTCACCGCCATTATTGGGTATTTTTTCCGCTATGGAACGGGCAATAAATTCCTTGAGCAGCCCCTGCCCCACAAGCTGGTCATCGTTATCGTAATGCTTATGTTTCTGTACAACGTCGGCATGACCATTAAGCGCTCGGGGCGATTCACCACCACCGAAGGCGTACTGCTGTTGGGTCTGGGCAGTTCAGCGGTTTTATACATACCTGCACTCTTCCATTACGAGAATTACATTGTCTCGATTTTTTATCGCTGGTGGACCATCCATTTGTGGGTGGAAGGCGTTTGGGAAATGATCCAGGCGTCCTTCCTTGCGTATCTGCTTATACGCCTATCCGGCGCCGACCGCGAAGTCATGGAAAAATGGCTTTATGTCATCGTAGGACTGGTATTCATTGCGGGCATCCTGGGAACGGCTCACCATTATTACTGGATAGGCGTACCAGGGTATTGGCTGCCGATAGGGGGCTTTTTCAGCGCGCTGGAACCCGTTGCCCTAATGGGCATGGCCATGTATGCCTACTCCGCCATGCGCCGTTCAGGCCTTAATCATCCGAATACCCTTGCACTGCACTGGACGCTCGGGAGCGCGGTCTTTGGCCTGTTTGGGGCCGGACTGCTAGGGCTTGCTCACACCTTCCCCGATATCAATAAATGGACCCACGGAACGCTCGTCACAGCCATGCACGGGCATGCGGCATTTTTCGGTGCCTATGCAATGATCGTCATGGCCATGATTGCGTATGCCATGCCTTCAATAACACGCGACAGTCCCGAAAAAGGCAGCACCATCGGCTACTGGGCGTTCTGGCTCCAGGTCAGCGGGATGTTCGGCATGACGCTGTCCTTCGCGACGGCAGGAATTGGCCAGGTTTATCTGGAACGTGTACTGGGCATTGGCTACCTCGACGTACAGCTGAAAATCCAGGTGCATTTCCTTATGCTGATTGCGTGCGCTTCCTTGTTTGCTATAGGAGTCGGTTTGTTTATTTATGATTTCTTCCGACATGCGCCGCGGATAGGCATTGTCGCCAACGACACTAGAGCCTCTACCCTTGGTGCGCCTGCCGTAAGCGGCGGTCGTGCAAGTTGACCGGATAATGTCAATCGGAAAGTCCAATATTGCAGAATTCGGCATCGCCTCGACCCATGGCGACGCCGAGCCTTTCTACATGCCGTCCAGTGACGAAGTCCTCGTATTCGAACAATGTCACAGACATCAGTTGGCAGTCATGCTTAAAGGACCTACCGGCTGTGGCAAGACGCGATTTGTCGAATATATGGCGTGGCGACTAGGGCGCCCCCTTATTACCGTTTCCTGCCACGACGACCTTACCGCCAGCGATCTAGTGGGAAGATTCCTAATTCATCATAACGATACAGTCTGGAAAGACGGTCCACTGGCGAACGCTGCTCGGCAAGGGGCCATCTGCTACCTAGATGAAGTGGTTGAAGCCCGACAGGACACGATCGTGGTACTGCATTCGCTCACCGACTACCGGCGCACCTTATCGCTCGAAAAAACGGGTGAGCTTATTACGGCTTCCCCGGAATTTCAGCTGGTGGTGTCCTATAACCCGGGGTATCAGCGTATGCTCAAGGACATGAAACCCAGTACGCGCCAGAGGTTTGTTGCGCTGGAATTCGATTTCCCGCCGATCGAACGCGAGTCAACCATAGTTATGCATGAAGGCTGCGTCGACGCGGGTACCGCCCACTCGCTTGTCACAATGGCCCATAAATTGCGCAGCCTTCATGATCGCGGACTGGCTGAAGTGCCGAGCACGAGACTCTTGGTGGCAACCGCGAAGCTTATCGCCAGCGGCACACCGTTACGACGGGCATGTTATGCCGGGCTCATCGCGCCTCTATCCGACGATGCCACCCTGATAGGGGCCATGCGGGATCTTGTCGATCTCAGCTTTCCCTAAAGCGATCCGGTATCAACTATGGCGGAGGCGGAAGATGTCATCACCGATGCGGCGCGCCACGCAACGATTTTTGCGCGGGGCCTCTGGCAGCGTCACAGGCATAATCCGAACGCACCCGCTATCGTTCAGCTCACCGATATAGCAGACAGGCTAGACCTATTGATAGGCGCCGTTTTCGCTACGCAATTCCCACTGCGCATTGCACAGCGTCCCGCACCGCGAACATTGCTTACAACCTTATTCCGGCGAGGCGATCTACCCATATCGACTAATGCCGTGCCAGCTACCGATGGACGATCTTTATGGCTTCCAGGCGATTTCGGAGACCCGTGTTTTGATCGTTCGCTGGAGCGGTTTCGTACGATGGCTCTGCAACAGGCAATGCGCGCCCACCGAGGCAGTGCTCAGCTGATCACAGCCGCTCTCACGCCCGTCGAGCGAGATACTTATTTGGTGGTAGAGGCATGCGCATGTGATGAAGCACTATCGCAGTTGCTGCCCGGTATGGTTGATCCGATTCATGTAGCGCGTCGCAATGCTTTGAATGCGCGACCCAAGCTAGACGCGATTTCGCCATGGTACCGTCCGCTGGAAAAGCTATTGCGTGCGATATTGGAAAGCCGCTGCGGCGCAGCGCCTGCCGAAATCGGTGAATGTGCGACCCCTCAGTTATCGATGGCTTTAGCTAAGCAGCTGGCCTCGAAACTAACCCAGATAGATCCGGCTTCGCCCAAGTGGGGAGCAACCGCTATTATTAAGGACCATTGGACTGGCGACTTATTCTTACCCGCAGCGACAGCGTCAGAGTTCCACGCCATTGATAGCACCGCCTGCGCCGACGCAAAGGCCCCGCCCCGTAGTGCCAGACTGACACGCCGCCCCAAAACAAGAGAAGCCGCTGAAGACGAAGATGATGAGCAGCAAGGCATTTGGATGGTCCAGCCGTCTCCGCCTATAGAACATGCAGAAGATCCTATGGGCATGCAGCGTCCCACCGACCGGGATGACCAGATACCGGCTGAAGAATTTGCCGATTCACTATCGGAACTCGCCGAAGCCAGGCTGGTGTTTACACCCGACAGGCCGAAAGACATACTACTATCGGACGACCCGCCCGAGGGACACGCCACAACCCGACCTGGGCCATTTCAGCCAACGGCAAACACCGTGCAGTATCCGGAATGGGACTACAGAATGGGTGCATACCGGAATCCCGGCACGACCGTGCACCTGCTGACACCGGCGGTGGGACCGAGGGAATGGGTCGACGAAACACTTGAAAAGCACCAAAGTATGCTCGACGCAATACGCCGCCGTTTCGAGGTGCTGCGCCCCGAGCGCAGCAGAATGCGCAAACAGCTGGAAGGCGATAGTATGGACTTGGCCGCTTATATCGAGGCATTGTCAGATACGAAGGCGGGCCGCTCGATGTCGCAGGCGCTTTATGAAAACCAGCGACCGGGAATACGCGACATGTCTATCATGTTATTGATCGACATAAGCAGCTCCACCGATTCATGGCTGTCCGCTAACCAGCGTGTTATCGATATCGAACGAGAAGCTTTGCTGTTGGTATGCAGCGCTCTGGAAGGACTGGGCGAGCCGTATTCCGTTCAAGCATTCTCTGGTGAGGGGCCCCACGGGGTTACGATACGCGCAGTGAAACATTTTGCTGACCCCTATGACTTGACGATTGCGCAACGCATTGCTGCTCTGGAACCGGAACACTACACGCGCACCGGATCTGCCATACGCCATGCCAGCATGCTGCTAATGAAGCAGTCGTCGCGTCATCGCCTGTTGTTGCTTTTGTCAGATGGAAAGCCTAACGATGCAGATGATTACGAAGGACGTTATGGCGTCGAAGATATGCGGCAAGCAGTCAATGAGGCGAAACTTCAGGGTGTTTTTCCCTTTTGTATGACCATAGACCGTCAAGCTGCCAACTACCTGCCTACCGTGTTCGGCCCGCGCCAGTATGCCTTACTGCCCAAGCCGGAAATGCTTCCCTCGGTGCTTCTGGATTGGATGCGGCGCTTGCTATCCCGTTAAGGCACAGCCGGCGTTAGTCGGTCGCCAAGAAAATCCAAGAACGATCTTACCGCTGGCACCAAACCGCGACGCGATGCAAATAACGCGTGGACAATTCCCGGCTGGGGCGCCCACATGGGAAGCACCTGTACAAGCCGTCCGTCGGCAATTTCGTCCCTGCACATATAGTCGGGCAAAACTCCGACCCCTATACCGCGGAGTATTGCAAATTTTAAGGTTAGAAGGTCATCCGCGACGAACCCCGGCCGATGCGTAACGGTGTACTGCGAACCATGGGGACCGAACAGGTGCCATAAGGCGCGACCGTCATTGACTGACATCGCTACCGAATCAAGCAGCGTCAGATCACTGGGCTCTGCTGGCCTGCCCTGCCGCTCAATCTGCTGCGGATTCGCTACGAGAAAGGCATATGTCAGCCCCAAATGCTTGACCACCGCACTGCCACTATCTGCGACAGACGAACGAACTCGCAACGCGACGTCGACACCCTCTTCGATCAGGTCTACCACACGATTGCTTACCTGCATGTGGACCTGCACCAAAGGGTATTGCGATAGATAGTCGGCCAGGATAGGCCCTAATACATTTTGAGCAAGAGTCACCGGACAAACCACTCGAACAATGCCGCGTGGTTCGGCTTGCACTTGCGCAACCGCAGCAGCTGCCGCTTCAGCCTCGTCGCACATCGCGGCACAGTGGCGGTAGTAAAGCTCGCCCGCGGTCGTGAGAGAAAGCTTGCGCGTCGTGCGCTGCAGAAGGCGCACACCAAGTTCGGCTTCGAGTTTGGCGACTCGGCGGGACAATCGGGACTTTGGTATGCCAAGTGCCCGCCCTGCGGCCGCAAAGCCGCCCTCGTTTACCACCTCTGCGAAATACAACATATCGTTCAGGTCTTGCATCCGCTTTCCATTCGCATCAAATTCAGGACAATCTATCGCATTGGCGCCCACTTATCAACTGAAACACCACAATCGATAATACTCATGTACCAATTATTGTTAAGCAACAGGAGAACACATGAAACTTCTACACGTCGACTCAAGTATCAATGGCGCCAATTCCGTATCGCGCAAGCTCACTCAAGACATCGTGTCGCAATGGATGGGCAGATCATCCAGGGACCGAAATTCAGTACCTTGACCTTGCAGCCGATACTCCCAGCCACTTCTCACGCGACGCCATGGGGTTTAGACTGCCCCCTTCCAGCGAAACCCTGACCGAAGCGCAACGCAAAGAGAACGCATTGTCCGAAGCGCTGGTAACGCAATTTCTGGCCGCCGACATCGTTGTGCTAGGTGCGCCGCTGTACAACTTTTCCATCCCGTCGCAATTGAAGGCGTGGATTGACCGGCTCGCTCAAGCTGGCCGCACATTCACCTACACAGAAAACGGCCCAGTCGGATTGGCAAAAGGAAAGATCGTCATCGCAGCGCTTAGCCGCGGCGGTATTTACTCGACCAGCGAAGCGGGTCGCGCCATGGAACATCAGGAAACCTATCTTAAAACCGTTTTCGGATTTTTTGGCATCACCGATGTTCGAGTCGTGCGCGCTGAAGGCACCGATATGGGCGCTGAAAGCCGTGCTCAAGCCTTGCAGACCGCTGATGAATGCATCAAGGTCGTAACGACAAAATCGTTCGAAACCGAGGCCGCGTCAGCCGCTGCCTAATAGTTTTTCGGGCTGACGCCCGAGAACATCTTTAAGCAGGGACGGCCGGCACCATTCACGAGTTACAATCCAGCTTGACGTCTCGACCCAGAACCAATCCTGGTTCTGGGCCAGACGAACAGTAACGCCGGCCTATTGTGACCACCCAATCTTTCTCTTCTCTGCCGCTTTCACGCGCAATACTCGATAATCTCGACAATCTCGGTTACCAGACCATGACGCCCATTCAGGCGCAAGGTTTGCCGCTAATCGTGGACGGTCGCGACCTTATTGCACAAGCCAAGACGGGCAGCGGCAAAACCGCCGCTTTCGGGCTGGGTATTATTCATTCATTGGATGTCACCCTGTCTGCCACGCAGGCACTGGTGTTATGCCCCACGCGCGAACTTGCCGAACAAGTTGCCAACGAGCTTCGGCGCTTGGCACGCGCGCTAGGCAATACCAAGATCATCACGCTATGCGGTGGCACGCCGATCCGGCCTCAAGTCGAATCGCTTAAATTCGGCGCGCACGTTATCGTGGCGACCCCTGGCCGACTCATGGATCACATCGACCGAGGGACCGTAAACCTGTCTGAAATCCGCACTCTGGTACTTGACGAAGCTGATCGCATGCTCGATATGGGATTTTACGACGACGTCACTCACATCGTGAGCGCTTGCCCAGAAAAACGGCAAACCTTGCTGTTCTCCGCCACTTATGCAGACGACATTCGCAAGGCGAGCGCCCGCTTCATGAAGAAGCCGGCCGAAGTCAAGGTCGAATCCGTCCATAATGCCGCCCAGATCGAGCAGCTGTTTTACGAAATCGAACCGGATCGCCGTCTTGCCGCAGTGGCCCAACTGCTCGAGCATTTCAGGCCGGTGTCCACATTGGCATTTTGCAATACTAAGGCGCAATGTCGCGAGCTAACCGAACTACTGGATTCGCGCGGCTTCAGTGCTCTTGCCCTACATGGCGACCTCGACCAACGGGAACGTGAGGATGTACTAATACAGTTTGCAAATCAAAGCTGCTCGGTTTTGGTCGCTACCGATGTTGCCGCACGCGGGCTTGATATCCAAACGCTAGACGCCGTCATCAATGTTGACGTAACGCCCGATCCTGAAGTGCACATACACCGGATCGGCCGTACCGGTCGCAGCGAGGCCAAAGGGCTGGCCTTAAGTCTTTGCAGCCCCGACGAGATGCGCTGGGCTAACCAAATCGAAAAATACCAGGGCCAGCCGCTGGTATGGGCTAATCCTAAAAACTTAAAGGCCGCAGCTGGGGGACGATTGAATCCACCCATGATCACGCTTTGCGTTCAGGGCGGTAAAAAAGACAAGTTGCGGCCCGGCGATCTGCTTGGTGCATTGACCAAAGATGCCGGCTTTGCCGCCGATCAGATTGGCAAGATCAATATTCTGGAGTTCGTCAGCTTCGTGGCCCTGAACCGCCACATTGCCAAAGAAGCCTTTGCCAAACTGAGCAATGGCAACATCAAAGGCAAACGCTTCCGGATGCGTTTCATGTCTGAAATCTGAATCTGGACACAGCCGCTATAGCTTTTCTTTCAGCCAGTGCCCAAGCTTGGCGGCTTTCGTGCTTAAGTAGTTTTCATTGAATGGATTGCGGTTTACCTGAATGGGAATGCGCTCGACGATGGGCACTCCGAGGCTTTCAAGCGTGTCGACTTTGCGCGGATTGTTAGTCATGAGCCGCAACGAAACGATTCCAAAATGATCGAGCATGGGCTTGCATAAGTCATACCGACGCATATCTGCAGGGAACCCCAAGCGCTCATTGGCTTGCACAGTGTCAGCGCCTTCGTCTTGCAACTGATATGCGCGGATTTTGTTGACCAAGCCAATTCCCCGCCCCTCTTGCCGCATATACAATAGTGCTCCACGACCTTGCGCCGCGATGGATTTAAGCGCCGTTTCAAGTTGGGCACCGCAATCGCATCGCTGACTGAACAAGGCGTCGCCAGTCATACATTCTGAGTGAACCCGGGCAAGTACAGGACGGCCGTCGCCGACTTCACCCAAAGTAAGCATCAAGTGCTCTTTTCCAGTTGCTGCCTCGACAAACACATGGATTTCGAAGGTCGCCCAAGGGGTGGGAAGCTTGCTCGATGCGACGAAATTCAGCTCGTGTTCCGGAGCATCACAAGCGGCAACTTTTTTATTGTTCTGGACTACGACAGCTTCATCGCCATGCACGGGCAGCATAAATTACCTCAAAACGTAAAGAGATGAGAGGTTAACATTCTTCAATGTTGGTATAGCGCCGCCGACAAGGACCGTGACGCCCTGCGTTAACCTCTTTCTGCGGCTTCCACATAAAAAGGACGCCGCTTTCCTCAATGATACTTCTGTAACACCATTACCAGTAGTGAGCGCAGATAGTTTTCACCGTTCCATCACCGGGACAACAAGAACGCGTGGCGTGAGCACGCCTCGCGCACTGTCGGTGTCTGTACAGCTCTGTAAGACCAACGCGTTCTCCAAAAGCCGGTAAAATAATCCATGCCTGCGACGGCCCAACCAGCCTGCGACATCTCGCGGCTTAACTTGAAAGATACACAATTTGAATACCACACAAAATGAATCATGGGGATTCCTTCATCCCGACTGTCATGGCCAAAAAGCGCTAATGTTTTTCAGTTGGGACTTGGCAAAAACCATAGAGCAGCAATTTACCTTGCATGCGCAGTCGTCATTGGCTATACAACTGTACGAGGCACAAAAAGCAGTGGACCGACTCTTGAACCAATATGTTCAAATCCAGGCCAATCCGGATGCCTTCGATGGCCAGACTATCCAGCTTCATCTGGAAAGCGATGATTCCGAACCAGACGCGCCGCCAGTCGTCGCGCTGCGCACCTCGCCTCATCTGGAGCAGCTGATCATTGAAATTCAAGCTCAACAGCAAGCTTCACGCACAATAAACTGACCCGTACACGGTATCTATCATCTGTACATTGCTGTCACCACGGATTCCATATGACCATAAAACAATGGGGCTATGAACGCGCCGACTGTCGCGGAAGCTTCGCACTTAGCCTGTTCCTTGACGACATGGACCGACTGATCGAACATTACACTGCCCGGGCCGCAGAAGAGCCCGAAATCGTTCTATTTCAGGCCCAGGCGGCGGCCAATAAGTTGCTGCAAGCTTACGAAAAAAATGCGCGAAACACAGCGGCTTTCAGCAATCAGTTTATTGAGGTCAAGTCGGTGATCGACGCTACTGGCACTTTAGTGCTTGTGCCTATTTTCTCTTCCGGATTGAAACAAAAACTTATTGAGCTATTAAAGCGCAGCAACGGCACCAGCCTGCATTAACCTGCAATTGCGTTAAAACCGCGCCATACACCCTCAACGCGCTATGGAACACCATGTCTAAAACTGTGGCCCGGATCCGGGTTTGGGACCTTCCCATTCGCTTATTTCATTGGATGCTGGTCATATGTGTGGCCGGGTCATTCCTTACCGTTAAGCTCGGAGGCCTATGGATGGATTGGCATGTAAGATTAGGTCTGATTACACTCGGATTAATCGTATTCCGGCTGGTATGGGGGGTAACTGGCTCTTATTACGCCCGCTTCGCTCAGTTTCTATGCGGCCCTACGGCGGTAGTCCAATATTTGCGTAACCGTTCTAGTCATATTGCCGGACACAATCCCTTAGGAGCATGGTCGGTAGTGGCCCTTTTATTGTTCTTGGGATTCCAGGCGTTCAGCGGACTATTCGCCAACGACGATGTCTTGACATCCGGCCCCCTCGCCTTTTTAAACGAAGGCTGGTCCAGCACGTTAACTAGCCTGCATAAGTTGAACGAATGGCCCATTATCGTCTTATTGGTACTTCACATCGCTGCTATCGTCTGGCACCGGCTGAAATATCAAGAAGACTTGCTTAGTCCCATGATTGGTGGAGACGCCCATATAGCCACAGCGTCTGCCGCTTGCCCTACCAGTTCGAAAGATACATGGGCAACCCGGCTGGCGGCTTTAGCGCTTGCAACCATAATCGCAACCGTCGTCTGGTGGCTTACTACACTGGCGCCATCAGCCGATACATTCTACTGATAAGTAAGTGGATCTCTGCGCGTAGTGCTTGCTTGAAACTTCGGTTGTTCTGCTCAGGCTAAAATGGGACATGAAAGTCGGAATCATTTTCCTTAGCATAGTCGCAGCCGCCGGCACTTGGTGGTGGACCACCCAGTTCCGCCCGCCCGGTCGCCATTCCTCCGTTAATACAAAACTCAAGAACTTTTTCAAAAGCCTGGTGGCCGGCGTGGCGGTCTACTTCGTGCTTATGTCTATCGTTTTAATTTATCTAACCGTCAGCACTGGTTGACCCAAGCGCCGATACTATTCATCAATCGGCTGCAATCGCTTGCAAACATGCAAAAAATGAATTGTAATAACGCTTACAAAGAGTGTTATTACGGCGTAGGATTGTAACGTTGTAGCGACGTTGGCCTCGACCACAGCAGCAGATACGATACCGGTTGCACAACCGCCTGATGGCTTCACCCCAATATGAGTTCCCCCATGCCCGCCTTTGCCTCAAGACTGCTTGCCGCCGCATTATTAGTGCTCGGAAGTCCAGCCTTTGGAAACGCCCAGGTTAGTTGGCCAGTCAGTCCGTCTCGACTGGAACTAAACACACCCTACGGCGACCTCCAGGTCAAAAGTAGTGAGTACATTTACGAAGCCCGTCTCCAGATCGACAATACTGATGTTGATCCCGAAGTGCACGGCATCCTGAATATTACCTATGCGTTTAGCCTGCCTACATCCCAGGCCGCGTTGGTATCGATCAATAGCGGCAACAATGGTTGCCCCGTTATGTATAGGTGGGTTGTACTGGAAAAATCGGGCTATAGAATTTCACCCGAGTTTGGTTCATGCAACGAGCAGATCAAAGTTCAAGCAAAAGGCCGACGCCTTACTTTACTGACCCCTAGCGCACAGGCCCCCAATAAAATCGACGAGTATGTATACGACGGAAAAACTGTAAAGCATCGCTTGCACACCATAAAAAAGAATACCGACTAGTAGCCATCCGCCGACATGAGTTAATTCTTTACTGTGGCGGATGGGCCGAAAGCTGATGCGTCAAGTGTCTAGAATAGGCACGAAGCCACCAAAAATCATGCGTTTGCCATCGAACGGCATCTGCTCGCCCATGGCCTTCATGCGGGGGTCGGACATCATTTTCTCGTTCGCGGCGTCGCGTGCGGCCTTGGATGGATACTCAAACCAACTGAACACCACGATTTCACCGTCTTTAGCCTGCACGGCGCGCCGAAAATCGGTGACTTTGCCATCCGGCACGTCATCTTCCCAGCATTCGACTATTCGGGTCGCGCCAAACTCCTTGAATAATGGCACCGCTTTCGTCGCGTGATCGAGATACGCCTTTTTGTTGGCTACAGGCACAGCCACAACGAAGCCTTCAACATATTTCATCGCCGTTCTCCTTTGGTAGAGTTGAGGAGGCTTTTCACCGCCCCCCTTTTTTCTAGGCCGCTGCGTGACAAAGACGAGACTCAGCCGCAGCTGCCTATCGCACCACATGCGGTGCAGAAATCACAACCATCTTTCTTGATTACCGCATGATTACCGCATTCGTTGCACGGTTTACCAAGCATCGTCACGCTTACTGTTGTGTGCTGTTTGGGCTCGTCGGCCACAACACCCATGGCGTTCACCGGCATCCCTTCCTCGGTCAGAATGCCGAGCATTGCATAGCGATGAATCACCAGCTGCGCCACATAAGCGACGGTCGATGGGTAATTAGCCTGTTTCTCGCTGCCAGGAACGCGCGCCAGAAAATCACCGCGGGATTCAGCATAATTAAGCAATTTGCGCAGCTTCATGCCTATCCAGGCCGGATCAACCACCCTCATATCAAGGCTTAAGAGTTTGCAGAGCCCGTCCAGTGCACGCGGGTGCGCGCCGGTAAGCCACATGCTATATGGTCGACGGGTGCCATCAGGCATCTGTAGCTCTTTCAGCATCAGCACAAAATCATCCTCGGTTGAAGGATTGCGTACATCGGCGACCCAGGCAAGCGTGCCATCGGTGCCGGTTTTAGGCTCGTGCGGTGCGAAAAGCGCGTTCAGAACCGGTGTAGGGTCGCTGGCCTGCGCAGCAAGCGCCCCCAGGTCGTTATAGCGCCATTCAACCAGCTTCGCTAATGCAGCGGTAGCGCTGGGAACCTGTACAAGCTCGCCCTTGGGAGGCATAGGCATCTGGAAGCCGTCACCATAGGCATTCGCAAGCACCGAAAGCTTTTTGCGCAGCCAACCACGATCGTTGGCGCGCATATCGGTGGACAAGGTCTTGGCGATGGCGTCCAAACCACGCGGAGGCTGCCCGCCCAATACCCATACCTCGAAGGGCACATTGGCCTGATCGGCCACGACTACGGCGAATTCGCCTTGAGGGGTATGTATGGTTTCACTTACCCAGCCCGAGGCCCCCGCCGGAAGGCCTGGACGAGAAGGCCAGCGCAAAGATGCCAGAGGCGGAGACATGGCGACTTCGGTTAGTACCAGTCGTTTATCCTGTTCCGAAAGCGTTATGGGCTGCGGTGTGCTGGCCTCGGCCGCCGAGGTAACGGAAAGCACAGCGCCCAGAATACTATTGGGACGATAGGTGGTAATGCCCTTCAAGCCGCGATGCCATGCCTCCATGTACAAGTTCTTAAACTCGTCGTAGGGATAATCGGCTGGAACGTTTACCGTCTTTGAAATGGCGGCGTCTACATGGGGGGCCACCGCAGCGACCATTAACATATGATCAATCGCGGAAATATCGAGCGCCGACACGAAGGCCGCCGGCAGATTATCGATGTCGCCGCCCATGGCGCGATAAACACGATAGGCGTGGTCTTCGACGGTGTAGTCCTTTTTACTGCCGTCGCCCATGCGCTTCATTCGATTGTAAAACCAGGAAAATGCAGGTTCGATGCCATTGGAAGCATTGTCGGCAAACGCCAATGAAATTGTCCCAGTAGGCGCGATCGAAGTCAGGTGGGAATTGCGGATGCCGTGTTTGCGAATCGCATTTTTTAGTTTTTCTGGCAAGCGGGTAGCAAATCCACTTTGCAGATATTTCTCTACATCCAGCAAAGGAAAAGCGCCGCGCTCCCGGGCGAGATCTACCGACGATTCATAAGCGGCATCACGCATTTCGCGCGCCATATCGGCAGCGAGATTACGCCCCTGTTGGGTATCGTAACGTACACCAAGCATGATCAGTGTGTCGCCCAGGCCGGTGAAACCTAGACCAAGACGACGCTTCGCATCGGCTTCACGTTTCTGCTCGTCCAGCGGCCACTTGGTGGCGATGAGTACGTTGTCCAGCATGCGCACGGCCAGTTTGGTTGCCTTGCGCATTTGCGTAAAGTCGAAGGCGGCGTCAGCCGTGAACGGATCCGTTACATAGGCAGTGAGGTTCAAGCTTCCCAAACAGCAACAGCCGTAATCCGGCAAAGGCTGTTCGCCGCAAGGGTTGGTGGCTTCGATGGTTTCACAATACGATAGGTTGTTTTCCTCGTTGATGCGATCCAGATACAAGACGCCGGGCTCCGCGGCGGCATATGTACTCTGCATGATCAGGTCCCATATCTCGCGCGCCTGCACTGTGCGGTACACCCATTGGCCGTCGTCGCGCAAATAAGCACCTTTGCTTTTCAGGTCGCCATTGGGTTCTGTTGGATGAGTCAGCTCGAACGGCCCGCCAGCTTCAACAGCCCGCATGAAGTCATCCGTGACGCCAACGGAAACATTGAAATTATTAAGCTGGCCTCGCTCTTGCTTGGCCGTAATGAACTCCATTACGTCGGGATGGGTCACATTAATGACAGCCATTTGCGCCCCTCGTCGGGCGCCGGCCGATTCCACCGTTTCGCACGAACGATCGAAGACCCTCATGTAGGAAATCGGGCCCGACGCACTACTGCCGGTTCCTTTGACGATGGCGCCCCTAGGGCGGATGGCTGAAAAATTGTAGCCCACCCCTCCGCCTCGGCGCATGGTTTCCGCCGCCTGAGCCAGTGCCGTATAGATGCCAGGTTTGCCGTCAACCTGTTCTGTAATGGAATCGCCCACAGGTTGCACAAAGCAATTAATAAGTGTGCTTTGCAGATCGGTGCCCGCGGCACTGTTGACGCGACCTGCAGGAATAAAGCCATGCTGCATCGCCCAAAAAAAGTCCTCGGCGTATTTTTTCCTTTGCTTGGGTTCTTCCACTTGTGCAAGCGCATTGGCTACGCGGGCTCGTACCTCGGCGATGCTGGTCTCGCCGCCTTTAGCATATTTCTCGATGAGTACTTCGGTAGAAATATCTTGAGGTTCAGCCAGCGCAATCGCAGTGCTTTCCAGTTGTTGCATGTTTCAGTCCTTGTGCATACGCCAGAATTTGATCGATAGACATCTGGCGCAGAAAATGGTTTGTTCAGATGCCTGAAACGGTATCATGCAGACGGCCGCCTGCTAATGATGTCGATCAAGAATGATCGGTGGTCATCCCTGCCAGATTCATTACCAGCTTAAGCAAATATGCCGCGATGGCCAGTAAAGCAACGCTGGCCGCCCAAATGCCGACCAGCCATGCAATACGCCGGACCCAGTCTCTTGTAGGTTTACGGGACTCTTGCGACATTAGTGATAGCCATCACCTGCTCTGACCTTGCCACGAAAAACATAATACGACCATGCCGTGTACATGAGGATGAGCGGAATAATGAGCAAGGCGCCCACCAGAGCAAAGCCCTGACTTTGCGGCGGTCCGGAGGCATCCCAGATGCTGATATCTGGAGGGATAATATTAGGCCACACACTAATTCCTAGACCACTATAGCCCAAAAACACAAGCGCCAGCGTCAGCAGGAATGGGCCCGCATGGGGGTCGTTATTCAATGAGCGAAGCAAAGCCCACGTAACCAGCAACACCAGCACAGGCACCGGGGCAAACCAGAAAAGATTCGGTAAAGTGAACCAACGTTCGGCGATTTCAATATGGGCGATAGGCGTCCATACACTAAGAACGACAATAATCGCCAGCAACACCAAGGTTAGCGGACGGGCGAGCTGTCGCATGCGGCTCTGCAAAGGCCCCTCTGTCTTAAAAATAAGCCATGTACATCCCAATAAGGCATATGCCACGATCAACCCAAGGCCGGTGAATATTGCAAATGGCTCCAACCAGTCTAGCGGACCGCCAGCATACGAGCGATTCACCACATTAATGCCATCGATATAGGCGCCGAGCGTCACTCCTTGGAAGAACGTCGCGGTGATGGATCCGCCTATGAAAGCTTTATCCCAGAAATGCCGTCGCCTGGCATCCGCCTTAAACCGAAACTCGAAAGCCACGCCGCGAAAGATAAGGCCCAGCAACATGAATATTAACGGCAGCATGAAGGCACTGAGAATAACGGCGTAAGCCAGTGGAAATGCTGCCAGCAGGCCGGCACCCCCCAACACCAGCCAGGTTTCGTTGCCATCCCAGACTGGCGCCACCGTGTTCATCATGACATCGCGGTCTTCCTTCCCTTGAATAAAGAGATAGAGTATCCCGATGCCCAAGTCAAAGCCATCCATCACGACATACATCAGGATGCCGAACAGAATAATAATCGCCCATAACAGGGCCAGATCGATACCCATAGCCTTATCCCCTGTTTGCGTATGCCTCGATTTCGGCACCAACGTTATCAGGTGCTGCCGAAATAGGACGGCTGGGTGTGTGTTGTTCGCCCGGACCGCCTTCGGGTGCTGTTTGGTCCTCGTGCAACACAGGCCCTTTGCGAATCAATCTTAATATATATACAGTGCCCGCCCCGAACAAGATAAAGTAAACAATAACGAAAAGCGTCAAGGTAAGCCCAACTTCAAATGCTCCATGTGGAGTTACCGCGTCGGCCGTACGCATTACGTTATACACAACCCATGGCTGGCGTCCCACTTCAGTCGTGAACCAGCCGGCCAAAATGGCCACAAGACCGCTTGGGCCCATGTACAACGCGAAGCGCCACAACCCTGGCGACTGGTAAAGGCGCCCACGCCAGCGCGCCCAGGCCGCCCAAACACCAAGCGCTATCATCAGAAAACCGAGACCCACCATAATGCGGAAGGTCCAAAATACAATCGTGGCATTGGGGCGCGCGTCGCGAGGAAATTCTTTCAGGCCCGCAAACTGCCCATCCCAGCTATGCGTCAGAATAAGGCTGCCCATACGCGGAATCTCAAGGGCGAAATGGTTCTTTTCTTCCTCCATGTCGGGCCAGCCAAATAGCGTTAATGGAACACCTTCATTGTGCTTACTTTCCCAATGGCCCTCGATAGCCGCTAGCTTCGCGGGCTGATGCTCAAGTGTATTGAGACCGTGGTAATCCCCAATGACCGCCTGCAATGGCGCAACAATGAGAAGCATCCACATCGCCATCGACATCATTTTTCGTATAGCGGGGTTATCGTTGTTGCGCAATAGATGCCAAGCAGCTGAAGCCGCGACAATCAATGCGGTTGCCAGGAAAGCCGCCACCCCCATATGTGCCAGGCGATAAGGAAAAGATGGATTGAATATGACAGCCAGCCAATCAACCGGCACGACCCGCCCCCCGATAATCTCGTAGCCTGCGGGCGTTTGCATCCAGCTATTGGATGCGAGAATCCACGTCGCAGACAACAGCGTGCCCAATGCGACCATGATCGTCGAGAAGAAATGCAGGCCCGGGCCGACGCGTGTCCACCCGAACAGCATCACACCAAGGAACCCGGCCTCCAGGAAAAAGGCTGTCAGTACCTCATAAGCCAGCAAGGGACCCGTTATGCCGCCGGCAAAGTCCGAAAAATAGCTCCAGTTGGTTCCAAATTGATACGCCATGACCAAACCGGACACGACGCCCATACCGAAGTTAACGGCGAAGATTTTGATCCAGAAATGATAAAGATTTCGGAATACGGGATTGCCGGTTTTGAGCCAGCAGCCTTCGAGCACCACCAGGTAGCTGGCTAGTCCTATCGTGATAGCGGGAAATATGATGTGAAACGAAATTGTGAAGCCGAACTGTATTCGAGCCAGCATCAATGCGTCTACTTCCATGCTTGCCCCTTCAATGAAACCCGGTGCGATGGGCAGGTGAGCGGAAAAGTTTCGTACTGGTGCTTAAAATAGTACTCCTAATTGCCGCCTGGCTGACTGGCCTACAGCGGTTGTTGCATTGGAACTACTATGGCAAGCTTTATTTGCGCCACATCGTTCATCCCTTCCTAATTAACGAAGCGACCATCGCCGACAGGGCGCTGCGCAGGGGCAGATACGCCCTATAAAGACAGTCTTTTGGCACCCGTTAAGGTTCTGTAGGCACTTGCAAGTATAGGTAGGACCCAGATTGCTATTGAGAATAGTCCCAAACCCAACGCAATCGGCCGGCTGAAAAACATCATGAAATCGCCATCCGCCTTGATCATCGAGAAGACGAAGTTTTCTTCCAGCATGCCCCCTAAAACGACTCCGAGCACCGCCGGGGCGATCGGAAAGTCATTTTCCTCCATCAGATAAGCGAGCACTCCGACGCACAACATAACGACAACGTCAAAGATACTATTGTTGATGGCGAAGACGCCTACGATGCAAAATATTAGTATCAAGGGCATGAGGATATTACGTGGAACGTTCAACACTTTCTTTGCCAACTTAACGGCCAGATAGCCCAGGGGAAGCATGATGATGTTAGCGAGAATAAAGACGATGAAGACGGAATAGATTTCCACCGCGCTATTGGTGAATATCATCGGACCCGGCGCCATATTCTTCATATAAAGAACACCGATTACGATGGCAGTAATGGAATCGCCCGGAATCCCGAATACCAAAGCTGGGATCCACGCGCCTGCCAACGCTGAATTATTTGCAGCACCCGCCTCGACTATGCCCTCAACGTGGCCGGTACCGAATTTTTCCGGCTCTTTAGAAAAACGCTTACTGACGCCGTAAGACATCCACGCTGCTATGTCTGCACCGGCGCCCGGCAAAGCCCCGACCGCCGTACCTAAGGCACAACCACGTAATATGGATTTGGGATATTTTCGCGTCAGGCCCCACATGCCGGTAAATATATTGCCCAGCCGAGCTTTTATCTCTACCTTCTTTTGATCTGCATCTGTGGAATATCGCAACACCTCTGATATCGCAAACATGCCTACCATCATGGGTAGTAGGGTAACGCCATTAAGCAGGTCTTCGTTTCCGAAAGTGAATCGCGGAAACGCCGCCGGGTTGTTCATTCCCACACAGGCGAGCAACAGCCCTATGAATAGCGAGACAAATCCTTTCAAGGTGCTGGCTGGCGAAATAAAGATAGCGCAGGACAAGCCAAGCACCACCAGCCAAAAAAATTCATATGAGGAAAAATTAAGGGCAAAATTAGCCAGTGCGGGAGCCGCCGCGATGAGAACGATCGTTCCGAACAGCCCACCGACAAAGGAGAAAACAATACTCGCCCCCAGTGCGGTGTCGGCCAGACCTTTTTTAGACATGGAAAACGCTTCATCCGTATAGGCAGCCGAGGACGGGGTCCCGGGAATACGCAGCAAGCAACCTGGTATATCACCTGAAGTGATGGCCATGGCTGTCGCCGTGACCATCATCGCGATGGCCGGAACGGGGTCCATAAAAAAGGTAATAGGAACCAGCAGCGCCACTGCCATGGTCGCGCTGAGCCCCGGAACCGCTCCTACGAACAAGCCGAATATGGCTGCGATGAAAATCACGCTCAGGACGAAGGGATCGAATACTTGATGGACGGCGGCTAAGAAATGTGCGACTTCCATGACGTCACCAGGCAACCGTTTCAAGTACGCCCCATGGCAGGGGAACCATGAGCACACTATAAAACGCAAAATGAATCACGAAAGTCCCAACAAGTGCGACCGCCACAGCAATCGGCCAACGTACACCGAAAGCAAGGAACAACACAATCAATAACATGCTGGCGGAGACCAAGAACCCTAGAAACTCGGCGGCCACAAAGTAGAATACAAGCGATGCAGGTATTAATAAAAAGCGCAATACTGAGGTCTTGCTTTTTAGCCAGGCGGGCATGGCCATGGGTGTATCGGTTGCCCTGTTTTTGATTCCTTGCACGATTAATAATATCGAGCAGATCAGCATCCCGATTCCGATGAGCTCAGGAAATAAGCTGGCGCCGAAGTTCTGGCCGGGAATCGGCGGAAAAGACTGTGCGGCCGAAAAAATCAGCACCGAAAAAACCGCCAGCATTAGGCCGATAAGAGCATCATTAATTTTCATTGTCGCTCACAAGAAGCCCGAGGTGCCGGGCGCGATTACACATCGGCCGGCCCTCGTTTCGATTTGACGAGATAAGAACTACTGACTGACTTCTCGTGCCATGCCAATGGCAGCAATGACAGCGCCAAGATCCTGCTCGGATTTCTTCATGAACGCGCCATATTCCGCTCCACTTGCATACCCCACCCCGAAGCCACGCGTCTTCATAAAGTTTTTGAATTCCTCGCTCTCGTTAATCTTCTTGAGAGCGGCCTCGAGCTTTTGAGTAACATCGCCTGGCAGGCCTTTCGGCCCGGCAATCCCGCGCCATACGCCTATCTTCCAATCACTGCCGATTACCTCTTTTAGGGTGGGGACGTCGGGATACAGGGGTTCGCGTTTATCCGCCATGACGGCAAGCGGCGTTGCCTTACCGGCATCAATCATGGACCGCGCTTCGGGCAATGAAGTGGGAACGATATCGATTCCACCGGCTGCAAGCTCCAGCATGGCCGGTGCAGCACCGTTCGAGGGTACGAAAGGCACATCCTTGGGATCCAGCTGTATGTCCTTTAGCAACCCGGCCAAGGCAATATGCCAAATGCCACCTTGCCCGGTTCCGGAGGCTTTCAGTTTTCCGGGGTTCGCTTTTATGGCAGCCACTAATTCGGGCAAGGTTTTATATGGCGCTCCGGCACTGACCGACACTGCGGCAGGATCTATATTCATCAGCGCCAGCGGCGTATAGTCGGCCGGAGTCAAATTTGTCAGACCTTGACGTTTCATCATGGCGATCTCTACAGTAAGCATGCCCAAGGTATAACCATCAGGCTTTGCTTTGGCGATCGCCGAATGCCCTACCACACCGTTTCCGCCCGTGCGATTAACGACATTCACCGGCTGGCCCAACTCTTTTTCCATTTGAGCAGCAATAATGCGGGCTGTAGCATCGGTACCTCCGCCTGCTCCCCACGGCACTATCATGGTGATTGGCCTTTCTGGCCAAGCAGCTTGCGCAGCCCCAACAAGCAAACCTGCAACAAGTGTGAATGCCGATTTCATCAAAAATCTTTTCTTCATTTGTTTGTCTCCGGTTTTTATAAAAATTATCGCTATGTTGTTCTAGAAGAGGGCGAGAGGTTCCCGCCTTCTACGTTCCGCCGCGGTCTAATGTGTGCCCTACTAAATTAATCCAGCAGACTCGCGTCCCAAGCATGCAATGTTTGCCGTTGCTCGCCCAAACCTTCAATTCCAAGACGCATAACATCGCCGGCTTTGAGGTAAAGCGGCGGCTTTTGGCCGAGACCTACACCCGGCGGTGTTCCAGTAGAAATAAGATCGCCCGGATACAGCGTCGTGAACTGGCTGATGTAATGCACTAGATGAGCCACGTCAAAAATCATGGTCTTCGTGCTGCCATTCTGGAAGCGCTTGCCATTGACTTCAAGCCACATCGCCAAGTTCTGTGGATCAGGTATTTCATCGGACGTGACCAACCATGGGCCAACAGGGCCGAACGTGTCGCAACCTTTACCTTTGTCCCAAGTCCCACCCCGTTCCATTTGATATTCGCGTTCGGACACATCGTTCACTACGCAATAGCCGGCCACATAATCCAGGGCATCATCCAGGCTGACATAGCGCGCCTTGGTGCCGATGACGACACCAAGCTCGACTTCCCAGTCGGTTTTCGTTGATCCCTTGGGAATAACAACTGGATCGTCCGGCCCCGTCGGCACAGACCACTTATTGAACAAAATAGGTTCTTTAGGCACTTCCGCGCCTGTTTCTGCGGCATGATCGCTATAGTTCAGGCCAACACAAATAAACTTGCCCATGCCCGAAATGGGCGTGCCGATACGGCCGGGCTCATCGACGAGGGGCAAGGTGTTTACGTCTATCGACTGCAGGGTTTTCAGTCGCGACGGGCTTAACGTCTGTGCATCAATGTCAGACAACATACCGGACAAATCGCGAATACGGCCTTCGGCGTCGAGACATCCGGGCTTTTCTTTGCCAAGCGGACCATAACGTAATAACTTCATAACTCTTCCTTGTTGAGCAAAACTAGTTGGACCATCCACCATCGATGATCTGTGCCGTTCCTGTAGTGAAGGACGACTCGTCTGATGCGAGGTATACCGCCAGCGCGGCGATCTCTTGAGGTCGGCCGACACGGCCTATGGGCTGTCGGGCGATGAAATCTGCCTGAACCTGCTGTTCCGTTTTGCCATACTTCGTGGCTTGATAGGCAATCCGTCCCCTAAGCGATGGGGACTCTACCGTGCCCGGGCAAATCGCATTACATCGTATGCCATGTGAAACGAAGTCAGCAGCGACCGACTTGGTCAATCCAATGACCGCCGCCTTCGTGGCGCCATAGACGAAGCGATTGGGAACGCCCTTGATGCTGGAAGCGGCCGAAGACATATTGATAATGGATCCTTGCCCTTTTTCGAGCATGCCAGGCAAAAAAGCCCGGATCATGTGATACATGGAGGAAACGTTCAAATCCATCGAAAAATTCCAGGCGTTGAGATCACAGTCCAAAATCGACCCATCGTGAACATAGCCGGCGCAATTGAAAAGAACATTTATGGTTTCAAGTTCGCGAGCCAAAGCGGCAATTTCGACCGGATCGGTCACATCCAAATGGTACCTTTCACAACCATCCAGTCCATTCAGTAAATGTTCGTTGATATCGGTGGCTATCACCCGTGCGCCCTCCGCTATGAACGCCTCGACAGTTGCGCGCCCTATTCCCTGCCCCGCTGCTGTCACCAAAGCGGTTTTTCCTGCTAAACGAGCTGCCATGTATTGCTCCTGGCTTAATGTTTTTCTAAAACGGGCGTTTTAGGCGCCGCATCCGATCCTTTGACTGTGCCAATACCAGGCGCGTGCCTGGACATGCAAGCCACTGCGATTACTTGCCGGCACTCAGAACGGTTTCCGGCAATGGCGAGCCATGATGCTTTTCATAAATGTTATTTAATTTGCCGTTTTTCAGATTTTCCCGCACCCAGCTGTCGACCCATGCTTTGAGGTCGGCATTTTGCTTATGAAGGCCAATCCCAAGCATGGCAGTGGACAAGAGCACTTTGGGTTCCATGTTCTTGTTCGGTGTTTTCTGGTTGATCGCCTTTAGAAGAGGTGGCGCTGTGGCGAAGATGTCGCCCTGCCCGCTTGCGACGGCAGTGATAGATGTAGCATCGTCGTCAAAGCGCAGGATATTCGTGCCAGGGCGTGCTTGCTTCGTAATAGCGGCATCGTTCGTCGTGCCGCGTGTTGAAATCACCGTCTTGCCGATGAGGTCGTCGAGCGATTTAATATCCATGCTTTTAGGCGCCCCCACCACCGCCTGAATCGCAGCATAAGGCACGGAGAAAGCCACAACCTTTTCGCGCTCTGGCGTAATCGAGAAACTCGCCACGACCAGGTCGGCTTTATTGGTCACTAAAAACGGGACGCGATTGGCGCCGGTGGTGGAAACAATCTCTAGCGCTACTCCTAAATCTTTGGCCAAGAGTTCGGCCGTTTCCACGTCTGAGCCAATAGCCTTCATTTTGGCGTCCGTCGTTCCAAACGGCGGAGCGCCCAAATCAATCGCCACGCGTATCACCTTATCGGTTTTTATTGTGCCCAAGTCATTGGCGCGGGCCGACAAGGACGGCAGCCACATCGCCACAACAAGGATCGCGACGCCCATCGTGCCGACTAAAGCTTTATCGATACATTTTCTTTTAGCGTTCATTTTTTGATGTCTCCTGATATTGATTGCCCAAGAAAACCGCTGCCTGCAATTCCCCAGGGGAATTTACAACCCGTTGCCCACGAAATCCCTCAATTCTTGGGTGAGGGGTTCTTTGAGTATCTGGCTACTTCCCTCTTCCCATACTTGCCCCTGATGCATGAAAGCGATACGGCTGGCCAGCCGATAGGCAAAGGCCATTTCGTGCGTCACCAGCACCATCGTCATTCCTTTGACGGCCAACGCTTCGATGACCTTAAGTACTTCACCGGTCAATTGAGGATCCAACGCAGACGTAACCTCATCAAATAGCATGAGCTGCGGATCCATCGCCAGTGAACGTGCAATGGCAACACGTTGCTGCTGTCCCCCGGAAAGTTGTTCGGGGTACGCGTCGCGTTTTTCGAGCAGGCCCACTTGCGTGAGCACCTGAGCAGCCACTTCCCCGGCTTTATGGCGCGACAGTTTTTTCACATGAATCGGCGCCAAAGTAATGTTCTGCAATACCGTCAAATGTGGGAAAAGGTTATAGCTTTGGAAAACAATTCCTACGTCCTGACGCAGGCGACGACGGTTTACCGGCGTCTCGGTGAGGCGATTCCCACAAACAATAATCTCACCCTGGTCTATCGTCTCCAGATAGTTCATACAGCGCAGTGCTGTGCTTTTTCCCGAGCCGCTCTGACCGATGACGGCAAGAATTTCCCCCTTTTTGACAGAAAGAGAAACCCCTTTCAGTACGTGCTGATCGCCAAATCGCTTATGCACGTTAACGAGTTCAACTACGGGTGACATTCAGTCTCCTTTCCAGTGCCCGACTCCAGCTGGATAAGGGATAGCAAATGATGAAGTACAAAAAAGCAGCACTGCCAAAATACAAAAAGGGCTCCAAGGTAGAGTTATTCAGGATTTTGGCGTTATAGGAAAGTTCGGCATAACCAATCACCAAGGATGCAATAGAGGTGTTCTTAACAACCTGCACCATAAAGCCCACCGTAGGGGGCGTAGCAATCCGCAATGCCTGTGGCAATACCACTTTTGCCATACGTTGGAAACGGCTAAGACCGAGGCACTCGGCAGCTTCCCACTGGCTTTTTGCCACAGACTGGATGCACCCGCGCCATATTTCGCCAAAGAACGCGCTTGATTGAATTGTGAGCGCCAGCGTGGCCGCGAAAAGCGCAGGCACACTATTTATGCCGAGTAGGTTGGGGCCATAAAAACAGACACCCATCAAGACAAGTAAAGGCGTGCCTTGTATGACCTGAATGTATGCCGAGGCGGCGCTTTTTATGGCGCTGACTGCAGACACCCGTGAAAGTGCAATCAGTAACCCAAAAAGGCCTGAGAACACAAATGTCAGGCACGACAACAATAACGTCCCCCACGCGCCATGCAGTAGATATTCGAACTGTTGCGAACTCATCGTTAGTACAGCCCTTACAAAGAAGTGCCGAGCCTGCGTCGACGGACAAACACCAGCCGACCTACCAGCCAGAAGGCAGCCCTTACCATTACCGACAAGCACAGGTAAACGCCCCACAAGACAATGAAAACTTCGAAGTTTCTGAACGTATTAGCCTGCACCGAGTTGGATGCGCCGAAGAGCTCGTTAGCGCCCACTGCAGACAAGATGCTGGTGACGAGCATCAACAGTACATATTGACTTGTGAGAGCCGGATAGACTCGCTCGATCGCGGGCCGCAAAATAATGTGCCAATACACCTGCGCAGGCGACAAACCAAGGCATTCTGCTGCCTCTAGTTGCCCTTTATGTATGGACTCGATTCCGGCCCGAACAATTTCGCAGGTGTACGCGCCAATATTGATCACCAGGGCCAAAATGGCGCCCACCATGATGGGCATGCGTATTCCGACATTGGCCATGCCGAATATCAGAAAATAGCTTTGGATCAGCAGGGGGGTATTCCGGATGACTTCAACGTATGCGCCGACAAGCTTGCGAAGCCATAAAGGACCGCCAGTGCGTGCCACGGCGGACAATACTCCGATGACGAAGCCCAATACCGTCGCCCAAAACGAAAGTTTGATTGTGGTCCAAGCTCCCTCGGCGAACATCGGCCAATAGGCAAGCACACTTTGAAAATCAAATTCGTAGCCCATTCGATTCCTGTGCAGTCACGCGATTGTCCCGCATTGGTGGAATATAAGTGCTTAGATCTCGCGCATAGTGATTTTATTTATAAAACTTGATTTCGAATTCACTGGGCTATCCTAAGCCAGCCCCCGACTTCGATCAAGGAGCAAATGCCACTTTTTTTACTAGGGATTTCCCTTTCAGCCAAAAGACAAAATCTCGTGACGCGGTCGTTTAGACGGAAAACGGTCCCATGGTTTATTTCATAAGCAAAAAAATATTTCGCAAGTAAAATGATTACGTTATGATTTGAGCAAATGACCTGAGGCCGTGCCCGCCTTTGGCAATATGCTCTCCGTCAAAGTTAGCGAAAACCGGAACAAAAAATGAGTAAGCCGCCAGAAGCCACCCTGGAATCAAAAATGCCCGCTGCGCCTGGAGGCACAAGGTACGCTGCGCCTGCGTTGGAAAAAGGGCTTGATATCTTAGAAGCGCTTAGCGACAGTGCGGAAGGCTACGCACTAAACGAGTTATGCCAGGCTCTCGGCCGGAATGTAAATGAAATCTTCCGCATGGTCGTAACACTCCAGCGCTGTGGGTATATCCAGGCCGATCAGAACGACCGCTACACGTTGACGCTGAAATTATTCCAGTTGGCCCACCGCCAGCAGCCAATCAAGTCGTTGGTGGAGGCGACCCTGCCTTTATTGCATGAGCTTGCCGAACGAACACGGCAATCATGTCACCTGTCCATCTTTCAAAATGGTCGCGTAGTCGTCTTGGCGCAGGTCGATAGCCCGGAGCGCTGGTCATTCGGACTTAAAAGCGGCGTAGTCATGGGTTTGACGGATACGTCGTCCGGACACGTATTACTTGCGTACCAGGACGAAATTGAACGCACCCGCATGTTAAGCAGCCATATCCGTGTCGAGGGTGAGCTTGCGATGGATCCAGGGCAGTTATTCAGCTTACTTAAGGAAGTACGCGCCAAGGGCTACGCGTCGATGCCCAGCCTTCAAATTCAGGGAATCACAAATATTGCCTTTCCTGTCCGTAGCATTGGCGGCAAGGTCGTGGCGGCCATTAATATCCCTCATATCGCCCGCATCGATGGCACGCCGCGCCCAAACATCGAACAAATTAAAGTGATCATGGCCGATGTCTGTGGCCGATTGTCCACGCGCATGGGATTCGAATAAGCGAACCCCATCCTAAGTCTAAAAAGGTCGCCGAATCAATTCCCGGTTTTAATAACGTGCTGAACTGGAAATCCTTGCGTACCGGCATAGTCGAGCAATCTATTCACAATCGCCGGATCTGCGTTCTTCGCACGGGATAAAACCCAAAGATATTTTCGGTCAGGCGTACCAACCAGCGAATACTGGTAATCTCCTTCAAGTTTTATTATCCAGTAATCGCCCCACACAGCAGGCAACCATGATAACCATCGAGGTGCGAACCGAACCTCGAGCCGGGCCGTATCGGGAGGAATAAAGCGTTTGGACAAACGCCCCTGCGCCTTTGCTTCTTTGCGGCTGCCGTCCTCTTTCACACACTGGTTTACGACTTTGATGCTGTCGTCATCCTGTAGCGTATATTCGGCTTTCACCTCTCCGACGCAGTCAGATTGGAATCGGTTGGGCAGCCGGGCCTGTTCATACCAAACGCCAGCATAGCGATTCAAATTCACGTTCTGTTGGGTAGTCAAGTTGGCCTCCGATGCGGATCGTGGAGCGGCGCAGCCGCCCAGTGCCCACGCGGCGATCAAACCCACAATGGCAATAGTGAGCCGCCTTACGCGTCGCCCCGGAATCTCTTTGATCATAATGCCCTCTTATTATTATGCCGGGCCTGAGCTCGCCCGGTAGACAAGTTGCGACCTGGCTTCAGCAAATAACGATCCTGCCCAGAAGCCGACGCGATTAAAGGGTATGCTTTCAGTATGCCGACGGCAATTTTTGAGAGAAATTTAATGAATATATTTGAAGCGCTCAGAGAAAGTCACGAAGTCCAACGCGGCTTGACCAAGCAACTACTCCGGACTAGCGGTGATAGTCACGAGAGAAGTACGCTTTTCGAAGATTTGAAAACAGTTTTATCTGCCCACGCCCTCGCCGAGGAGCGCCATCTGTACGTTCCGCTAATGGACACCGATTCAGGGCTCGATCTTTCGCGCCATGCAATAAGCGAACATCACGAAATTGACGAGCTGGTGGAAAGTCTCGAAGAAACTGATCCCTCAAGTCCAGGCTGGATCGCCATTGCCAAGAAATTATCCGAAAAAGTGCATCATCACCTGACAGAGGAAGAGCACAAATTTTTCCAAATGGCGGGAAAGATTCTAAGTGAAAAGCAGAAGTCTTCTTTAGCCGAACTGTATTTAGCAGAGTACGAGAAGGCACTTGCCTCGTAGACTTCACCCAGGCCGGTTAAAATCACCGGCCCAACCACCAATCCGAGTAAAACATGGCAAGCAAGAACCGCGTTGAAGGCGCTAAGGCCGTGGCCGAGTTCATTCGAGATTCGAGACTTCCGGTCGCGCCTGGGCAAGACGCCCAAATACAACTCGTCGTATCAGCAAAAGCCGGCGACAAGTGGCGATTGAATCGAGTTAGTCTTACGGTCGATCTTCGATTCGACGAAGAAGGCGCCGAAATATCCATACCTGGCATTGGTACGCCGTTTTACCGGTCGTACAGTCCAGTTCAGGGCACACGCTTCATATACGACGGGCTAAAGGCGAAATTGTTTATCGAGGGACATTTAAACAAAGGCAGAGGCGACCCCTACGTTATCTTAATATCTCGCTAAATAGTCCAACGGTTTGTGTTTCGCGCTTGGCTCACGTGATTACTTAGGAAACCTATTCGGTCGTCCAGGGATGCGTTGCGGTGTCTACGCTTGTTGGGCCAAAGTGGCCCGCATATAAAGTGTGACAAATGCTTTCAATTTCATGCAATCTGCGATACCCTTTGTCGATGCAATACACACACACCGCTTCGATATGCGCAGCTTGTCACGCACTCTCTCTTGGTAGCGGGGGGACCGAACCCCATGCTGCTATGAAGCTTATGTCGGCGCGCCCCCCGAACGCTTACGAAGGTGTTCTCGAGCGGCAATATAATTGCACGGTATGCAACACGATCTGGCTTCGCCGCACCGATAAATGGGGCGTCGATGCCGGATTCCGACTACTTCCCTAGACTTGTTCAATCTTGCGGTCGCTCCGTTAACGACCGCTTCCAGTCGCCTGCGAACCCAAAATGCGGCGCCTCAATTTGCCCCGGCATCCAAAAATCAGTGAATGGTGCTACATCCGGCTCGCAATGCCAGTAAGCCTTCCCATTAGCATCCATGGCCCACCACCTTGCGAGTTCAGGTGCTTGGGACCAATCAATCAAATCGTATGCCATAACAGCCTTTAGCGAGTCTGAGTGGGGGTGTGGCGCCATTGGTTTTTATTTGTGCTTTCGAGAGCAAGATACGCAATGGGCTTTTCCAATCGAAATTATGCAGGCTTGGGGTTAATGAAACTTTAAACGTCGGGCTGTGTCAGTTCAGCCTGCCCTTCGTCGCCATCGTCGCCCGCGCCCATAAGCTTGTTTCTACCCTCGCAGCCGGGGCAAATAAAATAACAGCCATCGTCGTCTATTTCAGGTTCGACTGTGTGCGCCATAACGGTTAATCCGCAGTGTCGGCAAGTCCACATGGCGTACTCCTACCTATTAAACACACTGATACCGCCAGTAAACAGCAAGCCGACCAATAGCGCAATGGTATCTAGGCGGCTGCGATCCAAACTTAAACCTTCGCCAAGGTCACTTGCCGGAGCTGGTGCGCAACCTTTCAATTTGGGCTCGATTCAGGCGTTTCGCTTCCTGTTCAGCATAGTGTCGTTCCCCCGGCTCATACGACCCTTCATGCATGCAACTGCTGCGGTTCCATGTGCACGGATTGAAGACGGTTTTTGCTGGCGGGACACGCTCATCTTTATGATCGAGTTCTGCTATACCTGTCGTCGAGCATCCGGAAATAAGTGCGATGAGAAAAATTGCCACACCGAATCGGCTATAAGTTTGAAGGAACATTTTCCCGAGCCCTATAGAAGTGGTATGGCAATTTATAGCAGATTCTGGCGACGCTTTACGAGCGGCAATGTGCCTAAACACAACAAGGCCAATTCCGGAGAATCGGCCTAAGTGCTTGATACTACTGGCCGCCCGCAGGCGGCTCGAACGCCCAACCTACGGACTAAGAGCAGAACGAGCGAACCCATATATATTTTAGTTTTGTGATTGGAAAGCCGCCTGTGGCAGCATGTGTTTGTACACAATGAAGCCTTCATAGTCGGCGACTTGATCATATAGCGCCCGCGCATTTGCGTTCGACTCTTTGGTCTGCCAATAAACGCGAGCAGCCCCCTCTTTGAGCGCCCTCGCATAAACAGCCGCTATCAAAGCTTTTCCTATGCCTCGGCCTCGCAAGCTCTCGATGGTGAATAAATCGTTTAGATAGCAGGATTTTTTTATGCTGGTCGTCACGTAGTGGTAAACGCAGTGCGCAATACCACAGATTTGACCATCGATTGTGGCTATCAGACAGAAGACATCGTCGCTCTCAAAAAACCTGCTCCAGGTTGTATCGGATATCTCTATTGGAAGCGCTGTTTCGTTCGCCCGACCGTAAAATTCGTTATATTGGCCCCACAATATCAACCATTGTTCGTAGTCCGCTTCGCGAGCAGAGCGGATCGAAAGTGTGTTCAACAAAGCATGCCCCTATTTTGTTTAATGTGACGTGTAGCGGCTCATACGCCGGGCAATCTTTTTTTGATGGCGCAGCAATAGGCATCGTAACCACCCGGCATCAGCGGCTCCATTACTGAGCAACTGGTTAACGCAGTTCACTACCAGTCAATCGATGCGATCCGCGCCCGACCGGCCAAGCAATTAGATCAACCAGGCTGAGCCAGAATAATCGAATCGTCAGGCCCAGAGCCCCCCACATTCACTAGCGGATTCCGCTTATGGCAGCCTGGACAGATGAAATGACAGCCATCATTATCGACTTGCGGCTCGACAGACTCGGACGTAACCTGCAATCCGCAATGTACGCATTTCCACATGGCTACCTCCTAAATGCTGAAGTCCAGCATAACGCTATTTATATGGAGCGACAACAATGCAACTGGGCTAAGTTCAGCGCGCGCGCCAAAAGGATACCGGCCACCGCATCGTAAGCCTGGAGGGGTAAGTTTTTCGGGGGAACCTGGAAAGGCGGCGAAGATGGATCGCTGCATTTCGATGACTTTCGCGACGCAGCAACATCAGAAATGATTACGCCGGAATTGATTTATTGATCCGTGGATCCGCACTCGGCACTCGGGTATCAAGGCTCAGCGTCATTGGCGAATTTTCGTCTTCCAGCCGACAGCCCTCCTAGCACGAAGAAGCGTCGGCCGACCATAGGCGGTTAGTGCCAGAACTGCATGAGGGGCTAAATGCAGAAAATACGCAGCAATGTACACAAGCATGTGCGGCGTCGCCTCTCAGTCCGGCCGTAAAAAACCATAATGAGATGCAATTGGCGCCCATACGGTTACAGCGCCCGAACAGCACTAGCGGCGCGCGTTGCGCCTGTGCTTAGCGGTCTTATGAGGAGGTGGCACGATGATTAGCCTTAGAAAATCCCGGGTGCTTCAACGGGCTAGTTATTGCCCGTCGCCGGAATTAGATCTTGAGAGGCGGGACTAGTGCTAGAAGATCCGTGCGGGTACGATCCGCAGCCCGCCAGCACAGAAAATATTACAGCAATCAGTAACAGTTTCATTGCGACTCCTTCTTTTTACCTGCGCTTTTTATTCTAGGCCTCCAACGCCTGATATTCTTTTGCAAACGGTAACGAAGCAATGCTGTCGCACTAGTGAAAGGCGCAAATTGGCACCTACCCTATTAAAGCGCCCGTATAGCGTTGCCGTTATCTAGCCTGCCTGCCCCCTTAATTGTTTTCTAATGAGGAGGTAGCCCGATAATCGGCCCAGAAGGTCCCCGGATGGTGCGTTGGTAGACTATTTGTTGCTATTGCCCGTGTCCGGAATTTTTTCTTGGTAGCCAGAATTGTTGCCGGCGGACCCCTGGGAGTACGACCCACAGCCAGCGAGCACAGAAAATATCACAGCAGTCAGTAATAGTTTCATTGCAATTCCTTCTTTCTGCCTAATTTTTTTAATTTTAGGGCCGCGCTATCTGTCATTCCCTAACAAATGGTAACGATGCTATTCGTAGATAGATATTCCGCTGGGAATTAATATCAAACTTGAGGAAACTGTCGAGTAAAAATCTCGTGCCGGCCAAGTCTTGAGCCGCATATTCATTGCTTTCCCTTGTTTATATTAGACAGATTTTAGCCAGTCCCAGCGCCCTGAGCGAAGCCGGCTCTGGACTTGCGGACGCGGGTTCAATTCCCGCCGATCCACCAGTATTTCAGAGAAAAAATTATTAACCTGCCAACCCGATATCGGCGCTGTAAACAACGATCGACTATATAGGGTAAACTCTTATCCTTCAGACGCGGGGTGGAGCAGTCTGGCAGCTCGTCGGGCTCATAACCCGAAGGTCATAGGTTCAAATCCTGTCCCCGCAACCAAACATATAAAATCAGCCCGCCCTAGCCGGTGGGCTTTTTTGCGTTCTGGCCTTATGGTAAAACTACTGTATCTTTATGCGGGGTATCCAGTTAGCTCCAGTAAAGTTAAAGTTACTGTATGGATATTCACATAGCGTCGCCAGTAGCGGGCAAAGACTATCCCAGCGACTGGAATGAATTTTTAGCGTGGTTTGCCTCTGAGGCGGCATGTCTTTCGTATTTGGAAAGACTGCGATGGCCGACCGGATTTGTATGTCCGGCTTGCAGTTGCGTTGGCGAACCCTACCGTTCCAGCCGCAGCCGCTTAATGTGCAAACATTGCGGCCATCAATGCACCATCACAGCCGGCACTATATTTGAGAAGACTCGGACCCCTTTGCGCGTTTGGCTGGCCGCGGCGTGGTATCTGACCAGCCAAAAACAAGGCGTCAACGCGCTTGGATTACAGCGTGTTCTGGGTCTGGGTAGTTATCAGACAGCCTGGACTATGCTGCATCGGTACCGTAGAGCAATGGTTCGACCCGGGCGTGAGCTACTTCATGGCGACGTCGAAGTCGATGAAACTTACTTGGCCATCACTGACCGGGAAAGTCTTATTTGCGCAAAGGCTCGGAAGAACAGCACAACTAAGACGCTGATCGTCATCGCAGTCGAGATGCTTCAGCCCAGAGGTTTCGGGCGAATCCGGCTGCGCCGCATTCCCGATGATTCGGCAGCCTACGTTATCCCGTTCGTGCAGGAAGTCATCAAGCCGGGCGCCAGGGTGTGCACCGATGGATCGGCCGCTTACCGCACCCTGCCTGACCTGGGCTATGACCATCAACGAACAGTCATGCTCGGCTCGGACATTCCTGCCCATAGGTTGATGCCTGGCGTGCACCGAGTGGCATCGTTAATCAAGCGCTGGATCTTGGGTACGCACCATGGCTCCGTCCAGCCCGAACACCTTGACGCTTATCTGGATGAATTCGTGTTCCGCTTCAATCGCCGTACCTCGAGCTCGCGTGGGATGCTCTTCTACAGACTCCTGGAGCAGTCCGTCACCACAGCCCCGATAACATACAACGATGTGGCTCGAAAGAATCTCAAGATCAAAAAATCGAAGTAATATAATTACTGTATATTTATCCAGCAAAAAGCCCGACTGGAGCTAACTGGATACCCCGCATCTTTATACAGCACCGAAGCCATGGAACGTTCTCCCCTCACCCGCGCCCAACTTCGAGCCATTCAAGATCGGAATCTCGACAACGCCGACACGATGGCATTGCTGCGCGAAATAAAGCGACTACACGGCGTCCTCAATAACGCATGGCAGGTGTTCGATGGTCTACCAGCTGAGCGCGAGAACTCGTCGCTAGCGCTTCTAATGGGCCTGGTGAATAATGAGCCGTGCGTAAAAGAGCAGCGCGCTCTGTACGAGGGCGTCAGTAAAGGAAACACGGTCAGGCAAAAGGGGCGATGATGTGCGGACGAATTCGGCAGGCTGGCGACGGTGAGCAATACGGGGAGACGCTGAACTGGAATCCACGGTCAATTTTCGATGATGTTAAGGCACCGAAATTTAACGTACCGCCCGGTACCCGGCCGCTCACATTGCACCGGCTGGGTGACGGATCAGAACAGGCCCAGCGAATGTTTTGGGGATATAAGCCGCCTTGGTACAAGCGAGGCCCGGCGAGCAACGCCCGCCTTGATACCGTTCTGAAAGGGTCGCCCTTCTGGAGGCCGCTGTTGACGAGGCGCATTCTGGTTCCTGCCGAGGGCTGGTACGAATGGACCGGCGCGAAAGGAGCAAAGCAGCCTTGGTTCATTCACGCGAAAGATGGGAACCCTATCCTTATGGCCGGCATTGCGGCCTGGAACCCGGACGCCGAAATGGACGCGGCGCATGGATTTGCAATCGTGACCGATGACGCAGCCGGCGGGATGGTCGACATTCACGATCGGCGGCCGATATCGCTAACGCCGGAGGATGCCTTGGCATGGGTGGATCCAGAAACACCCATAGAGAATGCGCTCGAGCTGCTGTCAACGTCACGGCCTGAGTCGGCCTTTGTCTGGTATCAGGTAACGCCGGCGATGGGCAATAGCCGGTATCAATTAGCAGATGCGAGTGCGCCGATACAGCCATGAAGGAAGAAGAGTTCTTTGTTTTAGCTGAGCTGTTAGGGCTTGCGAGCCCGGATCGGGACGCCGCACATGCCGTTATTTTTGGCGGCAACCAAGGAAGTATCATAACGACCCGTATTGTCGAGCGACTACGCCAGGCCGATGCAGCAATCCGCGGCGCATATGTAATTCACGGGCCAATGGAGTTTCGCATTCTGGTTGGCCATCGAGACATTCACAGATGGCCGGGGTCAATCGCGCTCGAGGTGGGCGATATCGTCCGGCTTTGCGCCCAATCCACCGAGCGATGGGTTCCGGTCCGAGTGACCGCCTTGCCCGTTTCGTCGGCAGACTACTATAGCGGCGTGATTACCGAACAACTAGTAAGGGCCAGCCGCTTTCAAGCCGGTAATGGGGTTAGGTTTAGCGAAGATCAGGTGATGACCGAGGAGCCGAGAGCGGCGTCGGGCATGCGACCGAGGCGGTATTAAGATGGTTGATGCGAGCGAGCCAGCTCAATGAACGCAAGCCCTACCCTTCTTAGCATACCAATCGAAGAGACCCATCTTCCGATCGCTATTCGTCCGATCTAAGCCCTGCGATAACGCCCACAATTCTTCCATGCGGGCATTTGCGAAACGTCCGCAACAGTTATAAAGATTGAGGTGACATGTAAAGGGCAAAAGACGTGGGATATCTTTACCACTTACCCTTGATTTTCTTCAGCGTGGGAGTCTGCGTGGTCGGTTTGCTGGCCTGGCTTGTATGGGTCGATGGGGACGACGAATAGAGGTTGACGCATTGCGGATTCGAGTAAGCCGACCTAAACAGCATACGCCTCTTTAGTGCGCATCACATCCTTGCCGTAGCCGCGACCTAGACGCTATTATCGACGCCCTGCTCCCGACCGCGATGACCCCCGCAGAAAGAACTCCACGCTGATCCGGACGCGAAAAGGAGGCCCGCACGAGTATTCGAGCCTATCCTCAATGTTTCGCCGATATGTAGCTGCCGCAGTAACGGACGGGGCAATCGCCGAGCCGTTCACCCTGTATGACCTAAAAGGGAAAGGGGCTACGGACATGTGGTTAGCGAAGGTGCCGCTGGAACAAAACCAGCAATTATGCGGGCACGATTCAGTGACAACTACAGAGCGGTACGTAAAGTTCCGGTGGCACAGAACGATTACGGCGAATGCAACAATCTTATAGTTTGTGCAGCGGCTTATCCAGTACTGTTGATCAGTACTGGATATTAGACACTGTCTAATACTAAGGCCAAAAACAAAAAGGCCAACTCCGAAGAATTGGCCTAAGTGCTTGATTTACTGGTGGGCTGTGGGCGGCTCGAACGCCCGACCTACGGATTAAGAGTCCGCTGCTCTACCAACTGAGCTAACAGCCCCTGTCCTGCAAAGAAAAAAGATTCTACCGCGAAAAGACGCATCGCGCCAAGAAAAGATCGTTTTTTTTTCTAAAAAGCACCCGAAAACCAGGAAGACCCAGCCACTTTCGGCAGATCTTCCATCATGTGCCTATTTCTTTTTACGGTACGAGTCGTGACAGGACTTACAGCTCTTGGCCGACTTCGCCAAATGCAACTCGAAATGCGTCGAAGTCTCCGGCATCCGAAGCTGCCGTCAGTTTTCCTGAGGCCGGTCTTGAACTTGTCCTGTGCCTGCTTGAACCCGTCGGTATCGCTCCATACCTCTGACTTGGATTCGCCACCTGCCATGCCGGGACCATAAGCAGTCCATGGCAGGCTCGCCAAGACATTAAGCACAGCTACATTTTCTTGGATCTTCTGTTTATCGTAAGGTGCTTCCTTCTTGGCGACGGGGGCCATGCGGCCAAAGTGCGATCCCATCAAGGCCATGGCGGATCCGCGATATTTGACGGCGTCTTCAGCTTTGGCAAACTGAGCCATTGAGGGTGTTGAAACCAATGCAATCAAACTCGCAACCGCAAACAAGCCAAGTTTTTTATTCATAAATGCTCCGGTGTTAAGACTGTACAAGGAAGGAAACACAAAGGTGAAACACGAGCACAAACAAAAACCCGTGACAAGTTCGCGCGATGGCGGGAACAAGCAACACGGGTTGGTAAAAAAGCTTTAAATTTTCTTGGCTAAGTCAGCGGCGAGGCCAATATAGGTGCGTGGCGTAAGAGCAAGCAAACGTGCCTTAGGCTCGGCAGGCAGGTCAAGGCCGTTAATGAATTCCGTCAGACCCAGTTGATTGATTCCTTTCCCACGAGTAAGCGCTTTGAGCTGTTCGTACGGATGAGGCAGCCCGTAACGGCGCATCACAGTCTGCACGGGCTCTGCCAGTACTTCCCAGCAAGAATCAATATCCTCATCGATAACAACGGAATTGAGTTCAAGCTTGTGCAAGCCACGCAAGCAAGCATCGTAGGCCACGGCGCAATAACCAAAGGCCACGCCCAAATTGCGGAGCACTGTTGAATCAGTCAGGTCGCGTTGCCAGCGGGACACTGGCAGTTTTTCCGACAAATGGCGCAAGACAGCGTTGGCAAGGCCGATATTTCCTTCGGAATTCTCGAAATCAATTGGGTTAACTTTATGCGGCATGGTCGACGAACCGACCTCGCCCTCTTTCAGGCGCTGTTTGAAGTAACCAAGCGCCACGTAGCCCCATATATCGCGGTTAAGGTCCAGGATAATGGTGTTCGCACGCCCGACTGCGTCGAATAGAGCAGCCATCCAGTCGTGGGGCTCGATCTGAATCGAATACGGATTCTGCACCAGGCCCAACTTTGTCAAGACACCGGCGCTGAAAGTGGGCCAGTCGATCTCGGGGTAAGCCGCCGTATGGGCGTTGTAATTGCCGGTTGCGCCGTTCAATTTAGCCAGAGGCTCGACCGCCTCGATGGCAGCAATGGCGCGTTCAAGGCGGGCCGCCACGTTGGCGAACTCTTTGCCCAGCGTAGTAGGACTGGCGGGCTGCCCATGGGTACGCGCAAGCATGGGCTGGTCGGCAAACTCGCGAGCCATGCCCTTCAGGTGCTGGCACAGTTCGTTTAGCTTGGGTACGATGAACTGGGATCGCGCGCGCGTCAGCATCAAGGCGTGCGACGTATTGTTGATATCTTCGGATGTGCAGGCGAAATGAATAAATTCCCCCGCTGCTGCAAGTTCTGCGTTATCGGCAACACGTTCTTTCAGCCAATACTCTACCGCTTTGACGTCGTGATTGGTCGTCTTTTCGATTTCCTTGATGCGTTCAGCATCAGCTTCCGAAAAATCATCGACGAGCTTCTGCAGCGCCGCCTTGGCTGGGCTGGAGAACGGCGGCAATTCGGGCAGTCCGGCCTCGGAAAGGCCGATCAGCCATGCGACTTCGACCTCAACTCGGTGAGCCATGAAAGCTGCTTCAGACAAGGTTGCACGTAACACTTGACCTTTTGCGGCGTATCGGCCGTCAAGGGGGGACAAGGCGTTCAAATGGCTTAGTTGCGGGGCTATTAACATGGCAGTTCACGGAAAGAAAAATTAGCCCGCATTCTAACATCCGCGGTGCACATCCCCCAAAGCCTGACGAATAGACAAAACATTTGATGCCGATATGTCAACCATCATAATGGGAATCCGCATATAAACGACACATTCGCAGCTGGTCAGCGATGTAGCCCGTTTTGTCCCGGCTTATTGGTAAATTAGCAACGGTATCCTGCTATACTTTTTTTGCCTACAACTTACAAACTTTGCCATGAAACTAATCGGTTCGCTAACTAGTCCTTACGTGCGCAAAGTGCGCGTCGTTATGGCCGAGAAAAAACTTGATTACGAGTTTGCACTCGAAAATGTGTGGGCCGAAGATACTCAGATCCAGTCGTCCAATCCGCTGGGGAAAGTGCCCTGTCTTATCATGGACGATAACGGCAGCTTGTTCGATTCGCGCGTCATAGTTGAATACCTCGATACGCTTTCGCCAGTCGGGCGGCTGATTCCCGCGCCCGGCCGCGACCGTGCCGCTACCAAGTGCTGGGAGGCCGTCGCCGACGGCGTACTCGACGCCGCCGTCGCGATCAACATCGAAATCAATCGGCGCGCTCCCGAGCTGCGAAGCGATGCCTGGATCGAGCGCCAGCAAAAGAAGATCACGGCGGCACTCGACTACATGGACAATAACCTCGCCGATCACCCGTTTTGCATGGGCATTAATTTCAGCCTGGCTGATATTGCCGTTGGTTGTGCATTAGGCTATCTTGATCTGCGACTTGCCGAGCTTAACTGGCGCTCGCAATACAGTAACCTTCAGCGCCTTGACGAAAAACTGCAAAGCCGCCCTTCATTCACTACAACCTTGCCGCCCAAAGGCTGAATGCCCCTCGATAGGGACACAGTTGGATCAGCCCTCTAGAAGGCTGATCCAGCACCGCGGTTTAGGACTGGAAAGCCATATATGCTTCATATAGCATGTAAGCGGCCAGCACAAACAGTAAGCAAGCAAATACCCGCTTCAATGCCTTTACCGGCAAGCGGTGGGCGCATCGTGCGCCGAACGGAGCCGTCAGCACGCTCATGGCCGAAAGCACGATGAGCGCGGGCCAAAAAATATAGCCCAGCATTCCTTCGTAGCCGACCACCTCGTTAAACCCTGAATATATATAGCCTGCGCTATTGGCTACTGCGATGAAAAAACCCAATGCCGCAGATGTAGCTACCGCATTATGCATCGACACATTGCTACGGGCCATGAAGGGCACCGACAAAAAACCGCCGCCTGCCCCTAAGAGCCCCGAGGCAAAGCCGATGCCCGCTCCGACACCTGCGGTGACCGCTTTACCGGGCATGGTTCTGCCCGCTACAGGAGGCTTACCACTTAGCATTTTTGCGCCTGAATAGGCGACAAAAATTGCGAAGATCAATGCCAACCATCCGCCGCTGAGATACGAGAATACGGCACCGCCGGAAAGTAAGCCACCGATGATCATGCCCGGCGCCATCACTGAAACGATATCCCACCTGATGGCGCCTTTGGCATGGTGCGCACGCATACTCGAAATCGACGTAAAGATAATTGTCGTCATGGACGTCGCGATTGCAGCATGCACAATGAACTGATCTGGCACGCCATACAAGGGGAATAGCAAAGTCAGGAATGGCACCAATATCATCCCTCCCCCGATGCCCAATAATCCGGCGGCGAAACCAACGAGGGCACCTAAGCATGCCAAACTGACAATAAAAACCGGATCCATAAAGGCCTTGAAAAAAAGTAAATGAAATATTGCCCGAGAAATTGAGCGTCTCGTGTTTATACTATGATGCCACCACCTAGGCATACATCGTCCGCATACAGCACGGCAGATTGGCCCGGCGTCACCGCCCACTGACTCTGCTGAAACGACAAGCGGAAATTATCAGCCGTACCGTCCTGCAGTTCGCAGGCGGCGTCAGCTTGCCGGTAGCGTGTTTTGGCGGCGTAGCTTCCCGCAGGAGGCGCATGACCGGATATCCAACTAACATCTTGGGCTTGCAGTTCTTGCGCCAATAACCAAGGATGATCATGACCTTGAACCACATAGAGCGTATTGTGTTCTATGTCTTTACGCGCTGTGTACCAGGCGTCGGCGGTACCATCGTCGCGCTGCCGGCCTTTTATGCCACCAATTCCAAGGCCTTTGCGCTGGCCCAGCGTATAAAACGATAGGCCTTGATGTTCGCCGAGTGTCAGCCCTTCAGGCGTCTTGACCGGTCCCGGCTTAGTAGGCAAATAACGATTGAGAAACTCACGAAAAGGTCGTTCGCCAATAAAGCAAATGCCTGTTGAGTCTTTCTTGGCAGCATTAGGCAATTGCAAAGCCTGCGCCATCCGCCGCACCTCTGTCTTGGGTATTTCACCCAAGGGAAAAAGCGTTCTGGACAGTTGTGCCTGATTCAACCTATGCAAGAAATAACTTTGATCCTTGGTGTGATCAACGGCCTTTAACAACTGATGTTGCGGGCCTCCTTCAGTTTGCACCGTCCGTACGCGCGCATAGTGACCGGTCGCAATGCGCTCTGCGCCCAGTGACATGGCATGGTCCAGAAATGCCTTGAATTTTATTTCGGCGTTACACAAGACATCGGGATTAGGGGTACGACCCGCCGAATACTCACGCAAGAAATCGGCAAACACGCGATCCTTGTATTCGGCAGCAAAATTTACAGCCTCGATTTCGACGCCGATAAGGTCGGCGACACTGGCGGCATCGAGCCAATCCTGACGCGATGAACAGTATTCGGAGTCGTCATCGTCTTCCCAATTTTTCATGAACAGGCCCACGACTTCGTAGCCCTGTTCTTTCAACAGCCAGGCAGTCACGGAGGAATCGACCCCACCCGACATACCGACCACGACGCGCCCTTTTGATGCAGATATTTTAGCCATGGGCGTATTTTAGACGGTTCCGCCGATCACGAAAGCGAGTCGCCCGGGCCCTGCTTTAGCGCCTCGTCGACCACTTCGATCCAGTGTCGAACGGGCGTCGTCGTGCCGCTTTGCAAATGGGTAATGCAACCGATGTTGGATGAAACAATAGTTTTGGGCGCGGTAGCCTGAATGGCTGCGAGCTTACGATCGCGTAATGACCGCGAAAGTTCTGGTTGCGTGACGGAATACGTTCCCGCAGAACCGCAGCATAAATGCGATTCTGCAAAAGGCTGCAAGATAAAACCGAGCTCGGCCAGCATGCGCTCGCTGACGCCGCGCAGGCCCTGCCAGTGCTGCAAGGTACATGGTGGATGAAATGCCATCGGCGAAGGTGGTGATTTCATTAGCGCTCTAAGTGCGGGCGCATGGGGCGCGACGATCTCGGCGACGTCGCGCACTTTATCCACCAGACGCAACGCCTTCTCGACATAGTCGCGGTCGTGGCGCAAATGATGGGCATACTCTTTGACCATGGCGCCGCAACCCGACGCGTTCATGATAACGGCTTCAACCTGGCCTTTATCCAGCAACGGCAGCCAAGCATCGATATTGGCCCGCATCTGGTCTAGCGCTGTCTCTTGGGCGTCAAGGTGAAAATTGATCGCTCCGCAGCAGCTGGCTCCGCCCGCGAATTGGGTGCCTATACCCAGCGCATCGAGCACCCGTATCGTGGCTGCGTCGATTGTGGGCATCATGGCCGGTTGAACACAGCCCACCATCATCAGCACCTGACGCGAATGCCGTTGGCCGCCAGCCGGCGACTTGCCCACTTCCCTACTCTGCGGAATCTTGCTTTTCAAGACTTGGGGAAGCACTGGCCGCATGATCTTGCCAAGTTTCATGGCGGGGCCGAACAAGGATGAATTCAGCGCACGCCGCAGCAGCGTGCGGGTGAGCCGCTGGGAAAAAGGTCGTTCAACCTTTTGGTCGACCAGCTTGCGCCCAATATCGACCAAAGCACCGTATTCGACCCCGGAGGGACAGGTGGTTTCACAATTACGACAGGTCAGACAACGGTCCAGGTGTTCCTGAGTCGCCCGACTTGGCTCTACCCCCTCGAGCACCTGCTTCATCAAATATATGCGCCCGCGCGGACTATCGAGTTCGTCCCCCAGAATTTGATAGGTGGGACAAGTCGCCAGGCAGAATCCGCAATGGACGCATCGGCGCAGGATTGCATCTGCATCCTGACCTTCGTCAGTATCACGCACCCATGATGCTAGATTTGTTTGCATGATTGAGATCTCAAAAGTCGGGAAACAAGCGTTTAGGATTGAAAACGCCAACAGGATCGAGCTCCTGTTTCAGGCGCAGGCTGATGTTCTTGAGCGCAGGCTGTAAGGGCTGGAAGACTGGCAGATCGGCGGGCTTGGAATCGTAGCGGTACAACGTGGCATGCCCACCGAGCTGCGCGACCCTGCGGCGCAGGTCCGATCCCGACGTTACGTCGGACAACCAGCGCAGGCCGCCCCCCCATTCAATCAAGGTCGATCCGGCATTCAACATGGGTGCCTGCGGGGGCACCGCCACACGCCATACAGTGGGGCTTTGAAAGAAAGGATCGGTTTGATCTCGAAGGCTATTCCAGAAGGACTGTGCGGCAGCGGCATCCAATTCCTGTCCACCCAACTTTTCCGAGGCTATTCGCACAGCCGGCTCGCTGCCGGATAGTCGAACGTGCAAACGGCCCGTCTCGGTACCGTCGTTCGCGCACCAAGCCGTAGCGGAAATGGGTAAGGGTTGGCTTCGCCATTGTGTGAACAGAGCAAGCGCCTGGGCCTGACCCAGCTCGAAAGCCAGCGTTTTCTCCTGGAAGGGCTTGGGAGCCACTTTAATGGACACTTCAGTCAGAGCGCCGAAAATCCCCATCGACCCGGTCAGCAATCGGGACACATCAAAGCCTGCCACGTTTTTCATGACTTCGCCGCCGAAAGAAAGGATGCTGCCCGAAGAATTAAGCAGCTTTGCGCCCAGCATAAAATCGCGCGCGCTCCCGGCCGCCATGCGTCTGGGCCCGGATAAGCCACTTGCGATACAGCCGCCGATTGTAGATTCGGGACCAAAGCGCGGAGGCTCGAAGGCCAGCATTTGATTCTGCTCGTCGAGCATGACTTCGATGTCGCTAAGCAAGGTGCCAGCACGCGCCGTAATGACGAGTTCTGAGGGCTGGTAATTGACAACGCCGCGATACGGCGAGAGGTCAAGAACTGCGATCTCGTTAAGAGTTTCGCGGTCACCTGGCTCGCCGTAAAAGGCTTTAGTGCCTCCACCGCGTATGCACAACGAGCGTTCGCCAGCCCTTGCAGTTATTACCTGCTGGCAGATTTCAGATAGTACGAATTCCATGGCTCATTCTTAAAAGCGGGGCAGTTCAGAGAAGCGGATTTCGCCGCCGTGGACGTGCATTTTTCCGTACTCCGCGCAGCGCGCGAGAAGGGGGATAACCTTCTCTGGATTGAGCAGGCCGTACGGGTCAAACCCCTTCTTCAGAGCGCCGAAGAAGTCGAGTTCTTCTCGCGTGAACTGTATACACATTTGATTTATTTTTTCTATGCCCACGCCGTGTTCGCCGGTCACTGTGCCACCCACTTCGACGCACAGTTCGAGTATGGCAGCACCGAATTTTTCGGCGCGCTCGACCTCGTTGGGTTGATTGGAGTCGAACATGATCAAAGGATGCAGATTGCCGTCGCCCGCGTGAAAAACGTTAGCGCAGCGTAAGCCGTATTCGTCTTCCATTTGCTCAATCGCTCCGAGCACTCGTCCTAGATGCCGGCGCGGTATGGTTCCATCCATGCAGTAGTAGTCCGGCGAAATCCGACCAGCTGCAGGAAACGCGTTTTTTCGGCCAGCCCAGAAAAGCAAGCGTTCGGCTTCGGAATGGGACACCTGTAATCGGGTCGCACCAGCATGGCGGAAGATCGCTTCCATGCGTCTGATCTCGTCGGCCACCTCTTCGGGCGCGCCATCGGACTCGCACAGCAAAATCGCGGCGGCATCGAGATCGTAGCCCGCCTTGACGAACGGTTCGACCATATGCACGGCGCGCTTGTCCATCATTTCGAGACCAGCTGGAATGATGCCGCCAGCAATAATGTTGGTGACCGCCAGACTGGCTGCCTCGACGCTGGCGAAGCTTGCCATGACAACTTGCGCGCGTGCCGGTTTGGGTATTAGCCGCACAGTCACTTCCGTGACGATTCCGAGCATTCCCTCTGACCCAATGAAAGCCGCGAGCAAATCCAGGCCCGGACTGTCAGGTGCCTCGGAGCCCAGTTCGACCACATCCCCGTCAATAGTAATCATGCGCACACGTAAGACGTTGTGAACAGTCAAACCATATTTCAGGCAATGCACTCCACCGGAGTTTTCAGCGATATTGCCGCCTATCGAGCAGGCGATCTGGCTGGAAGGATCGGGAGCGTAATACAGACCATAAGGTTCTGCGGCTTCGGATATTGCAAGATTACGCACGCCTGGCTCGACGACAGCGGTGGCCGAATCCAGATCGATCTTCTTAATGCGGTTTAGTTTAGCCAGTCCGAGCAAAATACCCTGAGCGTGCGGCATTGCACCGCCCGATAACCCCGTGCCAGCACCGCGCGCGACGATAGGAATGTTGAATGCCTTACAGGCGCGCAATACGGCAATGACTTGCTCTTCGGTCTCGGGCAATACGACCACCGGCGGCAAGCAACGGTACAAAGACAAGCCGTCGCATTCGTAGGGACGGGTGTCTTCGACTTTGGACAGGATACAGTGCTGCGGAACGTCAGGCGCCAGTAGCGCGAGCAATCCTGCAAAATCCGGCGCCAAGGCGGGCACCGGACTTATCGTGGGATGGTTCATTGTCTCTCTTTGTTATCTTTTACACCCGATTAGGGTGTCCCGCTTATTTTATGATTCGGGAATAATTTTTCCGGGATTCAGTATATTGTTCGGGTCAAATGCCCTTTTCAAGCTAGCCATAAGGTCAAGCGCGTCACGCCCGTGCTCGGCCAACATGAACTCCTTTTTATGCAAGCCTACACCATGTTCGCCCGTACAGGTGCCGTCCATTTGGATTGCGCGCTCGACCAACTGATGATTAAGACGCTCAGACTCCTCCCACTCGTTAGGATTATCGGGGTCGAGCAGCATCAGAACATGAAAGTTTCCGTCCCCGACGTGCCCTACTATGGTGTAAGGAAAACTCGCACGATCTAATTGCGCCGCCGTTTCCGATACACATTCGGCCAATCGTGAAATAGGAACACAGACGTCCGTTGTGCTGGCGCGGCTTCCCGGACGCAGCTGTAAGCCCGCAAAATAAGCGTTATGGCGCGCAGTCCACAGACGGCTGCGATCTTCAGCTTGTTCGGCCCACTCAAAATCCAGACCGCCGTTATCGCGAGTAATGCCCTGGACGATTTCAGCTTGCTCCTTGACTCCTGCAGGACTGCCATGAAATTCGAAAAGCAGCAATGGCGATTCTTTCAGGCTTAGCTTGCTGTAGATATTGGTAGCCTTTACTGCGGTGGTATCCATGAACTCGACGCGAGCAACCGGAACGCCCATCTGTATGATCTCGATAACGCTCTGCACGGCATCGCGCAACGTTTCGAAATTACAGATTGCGGCCGAAATCGCTTCCGGCTGTGGATACAAGCGAATCGTGACTTCGGTAATGATTCCCAAGGTACCTTCGCTACCCACAAAGACACGAGTCAGGTCGTACCCCGCCGAAGACTTTCTGGCGCGATTCGCCGTTTGGATTATGCGGCCGTCGGCCGTCACCACCTTTAACGACATCACGTTCTCGCGCATCGTGCCGTAACGCACGGCGTTTGTGCCTGACGCGCGAGTCGCAGCCATGCCGCCCAGACTTGCATCCGCGCCTGGGTCTATCGGAAAAAACAAGCCGGTAGCGCGGATTTCTTCGTTGAGCTGCTTGCGCGTGACCCCAGCCTGCACGGTAGCGGTGAAATCTTCGGCATGGACGGACACCACTTGGTTCATGCCCGACAGGTCAAGACTGATGCCGCCGTGTATCGCCAGCAAATGCCCTTCAAGCGACGAGCCTGCACCAAATGGTATAAGCGGGACCTTATGTTGGTTGCAATGCCGCGCAACCCAGGCAACGTCTTCAGTGCTAAGGGCGAACACAACACCGTCTGGCAGCATGGGCGGGTACGGGGATTCGTCTCGGCCGTGATGCTCGCACACCGCGTGAGATGTTGAGAAGCGTTCGCCAAACTGTACCTTGAGCGCATCAAGAAAACCCGCCGGAATCGTCCGGCGAAGGTCTTGCGTAAAGACGGGGGCGTTCATGCAGAAACTCCTTGTAGCCGGCCGAAAGGTCGGCATATTCAATACTACGACTTTTAGGCGGCCGTGCCGATCAGGGCATTTGCCGATTGTGAGCGCAGTTGCCGGCGGACTTTCACTGCTTGAGAAAGACGCTCGAGCACCTTTACCGAGGTGTCCCAATCGATACAGCCGTCAGTAATACTCTGGCCATAAACCAAAGGTTTTCCGGGAACCATGTCTTGACGGCCACCCACCAGGTTGCTTTCGATCATAACGCCGAAAATGCGCTCGTCACCGGCTTCCATTTGGGCTGCGACATCGTTGATCACCCCCGGCTGATTCTGATAGTCCTTGTTGCTGTTCGCGTGGCTTGCGTCAACCATTAGGCGCCGCAGCAACGCTGCCTTGCCCAACTTCTGGCACGCAGCCTCAATGCTTTCGGCGTCGTAATTAGGGACCTTTCCGCCGCGCAAAATAAGATGGCAATCATTGTTGCCCAAAGTGGAGACAATGGCCGAATGACCGCCTTTGGTGACAGAAAGGAAATGGTGCGGCTGCGATGCGGCATTGATGGCATCAATGGCGATCTTTACATTTCCGTCTGTTCCATTCTTGAAACCCACGGGACACGACAAGCCAGAGGCCAATTCCCTATGCACCTGACTTTCGGTCGTACGAGCCCCAATGGCGCCCCACGACACCAGGTCCGCAATGTACTGAGGGGTAATCATGTCCAGAAATTCGCAGCCAGCAGGCATGCCCAACTGATTGACGTCGATCAGAAGCTCGCGGGCAATACGAAGACCTTGATTGATATTAAAGCTGCCGTCGAGTCCGGGATCGTTGATCAATCCTTTCCAGCCGACAGTCGTACGAGGTTTTTCAAAGTAAACGCGCATGATAATTTCAAGTTCACCACTGAAACGATCACGTTCGCCGACAAGACGCTTGGCATAATCCAGCGCGGCTGCGGGGTTGTGGATGGAACACGGTCCTATCACGACGGTCAGTCTATCGTCGGACCCGTGCAAGATGTCATGCACTGCACGTCTGGCCTCATATACCGTCGCCGAAATCTCGGTGGTGCAGGCGAACTCGCGCATCACATGAGCGGGCGGGCTAAGTTCTTTAATTTCTCGGATACGTAAATCATCAGTATTGTGCGACACAGCTTTCACTCCAGAGTAATTGTCAACTTAGCAAGCGGTACAAAAAAAGCCGCCTAGCGTCGCTGGCGGCTTTTTGGGAATTTGTTTCTTGTTACTGCGTACTACGCTTCCCTTCCTCCACCAGCGGCTTTGGAAAAGTAAAAAAATAAAAGGAAGCGAAAGAAGTTACGCAAGACATGGACTAATCCTAGCACGTAGCGGCCGTTGTGCCAACAAAAATCTGGCCCAACGTGTTGCAAACCGCGCACCTACTCGTGTGCAACTGCGATTACGCGGTGCCGCCAACCGTGAGGCCGTCCATCCGAACCGTGGGCATCCCAACCCCGACAGGGACACTTTGACCCTCTTTACCGCAAGTTCCTACGCCTGAATCCAATTGCAAATCGTTGCCGATGAGACTGACTCGATTCATAGCGTCGGGACCATTGCCGATGAGTGTCGCCCCTTTGACCGGGTAAGTAACCTTGCCGTTCTCTATCATGTAGGCCTCGGATGTGGAAAACACAAACTTACCGCTAGTAATATCGACTTGGCCGCCGCCGAAATTAACGGCATAAAGGCCCCTTTTGACGGAGGAAATAATTTCGGGTGGCGGCACCTGGCCGGGAAGCATGAAGGTATTAGTCATGCGTGGCATAGGCAAGTGGGCGTATGATTCGCGTCGCCCATTACCCGTAACTGGCATTTTCATCAAACGCGCGTTCATGGAATCTTGCATGTAACCCTTCAAGATTCCGTCCTCGATCAGGACGTTGCGCTGCGTCGCGTTGCCTTCGTCGTCGATATTCAGAGAACCACGTCTGTCGGCAATGGTACCGTCATCTATAACGGTGACGCCCTTGGATGCCACGCGTTCGCCGATGCGACCCGAGAAAATGCTGGACCCCTTCCGGTTGAAATCGCCTTCAAGGCCGTGGCCCACCGCTTCGTGCAGCAAAATACCAGGCCAACCGGAACCCAGTACGACGGTCATTTCGCCCGCGGGAGCGGGCCGAGCGTCAAGGTTGGTAAGCGCCTCGTGAGTGGCGCGCTGCACATACGATCGCAAGATATCGTCGGTAAAGTAAGCTAAGCCGGTACGCCCACCGCCGCCCCCGTGACCCATTTCGCGCCGACCGTCGCGCTCGGCAATGACTGTCAGTGACAGCCGTACAAGTGGGCGAACGTCAGCGGCCAAGCGTCCGTCGCTACCGGCCACCAGAATGACGTCGTACTCGGCTCCAAGTCCCGCCATCACCTGAATAATACGCGGGTCCGCGGCCCGGGCCATCGCCTCGATACGCTCGAGCAAGGCCACCTTTTCAGGTGCGGAAAGCGTGTTGACCGGATCGATGGCGGCGTAAAGGTCATGCCCCGCCGGAGGGTGCCCCGTTATGACTTTTTGACGGCCTGCTCCTTGTCGCGCAATAGTGCGCACAACACGGGCGGATGACAGCAAGGCATCGGCGGAAAGCGTGTCTGAGTAGGCAAACGCGGTCTTTTCGCCGCTTATTGCGCGTACACCGACCCCTTGCTCGATCGAGAAGCTGCCCGTTTTGACGATGCCCTCTTCCAGACTCCAGCCTTCGCTGCGGGTATATTGAAAGTACAGGTCGGCGTAGTCGACCTTGTGTGTGAAAATTTCGCCCAAGGCGCGCGCCATATCGGATTCGCTCAAACCCCATGGGTCGAGCAGGACCGATTTGGCGGTGGCCAGGGCGTTAATAGCGGGATCAGCAAGTTTCATAAAAAAGTACCGTTACAACGATAATTACATCGTGCGATGTTTAAGGGCGGGCAAGGATTCGCGCACGTCGGACAAGCGCTTAAGGTCGATGTCGCCAACGGCGACGCCAGGGCCTTCGGCAACGCTGTCAACGATGTCGCCCCATGGATCAATTAGAACAGAATGGCCCCATGTACGGCGACCATTTTCGTGTTTACCGCCTTGCGCTGAGGCTAGAACATAGCATTGATTCTCGATGGCGCGAGCCCGCAATAACACTTCCCAGTGCGCCGACCCCGTGGTGTAAGTGAAGGCAGCCGGCAGTACGATAAGGTTGACCTCGCCCATGGCGCGGAAAAATTCAGGGAAGCGCAAATCGTAACAAATCGAAACGCCGACCGGACCGCACGGAGCCATAAATGTCTGGGGAGCATTCTCGCCGGCCCGTATTGAAACCGATTCATCGTAGGATTCTTGCCCCTTCTTGAATCCAAACAAATGAATCTTGTCATACCGGGCGACCTGATTACCAGCCGGGTCATAGATCAAGGATGAATTATAAATGCGGTCAGGATCGTCATTATCAAGGGGCAGTGTTCCACCAACAAGCCAGATACCGTATTGTTTGGCCTGGCCGGACAGAAATTGCTGAATAGGGCCAATACCGAGCTTTTCTTTAATGCTCAGTTTGTCGCTATCCTTTCTACCCATAAAGCAAAAATATTCGGGCAGCACCACCAACTCAGCCCCCTTTTCCACGGCCTGGGCAATCAGGTTGCCAGCATTCTGTAGATTGCCCATTAGCTGTGTCGATGAAACCGTTTGAATCGCGGCGACGCGGAACTTATCTTTACTTGCTGCCATAACCATTAATAAACACCTAGAAATTTAAGACCACGAACCGGAATATAAATATATTGGTATTACCGAAGTGATTTATTCAACGAATACGATAAAATAAATGCTACACGTAAATAATCAGTAGCTTAGACTGCTTTATAAAAATCCTGAAATTTGGAATAGCCATGGCCCGAAACTCGTATTCCTCAATCAAACAAAAAATCGAAAAAGAAATACTCAGGCTCCAGAAGCAGGCCCAAGCCTTGCAAATCAAAGAACGACGTCCGGTAATCAACTCAATTATTCGCTCCATGCGCGAATTCGATATCTCGCCCCAGGAAGTCGCCGAAGCTTACACCGCAAAAACAACTAATTCTGGCACGCGCCCGAATGACAGCCCTAAAGATGCATCCAAGCGGTCAGTCGCCCCCAAATATCGTGACCCCCATACCGGCGCAAGCTGGACAGGAAGGGGCAAAGCCCCGCGCTGGATCGTCGCTGCAGAATCAGCAGGTCAAAACAGAAGCGATTTTCTAATTAAAGACTAATATTCATCGCGGTCAATGTGCGCGATCGTAGGTTATTTCGCGCACCTCTCCGTCGTTACCAGGGAAACCATCGAATACTGCCTGAGCAAGGTACGGCATAGCTTGCGCCAGGCTATCGTATGTGCTGACATTCACGGCACTAGATCTATATACTTCTGCGCCATGATTCTGGTTATCTGTGATGACTACAGTCAAGGTATTTTTATATACCTCTACCGGTACATTTTGCACCGACGGCGTTACATACATAGCGCCGCCCCAACCCCCATAGCCACCATAGTAGGCACCGAAGGCCGGGCCGAAACCCCACCCGTCATATAAATATGGATCGTTATAACGCTGGACCCAGGCCTGACTGACGGGATTGCCATAGCTGATCGACACATCAAATCTAGCCGACTGCCCCGCGCGCGCTTCAACAAGTCCGGTCGGCCCAATTGACGCTCGCAACATATCGGCAAATGACTGGAACTCCAAATTATTCATTTGACTCGATGAGGGTACGATGCGATACGTCTGGCCTTCTACGTTTGCTGGCCAATGCTGATAACTAGTGACGCGCGCCGACAAGGTGGAAGCGCAGCCTGCGATTAGGAACAAGCTCACCAAAATCATTCCGAAACGGAACATCGTGCTGCTTGGACGATTCATTACGTGCCACATATTTCCCCCGTGCTTCACGCCACTAGGCCCGTATATCGGTTTTAAGGCCTACCGCAATTTTTTGTCATTCCCGCATAATTAAGACCACTGGATGAGTCCAAAGGTTGCATCCGTCCCGCAAAAACCGCAGGCTCGCGCTAATACTACAATAGACCGATCATTGGACACGAGTTCTTAGAAAATGCCTACCGATACAACCGCTGCCATATCTCGTCACGAATACCAGCCCTACCCATACAGATTGCCGGAGGTCGACTTGGAGTTCGACCTCGACCCGGCCCAGACAGTGGTGCATTCCCGCCTTTTGTTCGAACGACTCACCGATGAAAACTTGCCGCTGACGTTGAATGGGCAAGATTTAGACCTGGAGTCCGTGGTCCTTGACGGTCAAAAGCTAACGTCGCAGCAATACCAGTTGCACGATGAGCTACTAACCCTTTTCCCCAGCACAGCACGTTTCACGCTAGAGATAGTCAGTCGATGCAAACCGGTCGACAATTCCAGCCTGATGGGTTTGTACGTATCAGGGGAAAAGCTGTTTACCCAGTGCGAAGCCGAAGGGTTTCGACGGATAACCTGGTTTCCCGATCGGCCCGACGTCATGTCCAGCTATCGCGTGACGCTGCGTGCCAATAAAGAGCGCTTCCCTTTACTGCTGTCAAACGGCAACCGCTTACACACCAGCGATCTTCCCGATGGCCGCCACGAAACGGTCTGGGAAGACCCACACCCTAAGCCCAGCTACCTATTCGCCCTGGTGGCTGGCGACTTTGCCTGCCGCGAGCAAACTATACGCACCAGAGGCGGGCGCGAGGCATTGCTGCAAATATACAGCGACAGAGGTTCCGAGAAAAAAACAGAATGGGCCCTTGATTGCCTGGTCCGTTCGGTTGAATGGGACGAGCAGCGTTTTCATCTGGATCTTGATCTTGACCGCTTTATGGTGGTTGCAGCACGCGACTTCAACATGGGGGCCATGGAAAACAAAGGATTGAATATTTTCAATTCCGCCTATGTGCTGGCTGACAAAGATTCCGCCACCGACGCAGCCTATCGCGCCATTGAAGCCGTAATCGGCCACGAATATTTTCATAACTGGACTGGCAATCGCGTTACCTGTCGCGACTGGTTCCAGTTATCGTTGAAAGAAGGGCTTACCGTCTTTCGCGATCAGGAATTCTCTGCCGACATGCTGGCTCGCGATTTGGCCGGACCGGAAGCTGCCAGTGCCCGTGCAGTCAAACGCATTGATGACGTCAGCACCCTGCGTATTTCGCAATTCCCTGAAGATGCAGGCCCTATGGCCCATCCGATACGGCCCGAAAGTTATCAGGAAATAGCCAATTTCTATACGGCCACCATATACGAAAAAGGTGCCGAGGTAATACGCATGCAGCACACCCTTCTTGGTGAGGCGGGGTTCCAAGCGGGCATAGATGAATACTTCCGCCGCCACGACGGCACTGCCGTAACTTGCGATGACTTCGTCAGCGCCATGGAATCTGTGTACATTCAACAGAGTCCAGGTAAGACACTCGACGTTTTCCGCCGCTGGTATAGTCAGGCCGGTACGCCGCGCGTGAAAGTCGAGCTGAACTATGATGCCGACAAGAAAATGTGTTCCATCACATTGGGCCAACGTTGCGACCCGGTCGGAATAGAAAAGCTGCACTCGCCACCAATTAAGAAACCACCCCTGCATATTCCTTTTGCACTAGGCTTACTCGACCAGCAAGGCAAGGCGCTTCCTATCCGGGTCGACGGTGCAACGGTGGACACCGTATTGCTAGAACTTCTAGACGAGAAGCACACTTGGGAATTTCACGATATTCCCGAAAGACCTGTGCCCTCGCTGCTACGGAATTTTTCGGCACCAGTTATCGTTGAATACGAAAGGCCGGACAGCGAACTGACGCTGCTGGCACAACACGATAGCGACCCGCTGGCACGTTGGGAAGCCGTCCAGGAATTGGCAACGCGTCAACTATTGTCACTAGTGGACGATTTCACCGCTCAGAAACCACCCTCTCTGACATCAAACCTCGTTGATGTCTGGCGGGGCCTGCTTGATGACGCGCAGCTTAGCAACGACTACAAATCACGCATCCTTACGCCTCCGACCGAAAAAGAACTGCTGGAAAAGACCGCGCCCATGACGCCTCTGGAAGTCGTGCAGGCCAGCAAGTATTTGCGGCGTCATCTGGGCGAGGCGCTCGCTTCCAGCTGGCTTGCCACCTACCAAAACTGCACCAGCACCGGCACTGACTACCGGCCAGATCCGCTGTCGTCCGGACGCCGCGCCTTACGTAATTTGTCCTTGCATTACCTTATGGCAGCCGGTCACGCACAAGCCGAAGCTATGGCGCTGGCCCAATATTACGACGCCCAGAACATGACCGATCGCATGGGCGGGCTTTCCGTTTTAGTGCATTTTTCCTCATCAGAAGAATGCTCGCAGGCGTTGGATCACTTTTATCAGCAATGGCAACAAGATCCTCTTATCATCGATAAATGGTTTGCCCTGCAGGCTTCCGCTCCGACTACGACGATTGAAACAGTGCATGCGTTGATGCTGCACCCAGCATTTTCCTTGCGTAACCCAAACCGCGCCCGGTCACTGATCTTCCAGTTCTGCATGAACAATCTCCAAGGCATACACACACCTGCAGGCTATGACTTCTGGGCCAGTCAAGTAATTGCACTTGACCAGCTAAATCCGGAAATCGCCGCAAGACTGGCGCGCACATTCGACAATTGGTCACGCTTTGCATCGCCCAATCGTGAGTCCATGCAAAGCGCGCTCCAGCGTATACAACAACACCCCACGCTTTCGCGGAATGTTGCCGAAATTATTTCCAAAGCATTGAACATACAGCAGGAGTACAAATGAAACGTAAGACATTGACCCAGTATCTGGTCGAGCAGCAAAGAAAGAAACAGGCCGTCTCGGCAGAAGTGCGCCTGCTAATTGAAACCGTGGCGCGCGCTTGCAAAGCGATTAGTCACGCCGTCAGTAAAGGCGCGCTTGGTGGGGTGCTGGGCAGCCTCGAAACGGAAAACGTGCAAGGCGAGGTGCAGAAAAAACTGGATGTTCTGTCCAACGAGATTCTGCTCGAAGCCAACGAATGGGGCGGTCACCTTGCCGCCATGGCTTCTGAAGAAATGGAAACCATACACCTAATTCCGAACCGGTACCCGAAGGGCGAATATCTATTGTTGTTCGATCCGCTCGACGGGTCGTCCAATATCGACGTCAACGTATCCATAGGAACCATTTTCTCGGTTTTGCATGCGCCGCACCATACTTCCGGGCGCGATGTAGATGAAAGTGATTTCCTACAGTCCGGCGCCCGCCAAGTGGCTGCCGGCTACGCGGTATACGGCCCACAAACCATGCTGGTGCTTACGGTAGGAACAGGAGTCGTTGGCTTCACGCTTGACCGCGAAATGGGGTCGTGGGTAGTGACCGACGAAAATATTACTATCCCCGAGGAAACCGCCGAATTTGCCATCAACATGTCTAACATGCGGCATTGGGAACCGCCGGTCAAGCGGTATATCGATGATTGCCTGGCTGGCAAGACCGGTCCCTTGGGCAAAGATTACAATATGCGCTGGATCGCCTCGATGGTTGCCGACGTGCACCGCATCCTTACGCGCGGAGGCATATTTATGTACCCGCGCGATGAGCGGCCTTCAGGTAAAGCCGGCAAATTACGACTGATGTACGAAGCGAATCCCATGAGCTTCATCGTGGAACAAGCCGGTGGCGCCGCAATCGACGGCAACCAACGAATTCTCGATGTGCAACCTACCGCCTTGCATCAACGAATCGGCGTCGTCTTGGGGTCAAAGGAAGAGGTTGAGCGGGTACAACGCTACCATCAGGACGCACAGGCCCTGTTGTAAGCCGATATCGGATTACCCAGTAAGGGTAATCCGACGCCTATAAGCTTAAGCACGCCGACACTTAGGCCGCATACCCGGCCTTAGTCAAGGACTTAGTCCAGCGTAAGTATCGTAGCACCTGTGGTCTTGCGGCCTTGTAGTGCATCTTGGGCCTGGCCGGCATCTTCCAGAGCAAAACGCTGTCCGATAGTGACCTGGATTTTCTTTTTCGCGACCAGCTCGAACAGTTCGTCGGACGCCGCTTTCATTTTCTCCAGAGTGGGCACATGGGTGCCCAGCGTCGGACGCGTCACAAAGAGCGAGCCTTTAGCTGCCAGTACGCCCAAATTCACCCCGTCGACCGATCCAGAAGCGTTACCAAAGCTGACCATCAGGCCGCGGGGTTCAAGACAGTCGAGTGAAGTCAACCATGTGTCTTTGCCTACGCCATCGTATACGACCGGCACTTTCTTGCCGTTCGTAAGTTCTTTGACTCGCTCTACTACGTTTTCTTTGGAATAGTCGATGACTTCCCAGGCGCCATGAGCTTTGGCCAAAGCTGCCTTTTCGGGACTGGAAGCAGTGCCGATAAGCTTCACGCCTAAAGCTTTTGCCCACTGACATGCAATCAGGCCAACACCGCCCGCAGCAGCATGGAACAAGATCGTTTCACCACCTTGTAAGCGATACGTTTGACGGAACAAGTACTGAACTGTCAGGCCTTTGAGCATAATGGCAGCGGCCTGCTCGAATGAAACACCCTTGGGAATCTTGACGACGCGATCCGCCGGCACATTACGTGCCTCGGCATAGGCGCCTAAAGGGCTTTGGCCATAGGCAACCCGGTCGCCCACCTTAAGATGCTTGACATCAGCGCCCACCGCTTCGACGACACCAGAGGCTTCAAAACCCAGGCCATGAGGCAAGGGGTGTGTATAAAGACCTGTTCTGAAATAAATGTCGATGAAATTCAGGCCTACCGCTTTCTGGCGTATAGTTACCTCGTTTTTCTCGGGCACCGGCACAGTTACCGAAACGAGTTTCAGTACTTCGGGGCCACCATTTTTCTCGATACGTATTGCTTTGACCTGGTTTTCCAAAACGGACTCCTTGCTGAAATGTTACGTGCGCGACAATAGTGCCTAGTTTAAGTCCTTATTGCAATCGTTTAGCTGAAAATATGAATCGTCAACAAGCCCTTTTTGCCATTCATATCGCGGCAATTTTGTTTGGCCTTACCGGGATTTTTGGCGAACTGATTCGAGCCGATGCCATGGTTATCACCGCAGGGCGTGCAAGCTTCGCCGTGCTAGCCCTATTCGCCTTCATTCGTTATCAGGGTGGATCATGGACGCAGGGATTCAGCGTCAAGAATTTTGGTGTGTTGGTCGCTGCAGGCGGCATGCTGGCGGTGCACTGGATAACCTTTTTCATTGCAGTGAAGATTGCCGGCGTGGCCGTTGCGACACTCGGATTTGCCAGCTTTCCCGCATTCATCACTGTGTGTGAGTGCTTGTTATTCAAAGAAAAAATCAGTGTTGCGGAGTGGCTGATACTGACGTTGGTAACCGTCGGCCTGGTACTGGTTACACCGTCTTTTGACTTTCAGGACGAGGCCACCATAGGTCTCGCGTGGGCAGTATTGTCAGGTTTCGCGTTCGCGGTCTTCACGCTGATCAATCGTCGTGCAGCGGCTCATATACCGGCGCAACAAGTGGCACTCTGGGAAAACCTTGTTGTAGCGTTGCTAACCCTGCCCTTTTCTTTTCCGACCATCACGCAGCTCGACGCCATCAACTGGCTATGGATCGCGTTATTGGGCGTATTTTGCACCGCCCTGTCCCATTATTTGCTGGTATCCAGCCTGATGACGCTGAAGGCTCGCAGCGCGGGTATTGTGATTGCGCTGGAGCCTGTCTATGCAATTATCTTTGCCGCGATACTGTTTTCTCAATACCCTTCCAACCGAGCACTATTCGGCGGCGTGCTGATGGTAGGCGCCATAGTGTGGTCGGGCTTGAGAAAAGCGGAGAAGAAATCCGTCGCGGTGATTAAAGCCCCGCAATAAGGCCGGCAACGGCCTCGCCGACTTCCTGGGTGCTTGCACTTCCGCCCATATCAGGCGTACGAGGACCTTTTTCGAGTACCGTTTCGATCGCCGTGACAACCTCTTGTGCCGCTTGCGGGTAACCCAGAAAATCCAGCATCATCGCACCGCTCCAGATTTGTCCGATAGGGTTGGCGATAGCTTTTCCGTAGATGTCCGGTGCGGACCCGTGGACTGGCTCAAATAGCGATGGAAACTTGCGGTCTGGATTGAGGTTGGCCGACGGGGCGATGCCAATCGTACCTGTGCAGGCAGGTCCCAGGTCAGACAGAATATCGCCGAAAAGGTTAGATGCAACTACCACGTCGAACCGGTCCGGATGCTGCACAAAATGGGCGCAAAGGATATCGATATGGAATTTATCCCAGCGAACGTCTGGATACTGCTGCGCCATCTCTGCTACGCGTTCGTCCCACCACGGCATCGAAATGGAGATACCGTTCGATTTGGTCGCTGCTGTAAGATGTTTACCACGCTTCTGTGCAAGCTCGAACGCAAATTTCAATACGCGTTCGGCCCCGATGCGTGTAAACACACTTTCCTGGATGACAACCTCGCGCTGGGTGCCTTCGAACAGACGCCCGCCGCTATTAGAGTATTCACCTTCGGTGTTTTCTCGCACAATGAAAAAATCGATATCGCCAGGCTTGCGATCGGCCAAAGGCGACTTCACTCCAGGCATCAACCTGACAGGGCGCAGGTTGATATATTGATCAAATTCCCGACGGAATTTGAATAAGGATTCCCACAAGGCGATGTGATCCGGTACCAGGTCCGGCCAACCTATTGCGCCGAAGAATATCGCTTCCTGATCTTTCAGCCGGTCTTTCCAGTCTTCGGGCATCATCCGACCATGTTGCGCGTAATAATCGCAGCTCCAGTCCAGAACATCCCAATCAAACTGTATGTCATGGCGGCTGGCAATCGCTTCCATGACGCGCAAACCTTCTGGCATCACTTCTTTACCAATACCATCACCAGCGATTACCGCGACTTTATGAACTTTCGACACTGTGGTTCTCTCTTTGTTTTTTAAGTTAAACGATTGATAAGTTGAATAATCGGGAATTCGTACATACTTGCTTTTTCGACGCCAAAGCACAACGGCTAGGCTATCAACGACGCCCCGTGAGCGACCCTAGCACACCGCGTATCAACTGGTTAGCGGTACGGCGAGCAACACTTTTAACGACCGACTGCACAACGCCGTCGCGGCGTCCTCCACGCGGCCCGGTCGAGCCGAAAAGAAAGTCGCTTACGGTGCCCATAAGGCCGCTATCAGCCTGGTCGCCTTTGACTGCCGGCTCGTTGCCGCCTGCACTTTGCTTAGCGGAACTTTCAACAACGAGTTCATCTGCCCGCTTTTTCAGAATCTCGTAAGCGGATTCACGATCGACCATTACGTCGTACTTCCCGCCTAGCAGCGACGCATTCCGTATCGCCTGACGTTCGGCATCGGTGGCCGAACCAATACGACTGCCGGGGGCTAGCATCCAAACTCTTTCAGTAACGGTGGGACGACCCTTGGCATCGAGCATCGACACCAGGGCCTCGCCCACACCCAGTTCAGTAATGGCTGCCTCGATATCGAGCGCCGGATTTGGACGCATGGTTTGGGCTGCTGTCTTTACCGCCTTCTGATCGCGCGGCGTAAATGCCCGTAAGGCATGCTGTACGCGGTTTCCTAACTGCCCCAACACCGTATCAGGAATATCCAGCGGATTTTGCGTAACGAAGTAAATACCTACTCCTTTGGACCGCACAAGCCGAACTACCTGCTCGATTTTTTCGAGCAAGGCCTTCGGTGCATCGTTGAATAACAGGTGCGCTTCATCAAAAAAGAACACAAACTTCGGTTTCTCGGGATCACCTACTTCCGGCAGGCCTTCGTAAAGGTCTGCCAGCATCCATAACAAGAACACGGCATACAGACGCGGCGACTGCATGAGCTTGTCGGCGGTCAGAATATTAACGATTCCCTGGCCTTTCTCGTTGACCCGGAGCCAGTCGAAGATATCCAGCATAGGTTCGCCGAAAAACTTATCAGCCCCTTGCGATTCGAGCCGCAGCAGGCTGCGCTGGATTGCCCCGATCGAGGCAGAAGAAACATTTCCATACCGTGTACGCAGTTCAGCCGCACGATTAGCGACATCTTGCATCATGGCTCTTAGATCTTTGAGGTCTAGTATTAATTGGCCTTCGTCGTCGGCAACCTTGAATACTAGGCTGAGCACCCCTTCCTGGGTATCGTTGAGTTCGAGCATACGCGCCAGCAGCAATGGCCCCATGTCCGAAACGGTGGCCCTAACAGGGTGGCCCTGCTCGCCGAAGATGTCCCAGAAGACGACGGGGCTGCCACCCCATGCTGGTTCAGGCAACCCTAGTTTGGCAAGCCGTTCTTGCAACTTGGGGCTAGACACCCCAGTTTGAGAAACACCGCTTAAGTCACCCTTTACGTCGGCCAGGAATACTGGCGTCCCCATACGGGAAAAGGCTTCCGCAAGCACTTGCAAGGTAACGGTCTTTCCCGTTCCAGTGGCCCCCGTAATGCAGCCGTGCCGATTAGCGAGTTGGGGAAGCAAGAGCGCTTCCGCGTGATCATTTCTTGCAATGATGATAGGCTCGGCCATATGTATTTACCATCCGGGGACAGGGGCAAAGAGAATGCCCAAGTGTAATTCGATGCTCCTTCCTCTGCACGCGGTAAAATCAACTTCTTTACCTTCAATGTAATGACACTTTATGGCCGGTCACAGTAAATGGGCGAATATCCAGCACCGCAAGGGTCGCCAAGATGCCAAACGGGGCAAGCTCTGGACAAAAATCATCCGTGAAATTACCGTCGCAGCACGCGCCGGAGGTGCTGACCCAGATACCAACCCACGCCTGCGCATGGCTTGGGACAAGGGCATGGCAGCCAACATGCCCAAAGAGAACATTCAGCGCGCGATCCAGCGTGGTGCGGGCGGAGTCGATGGCACCAACTACGAAGAAATTCGCTATGAAGGCTATGGCGTAGGCGGGGCCGCCGTCATTGTCGACTGCATGACCGACAACCGCATTCGCACAGTGGCCGAGGTTCGGCACGCGTTAAGTAAGCACGGCGGCAACTTGGGGCAGGAAGGGTCGGTCGCATTTATGTTCCAGCATTGCGGCCAATTTTTGTTCGCGCCCGGCACCTCGGAAGAACAAGTAATGGAAGCGGCACTTGAAGCTGGGGCAGAAGACATCCAGACCGATGAAGAGGGAGTCATTGAAGTCGTCTGCTCTCCCGCCGATTACGCCGCGGTCAAGACAGCCTTCGAGCAAGCCTCGCTCGTTCCCGAAGTGCAAGGTATCATCATGAAGGCCTTGAGTGAAACCGAACTTACCGGTGACGATGCCATCAAAATGCAAAAAATGCTGGACGTACTGGAGGGTCTGGATGACGTACAAGAGGTCTATACCACCGCCGTTCTGAATGAGTCAGAATAAGGACAGGCGTCCCGCTCTTCAGTTTTTAATATAACCAATCGCCTAAACAGCATCTTTCTTCTCTTACTATGAAATTACTTGTAATCGGTGGCGGTGGCCGCGAACATGCCCTTGCCTGGGGTCTGGCGAAGTCTGCACGCGTCGAAACGGTATACGTTGCGCCGGGAAATGGCGGAACAGCGCGCACGCCTATGGTGCAGAATCTTGCATTGAGCGATATCGACGAGCTTATTGCATTCGCAAAAAGTGAGAAGATTGCCTTCACGGTGGTCGGACCCGAGGCGCCGCTGGCAGCCGGTATAGTCGACGCCTTCCTGCTGGCGGGACTGAAGATTTTCGGGCCTACTCAGGCGGCAGCACAGCTTGAAAGCTCGAAGGACTATGCCAAGGCGTTCCTGGTACGCCACCAGATACCTACTGCCGACTATCAAACCTTTACCGATCCTGTCGAAGCCAAGGCCTATATCCTGGCCCAAGGCGCTCCCATCGTCGTGAAAGCCGACGGACTGGCAGCAGGCAAAGGGGTCGTAGTTGCAAGCACCACCGACGAGGCATGTGAAGCCATAGATCAAATGCTGGGCGACGGATCACTAGGGGCAGCAGGAGCTCGCGTCGTTATCGAGGAATGCTTGGTAGGCGAAGAAGCCAGCTTCATCGTAATGTGTGATGGCACCAGCATACTGCCACTAGCGACCAGCCAGGACCACAAGCGTCTTAAAGACCATGACGAAGGCCCTAACACGGGTGGTATGGGAGCCTACTCGCCAGCGCCGGTAATCAGTCCGGCACTGCATAACCGTATCATGCGTGAAGTCATCCACCCTACGATCTCGGGCATGGCGAAAGACGGCGTACCCTTCACAGGCTTTCTGTATGCGGGGCTTATGATAGGCGGCGGAGCCGACACAACGCGCACGATAAAGGTCCTCGAGTTCAACTGCCGCATGGGCGACCCGGAAACCCAGCCCATCGTGATGAGAATAAAAAGCGACCTCGCGCAGGTATTCGAACTAGCCGTTGCGGGGCGCCTGAGCGAAGCGACGATAGAATGGGACCGTCGCACCGCCCTCGGTGTGGTTCTGGCTGCCCATAACTATCCCGGTACGCCGCGCACCGGCGACGCGATCACCCGCTTGCCTCAGAACACCGACGAATGTATGGTGTTCCATGCAGGTACGACGCTGGATGATGGCGTGCTAAAAACATCGGGAGGAAGAGTGCTCTGCGTGACCGTCTTGGCAGACTCCGTAAAACGTGCACAATCCGCGGCGTACGCGGCAATCGCCCAGACGCATTTCGATGGACAGCAATACCGCACAGATATCGGATGGCGTGCCATGCCGGCCGCGGCAAGCTCCGCATGATACATCGCCCTGCCTCCCCAAGAGACACAAGGAAGCCTTACCCATGACCGTTCCCATTTCAACCGCCTACGATTACTTTCTTGATTTGCAGGCACGCATCGTAGAGGCTCTGGAAAACGTCGACGGTAGCAGCTTCCAGTCCGACCGATGGGCCCGAGAGGAAGGCGGCGGGGGCTTGTCGCGCTATCTCGAGGGCGGCGCGGTATTCGAACGCGCTGGCGTACTATTCAGCCATGTCCAGGGAAAAACTCTACCGCCGTCTGCAACGGCGCATCGCCGTGAATTAGCCGGTCGTTCGTGGGAAGCCATGGGCGTGTCGATGGTTCTGCATCCCCGTAATCCTTATGTGCCCACCGTTCACATGAACGTACGGCTTTTTGTGGCCAAGGCTAGTCAAGGCGACGAAGACGACGTGTTCTGGTTCGGCGGCGGCCTCGATCTCACGCCGTATTACGCCTTCGAAGACGACGTCCGGCATTTCCATCAAGTTTGTCACGATGCCGTGGAACCTTTTGGCGTCGATAAATACCGCGCCTATAAGGAGTGGTGCGATGAATATTTTTATCTCAAGCACCGCGGTGAAACACGAGGCGTTGGGGGCCTTTTCTTCGATGACTTGAACGAAAATGGATTCGATCAAAGCTTTGCATTAACCCGATCGGTCGGTGACTCATTACTGAAGGCGTACATGCCTATCGTGGAAAAACGGCAGCTGATGCCCTATACGGAAAGGCAGCGCGACTTTCAGGCTTATCGTCGCGGACGCTACGTCGAGTTCAACCTCGTCTTTGACCGGGGTACCCTATTCGGCCTTCAATCAGGCGGGCGCACCGAATCAATCCTGCTATCTATGCCGCCCATGGCCGCGTGGCGCTACTGCTGGACTCCCGAAGCCGGCACACCCGAGGCAGCATTGTCAGACTACCTGAAACCACGTCAATGGCTATAAGGAAATCAGGATTACTGGGCGGGAGCTTCGATCCTGTACATTTGGCCCATATTGCACTGGCTGAAACAGCCAGACTGACGTTAGACCTTGATAACGTCCAGCTGATACCCGCCGCCGATCCATGGCAACGAAATCCGTTGACTGCCACAGGCGAGCAACGCCTGGCGATGCTCGAAATTGCAACACGCGAGCACCCACGCCTGCATGTTAATCCTATCGAGATCCATAGGGGCGGAACCACTTACACCATAGATACACTCAGGGAAATTTCGGATAATACTGAACGCTATTGGATACTCGGATCCGATCAGCTGCAGAATTTCTGCTCCTGGCATTGCTGGCAGGAAATTGCCAACCTGGTGACATTGGCCGTTGCACAGCGTCCGGGTACTCCGCTTATCGCGCCCCAGGCGCTGGCACAACATCTTCGGCAAACCGGACGCAAGCTTGTCGAGTTGCCCTTTGAGCCCAGCCCCATTTCCGCAACCCAAATACGCCGGCGGCTCGCCGACGGAGATTCCACCGATGGAATGCTAGATGTTGCTGTAGCGCAATATATTCAACAAAATGGCCTTTATCTAGCGCCTGTTGCCTAACGACTCACTGTATAGTTCACCCATGGATATTCAAAAACTGCAACGCCTTGTTATAGACGCCCTTGAAGACGTCAAAGCACAAGACATCAAAATCTTCAACACCACACACATTACCGGCTTGTTCGACCGCGTGATCATTACGTCGGGTTCGTCTAATCGTCAAACGCGTGCTATTGCGTCCAGCGTGGCCGACAGCGCCCGTGAAAGCAAAATACCAATCATTGCCTACGAGGGTGAAGATACCGGAGAATGGGTGCTGATCGACTTGGGCGACATCGTCGTACACTGCATGACGCCGGCGATTAGACAATACTACAACCTTGAAGAAATCTGGGGTGGCAGGCCCGTAAACGTGAAACTGCTGCCGCAATCGACGCAGCCCAGCATGCCCGAATCGTTCGACTACAACGAAGACGAATAACAGCAAGCAATGAAACTTATCGTAGTCGCGGTAGGAATGCGTATGCCAGACTGGGTGGAAACTGCCTGGCGCGACTACGCTCGACGCATGCCTGCCGACTGCGCGATCGAACTTAAAGAAATCAAGCCGGAGCCTCGTACTTCCGGCAAGACTGCCGCTCAAATGATGCAAGCCGAGGCCCGTCGCATCGAAGCTGCCCTACCAGCCAATGCGATGCGGATCGCCCTTGATGAGCATGGCAAAGACATAGAAACAATGGGCCTTGCCCGCGAACTCGAAAGCTGGCGTGGTGGCGGCCAGGATATCGTGTTTTTGATAGGCGGGCCCGATGGGCTGGACGCCAGCCTGAAACACAGCTGCACTCTAAAGCTACGGCTCTCCTCGCTTACTCTACCTCATCCAATGGTACGAGTGATTTTGGCCGAGCAACTCTATCGTGCCTGGGCTATCATGACCGGTCACCCATACCACCGCGCCTGATTTCTCGGGCTAGGTCCTTAACTTGTGGATCAATCGCCGTCATGATTAAACGCCGCAGCAAAATCGTAGCTACACTGGGACCGGCCAGTTCCAGCCCCGAAGTAATCGAGCAGTTGATCCGTGCCGGGATGGACGTTGCCCGCCTTAATTTTTCGCACGGAGAACCCCAGGATCACCGCAAACGTGTTGAACTGGTTCGGTCTCTTTCTGCAAAGCTCGGCACCCACGTTGCCATCATGGGAGATCTTCAAGGCCCGAAGATCCGCATCGCCCGCTTCACGAACACTAAGGTTAACCTCAAAGTCGGCGAACCTTTCACTTTATCGAATCTGCATCCCGGCGACGAAGGCAACGAAACAATTGTAGGCATCGACTACCCCAGCCTGGTGCAAGATTGCCACATTGGCGACGAATTGCTGCTTGATGACGGTCGTGTCGTATTACTGGTGCAAAGCGTCGAAGAACACGCTGTGCACTGCGTTGTAACGGTGGGCGGACCACTATCCAATAACAAGGGCATCAACCGGCGCGGTGGCGGAATATCAGCGCCCAGCCTCACAGATAAAGACCGCGAAGACATCAAACTCGCCGCTGAACTCGAAATGGATTATGTCGCGGTCTCTTTCCCGCGGTATGGCAGCGACATCGAGGAAGCGCGCAGACTCGTTGAGGCCGCCGGCAGCAAGGCCTGGATCATTGCGAAGATTGAACGCGCCGAGGCAGTAGCCGATGACGCCGCGTTAGACGCAATTATTTTGGTCAGCGATGGCGTCATGGTGGCCCGCGGCGATCTTGGAGTGGAAGTCGGGGATGCTCGTCTCGTGGGCATACAAAAGCGCATAATCCAACATGCCCGCACGCACAACAAGCTGGTCATCACTGCGACCCAGATGATGGAATCCATGATCAACAGTCCTTTACCCACACGGGCCGAAGTGTCTGATGTCGCCAACGCGGTTCTGGACTATACCGACGCGGTAATGCTATCTGCGGAAAGCGCCTCGGGACACTTTCCGATCGAGGCAGTCGCTGCGATGGCGCGAGTATGCCTGGGAGCTGAGCAAGAACCCGGTACCACCCGCTCGCAACATCGTCTTGGCGAGACGTTTTCGCGCTGTGACGAGACCATCGCTCTGGCCACCATGTATGCGGCCAATCATTTTCCTGGCGTCAAAGCTATCATCGCCCTGAGTGAAAGCGGCCACACGCCATTGATCATGTCAAGAATTCGGTCCGGGGTACCTATTTATTGCTACACCCGCCACCCAGGCACGCTACGGCGCGTAGCTATGTTTCGCGGTGTGTATCCCATCTCTTTCGATAACACCGACAATGATACGCTGTCCGAAAGTGAAGCTGCCATAGCGAAACTCAAAGACCTCTCGCTTTTGCAGGAAGGTGACTGGATTATCCTGACTCAGGGCGACCACCACTATAGCGGGGCGACTAACGGGATGAAAATACTGAAGGTAAACTAAAAGGCAGGGCTGGTTCCTATGCATCTACGGGATCCAGCCTTCCGCTGTATCAAGCTTTATTGAATGACACTTCCCATTATTTATCTTGCTTCGGCCAGTCCGCGCCGCCACGAAATTCTTCTTCAGATGGGCGTCGATCACGAAATACTGCTTATTCCCTCTCCTGAAGGTGAAGACGAGCCGCGACTGGATAATGAAGCGCCCGAAGACTATGTCCTGCGAACGGCAAAAGAAAAAGCGATCCGCGCGAGACAATGGCTAACCGGACAGACCAAGACTGGTTTGTTAACTTCGCTAGTGGCCCAACGCCCAGTTCTGGCAGCCGATACTACCGTGATATTGGGCGACGACATCCTGGGGAAACCCGTAGATCTGAACGATGCGCATGCCATGCTCTTACGTTTGTCCGGTTGCACCCATGCTGTACACACGGCGGTAGTGCTGGCACACGGTGATCTGATTCTCGAAGACGTATCGATTACGACAGTTCGGTTTAAAACCCTTACGAGCGATGAAATCAGGGCTTATTGTGCAACAGGCGAACCCTTTGGCAAGGCCGGTGCTTACGGAATACAAGGCAAGGCTGCCGTGTTTATTGAACACATTTCCGGAAGCTACACCGGCGTCATGGGTTTGCCAGTATTTGAAACCTGGCGGCTTCTACAAGCCGCCCAAGCTGGGCCTATCACCGCGTACAACACGAGCCACCAACTTTCGTAGCTCCCTGAACCAAAGTACGCCACATGCCAGCACTACGGGCAGGAGCGCCGGCAATTCTTCGTAGACATCACCAGCCCGCGAGGCATCCAAAGTCGCACGGGTATAGGTGGGAATTGCGGGACGTCGAATTAAGAGTCCCCAGTGTGTTGCACGTCGATAGTAATTGCATAGCTAATTAAATACACGTAAACTTCAGCCATGTTTGAACACTGCCTTTACTTCAATACTGCCGCGCTGGCACGCCGGCTGGACAAGGAATGGTCAACGGCATTTAAGCCGTTTGACCTCACCGTGCCGCAAGCCTTCATGTTGCGAGCCGTACTCGAGCGGCCAGGAATATTGCCGCGCGAGCTTGCAGATGCAATGGTCATAGCTCGTCCAACCGTCACGCGCGCATTGGACGGACTCCAAGCAAAGGGGCTAATTCTGCGCCGAAGTCTTGAATATGACGGTCGGGAGTTGCAAGTTCACCCGACTGAGCTCGCTGTAGCGATGAAGGAGCCATTGAATTTCGCAGCAGCCGCGGTCACTGCAAGGCTAAAAAAGGTTCTGGGTGCCGGGGAATTCGCCGAAACAGTTGTACGCGTCAAAGGGATCCGATCTGCTTTGGAATGACAAGGCGGATTTTTTCGTGCAGATAGTTGCATAGCTAATTAAAGGAATCACCATGCCCATCCTGAATGTCAAAGTGAGTGCCCAACGGTCCGAAGCCATGACCCAGAAAATCTCATCCATATTGCTAGATCTGACGACCCGTATCCTGGGAAAAAAGCCCGAGGTCACGTCAATCGCTATCGACTATGTCAGCCCCGATGACTGGATCGTGGCCGGGCGTACGTTAACCGATCAGAGCAAGAGCAGCATCTACTTCGATGTGAAGGTCACCGACGAAACCAATACCAAAGAAGAAAAGGCTAGGTACATCTCCGAAGCCTTCGCAGCTTTTGACCGGCTATTGGGCAATCTGCACGAAGAGAGTTACGTCTACGTGCAAGACGTGCGCGCGACAGCTTATGGCTATGGAGGCAGAACGCAGGAATATCGGTATCAGAACCCACATCCGAGCCACGAACTGCACCACTAGATGTTCGGCTGTCAAATGCAAGTATCGGGAAGCCTCTCTTGAGGCGGCCCACTCTATCGCCCCGCCTTGCCCCGCTTTAGCTTGGCGCAAACAAAAACCCCTCACTGGTTGCCCAGTGAGGGGTTTTCTTACAATAAGAGCCTGACGATGACCTACTTTCACAGACGTACGTCCACTATCATCGGCGCAAAGGCGTTTCACGTTCCTGTTCGGGATGGGAAGGAGTGGGACCACCTCGCTATGGTCGTCAAGCGTAACCGGGTGTTCTGCGCGGGGCGATGCCCGACAGAACCAATCTAGAAAGAAGCACAACGTGGCAAAGGGGCGCGCAGCGCGCCTTGGCCGAAGGAATTTGGGGGGAGGATCTTATCCACGCGCCGTACGGGCCGCGATGGGTACCGGGTAAGGCGCTAGGCGCGCTTACCTGGCCTTTGCGTCTTCGGGTGGGAAGACGACTTTGATTTGTTTGAACGGTACTTGAACACCTAACCTACAAGGTTATAGGATCAAGCCGCACGGGCAATTAGTATCAGTTAGCTACGTGCATTACTGCACTTCCACACCTGACCTATCAACGTCCTGGTCTCGAACGACCCTTCAGGGGGGTCTAGCCCCCGGGATACCTAATCTTCAGACGAGTTTCCCGCTTAGATGCCTTCAGCGGTTATCTCTTCCGTACATAGCTACTCGGCAATGCCATTGGCATGACAACCGATACACCAGCGGTACGTCCACTCCGGTCCTCTCGTACTAGGAGCAGGCTCCGTCAAGTATCCAACGCCCACGGCAGATAGGGACCAAACTGTCTCACGACGTTTTAAACCCAGCTCACGTACCTCTTTAAATGGCGAACAGCCATACCCTTGGGACCGGCTACAGCCCCAGGATGAGATGAGCCGACATCGAGGTGCCAAACACCGCCGTCGATATGAACTCTTGGGCGGTATCAGCCTGTTATCCCCAGAGTACCTTTTATCCGTTGAGCGATGGCCCTTCCATTCAGAACCACCGGATCACTATGTCCTGCTTTCGCACCTGTTCGACGTGTCAGTCTCACAGTCAAGCACGCTTATGCCATTGCACTATCAGCACGATTTCCGACCGTACCTAGCGTACCTTCGAACTCCTCCGTTACGCTTTAGGAGGAGACCGCCCCAGTCAAACTGCCCACCATGCACTGTCCCCAACCCGGATAACGGGCCAAGGTTAGAACCGCAAACAAACCAGGGTGGTATTTCAAGGTTGGCTCCGGCGAATCTGGCGACTCGCTTTCAACGCCTCCCACCTATCCTACACAGGCCGGTTCACAGTCCAATGCAAAGCTACAGTAAAGGTTCATGGGGTCTTTCCGTCTAGCCGCGGGTAGATTGCATCATCACAACCACTTCAACTTCGCTGAGTCTCAGGAGGAGACAGTGTGGCCATCGTTACGCCATTCGTGCAGGTCGGAACTTACCCGACAAGGAATTTCGCTACCTTAGGACCGTTATAGTTACGGCCGCCGTTTACCGGGGCTTCGATCAAGAGCTTGCACCCCATCACTTAACCTTCCGGCACCGGGCAGGCGTCACACCCTATACGTCGACTTTCGTCTTGGCAGAGTGCTGTGTTTTTAATAAACAGTCGCAGCCACCGATTCTCTGCGACCCCTTCATGCTCAGGGCGCGAGCCCTTCACACTAGCGGGGTATACCTTCTCCCGAAGTTACGGTATTAATTTGCCGAGTTCCTTCTCCTGAGTTCTCTCAAGCGCCTTGGAATATTCATCCCGTCCACCTGTGTCGGTTTGCGGTACGGTCTCGTAGAACTGAAGCTTAGAGGCTTTTCTTGGAACAGCTTCCAATCAGTTTAGGACCGAAGTCCTATCCAGTCACACCCTTGAATTGCGCGCCCGGATTTGCCTAGGCGCCTTCTACAGTGCAACAACGGGGACATCCAACACCCCGATGACCTTCTGCCATCCGTCCCCCCATCGCATTCTACGACGGTGCTGGAATATTAACCAGCTTCCCATCAGCTACGCATCTCTGCCTCGCCTTAGGGGCCGACTCACCCTGCGCCGATGAACGTTGCGCAGGAAACCTTGGACTTACGGCGAGGGGGCTTTTCACCCCCTTTATCGCTACTCATGTCAGCATTCGCACTTCTGATACCTCCAGCAGACTTCACAATCTGCCTTCGCAGGCCTACAGAACGCTCTCCTACCACAGGCACTTCCGAAGAAATGCCTATCCGCAGCTTCGGTCTATGGCTTAGCCCCGTTACATCTTCCGCGCAGGACGACTCGATCAGTGAGCTATTACGCTTTCTTTAAAGGATGGCTGCTTCTAAGCCAACCTCCTGACTGTCAATGCCTTCCCACTTC
>CAVPNJ010000009.1:135000-300025 GCA_963706785.1 uncultured beta proteobacterium
CAGGCCAAGGTCAAGATTCAGCCTACACCTTCCGTCTTGTATACGGACTTGACGCTAGCCCAGCGGGTCCTGCGCGATATGGTCGGACCCAACACCGGCATGATTACCGTGGACTCTCGCAGCACCACGCAAGAACTTCTAGAGTGGGCAAAAACTTATACACCCTCTGTACTAAGCCGAATCAGGCACTACAGTGGCGAGAGGCCTTTATTCGATACGGCCAATGTCGACGAAGAAATCGCCCGGGCACTGTCCCGGCGGGTAGACCTGAAGTCAGGCGGCTATCTGATTATTGACCAGACCGAAGCCTTGACTACCGTCGACGTGAATACCGGAGGGTTTGTCGGTGGCCGCAGTTTTGACGACACCATATTCAAAACTAATCTGGAAGCCGCAATCGCGTTGGCCCGCCAGCTGCGGCTGCGCAATCTGGGCGGCATCATTATTCTTGACTTCATCGATATGGACGATGCCGAGCATCGCAGCTCGGTGCTCGCCGAGCTTAACAAAGCGCTGGCAAAAGACCGGACTCGTATGACGGTAAGTGGATTCAGTCAATTGGGGCTGGTGGAAATGACGCGCAAGCGAACACGGGATTCTTTGGCCCATCAGTTGTGCGAACCCTGCCCTACCTGCCAGTCGCGTGGCAATGTCAGGACACCTAGAACATTATGCTACGAGATACTGCGCGAAATACTGCGCGAATCACGGCAGTTCAACCCCAAGGAATTCCGGATTCTTGCATCGCAAGCTATCGTCGACCTATTCCTGGAAGAAGAAAGCTCGCATTTAGCGATGCTGGGCGACTTCATTGGGAAGCCGATATCGCTGGAAGTAGAAGGCCAATACTCCCAGGAGCAATACGACATCGTTCTTATTTAACGTCCGCACACACCGCAGGATGCAATATGGCATTGAATAATTGCTCGACGCGTTTGTCTGCAGCCGAATCCGAATAATACGAATAAACCTTCGCTTTGACGCGTGATTCTTCCATCGCTGCGCCTCTATACTGGACCAGGTCGGTCAGGACGGCATCCTCTAGACTCACAGCACCTTCTGGCTTCTGAATAATAGTCGCATAGTTGGTCTGGTGAGGGTCCATGGCGAACTCGGGTGCGCTGCCACATGCAGCCTTGTGCTTGAAAAGCGCCATTTGAATTTTCGGAAAAGTTAACGGCAGGGTCCGTTCGCTATGGAAGTACCGCGGGTCCCGCAGGTCGTATTCACGTACTCCTGCCGGATTGCTGGCGCACCCCGCAAGCGCCATTAATGCCGCAAACATCGCTATTCTTTTCATTTTTTAATTCCAATCATAATCAATCTTCTTCGCGGAACTGCATACGATACAGCGCCGCATACAAGCCGTTCAATTCCAGCAGCTCTTCGTGGCGGCCTTGCTCGACAATTTTGCCAGAATCCAGCACGACTATCCGATCCGCCTTTTGTACAGTAGACAGTCTGTGCGCGATAACCAGCGTTGTTCGCCCTGCCATTAGGCGCTCGAGCGACGCCTGCACCTGCCGTTCGGATTCGTTGTCCAGAGCCGATGTTGCCTCGTCCAGAATAAGAATCGGTGCATTCTTGATAAGCGCCCGGGCGATCGCCAAGCGCTGACGCTGACCGCCTGATAATTGACTGGCGTTTTCGCCGACCGGCGTATCGAGTCCTTGCGGCAAACCCTGCACAAAGCTGAGCAGGTTTGCGGCATCAAGGGCGTTGGAGATTTCTTCGCGGCTGGCGTCGTGAAGGGAGCCATAGCCTACGTTGTCGGCAATTGTGCCCTCGAACAATACGACGTCCTGACTAACCAGTGATAATTGCGCCCGTAGATCTCGCAAGGCGAGATCTTTGACGTCTACGCCGTCGATCTTGACAGTGCCACTTGCGGGCAGCACAAATCGGGGCAACATATTTACGAGCGTAGTCTTGCCACTGCCCGAACGGCCTACAAGAGCCACCGTTTCCCCGGGCTGCGCCGTAAAGGACACATCTGCAAGCGTGTCGGACTGTGAGTTGGCAAACCGATGGTAGACATTGTCGAATTCGACCAGTCCCCGCACCGGTTGGGCAAGGGTCAGCTTGCCGTTATCGTCCTCCGGCTTATCGTCTATCAAGGTAAATACGCTTTCCGCCGATATCAACATACGTTGCATGGCGCTGGCAATATTGGTCAGGCGTTTCATGGGATCAAAGATCTGGCCGAGCGCCGCCATGAATGCAGCGAAACTACCAACCGTCAAGCCTTCGGTATTGGCCTGATATAAAGCAACTGCAATGACCGCCGCTACTGATAGCCCGACGGAAAATTGAGTGAGCGGCGACATGGCGGCATCGGCGCCGGCCGCGCGCATCGCGAAGCGTCGTAGCCGCCCGTTTACGTATTCGAATCGGCTCGCCTCGCGTTCATAGCCATCAAATAACTTGATGACTCGCTGACCGTCGATGCCTTCTCGTACCACACGGGTCAATTCGGCATTCATGCCTATCGTCTCCCGGTTGATACGTCGCAGCCGTTTAATAAACACACGGGCAATCATCGTAGATATCGGCAGCATGACCAACACTATCAATGTCAGTTGCCATGACATATACAACAGCACCGCCAGTAGTGCGATAACCACTAGGGTCTCGCGCACGACGACAGTAATCACTTCGGTTGCCAGTCCGGTTACCGTGCCTGCATCAATGGTGAAACGATTCAAAAGCCGGCCGGAATCACCACGTTTGAAGTGTTCGTCAGACAGCCCCAAAAGACGCTGGAACATTTCTTTGCGCAAGCCCAGCAACATATTGTTTGCCACCCAGGCCAGCAAATAGCTGCTGCCATAACTGCATATGCCACGCACTAGCATCAATCCGATCACAGCCAGAGGAATGGACCAGATATATGACGGCTTGTTGCCTGAAAAGCCTTCATCGAGCAGAGGCTTCATGATGATGGCTAGTGTCGGCTGAGTAGCGGCCGCAACGCTTACCAGTAAAACGGCTACAACGACAGCCTTCCAGTACACTCCCACGCGAGTGTAGATCCGACGCCACAGATCGAACTTTACGGGTTCTGAACGGGACGATGTGGCTTTAGGTGCAGACTTCAACAATAAACTCGCTTATATACTATTGGATCGCTGATTTTAACGTTCTTGCGAAGCTGCGTGCTTTGCGCAGCGCCGCTATGAACGTGAGTCATCATACTTCCCCGCCACAGCCCTTATTCATTCATGTTTAATCTTTCAGCTATTTACGTGCGTCTTCCCAACTGGATCGGCGACGTTTGCATGAGTCTGCCCAGCCTGCACGCCTTGTTAGCTACAGAAATTCCCATAGTGGTCTGCGCAAAACCCTGGGCGAAGGACCTGCTCGCGGCGTACCGGCTGGCCGGCTTTATCGAAATGAAAGGAGATTGGCGTGGAGACCGTGCAGCAGTCACTACCTTTCGAAAAAAATCCCAGCATGCGCATCCCCGCGGTCTGTTACTGCCTGATTCATTGTCTAGCGCCATGGTTTTCAAATTCTCGGGTATTCCGAGCGCGGGATATCGTGATGACGGACGCAGTCTGATATTGCGTTGGCCCATTAATAAACCGTCCGCAAACCTGCACGCAGTTGAATCATGGTATTACATCACTAGTCAGGCCCTGAAGCGCTGGAACCATTCGATTTCGCCTGCTCATCCGGCGACAAGGCTTGATTTGCTGCTAGCGGACAAGCATCACAAAGAGGCGCTGCATGCATTGAAGACTGCCGGTCTTAAGCCAGGCAAATTCGTGCTGATTGCGCCTACAGCCACGGGCCTTCATCGTGGAAGAATAAAAGTGTGGCCGCATTTCGATGCGCTAACCCGTAAGCTGCAAGAACGGGGCTATACCGTTGCAATGTGCCCTCCTCCAGCTGAGGTCGACGCGGCCCGCGAGAATGCACCGACCGCGCTGTGCCTGCCGTCCCTTAATCTCGGTGCGTTTGCTACACTCACCCGACTTGCCTCGCTGGTCGTATGCAATGACTCCGGAGTCTCCCACCTTGCAGCGGCGGCAGATGCTCGTCAACTTACTTTGTTCGGCGTAACGCAACGTGAGCGTACCGGTCCATGGTCAGAAAAAGCAACATGCCTAGGATCGGCGCATACATGGCCCTCTCTTGCAGAAACAGAGCAACAGGTTCTTACCCTTTTGCACTAAAAAAACTGAACGGCAGCGAATGACATTTTCAAGTTTTCTAACCAATCTAGTGATTCCTCTGAATCTATGCATCGCTTTATTGGTGGTAGCCGCCATTTTATTTATTGTGCGGCAGCGCAAGACAGCTTTTTTTATCGCGGCTAGTGGCCTGAGTTGGGCGATATTTTGGTCCCTGCCGGCATCATCGCTCTGGGCGGGGGGCCGCCTGGAGCAGCTGTATCCGTATAAGCCTCCAGTTAGCTTGCCCACTGCGCAGGCAATCGTTGTGTTGGGCGGAAGCACGGCCAATAACCGGCTGAATTGGTTCGAACCCTACAATAGCGAAACCGCCACGTCACGCGTTGACACCGCTGCCAGCCTGTATAAAGCACATCGCGCCCCCATCATAATCGTTTCGGGCGCCGCACTCGAGGGGAGAATCAGCGAAGCCCAAATGATGGCGAATGCACTCAGGCAACAAGACATTCCCTCTGAAGCGGTGATTATAGAAAATCGTAGCTATACGACTTACGAGAATGCCCTCTATACCATGGTCGAGCTGAAAAAACGGTATATCGATCATGTACTTATTGTGACTTCGGCGCTGCATATGCCCAGAGCAATGGCGGTCTTCAAGAAACAAGGAATAACAGCCATTGCTGCGCCATCTGCGCCACAGATCATAGTTCCCAGCGAGCCAGGGTTTTCATTCTGGCAACCGAATATGCGGGCGCTCGACGCCAGTCGCTCAATCATCAAAGAATATGTGGGCTTGCTGGTGTACTGGGTTAGGGGATGGATTTAGAAATTGGAATGCCGCTCAGCATGTGGGGCTTGTTGCATCGCGCCTTCAATTTCAAGTCCGATACCTGGAATGCCCGAAGGCAAAGCAGCAGGAACCCGGTGCATTCAATTAGACGAGAACGAACGGTGTCTGATCTTCGGTCATCCTGAACGACCAAGCGTGTGCGCGTCTTTGCAGCCAGAACGTACTATGTGCGGAGAAACCCGCGAGTATGCATTGCACTGGCTGAGAAGTTTAGAAGACCTCACGGCTCCGAGTACTCAGCGTGTCAGGGCGGGCCCGGCTGATGCTAGTAGATACAAAAAATAAAAAATCAGGGCTTCTCAATATTTCAGTGCTGGGCTACTCCAGAGTATAGTAATTATTGGAAAAAGGGTCGCAATCGAGACAAGGCGCCCCTGTAGGTGGAGTGCCGGGTCTAGCATCAAATTGACCGAAGAGGCCAAGCTTAGAATAGTCCACATCATCCAGAACATCCGGCAGGTTCTGCGTTCAACTGCGTTAGACGTAATTGGCGACAACGCTATGGAGAGAACCATGACGAATGCTCAAGCCATGAACACCGAAGAACTACAAAGCGGATTCGGCGGACAAATCTTTCTGCCTGACGACCCTGCCTATGAAGAGGCGAGAAAAATTTGGAACGCAACAGTCGACAAGCGGCCAGCGCTAATTGCACGTTGTTCCACAACACAAGATGTAGTTCGCGCAATCAACTATGCTCGAGAAAACGATATCCACCTCGCCGTGCGCGGAGGGGGTCACAACATCGCCGGAAATGCCATGTGCGACGATGGCATAGTCATCGACCTTTCAGCAATGAAGGCTGCAACGGTGGACCCCACCACTCGGCACGTTACGATTGAAGGCGGAGCGACCCTCGCCGATATGGATGCCGCCACACAGGCGCATGGACTGGCTACTCCCCTGGGTATCAATTCGACTACCGGCGTAGCAGGTTTGACGTTGGGCGGTGGCTTTGGATGGCTTAGCAGGAAGTTCGGCATGACGGTAGATAACCTAGAGTCGGCTGAGGTCGTCATGGCCGATGGCGGACTAATACGCGCCAGCGAAACCGAGTATCCCGATCTATTTTGGGCATTGAGAGGCGGTGGGGGCAACTTCGGGGTAGTTACCCGATTTACCTTCAGGCTTCATCAGGTAGGGCCGGACCTGCTCAGCGGCCTGATGGTTTATCCGATATCCGAAGCGAAATCGGTGCTTCAGCAATATCGCGACTTTATGGCTGCAGCACCCGACGATCTTACAGTGTGGAGCGTCCTGCGCGAAGCCCCGCCCCTGCCCTTCCTGCCAGCCGAAGTCCATGGCCAGGCGGTCGTAGTGCTTGCAATTCTTTATGTAGGCGACCCGGAGCAAGGCGACAAGATGATCGCGCCCCTACGTAAATTTGGCACCTTGCTGGGGGAACATATCGGCGTCCAACCTTATGTCAATTGGCAAAAGGCATTCGATCCGCTTTTGACTCCCGGAGCGCGAAATTATTGGAAGTCTCACAATTTCTCGAAGTTGGATGACGGACTGTTTGATGCCGTTATTGAGTACATAGGAAAGCTTCCGTCGCCACAATGCGAGATTTTCTTCGGTGCCATCGGTGGCGCCACAACGCGAAAGCCCACCGACTTTACAGCCTATGCCAACCGTGACGCGCGATATGTCATGAATGTGCATGGACGTTGGGACGACCCCGCGGACGATCAGCGCTGCATAGCCTGGGCGCGTGCTTTTTTCGCTGCCTCGGCGCCGTTCGCAAGCGGAGGAGTTTATGTCAACTTCTTGACCTCAGATGAAACCGATCGGGTGCGCAGCGCGTATGGTGCCAACTATGATCGTTTGGCACAGATCAAACGGAAATATGACCCGGACAATCTGTTTCACATCAACCAGAACATCGCGCCAGCGTAGAACGACGAGGACCAAGACGAGGAGAGGATCATGTTCGATAAAGATCGATTCATCCAAGACTGCATAAACGCAGCTCCTGCCGGACAGGAGGTTATCCGCGAACTCGTGGCCGTGGCGGTCTCCGATAAAGAGGGTGTAATGGAAGGGCTCGGCAGGCCCGAGCACGCAGGCATTACACCCCTTTACCGGGCGCCCGATTTAACGATTATCAAATTCGTCTGGGCGCCATGCATGAGCCTTATGCCGCACAATCATCAAATGTACGCTGTTATAGGCATCTATTCAGGAAGAGAAGATAATATTCTTTGGCGTAGAACAGAGACAAGCATTAAGCCAGTTGGGGCCGAATCACTGGGTTCTGGCGATGTTACGACCTTCCCCCGGGACGTTATCCATTCAGTTCTCAATCCGATAGAAAAAATGACCTGCGCCATACATGTGTATGGCGGTAATTTCTTTAAACCGGATGAACCGAGAAGCGAATGGGATCATGAAAAGTTAATCGAACGGCCGTGGGATATTGACAGAGTCAAATCAATTTTTCAGGAGGCGGAAGCCAGATCCAACGCGACGGCCGCCCAGCACTAAGTTTTCGATTCAGCCACGGCTAATTCCGCACGCTCGGCGATCACCTGGTGATAGAGCTCGAGATACTGCTCGGCGATTCGCGGCCAACTGTGGCGGTCGACCACTTCGTTACCGCCTTGGATAAGGCGCGCGCGCCATGGTGCGTCGGCGTTTATTTGCAAGACGAATTGCGCCAGTTGGGCGGCGTCTTCAGGGTGGCTCAGCACTAAAGCATCTTGGCCGTCTCGAACATACTGAGCAAAACCGCAGCAGTGCCCAGGGCTAAGAATTACTGGCAAACCAAACGACATGGCTTCAAGAGGAGCCATGCCAAAACTGTCGTTCAGAGTCGGATGTACATAGATATCGGCGGCCAAATAATACGGCGCTACATCTGAAGTTTCTTCAACCACCCGGACACGGTTAGAAAAATGGGAAAACTCGGCCGTTCTATTGATAAAGTCTCGTGTGGACGCATTCCCCCCCACGACTAGAAGCTTGACTGATTCTGGTAATTGCGCAAGTGCTTTTAACGCCGTCGGCAACCCTTTGCGCAGCGGATTTCGTGCTACCAATAGACAAACGCAGTCATTATCGGCCCAGCCCATTTGCTCGCGGACCAGTTGCCTTTGCGGCCCGCCTATCGTTTCCGGGCGCGACACGCCTGGCGGGATGATTGGGCAATAAAATGATTCTCCATAGGCCTGCTTTAGCTGCTCGGCAATAAGGCCCGATACCGCAACGGTTCTGTGCGCGGGACGTTGCGCGACGCGCCGTGCCTCCAGACCCAAATAGGTCTGCACCCTAAGGCTGACACGCGACAACAAACGTTTAAGCACAGGCAAAGGTCTAACCCGCCAGTTAAAGCGTACTGGAGTTACGTGCACGACTTCGATATCACCACACCAGCCATTCATGTGGGAGTGGACGATATCGTAGCCATTACGCGTAGCGAGTCGCGCACGGATTGCAAATAGCAGCACCCGGATCCAGCTTGGCCACCTCGACCAGGAACGCAAGGGCACGAAAGGCAGTCGCAGGTCACAGGCGTCGTCATAGTCGCGGGCAAGCACCGTAACCTCGTGGTGTTTTGCGAGTTCGCGCATCAGCGCGACACCGTAGGCTTCGGCACCGCCGAATCGGTTGCCGAATCGATCAACTACGAACGCGATTTTCAAACGAGGCATCGACATAGCGGGCAAATATCAGTCCTTGCGTCGACGATCTTCAAGACGGGTCATGCACTTCTGCAGAAAGCGAATAATGTGCGTCGATCGTGAAACGGTAATACGCGGAAGCCCATACGGACTATCGGTCGTTCTTGCCAGACCCCTTTGAGTCGTGGTTGCATTGGTATATCCGGCGTTATGAACCATGCTGCGGATTTCTGGCGATTCGCCCCCATAGGGATAGCAGAAGGCAGTAACGGCCGTCCCCAACGCTTCCTCGAGCTCTACCTTTGACTGTCGTATTTGGTAGTCGGCCAGTTCGGGAGACAATTTAGGCAAAAATGGATGATCCAGCGTATGCGAGCCCACTTCGTGCCCGGCTGCAGCCCATTCCCGCATCTCGGCGACGGACATCAGGTCAGCGTGTGGCACGCCTTTGTCATAATCCCACACGTTGCCGCCATCGAACTGTCGTGCGACAAAATAATTGGTCGCAGTGAAATCCATTTCTTTGAGAATGGGCATGGCGTTTTGGAAAACGTTCCGATAGCCGTCATCAAAAGTTATACCGAAAACCTTTCCATTCCGCTCTCCGCGCAGGTAAGGCAAAAGGTCGTGCATAGAAAGACCCCGATACCCAAATCGGCGCAGCCATGTCATCTGGCGTTTGAAATCAGACGGATGGACGGTGAGCCCGCGGTATGGTGAACCTTTGGGAGGCGGTTGACCCACCTGATGGTACATAAGAATAGGGATCATGAATGAATTATATATAGGCTCAGTGCTTGGGAAATCCTGACGCGCCTTTACTTGCTCTTATTTAAAAGCAGCAATTTATTGTAACGAAAAAAGCTTCCTGTCGAGGCCATCACCGCCAGGATAAAGCCTTCTTTCCCGTCAAGGAAGCCTCGTCGTATCAAGTAGATACGGATAAATGTCCAGAATGCGTGGCCGGTTGCCCCCAGAACGCTAGTTTGCTTTCCGTTGGCATGCATGACCGCTGCCGCTTCCGAGGAATAATGATTGATTTTCGCAATAAAACTTTCAAGATCCGCGTAGGGATAATGCAGAAAATGCTCTTTAAGGGCTACGACTTTGGAAGCTGTTTGCACGCTCTCGTGCACCGCGACATCCTTGAATCGACCCTTGCCGCGTTTAAACAGGCGCAAGACGTAGTCGGGCCACCAACCGCAATGGCGTATCCAGCGCCCGCCAAAATTGGAAAGACGCGCGATCTTGTAGGCCTCTGCAGAAGGCTGCGCGAGCATACGCTGAATTTCCTGGCGAGTTCCGGCGTGACCCGCTCATCGGCGTCAATAGACAGCACCCATTCCTGTGTTGCCAGATCGAGTGCCCTGTTCTTTTGCTGGCCAAAACCGGGCCAATCGTCGGTTAGTGTCACCTTTGCGCCCTTGGCTGCGGCGATTTCTCGGGTCGTATCGGTACTACCGGAATCCACGACAATGATTTCATCGGCGAAAGCGACTGAATCGATGCAGTCGCCGATATGCAATGCCTCGTTCTTTGTAATGATGATGACTGAAAGCGTCGTCATGCTGGCTGCCTGCGGGCTCGTTTCCATAGCTTCCAGCGATTGAACAAAGGGCCAATCAATGGATGGGCGGCTATCGAAATACGGCGCCCGACCGAATTGCCAGAGGTATTCCGAACAGCAAAGCGATAAATCGCAGCCGGATCAGTATGAGCACGGTTTTGGCCGAACGCCTGAGTGGTGTACAGATATCGGAATCCCGCTTGTTGCGCAAGCTTTACATAATCGGTATCAAAGTAACCTTGGGGCCAACAAAAATGTTCGGACGGCTTACCCAAATGCGCCTCAAGAGACTCTTTCGACAAGGCAAGCTCTTCGGCCATACGCCGGTTTTTTTCATCCGGATGGGTTTTATCCCATCGCGTGTGCGTGTGGGTATGACTATGGAATTCAAAGGTGCCGTCGGCCTGCATGGCTTCGATTTCGCTCCAACGCAATATGACTTCGTCGCTACGACCTTGCTCGATGAGCTTTTCGCACTCGGTGTGCGACGGAGTCACTGGTAGTTCGCCTTGGCCCATATGATGACGCACGGGACCGTCGTTTATCCATGAAGTCACCAAAAAAACTACGGCACTGTAGCCATATTTTTTCAATAAGGGATATGCGTATACCCAGTTATCGAGATATCCGTCATCAAATGTGATCAACACCGATTTGGCGGGAACCGGTCTGCCATCCAAATGACCGGCGAACTGGTCTGTGGTGAGCGTTTGATAGCCCCGCCGCTTCAACCATTGCAGCTGGCTCTCGAAGTTAATTGGCGAGGTGGTGATCATGCCATCGACGGGCGACACATGGTGGTACATCAGTACCGGAACTGTTTGCGCATATTTCATGGTTTCCGCTCCGCAAGCCAGCGCACATAACAGGCTTCCGCCCGTTGCGCCATCGATTCAGCACTGAATCGATTCTCTTCCCGGCAAAACCGCAAGCCTGCCTTGCCCATCTGTTGACGCAGTAGCGGATCGTCGATCAAGCGCTTCAGGGCGGCGGTCAGTGCAGGCCGGTTATCCAGGGGAACCAGAAACCCGCTTGAGCCATCTTGCATCATTTCCGGCACGCCATCGACATTGGTACCCACCACCGGCAATCCTGCCGCACCGGCTTCGACGAATACAGTACCCGACGCTTCTTTCCTGGTCGCCAGGGCGAATATATCGAAGCCAGCCAGCAAGTTTGGGACATCGCGACGGGCGCCCAGCATATGAACGCGGCCGCCCATATTTTTTGCCGCTATGTAGGCTTGAATTTCTTCGAATACCGGTGAGCCCCCTCCCACCAAAACCAGATGTACATCAGGGCGCTCGTTGAACAGGGGTTCCATCGCGTCGATAAGGTCACGATGACCTTTTTGCGCTCGCATGACGGCAACACAGCCGACGACAATATCGCTTTGCGCAAGCTGCAGTTCCTGGCGCAGAGTCGACTGTTCCGGAGCCGGGGGCAGGTCTACGGCCGGATAGACAGTGGCTACGTATCCTGAAGGAACACCACGTTCGATCAAGTGGTTCCGGACGAAATCGCTGGCGGTGGTCACGCGATGCGGAATCACCGTATAAGACAGCAAAGAACCCACCTTATTTGCCAGATGGCGAGTGCGCACAATAAGAGGCGTGCCTGCCAGGCGACCTGCACAGCCGGCAACAATAGTGTCACGGCGGCTATGAGTATTAAGGACGTCGAAGCGGCCCTGGCGCAATATGCGCTGGATCTTAACTGCACTTTTGATGAAATTGGCGGGACCATCCATAAAAGTCGTGTGCACAGTAAACCCTTCGTCTCGCAAGCGCTGGGTCAGCAAGGCGTCTGGCTGGCAAACTGCTTCCAAATAATGACCACGCTCACGCATGGCGAGCATCATCCTGCGAATATACTGTTCCTGTCCGCCAAAGCTGGTGGCCGCCTCCGAATGCAGGATGCGCAGCGAGCTGGTATTCATACGTAGTTGATTTCCACGCCATCGGGCTGTGCCCAATCGCTCAGCTGTTCAAGCATGGTGTCGGCCATTCGGACACGCCACTCTTCCCCCAAGCGAACGGTGCAAAGGAATTCGCTGCGCTTCAAGCGTAATTCAACGGGTACGCCCGGGACACCATTCTCGGGCTCCGCTCGAAATGGATTCAAGAGTTGCCTTAAGCGCGCCGCATCGGTATTTTCGTTGAGGGTGATACGCAAGCTGCGCGCTCTGGCCTCGCGAGCCAGTTGCAAATCAAAGACCGACTCTGCAGATACACGCAGGCCGCCGGAATAGTCATCGTTGCTGACTTTGCCGTGGATAATTACCAGACGATCTTCTTTCAGGCGATTTCGATGCTGTTCGTACAGTTCATTGAAAATCGCCACTTCGACCTGCGCCGAACCGTCGTCCAGCACCGCGTACAGCATTTTGCCGCGTCGCGTCATTTTCGGACGTACTGATGACAGGACGCCGGCAAACCACTGCAAGCCTCGTGCAGGTTCCAGGCGAGCCAAAGGTTGCGGCGCAAAACGACGGACTTCATCGCGCCAGGCATCGAACAAATGACCACTGAAGAAAAAACCAAGGGCAGACTTTTTCTTCAGTAAATCGGGTTTGGAGATCCCAGGGCGCTACCTTGGCAAGTTCACCTTCGACGATGTCGTTTGCGTCATCCGCGAACAACGACACCTGGTTCGCACTGCGCTCGGCCTGTTCTGCTGCTTCGATGGCACTGGGCACGGTCGCCAGCAAAGCCGCGCGGTTCTCTTCAATCAGATCGAAAGCGCCAGCGCGTATCAAGGCTTCGATGGTACGGCGATTAACTGAATGACGGTCGATGCGACGGCAAAAGTCGAAAAGGCTGACGAATGGCCCGCCCTCTTCGCGGGCTTTGGATGATCGCTTCGACTGCAGACTGGCCCGTACCTTTGATGGCACCCAGGCCATAGCGCATGGTGCGCGGCGGCTTGCCTTTCGCAGAGTGTTCGTCATTGACAGGCTCGAAACGATAGGCCGATGCATTGACGTCCGGGGGCAAGACCTGAACATCGTTGGCCAAGGCGTCTTTCCAGAAAATCTGAACCTTGTCGGTGTCGTCCATGTCGGACGACAAAGTGGCAGCGAGAAACTCTGCGGGATGATAGGCCTTCAGCCACGCAGTCTGATAGGCAATCAGCGCGTAGGCAGCCGAGTGACTCTTGTTGAATCCATAACCGGCGAACTTTTCCATCAGGTCGAATAGCTTGACTGCCAGATCGGCGTCATAACCTTTTTCAACGGCGCCCTTCTCGAAGATGGCGCGATGCTCGGCCATTTCTTCGGCCTTCTTCTTGCCCATGGCACGGCGCAATAAGTCGGCCCCGCCTAAAGAATAGCCGCCTACGATCTGGGAGATGAGCATCACCTGCTCTTGGTAGACAATCACACCGTAGGTGCTTTTAAGTACCGGCTCCAGATCTTTGTGGAAATAATCGACTTCAGCTCGTCCGTGCTTGCGATTGACAAAGTCGACCACCATGCCCGATTCAAGCGGACCCGGCCGGTAAAGCGCCAGCATGGCGATGACGTCTTCGAACGTATTGGGGCGCAGATTCTTCAGCAGTTCTTTCATGCCGCGCGATTCAAGCTGGAAGACCGCAGTTGTATTGCCTTCGCTTAGCAGCTTGTAGGCCTTCGGATCGTCAAGCGGCAGTGCCATGACGTCAAAATCGCGCTTGGTCTCGTTGAACTGCCGCACGAAACGAACGGCCCAATCCAGAATGGTCAGGTTGCGCAAGCCCAAAAAGTCGAACTTGACCAGGCCAGCTGATTCGACGTCATCTTTATCGAATTGCGACACAGCGTTGCTATCGACTCCTGGCTGGCAGTACAAGGGGCAAAAGTCAGTAAGCTTACCGGGTGCGATAAGTACCCCGCCGGCGTGCATGCCAATGTTCCGGGTCAGGCCTTCAAGCGGCCGCGCCAGGTCGATAAGCGCCCTGACTTCTTCGTCTTCCTCGTAACGCTCTTTAAAAGCCGGCTCTTCAGCCAACGTGCGCGTAAGAGTCCAGGGGTCGGCCGGACTGAACGGTATCATCTTGGAGAGGCCGTCGCACAACATATACGGCATTTCCAAGACCCGCCCGACATCGCGTACTACCGCCTTGGCGCCAAGAGTACCAAAAGTCGCAATCTGGCTTACCGCCTCTTTGCCGTATTTTTGCTTGACATAGTCGATGACACGTTCGCGATTGTCTTGGCAGAAATCGATATCGAAGTCGGGCATGGAAACCCGTTCGGGATTCAGGAAGCGTTCGAACAGCAAGTCGTAACAAATCGGGTCAAGATCGGTGATACCCAGGGAATATGCCACTAGCGAACCGGCGCCCGATCCGCGTCCTGGTCCGACTGGAACCCCGTTATTCTTGCCCCAGTTGATGAAATCGGCAACGATAAGAAAATAGCCCGAAAAGCCCATGCTGGTAATGGTTTTACATTCCCATCTCAGGCGCTCGAGATATTGAGGGTATTTATCCTGACGCTGTGCTTCGTCCGGGAAAAGCTGCGCCATCCTGACCGCCAGGCCTTCTTCGGCCAGTTGAGTCATGTAGTTATCGAGCGTTATTCCGTCGGGCGTCGGAAAATCGGGAAGGCGGGGCTTGTCTAGAACCAGAGTCAGGTTGCATCGTTTGGCGATTTCCACCGAATTGGCAAGCGCCGACGGCACATCAGCGAAGCGCCCCGCCATTTCTTCGCTGCTGAGCATATATTGCTCTTCAGTGAAGCGACGCACACGCTTGGCATTAGCCAGTTGTTCGCCTTCAGCAATACATACTCGCGCTTCGTGCGCCCGGAAATCGCCCTTTTGCACGAATTGCACTGGATGAGTAGCTACCACTGGAAGCGTCAGTTCGCCAGCCAGGCGCATCGCGTGCTGCACATAGGTTTCATCGCCGTCGACGCCAGCACGTTGCAATTCGATGTAATAACTGCCGGGAAACGCACGAGCCCAATTCGCAGCCAGGACCTTAGCCTCGTCTAATCGCTCCTGCGTCGAGCATTTGTCCCACGTCGCCCATGCGCGCGCCCGAGAGAACGATAAGGCCGCTTTGGTTCATGAGCCATTCACGGCGCACTTCGGCTCGGCCCCGGTACTGATTTTCGAGCCAGGCGCGGCTGAGGATCTCGCACAGGGACAAATACCCCTGCTGGTTACGAACTAGCAACTGCAGCCGATAAGGTTTGTCTCGATCTTGCTCGTTTTCGATCCAAATATCGGAGCCCGCTATAGGCTTGAGCCCTGCTTTACGAGCCGCCTTGTAGAACTTGATGAGTCCAAACAGGTTGGACAGGTCGGTCAATGCCATGGCCGGCTGGCCGAATTCGGCGGCTTTAGCCACCAAATCGGGTATGCGGCCAATGCCATCCACCACTGAAAACTCAGAGTGGATACGCAGGTGTACAAAAGGTGGAGATGAATTCGCTTCGGTCATGCGCTAATTGTACCTAGGGAAAGCCAGATCAAGGCCTAGCGCTGCATGGTTGACCAGGCTTTTTGCAGTCGTTTGACAGAAACCGGCATAGGTGTCCGCAGCTCCTGTGCGAACAGGGCCACCCGCAGCTCTTCAAGCAGCCAGCGGAACTCTTCCAGTTGCGCGCCGGGTGCGCCTTTAAGCGCAGATGCGGCGCGTTGATACTGAGTCAGCAGAGGCGCCATCTCTGCCATGAGCCGGGCGTCTCGTGCCGGATCGGCACGTAATTTGTCTATCCGCACCTGTGCCGCCTTGAGATAGCGCGCATAATGAGTCAGCTGGCGATACGGCGTATCGCGCAAGAACCATTTCGTCATCAGGCTGCCCTGTTGCTTCTGAAGATCTGCATAAGCGGCCGAATGGGGCCGGGCCTGGGGCAATTTCTTTTGTAATGCGGTCCATTCATTCAATACCTGGCCTGCTAAACGGGCAATTTCCTGAGCCAGCAGACCCAGGCGAGACTTACCCTCGTTGCGGCGCTGCTCGAAACTTTCCTTGTCGTGCGGCCATGGCTCCGCAAGGCAAGCCTGATCCAGCGCACAGTCGATTATCTGATCCCGCAATTCCTCTTGGGTGCCCAGCGACATGTACAGCATGCTCATACGAGTCAGATCGGCAAGGTTTTTTTCCAGAAATTTGACTTGTTCACGCAAGGCAAGGCGAAACAGCCGCAATAAACCGGCATGGTGCTGCACCCGCGCTTCGGCGGGATCATCATATACGTCGAGATCGCAATGCGTTCCGCGATCAATGAGCGCCGGATAGCCGACAAATGACTGGCCTTTTCTGCGGATTTCCATGATTTCGGGTAATGGGCCAAAGGTCCAATCAGTCAGTTTTTCGTGCGCAAGGGCCTGAGCCACCTGATTATCGCTCGCAGCAAATTTCTGGAACGAAGCTTGCGCTTCCTTGCCGTGCTCCGCTTTGAGTTGGTCAAGATTACGCCCCCCGGACAGCATACGTCCGTTCTCATCCACTACCTTAAAATTCATGAACAAGTGCGCAGGCAGGGTTTCCACCTTGAAGTCGGTGCGCAACGGTCGGATCTGAAGCTGCTGCCACATATCGGTCCCTATCGCTTCAAGCAAGCCACCATCCGGTTCGACGGCACGTTCGAACCATCGATCGACGAATCCCGCGGCGTACTCGGGCAAAGGAACACAGTGGCGGCGAATTTTTTGAGGCAGAGACTTAAGCAACAAATGGACCTTTTCTTTCAGCATGCCTGGAACTAACCACTCGCAGCGCAAGGGATCGATCTTGTTCAAGGCAAACAAAGGAACCGTAAGGGTCACGCCGTCTCGCACCGAGCCTGGCTCAAAGTGATAATCGAGCGCCATCTGAACGCCCTGCCATTCCACCTTCTTGGGGAAGACGTCTGTGGTGATGCCCGCCGCATCGTGCCTCATCAGCGCATCCCGCGTCAGCATCAAGGCCTGCCCCTGTTCTTTGCTTAAACGCTTGAACCACTTTTCCAAAGTTACGGTCTGATAGATTTCAGGGGGGATTTGCTGATCGTAAAACGCGTAGATCAGGCTATCGTCAACCAAAATATCCGGCCGCCGCGTTTGGTGCTCCAGTTTTTCGATTGTTGCGATCAACTGACGATTGTGTCTCAGGAACGCCAGATGTGTATCGATTTCTCCTGTGACCAGGGCCTGCCGGATGAACAGTTCGCGTGCTTGTACTGGGTCGACCTTTCCGAAATGAATACGACGGCCGGTGTACACCGGTAGCCCGTACAAAGTAGCTCGTTCATTAGCCACGACCTGCCCCGCCTTCTTCTCCCAGCGAGGATCGGACCAAGTGCGACGGATCAGATGCGCGCCGGCCTTTTCCAACCAGACGGGATCGATGCGGGCAACACAACGCGCGTAAAGGCGAGTCGTTTCCACTAGCTCGGCAGCCACTATCCAACGCCCTGCCTTCTTGGCCAGCCGGGACCCCGGATGAATGTTGAAGCGAATATCCCTGGCTCCTTGATAGGTTCCCGACTCTTCGCTTTTCAAGCCTATATTGCCCAACAGCCCCGAGAGCAATGCAAGATGGGTCTGTTCATAGGTTGCTTCCAGGGTATTCATCCGCCAGCCTTGCTCGCCCACGATGGATGCTAGCTGACTGTGAACGTCGCGCCACTCACGCAGGCGCAAAGGCGAAAGAAAGTTCTGCCGCAGCAAGGCAACCAGCTTGCGCTGAGAGGCTTTATGTTCGATTTGTTCGCCATACCATCGCCAGAGTTTCAAGTATGAAATGAATTCCGATTTGTCGTCCCCAAATTTTGCGTGAGCCGCTTCCGAAGCCTCGCGTTCCTGCATAGGGCGGTCACGTGGGTCTTGCACCGACAAAGCCGATGCAATAATCAGAATTTCATTAAGACATTCGTGGTCCTTGGCGGCCAGTATCATGCGCGCCAGTCGGGGATCGACAGGCAAGCGAGCCAGCGCCTCGCCCGTTACGGTCAGACGGTTGTCTTCGTCTAAAGCACCCAATTCCTGGAGCAGATGATAACCGTCGGCAATAGCGCGTCCCGAAGGAGCGTCTACAAAGGGAAAGGTTTCAATATCGTCCAGCTTCAGCGCCTTCATGCGCAAGATGACTGACGCCAGAGAAGAACGCAAGACTTCAGGATCGGTAAAGGCGGCCCGCGCCTTGAAGTCTGTTTCGTCATACAGACGAATACACATGCCGGGGCCTATACGGCCACAACGACCTGCACGCTGGTTTGCAGATGCCTGACTGATAGGCTCAATCCGAAGTTGCTCTACCTTGTTGCGCCAGGAATAGCGTTTGACGCGAGCCAGCCCGCTATCGACCACGTACCGAATCCCCGGAACCGTGAGAGAGGTTTCCGCCACATTGGTGGCAAGCACTATGCGGCGCGCATTGCTTTGAGGCTTGAAGATTCTTTCTTGCTCCGCCTGGGAAAGTCTTGCATATAAGGGAAGCACCTCTGTACTGACAGGGTGGTTCTTGCGCAATGCCTCAACGGTTTCACGGATCTCTCTTTCGCCCGGCAGGAAAACCAGTACATCTCCGGAACCGTGACGCGCGCACTCTGCCACGCCTTCTACGACCGCATCGATCAGGTCGCGCTCTTCATCCAGAGCAGCGCGCCGGCTGTCCGATTCGGAGCCGGTTTCCTTGTCTTGCATGACAGGGCGATAAACAAGGTCGACTGGATAAAGACGGCCAGACACCTCGATCACCGGTGCCGGACGACCGTTACCCGAAAAATGCTTCGAGAAACGATCAGCGTCGATGGTGGCTGAAGTAATGATCAGCTTCAAATCAGGTCGTCTAGGCAGCAGTTGCTTCAGAAACCCCAACAGAAAATCGATATTCAGACTACGTTCGTGCGCTTCGTCGATGATGATCGTATCGTAGCGCCGCAGCAAAGGATCTCGCTGCGATTCCGCCAACAAAATACCGTCAGTCATCAGCTTGATCGCAGCATTTGGCCCTGTGCGATCATTAAAGCGTATCTGGTACCCCACCCAGTCGCCCAATTCGGTTTTGAGCTCTTCGGCAATCCGTTTCGCCACCGACGTAGCCGCCAGCCTGCGCGGCTGGGTGTGGCCTATCATTTTCTCTTGGCCGCGACCGAGCTCGAGACATATCTTGGGCAACTGCGTCGTTTTTCCAGAACCCGTCTCACCGCACACTATCACTACCTGGTGTGCCTTAATTGCAGCGGCCAGATCGCCACGCCGCGCACTGACCGGTAAGTCTTCCGGATACGTTATGGTTGGCAAGGGGAGGCGGGGCTCCGGCCTGCGTTGCGGCCGCCGTTCGCCCTGCACTGGCTTTACGGCCTTCGCTTTGCGTTCTTTGTGTTCGTTTTCCGACAGATTTGCAGGCTCTTGCATGAAACTTCTTTTCAGTGGGCAGACCATCATTATAATTTTGGTCCAGGCATAAATTTTTTTTGCGGATACATTTAACTACTCATGACCACTAGCGACATCGACACAACGTTTTCCGCGCAGGATGCACCCGAGTTTGCCCCGGCGCAGTTTGTACGATGGTTTCGCGAAGTTGCGCCCTACGTGCACGACTTCCGCGGCAAGACGTTTGTCATAGCTTTTGGCGGCGAGCTTGTTAACGACGGTGCGCTCAATACGCTGATACAAGACATCTCGCTACTGTCCGCACTGGGCGTAAAGCTTGTGCTGGTACATGGCTCGCGACCCCAAGTGAACGAACAGCTCAAGCTTAAGGGTTACAAAACCCAGTTCGGACGCGGTACAGAGCCCACCAGCCCGGAAGCCCTTGAATGCGCCAAAGAAGCTGCCGGAGAAATTCGGTTAGACATCGAAGCATCATTCAGTCAGGGGCTTCCCAACACGCCAATGTCGCACGCACAAATCCGCGTGATATCCGGCAATTTTGTCACAGCACGGCCGGTCGGCGTCATTGACGGCGTCGACTTCAAGCACACAGGCGCAGTCCGCAAGCTGGACATCGATGCCATCAAGATGGTCATTCATCAAGGGGCCATAGTACTGCTTTCTCCGCTAGGATTTTCGCCCACGGGCGAGGCTTTTAACCTGGCCATGGAAGATCTCGCCACCAGCGCCGCCGTTGCACTACGCGCTGAAAAACTAATTTTCCTTACTCAAGACAGAACGGTGCTAGATCCTGATGGGTCAGTCGACACTGAACTTGCACGCGAAGATGCCGACAAATTATTGACAGCGGGCACGCTCGATGAAGATACAGCTTCCTTCCTGGGCCATGCTTCCCGGGCCGTAAAACGCGGCGTTGCCCGCGCCCACTTGGTTCCCTATACGCTGGACGGCAGCGTATTGCTGGAAATTTTCACGCACGATGGCGTGGGCACGATGGTAGTCGAAGATACGCTTGACGATTTACGGGCGGCCTCGGTCGACGACGTAGGGGCTATCGTGCAGCTGATTGAACCGCTCGAGGCCGACGGCACGCTGGTGCCTCGCGGCCGCTCTGTCATCGAGCGAGACGTTGAAAAGTTCACCGTTCTGGAACATGACGGTGTCATCTACGGCTGCGTGGCGCTGATACCTTACCTTTCAGAACACATGGCCGAGATGGCATGCCTGATTGTCCAGCCCGAATGGCAGGGGTCCGGCGAAGGCGACATGCTTTTGCGCCATGCAGAGTCAAAGGCGCGAATTATGGGAGCGAAGCGGCTGTTCGTACTGACCACGCGTACATCGCACTGGTTTATGAAACGTGGTTTTGTCCAGGGGGGAATCTCGGATCTACCCAAAGAACGGCAAGCGCATTACAACCGTTCCCGCAATAGCCTGGTATTTATAAAGAAGCTGTAATACCGAGCTGCGCTCCCGCGCAGGAGCGCGTGCGGGCGTGTAAAGCAGCAATGCATTTAAGTATCATTTGGATTCACTTCTTACATTTTATTCAGTAAAATGTAAGATTAATTGACTCGAAGTGCGTACCACTATGCTTAGCGAACTCCCGGCGATTCACGTCATCAGCTTGCCGGGTCTTCCCGACCGGCGTCGTTTCATGCAAGATCAGCTTGATCGTTTAGGCATAGGGCGTTATGAATTCTTCGATGCTATTCATGGAAAGGCCCAGCCCGACTTTTACCTATTCCAAAAATACGACGCCGTCCGACGTGCACGTATCAAGGGCACAGGAAATGCGCTGAAGCTATCGCAACTAGGATGCTTCGCAAGCCATTACCTATTGTGGGAAAAATGCGTTGAAACTGGCCAACCGATCATCATCCTTGAGGACGACGCCATACTGATGCCCAACTTCATGGATTTCTATGAAGAATCGGTGCAAATGCTGCAGAAGCACGGTTTGATATGGATGCACGCCAGCACAAAAGCCAAGCATAAACAAGGCTGGCCGCTAGAGCGGATTGGCGCGTTTACCCTGAAGAAGCTTGTCCACGGGCACTCTGGCACAGCCGGCTACTTGATCAGTCCGGATTGCGCCCGCACAATGATGGTCTACTGTTCTCAGTGGATTTACGCAGTAGACGACACCATGGCGCGCTTTTTCGATCACAAAATCGAGGCCATAGGCTTGGACCCCGTTTGCGTCGTACATAACGACGACTTCGAATCCACGATCAATGAAAAGTCGGCCCGATTAAACAGAACACTAAGCGATAAGATGCGCCGCGAATATGCCAATCTGAAAGACATCATAAAAAGAAATGCTCACAATCTTCAGTTCTATGTGGAATATAAACTCGCGCGGGGCTTTCAAAAGACAGCTATCCGACGCCTCAAGGGCTGACACAAGCAATTGCCGGCGCAGCCAAGCCAAGCCGGACTAGGTACAATGTGCCAGTTAGATAACCTGTTTAAGAGGCAAGACTGTCATGGCACGTATGGTTCAATGTGTAAAGCTCAAGCGCGAAGCGGAAGGCCTGGATTACCCGCCGTATCCGGGCGATCTGGGTGTGCGCATCTGGCAAAGCGTTTCGAAAGAGGCCTGGGCCCAGTGGATGGACACACAAACACGCCTGGTGAACGAGAACCGTTTGAATTTGGCCGATGCCAGGGCTCGCAAGTATCTGGCACAACAAATGGAAAGCTTTTTGTTTGAAGACGCTAACGTTGAAGCCCAGGGCTACGTACCGCCGTCTGTATAACCCGGACGTCCCTGCTACTCGGGCAACGGACAGCGCACTACTCGCGCCTGTCCAGCCCATTTATTTTTTCGATTCTTATTGCGTCGGCGCCCAATGCGAATAACACTTCAGGCGCGATCACCGAGCATCCTTAAACTTCGTTTTCCTCGTCTTCGACCTCACCGCGCGCCATGCGTTCGGTGTGCTTGATGCCTGTATGGCGAACGTCGTCGCCGCGCACCATGTAAATAACGCGTTCTGACATATTTTTGGCGTGATCGCCAATGCGTTCCAGCGCACGCGCTATGAAGATAAGATCAATCGAACGTGAAATTGTCCGCGGATCTTCGATCATGTAAGTGATGATATGGCGCAAGGACCCTTTCCATTCTCTGTCGACTTCCTTGTCGTTACGCACTACTTGGGCCGCATGCACGGGATCGTGACGTGCGAATGCGTCGAGTGAATCACGAATCATGGCAGTAACAAAATTCGACATATGGCGCAATTCGACCACGGGCTCGTAATGGACTTCCGACTCGTGCAGACGCCGTGCCATCTTGGCGATTTTCTCGGCCTCGTCGCCGCAGCGCTCCATATCGGTAAGCATCTTCGAGACGGAAAGCAATAAGCGCAAGTCACCGGCAGTCGGTTGATTTCGGGCGATAAGCAGGCCGATCCGTTCGTCGATTTCGACCTCAAGGCGATTAACCTCTTTTTCGCGTTCGCGGACCTTGTCGACCAAGCTGAGATTGCCGGTGGCGAGAGCTTCCATGCCCTCTCTGACCATAGCCTCAACCAGCCCGCCCATTTGCAAGAAAAGGGAACGAGTGGTCTCGAGGTCGGATGTAAATTGCTTGTTCGTGTGCTCGGACATATCAGCCCTCAGTCATGGCAAAAGTCGATAAAAGAATAGGGTATCACCATAGTTCAATATTGTGTAATTACTATGGATCCGCCTGCCATGCAGGCGCAAAGCCATGGTCAGGGCCATGATCGCAAATTGAAGATTACACGTCTAATATGACGGGATTATGACGCTGCTTTTCCAAGCCGTCGGACACCGTCTTGAGTCGAAATAAGCGCAATATCGGCGCCGGCTATTGCAAAAAGTCCGCAACTTACTACCCCGGGGATATCGTTGATCAAGGATTCCAGTTCGGCCGGCTTCGTAATGGTCAAACCCGACACGTCAAGAATCTCGCACGCGTTGTCAGTGATGAATCCATCACGTAGAACAGGCCTTCCCCCAAGAGATACGAGCCGGCGAGCCACGACCTCGCGCGCCATAGGAATAACTTCTACGGGAAGCGGGAATTTCCCCAAACATTCAACGAGCTTGGATTCATCGACGATGCAAACAAACCGATCTGCAACGGACGCCACTATTTTTTCCCGGGTCAGTGCCCCTCCCCCACCCTTAATCATCTTCAGCTCATGATCGATTTCGTCGGCACCATCAACGTACAAAGGCATTTCTTCAAGCTGATTTAAATCGAATACCTTGATTCCATGTGCTTTCATGCGTTCGGAGCTACGTTCCGAACTTGACGCTGCGCCCCGGAAGCGATCTTTATGCGGAGCGAGGGCATCGATAAAGATATCTACTGTGGAGCCCGTACCCACCCCGAGAATAGTTTCCGACTTAAGGAAAGGCAGTACATATTCCACGGCCGCGTTGGCCACATTCTGTTTAAGTTCTGTCTGTGTAAGCATGTAGTTGATCCTGAAGGCTTTCTAGCTAAGCGAAGAGTTCGCTATATTTTTTCTCGGAGAATCCCACACTGACGCCACCATCGCCAGTCACGGCGAGCGGACGCTTGACTAACGCTGGAAACTGCGCAATTAGTGCCTGCCACTGAGTATCGTCTGACGGTGTTTTGCACAGGTCAGGAAGCTGGCGCCATGTCATGGAGGCTCTGTTGACCAGCTTTTCCCAACCGCCCAACTTTTCGGCCCAGGCAGTCAATTGCATGCCGCTTATCGGGTGATCACGGTAATCGGTGAAGGTAAACGCAACGCCATGCTGTTCTAGCCATGTCATGGCCTTTAGACAAGTACTGCATTTTTTCAAACCATACAGCCGCACTGCTTCCATTGAATTAATTTCCTTTACTTAGACCGCCTGCGCCATTGCAGATGATTAGCAATGACGACGATTATGCCGACGGCAAGCATGAATAGAGTCGCCAGAGCGTTGATTTCAGGCTTCAATCCAAGGCGTACCCTGGAAAAAACCTCCAGAGGAAGTGTAGTGTAGCCCGGGCCGGAGAGGAATGAAGCGATGACCACGTCGTCCAACGACAGCGTAAAGGCAAGCAGCCATGCAGCCAATAAAGCAGGAGCAATCAATGGCAGCGTTATATTGAAAAACACCTTCAATGGGGTAGCGCCTAGGTCGAGCGCGGCTTCTTCCAAAGAGCGATCCAGGTCGCGAATACGAGCCTGAATGATGACAGCCACGTATGCCATGCAAAGGGTGACGTGCCCTACCCAGATCGTAAAAACGCCATTTCCGGCTGGCCAGCCGAAGAGGTCGCTGAGCTCGACAAACATCAGTAGCAAGGAAATGCCGAGAACGACCTCCGGGATAACCAAGGGCGCGCTGAGCATGCCAATATATAGGGCAAAGCCGCGGAAGCGGCCCATCCGCACCAATACATAGCCGGCCCACGTTCCAATAATGACCGCTGCGGTCGCTGTCAGCGCCGCTATCAGGAAAGACAGTCTTGCCGCTGACAGAAGCGCCTGATCGTTGAAGAGCTCTGCATACCACTTAAACGAAAAGCCGGTCCAGGAAGTCATCATGGCAGATTCGTTGAACGAAAACGCCATAAGGCAGAGTATGGGCACGTACAAAAACGCATAGCCCAATGTCAGTACGACAGCGCGTAGCGCGGAATTGGGGCGTGTCATCGCTTACCCCTTTCTTGCACTTCGAGTTGTTTAGCCTGGTTGTACTGAAATAGAACCAGCGGTATCAACAGCATCAGAACCATGACGCAGGTGACAGCAGCGGCCATGGGCCAGTCAGCATTATTGAAGAATTCGGTCCACATGACGCGGCCCATCATCAGCGTATTCGCGCCGCCGAGCATTTCGGGGATGACGTACTCTCCTACTGTAGGAATAAATACGAGCATTGCTCCGGCAATTACGCCTGGCATAGACATAGGCAGGGTTACGCTAAGGAAGGCGCGCCAGGGACGCGCCCCCAAGTCATAAGCGGCCTCAAGCAGACGGAGGTCGAACTTCACCAAACTGGCATAAAGGGGCAATACGAAGAATGGCAAATAGGCATACACCAGTCCGATATAAACTGCCATATCGGTTCGATAAATCTCCAGCGGAGCATTGATTAGACCGAGCCACTGCAGAAGCTGATTCAACAGTCCGTCGTTACGCAGAATGCCGACCCAGGCATAGACACGCAGCAATAAAGACGTCCAGAATGGAAGGATGACACCCAGTAGAAGAAGATTGCGTATCGAAGGCCGGGAGCGGGCAATATAGTATGCCATCGGATAGCCGATCAAGATGCACCATATCGTTGTGATGGCTGCTATCTTGACGGAATTGAGGTATGTGGCGATGTACAGGCTATCGCTGAACAGCAAGGCGTAGCCCCGCAGATTCAAAGCCAGCGACAAGGTCTGGTCCTTTATTTCTGCCAGCGGAGTGTACGGCGGAATCCCGAACTTCAAATCCGCAAAACTGATTTTCAGGACCAAGACGAATGGAACCAGCAAAAACAGCATCAACCACAGAAAAGGAGGGATTATCGCCAGCGTTTTTGTACGAGGCAAAGGCCGCCGCCATGTAAACCGGTTCATGACGGCAAAACGGTGGCGCTATCGTTGGACCAACTGATGAACACTTCTTCGTCCAACGCAGGAAATTCCGTCTGCGCCAGCACGAGGCTGGGCACTGTTGCTTCGACTAACGCCCCCGAATCGAGACGAATCTGATAACGGGCATAACTTCCCATCCATGCCACGTGGCTGACCATGCCGCGGCCCCAATTTGATTCCGATTCGGGCTGAGTTCGCAAGACCTGAATGTGCTCGGGCCTGACCGAAACATGCACCTCCATTCCCAGGGGCTCATTGACCCCATGACTGACATACAGCGGGCGCGCGAGATCGCTGCTTTCAATCAGCACATGATCGGCTTCATCGACCACTATCGTTCCGGTAAAAAGATTGGTCGATCCGATAAAGCCCGCGACAAAACGAGAGTTCGGAAAGGTGTAGACATCGTGAGGAGTGCCACATTGAACAATTTGTCCCTCGGACATGATCGCCAGGCGATGCGCCATAGTCATGGCCTCTTCCTGATCGTGGGTCACCATGATGCAGGTGACGCCGACCTGGTCCAGGATTCTTGCGAGTTCAATTTGAGTCTTCTGGCGAATTTGCTTATCAAGAGCCGACATGGGCTCGTCGAGAAGCAGCAGCTTGGGTCCCTTGACTAGACTGCGTGCCAAGGCCACGCGTTGCTGCTGCCCGCCTGACAGTTGCTGCGGTTTGCGGCGTGCATAACCGCCCATCTGGACTAGATCCAACGCCTCGAATACGCGCTCGTGGATTTCGTTCTTGGGCACACCCTCTTGTTTGAGTCCGAACGCCACATTGGCCTCGACGGTCATGTGCGGGAAAAGCGCATACGACTGAAACATCATGTTCACCGGACGCCGATATGGAGCCAGGCTAGTGATGTCTTCGTTATCAAGAAATATACGGCCCGAAGTGACTTCCTCGAAACCCGCCAGCATGCGCAGCAAGGTCGATTTACCACAGCCCGAACTGCCTAGCAAGGCAAATACCTCGTGACGGCGTACCGAAAGGTTGACCGAATTTACCGCGACAGTGTCACCGAAGATTTTGACAACTTCTTCAACGCGAACGAACTCGTCGGCGGCTCCCGACCATGAAGGCGCCGCAGTGCGCAGATCCGACATAGCTAACGCCCCGATTTAAGTTCGGCCCACATGCGCGTCTGCAGACGTTGAACGGGCAATGGCTGGGGCTTGATCACATATAGGGTCTTTGCGACCTCGGGCGGCGGGTAAATCATGGGATTATCGGCAACGTCTTTGATTACGAATTTACGCGCTTCTTTGTTGGCGTTGGGATAGAACATCGTGTTGGTGATCGCAGCATGCACCTGCGGAGTTTCGATGTAGTTGATGAAAGCGTGCGCTTCTTCGACATTGGCTGCACCCTTAGGTATCGCCATGGTATCGAACCACGCCGGAGCACCGCCGTTTGGAATGTAGTAATCGATAGCGTAAGCCTTGTTCGCTTCGCGGGCACGATGGCGCGCAATCATTACATCGCCGGAGAAGCCATACACCATGCACAGATCGCCTCCGGCCAACTCATCGATATATCCGGATGAACTGAACTGCCGTATGTAGGGTCTTATCGTTTTCAGCAGCTCGAAGGGCTTCCTTATAGTCTTCGGGCCGACTGCTGTTGGGATCTTTACCAAGATAATGTAGAACGGCGGGGAACACCTGCGCAGCCTCGTCGAGCACTGAAATACCGCAAGCTTTCAGCTTTGCGGCATTCTCAGGCTTGAAGAGCATGTCCCAGCTGCCCAGGGGCGCATCGTCGCCCATGAGCTCGCGCACTTTGGTCACGTTATAGCCCAGTCCATTGGTGCCATATCCCCAAGGAACCAGGTACTGGTTGCCCGGATCGACCGTCGCGACCAGGTCCATGATGTCCGGATCCAGGTATTTCCAGTTCGGGATTTTGGATTTATCGAGCTTCTGGAACAAGCCAGCCTTCAATCTGGCGAGCCGCATAGTGGGTGGACGGCACCACCACGTCGTACCCCGATTTACCGGTCAGCAATTTAGCCTGCAGCGTATCGTTACTGTCGTAAACGTCGTAGCGAACCTTGATTCCGGTTGCTTCCTGAAAGCCGGATATCGTATCAGGAGCGGTATATTCCGCCCAGTTGTAGACATTCACGACTTTGCCTTGCGCCCAAACCGACGACATTGCGGCCACCAACGCCGTGCCCAGCATCAGTCGTTTCGCCATGCTGATTTTCATTCCGAGCCCCCCAGACAGTACAAAAAGCCAAAAGGCGTGATGATAATGCTTTTTCTGACTAAAGTAGACCCTTAGCGCGAGTGAGACGCGCGTAAGCGTGGCTGAGTTCGCCCCACCACGATAGCCCCGCAGTACCGGCAACCTTTACCAGCGAACGCCGTAGGCGCAGAAGGTTGGCTCTTCGCCGCTCCAGCGACAGCGTCAGCCTCTTGCATTTATCAAAGTCAATAAGCCAGACCTTCCCTTCCTTATCGAGCAGAATATTGTACGCATTCAGATCCGAATGCCAGACTCCCGCCTCGTGCATCGAATAAATGGCGTGCGCCACTCTTTCCTGGTTCGCCGCATCGAGCATATTGGCCAACGGCTGCACATCGAGAATTCTTTCGACCAGTATGGCTGCACGATAGGTAAAACCGTGACGCCAGTATGCTGCGGCGATCGGGCGCGGAACGGGCAAGCCTCGATCGTACATGAAATGTAAAAGATCGAATTCTGCAAATGAGCGGGTCTGCGCTGCGCCTGTCCAGATATAGCGAGCCGAACTCAGCTTCGCTATCAGACCGCCTCGCCGGTAATGACGCAGCACGCCCTCGCCAAAGTCTCCTTTCACAAACCAGGCGGCCTGGCGGCCACCATGGCCGACTCGGATCGCCTGCAATTGCGGCGACGAGGGGTCAAACAGATACGTGCCTGGGGCGACAACGCGATTGGCGTCGTAACGCACGACACCCTCGCCTATCGTCAAATTGACTGGCTCGATGGGTGGAATCACGCAACCTCCCGTAGGGATACCAGCGGAGGCGTCCGCAGCACGCCAGCTAAAGCGATGCTGCCACCAATTGACGATGCGAGCATGCCAAAACCAATACCGGCAGCCCAAGGCCACCACGATAATGTCAGGGTGAAGTCGAAAACCTGTTCGGCCAGCACCCAGGCTATGGCCACTGCACCAAATGAAGCCAATAGCCCTGCCATGGCGCCGAGCACCAGTAGCTCGATACGCATGGCGGCCATTAACTGTTTGCCACTCGCGCCCAATGCCCGTAAAACAGCGACTTCGTGCATACGCTCATCGCGAGTAGAAAACAAGGCGGCTCCAAGGACCAGAACCCCGGCCAGCACGGTGAACAAGAACAGGAATTGCACTGCCTGGACCACTTGATCCAGCACGTGTTGCACTTGACCCAATATCGACCCCACATCGAAAATAGTTAGGTTGGGGAACGCACGGACCAGGTCCTGGGTAAGGGTCCCATTCGAGCCCTTGACATGAATTGAGGTCATAAAGGTGGCTGGAGCATCTTTCAATACTGCGGGGCTCATGATAGCGAAAAAATTGGCCTGGAAAGAATCCCATTTCACTTCTCGAATCCCGCTTACCGTCACCACGACGGGACGTCCGGCAACGTCGAACGTGAGCCTGTCGTTCAATTGCACGTTTAGCGTTTTGGCCAGCCCGCTTTCGAGCGAAACTTCGGGCTTTTCAGGATCGAGCCACCGGCCTCGGGAGATCTTGTTGCTCGTCGGTAGACTGTCAGCATAGGAAAGGTTGAACTCGCGATCAACGAGGCGCTTAGCCCTGTCGTCGGTATAGTGGTCGGGATCAACTGGCTGCTCGTTGATGGCGAGCAATCGGCCACGAACCATAGGCGACAGGCCGGCCTCTGCAATTCCGGCCTGCTTCAGCCTTGCGGATACCGCGAGGCGTTGATCCGGCTGGATGTTAATAAGAAAGGTGTTTGGCGCATCAGGCGGCAGCGTACTTTGCCACCCATGCAGTAAATCGGTACGAGTTATTGCCAGCAACAGTAGGATCATGAGCCCCATCGATAGCGAGCAAAGCTGGGTAACCGTCAGCGCTCGCCGGCGAGCCATGCCCGCCAACGCAAAGCGCAAGGCGGCGTGGCCATGGACGCGATAGCGCATGAAACCGAGGCCTCGTACCATGACATAGGCCAGCGCGGCAAAGAGAAAAAAGGCCACCAAGAAACCAGCTGCGACAACGAGGCTAAGTCGTATATCGCCGGAAATCCATACAATCAGCAGAAAGAAGGCGACAAGCCCGAGACCATAAGCGGGCCAGCGTCGGACCAGCGTAATTGACCCATCCCGCCGCAAGACACGTGCAGGCGGAACCTGACGTAAAGCAGACAATGGGGGCAAGGCGAATCCCAGCAGTAATAACAAACCCGTGACCTGCCCCTGGAGCAGCGGTCGCCACGAAGCCTGGGGCAAACTGGTATCAAGCCATGAAGCCGCCATGACCACTAACACCTGATGCACCAGGTATCCTGCCATCGCACCTATCGTCGAAGCGATCAGCGCCAACAATACGAACTGCACCCATAGCATCATGGTCAATTGCGACTTGCTGGCGCCCAGACAACGCATGATTGCTATCCCGTCCTGATGACGCAGGCTGAATCGTCGCGCGGCCAAGGCGACGGCAACCGCGGCAATCATGACAGTAAGCAAAGCCACTAAAATCAGAAACTGATGTGCCCGATTTAAAGCGCGCTGTACTTCTGGCCGATTGGTTTCCAAAGAGCTTAGCTTTTGGCCGCGCTTCATGTGCGTGTCAAGCCAGCCCCGGTACAACTTGATCGCAGCCGGCTCGCCGGCCGCCAGCAATTGATAGCTCACGCGGCTTCCCGGGGAAATCAGGCCTGTGGCCGGCAAATCGGAAAGCCCGATCATTACACGGGGCGCGACGTTCACAAATTGCATGCCGCGGTCAGGCTCGTAGGTGATGACCCTGACAACTTTCAATGAAGAATCCCCGACGGCAACCTTGTCGCCCAACGAGATGCCCAGCATCCCTAAAACTTGCGCATCCACCCACGCAGTGCCCGGCGCGGGCACTTGCCCGACCGCCACCCCTTTGCCCGCAGGAGTATCCGACAAACGCAGTTGACCGCGCAAGGGGTATCCTTGAGACACGGCTTTTAGAGCAACCAGCTGGGCTCGATCACCGCCACTGATCATGGACGGAAATTGCAACGTTTGTGCTGTATCCAGGCGCAATGCGCGAGCACGCTCGATAAAATCGGCCGGAATGGGGGCATCCGATTGAAGCGCGAGGTCGCCGCCCAGCATTTGGGCCGAGTCACGCTCTAGCGCCCTGCCTACGCGATCGGCTAGAAAACCCACACTGGTGACCGCGGCAACCGCGATTACCAATGCCAGCACCAAAAGACGTATCTCGCCCGACTGCCAGTCGCGCAATAAAGCGCGCACCCCTAGCCGCATATTGGAAAATCTGCTGGAACACATAGTGTCAGGCCTTTATCAGCAACAAAACCATGATAATCAACAGCATACAGGCAAAGGCCAGTTTCAGCCGGGGCTCGGGTAATGAGTACGCGAGTTTCACGCCATACGGTACAAAGAAAACACTACCGATCGCCATGGGAATTCCCACCTGCCAATCTGCCTGTCCGTGCGCGGCGTACGTAAACAGCGCAACAAACGTTCCCGGGATCACCATGGTCAAGGCTAGGGCTTGCGCTCCAGTCTGAGTCAGTCGAAATACAGTGGTCAGTAGCGGTACTACCAATACAGAGCCACCGACACCGAAAATTCCGCCGGCCAGACCTGCGATCGTTCCAATGAGGCCGAACCATCCCTTGTGAAAATCTTCTACTTGACGACGGGGCTTCTGTGGCCGCCCTTTTTGACTCGAGCGACGACTCTGGTAGAAGTAAAAAAGCGCAATGCACAAAACGAAGCCCGCATATATTCGACGCAACAAGCCAGGATCGATACCCAGGGCGAACTGCGCTCCGATCCAGGTAAATACGATAGAGCCAGCGGCTCCCGCGCCGGCTGCCGGAAGATTTATTTTGGCTTTCTGGTTGTACTGACGTACCGTTAAAAGCACGGCTGGCAGCACCATGATCAGCGCAGTACCCTGCGCTGCCTGTTGATCCATATTCAGTACCAGACCTAACAAGGGAATCGCCAGCAGCCCACCCCCTATACCCAGCGCACCACCTGCAAACCCAATTAGGGCGCCCGACAACAGACACCCTGCCACTACTACATACCAGTCCAAGCTGTACCCCTATCTTAAGCGTTCGATGGCTGATTCAATGCGATCAACCGCCCAGATCTCCAGTCCCTCAATGGACTGTCTTGGAGCATTCGCTTTCGGGATAAGAGCAACGCTGAAACCCAGTTTTGCTGCCTCTTTAAGGCGTTCCTGACCTCTGGGCGCTGGCCGGATTTCGCCCGCGAGGCCGACCTCGCCGAAAACAATGAGACCTTTGGGCAGAGGCTTGTCGCGCAACGACGAGATGATCGCGAGCAAGACTGCGAGGTCGGCCGCAGGCTCAGTAATCTTCACACCACCCACGGCATTGACGAAAACATCCTGATCGAATGTGACTACGCCTGCATGCCTATGAAGGACGGCCAACAACATGGCCAGTCGGGTTCCTTCCAAACCTACGGACAATCGGCGCGGGTTGGGCACATGGGCAGTATCGACCAGTGCCTGTATCTCGACCAGCAAGGGCCGTGTACCTTCTTGGGTCGCCATGACACAGGAACCGGCCACATTCTGTTCATGTTGCGACAAGAACAGGGCCGACGGATTAGCCACCCCGCGCAAGCCGCGGTCGGTCATCGCGAAAACGCCAAGCTCGTTGACGGCACCAAACCGGTTCTTGAAGGCGCGTATGAGGCGGAAAGCGGAATGAGTGTCGCCCTCGAAATACAAGACGGTATCGACAATATGCTCCAGGACCCTCGGGCCTGCCAAGGTGCCGTCTTTGGTAACGTGCCCAATCAGGACGATGGTGGTGCCAGTTTGCTTGGCCAAGCGCGTTAATTGGGCGGCGCATTCGCGCACTTGCGATACCGAGCCCGGCGCAGCGCTAAGCTCGCTGGAATACAGTGTTTGTATTGAATCTATGACCGCCACACTGGGGCGCTGTTCCATTAAAGCGGTCATGATGGCCTCGAGGCGAATTTCGGCCAGCAGATTGACGTCGCTTGTTGCCAGTTCGAGGCGCCGCGCACGAAGAGCAATTTGCTCGGCAGATTCTTCGCCTGTAACGTACAGCACCTTGACTACGTGTGAGAGCGACACCAATGCCTGCAGGAGCAGGGTCGATTTGCCGATACCCGGATCGCCCCCGATAAGGACGACCGCGCCGGTAACCAAGCCACCGCCCAACACCCGATCAAACTCCGTAATTCCGGTGGGCTGGCGCGGCAGCTCGCGCGCCTCGATTTCCGCGAGGCTTTGTATGGGGCTGGCTCCGGCCAGCGGTGCAAAACGATGCGTCGCGATCCCAGGATCGCGGGATTCCTGCAGAGTATTCCAGGCGTTGCAATGTGGGCACTTACCCTCCCATTTTGGGCAACTACCCCCGCACTCGGTGCAAACAAATAAAGTTTTTGATTTGGCCATGCAGCCAGTTTAACCGGCCACGGCGTTTTTATCGGCCGCCAAGACTGCCGCCGCCGTCCACACCAAGGACCTGTCCGGTTATAAAACCGGCCTCGTCTCCGAGCAGGAAAGTGACCGCGGCGGCCACGTCGCCCGGCTGACCGAATCGGCCCATGGGTATCGAAGAGAGCGCCTTTTTTTCATCGTCGCCCCCTGGCGGATGCGCAGCACGAAATAGTTCGGTATCGATGGGACCGGGCGATACGGCATTCACCGTTATGCCATAAGGCGCCAGTTCGAGCGCCCAAGTCTTGGTACAGCCAACGAGCGCACTTTTGGCGGCAGAGTAACTTGTACGATTGACCGCCCCATGAGTTACACGACTGCATATATTGACAATGCGTCCCTCTTTACGCGCTTTCATGGAGGGAATGAAAGCTTGAGTGACCTGCACGGCCACCCTTACGTTCAAATCAAACGCGTGGTAAAGAGAGGCGAGGTCAATCTCGCCCAACGGTTCAGGCAGGACAATGCCAACATTATTTACCACGGCGTCGACAGGATACTTTTCGCGGATAACGCGCAAGACATCTTCGGTTTCCCCCGCATTATTCAAGTCACACGAATAAAGATACCCTGGGAAATCGATCTCTTGGGTGTGACGGGCCAGGCCGACCACATGACAGCCCAGATCGGCCAACCGCCTGCTGATCGCCCAGCCGATTCCCTTTGTAGCGCCCGTTACCAGCACACATTTATTCTTCACTCGATTTCCTTTTGAGGGTCTGTCGACATAGCTATCCGGTGAGTTTAACGACAAGCGCCAGAATGCAGGATTAAACTCTAATTTAAAGCGGGATGCTGCAATTAGGTGATGATTTTAGGCACGCGCGGGGCGAGCGCACAGAGAAGTTCATAACCAATTGTGTCTGCTGCCGCCGCGACTTCATCGACCGAAGGGCCGCCTTCGCCCCAAAGTACCACTGACGATCCGACCCGAGCCTGCGGTATTGGGGTTAGATCGACCGCTAACATATCCATCGATACGCGTCCAAGCAAACGCGTGCGTACGCCCTCTACCGTAATCGGAGTACCGGTCCTGGCATGACGCGGATAGCCGTCGGCATAGCCACAGGCCACTATGCCAATCCGCATGGAAGCCGATGAAACGAAGGTGTAGCCATAGCCGATGGCCTGTCCGGTTGAGATGCTGCGCACGCTAATCAGCTTCGCGGCCAGTGTCATGGCCGGAATCAAGCCAAGATCGGCGGCGGATTTGTCGAAAAAAGGCGAAGAACCGTACAGACAGATACCTGGCCTGACCCATTGCTCCTGCTGGTCGGGTACGGATTCCCACAAGCCTGGAGCCAAGGTAGCGGCAGAATTACACAGACTGACTTTGCCCGGCAGGCCTTGTGTTACCTGCTCAAACATACGTAACTGCTGCTCTGTAATAAACGCGTCGTCATCGGCACGTGCGAAATGCGTCATTTTGCCCAGGGAGCCGAGAATGCCACGCGCCTGAAGGGCTTGAGCCTGGCTGTAAGCCGCCAGGTAATCTTTGGTCGAAAATCCAAGACGATTCATGCCTGTATTAAGCTTTATCAAGGCGTCAATTGGCTCGGAATTGCGAGATGAAGACAGCATATCAAGCTGCTCCTGGCAATGCACTGTCGTCGTCAGCCGATGACGCACCATGGTATCGATATCGGCGGGCTCAAAGAAGCCCTCGAGCAGCAATATGGGTTTGGTCCAGCCTGCTTGGCGGCAGCGCACCGCTTCGTCAAGGTCAAGCATGGCAAGGCCTTCGGCATCGCGAAAACCGCTGATTGCGTTTTCGATTCCGTGTCCGTACGCGTTCGCCTTGATGACGGCCCAGATGCTGGGTCGCTGACGGCCAGCAGACAGGCCGCCGTCGGTTAATTGCTGGGCAACGATACGTAGGTTATGACTTAATGACGACAAAGATATCGTCGCCGAGATTGGACGTGGCATGACTCTCCCCAATGGAAAACGAAGTCTAAACCAGTTAACGCGGCTACGCTGACCAATTGTGGAAATTCATCCGGCGGCCCGGTTCAATTCAACCCTGCACGCATGACTTATACTCACCCCCTATGGCCGTTGATCATTACGAAAACTTCCCTGTTGCATCTTTACTGCTGCCGCGTCGACTGCGTACGCCTGTACGGAATATATACCGCTACGCACGCAGTGCAGATGACATAGCGGATGAAGGCTTTGCTACGGTCGAACAGCGTCTTGAACAGTTGGCAGGCTATCGGGCCGCTTTGAAGCAGATCCAGGCGGGCCGCCTGACGCTGTCACCCGACGATCCAAGAACGCCGGTTTTCGACCCCTTAAGTCAATCCATCGGTCAATACTCTTTGCCGATAGAACCTTTCTTCGACTTGATCTCTGCCTTCGAGCAAGACGTCACGACGACACGCTACGCCGACGACGCCGAGCTGCTGGACTATTGTCGGCGGTCTGCGAACCCGGTAGGTCGATTAATGTTGCATTTATATCAGCGCACATCGCTTCAAGACGTGACCGAAGCCGATGCCATTTGTACCGGCTTGCAATTAACCAATTTTTGGCAGGATGTCGCCATCGATTGGCAAAAAGAACGCATATATATTCCGCAAGAAAAACTGGACCGGTATGGGGTAACAGAAAAGGATATTGCGGGGCAACGCCACGCTAGCTCAGCCTGGAGGAATTTAATGCAGGCTCAGGTGCAACAGGCTCGTGAACTGCTTATTTCTGGACTGCCTTTAACCCGACGGCTACCGGGACGCATCGGCTTCGAATTAAAGCTCGTAGTCCATGGGGGTTTGCGTATCCTTGATCGCCTTGACCAATTACACTATGACATGTTCTTTCATCGCCCAACGCTGCACAAGAGCGATTGGATTTTGCTGTTCTGGCGCGCACTAAGCTAGGTTTTTTTTCAAGACCGACCAACAGCAACGCCTTACCTGAGCCTCGCTACGACACCGCATGACTCCCGACGAATATTGCCAGAGCAAAGCTGCCCAAAGCGGCTCCAGTTTCTATTACGCCTTCTTGTTTTTGCCCCCGGAACGGCGCAGGGCGATTACCGCCCTGTATGCGTTTTGCCGTGAGGTCGACGATGTCGTCGACGAGAGCAACGAACCGTCAGTAGCGCGGATGAAACTGGCATGGTGGCGCACGCAAATCGAACGACTGTACGCAGGGCCACGCCGAACACCCTGTGATGCAGGCACTCGCACCACATATTAAAACCTACGATTTACGAGCAGACCGTCTGCATGCCATCGTTGAAGGCATGGAGATGGATCTCGATCAAACCCGCTACCTAGACTGGCCCGGTTTACGCAAATATTGTTGGCACGCCGCAGGAGTAGTGGGCGAGCTGTCCGCCAGTATTTTCGGCTATACACAGCCCGAGACACTGATTTACGCTGAAAAACTCGGACTGGCTTTTCAGCTTACCAACATCATCCGCGATGTAGGCGATGACGCGCGGCGCGGCCGAATTTACCTGCCGGTCGATGACATGCAAAAATTTAACGTCAAGGCGTCCGAAATTATCGACCGCCAACATTCGGATCGTTTCGTCGAGCTAATGCGCTTTCAAACCGAGAGAGCCCGTCAATGCTACCGCGACGCCATGCAGGCACTCCCGGAAGCCGACCGTCGAGCGCAACGCCCCGGCCTCATGATGGCTGCTATTTACCACGCCCTGCTGCATGAAATCGAACGCGACAACTGGCAGGTGCTAGATCAACGCATCTCTCTGACGCCGATTCGAAAATTTTGGCTGGCCTGGAAAGTCTGGGTCGGCGGTGGTCGCGGTCTGATTAAGCGCCTGAGCCAATGAATATAGCAGTCGTCGGCGCGGGTTGGGCCGGCTTGAGCGCCGCCGTCCGGCTCCGGCAAAAAGGGTTTTCAGTGGTCGTGTTCGAAGCTTCTCGCACCCTGGGAGGTCGCGCAAGGCGTGTGCATTCGCGCACATTGAACACCTGCATTGACAACGGCCAACACATATTGCTGGGCGCGTACAGCGAAACGCTTGCCCTTATGACGACGCTGGGCCTGGATAGCTCTGCCTTGCTGCATCGAGCTCCGCTGGCGCTCAAGTCAATTGACGACGGCTTCGCATTGCATGTTGGCTCTATGCCCGCCCCCTTGCACCTATTCTGCGCAATCATGACGGCCCGAGGCTTGAGCATTATTGAGCGGATACGCATCATTACGCTTACAAGGCGACTGCAAAGCCGTAACTGGAAGGTAACGGCCGGCATGACCGTTGCAGAATGGCTGGATCAGGGTCAGCAATCTGCTCAAGTGATACGGAAATTTTGGCAACCTTTATGCCTTGCAGCCCTGAATACACCGGTGCAGGATGCCTGCGCTCAACTTTTTGCCCGTGTCTTGCAAGACAGCCTTGGCGGGGCTAAAGAAGCATGCGACGTACTCATCCCCCGCGTGGACTTGTCGCAGCTGTGGCCCGACCATGTTGAGCGCTTTGCACCTGATGGACCAGCGACCTTGTCGATACGCCGCGGGAACGCGATCAGACATTTAGCAACGACGCCGACGCAGGTAGAACTTAATGGCATAGGCTTCGATGCAATCGTCGTCGCCGGAAACGCTCCTTCGACCCATCGACTTCTTCAGCAGCTAGAGCCCACACAGGACGGCGAGCGTTATCTCGCCTCGCTGGCCCAATACACCTACATACCCATCGCCACGCTGACACTACAGCTGGAACGCCCTTGGCACTTGCCCGCGCCAATGCTCCTATTGACTGACAAGCCCGAGCAATTGCAGTTCGGACAATGGCTTTTCGACCGCAGTTCAATTATGCCCACCTCGGGACCTCAGCCGCCTGAAGTATCGGGCAAACAAGCTAGCGCCGCTTGCCAGATTAATATTGTGATCAGTGACGCGCGGTCGATGATGAAGTACCCCCTGGGCGACGTCGTCGCGGCGATTATCACCCAGGTGCAAGAGCAAAGCCGGCAACTGGCTCCTATGCCCGCCATAGTCGGCCATGAAGTGATTGTGGAAAAGCGCGCCACTTTCGCCGCCGTACCCGGGTTGAGGCGGCCCTCGAACGACACACCTTGGCCGCGCGTATGGGTGGCGGGTGACTGGACAGACACTGACTACCCTGCCGTATTGGAGGGCGCAGTACGCAGCGGCCGCGATGCCGCCGATGCCGTTCAGCGCGCCTTCGGCAGCACTTAGTTGCGCAGCGTAATCGCTGTTTTAGCGCCAGGCGTTGACCGTCGCCAAACCGAGGAAGGTCAGCGCAAGACTGCCCACCAGGCTAATCACGATGTACCCGAAGGCCGGAAAGTAATCGCCCCGCTCAAGCAAACCAACGGTTTCCCCTGAAAAAGTGGAAAACGTGGTCAGCCCGCCCAAAAACCCTGTGATCAGCATCAATTTAATCCATGCGGGGGTCTCGGGATACAAGGCCAGGACCCCCAGCATCACGCCGACAAGATAGCCACCGCTTAAATTGGCAGCCAATGTTCCCCACGGCAGCAGTACACCCGAGTGATTCAACCATAGACCCAGTAACCAGCGAGTTATCGCGCCAGCTGCCGCGCCAAACCCGATGGCAAAGAATTGGCCAAATGTCAGCATGTGCTGGATAGTGGTCGGAGATGTGCTGTTTAAGCTTTGGGAGCCAGTGTGACGTCGGAGGCATCCAGCGGAAATTGGAGGATGAGCTTATCGTTAATAAGCTGCATCAGGGTCAGTCGTCTGAGCGCGGGATCTTCCTGCAGGAAGTCCCACGCCCAATGGGCGGCCGATGCCGCCTCGTCGCTTACATCGTAGACGCCTATCGACAAGCCGTCAGGCCCAAAGGCTTGAAAGTAAGTCTTACCGCCAGCGCGCGCACGAACGACAGCATGGCGTCCGTTCTGGTGGATTTCGACAATGTCCGTTTCTGCATGGTTCTGTTTTGGCATTTCAGGCTCCTTAGAAACTGCTGTTCAAGTGTAGCAAACCTGGTTCTAAACATTGCAGGCGGACGTTGCCCCATCCATCGCTCATTGTGCGAGTAAAGCTTTATACCGGCGCATGCTGCCTTATGTAATCCCTAACCAGTTTCGCGTCGCATTCCATAACTTGTACCCGCTGGGGCAAGTCGGCCAGGTCGCGCAAGTGTTCAGGTACCGGCGCAGCTTTGCCGATAGCCTCTTGTATGGTTTCACTGAACTTGGCCGGCAAGGCTGTTTCGAGTACGAGCATGGGTATGCCGTCTTCAATGAATGACGCAGCCACCTTGACGCCATCAGCAGTGTGCGGATCGATCAAGAGGCCGCTGTCTTCGTAAATGGACTTGATAGTCGCTACGCGGTCTTGGTGGCTGCTGACTCCCGACACAAAACCGTAGCGGGACTCAAACTGAGGTAAAAGATGGCTAAGGTCAAATTTGCCGTCCCGCGTCAGCTGATCCCAACATTCCCGCAGCTTGGCCGGGTCTTGATCGAGTAAGTCGAACACAAAACGTTCGAAGTTCGAAGCCCTGGAAATGTCCATGGACGGACTCGAGGTGGCGTGAGTTTGGTCCGCGGAACGAGGACGATAGATGCCGGTGCGGAAAAACTCCTCCAGCACGTTATTTTCATTCGTGGCCAAAACCAGGCGACGAACGGGCAGACCCATCTGACGGGCAATATGACCCGCCAGGATATTGCCGAAGTTGCCGGAAGGCACGGCGAATGATACCTGCTGCCCTGGCGCCGATGTAGCACGCAACCAGCCCCAGAAGTAGTAAACGACTTGGGCGGCAATCCGCGCCCAGTTGATCGAGTTGACCGCACCCAGGTGATACTGCGATTTAAACTGCAGATCGCCTGCCAATTCCTTGACGATATCCTGGCACTCATCGAACACGCCTTTCAAGGCGATGTTGTGAATGTTTGCGTCAGCAAGCGAATACATCTGCGCCCGCTGAAATTCGCTCATGCGACCATGAGGCGACAACATAAACACAGAAACGCCGCGTTTGCCGCGCAGGGCATACTCGGCAGCGGAGCCCGTATCGCCCGAGGTAGCACCCAATATATTTAGTGTGGCTTGCCGCTTCTGCAGCACGTATTCGAATACCTGCCCTAGGAACTGCATAGCCATGTCTTTGAAAGCCAGTGTAGGGCCTTCGGACAATCCCAGTAGGCTCATCCCTTTTTTGAGGGGCTTAAGTGGCACCATTTCAGGTCCGGGAAACACGTCGGCGCTATACGCCGCCTGTGTCAGGCGAGACAGATCGGCCTTTGGAATGTCGTCAATAAAAAGACTTAAGATCTCGGTAGCGAGGTCGGCATAGCCAAGGCTGCGCCACGACTCCAGAGTTTCAGGCGCTACTTCGGGCACATATTCAGGCAAAGCCAGTCCGCCATCCGGCGCTAGCCCTTCAAGCAGAATATCGGAAAAAGAGAGGGACGCCATGGCGCCGCGAGTCGACCGATACTTCATACTAGATCCTCTACACGCAAACGGGTTACTTTGGACCGAACGAATGGCAATCCATGAATGCGCTCAAGCGCTGAATCAACATCTCCTTCGCGCGCACGATGCGACAGGAAGATGATGTCGGCTTCGGAGACGCCGTGCGGCTCCTGAAACATGGAGCCGATGGAAATTCCTGCTTCAGCAAGAATGCGCGCAATGTCGGCCAGTACACCCGGGCGATCTTCTACGCGCAAGCGCAGGTAATATGAGGATTGAACTTCGGCGATTGGCAGAATCGAAATATCATCCATCGCGTCAGGCTGAAAGGCCAAGTGCGGTACCCGGTGTTCGGGATCGGCTGCCTCAAGTCGTGTGACGTCGATCAGGTCGGCGACGACAGCCGACGCGGTGGGAAGCTCGCCTGCGCCCTGTCCATAATATAAAGTGGCGCCGACCATATCACCCTGCACCAATACGGCATTCATGGCGCCTTCGACATTGGCCAGCAGACACTCGGTAGGAACCAGCGTCGGGTGTACCCGCAATTCGATGCCGTCCTCGCGACGACGAGTAATGCCCAGTAGCTTTATGCGGTAACCAAGCCGCTCTGCATGACTGATATCTTCTTGCGCCAGCGAGGAAATTCCTTCGATGTATGCCTTGTCGAATTGCACCGGTATCCCGAAGGCCAATGAAGCGAGCAAGGTCAACTTGTGTGCGGCATCGACGCCTTCGATGTCAAATGTGGGATCGGCCTCGGCATAGCCCAAGCGCTGGGCTTCGGCCAGCACTTCGTTGAAAGCCAGGCCGCGCGAACGCATTTCCGAAAGAATGAAGTTAGTGGTGCCGTTGATAATACCGGCCACCCAGTGGATACGATTGGCGGTAAGACCTTCGCGTATAGCCTTGATGATCGGAATACCACCCGCCACCGCTGCTTCAAAAGCCACCATTACGCCCTTGGCGCTGGCGGCTGCGAATATCTCGTTACCGTGTTTTGCCAGTAGCGCCTTGTTAGCGGTGACGACATGCTTGCCATGGCTAATCGCTTCCATGATGAGTTCGCGCGCCAGAGTATCGCCACCAATAAGTTCGACAACAATGTCGATCTCTGGATGCCGAACAACTTCCATGCCATTTTCCGTAACCAGCACTTGGTCTCCGACCAGACGCTTTGCCTTCTGGGTATCACGCACGGCTACTGCAGCTACTTCGATACGGCGTCCCGCGCGGCGGGCAATTTCTTCCGCATTACGGGTCAATACTTTCCACGTACCGCCACCCACTACACCTAAACCCAATATACCAACTTTGATAGGACTCATTTACTTACCTAATCCGTCCTTGCGGAACATTTCTTTAATACCGCGCACCGCTTGACGGGTGCGCTGCTCGTTTTCGATCAGGGCGAAACGGACATACGCGTCGCCGTACTCGCCAAATCCTATACCGGGTGACACGGCCACTTTGGCATCCGCCAATAGACGCTTGGAGAATTCCAGCGAGCCAAGCTTTTGATAGAACTCGGGAATCTTTGCCCAGATATACATTGATGCCTTCGGTACTTCCACCATCCAGCCGGCCTCGTGCAAACCCTTGCACAATACGTCGCGACGATTACGATATTGTTCGACCACTTGGGCAACACACTCTTGAGGACCTTCAAGGGCAGCGATTGACGCTACTTGAATAGGGGTGAATGTGCCGTAGTCGTGATAGCTTTTTATGCGCGCCAGAGCATTGACAAGCTCTTGGTTACCCACCATGAAGCCCACACGCCATCCGGCCATATTGTAGCTTTTACTCATGGTGAAGAACTCGACGGCGACATCGCGGGCGCCTTCAACTTGCATGATGGACGGCGCGACATAGCCGTCGAACGTAATGTCGGCATAAGCCAAGTCATGAACCACAAGGATATTGTGTTCCTTGGCCAGAGCAATTACACGCTCGAAAAAAGAAAGATCGACACACTGAGCGGTAGGATTGCTGGGAAACCCCAGAATCATCATTTTTGGCTTGGGTATGCTTTCACGAACAGCCCTGTCAATTTCTTCGAAGAAATCCAGGCCTGGCGTCATGGGCACAGAGCGAATATTCGCACCGGCTATGACGGCGCCATAAATATGGATTGGATAGCTAGGATTGGGCACCAAAACGGTATCGCCGCGATCCAGCGTGGCCAGCATCAGGTGCGCCAGTCCTTCCTTGGAACCAATCGTTACGATCGCTTCGGAATCCGGGTCGATCTGTACACCATAGCGCCGCTCATACCAGCCAGAGATTGCTTTGCGCAATCGCGGTATGCCCTTGGAAACAGAATAGCCGTGCGTGTCAGGCCGGGAGGCGGCTTCCACCAACTTATCGACGATATGCTGCGGAGTGGGACCATCCGGATTGCCCATGGACATATCGATGATATCTTCGCCCCGTCGTCGCGCCGCCATTTTCAATTCGCCGGTAATGTTGAATACATAGGGCGGTAAGCGCTCTATACGCGGAAAACTCGTCATGATGGTCCTTGGGTGACAAAACGGGAAAATAGATATTGAAGTGTGCAGCGCAATAAATCCAGTAATCTAGCCTATGTAGGCCTGCGCGGCAAATAGCGTGGAGATGGATGCGTACAGATATCAAACAGCCTGCATGGACTTGCCCAATCCGGGTTCACAGTTTAAACGATCCAAAAAAAACCGGAAATTGGGAAAGTCGCCCCCGCTTTGCGCTATGATCTTTATCGATAGGCACGTCGGGAGAGGCACTGATACACGGTTCCCGCCCTTCCATTATTAGCCACAATTCGGCGATGCCATAGAATTCTGGAGTTTCTGCGTGCAATTACAAAGCGAATCCAATCCGGCGCTAAACACGGTAACGGCGTACGGGGAAGACTATATCGAAATTAATGAAGTTTCGTATGGGCATGCCGTGCATTTCGCGCCTGAAGGCGAAATACATGCCTGGTCAGTCAAGACCGTTAACGACATAGACGCCGATGTGCTGCGTGTCTTGGCTGGTCTAAATGAGACCGCCCCCGACCCCATGGCTTTTCTACATGGAAATGTTGCAGCGCAGAAGCCTGAAAACGCCCCTGAAGTCCTGCTGATAGGTACTGGACTCAGGCAGCATATGCTGCCAGCTCATATTACCGGTCCCTTGCTAGAGATCGGTATAGGGGTGGAAACAATGAGCACCCAGGCCGCCGCCCGTACCTACAACATTCTAATGTCCGAGGGACGCCGCGTAATAGCCGCCCTTTTGCCTCTTCAGGAAATCGCATGAACGAAGTAACCGTTGGTCTGGCTGTACCACCCTTTTCCGCAGTCAGCACACAGGGTGAACTTAGCCAGGAATCCTTGCGCGGTCGTTCGGTGGTTCTGTATTTTTATCCCAAAGACAGTACCCCGGGCTGCACTAGCCAAGCGCAGGCATTCAGAGATCTGTACCAAGACTTCGCTGCTGCGGAGTGTCAGATTGTGGGAATATCTCGCGATTCCCTTAAATCACATGCGAACTTTACCGAGAAACAGAATCTGCCCTTTCCATTGATTTCGGACCCTGACGAAACCCTTTGCCAATTGTTCAAAGTCATGAAACTGAAAAATATGTACGGTAAACAAGTACGAGGAATAGAACGCAGTACATTTCTGATCAACGGGCAAGGTGTTCTGGTAAGGGAATGGCGTGGCCTACGAGTTGCTGGCCATGTCGACGAAGTGTTGCAGGCCGCCAAAGAGCTTGCCTGAAGCGCCACTTCCCCAGCCTCCTACTTGCCTATAAAGACCGTTTCCGCAATTAATTTCAAGTCCGTCCAGGAGCACACACTTTATGCCGCTACCTAAGTTGCCGACCCGTATGGGAGCCATGGTCACCGCTGCCGCCTACCGCGAAGCGGCCGACGCGTCAGAAGTTGCACAAGCTCCCGCAGCTGCCATTACGCGCGAGCCGCAGGCCAAACACGAAGCACAAGCCAAGGCAACATCACTCCCAATCGTCCCACCGGCGCCAGAGCCGCCCGCTCTGGCAGTAGTAACATCCCGACCCGCCAAGAAGACTCGACTGCCGGTTGCCAAGCGCAAATTGTTTGTGCTGGATACCAATGTATTGCTGCACGATTCGAACTCATTGTTCAAGTTCGAGGAACACGATATTTTCCTGCCCATGATCGTGCTGGAGGAACTGGATCACCAGAAGAAGGGCATGTCCGAAGTGGCGCGCAATGCCCGTCAGGTCAGCCGCTTTCTGGACGGCCTGGTGGCAAACTCAAATGGTCTCGATAAGGGCGTCTCTTTGGACGCGATGGGCAATGTGGAAGCATTGGGCAAGCTCCATTTCCAGACCACAGCCTTGTACTCGGCCTTGCCGATAGAATTGCCACCTGGCAAGGCCGACAACGTCATTCTGAATGTGGTGCACGCTCTTCAGGCGGTCTATGCCAAACGCCAAGTTGTCCTGGTGTCGAAAGATATCAATATGCGGCTCAAGGCCCGTGCTCTGGGCCTGCCCGCCGAGGACTACCTAAACGATCACGTCCTTGACGATTCCGATCTGCTTTACGATGGTGTCATGCCATTGCCAGAGAATTTCTGGGCGAAGCATGGCAAAGACGTTGAATCCTGGTTGCAAGGCGGCACGACTTACTACCGGATAAAAGGACCTTTATGCTCCGAATTCATTGTGAATGAATTCGTGTATTTCGATGGCGAGCTCCCGCTTCAGGCGCAGGTAAAAGAGGTCAGTGGTACGAGCGCCGTATTGGCCACCTTGCGCGACTATAGTCATGGAAAAAATAATGTATGGGGTATAACCGCGCGCAATCGGGAGCAAAATTTCGCCTTGAATCTATTGATGAACCCCGACTGCGATTTCGTATCGTTATTGGGACAAGCCGGAACGGGGAAGACCTTGCTTGCACTTGCAGCGGCATTGACCCAAACGCTGGAAACCAAACGATATAACGAGATCATCATCACGCGCGCCACTGTCCCGGTTGGCGACGATATCGGCTTTTTGCCGGGCACCGAAGAAGAGAAAATGCTGCCCTGGATGGGCGCCCTGGAAGACAACCTTGAAGTCCTGCACCTGGGTGCCGGCGCGGGCGAGATAGCCCCGAACACAGGCGGTCAAGACTGGGCTAAAAGCTCGACCATGGAGCTCATCCGCTCGCGCATAAAAGTAAAGTCCCTCAATTTCATGCGTGGACGCACGTTCCTGAACAAAATGCTGATTATTGACGAGGCCCAAAACCTGACACCCAAACAGATGAAAACCTTGGTTACGCGTGCCGGACCGGGAACGAAGATCGTCTGCCTGGGAAATATCGCTCAGATCGATACTCCGTATCTGACCGAGGGCAGTTCAGGGCTTACTTACGTCGTCGACCGATTCAAGGGCTGGCCGCATGCCGGTCACATCACGCTGCAGCGCGGCGAGCGTTCACGGCTGGCTGACTACGCGAGCGAAGCCCTTTAAGCGCTCAGCCATCGCTACTCCTTCGACCTCCCGGGTTGGAACGCCCGGGTTTTCTTTACACTGCCAGCATGAGTCTCACTACGTCATTACCGATAGGATTCACCATGGGCGATGCTGCCGGCATCGGGCCTGAGATCATAGTAAAAGTATTTGCTGCTGGCTTGCCACATCCTGCATTGGTTTATGGAGATGCGTCGGTCCTTGCCGAAACGATCAGGAAACTGGGCTGGTCTGAGTCCATGCGGATTGAGATAATCAATGACGCCGACCTGGCCGAACATCGAGCCGGAGTCATTCCCGTGCTGAATCGCTGGCAGGACTTGCCTGCCGATTTACCAGCAGGCCAGCTAAGCGCGGCGGCTGGCCGTGCCGCTTATGAGTATCTGTGTCATGCCATTGATGACGCGCAGGCGGGGCGATTACGGGCCATCGTGACGGCTCCGCTCAACAAGAAAGCCATGCAGGCTGGCGGCGCCGATTACCCAGGTCACACTGAGATTCTGGCCGAACGCACCGGAACATCGCACTATGCCATGATGCTGGCCAATCCCGAGTTGCGAGTTATTCTGGCCACGATCCACGAGCCGCTTGCCAACGTATCGTCGCTCATCACCTACGATACCGAGCTCAATACCATACGCTTGGCACATCGTGCTTGCCAGCAGGCCGGTCTCGACTCCCCGCGCGTAGCCGTGGCTGGCCTGAACCCGCATGCCGGTGAAGACGGTCGCTTCGGACAAGAGGAATTGAAGGTGATTGCTCCTGCCATCGAGCAGGCCCGCTCCGAAGGTATCAATGCAAGTGGGCCCTGGCCCGGGGACACGATTTTCATGCGCGCTCGTAATAAAGAATTCGATATCGTGGTTGCGCAATACCATGATCAGGGGCTGATACCCGTTAAATATCTAGGGGTGGACCATGGAGTGAATGTGACTGTGGGCCTGCCTTTTGTGCGCACCAGCGTCGATCACGGCACCGCATTCGACATTGCAGGCCAGGGAATCGCGGACCCCACTTCTTTACGCACCGCATACGACCTCGCGTTGGCCATGACGCCTGACAATGGCGCCCACCTGTGATCAATTGCTGTAGTTCTTTATCAGCCATAACTTCCTAACGATGTGAAATTGATCGCATGAAATCACGCTTTTCTATTGACCCCTTCCTAATAAAGTTATTTCTTGCCATCATTCTGGCCAGCCTTATTCCTGCACACGGCATAGGAAAGCCTATTTTTGGCTGGGCCACGAATCTGGCAATTGCCTTACTTTTCTTTCTGCATGGCGCGCGGCTGTCGCGAGAAGCCATTATTGCCGGAGCGTCGCATTGGCGCCTCCACAGTACTATATTCGCTGTAACCTTCCTGGTCTTTCCTCTTTTAGGCATTATGGCCGGACCGCTATTCCGGCCCCATGTCACCCCCGACCTGTACACCGGGATTCTGTTCCTGTGCTGCCTTCCCGCGACAGTCCAATCCGCAATCGCCTTCACCTCGATCGCACGCGGCAATATTCCCGCTGCCATCTGCAGTGCTTCAGCGTCGAGTCTACTTGGCGTCTTCATTACCCCACTGCTTGTTGGACTGGTTCTGGCAGGCAGCAACGCCGCTAACTTGCCTCTTTCGTTCAACTCCATCGGTAAGGTCATGCTGCAGCTGCTGCTGCCTTTCGTGCTGGGCCAGCTTGCCAGACCACGGATAGGCGCGTGGGTTATCAAACGCAATCGGATGCTGAAAGCTGTCGACCAGGGTTCGATTCTGCTGGTCGTTTACACCGCGTTTTCGGCGGCCGTGATCGGCGGACTTTGGTCAAATACGCCCTTGTCCGCCCTGGTAGCGCTGGTTATTATTTCTTTGATTCTGCTAGGGCTGGTACTTGGGATTGCTCTGCTACTTGGACGCCTGTTCAAGTTCGATCTAGAAGACCAAATTACCCTGATTTTTTGCGGATCGAAGAAAAGCCTGACCAGTGGTATTCCGATCGCCAATATCTTGTTTGCCAGTAGTGCAGTGGGTGCGGTGGTCTTGCCCGTGATGATTTTTCATCAGATCCAGCTTATTGTCTGCGCAACGATTGCTGGGGCCTTTGCACGCCGCTTATCCCATTCCTGAAGTAAAGTTCAGGAACCTGGTGCTGGCGCCCTGGAATGTAAGGCGCACGCTTCCAATAGGACCGTTACGCTGCTTGCCAACGATGATCTCAGCGGTACCTTTATCAGGAGAGTCGGGGTTATAGACCTCGTCTCGATAAATAAACAGGATCAGGTCGGCATCCTGTTCGATAGCGCCAGACTCCCGCAAATCGCTCATTACCGGTCGCTTGTTCGGTCGCTGCTCAAGACTACGGTTCAGCTGCGATAAGGCGATCAATGGACATTGAAGTTCTTTTGCAAGGCCTTTAAGCGAACGACTGATTTCCGATATTTCGGTAGCCCGGTTTTCACCAGAGGAATTGGCCGACATTAACTGCATATAGTCAATAATAATCAGGCCCAGCTGCCCGCATTGCCGCGCAAGGCGCCTGGAACGCGCGCGTACCTCCATTGAAGTCAACGCAGGCGTCTCGTCAATGTATATCTGTGCCTCTTGGACTTGCTGGACGGCGTGGGTGAGCTTGGGCCAATCGTCCGCTGTCAGTTTACCGGTGCGCATGCGATGCTGGTCTAACATACCGACGGAACCGACCATACGCATTGCTAATTGCACTGCACCCATTTCCATTGAAAATACCGCCACGGGCAAACCTTGCTCGATCGCAACGTGCTCGCCAATATTCATGGAAAACGACGTCTTGCCCATGGAAGGTCGGCCGGCGACAATAACCAGATCGCCCGCTTGCAAACCTGAAGTCATGCGATCCAGATCGGAAAAGCCAGTGGGCACACCGGTGATATCGGAATCGCCCTCGCGATGATAAAGCTCGTCGATGCGCTCGACCACCTGCGTGAGCAAAGGCTGAATATCCTGGAAGCCTGTCGTACCGCGTGACCCTTCCTGGGAAATCTGAAAGACGCGGGATTCCGCTTCGTCGAGTAACTGCCGCGCTTCCTTGCCTTGCGGGTTGAATGCGGCAGCGGAAATCTCGTCGGCCACCGACACCAGTTTGCGCAGCATCGATCGCTCGCGGACGATTTCGGCATAGCGCCGGATATTCGCAGCCGATGGCGTGTTATGCGCCAGGGCATTCAAATAGGCCAGCCCACCTACTTCGTCGGATTTGCCCGCACTAGCCAGAGATTCGTTGACCGTAACCACATCGGCCGGCCGGGCCAGCCCGATAAGCCGGGTAATATGCTGCCAAATGATCTTATGGTCGAAGCGATAAAAATCCTCTTCGTTAAGCACGTCGGTAATACGGTCCCAGGCAGCATTATCCAGCAACAGCCCGCCCAGCACGGATTGTTCCGCCTCAACTGAATGTGGAGGAACGCGCAAATAGTCTAACTGCGCGTCGCTGCCTTTCTTTTTGCTGTCCAAATCCGTACTCCGGAACATACCTAATCAAAAAATGCAGAAAGCCGGCATACACCGGCTTTCTGTTTCATGCGGGCGAGGTGTACATCCCAGAACCAAGGAATGTACCACGTGGCTGATATGAATCAGGCCATTTCGCCTTGTACACGTACCGTGATTTCGACGACTACATCGGCGTGCAAAGCAACGGAGACGGGAAATTCGCCAACTGCTTTAAGCGCGCCGTCGGGCAAACGCACCTGCGCTTTTTCGACTGTAGTGAAACCTTCGCGGCTCAGGGCGGCAGCGATGTCCATGCTGGTGACCGAACCGAACAGGCGGCCATCGACACCGGCTTTCTGGCTAACGGGAAGCACCAGGTTAGCCATCTTTTCGCCGGTAGCCTGCGCAGCAGCGAGCTTCTCAGCCTGAATTTTTTCGAGTTCCGCACGGCGGGCTTCAAATTCTTTCAGTGCAGTTTCGGTGGCGCGGCGGGCGATTTTTTGAGGAATCAAAAAGTTGCGAGCGTAACCGTCGCGTACACGGACAACCTCACCGAGGTTACCCAGATTAACGACTTTTTCGAGCAGAATAACTTGCATAACGATAGGCCCCGGATTAGTTGTGGTTATCGGTGTAAGGCAGCAGAGCCAGGAAGCGCGAGCGCTTGATGGCTGTGTCCAGCTGACGCTGGTAGTGTGCCTTGGTACCGGTTAAGCGGGCAGGAATGATCTTGCCATTTTCCTGGATGAAATCGCGCAAGGTATCGAGATCTTTGTAATCGATTTCGTCAACATTGGCAGCTGTAAAACGGCAGAATTTGCGGCGTTTGAACAGCGGATTTTGTTGCGTGAACTTGCGTTTTTCTTTGCCTTTTTTGAAGAAAGCCATAATGTGCCTCTTTAATGTTTGGGCTTAGCCCAAGCTGTATGTTCCATGCATCGAGCGTTTATTCGCTCGCGCAGTAATTTGCCATGAATTCCTGCTACACAACGGCGCTTGCACCGCCGGCAAAAACCCGATTCGCCTGTTGTATATGCAACACCAATTTGTTTGAACCTTTACGCACCGGGGCCAAAAAACCCTCGATCGACATACAGGCACCCAAAGGGGTGTCAGCCAACAACAAGGCAATGTCTCCCAGAGCAACGGCAGAAAGTACCAATTCAACCCGGCGCATATGACCGGCTTCCTGGACCTCTGATTCGTGAGTGAGCATCATTTCAACTGCTGGCAAGCCCGCCGGGGTATACCGTAATGGCTTGACCTCAAGGACTGTAGCAGTCAAGAAAAGCTGATTCACGCTGTAGCTCGAGACACAGGCCCTTATTCCGATTGTGTTGCCGGTGCGGCTTCAGTGCTTGCCTTACGGGCCTCTTCGCGCTCGACCGACTTCATCATCAAAGAAGGCGCTGTGTGCGCTTTCTTGGTTTTGATAAGCAGGTGGCGCAAAATGGCGTCGTTGTAACGGAACGAATGATCGAGCTCGTCAAGCACGGTTTGGCCGCATTCAATGTTAAAGCAAACGTAATGCGCTTTTACCAGCTTTTGAATGGGATAAGCCAACTGGCGACGACCCCAGTCTTCAAGACGATGAATTTGGCCACCATTGCTGGTAACCACGGCCGAATAGCGCTCGATCATGGCAGGCACTTGCTCGCTTTGATCGGGATGCACGATAAACACTACTTCGTAGTGACGCATAAACTACACTCCTTGTGGATATCTTCTGACATCACCCCAAACGACAGGAATCAGTCAGAAGGAACAGCCCGCCCTTGTGCCGCCATAATCGCGACAACGAGAGTCGAGCAAGAAACAACCAAGCATTCTAGCACGCGGGTTAATACGCCGCAATACGACCACAGTAGCCCCTTGTGGATCGGGTTTCAGCCTTCGACCACCGCGTACGCCGAGTGATTGTGTATGGATTCAAAGTTTTCAGCTTCTATTTTGAAGCGCTGCATGCCGGCAACTTTTTTCAGTTCCACCGCGACGTCGCGAACGAGATCTTCAACGAACTTGGGGTTTTCATAAGCCCGTTCAGTTACGAATTTTTCGTCACCGCGCTTTAGCAGGCCCCACAATTCGCACGATGCCTGCTGCTCGATCGAGCGTATCAGTGAATCGACGTCGGCGCACGAAGGGTCGTTAAAGACCACATCGACAGTGATATGGGAACGCTGATTATGGGCGCCGTATTCGGAAATCGCCTTCGAGCATGGGCACAAACTGGTAACCGGCACCAAGACAGAAAGCTCGAATTCCATGCCCGCCTCGGAAGCTGCAGTGTTTACCCGTGCAGTCCATTTGACTTCGTAGTCCATCAGGCTCGCGACGCCTGACACCGGGGCGACTTTAGTCATGAAATAGGGAAACGACGCAGCCATGTCGCCTTTTTCGGCATTCAGAAGCGTAAGCATCGTGCCGCCCATCTCGCAAAATAGCGCTGGCGTCATGGGAGTTTGCCGGTGCTGCTCTAGTAAGGCGACAAAACGGGACATGTGCGTCCCTTTCTCGTGTGGCGGCAAGGCGACCGTGAGCTCCCAGGTGGCCACGGTGGGTAGCGCAGTGCCATCTGCTGCAGCGATCATCATTGGGTGGCGTACACCTCGGACCCCTACCCGTTCGATGGCAATGCGACGGGTATCGACGCTGCTCTGCACGTCGGGCATGGCAACAGCAGAATCAATCAGAATATTCATTATAAAAGCCTGTATGGCGGTTGTCGGACGACGAACACGCGTTTGCGGATAACACTTCATTATGCGACACATAGCGGCCGCATAACCCTATTAACCCTAATGATATTAGGTACTTTAGCTTGCGACCGATGTTAGGCGCGCTGGAAGCAAAGACGCGAATCGGTGCCGGATGGACCGGACAACGCCCGGTCCGTCTAGGCCCAATTCGCTAAGTATGACTGTCTGTTCGCCATGATCAATGAATTGATCCGGAAGGCCCAGTAATTGAACCGGCCAGTCAATTCCTTGGGAACTGAAGAACTCCAAAACGGCGCTCCCTGCCCCGCCCATGATAGCGGCTTCCTCGATCGTGACGAAGGCGCGGTGAGATTCTGCCAAGCTTATCAAAAGGGCCTGATCAAGAGGCTTGACGAAGCGCATGTCGACGACGGTGGCGTCGAGTTCCGCGCCAGCCTGCAGAGCAGCGCCAAGCAATGTGCCAAACGCCAAAATTGCGATGCTCTTGCCTTGCCGCCTGACGATAGCCTTACCTATGTCTGTCGTATCAAGACCGGAATGCACCTCGGCACCGCAACCGGCGCCACGGGGATAACGAATCGACGCGGGGCCCGGATGCTGATAACAAGTGCTGAGCAATAAGCGGGCTTCATTTTCATCAGACGGCGTCGCCACGACCATGTTTGGAACGCAGCGCAAAAATGCAATGTCGTAGTTGCCGGCATGCGTGGCACCGTCGGCGCCGACTATGCCCGCTCTGTCGAGAGCGAAAGTTACATCGAGATTCTGCAACGCCACGTCGTGTATCAGTTGGTCGTAACCGCGCTGCAGAAATGTCGAATAGATGGCGACTACTGGCTTCTGGCCTTCGCAGGCCAGTCCCGCGGCGAACGTTACCGCATGCTGTTCGGCAATTCCTGCATCAACATAACGCATCGGAAAACGCTGCTCGAACTCGACCATGCCGCTGCCTTCGCGCATGGCGGGTGTGATACCGAAGAGACGAGTGTCGGCTTGCGCCATGTCGCATAGCCATCGCCCGAATACTTGTGTGAAAGTTTGCTTGGCAGGCGCCTTGGACTTTTGGATACCAACGCTGGGATCGAACTTACCGGGGCCGTGATACAGCACGGGATCGGCTTCCGCCAATTTATAGCCCTGACCCTTTTTAGTTACCACATGAAGAAACTGCAAGCCGCCAAGTTCACGCAGATTCTCCAATGTGGGAACCAAGGCGTCAAGGTCGTGGCCGTCGATGGGACCGACGTAATTAAAGCCGAGTTCTTCAAACAACGTCGCCGACGAGACCATGCCTTTGGCATGCCCTTCGAAACGTCGCGCCAACTCGAGCACCGGTGGCACATGCTGCAGCACGGCACGTCCAACATTTTTGGCGGCAGCATAGAACTTGCCAGAAAGTAAGCGGGCCAGATAATGATTTAGCGCCCCCACCGGAGGAGATATCGACATATCGTTATCGTTTAACACCACCAGCACATTGACGTCGGGCATGACCCCGGCGTTGTTCAAGGCTTCGAAAGCCATACCAGCTGTCATGGCGCCATCGCCGATAACCGCAATATGCTGACGCCGGTCCAGACCTGCATTGCGGGACGCCACCGCCATACCCAATACAGCGGAAATCGACGTTGAAGAGTGAGCCGTTCCGAAAGCGTCGTACTCGGATTCGCTACGTTTGGGAAATCCGGAGATGCCTTCTTTCTGGCGCAGGTGCGACATTTGTTCGCGCCTGCCAGTAAGAATCTTGTGCGGATACGATTGATGGCCGACATCCCACACGATACGATCATCAGGAGTATCGAATACATAATGCAAGGCAATAGTCAGTTCTACCGTGCCCAGATTCGACGAAAGATGACCACCGGTTTTCGAGACAGACTGCAGAACAAACTCGCGCAATTGTGTAGCGATCTCTTTGAGCTCGCGTCGATCCAGCTGGCGCAGATCGGCCGGAAATTGAATTTTTTCAAGAGAGACGTTGGTCATACAAGTTATAGAGTCGTGTGCAAAGAGCAGTTTAGACTGTCAACGATAACAGTAAGCGGGACGGGACGAAACCGGTATCAGCGATCGCGTCCCACAATATAGTCGGCGATGCTTGCCAGACGCCCTGCTGAGGGGCCTAAAGGCAGCAAGGCAGCATGCGCCTGGTCACGCAATGACTGAAGTAAATGGCGGGAGCCATCGAGACCCATAATAGAAACATAGGTTGGCTTGTTTTCCGCCGCATCCTTGCCGACGGTTTTCCCTAGGGTAACAGTGTCTGAGGTAACGTCCAAAATATCGTCGACGACCTGAAAAGCCAGGCCCATGGCTGCGGCGTAGCTTTCCAGACCTGTGCGTGTAGCCGATCCGGCCCCAGCGACGATGCCTCCTAGCAAAACGCTAGCCTCAAGCAAGGCACCCGTTTTCATTCTGTGCATTTGCTGCAGCTGCTCGCTGGCAAGCGTCTGGCCCACACTATCGCAATCGATGGCCTGCCCTCCTACCATCCCGAGACTACCAGCGGATCGAGCCATCAACTGAGTAGCCTGGACAATCAAAGCGGGTGCGATAGGCATCGTGCCTAGTAATTCGAAAGCCAGAGGCTGCAAAGCGTCGCCAGCCAGCATAGCCGTCGCCTCATCGAACTGGACATGTACCGTGGGCCGCCCGCGACGCAGGGAGTCGTCGTCCATGCAGGGCAAATCGTCGTGCACCAGAGAATAGGCATGAATAAGTTCGACCGCTCCAGCGGCATGGTCCAGCGCAATCCGTTGCGCCGAAGTTTCAAACCCAGATTGAAGTGAAGCCTCACCGGCAGCGTAAATTAGCAGGGCTCGTACGCGCTTGCCACCCCCCAAAACGGCATATCGCATCGCTTCGTGCAACTTTTCCGGCACGGCAGATGCTGGTGGCAATAGCTGTTCCAGGACGTTTTCGATGTGCTGTGTGCGTTCGGGCAGCCAGGCAGAAAAATCAAGCGAGTGCTGCTTCATCCTTTTTCCTCGTCATCTACAGACGTCTCGATCAAGGGTTTCAGCAAGTTGCCCTGCAATACTTTTACTTGCTGCTCTGCCTGGTCCAGCCGTTTTTGACAAATCTTGGCCAATTCGACGCCTTGCTCATATGCGGCTAAAGATTGATCCAGCGCCAATGAACCGTTTTCCATTTGCGCGACCAAGGCCTCAAGCTGCGCCAAGGCAGTTTCGAAATCCTGCGGCAGTGCAGATTTATCGCCTGCCGGTGTACCAGTAGGGGGCAATTCGCCCGTGTTCTTCTCAACCATGTTCGTGTTCCAGAATATAAGCGTGCCGTAATGCCGAACTTTTCTTTGAATCCATGCCAAATTGTACGAGAAGCAGGGAAAATTGCTGAAGCTGCACACTTGCCATTGTTTTGCAACATTTAAGTCGGGTACAATTCCCGCTCTTTGAATTTCATCGGCCAGGCCTTTTTTTTCTTCGCACCAGGATCACTCCTCCTGGTTTCATCGCTGCGGGGGGGGAACTATGACCGACATCGGTCGAGAAGCACATATCGCGCCGGCGCAAACGCAATTGTCAGTTAGTAGCTATTTTGACGACACAATATTTGCCCAGGAACAAGAACTCATTTTCAAGAATTCTGCCTTATACGTAGGGCATGAAAAGCACGTAGCCGACGTGGGCGACTGGCGCACGCTTTCGCACGAAGATGGTGGTCGAGTACTAGTACGCGGCGCACAAGGTATCGAACTTCTTTCCAATGTTTGTCGTCATCGGCAAGCCATAATGCTCGGCGGCCAGGCGGGCAATGTCGGCAACGAAGTGGTGTCCAACGGGAACCTCCGCGACACAGGTGGAAATATCGTTTGTCCGGTACATCGCTGGACTTACAGTAAGCAGGGACAGTTATTAGGGGCCCCACAGTTTCCTGAAACGCCCTGCATGAACCTGCAAAAATTTACGCTGAGAAACTGTCACGGTTTGCTTTTTGAGGGCCGGCGCGACCCAGCTCAAGACATGGCGGCCTTGTTCAAGCGACCTGAGTTCGACTTTTCGGAATTTGTGCTCGACCACATTGAAATTCACCGATGCAACTACAACTGGAAGACCTTTATCGAGGTATATCTGGAAGACTACCATGTGGGTCCATTTCATCCAGGGCTTGGAAAGTTCGTTACCTGTGATGATCTAACCTGGGAATTTTCCGACTGGTATAGTTCCCAACGAGTGGGTGTGCATAAGTCATTGGGCCAGCCAGGCACCGATGTCTATCGCCAATGGCACGATCGCCTGATGGATTATCGTGGCGGCGAATCACCTGATTTCGGGGCCGTATGGGTTACCTATTTCCCGACGCACATGATAGAGCTCTATCCGCATGTGCTGGTGTTATCTACCTTGCATCCGGTGGGCCCGCAAGAGACCGTCAATATTGTCGAATTTTATTACCCTGAAGACATTGTCGCCTTCGAGCGCGAGTTCGTACAGGCACATCGTGCGGCTTATATGGAAACCGCTATCGAAGATGACGAAATTGCCGAACGCATGGATGCCGGCCGCAAGGCATTATTACGCAGAGGCACCAACGAGGTCGGGCCTTATCAATCGCCAATGGAAGACGGAATGCGGCACTTCCACGAATGGTACCGCCGCATGATGGGCAGCAACCAGCCCTAAGAGCGGGCTACCGGGCGTGCCGGATCACTGCACCACTCGCTCCAAGAACCCGGATACAACGCCGATCCTGACAAGCCTGCGAGTTCCATAGCAAAAAGGTTGTGGCAGGCTGTAATCCCTGAGCCGCACTGATGTACGACGCGTTCGGGCGCAATTTTAGGCAGTAAAGTCTCGAAATTGCGGCGCAGTTCCTGGGGCGATTTAAAGCGCCCGTTTTCATCGAGATTAAGAGTATTGGGGTGATTGAGGGCACCAGGAATATGCCCTGCTATGGGATCCATGGGTTCAACTTCACCCCTATAACGTTCGGCGGCACGGGCATCTATTACCGTAAAGACCGGCTTATCGATGTTTTGGAGCACTGCTTGGGCGTCAACGGTGGGCATGCCGGCTTGTGTATTAGCCTTATTCTGCAACTCCGGCGTCTCGATTGCCGCTGGCCGATTGATGCCCATTTCGACGGGACCGCCGGCCGCAACCCATGCTGACCAGCCGCCATCAAGAACCAAGATTTTTTCATGTCCGAGCCAGCGCAGCATCCACCAGAGATGGGCAGAAAACATGCTGTTTCCTCCGTCATAAATGACAACCTGCGATTGCGGGCTTAACCCCTGCGTACTCATGAATGCCGCGAACTCGGCACGGTCCGGCAAAGGATGGCGGCCATTCTTGCCTGTCTTGGGTGCCGATAATTGGCGTTCATGGTCGAGGTAAAGTGCCCCGGGGATGTGCCCTCGCTCGTAAGCTTCGCGGCCGGCCTGGTGGTTGGCCAAATCGTGTCTCACGTCAAAAATCAACCACCCCGGCAAGGACAGTTTGCTCGCCAGTTCATGCGCTTCAATCAATAAGTCAGCCACGGCTGGCCTCCGGTTCTTCGGTTTGCATGGCAGTTGGATGCACCGCTGCCACATTTTGACCGCGCATGACGCGATCCTCGCTATAAGTTCGCCAAATAGATAAGATTCCTGAAGCGATGATCAGTGTCATCCCGCCCCAGGCGATCACATCAGGCAGATCGCCCCAAAACACGATGCCCAGCATGGCGGCAAAAATGATGGTCGTATATTGCAGGGCCGCGGTCAACAACGCCGAGCCCAATCCGAAGGCACGTGTCATGGCCAGTTGCCCCACAAGCCCCAATACACCGACTCCGCCAAGTGCCAGCCAGGCGGCGATATCAATGTTATTCCAACCCTCTGCGCCCAGGCCAATCACGCTTGTCAGGCACACACAGCAAGAAAAAATAAGCACGGTGCGCCACTCGGGTTCGCCAACGCGGCCGAGTTCACGTATCTGCATCATTGCGATGGCCGATAAGGCGCCTGCTCCGAGACCAACGCCTGCTGCTAACCAATGATCCTCGCCTATGCTGGGACGCAGCACGGCAATGACCCCTAAAAACCCCAGCAAGACCGCGATAATACGAACGGGATCGCGTTGCGACCCTCCACGCGCCAACATCCAGCCCGCGATGAACAAGGGGGCCGTGTAATTAAGACTGATGGCCGTCGACAGGGGTAAATGAGCGATGGCATAAAAGCCAAGCCACATGGAGCTTACGCCAGAAACGTTACGCCAAATATGAAGCTTCCAGCTAGGCGGTCTGAAGCTTCGGCGGGTGATGCGTGCCCAGAAAAAGATGAGCAGAACCGAGGGTATGCCTCGGAACAACACCACATGCGGTAGAGTAGCCCCATAATCGGAGGCGACTTTCACGCAGGCCCCCATGCCAGCAAACATGATACTCGCCAGTAACATCCACAGAGACTGCATGCAATCGACCGAAATTGAGATTTAGACCAAAGTCGATACTATACTCTGCACTTTTCCATATTTGCGGTTCGGTATGCTTTAAATATGGGAACTGGCCTCCATATAGATAGTCATAGCCCATTGCTTCTCGCGGAAACCATATAAATATGAAACGAATCTTCTTATTCTTGCTCACTAACGTCGCTGTGATGGTAGTACTTAGTGCGTCGATGAACGTGCTCGGCGTGGGCCGCTTCCTTACCGCCAACGGCTTAGACCTGACCCAATTGCTGATCTTTTCAGCGCTGATAGGCTTCACCGGATCCATTATTTCGCTGTTGATCAGCAAATGGATGGCAAAGCAAAGCACTGGCGCTCAAGTAATCGATCCCCAGGCACCAGCCACCCCCCAAGAGGCCTGGCTCGTTGACACGGTACATCAACTAGCCGACCGCGCTGGCATCGGCCGCCCCGAAGTAGCCATCTACGACGGAGCACCCAATGCATTCGCCACCGGGGCATTCAAAAATGACGCGCTCGTCGCCGTCTCTACTGGCTTGCTAAACAGCATGACCGAAGAAGAAGTCGCCGCCGTACTGGGCCATGAAATCGCCCACGTCGCCAATGGCGACATGATTACGCTCACACTGATCCAGGGCGTGGTCAATACCTTCGTCGTATTCTTTGCGCGCATTGTCGGCTACTTTGTGGATCGCGCAGTTTTCAAAAACGAACGGGGTGTCGGAGCTGGATACTACATCACGGTTGTTGTCTGTGAAATCGTATTTGGCGTCCTGGCTTCGATTATCGTTGCGTGGTTTTCGCGCCATCGCGAATACCGCGCCGATGCCGGCTCGGCCAGCTTACTGGGTTCGCGCGAGCCCATGATACGCGCCTTGGCTCGCCTGGGCGGCGTCGAAGCCGGCGAATTGCCGAAGGCCTTTCAGGCTTCAGGAATCTCGGGCAATCGCTCGATTAGCGCAATGTTTGCTTCGCACCCGCCCATCGAGGCTCGGATTCATGCCTTGCAGGTAGCGCAGCGCGTTTAAGTCCTAATGGCTGGTTTATGATGCAGCCATGAAAGAACTATTTGCTATCCTGAACTTCGGCGGCTACGTAGCATTGTTGCTATGGGGCGTGCACATGGTGCAAACCGGAGTCCAGCGAGCATTTGGCACGGCGCTCGGGGTATGGATGGGACGCGCACTAGGCACGCGACTGCGTGCCTTTTTTACCGGCTTGGCCATTACCTCGGCCATACAAAGCAGCACGGCCACCGGTCTGATGATCACCAGTTTTGCCGCCGGTGGCGTGCTTGCCCTGGCACCAGCCCTGGCTGCCATGCTGGGCGCCAATGTCGGTACAACCATCATTGTCCAATTACTGTCATTCAATCTGACTGCATTGGCACCGGCCTTCATACTGGTCGGGGTATGGCTGTTTCGCCGGCACCAACCCAGCCGGAGACGCGATCTGGGGCGTGTGTTCATCGGACTCGGCTTGCTGCTGCTGGCCCTACACGAGCTTGTTCTGCTATTTAGCCCCCTACAAGACGCTGAACTGCTCAAGATTCTACTTGACGCTCTGGGCGACCAACCCGTTATCGCGTTGCTATTGGCTGCTGTGCTGACGTGGGCGGCGCATTCCAGCGTGGCGATCGTGGTGCTTATCATGTCGCTGAGCAACCACCATTTGGTCGGTGCTCCTCTCGCGTTTGCCCTGGTACTGGGGGCGAATCTGGGAACGGCGATCAACCCAATTCTCGAGGGTGGCAGCGCCAATGATCCCGCGACACGACGATTACCACTGGGGAATCTGGGCACTCGGCTGGTCGGCTGCGTGCTGGCGCTGATAATTTTGCCCTGGCTGCCCTCCATGATGAACGTGCTGACGCAAGATCCGGGCCGCGCGGTGGCAAACTTCCATACGTTATTCAATATTATCGTCGCGCTGCTCTTCCTGCCCGTGCTCACGCCGTATTCTCAATTAATGATACGCCTACTGCCCAAACGGGCCGACCCGAACGATCAGTCGCGCCCTTTATATCTCGATGAACTGGCACACGAAGTACCCGGAATAGCGCTGGGGAACGCAGCACGCGAAGCATTGCGACTCGCGGATATGCTGCAAGGGCTGCTTGGCATGACACGCGCCGCCTTCTTGCACGACAATCGTCATCGGACGGCCCAGGCACGATACCTTAACAGTGCCATCGATCGACTCGATCAATCAATCACGACCTACTTGGCAACGCTCGATCAAGACGCCATGAACAAAGAAGATCATCAGCGGCGCGATGAGATCTTGTTATTTTCGGCCAACATCGCTCACGCCGCCAACATGACAACTAGCGGTTTGTTGGGACATGCGGCCTCACTATACAAAAAGGGGTGGTCGTTCACCAATCAGCAACGCGAAGAGCTTACCGAGATTCTGGACCGACTAATACGCAACCAGCGCCAGACAGCAGCCCTATTCGCATCCGAAGACATCAGAAGCGCGAGATACCTCGCGTTCGAAAAGGACCACTTCCGCGAACTGGAGGCCAGCGCCGCAGAGCAGCACCTGCTCGACATAAAGTCTGGACGCCTCGACCAAGCAGAAGTCGGTTCATTTTATTTAGATATATTGCGCGACGCAAAGACAGTCAATTCCAACATGGTCGAAGCGGCCGCCTACCCCATCCTAGCGAAGAATAACGAACTACTGCCCAACCGTCTTCGCGACAATGGCGACGTTCCAGAATAAAACCGTATAGCAATAAACGATGGCTTTGGCCAAAATCAAGCCAAATGCCGCTTGAACCAGGAAAGTGCCTTAAGCCAGGCATCCTCGGCATCGACAGCGTTATAGCTGGGACGGTAATCGGCGTAGAATGCGTGGCCCGAATCTGGAAAGACAACGACTTCTGAAGCCCGAGCAGCCTCGCTGCCCTTCTTCAGCGCGTCCTGCATGCGCCGAACGTCAGTAAGCGGAATACTGGCATCCTGAGCGCCGTACAAGCCAAGCACCGGAGCCTTCAATTGGCTGACAATATCGATCGGATTCTTGAGCTGCAATGGCCCATGACCCACCGTCAGCTTTCCGTACCATGCGACGCCTGCCTTGCAGGCAGCATTATGAGCGGCATACATCCAGGTCAGGCGGCCCCCCCAACAAAAACCAGTAACCCCGATGCGGGTGCTGTCAGCGCCTTGCGTTTCAGCCCACTTTACGCTCGCATCCAGGTCGGCGAGCACCTGTTCATCAGGCACCTTCGACACAATGTCCTTGATCAGCAATGGCATGTCACTGTATTGAGCGGCATCGCCCTGGCGCTGATACAGTTCGACAGCAACGGCCATATACCCTTGCCGCGCAAAGCGCCGGCAGACATCGCGAATGTGCTCGTGCAGGCCAAATATTTCCTGCACAACAAGGATAATCGCGGGCCGCGGCTCGTCGGCAGGCGCGGCAAAATATGCAGAAATTGTGCCATCGAAGGTGGGCATATCGACCATCCCTTGGCGCAATCCCTCGGTGCTGGTATGTATTGCGGTTTCGGCACTTCCGGTGATGGAAGAATATGACATGAATACTCCTTTAATCTTTAGTATGGGCCGCTTCGTATGTCGACTAGTGTGCCTGCTCCCAATTAGGACCGACACCCACTTCGGCCACCAACGGAACGCTAAGGCTGGCCACCTGGCACATTAGGTCGGGAAGGTGTTGTGCTACGAGCTCCACTTCGTGTGTCGGCACATCGAACACCAGTTCATCGTGAACCTGCATGACCATGAGGGTTTCTAGCCCCCGATGCTTCTATCCATTCCTGTGAGGCAACCATGGCCATCTTTATGAGATCAGCCGCGGTTCCCTGCATCGGAGCATTAATCGCCGCGCGCTCTGCGGCCGCCAGGCGGGGACCCTTTGGCACCGCGTATTTCTGGCAGCCACAACCGTCGACCAAATACCGTTTCCACATAGCCCAGCTCGCGAGCCATGCGTCGCGTTTGTTCCATATAGGCGGCTACCCCAGGGTAGCGTGTGAAATATCGATCGATATATGCTTTGGCGGCGTCACGCGTGATGCCCAGGTTTGACGCCAGACCGAATTCACCCATGCCATAAATTAAGCCAAAGTTAATAGCTTTAGCCGCCCTGCGCTGCTCTGGCGCGACATCGGCCAGCGCCACACCAAAAACTTCAGCAGCTGTAGCCCGGTGAATATCTTCGCCAAGTTCGAATGCGCGGCGTAGATTTTCGTCGTCGGAAACATGCGCCATGACGCGCAATTCAATCTGTGAATAATCAGCCGAAACAATCTGCCCTTTAGTTGCGACAAAGGCGGTGCGTACACGTCGGCCTTCGGGATTGCGCACCGGTATGTTCTGCAGATTGGGGTCCGAAGAAGCCAAGCGCCCCGTAATGACAGCAGCCTGGGAATACCGGGTATGGACACGACCCGTGGCCGGATTGATCATCTTGGGCAGTTTATCGGTATAGGTGGATTTAAGCTTAGCCAGACCGCGGTATTCCAGCAGCAATTCGGGCAAAGGATAATCGCGGGCCAGTTTGCTTAATACATCCTCGTCAGTCGATGGTGTACCGCTGGCGGTTTTACGAATCACCGGCAACTTCATTTGCTGGAACAGGATCTCGCCAAGCTGCTTGGGCGAATTCAAATTGAAAGGTTGACCTGCCAATTCATACGCCTTGTTCTCCAAGGCGAGCAATTGCTGACCTATCTCGTGGCTTTGCATGGCGAGCACATGGGCGTCAATGCCAACTCCATTACGCTCTATTACGGTAAGGACCCGCGATGCCTTGATTTCCAATTCGTAGATTGATTCGAGACCGGGGTCGCTTGCCACCTGCGGACGCAGGACGCGATGCAATTGCAAGGTGAAATCGGCATCTTCGCTGGCGTAGTAAGAAGCCTTGTCGACATCAACTTCGTCGAAGCAGATTTGCTTGGCGCCTTTACCGCATAAATCTTCGAATGTAGTGCCGGTACGTCCCAGCCAGCGCTGGCCCAGTTCCTGTAGATTGACCCGCTTGTGCGATTCGAGCACATAAGCTTGCAGCATGGTGTCTTCAGCGATGCCGGCCAGGTCGACGCCCTCGTTGGCGAAAACGTGAGTATCGTATTTGGCATTGTGCAGCAATTTGGCAGCAGCAGTATTTTCCAGCCATGGCCGCAGCCGCGCCAGCACTTCCTGTTTGGGTAATTGCAGAACCTGGTCAGGGCCTCGATGTCCGACCGGTATATAGCAGGCAAGGCCCGGCACTATGGATATTGAAACTCCGACGAGCTTGGCCAACATTGGGTCGATCGAAGTGGTTTCGGTGTCAAGCGCCACCAGCTCGGCAGCTTCGATCTGGGCCATCCAATGATCGAAGGTGTCCCAGTCGAGTATGGTCTCATAGCGAGTTTCCACCGGGGCCTCGGGAACATGGGCGGCTTGCCGGCTATCTTGGGTGGGAATACGGTCGCTCTCGCCGCTAAGTTCCCGTAACCAGTTGCGAAAACCGTAATTGTCGTATAGTCTTAATAAGACATCGCGGTCCAGGGGTTTGGGTATCAGGTCTGCAAGCCCATGCGCAAGCGTGGGAATTTCGCAATCTGTCTTTACCGTCAGTAAACTGCGCGTCATTTCGAAATTAGGCAGTGCTGCGCGCAGGTTTTCGCCAATCACCCCTTTAATGGCCGCCGCATTTTGTACCAGCGCGTCGACCGTTTCATATTCGGTCAGCCATTTGACGGCAGTTTTCGGGCCCACTTTGGGCACCCCGGGAATGTTATCGACTGCATCGCCGGTAAGCATAAGCAGATCCACGATCTGGCTTGGGTTCACTCCGAATTTGGCGATGACCCCGGCCACGTCCTGCCTTTCATTGGTCATAGTATTGACCAGTTCGACATCGTCGTTCACCAACTGCGCCAGGTCTTTGTCGCCTGTCGAGATAATGGTGTGGACGCCTTCCTGTGTGGCGCGCAGGGCCAGGGTGCCGATGATGTCGTCGGCTTCGACCCCGGGCACGGCCAGTACCGGCCATCCCAATGCAGCTACCGCCTGATGGATAGGCTCGATTTGTGCTGCTAATTCTTCAGGCATAGAAGGCCGATGCCCTTTATACAAAGGATATATGTCGTCGCGAAAAGTTTTGCCCTTCGCATCGAATATGCAGGCTGCATAGTCGGCCTTGTAATCGTGCACGAGTCTCCTTAACATGGAGATGACGCCATAGAGCGCGCCGGTGGGTTCGCCCTTGGCGTTTCGGAGGTCCGGCATTGCGTGATAGGCACGATACAAATAACTGGACCCATCAACAAGTAACAAGGTTTTTTTCATGTTAAACAATAAAGTAGTACGTATGCCGGCTGCGCAGCAGATTCCCGGAATTATGTCAGAGATGCAGAAAGCTGCAGATACTCTGGAAGAAATAGGTTGGGGCGTAAGCGTTTTCGGCAGCGCCCGCATCAAACCCGATTCGCCCTATTATGCATTAAGCGAAGCGGTGGGGGCGCGTCTGGCAAAAGCCGGGTTGACGGTGATCGCGGGCGGAGGCCCTGGAATCATGGAAGCCGCCAATAAAGGGGCATTTGAGGCCGGTGGCAAAAGTGTAGGCCTTAATATAAACCTACCTCATGAAACTTCAAATAATCAGTACCAGACCCACAGTCTGGCCTTCGATTATTTTTATTCTCGCAAAGCGACCTTTTTCATGCATAGCGCCGCTTACATTGCCTTACCCGGCGGCTTTGGGACGCTGGACGAGCTTTTTGAGGTGCTTACCCTGGTTCAAACACGCAAGGTACCGCACGCTCCGATCATTCTTATCGGAAAATCGTTTTGGGCCGGACTTATTGAATGGGTAGAGGAAAATTTACTGGCTAACAAGTTGATCGGTCCACACGACCTTGAATTGCTTACGATCACCGACGACCCGGATGTCGTCATGCAAAACATCGAAGCGTTTTGTGCCGAGTTCTCGGAACAACGCACGTACGCTCCGGCCCTTCCCGAATAACCCATGCGTCGCCCAACAGAGCCGAATGTATGTTGATATCTGCGGCCCTGAAGGGGTATGTCGTCAAGTTCACCGCCGAACAACATGTAGTAGAAAAAGCCCGGTGACAGCTTAACGATCAAATTCTAAGCAAGCTTCGACAATGCCGAGTTTCGGGCACGTAGAAAGTTTCTAAGTAGTATCGAATACTGCGGATGCGCCGCTTCGCGCACGGAGGGGCGCTGTGCGAGCTGCGTGCGCCATGCAAGGACCTTGGGTAAACCATCGAAAAAACCGAAGTCTTTAATTTCGTCGAACACATCGAAATACCGGAACACTGGGCCGAACACCGCATCGACCAGGCTGAAGCGGTCTTCCTCGAAGAAGGGGCCGACGCCAAGCACCGCTTCGAGTCGTATAAGGCGTAGCCGAATCTGCTGCGCCTGAATTGCCATGGCGTCCGTTTCCTTGGCATTGTAGAAAGCGCCGATGATAGTCAGCAGAGATGAGCCGAACTCCATCCATGCGCGATGCTTGGCGCGCGCCAAGGGTGCATCGGGGTGCAGACGCGGCGCAAGAATCTCGTCCAAATACTCGCAGATGACTGCCGACTCGAAGATCGCGTCGCCACCGGCCAATAGTACGGGCGTTTTACCAAGCGGCGAGCATTCGAGGAACCAGTCCGGTTTATGCGCCAGGTCTACATCACGGCGGTCGAACGGAACGCCTTTTTCTTTCAACACGATCACGGCACGCTGCACATAGGGACACAAAACGTGGCTGATCAGAGTGAGGGGTGTTGTCGGCGCAGCGCTTATGTTGTCCTTTTTGACTGCAGGAACTAAGCGGGTGCTGCGATGAGTAGTATCGGTGCCGCGGCCTGCGGCAATAGGAGTGTGCAGTTGGTTCATTGCGATTTAGCATTTAGTTGAAGTACTCATAATGTAATATTGCAGAACGGCAACGAAAATAGGCAAGACTGCATTGTATGAATGCAAAAATGCAATATAAGCTCAGTGCAGCAGACCTGGATGTCATCCTGGCAGTGCTGCGATCGGGAACCCTGGCCGATGCTGGTGAACGCCTAAACGTAGACGCCTCCACGGTGTTCCGATCGATCCGCCGCATAGAACGCGGCTTGGGACAGCGACTGTTCGAGCGTTCGCGTGCGGGCTACTCGCCATCGGAATTAGCGCAATCGCTTGCCGAGCATGCCGAGCAGTTGGAAACCCAGCTCGAACGGGCACGATCGGCAGCCCAAACCGTGTCGGAAGTGGTGTCCGGCACAGTTCGAATCGCCACCACGGATACCATCCTCCACGGTTTAATCGCCCCGGCATTGAAGACGCTCGATGCGCTCCACCCCCGGTTAGCATATGAGTTGCATGTCAGCAACGAACTAACGAACTTGACCCGCCGCGACGCCGACATCGCGGTGCGAGCCACCAAACGGCCGCCCCAACACCTCGTGGGCAAGCATGTCGGGCCCATCCGAGTTGCGCTGTTTGCGGGAAAGAGAAGCTCAGTGCGTCGCTACGAAGATGTGGAGGCCGACAAAGCCGCCTGGATTGCACCCGACGATGCTCTTCCGGAACATCCTTCCGTGGTCTGGCGCAAACGCCATTTTCCCAAAATATCTGCGCGGTACCGCGTAAGCAGTATTCTCACGGTGATGGAACTGGTGGCGGCTGGCCTGGGGGTCGGCGTACTGCCGATCTTTCTGGCGCAGTCGCGTACTGATTTAATTCAACTGACGGACATCATTGATGAATGCCAAACTGAACTTTGGCTGCTCACCCATCCAGAGTCTCGGCACCTTCGACGTGTCTCCACGGTGTTCAGACATTTGGCCGAAACCATGACGCTCTGAAAAAACAAAAAAAAACCGCTACCCGTCTCCCGACGATGTAGCGGCTTTCCTGCTAAGAACGACTAACTGCTTTCGCGCGAACTGCGACGGCGTTCATGTTCTTGCAAGTAACGCTTGCGCAACCGTATGGATTTAGGCGTCACTTCGACGAGTTCGTCGTCTGTAATGAACTCGACCGCATACTCAAGAGACATCTGAATTGGCGGAACCAGATCAATATGCTCGTCTTTACCCGAGGACCGCACGTTGGTCAGCTTCTTTTCCTTGATCGGGTTAACCACCAAGTCATTATCTCGACTGTGGATGCCGATAACCATCCCTTCGTAGACAGGCTCCTGTGGAGAAACAAACATGCGACCGCGCTCTTGCAGTTTCCACAAGGCATAGGCAACGGCCGCGCCATCGTCTTGACTGATCAGCACACCATTGCGACGCTCTCCGACACCACCTTCACGGATAGGACCGTAGTCGTCAAATATGTGGCTCATCAGGCCGGTACCGCGGGTAAGGGTCATAAACTCGCCCTGTAATCCGATCAGGCCGCGAGCAGGGATACGGTATTCCAGGCGTGTACGGCCACGACCATCAGCCACCATGTCAAGCAGATCGCCCTTACGACGACCCAATTCTTCCATTACGCCGCCCTGATGTGAGTCTTCAATATCTACGGTCAGCAGCTCGTATGGCTCACAACGCACACCGTCGACTTCCTTGTACACGACGCGTGGCCGCGACACGGCTAGCTCGTAGCCTTCACGACGCATATTTTCCAGCAGGATCGTGAGGTGAAGTTCACCGCGACCACAAACTTCAAAAACGGTATCGTCGTCGGTGGCGTTAACACGCAAGGCCACATTCGACTTCAGTTCGCGATCTAGACGTTCACGCAACTGACGACTGGTAACGAATTTACCTTCCCGGCCTGCTAACGGCGAAGTATTGACCATGAAATTCATCGTCAACGTTGGCTCGTCGATGCGCAGCATAGGCAAGGCTTCCGGATTCGCCGGGTCAGTAATCGTGCAGCCGATACCGATTTCATCGATACCATTGATCATCACAATGTCGCCAGCTTCGCCTTCGTCAACCAGTACGCGCTCAAGGCCCTTGAACTTCAGAACCTGATTGATACGGCCTTTAATCGGCGCGCCATCAGGGCCGAACTTGACTATAACGTCTTGGGCTGCACGAATGCGTCCACGGTTAATACGGCCTACACCGATTTTACCGACGTAAGTGCTGTAATCCAGCGAGATGACCTGCATCTGCAATGTGCCTTCAGCGTCATCTTCACGCTGGGGCACGTATTTCAGAATAGCATCGAACAGCGGGCGCATATCGCCGTCGCGGACATCCTCCGTCAGACCAGCATAGCCAGCCAGACCCGATGCGTAAATTACGGGAAAGTCGAGCTGTTCTTCGGTCGCACCGAGCTTGTCGAAAAGATCGAACGTTGCATTGATGACAAAATCGGGACGGGCACCGTGACGGTCGACCTTGTTTACTACGACGATAGGCTTTAGACCCAACGCCAGAGCCTTGCGCGTGACGAAACGCGTTTGGGGCATTGGGCCTTCCACTGCGTCCACCAACAGCAATACACCGTCAACCATCGACAGCACCCGCTCTACTTCGCCGCCGAAGTCGGCGTGTCCGGGGGTGTCAATAATGTTGATGTGCGTACCTTCATATTCGGCCGAGCAGTTCTTGGCCAAAATGGTGATTCCGCGCTCTTTCTCGATGTCGCCGGAGTCCATGACTCGTTCCGTCAAGTGCTCGTTGTCGCGGAAGGTTCCGGACTGGCGCAGCAATTGGTCTACGAGTGTGGTTTTGCCATGATCGACGTGGGCGATAATCGCCACATTTCGCAAAGCACGATTCATAATTCATCCTTCTGTTTAAGGGGTGCTGGCAATAAGCCGGCAGGCAAGGCATCTAGTGCGATTAAGGTAGTTTGAGGTTCAGACATAGCTTGCAAGGTTTCAAGTTCGACAGCATCATCGAGATTGAAAGGCCCCACACTGATGCGGCGCAAAGCCGTCAGATGGGCGCCGCAGCCAAGCTGGCGGCCGATGTCTTGCGCAAGAGTACGGATATAGGTGCCTTTGCTGCACTGAACCACAATTTGCGCCTCAAGCCCGGTAAAGCTCAAGAGTTCCAGTTTATAAATAGTGACAGCCCGAGGCGGCCTGTCGAGTTCTATGCCCTGACGGGCGTATTCATACAACGGTTTTCCGTCGCGCTTAAGGGCCGAATACATGGGCGGTATCTGCTGGAGTTCGCCACGAAAATCTTTAAGCACGTCTTCCAGCTGACTTTGCGTCGTCCCATTAAAACCGGACTCGGCGGTAAAAACAATATTGCCAGTAAGATCGCCAGAATCGGTTTCTTCACCGAACCGCAGGGTTGCAACATAGCCCTTATCGGCATCCAGCATACTACCGGCGATTTTAGTGGCGCGCCCCAGACAACATACAAGCAGTCCTGTTGCGAAGGGATCCAGCGTTCCGGTGTGTCCGGCTTTGCGAGCATCTAGCGCCCGCTTGGCGCGTTGCAGGGCGTGATTGCTGGATAAACCTTCTGGTTTATCCAGCAACAGGACACCGTCGAGCAACTGCCCGCGTCGGGAAGCCATCGTTTATATTTCCATGCAAAAACGACAGCCCCCTCAGGGCTGCTCGTCGGGGTCCTCGGGTTCCGAGGAAGTGGCAGAGTCGATGCGTGGCCGGTTGGCCTCGTCGATAAGTAGAGAAAGTTCAAGACCACGAGCAAGCTGGTCGTCGTGGACAAAATGCAAGGTGGGAACAGTGTGAATATGCAGCAACTTGAACAGCAGCGAATGCAGCCATCCGGCCTTCTCGTTCAGGGCAGCGGCGGCCACTTCGGCCTCGGCTCCCAAGACACTGAACCAGATTTTTGCATGAGCGTAGTCAGCTGAAAGATCGACACCGGTGAGCGTAATCAGCCCCACGCGCGACATTTCGAATTCGCGCTGAATCAGGCCGGCCAGATCCTGCTGGATCTGGTCCGCCAGTCGGGTATTGCGACCCGGATTAGGTTTAGACTTATGACGACTCATTATAGGGTCCGGGCAACTTCTTTAATCTCGAAGATTTCGAGCTGGTCGCCAACCTCGATATCGTTATTGCCCCTTAGGGTAATACCGCAATCGAAGCCCGATTTGACTTCCTTGACGTCGTCCTTGAAGCGGCGCAGAGATTCGAGCCAGCCCGTCCAGTGAACCACGTGATTACGCAGCAAGCGGACCTGCGAGTCGCGACGAACAACGCCATCAGTGACCATACAACCAGCAATATTGCCGATGCGCGAAATACTGTAGACCTCGCGGATTTCGACCATGCCGATGACTTCTTCCCGTTTCTCGGGAGTCAACATGCCGGACATGGCGTTACGTACGTCGTCGATCGCATCGTAAATGATGTTGTAGTAACGCAAGTCGATGCCGTTATGCTCGGCAAGCTTTTTGGCGCTGGCCTCGGCCCGCACGTTGAAGCCGATAACCACTGCGCGCGATGCGATCGCCAAGTTGACGTCACTTTCGGAAATACCGCCCACGGCCGCATGTACGACCTGAACGCGAACCTCGTCCGTAGACAATTTGGTAAGGGACGAGACCAACGCTTCTTGCGACCCCTGCACATCGGTCTTGACAATAAGGGCCAGCGTTTGCGTGCCTTCGCCAATATTGTCAAACATCGACTCGAGCTTGGATGCCTGTTGGCGAGCCAGCTTGACGTCGCGGAACTTGCCTTGTCGGAATAGTGCGATTTCGCGCGCCTTGCGCTCGTCGCCCATTGCAATGACCTCGTCACCCGCAGCAGGCACTTCTGTCAAGCCTTGGACTTCTACGGGAATTGATGGGCCGGCGCTAGTAACCGGCTTACCATTCTCGTTCAGCATGGCGCGTACGCGGCCAAAGCTTGCGCCAGCCAGCACTGCATCGCCTCGGTTCAATGTACCGCTTAGTACCAGTATGGTTGCAACCGGGCCGCGGCCCTTATCGAGCCGAGCTTCAATAACGATACCCTTGGCTGGTGCATCGACAGGCGCGGTGAGTTCGAGGATTTCCGCTTGCAGCAATACGTTTTCCAACAGGTCGTCGATGCCCTGACCGGTTTTGGCGGAAACACCAATAAAAGGAACATCGCCGCCGTATTCTTCTGGCACAACCTGTTCAGCAACAAGTTCTTGCTTGACACGCTCGGGGTTGCCGTCGGGCTTGTCGATTTTGGTGATGGCCACGACCAAAGGAACACCGGCCGCTCGGGCGTGGTGAATCGCTTCTTTAGTTTGCGGCATAACGCCATCGTCAGAGGCAACCACCAGGATCACGATATCAGTGGCCTTCGCACCACGAGCACGCATGGCGGTAAACGCTTCGTGTCCCGGAGTGTCGAGGAAGGTGACCATGCCGCGATCGGTCTTGACGTTATAGGCACCAATATGTTGAGTAATGCCACCCGCTTCGCCCGACGCCACCTTGGCGCGGCGAATATGGTCGAGCAGCGAGGTCTTGCCATGATCGACGTGGCCCATGACTGTGACCACCGGAGCGCGCGGCACTGCGTCGCCTTCGGCAACCTCATTGATTTCGAGGAATGCTTCCGGATCGTCGAGCTTGGCGGCGATGGCAACGTGACCGAGCTCTTCGACCACGATCATTGCCGTTTCTTGATCCAGTACCTGGTTGATGGTAACCATCTGACCAAGCTTCATCAGATGCTTGATAACCTCAGCGGCCTTCACAGACATTTTGTGTGCAAGGTCCGCCACCGAGATTGTTTCGGGCACGTGCACTTCACGAGCGATGAATTCTATGGTTTGCGGTTCTTTACGTTCTGGCTGAGCGTTCCGGTTACGACCGCCACGAGCACTCCCGCCCTTGCCGGCCTTACCGCCCGCACGCCAGCCGTCGCGGCTTGGGCTTGCTGGCGGCGCATCGACCTTGGCAGCAGGCTTCTTGCGGCCGCTGTCGTCGGTCCACGACGTGGAAACTTCGGTAGCCTTGATGACTTTTTTGACTTCGCCTGCCACCGGTTTGCCGTCTTTCTTGGCGCCTTTGGCACCTGCCGGTTTGTGCAGTGTGCCGGAAATAGTGCCAGCCTCGGGCTCGGGCGCTTTTAATACCTTGCGCGGACGGCTTAGCATCTCGCGCAGGGCGGCAGCTTCGGCTTCGGAAGCACGGCGAGCTCGTTCACGGTCCTCATCGACGACGGGCGCAACTGGCGGAACACGCTTGAACGCTGTTTTGCCAGGACGTGCCGCGACAGGAGCGTTGGTTTTAACGGCCGCCTTGTCGGCGGCAGCTGAAACTGGCTGCTCTGTGGGTTTCGACTTGATGGATGCTTCTTCCTTGGCGTCAACTGCCGGTGCCTTGGAAATTGCTACAGCGTCGGCCGATGCTTGCTCGGGCTGAGCCTGTGCAGCCAGCGCAGGCGTTTCAATCGCAGCGGGAGGCGTTTCTATTGGCGTTTCAGCAACAGGCGGCTCAGTAACAGATGGCCCAGTAGCTGCAGGCTCGGGATGAGCTGCCTCGGTCTTGATCGGTTCCGCTACAGGCGCTGTTTCTTTAGCCACAGTCTCGGGCTCTACCGGAGCGCGTTCGGCTGCAGCAACTTCAGCGGGCGCCGCTTCGGGCGTTGCTGAGGCTTCCTGCACTTCGGACTGCCGGCTCTCGATAACAGCAGCTTCATCGGCTGGCGTTGCAGCGGGCGTCTCGACGTGTGCCGGGGCGGCCAGAGATATGTCGGCCTCAGTTACCGGCTCGATCGGCAAATCGGCTTCTTCGGCCTTGACGCCTTCAGCAACGACTTCCGATGGATCGCGTTTGACGAATACACGTTTCTTGCGCACTTCAACCTGAATTGTGCGCGAGCGACCGGATCCGTCAGCCTGCCGAATTTCGGAGGTTTGACGGCGAGTCAGTGTAATCTTCTTGCCCTCGGATCCTCCGTGGGCGCGGCGCAACGACTCGAGAAGTTTCGCCTTATCCGCGTCGGTGACGGCATCGTCAACCGACTTGAGTTCAACACCTGCCGAACGCAACTGATCCAGCAGTACGTTTGCAGGCATTTTCAGTTCAACAGCGAACTGGGCGACGGTGTTACTCAGCATTCGACTCTCTCTTGCTTACTACAACTATTTTTCAATAAATACACCCTGACTCATTCAGCCTGGGTATCAGGCTTCGTCGTCAAACCAGTGGGCCCGAGCGCGCATAATCATTTGACTAGCTTCATCGTCGGTCATACCAGTAATATCGGACAGCTCATCGGTGGACAATTCAGCCAGATCGTCGAGGGTGAGAACCTCTTTTTCGGCCAGCTTGGCAACCAGTTCGGGGGTAATTCCTTGTACTTCCAACAGATTTTGCGCCGTTTGTACACGTTCTTCCTGGGCAATAGCCTCAGTCAGGAGCGCATTACGGGCACGGGTACGAAGTTCATTAATCGTATCTTCGTCGAATGCTTCGATTTCGAGCAATTCTTGCAAAGGTACGTAGGCAATCTCTTCAAGACCGGTAAAGCCTTCATCAATCAGGATGTCAGCAACTTCTTCGTCGACATCCAGCCTGCGAGTGAATGTATCGCGCAGGCCACTGCGTTCTTCTTCCTGACGATTCTGGCTTTCTTCCGGCGTCATGATGTTAATTTGCCAACCAGTGAGCTCGGATGCCAGGCGCACGTTCTGGCCGCGGGCTCCGATCGCCTTCGGAAGGTTCTCGGCGTCGACGACGACGTCCATTGCGTGCTTGTCTTCGTCAACGACGATTGATTCCACATGCGCAGGGGCGAGAGCCCCAATAACGAATTCGGCGGGGTCTTCGGCCCACAGCACAATATCGACCTGCTCGCCGCCCAGTTCGTTGCGGACCGCAGTAACACGCGAACCCCGCATGCCCACGCAGGTGCCGATCGGATCGATACGCTTGTCGTAAGCTACGACTGCAATTTTAGCGCGCACGCCGGCATCGCGGGCAGCTGCTTTGATTTCCAGCAGACCCTGTTCAATTTCAGGGACTTCGTTTTCAAACAATTGGCGGATGAATTCAGGCGCCGTGCGTGACAGGATAACCTGCTGGCCACGAGCGGTATGGTCGACCTTGAGTACCCAGGCACGGATGCGATCCCCAACCCGGATATTTTCTTTCGGTATCATTTCGGCGCGCGGTAAACGAGCCTCGATTTTGCCGGTCTCGATAATGGCATCGCCCTTATCCATGCGCTTGACGGTACCCGAAACGATATTTTCCCCACGTTCGAGAAAGTCGTTCAGCACCTGCTCGCGCTCGGCATCCCGGATTTTTTGCAGGATGGCCTGTTTGGCCGCCTGAGCCCCGATACGGCCGAACTCGATAGGTTCGAGGGCGTCTTCAATATAGTCGCCGACTTCGATTCCCGGAACGATTTCCTGGGCTTCGGAATAAAGCTCTTGCTGATCCGGCTCTTGAAGTCCGGCGTCGTCTGGCACAACAAGCCAACGGCGAAAGCCTTCGTGCTCACCGTTTGCGCGGTCGATAGACACACGGATATCAGCATCTTCCTTGAAGCGCTTTTTCATGGCAGACGCCAGAGCGTTCTCGAGCGCTTCAAAAACCACCTCGCGCGCTACATTTTTTTCACGCGCTAAGGCGTCAACCAATAAAAGAATTTCGCGACTCATCGCTTTTTACCCTTGAAATCAATAATGGGATCCAGCTTGGCTCGGTCAACATCGTCGAAAGTGAAACTTAAAACTTGAGCCTCACCAGACTTGGTTTCGAGCTCGAGACCGAACACAGGAGCAGCAGACGCGTCGACAATTGCATCGTCAGAGACTCGCAGTACACCTGCGAAGACCTTGCGATTGTCAATCGGCGTGCGCAATTTGATTTCGACCCGTTCATTGGCAAACCGAATAAAGTCTGCAAGCCGTTTCAACGGACGATCAATGCCAGGCGAGCCAACTTCAAGACGCGCGTAGTCGATGTTTTCGACCTCAAACACTCGCGACAACTGCTTTGAAACCTGCTCGCAGTCTTCGATTCGCACACCTTCGGGGCGGTCGATAGTAACGCGCAAAAGCCCCAGAGGGGCGCGTTCCACATCGACAAGCTCGATATCCATACCGGCCAGAGCCTCTTGTGATAAAGCGAATATATCTGCCATAAAATCCAAAAAAAATGGGCTGTATGCACAAGCCCACTGTTACCACGCCCCAAGGCTTTCTCGCTGTCTGTAAAGACCAATGCCAGCGGCAGAAAAAGCGGCTTGAAAATAAATTCAAAACGCTGCTACTACCGCATTTTAGATCGCATTTGCTTCATACATGACCGAAACAACCCATGAACGCATTTGAAAATGTGCCGCTACACTGCCGATTTCGCCAGCGACCAATATAGCCAGTCGCGCGAAACATTCACTTGCCGCGGGCGCCGCTGTAACAAAAGCCGCCCTTCAGACAAAAACAATATAGCTGTAAAGCCCTATATTCTAACAGAAAATCAGAATTTTTCCTGCTATCACCAGAACTTACATTTTAAAAAGCAACATTTTCGCCCGTACTCTCCCACGCACCTAGGGAATACGGGCTCTGCGAACGAAGACCGTCGATAAAAAGTCAGCTGACAATACTAACGGCCGCGCCCGCCGACTTTGCCTAGGTGCGACTCATGTGCAGAAGCGCTGCGTGGTTGCCAATCGTCACCTCGGGATGCTGCCGCCGAGCGCGAACGTCCGCCGGAAGGCTTGCCGCCTCCGCGCGATCCTTTTTCAGTCGATGCTGACTTGGGCTTGTTGGAATCGCCTCGGGCGGGACGAGGACCAGCCGCGGAGCCAGCTCGTGCTCCGGGACCACGCCGACGGGTATCCGCCGCCGCGTCCGCTGGAGCTTCAGCGCGCTGCGCACGGCCCGGCCCAGCAGCCTTCTTTCCCCTGCCGCCACCCTTGGAACGGCCGCCGCCGGTGTTTCCACCGGGGTGCCCATTGGCTAAGCCGCCACTAAATGAAAGCCCAGTTCCGTAAGGATCGGAAGGATAAGCTTGATTGCCGGAGGAACGCTGCGGCCGGCCGCCCGAAAGCTTGCCGCCCCTGCCTACTTTGGCACCATTCATGCCATTGCGTTCCAGGGTGCCGTACCCCGGAGGCAAGGCGCTATCGTGCGAAACGGGCTGTCGCTCGCCTCGTCCTCCTGCTCCGGGCCGACTCTCGGAGTCGTCATCCCGCAACAAGCCCAACTGCAACATCAGGGCGGTGACAATGGAGGCGTCGAGTTCTTCCCAACGCCCGCGACGCAGATTACGCGGTAGAACGACTTCGCCGAAACGTGTGCGAATAAGCCGGCTGACAGTTACACCTGCGGCCTCGAACATGCGGCGCACTTCGCGATTGCGCCCCTCTTTCAAGGTAACCCGGTACCAGCGATTACTGCCCTCGCCACCAAGATATTCGAGCATGCCGAATTGCGCGATGCCATCTTCAAGCTGAACACCCTTCAAAAGGCTGGCTTGCTGCTCTTCACCAAGCTCGCCCAAGACCCGTACAGCGTATTCGCGTTCTGCACCATAGCGCGGATGTGTCAAGCGATTCGCCAGGTCGCCCGATGTCGTCAGAATCAGCAAACCCTCGGTGTTGAGATCGAGCCGACCTACCGACAACCACTTACCTACCTTCATTTTCGGCAGGCGAGCAAAAACGGTTGCGCGGCCTTCTGGATCGTCGTGACTGACTATTTCGCCAGCCGGCTTGTGATACAGAATCACTCGGGGCGGCTTCAGGGCATTGGGCCTCGTTACCGGCCGGCCATTGACGCGCACTTGATCGTTTGCAGCGACACGTTGCCCTATATGAGCCGGCTCGCCATTCACCGACACACGCCCAGCAATAATCAATTCTTCCATTTCGCGGCGCGAACCTACACCCGCGTCAGCAAGAACCTTGTGTAGCTTGGGCATCAGTGCATCGCTGCTCAGATACTTACCCAAGCGCTGGCTAATTTTTGCGGCGTTATCCAGGTAGGACAGGGCCTGATCGGCTTCCTTCTCGCTTTCGGCGTTATTACCGTGGCGAGCACCTCGCGCTGGAGCATTGCTCGCGTGAGATTTCGGCTTCGAAACTGGAACCTCAGTGCCGACTTCTACTGCTGCAGCCGGAACAGCGGCAGCTGGCTTGGTACGACGTGGTGCCCGAACCGCGGGCGCCGCATTCTCTGCTTCAGGAGCAACAGCCTTACTGCGGCGTGGGGCACGCTTGGCCACGGGCGCGACAGGTACAGCAGAAGCATCCACGTCGCCAGGCGTTGCTTTGCTCCGTCGAGGAGCTCGCGCTGCGGGCGCGTCATTTGTCTCTGTGACCACCGGCTTGCTGCGCCGGGGAGCCCTGGGCGGCTTGGCGACCACGGGCGGAATACTGTCCTCGGCGGCGGCACTCGCGAGCACCGGTTCGGCGGTTACGCCAGTTTCGGCTGTATCGGTGTGAGCGTCGCCGCGCCGCCTGCGGAAGGGAGTTCGCAATTTGCGCCCACGACCGCGGGGCCCCGCCGACTTCTCGTCTGCGCCTGCGCCATCCGGCGTCGCACTGGCCGCACTGTCTACAGACGATCCATTTTCATTGGTATCAGTCATTTTGTCTTAGGTACTCCATATGTATTTGTTCGTCTGACGATATTTGATCGCCGCCAGTGTTGTTAATTTCTTCGTCAATTTGTTGATCTATATCTGCGCGCGGCGATGCAAGAGCCATAATGGGTTGAGCGTCGTTCCCGCTTTCGGGTACGACCTCGAGTTCAAGCCCGGCCAACGCCACAACGGCATCCTGCGATTCCAGCTCTGGAAGTTCGTCAAGGGCACGCAAGCCCAAGTCATCTAGAAACTGACGAGTCGTTCCGAGAAGAGCAGGACGCCCGGGCGCATCTCGGTGGCCCAGCACCTCGATCCATCCTCGGTCTTCAAGCGTGCGCACTATTTGGGACGAGACGGAGACACCGCGAATATCTTCAATATCGCCGCGGGTGACCGGCTGACGCCAGGCAATGATCGCCAGCGTTTCTAAAACCGCACGAGAATATTTGGGAGGCTTCTCCGGATTCAGGCGAACAAGGAAACGCTGCATTTCGGGCCGACTCTGAAAGCGCCAGCCACTGGCCAAATTGACCAATTCAAGGCCTTTTTCATTCCAGTCGAGCTGCAATATTGCCAGATGACGGCGCAAATCATCGTTGGAAAAGTCTTCCGTGGCAAACAGTTTACGCAATTCCGCGACAGACATGGGGTGCTCGGCACATAAAAGCGCAGTTTCCAAGACGCGGATGATGTCAGTTTCATTCATCAATTAAAGGACTTCGGCCTGTTCATTTGCATTAAATCAAAGCATGGGTTAATATTCTTTTTCCAGACGCGGGGTGGAGCAGTCTGGCAGCTCGTCGGGCTCATAACCCGAAGGTCACAGGTTCAAATCCTGTCCCCGCAACCAGATTCTGAAATGGCCAATTGTTAATAAGCAATTGGCCATTTTTTGTTGCTGCGACCAAAGTAAAAGCTTGAAGACCGGCAGCAATATGTCCCGCATGCACTTTGTGGCCAGCATGGCAGACAGCTTCGGCGCGAGCATGAATCTGCATCCCCAATACGGCGGTCGCTACGACGGCCGTTGCAGCAGCCACTGCAATGACCAACGCGACGGTCGGCACTGAAAACGTCGCAGTCATAAAAATATCAAAAAAGTACGCCGCGCCCAGCCCGGCCACGGACATAAAGACACAACTCCGTCTTGCAACAGAGTCTGATAGACAGCGGTAATGCGGAATAGTAGCCATCGTTCCTATTTCATTCCGTAGCGATTGCGCCCCACCCGCCCCGGTCTTGCGGCCGTGCTGCGGATGTCCCTCGAGGGGCTACAACTGGCTATCGTGAAATATTGTGGTTCAAGCCTCTGCGATGCGTTCGGGTAAATTCGCCGACACTAGGGCGATTACCTGATGTACATTCAGGAGCCTGCTAAAAAATTATTCAAGTTATATTGCGGCGGCCGGAGAATAGATCATCACGGACCGTGGCCCAGCAGGTGCTTGTCGGGTTGCGTCTTGTTTAATTAAAAACCGTTGCAGACAGCGGACAGCGATGTTTATGAGCAGCGCAGCCAACCTGGTGTGGCAGTAACGAGGTCATTACACCACCGCGAACGAGCCAATGCAATACCTCACTGGATAAAGTTGCGGCGAGACGACACTAGGCGGCGCGCGTCCGGCAACAGGCGTTCGACTCTTGCCATGACCGCGTCCCTTTCCATGCCGCGAAATATCAACACCAACACCGAGTTTCTGTCGGGAAAATCGCCCTCGATCGCATCCATCGGATATTTTTGCCGGTGCACTGCGTGTACCGCCGTTGCCGTGCTCTCGCCTTCAAACCAAAAGACACCCTTCACACGCAGGAACTCGATTTGGGGATCTTCCAGCAATATATCGAGCGCATTCGCGAACACAGCGCGCCGTATGAGCGATGACCAGGCCAGCGTAAGGACCTCGACATTCCCGTGCGAAGGCTGTTGAAGAGGGGTAGCCGGTAGGTCCCATAAGCGAGCGCTGGAAAGCGTCTTGCTTATATTTGAACGTAAGGATCCAAGCCGCAATAGATCGACGAGATCGGGCGGATTCTGCGCCGCACACTGCACGGCGCCAGCATTCAGCTCAAGCAGAGCCTGCTTGAGTTCTGCGACTTTGTCAGCCGAAGCCAGGTCGGTTTTACTTACCACCAGCACATCGGCAAGTACCGCTTGCTGAATTGCCACCGGATACCTTCGCAGTTGCTCGGCACCGTGCACCGCGTCTATGACTGAGATGCATCCATCGTATACATAGCGGTCGCTTAAGAAGCGTTCGTACTTCAAGGTATAGATAATAGGCGCCGGATCGGCAATGCCAGTAGTCTCTATTATCACCCGGGAGAAACGGGGTATCTTGCGGTGCAATGCCCCTAAGAATAAATCTCGCAGGGTGTCGACCAACTGACCCCGCACTGTGCAGCAGACGCACCCGGAGTCCAGCAATACGACGCTATCACTGATGTGTCTGAACTGTGTATGATTCAGACTGATTGCGCCCAGTTCATTGACAACAACGAGAATACCGGCAGCGGCCTCGACATCGGCGGAGCCTAGTCTGCTGGGTTCCAAAAGACGATTGAGTAAGGTCGTTTTCCCGCTGCCCAGGAAACCCGAAACTACTGTAACTGCAATTTTGTCAGCCATCAGCCGGTCTGCGCCCTACTACAATGAATAAGTTCGCCCGCAGCATGCTGATACGACGCTGCCCCGCATATTTTCAAATTAATTAAAGCCATAGCCTTGTCACTAACGTTTAAGCTTGTGCGTCATCTGGAAGATTTTAACGCCGAACAATGGAATGGACTGGTCGGCGACCACCCCCTGGTTCGTTACGAATTTCTGTTGGCGCTGGACCAGTCCGGCTGTGCCGTGGAACAGACAGGCTGGGCGCCTCATTATTTGGCGCTATACCGCAACGATGCCTTACACGGCGCCATGCCCTTGTATCTTAAGTCGCACTCGCGCGGCGAATACGTATTCGACTATTCATGGGCGCAGGCCTTCGAGCGCCACGGGCTAGCCTATTATCCGAAACTACTGTCGGCGGTTCCCTTCACCCCGGTCCCGGGCCCACGGCTGTTGGCCACGACCCACGCAGACCGAGTACTACTGGCGCGAAAAGCCATAGAGATCACCAAAGAAAACGGCGTTTCGTCCCTGCACATTCTATTTCCATCGGAAGATGACAGAGAAGCGCTAAAAGAAGCCGGCTTCATGTTCCGGGAAAATGTACAGTTTCATTGGTTCAATCGCGATTACAGTAGCCTAGATGATTTTCTTACCTGCCTGAGCCAACAGAAAAGAAAAAAGATCAAACAGGACCGCAAAAAATCGCTTCAGGCAAATATCAGTTTCCGGTGGCTACAAGGCGATGAAATCAACGACGATGTCTTGAATTTTTTTTACCGCTGTTATTATCAGACCTATATCGAACACGGCAACCCGCCGTATCTTAGTCTCGAGTTCTTCAGCCAGCTAAGAGAAACCATGAGCAAAAATATGGTGATAGTACTGGCCGAACAAAATGGGAAACCCATTGCTTCCGCACTGAATATACGTAGTCAAAACACCTTGTATGGGAGGTATTGGGGAAGCATTCAATACGTGCCGGGCCTCCATTTCGAGACCTGTTATATGCAGGCCATAGAATTCTGCATAGTGAATGGATTAAAAACCTTCGAAGGTGGGGCTCAGGGCGAACATAAACTATCGCGCGGCATGCTTCCCGTACAAACCTGTTCGGCACACTGGATTCGAAATCAGCAATATGCCCAGGCCATCTCCGATTTTCTCGCTCATGAAACGCCTGCCGTGGCTGCCTATATTAACGAGCTCGAGGAGCACAGCCCATATAAAAAGCCACAAACCTGAGGCGCTTTTTTCGCCAAACGATAACCGGCACTGGGTAGAGTTACAGATATCTAAAAAGACCCTCTCAAGACCTGAAAAAAAACGGCTAGAAACGCCGTCGATTTCTGCTTATTTCTTTTTGTCGTCGTCGGACGGAGGGGGGACGACAAACGGAAACGCGGTAAATATATTGCGTGTCTGATCCTGCATCTGATCTTGCATTTGCACGAAAAGATTTTTGCTTTGATCTATGTAGTTGCTCATCATGTTCTGCAGTACGGGAGTCTGCACATTCATGAATTGCGCCCAGGCTTCTGGACCGAATTGATTCCCGTATACGCCGTTGGATTGTTCAGCCATGCGGTCTTGGATGTCCATGAAGGCCTGAATGTTTTTCTCGAGAAACGATCCCATGACCCCTTGCATGGCATTGACCGTAGAAACGGATGATTTGCGACAAGGCGACAGGGGAAAACATGGGAACACCGCCGCTTTCTTCCTCGAGGATGATTTGTAACAGTATTGCAGCGCGTGAGGTCCTGATTAGACTTGGCGTCGATGACCTGAAACGGTTCGTTATCGAGCACCAACTGTTTGACATCGGAAAGAGTTATGTAGGCTGCTTGTTTTCGTGTCGTACAAGCGCCTATTAGGATATTTTTTTATCAGCCGCGCCGAAGGAGTAGTTTGAGATTGCGTCATAACAGTAGCCAAATGCGTGATAAAGCAGGAAGATGGTAACGGCCAGGAAGCACCAAACCAGTCTGTCGAAACGAGCTATACGCGTAACAATATTTACCAAGTAAACCAGAAAACAGAAAAACATAACAGTGCTTGCCGGATCCAGCCGACAAACACTGCTTTTTTCGATCGTGATGAAAGCCTCAGCCCATATGCAGACCACCGTTGAGGGAGAAATCCGCGCCCGTGGCAAAGCCAGAGTCGTCAGATGCCAGCCATGCCACCATCGCGCCGATTTCCTCGGGCTTTCCCAAACGTTTTACGGGAATCGTCGCAACGATCTTTTCAAGCACGTCGGGGCGTATCGCACGGACCATGTCGGTACCGATGTAACCCGGAGAGATCGTATTGACCGTCACGCCCTTGTTTGCCACTTCCTGGGCCAGTGCCATGGTGAAGCCATGTATGCCCGCCTTCGCCGTCGAGTAGTTGGTTTGACCGAACTGACCTTTCTGACCATTTACCGAACTGATATTGATGACACGACCCCATTGCTGATCAACCATGCCCTCTATGACTTGTTTGGTCACGTTGAAAAGGCTGTTCAAATTGGTATCGATGACAGCACGCCAATCTTCCTGGCTCATTTTTCGAAAAAGACCGTCGCGAGTGATGCCGGCATTGTTCACCAGGACGGCAACGGGCCCGAAGTTCGTCGCGCACCTTCTGAAAAGCGTCTACGGTTGAATCCCAGTCAGATACATTGCCGACCGAAACGTGAAACTTATATCCGAGTGCGCGATTGCTCGTCGATCCATTGATTGAAATTACGGCTAGGCCCACAGCCCGCTACCACCGTAAACCCTTCTTTGGCCAGACGCTGGCATATCGAAGTACCTATGCCCCCCATTCCCCCTGTTACGTAAGCGATTTTGCCACTCATTTTTTAGCTCCTGGTTAGATTTATATGCTGCGCTTTTTTACTTATGCGGTATTCGCTTATACAGTTCTTACCTTCACGTAGGCTCCGGGCGCTGGCTGCCAAAATCGGGTAGTGATCATTTCCCAGTTTAGCGGCGAGCGGCGACCATATTGCCCGAATGCGTAGCCAACCACACCGACCCAGTCGGGCCACCAGCTTCCAGGGTGCTCGGTAGCCGCGTCGAACCAATCTTGAGGATCGGCTGGGATGTCAGTATGTGACTGAGTCGGCTCTTGTAGCCCAATAGCTGCGTCTCTTTTTGGCAGGATGGTTGATTACCCCCGCAATATGTCCCGAGGCACCTAACAAAAAGCGAAACGGCCCCGGCAAAAGTTTGGTCGAAGCATAGGCGGCTTGCCAGGGCACAATATGATCTTCGCGGGAACCGAAAATATAGGTCGGGCATGCGCAAGGGTGCCGAGATCGAGCGGGTGGCCGTCGACCGTTATCCGCCCCGGAACTTTCAGATTATTCTCGAGATAGGTATTACGAAAATACCAGGTAAAGAATGGCCCGGGCAGATTGGTGCCATCGGCATTCCAGAACAATAAATCGAACGCTGGCGGTGCCTCGCCCTTAAGGTAATTATTGACGACATAGTTCCATACGAGTTCATTAGGACGCAGAAACGAGAAGGTTGTGCCCAGCTCGCGAGCTGTCATCAGCCCGCCCTTGCCCAGTTGCCGGTCGCGCACCTGCGCATGAAGTTCGTCAACGAAAACTTCGAGCACGCCCGTGTCTTCGAAGTCGAGCAAGGTGGTGAGCAGGGTAAGCGCTGACACTGGCTCTTTGCCTTGCGCATGAGCTAGCGCCAGCGCTGAAGCCAATAATGTGCCGCCTACGCAGAAACCCAGCGCATTGATCTGTTCCTGGCCGGAGATATTCGCGGCCACCTCAATGGCCTGCAGCACCCCATGTTGCAGGTAATCGCCCCAGGTGGCGGTATCGATGGGGTCGGCGTCGGAAGCTTGTGGGTTACGCCAGGAAATCAGAAAAACGGTGAAGCCCTGTTCAACCGCGTGGCGTACGAAGGAGTTATCGGCCTGGAGATCGAGGATATAAAATTTATTGATGCAGGGAGGAACAATAAGCAGCGGCTTCTGGTGGACCTTGTCGGTAAGGGGTGTGTACTGGATCAATTGCATGATCGCGTTCTGGAATATCACCGCACCTTCGGTGTTGGCAACGTTATTCCCAATTTCGAAGTCGACTTTCGTCGGTTTGCGAGAGACGCCCTTTTTGGATATCGCCCATTAGATTCTGCAGCCCAAGGCGCAGCGATTCGCCATTGCTTTCAAGCAGTGTGCGCTGAACATCGGGGTTGGTGGCCATGAAATTAGACGGCGACACAGCTTCTAGCCACTGCATTGCGGTGAAACGAAGGCGCTGACGGACTGGCTCGGGGGCCTGCGCCGCATCAATCATTTGATTGATGACTTTAGCGGACAATAGATAAGCGTGGGCCGTAAGCAGGCAGCCTGAGTTGGACTCCCAGGCTTTTCCACTGAAGCGACGGTCGGACGGTTTTTCGAGTGTGCCGTGTTGGGCGCTGGTGGCAATCCGCAGCCACTCTTGCGAGAATTCGGCTTGGATCCGGGCGAGTTTATCTGGGGCTAGTGTTACTGGAGCAGGCAGCTCGGGTGGGTACGAATCACTCATTATTTCCACGCCTACATAGATGATAAAGCCTTGAGCAATGGTGGATCCCATTCAAAAAACTGTCAATCAGGGTAAGTCCGCTACGCTGTTTGTCCGCTTCCCAGATCCTTAAAATTACCGTCCAGCCAAGCAAGCGTAACCATGCGTCCGGTTTGCGGTTCGCGTCGGTATGAGTAGAAACGTTTCAGACTGAGAATACGTGCAATGACCGCTTAGTTCTATGTTGTGGACGCCAGCCTTGTGCAAGCGGAAACGAGCCAGCCCGGGCAGATCTGCCATCCACTTGCTGCGCGCCGTCTTCTCGGCGAAAAAAATTGATGTCAATGGGTCTTCGTCAACGAATGCTGCGAACACATCGGGACCGACTTCAAAATGACGTTGGCTGATGCCCGGTCCAATCCATGCGCGCCACGAGACGTCATCGCCAGTCCGTCGCCGTAAGGCCGCCAAAGTCCGCTCCAGCACCCCAGCGGCGAGGCCACGCCACCCTGCGTGGGCCAAACCCAACGCCAGGCCGTCCGCGGAAGCCAATACTACAGGAAGGCAATCGGCAGTCATGATCGCCAGCACTCTATTGGCCTGAGTCGTGATCGCCGCATCGGCCCGCGGCACGATCATATCGTTCCCGGGGAAACGTTCAGGCACCTGGTCGGCGTCGACAACGTCTGCACCATGAACCTGGTTTAGCCATAAAGGTTCTCCGGGTAAATGTTCCTGCAGTAAACGGCGATTTTCAAGGATATGATCGCGCTCATCGCCCGTGTGCAATCCAAGGTTAAGCGCCGACCACGGCCCTTGGCTGACGCCGCCCTTGCGTGTGGTACAAAAATAGTTGACGCCATGCCATGGTAGGCCTGAAATGCGTGGCAAGCCGGCGAACTCGCCTAGCTTGTCCATAGAACCTGCTCCAGAACTTGCTGGAAATCGTCAGGCAACGGGGCCTCGAAATGTAAACGTTCGCCGGTGGAAAAATCGTCGAAGCTTAACGCCCGGGCATGGAGCATTTGACGTGTTGCCGACGCCAGCAAGCTTGCCTCCGTATAAGACATCGCCAACCAATGGGTGCCTGAGACTCATCATGTGAACGCGTATTTGGTGGGTTCGACCAGTTTCCAGCGTACAGATAACCTCGGTAACCGTAAGGTCGTCGTCAAGCTGACCCGCTCGAATAGGAGAGTAATGCGTCAGAGCGGCTTTGGGCGCAATCGGATTATCAATAGCCATGCGTACGGGCACGCGGGGATCTCGGCCGATCTCTGCCTTGACTGTGCCGGCGCGGATCAAGCGGCCGTGCACCAAGGCGGTATATTCGCGCTTTACGGTTCGTGCCTGCAACTGGCGTATTAGATGAGTCTGGGCCTTTTCGTGGCGAGCCACCACAAGCAAGCCGGACGTATCCTTGTCCAGGCGGTGAACAATTCCGGCCCGAGCCACTTGGTGGAGTTCCGGAAAGCGGTAAAGCAAGCCATTCAATAGCGTACCCTGCCAGTTTCCTGCTCCGGGATGCGTTACCAGACCAGCGGGCTTGTTGACGATAATCCAGTCGGCGCTCTCGGCAACGACGGTGAACGCTATAGGCTCCGCCGTAAAAGCGAGTGACTCGGGAGGCAATTGCTCGAACACCGTAAGCTTGTCTCCGGCGTTGACCATTTGCTTGATGCGGGCGGGCTGGCCGTTAACAAGCACATGCCCCCCTTCTATCCAGCCCTGCAGCCTGCTGCGTGAGTGCTCTGGGATGAGTCTGGCCAATACCTTATCAAGCCGCTCGGTGAGCGCCTTGAATGGCAGTTGAAATTCCAGGGGCTCGATGGGTGTTGAACTTTCTTTGGCGATATCTGTGTCAGGCATGGCGACAAATCATATAATCAGCCTGCAATGCTAACACCAAGGATGCTTTTGTGACTCGTCTTGACCTCAATCTACCTCGATTTCCCGGCGTGCAGCGGTTATGTTACGCCGTTATCGCGCTTCGTCGCCGTCATCGCTCGATAGCCGGCTGCGGCACAATGAAGGCCGAACAGGACCCCACTGCTGGCTGGAGCGCCGAGCGGCTTTATCAGGACGCACGTACCGAAATTAGCTCCGGCAACTGGAAAGACGCCCGCACCCGCCTTGAAGCGGTCGAATCCCGCTACCCATTTGGTGGCTACGCCCAGCAAGTCGCTCATCGATCAGGCCTACGTCAACTGGAAAGACGAAGAGCCCGAACAGGCTCTGGCAGCTATCGACCGGTTTCAGCAGCAGTACCCCAATCACCCCGGCACTGACTACATGCTGTACTCTGAAGGGCCTGATTACTTTCACGCCGCCCAGCGCAGTCATTTACGCAACTTCACGCGTCAGGATCCCAGCGAACGCGACCCCAAGGGCCTGCGCGAATCGTACGAATCGTTCAACGAGCTGATCAAACGTTATCCCGACAGCCGCTACACCGCGATGCCAAGAAAGCGAGTCACGTGGCTGGTCGACACGATTGCTCGTAACGAAGTACATGTGGCCGAGTATTACTTACAATCGCGGCGCCTACGTGGCAGCCGTCAATCGCGCCCAAACCGTCATTACCGACTTCCAGGGTGTGCCGGTCGCCGAACGAAGCGCTGTACATCATGTACTTGTCGTACGACAAGCTGGGCATGACCGATCTTCGTGACGACACCAAGCGCGTACTGGATACGAACTTTCCCAACAGCAAGCTATTACGAAGAGGGGCTCTGCCGAAAAGCATTAATCGCCTGGAATCCGATTAACTGGTTTTAATGACTATTGCAGCCGACTGGTGAAGGCGGCACCCTGCTGACTCAGCAGGGCGACAAGCGGGACTTGTCATCATCCGGAGCCACGGTATTACACAGGTCCTGCGGGGCCTGTTTTCTTTTAATGAACGCCAATATCTGCTCCGGCTCTCGCGTACGCGCGAACGGTGGCAAGCCACGCCATAACAGCTCGCCATAAGGCTTCTCGACAATACGCATGTCGCCCACCATTAGCACTCCCCAGTCACGCTCGGAACGAATCAGCCGCCCCGCGCCTTGCTTCAGGGCGATTGCGGCCTCGGGGACCTGGTATTCCATGAAACGGATTCGCCCCCTTGGCTACGGCAAAGGTTCAACCGCGCCTCGAGGACCGGATCGTCGGGCGGCGCAAAAGGCAGCTTGTCGATGGCAACCAGGGTCAGTGCATCGCCGGGGACGTCGATGCCCTCCCAAAAGCTGGCGCTTCCGACCAGCACGGCATTCTTCGAAGCGCGAAAGCGTTCCAGTAAGGCACCCCGCGAGAGCTTTCGCCTTGCCGCAACAGCACGCGATCGATGTCCTCATCTTCAAAGTGCTCCTGCAACAGATTCAGCGATGCGGTCGACGGCACGTAAGGTCGTGCACAGAACCAGCACTCCTCCGGAGGAGACTTTGATCAGTGGTAAAAGGTTTCAACAAATTTTTCGTTGAAGTTCCGGTCGCTCGGTAAGGGCATGTTTTTGGGTACGTAGAGCACGCCCTGACCTGCGTAGTCGAAAGGCGAATTCCAAGTTTCAGTCCTGGCATCCCATAAGCCGAGCTGGCGCAAGAAATGACCAAAGTCGCCATGGACTGACAAAGTGGCCGAGGTCAGTACCCATGCCTGATCCTTGCCCCGGTACCGGGAAAAGACCTGCGCCACCGACAACGGTGCACTGTGCAGGCGCATATGGTGAAGGCTGTGTTCGACCCAGCGTACAGCGGCACTCGCATCTTTGTCGGCCGATGAAGCGTTCCCGTTTGCCGGCTTCAGGGCATTGTTTCCCTGCCTGTCGGGCTGACTCCATTGGTACAGTTTGGCCCGGATATCCAGGCAAGTCTTGGACACAGCCGCCAGATCGGGGTGTTTCTCGGCGACAACGCCCAGCAATGCAGCACTGGTGTCAAGTACATCCAGCAAGGCAGACAAGGCGGCATCGAACTCCGTTGCGTTGCGGAATTGCCTGAAAGGTGGCCTTGCGACCCGGCAATTTGTCGATTGGCGCAGCAACCAGGCGCAGTTCTCGCGCTGCGTGTTCAATTTTTTTGCCGACTTCGCTCCAGTTGGTCGATTCGCGGGCATACGCGAGCCCCGCCGCTTCTGTTGTGCGCGCGAGGTCGAGCAATTGATGCGAGGACACGCTGGATCCGAGAAAGCGCGTCGCAATATCGGGAAGCTGATGAGCTTCGTCGAAGACGACCAGTGTCGACCGTCGGCAAGAGATCGGTGATGCCCTCTTCGCGCAAGGCGAGGTCGGCCATGAACAGGGCATGGTTTACGACCACGACATCGGCCTCCTGGGCCTGCCGGCGCGCCTTCAGTACGAAACAATCACGCACATGGGGACATTCCTGACCCAGGCAATTTTCGCGTGTGGACGTTACGCGGTTCCAGATATCGGCGTCTTCGGGAACCTGCGCGAGATCGCTTTTGTCGCCCGTTTTGGACTGCTGTGCAAACACCTGGATATGGCGCAACTGGCTGATTTCGGTGCGCGACTTCAAAGCCCGATCGTCTCCTGACAGGCGTTCAAGGTGATAAGGGCAGACGTAATTGCCCCGGCCTTTCAGCAACGCGACATTAATGGGCAGCGCCAGGGCTTTGCGCAAGCGAGGAAGATCACGCCGAAAGAGCTGATCTTGTAGAGTCCGTGTACCGGTGGACACCAATACCTTGCTGCCGCTCAAAAAGGCCGGCACTAGATAGGCCCATGTTTTTCCGGTGCCGGTACCCGCCTCGGCAATCAGGGTGGAATGGTCGCGCAGGGTTTCTTCGATCGCCTGCGCCAGTTCCAGCTGAGCCTGGCGTGGACGATAGTCGGGCATGGCCTTGGCAATGGGACCATCGGCGGCAAAGATATCGGAAAGTTCTTGCAAAAGCATTTAGAGGTAAATACGGGATTGCCCGCCTGAAAGCGGGGAGCGAAAAAAAGTAAAGTCAGTGAGCGGGAATACTACCGCGTGATCACTTATGATAGATCTATTGGTGTAGAACCTTACAATCGTTTAAGAAGCTACACGCGATGATACTCGGGTATTTTCCGGCGCGGAGTCTGCTTGTGGCAAAATTCGCCGCGTGATTTACGTTTTTATGATGGACTAATGACTGATACTTCTGTTCAAGCAAAACCCGCCTCCGCGATCCACGGAGCGGATCCCGCCCGCATTGTCGCCTTGCTCGCCACGGAGCTTAATGTACGCGCCATACAGGTCGCTGCCACAGTAGATTTGCTGGACGGAGGCGCAACCGTTCCCTTCATTGCACGATACCGCAAAGAAGCCACCGGCGGGCTGGACGATACCGTACTGCGCAATCTGGAAGTGCGTTTACTATATATTCGCGAACTTGAGTCCAGGCGGGCCGCCATTCTCGAATCGATTGAACAACAAGGGAAGCTCAGCCCAGCCCTACATCAGGAAATCGACGCAGCCGATACCAAGCAGCGCCTGGAAGACTTGTACGCCCCATACAAACCCAAGCGACGCACCCGGGCCCAGATTGCCCGTGAAGCTGGCCTGGAACCGCTGGCCGACGCTATTCTCGCCGATTCCGGATGCGACCCGGCCGTACTGGCTGAGGGCTATCTGAATCCCGAAGCTGCTGTCGCCGACGTCAAGGCTGCTCTGGACGGAGCACGCGATATTCTGGCAGAGCGATATGCAGAAAACGCCGACCTGCTGGCGAATATGCGCGACTACCTGTGGAAGACAGGACTGCTCTACTCCAAAGTCGTGGAAGGCAAAGAAAATGAAGGCGACAATTTCCGTGACTGGTTCGACTTTAACGAACCGCTGCGCTCGCTTCCCTCTCATCGCATTCTTGCCCTATTGCGAGGCCGTCAACAAGGCTCGCTGGACCTTCGTATAGGTCTGGAAGCGGAACTAGAAGCGCAGATGCCGCATCCTTGCGTTGCGCGCGTCGCAGATTTCCTGAAAATCGGCGCCACTTTTTCAACAGATGCAACTCCCCGTGCGCGCTGGCTTGCCGAGGTTTGCCGCTGGACCTGGCGGGTCAAGTTACTGACTGCCTTCGAATCCGAGCTAATCGGGCGTTTGCGCGAAACCGCTGAACAAGAGGCCATACGGGTATTTGCCGCCAACTTGAAAGACCTGTTGCTGGCAGCGCCAGCGGGTCCGAAGTCGGTACTGGGGCTTGATCCCGGCATACGCACCGGCGTCAAGGTTGCGGCTATCGACGCCACGGGGAAATTGCTGGATACTGCCACAATTTATCCATTTGAACCGCGTCGCGACCGCGATGGAAGCATCCGGACACTGGCCGCACTAGTCACCAAACATCAAATTGAACTTGTTGCCATTGGCAATGGCACGGCTTCGCGTGAAACAGAAAAACTCGTCAGTGACATGCTTGAAAAGCATCCCGAAATAAGCCTCACCAAAGTCATCGTCTCGGAAGCCGGCGCATCTGTGTATTCGGCTTCGGAACTGGCCGCGCACGAGTTTCCCGAACTCGATGTGAGTCTGCGGGGCGCCGTTTCCATTGCCCGCCGGCTTCAGGACCCGCTCGCCGAACTTGTAAAAATCGAACCCAAGGCGATTGGTGTTGGCCAGTATCAGCACGATGTTAATCAACGCGAACTGGCCCGCTCGCTAGACGCCGTGATTGAAGACTGCGTCAATGCCGTAGGGGTTGACGTAAATACGGCATCCGCGCCACTGCTCACCCGCGTATCGGGGCTTAGCTCGTTGCTGGCCAAGAATATTGTAAGTTGGCGTGACGAAAATGGTGCCTTTCCTAATCGCAAGGCATTGCTCAAGGTGCCGCGCTTCGGAGACAAGGCATTCGAGCAAGCCGCTGGCTTTCTGCGCGTTCCAGACGGCGACAATCCTCTTGATGCTTCGTCAGTTCACCCCGAAGCCTACCCAGTGGTCGAGCGCATTCTGGCAAAAATCAAAACAGACGCTCGCCAGATCATGGGACAGCAAGGAGCCCTTAAAGGGATCTCTCCATCCGAATTCACCGATGAACGTTTTGGTCTGCCCACAGTAAAAGACATATTTTCCGAACTTGAAAAGCCGGGACGTGATCCCCGTCCGGAATTCAAGACGGCGCAATTCAAAGAAGGCGTCAATACCATCAATGATTTGCATCCCGGAATGATCTTGGAAGGAGTAGTCACTAATGTGGCCAATTTCGGCGCATTCGTTGACATTGGCGTGCATCAGGACGGGCTCGTGCATATTTCCGCTCTATCGGACACCTTCATCAAAGACCCCCGCGACGTCGTACGCGTTGGCCAGACCGTCAAGGTTAAAGTCCAGGAGGTCGATGTCGCCCGCAAGCGTATCGGCCTTACCCTGCGTCTGAACGACGATGCAGCGCCGGTTCGCCGTTCAACGTCAGAGCGGCGCCCCAGCGGCCCCGGCGCGTCTCGTCACAATGCTCCAAAACGTTCCACCGAATCTCTTGCTTCAGCGTCAGGTGCAATGGCCGCCGCTTTTGCCAAACTACGAAAATAGGGCTGTATGACTTCCGAACCTGAACCGTCTTACTCCGTTAAGCTTGCGAAACTTATCGGGCTGCTTTCATGCGGCGATCTCGACGAGCACGAAACAAGCCGTATCGTGAACGTTTGCCTTCAAGCACGGAGCGATCCTGCCAAAGCATTGAAAGACAATTACGGTGCGGATGCAATGAAGGTCGCACAATACGACCCGAAGGGCACCGTCGCCTTCATCATTTTTGTCGAGCTAGAGGACTATTTCGCCGTTGCCGATACCGTAGACGAACTGTATGAACAGATCATCGATGCATTCGAGCATCCCGCGCTGCCAGAGTACCCGTACGACAACAACAGTTTCGAGACGATTTCCGACTACTATGAATGGGTTGACCGGCAGTTGCAAATGCATCATGCCAAATACTGTTTGGTCAGCTTTGGCGAGAGCTATACACACGACTTCCAAGTGATTCTTGTGCATCGCGAAGAGTCTGCCGAGATTCTTTCCTTGTGCAAAGAGCTGGGCTTGCAAGCCGAGCGATGCAACTAAAGTAGCCTTGGGCAATACAAAAGCGCAGCCCTATACCAGGCGCCATCTTGCCAATGGCGCCTGAACCCGCAGCGCGGACTTGTCGCAAAGACTTAAGCCTGGCTCAAGCCGGCAATTGCATCCTTTACGCAATCAAATTGGGAAGAGGGAAAACGGGCGACCGTTGCCCCAGAGACACTGACGAGCACCATTCCGTTTTCTTCGCTGATAAGGCTTGCAAACGGTGGGTCTTGTAATGCTTTCGTAACCGCACCGATTTCTTTGGGGTTATCGAAGGCTTCGGACAATAAAAGTTCGGTTCCATCTGCACTTAAGAGGCGGAAGCGGAACTTGCCAGCCTCGTCACGGAAACTGACGAACCGGGCGCGTTTTCCCGCCGCTTTGGCGTCGACCGCAGCAGCTTGCTTGCTTGCCGCGGAGCTGGCCACGGTACGCAGACCCACCGCTTCTCGCAGGCGCGCTATGAATGGCTGCGAAAGGCTGCGCGCCTTGGCCGCGCCCGCCTGGAGAATGTCTTCGATACGGTCAGGCCTCGCAATAAGGCTGGAATAGAGCTCGCGCATAGGTGCAAGGTCTTGCTCGATACGATCCGACAGCATGTCTTTGGCTTCGCCCCAAGACAGACCAGCTTCCAGTTGTTGACGAAATGCCGCTGATTCGGCCGGCGTGGCGAACGCACGGTAGATGGTGTACAGATGCGACCCTTCGGCATCTTTGGCTTCGCCCGGTTCGCGCGAGTCAGTCACGATTCGCTTGACGGCCGAACGCAATGCCTTTTCCCCGCCTTCGAATAGGGGTATCGTGTTGTCGTAGCTCTTGGACATTTTCCGACCATCCAAGCCGGGCAAGGTTGCGACATCGTCATCGATTTGCACTTCAGGCAACACAAAGAAATCAGACCCTTGGCCATATAAATGATTGAAGCGCTGAGCGATGTCGCGCGTCATTTCCAGATGCTGAATTTGGTCGCGGCCGACTGGTACTTTGTTCGCATTGAACATCAGGATATCGGCCGCCATTAGTATAGGATACGAGAACAGGCCCATATTTATACCGTCGTCAGGATCGACCTGGCGGGCGACGTTCTGGTCCACGGATGCCTTGTAGGCATGGGCACGATTCATCAGGCCTTTGCCCGTCACACAGGTCAACATCCAGCATAACTCCGGAATTTCGGGAATGTCGGATTGACGGTAGAAGGTCACCTTGTCGGGATCAAGACCCGCCGCGAGCCAGGTCGCAGCTATTTCCAGGCGCGAGCGCGCAATACGCTGTGGATCATCACATTTGATCAACGCGTGGTAGTCGGCCATAAAATAAAAGGCATCGACTCCCGGCAGATTGCTAGCTTGTATCGACGGCCTGATCGCTCCGGCGTAGTTACCTAGATGAGGTGTTCCAGAGGTGGTAATGCCAGTTAATACGCGGGTATTCATAGATCGCCAAAATAAACGGGTTACAAAATAGGCACTATTCTTGCGGAGCGCGATCGCGTTTATAAAGTAACAGCCTCGCGCCGCTCAGACTCAAGGTATTCACGCGACTGCATCTCGGTTATACGAGATACCGTACGATGAAACTCGTTGGACATAGGGCCTTCAGTATAAAGCTCATCGGCTTCACATTCGGCCGATATGATCAATTTGACCTTATGGTCGTAGAACACATCAATCAGCCAAGTGAAACGGCGCGCCTCGGATGCGTCTCGAGCACCCATGCGCGGGACGCCGGAAAGGATCACCGTGTGGAAGCGACTGGCCAGGTCGAGATAGTCATTCTGTGAGCGAGGGCCGCCACACAGTGTCGCAAAATCGAACCATACGATATTCCCCCCCAGAGCGATGGCTTTCAGTTCTCGGTGTTCGACAAGCAAGACGGGCTTTAGCGGCGCGGTATCCGACAAGCGATCGAAATCATCCTGCAGCTGTTTATGGGTTTCGGGAGTAATGGGTGTAAGGTACATACGCACCTGTTCGAGCACACGACGGCGATAATCTACGCCGACATCCACGTTCAGTATGTCCATTCTTTCCTGGATCAGCTTGATCGCGGGAAGAATGCGATCCCGGTGCAGGCCGTCGGGGTACAAGGTAGAAGGCTCGTAGTTCGATGTCATGACAAACGAAGTGCCATATTCGAACAACTTGAGCAAGAGCCGGTAAAGAATCATCGCGTCTGCGACATCCGAGACGTGAAATTCATCAAAGCAGATCAGGCGATAGCGCTTGGCGATACGTCGAGCCACTTCGTCCAAGGGATCTTGCTGTCCACGCACTTCACCCAATTCGCGATGTACGCCCCGCATAAACTCATGAAAGTGCAGGCGGGTCTTGCGCCTGACTGGCACCGTAAGAAAAAAGGCATCCATTAAAAAGCTTTTCCCGCGCCCTACTCCACCCCAAAGATAGACCCCGCGAGGTACATCGGGTCGCCTGAATATTTTCTTCAGTGACGAGGAACGAGCCTTCTTGAAGTTTATCCATTCATCAAAATACACCTGCAAGCGATTGATAGCGGTCAGCTGAGCTTCATCGCATTGATATCCGCGTTCTTGCAAGGCATGGTGGTAATACTCAAGGACATTCATAAACCGGCTCGTATAACGATGAAGGGCGAGTCATTGCCCGCCCTTCGTCAGATCACGCTATGCGCAAAATAAACAATTAAAAATTAAGCGTGCGTTTGTCGACCGCCAAGGCGGCTTCTTTCATTGCCTCGGACAGAGTCGGATGCGCGTGGCAGATCCGAGCGATGTCTTCAGCCGCCCCACGGAATTCCATGATGGTCACGGCTTCGGAGATGAGCTCGGAAGCCATCGGTCCGATAATGTGCACACCCAGGACTTCGTCAGTTTTTGCATCGGCTAGTATTTTCACAAAACCTGTTGTGTCGCCCAAAGCACGTGCCCGGCCATTTGCCATGAAGGGGAAGCTTCCCGCCTTGTAGTCATGGCCTTCGGTTTTAAGTTGCTGCTCGTTCTTTCCTACCCAGGCGATTTCCGGCGAGGTGTAGATAACGGAAGGAATCGTACCGAAGTTGACATGGCTGTGCTGCCCCGAAATACGCTCGGCGACTGCCACGCCTTCTTCTTCAGCCTTGTGTGCAAGCATGGGCCCGCGCACGACGTCGCCCACTGCCCAAACGTTCGGCAGGTTGGTCATACAATCGTCGTCAACCATAATGAAACCACGTTCGTCGAGTTTCAGACCGACAGTTTCGACGCCCAACCCTTCGACGTGAGGAACGCGGCCAATGGAAACAATAAGCTTGTCGGCAACTATTTTCTGTTCAGCGCCGGAAGCATCTGTATAAGGCACCGTCACCGATTTGGCGCTTGACTTTACTTCGCCTATCTTGACGCCGGTCTGGATGACGAGACCTTGTTTAGCGAAGACCTTCTGCGCCTCTTTGGCGACTTGCTGGTCGGCCACGGCCAGAAATTCGGGCATGGCTTCCAGGATGGTTACTTCGGCGCCCAGGCGGCGCCACACGCTGCCCAGTTCGAGTCCGATAACGCCTGCGCCGATGACGGCAAGTTTCTTGGGTACAGCCGGAATACGAAGAGCGCCATCATTGGACAAGACCTGGGTTTCATCGAACGGCAATCCAGGCAGCGCACGTGGCGAAGAGCCAGTAGCGATGATGACGTGCTTGGCAACGAGGTCTTCATCCGATGTGCCGGATACTTTTATTGACCAGCCGCCATCGACATAAGCTACAAACGAGCCGGTGCCGTGAAAAAAAGTTACCTTGTTTTTCTTGAACAGATAGAGAATACCGTCGTTGTTTTGCTTTACGACGGTATCCTTGCGGCCGACCAGGGTATCAAGCTTGAGCTCGATGCCTTTGATTTGGATGCCATGCTCGGCAAAGTGATGGTTGGCCTGCTCGTAGTGCTCCGAGGATTGCAACAGGGCCTTGGAAGGAATACATCCTACGTTAGTGCAAGTGCCGCCAGGCGCTGGCTTGCCTTGGTCATTGCTCCAGGCATCAATACATGCCACGTTCATACCAAGTTGTGCAGCTCGAATTGCTGCAATGTATCCACCGGGACCTGCCCCGATGACGACAACGTCAAATTGTTTAGCCATGTTTTTCTCGATCTAGATAGTGTTGGCACAAGTCCGGAGAACGGGCTCGCGCGTCAAGGGAAGCGGTTGCGTAGCGCAGCCAACTTCCACGACGAAAGGAGACACTCAAAAAAAACCCCGGCTAGCGTGTCCCGTTGAAAGAAACGCTTGCCGGGAATTTTCCTATGCCGTCACCTGCATGCTTAGACGTCCAGCAGCAGGCGTTGTGGATCTTCGAGTGCTTCTTTGATAGCCACCAGGGCCAATACCGCTTCGCGCCCATCGATAATGCGATGGTCGTATGACATTGCCAAGTAGTTCATGGGGCGAATCACGATTTGGCCGTTTTCTACGACCGCACGGTCTTTGGTGGCATGAATACCCAGGATGGCCGACTGCGGAGGATTGATGATCGGCGTGGACAACATAGAGCCGAACACACCACCATTTGAAATCGAGAACGTGCCGCCTGTGAGCTCTTCAAGTGTCAGCTTGCCGTCGCGCGCACGCGCGCCGAAGTCGGCGATTTGTTTCTCGATGTCGGCAATCGACATTTGGTCGGCGTTACGCAAAATGGGGACGACCAAACCACGCGGACTACCCACAGCAATACCGATATCGAAGTAACCGTGATAAATGATGTCCTTGCCATCTACCGAAGCGTTGACGACCGGGTACTTCTTGAGCGCTGCAACTGCTGCCTTGACAAAGAACGATGTAAAACCAAGCTTTACGCCGTGCTCTTTCTCGAATTGGTCTTTGTATTTCTTGCGCAGATCGAGAATGCCCTGCATGTTCACTTCGTTGAACGTCGTAAGAATGGCATTGTCGGCTTGCGACTGTAGAAGACGTTCAGCAACACGGGCACGCAAGCGGCTCATGGGAACGCGCTGCTCTGGGCGGCCATCCAGTGACAAGGAGGCGGGAACAACAGGAGCAGCGGCCTTTTTGGCGGGAGCATTGCCTGCGGAAAGCGCATCGCCCTTGGTGATCCGGCCAGCGCGTCCGGAGCCCTCGACTGAGGCAGGATCAATACCTTTTTCAGCCAGTATCTTACCTGCCGCAGGAGACGCAACAGCCGAACCAACCGTTGCGGCAGGGGCAGCCGCTACCGATGCAGCGGCCGGCGCAGGGGCAGCAGCGGCGGCGGGCGCCGCGGCGGATGCCTTACCTTCGCTGTCGATACGTGCAAGAACTTCACCGGAAGTTACCGTGCTGCCGTCGCCTTTGACTATTTCCTTCAGAACGCCCGAAGATGGCGCAGGAACTTCCAGGACCACTTTGTCTGTTTCCACTTCGATCAGGATCTCGTCGGCCTCGATCGCTTCACCGGGCTGCTTCTTCCATGTAAGGAGAGTAGCTTCGGAAATCGATTCTGAAAGCTGTGGAACGAGAACATCAGTAATAGCCATAGTATGTATTCCGTTTTTGAAAAGTATTCGTTATTTCGTCAGCATGAAGCTTTTGAATTTCGGCGCCAGCGCCTGCTCGAGCAGGACTCGTTGCTGTTCTTGGTGTTTGGCCAGATAACCAACCGCCGGAGAAGCAGAAGCAGCGCGTCCGGCATAGCCAAGGCGCTGACCGTCGGCCATGTTCTCGTACAGATGGTGCTGAATATAGAACCAGGGGCCTTGGTTCTGCGGTTCGTCCTGCACCCAGACAATTTCCTTGGCATTCGTATATTTCTGCAATTCTGACTGGAACGATTTATGCGCAAACGGATATAGCTGTTCGACGCGCAGGATTGCGACGTCGCTGCGGCCCATTTCCTTGCGAGCATGCACAATATCGTAATACACCTTGCCTGAGCAGACCAGAACCCGGTTAACGGCAGCAGGATCGATGCTTTGGTCTTGTTCGCCAATGACGGGCAGGAACTGACTATTGGCGAGGTCCGCCAGCGGCGATGTTGCGTCTTTGTTGCGCAGCAATGACTTGGGCGTGAGAATGACCAAAGGCTTACGGAAGGGGCGGATCATCTGCCGACGCAGCAAGTGGAAAATTTGCGCGCCATTGGTAGGCTGGACAACCTGAATGTTGTTGTCGGCGCAAAGCTGCAGGAAGCGTTCGATGCGTGCGGAAGAGTGTTCTGGGCCCTGACCTTCGTAACCGTGAGGAAGCATCATAGTCAGACCGCACTGGCGGCCCCACTTGGCTTCGCCAGAGGTAATGAACTGGTCGATTACGACCTGCGCGCCGTTGACGAAATCGCCAAATTGCGCTTCCCAGATAGTGAGGGTGTTAGGTTCCGCCGAAGCATAGCCGTATTCAAATGCCAGCACCGCTTCTTCCGACAAGACTGAGTCGATGACCGTAAAAGGAGCCTGGTTTTCTGACACGTTCTGCAAAGGGATGTACGTGCCGTCGTTCCAGCGTTCGCGCTTCTGATCATGAAGAACAGCATGACGGTGGGTAAACGTACCGCGACCAGAGTCTTGGCCGGTGATACGAATCGCATAGCCGCTGGCGACCAGGGTCGCAAAGGCTAAATGCTCGCCCATGCCCCAGTCGACGTTCTGCTCGCCGCGGGCCATATTACGACGATCGTTCAGCAATTTGTTGACCAGCGAATGGACCGTGAAATTTTCAGGTACCGTAGTGAGCTTCTCGCCGATGCGGGTAAGTTCAGCGACAGGAACGCCGGTATCGGCCTGGTCAGTCCATTTGGCGCCGAGGAACGAAGACCAATCAGTCGAGTACTTGTTTTTGTAATCGGTCAGCACCGGTTCGACAGTGCGTTGACCGTCTTCCATTAGCTGTCGGTAATCTTTTACCAATTGGTCGCATTCAGCTTCTGTGAGGACTCCTTGTGCGACCAGCTTGTCGGCGTAGACCTTGCGTGTGCCCGGATGCTTACCGATGCTTTTGTACATCAGCGGCTGGGTAAGCGAAGGGGTATCTTGTTCGTTGTGACCCAACTTGCGGAAGCAAACGATATCGACCACGACGTCGTGATGGAACTGCATGCGATAGTCGAGCGCGAGCTGCGTCACGTACACGACTGCTTCAGGGTCGTCGCCATTAACGTGAAAGACCGGTGCTTCGATCATTTTCACGACATCGGTGCAATACAAGGTAGAGCGAGTATCGCGCGGGTCGGAAGTCGTAAAGCCGATCTGGTTGTTAATAACGATGTGCAAGGTACCGCCTGTCCCGTAACCGCGCGTTTGCGCAAGGTTCAGGGTCTCCATGACAACGCCCTGGCCCGCAAAGGCGGCGTCGCCGTGAACCAATACCGGTAACACTTGCGAACCAAGGTCGTCGCCGCGACGGTCTTGGCGAGCGCGGACACTGCCTTCCACCACAGGGTTAACGATTTCCAGGTGGGAGGGATTGAACGCCAGGGACAGATGGATAGGACCGCCACGCGTGGACAGATCGCTGGAGAAGCCGTTGTGGTATTTGACGTCGCCGTCGGTCAGGCCTTCGGCATGCTTGCCTTCGAACTCGGCAAACAGATCGCCGGGCATCTTGCCCATGATATTTACCAGCATGTTCAGGCGGCCGCGGTGGGCCATGCCCACTACGATTTCCTGCACACCGTTGTCGCCGGCATGGCCCACGACTTCGTCCATGGACGCAATAAAGCTTTCGCCGCCTTCAAGTGAGAAGCGCTTTTGGCCCACATACTTGGTATGCAGGAAGCGTTCTAGACCTTCGGCCTCGGTGACTTGCTGAAGGATATTACGTTTGCGGTCGGTGGAAAACGAAGGCACACCCAAGGTGGACTCCAGGCGTTCCTGGATCCATCGTTTGGCTGTCGGGTCAGAGATATGCATGAACTCTGCACCTACGCTGCGGCAATACGTGTCGCGCAAGGCCTTGAGCATGTCACGCATGGTCATGGTGTCGGCTTTGGTGAAATACGTATTGGTCGCTGAGTAGACCTGATCAAGATCGGCTTCAGTCAAGCCATAGAAGCTGGGATCAAGCTCGGGAATGACCGGGCGATCCTGGCGCTTCAAGGGATCAAGTTCGGCAAAGCGCGACCCTAATGACCGATATGCAGCAATGATGGACTGAACGTAGACCTGCTTACTGGCGACAGTAAGGTCGGGCTCCTGTGCACGAGCGACAAATCCATTAGATTTTGCGCGTTGTGCAAACGATTCAATGATGGGCGCGTGAGCCTGGTCGCGGGTTACTTCGCGGCCGTCGGTGGCAGGGGCGAATGCTGCAGCTGATCGAAATAATCGCGCCACAGATCTGAAACGGACCCGGGATTGTCGAGATAGGATTCATATAGATCCTCGACATAAGGGGCGTTGCTACCAAACAGGTAAGAATTGGATAAAAGTTCTATTTCCGATGACATATATGCGCTTCACCTATCCGAGTGTCTCACTCGTTATGATGCAGGGGACAACCTTCCGCGACACGGCCAGACCGGTTAGCGGATAGCGGGGCAGAAGGCAACGTACGACGCCTTGATAAGCCGTATTGTTACTAGTATACCCGCGAAGCAAGAGGGGGAGAACCCAGGCCGGATAAATGCGGGCCAAAAGCCGTAAAGCGTTGGCATTAACAAACACCTTACACTACCGAATTCTCGTATCACGCTAGGCCGACTCTTATGACAGATTCCATGAGCACTTTCTTTTCATTGTGATGAAAATATGGTGCCCAGTGAATTTCGAGTCAGACTACACTTACGCATCAGGGCTGCGTGACCAAGATCACCGGGCCGATATCTACAATAAATACACATTGCAATCCTAAAATTCACGCGATTTTATTCTTTTAGCTATACAGGAGTTTCCTTAATGGATTCCAACAACGATCTCGCCAAGCTTGCCCTGGACTACCATGCATTTCCAGTTCCAGGAAAGATTTCCGTTATGCCTACCAAGCCATTGGCCAACCAGGACGACTTGTCGCTTGCTTACTCGCCCGGCGTGGCATTTGCCTGCATGAGCATCCATGCCGAGGGCGAAGACGCGGCTGCGAAATACACATCGCGCTCAAACTTGGTCGGGGTTATCACCAATGGTACCGCCGTGCTTGGACTGGGGAATATTGGCCCTCTCGCCGCCAAGCCTGTCATGGAGGGCAAGGGGTGCCTATTCAAGAAATTTGCCGGTATCGACGTATTCGATATCGAACTTGACGAAACCGACCCCGACAAACTAGTAGACATAATCGCAGCGCTCGAGCCGACTCTCGGCGGCGTCAACCTTGAAGACATTAAAGCACCCGAGTGCTTTTATATCGAGAAAAAGCTTCGAGAGCGCATGAAGATTCCGGTCTTCCACGACGACCAGCACGGTACCGCGATTATCTCTTCCGCGGCTATCATCAATGGCCTAAAAGTGGTTAATAAGAAAATCGAAGACGTTAAGCTGGTTTGCTCGGGCGCCGGGGCAGCGGCCATCGCCTGCTTAAATTTGCTGGTGAATTTGGGCGTACGCTTATCCAATATCTACGTTGTGGATTCGCGTGGCGTGATTTGGAAAGGCCGCGATGAAAACATGGAGCCCAATAAAGCACGCTACGCTCAAGATACCAGTGCACGGACGCTGGCCGACGCATGTGTCGACGCTGATGTATTCCTTGGATGTTCTGCGCCCGGTGTATTGACGCCCGAGATGATGAAGACCATGGGTCCACAGCCGCTAATCCTGGCGCTCGCCAACCCTGAGCCGGAAATTCGTCCTGAAGTGGCCAAGGCTGCTCGCCCCGACTGCATTATTGCCACCGGACGTTCCGATTACCCTAATCAGGTCAATAACGTTTTATGCTTCCCCTTCATTTTCCGTGGTGCGATGGACGTCGGCGCCACGGTTATCAACGAAGAGATGAAACTGGCCTGCGTGAAGGCGATAGCCGAACTGGCAGAAGCCGAACAGAACGATGAAGTAGCAATGGCTTATGCAGGCCAGGAACTGACGTTCGGCCCGGAATACATTATTCCTAAACCATTCGACCCACGCCTGATCGTGAAGATCGCGCCGGCCGTGGCTCAGGCCGCAATGGATTCAGGCGTGGCGCGGCGCCCCATCGAAGACATTGAAGTCTACCGGCAAAAGTTGATGAGCCTGGTGTATCACACGGGCCAACTGATGCGCCCTCTTTTCATGCAAGCAAAAAGTGCGCCGAAGCGGGTCATTTATGCCGATGGCGAAGACGAACGCGTACTGCGCGCCGTACAGACGGTGGTCGACGAAAAACTGGCGTATCCCATACTTGTCGGTCGCCCTTCAGTCATCGAAATGCGCATCAAAAAGTTCGGCCTCCGGCTTACCGCTGGACAGGATCTCGAAATCGTCAATCCCGAAGCGGATGAGCGTTTCAACGAAACCTGGAACGCTTATTACAAGCTGAAGGGCCGCGACGGCGTCACTCCCGACATTGCCAAGGCAATGGTTCGCAAACACAATTCGCTAATTGCCGCACTCCTGCTTCAGCGCGGCGATGCTGACGCCATGCTGTGCGGCGTTGCGAGCCGCTTTGATAATCAGCTTAAATACGTGCAGGAAGTCATAGGCATGAAACCCGGCGTCGGTACCTATGCCGCGATGAACGTCCTGATGCTTCCCACTCAGACCCTGTTTATTTGCGATACCCATGTAAACGAGAACCCTAGCGCCGAGCAAATCGCCGACATGACCATCCAGGCCGCCGACGAGATCTTGCGTTTTGGCGTGATTCCAAAGGTGGCATTGTTGTCGCACTCCAATTTCGGCAGCCGGTCTTCCGAATCGGCGCGCAAAATGGCAGAAGCGCGCCGACTTATTTCCGAGCGCGCACCAGCGTTGGAGGTCGACGGCGAAATGCATGCCGACTCTGCCTTGTCGGAAACGATACGCCTTAAGGCATTTCCCGATTCGAAACTAAGGGGTCCAGCCAACTTGCTGATAACCCCCAACCTGGACACGGGGAACATTACCTACAACATGCTGAAAATGACGGGCAGCAATGGCGTGACCATGGGCCCTGTTCTGCTGGGCGCGGCACGTCCGGTACACATTTTGACCACCAGCTCGACGGTGCGTCGCATTGTCAACATGACCGCCTTGGCTGTTGTCGACGCCCAGCAAGAAGCAGGACAGGTACAGTTGTAAAGCAGACCAGGTGCATATTTTGAGCACGCGATAGAAAAGGCGGGGGCCATCCATGTTGGAATCGCCCCCCTTGAAGCTGGGCTTTTTATATTTAGACTCCATGAATCGAGTCTTGTATGGCTCGACCTGCATCGCAAAGTCTACGATATTCTTCCAAGGGTCGGTCGTGCCAATCGCCATTCTCGTCCCAAGCAGAACGAAGCACTACACTAGCACTCGGCTGGAAAACGCAGTACCGCCCCAGTTAGAGACTGCAACTCTTTATCGGAAATATTCACCAGCTTTTCGATAACCTGCATTCCTTGCGGCGTGGATTCGATGACCGCCAAATCAGTATAAACGCGATGTACAACACCCAGTCCAGTAACAGGCAGAGTGCATTTCTCGACGATCTTGGGCGTACCATCTTTAGCATTGTGCTCCATTAAGATAAATACCTTCTTGGCGCCCACCGCCAGATCCATCGCGCCGCCCACCGCAGGTGGTTCGCCCGCTCTACCCAGCGACCAGTTAGCCAGGTCACCAACTGACGACACCTGCATGCCGCCCATGATGCATAAATCCAGATGACCACCGCGCATAATGGCGAAGGAATCCACATGATGGAAAAAAGATCCGCCCATTAAAAGAGTGATCGGTTTCTTGCCCGCGTTGATCAGTTCGGGATCGATCTCGCCTTCTTGGGCGGACGGACCCATTCCCAAGATGCCGTTTTCGCTGTGCAACAAGATTTCGTCTGCCGGATCCAAATAATTCGCAACCAGTTCCGGCATGCCAATGCCTATATTCACGTAGCTGCCTGGTGCGATATCTTGAGCCAAGCGTTTCGCCATTTCATTGCGCGTCAATCTCTGCATAGTGTGCTCTCAACTTGAAATTTGCGGATTGGGCACTTCGATGACACGATCGACGAAAATGCCGGGCGTGACGATGGTCTCAGGATCAAGATCGCCCAATTCAACCCTTTGCTTAACCTGGACGATAGTGGTCTTGGCCGCCATGCACATAACCGGACCGAAGTTACGGGCCGCCTTACGGTAGACTAAATTCCCCCAACGATCGGCTTTCTGGGCCAGCACCAGGGCGAAATCGCCGTGTATGGGAGATTCGAATACATAAAACTGACCGTCGATTTCACGAACCTCTTTACCCTTGGCCAGATCGGTGCCATAACTGGTGCGAGTGAAGAAACCGCCGATGCCAGCCCCTGCCGCGTGCAACCGCTCCGCAATTGTCCCCTGGGGAACACATTCCAGTTCAATCCTACCTTCTTTGTACATTTGATTGAAAATATGGGAATTGCTCGCCTTAGGAAAAGAGCAAATCATTTTGCGCACCCGCCCTGCTTTGATCAGCGCGGCCAGTCCCACTTCAAAATTACCCGCATTGTTATTTACCACCGTCAGGTCGCTGGCCCCCTGATCTATCAGGGCATGGAGCAATTCCGTTGGATGCCCAGCCCCGCCAAAACCTCCGACCAATATGGTTGCACCGTCGAACACGCCGGCTACCGCCTGATATACACTTTCAACGAACTTATTTACCATTGCTTGCTCTTGCCCCTACTGTTAAGATCGCTAGCCGTCCTCGCGAAGACCGCTTAAGCGCTTGCCCCGCCATCGATCACGATAGCCTGGCCGGTAATATGGCGGGAAGCCTCTGAGGCCAGGAAAACTGCAGCACCCTTAAGGTCTTCTGCGCCCCCAATGCGTCCCAGGGGAATACGGTTCATGAGGCTTTCGCCCAACTGCTCGATCAAGCTGTCAGCCAGTTTCGATGAAAAAAATCCCGGGCAAATCGCATTGACATTTATGTTGTACTTACCCCATTCGCATGCCAGCGTGCGGGTGAAATTCACTGCCGCCGCCTTGGAAGTGTTGTAAGCAATAGTCGTAACGCCCTTAGCGGTGCCCCGCAGGCCCGCCGCCGAGGCCACATTGATAATCTTGCCGCGTTGCTGCGGGATCATTGTGCGTCGGCCCACTTCGCGACAAAGATAAAACAAGGCGTTGATATTCAAATCCATGACCTTGTTCCAAGCCGCGTCGGGATAGTCTTCTGCCGGAGCGCCCCAAGTGGCGCCCGCATTATTGACCAAAATATCGATGGTTCCATAGTGATCCAGAACTTGCCCCACCATCGCAGGAATGGTATCGAACTGAGCGAGGTTGTTAGTAATAGCGATAACTTCAACTCCCTGTTTTTCCAGATAGCTTCGGGCCTTTTCGAGTTCGCCAGCCTTACGTGCCGTGATCGCCAGCCTACAGCCCATTTCGCCGAGCGCCTCGGCAATTTGCAATCCAAGGCCGCGCGAACCACCCGTAATTAAGGCCACCTGATTATCGAGTTTGAACAATTCTTTCACACCCATATCGTTTTGCTGTCTCGCCATTTCATGATGTTGTAAAAGCTCAGGCTACTTCGAACAGGCCTGCCGCGCCTTGGCCGCCACCAATACACATGGTGACCACCACATACTTCGCGCCATAACTCGTTGTGTTCAGCTCCCTGCGGTTTGATTTGACGGTAATTCTGCAATTTGGAATTACCGTCGGTTAGGCGGAAAGAAGCTAGGGGCTACCTAATCAAGCTCGCCACTAGGCCGCAAAGATCCTTCTCGACAGAGGCCTATTTATCAAAGGCCCGGTTGAGCCCTATTCGAAAACCTACTAATGGAATTCTGCATGGTAAAAACAATAATACAGATGCTGGCATTGCAAGTGTAATTAGTATTCGCCAACCGATTCTTTTAACTTTTGCACTAGATCCAGCAACTTGGGCCTGACATCGTTAATGAGGAAATCTCTGGACAGCTGGGACGATGGGCCACCACAATTGATGGCCATAATGGGGAAGCGCCCGCCCAGTTTTACCCCAACGGCAATTCCATTGACGTCTTTATTCCACTCGCCAAACGAACAGGTGCATCCCAATTGCCTGTAATCGATCAAGGCCTGGTTTATACCGTTGATAATCGCCATACTGGCTTGTTCATCTAATTCGCGCACACGCTCAATGATTTCGAGGCGCTCCTGTTCGGTGGCCTGGGCCAGATAGGCACGGCCCATAGCCGACGTTGCAATAGGTATGCGCGACCCGACATCCATGCTTAATGTGAGGGCCGCCATGCTGCGGCTATTCTCGATATAGAGCATGGACAGGCGGTCACGCACACCCAGAGTTACCATGCCTTGAGAATAATCAGCTACTTCTTGCATCCAGGGCTTAGCCACTTGACGGAGATCTAATTTAGCCAACATGCCTACTCCCAGCGCTAAGGTGGCTACTCCAAGGCAATACTTGCCGCTACTTTCGTCAGTCGAGAGGTAGCCCAGCCTGGTAAGCGTAGACGTTAACCGGGAAACCGTTGACCTAGGTAAAGCACAGTGCTTAGCAATTTCCTGGTTGCTCAATATCTTGTTACCCGAGCGGAAACACGCCAGCACCTCTAGGCCGCGGGCAAGCGCCGTCACAAAGTGACGGTCTTCCGTCTTGTGTTGTTCGATACTGGGCCTTGTCATCTGTTTATTTTCGATAGCTTCGTTAAGAATTGTTTAGTCATTCAGACCCAGGTTTTCGACAATGTCCTTTTCCGCCTTAAATGTGGTTTCTGCGAATTTCGTATAGACCTTATTGTCCATGTAGAAGGTCCGGACACCATAGTTCTGCAGCACCTGCTGGAAAGCAGGTTCGTCCATAGCGGACTTCACTGCCCTATCGAGGACATTGACGATATCTTGCTGCATACCCTTTGGACCCGCCAACCCCAGTGGAGAGGGTACCTCTACATCGAAACCGGCCTCTTTCATCGTTGGCATTTCCGAAAAAGCATCGGGGCGAACATCGGCGGCAGTGGCCAGCACTCGCACCTTCCCGGACCGCATGAAGGGAAGTACGCTATTGGTAACCACAGCGACATGTGTGTGCCCCCCAAGGAGGGCAGCGATGGCTTCGCTATCGCCTTTATAAGGGATATGAACGAACTTTACGTTCTGGTCTTTGCCAAGCTTAGCGAGCACAACTTGATTGCCCGTAAAGCGACCAGGCGTACCATACGTGATAGCACCAGGATTCTTTTTGGCAAAGGTAACCATCTCGTTTATGGTCTTGAAGGGCGAGTCAGCGGCCACCGTCACCATAAAATCGTAGGTCAGGAACGAAGCGATATAGCTGAGGTCGCGGATGGGGTCGTAACGTGTCTTTTGCAGATAGGGCTGGCGAAAGATGCCGACTGGCGCCATCGTGAGACGATAGCCGTCTGGCTTGGAATTCATCATTTCGATAACGCCCATGGAGCCAGCCGCCCCAGGTCTGTTTTCAATAACCACGGGTTGCTTTAGCTGGCGCGCCAAGCTTTCGCCTAACGCTCGCCCGACGATGTCTGTGGTTCCGCCCGGGCCATAGGGCACTATTATGGTAATGGGTTTGTCGGGATAAGCTGCCTGTACAGTGGCAACAGTCGTTACGCCTGTGACTAAACCCGCAAGCACGATCGTCTTGAATCGCTTCATTATTGTCTCCCCTTTCTTATGGCTGAATTTTCCAGTGCCTTGTTGAGGCCGGTCTTTTCGGACGACGGGCAAGCAGCATTGCCGTTCCTAGCTTCTTTCGATTCTGGATGACAGAACTCTATGTTGTGACGTGGGTGGAATCAATAAGGACTAATGCTAGTATGCCGATATATTGTCCACTTTTGAACGCCTCATTCCGCAGATCAGAATTAGATGGTGATCTGACATATCGCCAACCCATCCTAAACATTTAATGCCCCGCATGACGAGATCTTCCCCGATACGGCAAACTTCATGAATTTATCGCCCCTGACTCGCTGCTGATCAACCGGAAAGATCTGGACTTCCTGCTCAATGACGTGCTGCAAATTCGGCAACTGCTGGAACGCGAGCGCTACACCGACCATTCGGCCGAGACATTCAAGGCGGCCATTGATACCGCGCACAAGCTCGCCCAGGAACTGTTCGCTCCCCATAACCGCAAGGCTGACGAACATGAACCGAATTTTGATGGCGCTACGATCAGAACGCTCCCAGAAATAAAAATTGCGGTCCAGGCTTTTGCCAAGGCCGGTTTTCTGGCCGCTACCCACGACTATGCGTTAGACGGCATGCAATTGCCTGTGACCGTCTCGCAATCGTGCCTGGCTCTATTTCGCGCTGCCAATGTCGGTACGTCGGCCTATTGTTTTTTGACCGCCGCAAATGCCAACCTGATTCGCGCGTCCGGCACCGAAGACCAGAGACGCCGCTATCTGCCTGCACTGCTTCAGGCGCGTTGATGCCAACGGACTGGTGGGTGAATCTAACGATGTCTCGCTTGCCGGCCTGATTCATAAAATGGGTTATCGGGGCACGACGTCTACCATGCTTAGTTTCGGAGACCACGATGCGTACCTGGGCGAGCTTGTTGGCAACCCCGGCGAGGGCCTCATCTGCATGTTTCAAATGATGAACGGAGCGCGTATCGGAGTCGGCATGGGCGGCAGCATGCTGGCTTACACCGCTTACCTGCACGCGCTCGACTACGCCAAAAACCGAACGCAAGGCCGCGCGGTGGGTCAAAGCGACCCTGGCACGCCGCCTGTGGCCATCATTGAGCATGCCGATGTCCGGCGTATGCTACTCACACAAAAGAGCTATGTTGAAGGCGCCTTACATTTGTGCTTGTACGCCGCCCACCTTATCGACGACGAGAAGACCCATCCTGACGCCACCGCCCGACAAGAGGCGTCGCACGTGCTGGCCCTGCTCATCCCAATCGTTAAGTCATGGCCAGCACGCTACGGCTTGGCGGCAAATGATCTGGCTATTCAAGTGTACGGGGGTATGGCTACACTCGTGAATATCCTGTTGAACAATTCTACCGCCACAACCGCCTTAATCAACTTCACGAAGGTACCCACGGCATCCAGAGCCTGGACTTGTTAAATCGAAAAGTCGGAATGAAAAACGGCCTGCCTTTGAGGCAATTGCATGCGCGCGTCCAAGCGACGATCTCCCGAGCCCGCGCCACCCGGACTTCCGCCCTGCAGCATCAGTCTGATCAGTTAGAAGCCGCCTGGGAAGAGCTGTTACAGACGACCGACGTGCTACTAATCGCCGCTACGAGCGATATACGGAAAGCGAGCGCCAATTCCGCCATGTATTTGGATATGTTCGGCCACCATGTACTGGCTTGGCTGTGGTTGGAACAAGCCACCATCGCCAACGACTCAATTAAACAGCAACCTCATCTTGCTGATTTCCATAAGGGAAAACTGGCAGCCTGCGCCTGGTTTTACCATACCGAACTGACACCTACGCATATCCAGCACCAGTTGCTGCGCGATATAGAGCAACATGCCCTTAACACTTCAGTGGAATGGCTGTAAGACAAGCGCATCGCGGCAAAACATCATTGCAGCAATTGATGTACAGAATTACGCGCCGCACCACAACGAACCAGATAGATAAGGAAAACCCAAAAGTTTGGACGCATGTCCAGCTTTTGGGTTTTAGTTCAATGCAGTATCTTCGCAGTCGATTGACTACTTTCCTGTGCCCGTCAGGCTAGACCCGATCTGCTGGTAGGTCACGCGTGACCGAACCCGTGTACAACTGGCGTGGGCGGCCGATTTTGTATTCAGGATCGGAAAGCATTTCATTCCATTGAGCGATCCAACCGACGGTACGAGCCAATGCAAAAATGGCGGTAAACAAGGAAGTGGGAATGCCGATGGCGCGCTGCACGATGCCGGAGTAGAAGTCGACATTCGGGTAAAGCTTGCGCTCTACGAAATACGGATCTTCAAGAGCGATGCGCTCCAGTTCCATTGCAAGCTTGAACAAGGGGTCGTTTTCCAGACCCAAAGCTGAAAGAACTTCTTTGCAGGTTTCTTGCATGAGCTTGGCGCGCGGGTCGTAGTTCTTGTAGACGCGGTGACCAAAACCCATCAGGCGCACGCCCGAATTCTTGTCCTTGACCTTCTCCATGAACTCGCCGACTTTCTCGATGCCGCCGTTGGCCTGGAGTTCTTCGAGCATTTGCAGGCAAGCTTCGTTGGCACCGCCATGAGCAGGCCCCCACAAGCACGCAACACCGGCGGCAATCGCGGCAAAAGGGTTAGTTCCCGACGATCCGCAGAGACGCACCGTAGAGGTCGACGCATTTTGTTCGTGATCTGCATGCAAGATGAAGATGCGATCAAGGGCGCGTTCGACCACTTCGTTGACCTTGTACTCTTCGCAAGGCGTAGCAAACATCATGCGCAGGAAGTTGCCCGTGTAGGATAAGTCGTTCTGCGGATAAATATACGGCTGGCCCTGCGAATACTTGTACGCCATGGCAACCAGGGTTGGCATTTTTGCGATCAGGCGAATTGCCGACACATGCCGGTGGTACGGGTTAGTGATGTCAGTGGAATCGTGATAAAACGCCGACAATGCGCCGACCAGGCCGGTCAGTACCGCCATGGGATGTGCATCACGACGGAAGCCGCGCAGAAAGAAATGCAACTGTTCGTTAACCATGGTGTGATGGGTAACCAGCGAATCGAATTCGGATTTTTCCGTACCGTTAGGCAGATCGCCATTCAGGATCAGGTAGCAGATATCCATGAAATCGCATTTTTGTGCGAGCTGATCGATAGGATAGCCGCGATACAACAATTCGCCTTTATCGCCATCGATGTAAGTAATCGCTGATTCGCACGAAGCAGTGGCCATAAAGCCCGGATCGTAGGTAAACATACCGGTCTGACCGTACAGCTTGCGGATATCGATTACTTCAGGACCGACTGTTCCCTTATAGACCGGGAATTCGATCGGTGCACTGTCATCGGAAAATGACAGTGTGGCTTTCTTATCTGACAATTGCATCACATTTTTCCTTAAAAATTAGAGCTTCTGCATTTGCGTGACGAGACGACGAATGTCGGGCGTGTCATATACGCCATCCAAGTCTTCGCGAGCAAGTAATACATCAAGCAATTCGTTGTCGTCCATCTCGAACAGTAAGGTCAAGGCGGTTACATCGATATCGGTTAGTTCTGCTTCGTATTGATCTAAAAATTTGGTAATGATTAGATCATTCTCCAGCAAACCCCGACGCGCTCGCCACCGCAGGCGGGCGCGCTCTAGTTCAGACAACGTTCTCATCGGCTATCCAAACCCTATATAGTCCGGCGCACCAGCAGTTCCTTGATCTTGCCAATCGCGGCTGATGGATTCAGCCCCTTAGGACAGACGTCGGCACAATTCATGATGGTATGGCAGCGGAACAAACGATACGGATCCTCGAGGTTATCGAGGCGTTCGCCGGTGGCTTCATCGCGGCTGTCCGCAATAAAGCGGTATGCCTGCAGCAAGCCGGCAGGCCCCACAAACTTATCGGGATTCCACCAGAAAGAAGGACATGCTGTGGAACAGCACGCACATAGAATGCATTCGTACAGGCCGTTGAGTTCGTCGCGCGCTTCAGGCGTTTGCAGACGTTCTTTTTCTGGAGGCGGCTGATCGTTGATCAAGAAGGGTTTGATCGAATGATACTGATTGAAAAAGTGCGTCATGTCGACGATAAGGTCGCGCACCACTGGCAAACCGGGTAGCGGCTTAAGGACTACAGGCTCTTTCAGTTCGAGCATATTGGTGGTGCAGGCCAGACCGTTTTTGCCATTGATATTCATGGCGTCGGACCCGCATACCCCTTCGCGGCAAGAGCGGCGGATTGCCAGACTGTCGTCGACGTCGTTCTTGATGCGGATGATGGCATCGAGCAGCATCTTGTCAGTCGGCTGGAGCTCGACTTCGAGCTTTTGCATGTATGGACGCTCGTCCTTATCGGGATCGTAGCGATAGATTTCAAACTTAACGGTGCGTTTTTGACTCATTTCGATATCCTGCTTAGAAGGTCCGCGCTTTGGGCGGGAAGCTGTCTACGGTTAGCGGTTTCATTTGCACCGGCTTGTATTCGAGACGGCTGCCTTCGGAGAACCACATTGTGTGACGCAACCAGTTCGCGTCATCGCGCTCTGGAAAATCGTTCAAGGCATGCGCACCGCGGCTTTCTGTGCGATTTGCTGCCGATTTGGTCGTTGCCCGAGCAACTTCGATCATGTTGGTCACTTCGAGAGCTTCAATGCGAGCTGTGTTGAAGACCTGGGACTTGTCTTTGAAATAGATGTTTTCAACCTGAGGTACCAGGCTTTCAATGGCATCGACGCCCTTGTTTAACAGGTCGATCGTACGGAACACACCACAGTGATGCTGCATGGCAACGCGAATGGCATTACCGACATCCTGCGTTTTCTCGCCGCCAGTGCGGGTTTCGAGCCTATTGATCCGGTCAAGCGAGAAGTCGATAGACGATTCTGGAATTGGCTGATGAGCATGCTGGCGTTCGGGATGCGACTCGACGATGTGATTGCCCGCCGAACGACCGAACACGATCAGGTCAAGCAAGGAATTCGTGCCCAGACGGTTAGCGCCGTGCACTGAAGTTGCCGCACATTCGCCAATAGCGTACAGCCCATTGACTGTCGTGGTTTCGCCATTGGCAACGCTGACAACCTGACCGTAAATATTGGTCGGGATGCCGCCCATCTGATAATGGATGGTTGGCACCACTGGAATTGGATCCTTGATTGGATCTACGTTCGCAAACTTGATCGCGATCTCGCGGATCGATGGGAGACGTTTCTGTATGGTCTCAGCACCTAAGTGATCGAGCTTTAGCACCACATAGCTGCCATCACCACAACCACGGCCTTCCTTGATTTCCTGGTCCATGGAACGCGAGACAAAGTCGCGCGGGGCCAGGTCTTTCAGGGTAGGCGCATAACGCTCCATGAAGCGCTCGCCATCCTTGTTCAGCAAAATACCGCCTTCGCCGCGCACACCTTCGGTGATCAGCACGCCCGCGCCGGCGACGCCGGTGGGGTGGAATTGCCAGAACTCCATGTCTTGCAAAGGAAAGCCTGCACGAGCCGCCATTCCGAGACCGTCGCCCGTATTGATGAAAGCGTTGGTCGAAGCTGCCCAGATGCGCCCTGCCCCGCCCGTAGCCAGTACGGTTTGCTTGGCTTCAAGCACATATATTTCGCCGGTTTCCATTTCGAGGGCGGTAACGCCCAGTACATCGCCCGCTTCGTTACGCAGGAGGTCGAGTGCCATCCATTCGACGAAAAACTGGGTACGTGCGGCAACGTTACGCTGATACAGCGTATGCAGCATGGCGTGCCCGGTGCGGTCAGCGGCAGCACAGGCACGCTGTACGGGCTTCTCGCCGAAATTAGCAGTGTGACCGCCGAACGGACGCTGATAGATCGTGCCGTCGGGGTTGCGATCGAAGGGCATGCCGAAATGTTCAAGCTCGTAGACCGCATTAGGTGCTTCGCGGCACATGAACTCGATGGCGTCCTGGTCACCGAGCCAGTCGGAGCCCTTGACGGTATCGTACATATGCCAATACCAATTGTCTTCGCTCATGTTGCCCAGCGATGCACTTACGCCGCCCTGGGCAGCCACCGTATGGGAGCGCGTCGGGAACACTTTGGTTAATACTGCGACGGACAAGCCCGCCTGCGCCAGTTGCAATGAGCAACGCATGCCGGCACCGCCGGCGCCTACGACCACCACATCAAATTGGCGGCGCGGTAAGGAATTTTTGACAGCAGCCACGGCTTATAAACTCCAGAGAATTTTTGCAAAATAGACGACGGCACCGACCAGCCATAGGATGGTCAGCACTTGCAGGAATAGGCGCAGGCCAGCAGAACGGACGTAGTCCATCCAGATGTCGCGCACGCCGATCCAGGCATGCCAGGCGAGCGACAGGAAAGCAAGCGTTGCCAGCAATGACCCGACGGGCATTCCAAAGAATGTAAAGGTAAAAAGGTGACGCCAGTTCTCGAAATTCATTTCAGGAAGTGAAAATGATTCCGAAAAATAGCACCAGCGTATACAGAGCCATGATGACCGCAGTAACGCGCTGAGCGATGAAATCGATAGTGCCGTAATGGGCACCCACGACCAGGCGTTTCGTGCCAAGACGTTCTTGAGTCGCCATTACCACACCCCAAACAATTTAAGACCGAAAACTACTGTCAGCGCCAGACTGACGCCTAATACCAAGCCCGCTGTCTTTTGGGCGGAGTGCTTGTCATTAGCAATGTGTAGATCGAGAACAAGGTAACGAATTCCCGCACAGAAATGATGCAGGTAGCCCCAGATGAGGGCCAGAAGGATCAGCTTGCACACAGGATTGGCAACCCAGGCTTGAATGCTTGCATAGCTATCGGGCGACGTCACGCTTAGGGCGAACAGGGGCAAGATAATCACAGGCAAACAGACAAACAATAAGGCGCCGCTGATGCGGTGCAAAATTGACGTTTTTCCTGCCAGGGGCAGGCGATAGCTCATTATCTGCGGAATGCTGAGATTGCGAAACTGCGGACGTGGCTTTGAAGCTGAATCGGACATGATGGCCTCGAGTTATAACAAAATTATTGCAAAGGGCGACTAGTATTTTCGCCTATTTAGGGACGGTGTATCAAATGGACTAAAAACCCTAGCTAATTCAAGCTGTTTTTGTAATAGAACCTTTCGGTGACGTACAGGCCCCGACGCACTTCCATGGGCCGATCTCCGTAGGTGTATGAGACTCGCTCGACCTGCAGCAAGGGATTGCCATGAGCGATTTTCAGTGTGTCAGCTTGTTCTTGAGTGGCTGCGACGGCGCGTATTTTTTCGTCGGCACGAACCATACTGACACCGAATTCAGATTCGAAAAGACCATACAGCGGACCGCGATAACGGCCCAACGATTCTGCAGTAAGGCCTTTAAAGACAGCGCCAGGCAACCAGATGTCATCCAGTATTGTAGGCGTCTGGTCGAATGAAAGCAGACGGCGCATATTGACAACCATATCCGCTGTGCGCAAATCGAGAAGGGCCGCGATGTCGGCGGGCGCCTTCACACGACGGCATTCCAGAATCTTGCTGCCGGACACAGACTGCTTGCCGTCGTCGGGGGTAAGACGCAAAAACCGGAAGCGTACTTTGGCCTCGTGGTGAGTTGCCACAAACGTGCCCTTGCCCTGCCGCCTTAACAATAGGTTTTCAGCTGCCAGTTCGTCGATTGCCTTGCGCACTGTTCCCTGGCTTACCTGAAAGCGAGCGGCCAGTTCGAGCTCGCTAGGGATGGCCTCGCCCGGCTTCCATTCACCACGATCAAGACTTTGCAGCAGCAGGCTTTTGATTTGCTGATACAACGGACTGAACGCCGCACTGCTTGCGGAGCGGTCAGAGTCGGAGGCCCGATCAGAGGTGGGGTTATTGGACATGAGACAAAGTCGATTCGGTATGGGCCAAGCGTATTTAAAAGCGAGATTTAACGCCCGCCATTTTCGCATGCTTGAGACTTTCTGTCTAACACTCTTATGTCTTATATAAGATATAAGACGTTTGACGCGTCCATTGATTTTCTATAATCTACTATGTTGTAGCTGCATGCGTGCATGTCTTTCATCGGCCGGAAACTTCGCGCCTGAACGTCGCGTATATCGACAGCCAAAAGAATTACACTGTCATTTCTCTGTACTCACTCATTGTTAATACCCACGGGAGATCCTTCATGTCCAAACCCGCCATGCGTGTCGCCGTCACCGGCGCTGCCGGCCAAATCGGTTACGCCTTGCTATTTCGTATCGCCTCTGGCGAGATGCTAGGAAAAGATCAACCCGTCATTCTCCAGTTGCTGGAAATTCCGGACGAGAAAGCTCAAAAGGCGCTTAAAGGCGTCATGATGGAACTTGACGATTGCGCATTTCCTTTGCTGGCGGGAATGACTGCACATAGCGACGCGCGCGAAGCCTTCAAAGACGTTGATATCGCTTTGCTGGTAGGCGCACGCCCTCGCGGCCCCGGCATGGAACGTAAAGATCTGCTGCAAGTCAATGCCCAGATCTTTACCGCCCAGGGTAAGGCACTTAACGACGTAGCAAGCCGCAACGTAAAAGTCTTGGTAGTGGGCAATCCCGCCAATACCAATGCCTACATTGCAATGAAGTCGGCCCCCGACCTCCCTGCCAAGAACTTTACCGCCATGCTGCGTCTGGATCACAACCGTGCCCTGTCGCAATTGGCCGCGAAGTCCGGTAAGGCCGTTGCCGATATCGAGAACTTGATCGTATGGGGCAACCATTCGCCTACCATGTATCCCGATACCCGTTTTGCCACCGTCGGCGGCGCAAGCTTGCCCGCCTTGATCAACGATGAGGCTTGGAATCGCGACACCTTCATACCTACCGTCGGCAAACGCGGCGGCGCCATCATTGAGGCCCGCGGCTTGTCGTCTGCTGCCTCGGCAGCCAATGCAGCCATCGACCACATCCGCGACTGGGTACTTGGTTCGAACGGCAAGTGGGTCACCATGGGCGTTCCTTCTGACGGTTCCTATGGCATTCCTGAAGGCATCATTTACGGCGTGCCCGTCACGACTGCCAACGGCGAATACGCTCGTGTGGAAGGCCTGGAAATTGACGCCTTCTCGCGCGAACGCATGGACTTCACCTTGAAAGAACTGCTCGAAGAGCGCGATGGGGTACAGGAACTACTGAAATAATCCCTGTTCTGAAGCAAGGCCCGGTAATGCGGGCCTTGTTTTTATGCCCCACTAAAGCAGGCGCATTGTCCCCGAAAAGACATTCTGATATCACTCAGTACATTAGAGTCTTAGGGGGCTCTGGCCACGCCGGGCAGCTGACGCCGATAAATCAACGCGACGTCAAGTGCCCGGCAACTACCCACTCCATACCGGCCAAAGCAGCCATTTCCGGAGACCTTCATGACCCGACCAGCCTCGCCAGGCGCCCTTTTCCGCCAGGCCCTAAAAGAAGAACAGCCCCTGCAAATCATGGGCGCCATCAACGCTAACCACGCCTTGCTGGCCAAACGCGCCGGCTATCGTGCCATCTACCTCTCGGGCGGCGGCGTCGCCGCCGGATCGCTCGGACTGCCCGATCTCGGCATTAATAATCTTGATGACGTCCTGACCGATATCCGCCGTATCACTGACGTCTGCGATGTGCCCCTTCTTGTCGATATCGACACCGGATTCGGACCTTCTGCCTTCAATATTGCCCGCAGCGTAAAAAGCCTTATCAAATTCGGCGCTGCAGCCTGCCATATCGAAGATCAGGTGGGCGCCAAACGCTGCGGCCACCGCCCTGGCAAGGAAATTGTCACCACTCAGGAAATGGCCGATCGCGTCAAAGCCGCAGTCGATGCCCGCACCGACAGCGACTTTTTTATCATTGCACGCACCGATGCGATCGCAGTAGACGGCGTTGACGCTGCTCTTGAACGGGCCGTTGCATGCGTGGAAGCCGGTGCAGACGGTATTTTTGCAGAAGCCTCTTACGACCTGGCAACCTACGAACGTTTCACCAAAGCCTTGAATGTGCCGGTATTGGCCAATATTACCGAGTTCGGCCAAACACCCTTATTCAGCGTCGAGGAACTCGCCGGCGTCAATGTCGGCATGGTTTTGTATCCCTTGTCCGCATTTCGTGCCATGAACAAGGCCGCCGAAATGGTGTATACCGCCATCCGTCGCGATGGCCACCAGAAGAACGTCATCGACGCCATGCAGACGCGCGAGGAACTATACGACCGCATCGGCTATCACGAATTTGAATCCCGTCTTGATGCGCTCTTTCAACAAGGCAAATCGAAATAACCTTTCAGGAGATGAGACATGGCTATCGCCGAAATAACAGAAAACAAAACAGGCCCCAAACCAAAGAAATCGGTTGCGCTGTCGGGCGTAGTGGCGGGTAACACCGCCTTATGCACGGTAGGACGCAGCGGCAACGACCTGCACTATCGCGGGTACGATATTCTTGATATTGCGGAAACCTGCGAATTTGAAGAAGTGGCCCATCTGCTAGTACATGGCAAGTTGCCTACTCAGCCTGAGCTAAAAGCTTATAAAGAAAAGCTGCGTAGCCTGCGTGGATTGCCGGCACAATTGCAAAGCGCTCTCGAAACGCTGCCCGCCGCCAGTCATCCCATGGATGTCATGCGTACGGCGGTTTCGGTACTGGGCTGCGTTCTTCCCGAAAAAGACGACCACAACACCCCCGATGCACGTGACATTGCCGATCGCCTAATGGCAAATTTGGGCTCGGCCCTTCTGTATTGGTACCAATACAGCCATAACGGCCGCATCATTGACGTACAAACCGATGATGACAGCATTGGCGGTCATTTCCTGCATTTACTGCATGGCACCAAGCCCAGCGAAGAGTGGGTACGAGCCATGCACACCTCGTTGAATTTGTATGCCGAGCATGAATTCAATGCCTCAACCTTTACCGCCCGCGTAATCGCCGGCACAGGCTCGGACATGTATTCAGCCATAGCAGGCGGCATTGGCGCCCTGCGCGGGCCCAAACATGGCGGTGCCAACGAAGTCGCCTTCGAGGTGCAGAAACGTTATGACTCGCCTGAGGAAGCCGAAGCCGACATTCGCCGCCGCGTCGAAAACAAAGAAGTTATTATCGGATTCGGCCATCCGGTATATACGGTGTCCGATCCTCGCAATAAGGTCATCAAAGAAGTGGCCCGCAATCTGTCCAAGGCGCAAGGAAACACGAAGATGTTCGACATTGCCGAACGCCTGGAAACCGCCATGTGGGACGCCAAGAAAATGTTCCCCAATCTGGACTGGTTCTCGGCCGTGTCGTACCACATGATGGGGGTCCCTACCGCCATGTTTACTCCGCTGTTCGTCATCGCACGCACTGCCGGCTGGTCTGCCCATGTTCTTGAACAGCGCGCCGACAACAAGATCATCAGACCCACCGCTAATTACATCGGCCCTGACGATCAAGTGTTTGTTCCGCTCGCCGAGCGCCGATAGCGAATTGGGAAGATCAAGAGCAAAGACTCGGACGCTTCCCGCATCGACATTCGCCCCCTGAACATTACCTGCCTTTTTCGAGCTGCCATGAACACTGCACACCGCAAGCCCCTTCCCGGCACTAAACTGGATTACTTCGACGCACGAGCCGCTGTCAACGCTATCCAATCCGGCGCCTATGACAAACTGCCGTATACGTCGCGCGTACTCGCCGAAAACCTGGCGCGCCGTTGCGATCCCGCCTCGCTGACTGCAGCGCTCAAGCAGCTCATCGAGCGCAAACGCGATCTGGATTTTCCCTGGTTTCCAGCGCGTGTGGTGTGCCATGACATTCTGGGCCAGACCGCGCTGGTGGACTTGGCCGGTTTGCGCGACGCGATTGCCGCAAAGGGCGGCGATCCCTCGAAGGTCAACCCAGTCGTGCCGACACAATTGATCGTCGATCATTCGCTCGCTGTCGAGCATGGCGGTTTTGAGAAGGATGCGTTCGCTAAAAACCGTGCCATCGAAGACCGGCGCAATGATGATCGCTTTCACTTCATTAACTGGACCAAGAAAACATTCAAGAACGTCGAAGTGATTCCGCCTGGCAACGGGATCATGCACCAGATAAACCTGGAACGAATGTCGCCGGTCGTGCACGCGCGCGACGGCGTCGCCTACCCGGATACACTGGTAGGCACGGACAGCCATACCCCGCATGTTGACGCGTTGGGCGTGATCGCCATTGGCGTGGGGGGCCTGGAGGCCGAAAGCGTGATGCTCGGACGCGCATCCTGGATGCGCCTGCCCGACATCATCGGCGTCGAACTGACGGGCAGAATGCAACCTGGCATCACCGCAACTGACCTTGTACTGGCGCTGACAGAGTTCCTGCGTAACGAGAAAGTCGTATCGTCGTATCTGGAATTCTACGGTGAAGGGGCTTCTCGCCTGACCTTGGGCGATCGCGCCACCATTTCAAACATGACGCCCGAGTATGGCGCCACCGCTGCGATGTTTTACATCGACCAGCAGACCATCGATTACCTGAAGCTCACTGGCCGCGACGACGAACAGGTCAAATTGGTAGAAACCTATGCGAAGCAGGCCGGGCTGTGGGCCGACAGCCTGGAACACGCCGAGTACGAGCGAGTGCTCAAGTTTGACCTTTCAGCCGTCGTACGCAATATTGCCGGGCCATCTAACCCGCATCGGCGCGTACCGACCTCCGAACTGGCATCGCGGGGCATATCGGGCAAGGTCGAAAATGAAGCCGGCCTGATGCCGGACGGAGCGGTGATCATTGCAGCGATCACCAGCTGTACCAATACCAGCAACCCGCGCAACGTGATTGCGGCGGGCTTGCTGGCACGCAACGCCAATGCGCGCGGCCTAACCCGTAAACCTTGGGTTAAAAGCTCGCTAGCGCCAGGTTCCAAGACGGTACAGCTGTACTTGGAGGACGCCCAATTGCTAGGCGAACTCGAAAATCTGGGTTTCGGCATTGTCGGCTTTGCATGCACCACCTGTAACGGCATGAGCGGCGCTTTGGACCCTAAGATCCAGCAAGAGATCATCGACCGAGATCTATACGCAACGGCTGTGCTATCCGGAAATCGCAACTTCGACGGCCGCATCCACCCCTACGCGAAACAGGCATTCCTGGCCTCGCCTCCGTTAGTCGTCGCCTATGCCATCGCCGGGACCATACGCTTCGATATCGAAAAAGATATCCTTGGCCTTGATAAAGACGGCAAATCAGTCACGCTGAAGGACATCTGGCCGTCCGATGAGGAAATCGACGCGATCGTTGCGCGCAGCGTGAAACCTGAACAATACCGCCAGGTCTATGAACCGATGTTTGCGATCGGCGTCAGTAGCGAGGAACACCTCAGCCCACTATACGAATGGCGTCCAGCCAGCACGTACATCCGCCGCCCGCCCTACTGGGAAGGGGCACTGGCCGGCGAACGCGGGCTGAAGGACATGCGCCCCCTTGCTGTGCTGGGCGACAATATCACCACCGACCACTTGTCGCCTTCCAACGCCATCATGGCCAGCAGCGCGGCCGGCGAATACCTGGCCAAGATGGGGCTGCCAGAAGAAGACTTCAACTCTTATGCTACCCACCGAGGCGACCACCTAACCGCCCAGCGCGCCACTTTCGCGAACCCGAAGCTATTGAACGAGATGGTTCAAGAGAACGGTCAGGTAAAGCAAGGTTCGCTAGCCCGCATCGAGCCAGAAGGAAAAGTCACCCGCATGTGGGAAGCCATCGAAACCTACATGGACCGCAAGCAGCCGCTTATTATCGTTGCGGGCGCTGATTATGGCCAGGGATCGTCGCGCGACTGGGCGGCCAAGGGAGTCCGCCTGGCTGGTGTTGAGGCCATCGTTGCAGAAGGCTTCGAACGCATCCACCGCACTAATCTAGTTGGCATGGGTGTATTGCCGCTCGAGTTCAAACCGGGTGAAAACCGCAAGACGCTGAATATCGACGGCACCGAAACTTTCGACGTGATCGGCGAGTGCACACCGCTCGCCAAACTGATCCTCGTGATCAATCGCAAGAACGGCCAGCGCACCGAAGTCGCTGTCACCTGTCGTCTCGATACTGCGGAAGAAGTATCGATCTACGAGGCGGGAGGTGTATTGCAGCGTTTTGCCCAGGACTTCCTGGAGTCGACTGCGGTCGTTTAAGGAAAAAGGAAATATGCCCATGGCTCATGTACCTCAGATCAGAATTCCCGCCACGTATATGCGCGGCGGCACCAGCAAGGGCGTGTTCTTCCGCCTCCAAGACTTACCGGAAGTTGCACAGAAACCCGGCGCAGCTCGCGACGCCCTCCTGATGCGCGTAATCGGCAGTCCCGACCCCTACGGCAAGCAGACGGACGGCATGGGCGGCGCCACTTCCAGCACCAGCAAGACGGTCATCCTGTCTAAGAGCAGCAGGCCTGGCCACGACGTCGACTATTTGTTCGGCCAGGTATCCATCGACAAGGCATTCATCGACTGGAGCGGAAACTGCGGCAATCTTTCAGCCGCCGTCGGGCCCTTCGCGCTGAGCAATGAATTGGTCGATGCCAGCCGCATACCGAAAAACGGCACCGCCACGGTGCGCATCTGGCAGGCGAATATCGGCAAGACCATCGTCGCACACGTACCTATCGTTGATGGCTCGGTGCAGGAAACTGGCGACTTCGAACTGGACGGCGTCACCTTTCCCGCAGCGGAAGTGCAGCTTGAATTCATGGATCCAGCCGCCGAGGAAGAAGGCGCAGGGGGCTCCATGTTCCCTACAGGAAACCTGGTAGACGACCTCGACGTGCCGGGCTTGGGCACGCTAAAAGCGACCATGATCAATGCCGGCATCCCGACCATCTTCATTAACGCTGAAGACATTGGTTACAACGGCACCGAACTACAGGAAGCCATTAATGGCGACGTGAAGGCTCTGGCGATGTTCGAAACGATACGAGCCTATGGTGCCCTGCGTATGGGCCTAATCAAACATATCGATGAAGCGGCCCAACGACAGCACACCCCGAAAGTCGCTTTCGTCGCCAAGCCTGTCCCTTATGTCTCTTCTAGCGGAAAACAAGTCGCACCGGAGAACATTGACTTACTGGTGCGCGCCCTGTCCATGGGCAAGCTGCATCACGCCATGATGGGGACGGCCGCAGTTGCCATCGGTGCCGCGGCGGCAATTCCTGGCACCCTAGTGAATCTAGCGGCTGGCGGTGGCGAGCGCAATGCAGTACGCTTTGGCCATCCTTCGGGAACCTTACGCGTAGGCGCGGAGGCTCGCAAGGAAAGTAGTGATTGGGCCGTCACCAAGGCGATCATGAGCCGCAGCGCCCGCGTACTGATGGAGGGATGGGTCCGCGTGCCTGGCGACGCTTTCTAAAGACCTTCATCGACCGCTCGGGAGTCTATATGCACATGCAAACCATCATGCATCCCACCTGGGACCCCGTATTGGTCGATATCGTCGATTATGTACAAAACTACGAGATCACATCTGAACTAGCGTATGAAACCGCACGTCTGTGCTTGATCGATACCCTGGGCTGTGGCCTTGAGGCCCTGGAATACCCGGCCTGCACCAAACTTTTGGGACCTATCGTTGCCGGTACGATTGTGCCCAATGGCGCTAGGGTGCCAGGCACCCAGTTCCAGCTCGATCCGGTCCAGGCAGCTTTCAATATCGGCGCGATGATACGCTGGCTGGACTTTAACGACACCTGGCTGGCGGCAGAATGGGGCCATCCATCGGACAATCTGGGTGGCATTATGGCCTGCGCCGATTGGCTTTCACGCACTGCCATTGCCGTAGGCAAAGCGCCTCTAACCATGCACGACGTGCTGACGGCAATGATCAAGGCGCACGAGATCCAGGGCTGCATCGCCCTGGAAAACTCGTTCAATCGGGTAGGCCTGGACCACGTCGTCTTGGTCAAGGTGGCCTCTACGGCGGTGGTATCCCAGTTATTGGGCTTAAACCGCGATGAAATTCTGAATGCGGTTTCGCTTGCCTGGGTCGACGGCCAAAGTCTGCGCACCTATCGGCATGCCCCCAATACCGGAAGCCGTAAAAGCTGGGCGGCCGGTGACGCCACCAGCCGTGCAGTTCGTATCGCCTTAATCGCGAAAACCGGGGAAATGGGTTACCCCACGGTGCTATCTGCGAAAACCTGGGGGTTTTACGACGTACTCTTTAAGGGCCAGGCTTTCAAATTTCAACGTCCCTATGGCAGCTACGTCATGGAAAACGTCCTGTTTAAAATTTCTTTCCCAGCCGAATTTCATTCGCAGACAGCCGTCGAGTGCGCGATGAACATCCATCTGCAAATGAAGGCTACGGGCAAGTCTTACAACGATATTCGGAAAATCAATATCCGGACCCACGAAGCATGTATCCGTATCATTGATAAAAAGGGGCCGCTTACTAATCCGGCGGACCGCGACCACTGTATACAGTACATGGTTGCCATCCCAATAATCTTCGGCCGCCTTACCGCCGCCGATTACGAAGACGAGATCGCTGCAGATCCGCGAATCGACGCGCTACGCGACAAGATCGTGTGCCGGGAAGATCCCGCTTTTACGGCAGACTATCACGACCCCAATAAACGCTCCATCGCCAACGCGCTGACCGTAGAATTCAACGACGGAAGCAAACTGGATGAATTCGTTTGCGAATATCCGATCGGTCACAAACGCCGTCGTGCCGAAGGCCTTCCGCTGCTCGAAGCCAAGTTTCGCAGCAACCTGGCCCGCCGGTTTCCCACCAAACAGCAAAATCGCATTTTGGAAGTATCTATGAATCAAAAATCACTGGAAGCAGTAGCAGTCCATGAATACACGGATCTGTATGTCATCTGATGGCGGGAACAATGGACACCCGCGTGACAGGATCTGTATTGCCAATGTGATTTAATAGAGTAATGCCGCCCTTACATAGCAAGCGCCCCTGGCTCTGTCTCGCAGGGGCCTTTTGTTTTCATTCTTTTGTTGATGTACACCCGCCCCTATCATGCTAGAAACCTTTGCTTTTTTTGCCCTGCCCTTCGCTTTCACGCTGCTGGCGGCCTGCGCCTTGACCGCACTGGTGTCAGGTCTGGTTTTATTACTATTTAGACTAAGAAGAACCAATGAGGTAATGCAGCACCCTTACCTGAAACAGCATCCTTGGGAGCGCCTTCCGATCTCGATCCGAGCCGCCATCTTACTGGACTATTTCCTGCGGCTAAGCTTCCCCAACAGCAAATTCTGGGTGGCCGGTACCGCGAATCGCTTGCTGGCTCATATACAACCCACCGACGTTTCGTCACGGATCAAGTGGCCACTGATCGGTTTGTGGGGAGGATGCTTCCTGGGCATTATCGCGATGCTAGCGTTGTGGGGCTTGATCTTGCTTACAATGAATTCCTGACACTTTCTTGCCACCAGGAGCCCAGATGAGCCGCAGCATTATCCATAACGCAATTCAGCAACGTTTTGAATGGACTGAAGATAATATTCTTAGCGTTTTGGACTACGAACTGCAACATGGGGTCATGACCGTCATGCACACCGGGGTCCCCGAAGCTGTAGGCGGGCGCGGCATTGCAGCAGACCTGACTAAATCTGCCATGGAAACCGCCCGAGAGAAAGGCTGGCTGGTGCGGCCCGTGTGTTCATATGCTGAAGCCTATCTACACCGCCACGACGAATATGCCGACCTGCGGGCCTAATTCTGCCAACTGAACACACCTGCTGGCATTCGGCATGAACGGGCACAAAGCCGTGCCAGCGATTTAAATGCAACAGCTGTATGTCTTAGGTCTTATATAAGATATAAGACATTTGCTTCCATTACTGCTTCCTTCTACAATTAAGCAGAAGCACATCCCAACCATTCTCGAAAAAAGGGCACGCATAATGCTGGATTCATATCGCCAACACGTCGCCGAACGCGCGGTGTTAGGCATCCCTCCTCTTCCCCTTTCTCCACAGCAAACCGCCGACCTGATCGAACTGCTCAAGAATCCGCCTGCCGGCGAAGCAGCATTCCTGGTCGACCTGATTACTCACCGCGTCCCCGCCGGTGTCGACGATGCAGCGAAAGTAAAAGCGTCTTACCTGGCTGCCATTGCGCTGGGTAAGGAAACCTGTACCCTTATCGAACGCAAGCATGCCACTGAACTTCTCGGCACGATGCTTGGCGGATATAACATTAGCCCGCTGGTCGACTTGCTAGACAATGCAGAGCTCGCACCGGTTGCCGCTGAAGGCCTGAAGAACACCTTGCTGGTGTTCGATGCATTCCACGATATCAAAGATAAAGCCGACAGGGGCAACCAATATGCCAAGGCCATCCTGCAAAGCTGGGCCGACGCCGAATGGTTCACCAGCCGTCCAGAAGTGCCCGAAAGCCTGACAATCACCGTCTTCAAGGTAACGGGCGAAACCAACACCGATGACTTGTCGCCTGCGCCCGATGCATGGAGCCGCCCCGACATACCGTTGCACGCTCTTGCCATGCTGAAAAATCCGCGGCCAGGCATCGAGCCACAAGAGCCGGGCAAAACTGGCCCAATCAAGTTTATTGAAAGCCTTAAGCAAAAGGGCCACCTTATCGCTTATGTAGGCGATGTGGTCGGCACCGGTTCGTCACGCAAGTCAGCAACGAACTCGGTGCTATGGCATACCGGCGAAGACATCCCTTTCGTTCCCAATAAGCGATTTGGCGGCGTGTGCCTGGGTGGAAAAATCGCGCCTATCTTCTACAACACCATGGAAGATGCGGGCGCCCTGCCGATCGAGCTAGACGTTTCCAAAATGAATATGGGCGACGTCATCGAACTGCGCCCTTACGAAGGCCGAGCACTGAAGAACGGCGAAGTCATTGCCGAATTCAAGGTGAAATCCGACGTCCTTTTTGACGAAGCGCGCGCAGGCGGCCGTATTCCATTGATCATAGGCCGCGGCCTGACCGCCAAGGCTCGCGAAGCGCTAGGCCTGCCGGCATCAACATTATTCCGCCTGCCCCAGGTACCGGCGGATACGGGCAAGGGCTTTACCCTTGCACAAAAAATGGTCGGTCGCGCTTGTGGCCTTCCAGAAGGCAAGGGCATGCGTCCTGGCACCTACTGCGAACCGAAAATGACTTCGGTCGGCAGCCAGGACACCACCGGACCGATGACACGCGACGAACTTAAAGACCTGGCCTGCCTGGGATTCTCGGCGGATCTCGTCATGCAATCGTTCTGCCACACTGCAGCGTATCCCAAGCCTGTCGACGTCAAAACGCACCATGAACTGCCTGCCTTCATCAGCACTCGTGGCGGCATTTCGCTGCGTCCAGGCGACGGCATTATTCACTCGTGGCTTAACCGCATGCTATTGCCCGACACCGTCGGCACCGGCGGCGATTCCCATACACGCTTCCCAATCGGTATAAGCTTTCCCGCCGGCTCCGGCCTGGTAGCTTTTGCTGCAGCCACTGGCGTCATGCCGCTGGACATGCCGGAATCAGTGCTGGTTCGCTTTAAGGGTACTCTGCAGCCGGGCGTAACCCTGCGCGATTTGGTCAATGCCATTCCGCTATATGCTATCAAGCAAGGTTTGCTGACTGTCGAAACGCAAGGCAAGAAGAACATCTTCTCGGGCCGGATTCTCGAAATCGAGGGCTTACCGAATCTGAAGGTTGAGCAAGCATTTGAACTTTCCGACGCTTCCGCCGAACGCTCCGCCGCTGGTTGCACAGTTCGCCTCAGCAAGGAACCCATCATCGAGTACATCACTAGCAACATCACGCTATTGAAATGGATGATCGCCAACGGCTACGAAGACGAACGCACCCTGGGCCGCCGCATCAAAGCCATGCAAGCATGGCTGGACGACCCGCAGTTGCTGGCTCCCGATGCCGACGCCGAGTACGCAGCCGTTATCGAAATCGACCTGGCTGATGTACACGAACCTATCGTTGCATGCCCGAATGATCCTGACGACGTAAAAACTTTATCCGATGTGTCGGGCACGGCGATCGATGAAGTGTTTATCGGCAGTTGCATGACCAATATCGGTCACTTCCGCGCAGCCTCAAAATTGCTCGAAGGCAAACGTGATATGCCCACCAAGCTGTGGGTTGCACCTCCGACGAAAATGGATCAGAAGCAGCTTACGGAAGAAGGCCATTACGGTGTGCTCGGTAGCGCCGGTGCCCGTATGGAAATGCCGGGATGTTCGCTGTGCATGGGTAACCAGGCGCAGGTACGCGAAGGGGCTACGGTAATGTCGACCAGTACCCGCAACTTCCCGAACCGTCTCGGCAAGAACTCCAATGTGTTCCTGGGTTCTGCCGAACTGGCTGCCATTTGCTCTCGCCTGGGTCGCATCCCGACCAAGGAAGAGTATATGGCCGACATGGGCGTCCTAAGCACGCACGGCGATCAGATCTACCGCTACATGAACTTTGATCAGATCGAAGACTTTCAGGAAATCGCCGACTCGGTAAGCGTATAACGCTTAGGCTTGTCTGCATAAAAACTCCCGGCGTTATTGCGCCGGGAGTTTTTTATCGCCCCTTGCTCACGCGCTGCGCGGCCGGCTTGGGGACTAACGCGAGATCCAGCCCATAAAGGTGGGTAGAGCGTTACACTAGCCTTCTAACCAACTTGTACTGTCTTATGCCCCGTATGCCTGCCACCCCGCCTTCCCGTTTATCCCGCGACGCCCAACGTCTAGTTACGTTGACACAAGCTTTAGCGCGCTCCGGGAGTCGGCTAGAAGATAACTACTGGGAAAATTTGCTTGCGATTCAGCTTAACAAGCTGCTTCGAGGCAGAAAAAACAAGACGATCGAATCGGTGCTGGAATATTTGCTGGCCAACGATTTGAACGCCTATGAGATCCTGGTCGAGCAAGCAGAAACGCTGTGCGAATCTACGACGATCACCCACCAGGGAACAGAATACGATGCCTTGCTGTTCTCGGCGCCCATCGTTGCATGGACACGTTATCAGTTGCCCGATGGCCAGCTTACAGTTGAACAGGGAAAGACGCTGGCCCGTCATCTGCAAGCGCATATCGTCGCCGAAGGCGCGAATATGGCGCTCATTCCGGCGCTGGTCAACTTCGATCAAATGCCTCAGACCTTCCAAGAAACACACACCTGGACGCAACGCCTGGCCCAGCTTGCCCTAGGCGCCACTACCGAACCTTGCCAGATAAACCAACCAGCAGATGCAGATGGAATGCTCGCCGACGCACGGTTTATCGTGGGCGCAGTCGTCGTACCCAAGGGACAGGCAATCTTTCGCTGGCAGAAGCCACAAGACGACGCCATCGCTATCCGGCAGGCGTGCCAGCAGTCATGGGAGGACAGCAGCTCCGAAGTATTCACGCCCATGTTCACGGGCTGCCATTTCGAGTACCTCCAGCCTGACGCCTATTACATGAATAGCCGCGAGGCCGATCGGCGTATCCGTCCCCTGGCCCTGAAAGCTGCCGTAACGTGGTTGCAAACGGCCGCGCAACTGCCTGGTGACGATTTACGCGCCGTCATTGCCGCCTGTGGCGCCACCGCTATTGAAGAATATCGAGTAGGCTTCAGTACCCGCCAAAGCAACGAAGTCGTCTATGGCTGCATTTGGCCGGTCCTGAGCAAAGAAGAAGCGGCTACAGACGGTTCTGAAGGCGAAGTCATCGACGTACCGGACGAGATCACCGCTTTGCTAAAAGAACAGGGCATAGCCGACGTTCGTCGCCTGCCCGGCATTCATCCGGCCGAGTTCTGCGACGATTGCGGCGCTCCCTATTTCCCCAATCTGCTGGGCGAAATGATGCACCCGGAATTGCCTGAAGAAACGGATATGGCCCCAGTTCACTTTCATTAATGACAAGGCTGTCTTTTGATATTTTCTGCCGTGTCGTCGATAATTTCGGGGACATAGGCGTCTGCTGGCGTTTGGCCAGGCAATTGATGGCCATGCCTGAAGTAAGCAATGTGCGCTTGTGGGTCGATGATCTGCATAGCTTCCTTTGCATTGAACGGCGAGTCGACACCAATACGAAACAGCAGGCTGTCGACGGAGTAGAGATCCGGCACTGGACTGAACAACCGGATCCCGTGCAACCCCATGATATCGTCGTTGAAGCCTTTGCCTGTGAGCCCCCGGCCGCCTTCATCGAAGCGATGGTCACGCGCAACAGCCTATGGATCAACCTTGAATACCTAAGTGCTGAAAGCTGGATAGAATCCTGCCACGCCATGCCTTCCAGCCAGGCGACGGGTTTACGCAAATACTTCTACTTTCCCGGTTTCACTCCTGCGACTGGCGGCCTGCTGCGCGAGCCGGCCTTGCTGCCGGTACGTGATAAGTGGCTCGCGAACCCGGCTTTGCGATGGGACCTTTTACGCGCCGTTGGCATGCCGCCGGCCCAGATCGAAAGCCTGCAAAATGGCGGACGGCAAGTATTTTTGTTTTGTTATCCAGACGCCCCTGCGGAGGCGCTTGTTCAAAGTCTAAATCAGCAAGAGACTCCCACCGTGCTGATTGTTCCATCTGGCGTCTATCCTACCCTGTCATCGCATCAAAGCGGTGCTCTGCAAATTCACCAAATGCCATTCGTCGACCAGCCCGCATTTGATCGCCTGCTTTGGAGCAGTGACTTAAATTTCGTGCGGGGTGAGGATTCGCTTGTGCGGGCGCTTTGGGCGGGAAAACCACTGGTCTGGCAGATTTATCCTCAAGAGGCGAACGCGCACATGATAAAGCTGCAGGCATGGCTGGATCGGTCTCCCTACCAGCACCCGATCCACCAATTAATGCAAAGCTGGAACACTGGCGATCAAGAGGCCTTCGCCTCGCAAATAAATAGCGCGCTACAAGGAACAAACTGGACGGATTGGCGGTCAGATAGTGCGGAATGGAGCCGTAGGCTCGCGGACGCGCCCGATTTAGCCTCTTCGCTGGTCGGGTTTTGCACGCAGCAACAGCGATCAGGTTAAAATAACTGGTTTTTAAGACATGCTCCGGCCCGGCAGCGACATCTGGCGGAGCAATTACACCCCGGAGTACTTTAAATATATGAAAACCGCACAGGAATTGCGCGTTGGCAACGTAGTCAAGGTCGGCAACGACGCCTTGGTTGTTCAGAAAGCTGAATACAATAAATCGGGCCGCAACTCGGCTGTCGTCAAGCTGAAGTTCAAGAACCTGCTTACTGGTTCGGGCAGCGAATCAGTTTCGAAGGCCGACGAAAAGTTTGAAGTCGTCCAGCTCGAAAACAAAGAATGCTCCTATTCGTACTATGCCGAACCCATGTATGTTTTCATGGACGAAGAATACAACCAGCATGAAGTCGAAGAAGAAAGCATGGGCGACGCCCTGAACTACCTTGAAGAAGGCATGAATGTTAGCGTCGTGTTTTACGATGGCCGTGCAATTTCGGTTGAACTGCCCACTATCGTGGTACGCGAGATCATGTACACAGAACCTGCGGTCAAAGGCGACACATCAGGCAAGGTCTTGAAGCCTGCCAAGACCAACACTGACATGACCATCAACGTTCCGTTGTTCTGCAATATTGGCGACAAGATCGAAATTGACACACGTACTGGCGAATACCGCAGCCGCGTGATGTAAATTTAGCAGGCGGCCTGGCGCCGCCTTGCTGCCTGCCACGCTTATTGCAGGCGATCGTCGTCCAGAAAGTCAGGTATGGGCATAACGGCGATACCCTCTTGCGCCAATTCTTCGCGCTCTTTCGGCGTAGCGGTTCCTCGAATCGCACGTTCTGCAGTCTCGCCGTCGTGCATGCGACGCGCTTCTTCGGCGAACTTCGCCCCTACATTCTCGGTACTGCGCACAATTTGACGGATGTGCCGCAATACCTCTGCCTGTAGCTGCGCCATTTGCCCTGCAGCAGGAGCCGCCACCGCCGAGCCCGCCGCAGGAGGGACAGCAGATACCGTAGCGGCAGCATTGGGCTTGCCATGACCGAGATTGAGCCGCGGTGCAGAAAGCTTCTTGTTGACGTGGCGACTATTACAGACCGGGCAACTTAAAAGCCCTTTGGCTAGCTGAGACTCGTAATTGTCGGCGGACGCAAACCAACCTTCAAACACATGGCCTTGTTCGCATTGGAGATCGAATACTTTTAATGACATAGAACCAATATGTGGGCGTTTACGCAAAATGCAAGGCGAACATCGCCAGGGTATATAGCGTAAATCCAGGTCATTATAGGCGGGCTTATTTTTAGAGGCGCGGGACGGCGGCGAGCAGTCGCTGCGTTTCGCTATGTGCGGGCGAAGAAAGAACCTTTTCGGTCGCACCTGTCTCGACGATCTTTCCTTTGTGCATAATTGCGATCCGATCCGATAAATATTCCACAACGCCAAAGTTATGCGTAATGAATAGATAGGCGATTTCAAATTCAAGTTGAAGCGCACGTAACAGGTCTAGAATCTGGGCCTGAACGGACACATCCAGCGCTGAAGTGGGCTCGTCGCAAATAAGAACGGTGGGTTCGACTGCCAGGGCTCGTGCAATCGCCACACGTTGACGCTGGCCTCCGGAAAATTCATGAGGATAACGTTCTGACGTATTCCTCGGCAGGCCGACGCGATCCAGCAGGCTGCGTACTTGCGCCGCCCGATCGGATCGAGAACGATCCGGCCGCAAAGCGGCAATCCCCTCATCAAGAATTTCACCCACCAACATGCGCGGATCCAGCGAAGCGTAGGGATCCTGAAATACGATCTGTATGGTCTGGCGCATCTTCTTAAGCTGAGAGCCTCGCGCCTTGAGCAGGTTTTCACCGAGAAGATGTGCTTGCCCTGCCACCCTGGCCTGTTTATCCAGCAGGCGCAGCAAAGCCTTGGCCGTAGTTGTCTTGCCACAGCCGGACTCGCCAAGCAGGGCCAGTGTTTCACCCGCGCGCAAGTCGAAAGATACGTCTTCTATAATCTTGATGGGCTCGGGGGTCGGCATGAAAAGACCGCTCTTCCTGGAATATGAAACAGAAAGATTGTTCACTACCAGGACGGGGTCGGTAACCGCGTTAGACGCCCGATTATGGTGTGCACTGCCAGCAAACGCTTCGGAGAATATTCCGGCAGATGAACCATCAGCGGCCGGGCCCGGATTGACAGCGGACAAAGGCTTGCCCCGCTTGGCGAAAGTAGGGATGGCCGCCAGCAACTGTCGAGCATATGGATGCTTGGCGGCGGCGAAGAAAGTCGCGGCGTCCAGCGTTTCCACAATCTCGCCTGCGCGCATCAGCGCCACGTAGTCTGCCACGTTTTTTACCACCGCGAGGTCATGCGTAATCAGCATGATCGCCAATCCCATCTCGCTCTGGATGTCGGCAAGGAGATCGAGGATTTGCGCCTGAACCGTGACGTCCAACGCAGTTGTGGGCTCATCGGCGATCAGCAGCCGAGGCTCAGCCGCCAACGCAATGGCAATCATGATGCGCTGTTTTTGTCCGCCAGAAAATTGAAATGGATAGTCGGAAAGCCTTTTTTCGGCATCTGGAATACCAACACGTTTCAGCCACCACGCGGCTCGCTGCGTCAATTCTTTGCCCCTGTACGAGGTGTGCGCACGCAGCGTTTCGATAAGCTGGTCGCCAATATTCATAACAGGGTTAAGACTGGTGGATGGCTCTTGAAAAATGATGCCGACCTGCCCTCCTCTGACGCGCCGCATTCCTTCTTCAGGAAGCCCATTGAGTTCGGTCTGAGCAAGGAAGATCTCTCCTGATGCGATCCAGCCCGCGTCGGGCAGCAATCTTAACAAGGCTAGTGCGGTCATGCTTTTACCGCAGCCGGACTCGCCTACCAGCGCGAAAGTCTCGCCACGGGAGATAGCAAGTCCTAGTGACTTCACCGCTTCTTGTACACCGGCATCGCTCGCAATATGCACTGACAGATCGCTTATGGACAATACAGTTTCCGAACGATGAACATGTCGCCTTACCGCAGGATCTATCATGATGGTGTGTCCTTGATCGCGAGCCTGCGCGGCTTGAAACGGCGGGTGCGAGGGTCAAAGGCGTCCTGAATCGCATCGGCAAAAATATTGGCCGACAAGACCAAAGCAAGTAGAAAGACAAATGCCCCCATCAAGTTCCACCAAATCATGGGGTCACGCGACATTTCGAGGCGTGCCATATCGATCATGGTGCCAAATGATGGAGTACTGGGGTCTACTCCTATACCCAGATACGACAGGATCGCCTCGTAGAGAACTAGCCCGGAAAATTCCAGCACCATGGTGATCAGCACGATATGCATCAAGTTAGGCAACAAGTGGCGACGCATGATACGCCAATGACCTACGCCAAAAGCGCGCGCTGCCTGCACATATTCCAGTTCCCGCAACTTCAAGGTTTCTGCCCGCAAAAGACGACAAAGCCCCGCCCAGCCGGTCAGGCCCAATATCAGACAGAGCAGGAACAATCGTAGGTCGGCGCGGGCCGCAACTGTATCGAACATATTCGGATTGTTGTCGATGTATACCTGCATCATCAGAACGCAGGCGGCAATAAGAAGCACGCCCGGAATGGAAGTCAGCGTTGTATAAATGTACTGGATGACATCGTCTACCCGGCCCTTGAAATAGCCCGCAGCAATTCCAAAGGCCAGCGCCGGGGGCAGCATGGCGATCGTAGTAAGCGTACCAATCACCATGGCCGTCCGAATGCTTTTCAGACATTGCCACAGCACATCGTTACCGGTTCGGTCGGTACCCAGTACATGGTAATTGCCGCCCAGTGTAAGGGCCGTGGCAGCCAGGACCAGGCCGATACTGAAGGTGATCCACATGGCGCGCCACGGAATCCCCGATTGCCCCTGCCACCACGCGCGCCATGCTTGCCCAAACCCCGCCGTTCCCCGCCTATGCAACAGAGTCAAAACCAGCGCGCCCGCCAACGATCCCCCCATCCCGATCAATAGCCCCCAGAATAATCGGAGGTAAATATCGCGAGGACGATCCGCCTCGGCCTGCAGATGCACGCCAGCATGTTTCAAGCGCGGGTAATCGCGTACAGGCCGACCGTCGATGAGCTCGGTTTCTTTAGTAAATTGACGCACAGCCATGGGCGCCGAATAGGTGGTTTCACGCTTTGCCAACTGAGTAAGAGACAGTAGGTCGTCGAGCGCAGAGCGCAGCGCCGGGGAATACAGCGGCGTGGCAACATGGTCCGACGCCGCAGTCTTGACCGGTGGCAATAAGGGACGATAGTGTACGGAATCCAGTACGCCCACCAATACGAAGCCGGCCAGGACGACGGCGGCGCACATGGCCGACGGCGTCCTGGCGACACTTTTCCATGCGGACTGCAATGATGTGCTGCGCCGAACTCGAAAGGCATACAAGAGGACGACTAGTACCAGCCCAAATACGAAGATATCAGTCCACAAGAAGACAAATTTTGGCATAGGCTACTCGAACCGGACCCTGGGATCAGCCAAGGTATAAGAAATATCGGCCAGGATCAGCCCCACGATATAAAGGGCAGCGCCTAAAAACACCATGGCCCGCACAATGGAAAAGTCTTGGGCATTGATGGCGTCGATGGTGTAGCTGCCTAAGCCGGGAATTCCGAAAAACGACTCAGAGATTAAACTGCCCATGAAAAGCAAGGGTATTGCCGACACCGTTCCGGTCAGGATAGGCAACATGGCGTTGCGCAATATATGGCGAAACAACACGATTCGTTCGGACAGACCCTTGGCACGTGCCGTGCGAACATAGTCCTTGCCGGCTTCTTCAAGAAACAGGGTGCGATAAAAACGCGATTCGGCACCCAGACGCGAAAATACGGCAACGAGCACGGGCATGATCAAAAAACGCAGGCTTCCCCAACCGTCGACATATCCCGAATACGGCACCCAGCGCAGTACCTTGGCAAATATCCACTGTCCCGCAATGATGTAGAACAAGCCTGAAATCGAAAGCAGTACAACGCATATCACCACCCCCGCAAAATCCAGCTGCGTTCCCTTGAAAAATACCAGCAGCAACGCAAACGATACGCACGCGAGCAAGCCAAGAAAAAACGTAGGCAGTGCCAGGGCCAGACTCGGGCCCATGCGCTGGCTTATTTCATAGCCGATGTCGCGGCCCTCATCGGAAAATCCGAAATCAAAGCGTAATAGCGGTACCGAGCGAGTAAAGAAAATGGTGTCAGTCCATTGTTCGGTACCTGCGGCTTGTTCGTTAAAGAAAAGAGGCTTGTCGTAGCCCCGTTCGATCTTCCATTTTTCGATTGCGGATTGACTCACGCGCTGCCCTCCAATCGACAAACGCGCCATATCGTCAGGCGTATTCACAGCGAAAAACAACACGAATGTGAGCAGGTTCACGCCAATAAGTATCAACACTCCGTACATGAGGCGCCGGATTACATAGCGGGTCATGGGCGTCTCGCCGAATAGTTATGGGCCAGTGCGGTGGCACGGTCCTTACGTTTGGCTGTCCGCCATGCCAGACCGGCGCCCAACAGGAAAAGTGCTGCCAGTAACCATAAAGGCCACCAATTTGGCGGATTCCACGCTTTGATCTTCTGCGCGCGTAAAACCGGGTCGATGCGATAGAACTGCAAGGTATTACGAACCATTTGTGTTGGTTTGGCATTAGCCACCCAAGCCTGGTAAGCGCCGCCTGACTTGGGAAAATATCCAAACAGCCACGGGGCGTCGTGCTGCACTATATCTACCATCTTGTGCACCAGGGCCTCCTTTTGCGGACCGTCGTCCAGAAAACGCATTTGCTCGAATAGGCGATCGAATTCGGCGTTTTGATAGTTAGAAGCGTTCTCCCCGCCTGTGCCCACTTTGGCGTTAGGGCCATAAAGCAGGAACAGAAAATTCTCGGCATCGGGGTAATCGGCGACCCATCCCCACATGAACATTTGCGCGCTTCCAGTGCGCATCTTGTCTTGGAAACGGTTGTAGTCGGTCGCCCTGATTTCGAGCTGGATGTTGATGGAAGCTAGCTGACGACGCATCCAATCAAGCATGGCGCTCGAGCCCATACCGCCCGCTGAATCAAAGTGCAGTATCAAGGGCCGGCCCGTCGTCACGTCGCGACCGTCCGGGTAGCCCGCCTCGCTCAATAACTGGCGCGCATAGTCTAGCGTTCGTCGAACTGCACGACCGGACTCCAGCGTGTAAATTTGATGGTTAAGCCCTTCCGGAAGGCTTTGATACCCCGGAATGCCTGGCGGAACCGGGCCGTAGGCGACTTGCGCTTCGTCATTTTGGAAGATAGATACGTATTGTTCCCAGTTGAATGCAATACCTATTGCCTGCCGCAGCTTACGGTTCTTTTCTTGCTGCTCAGGAGTGTCGCCCTGCCCTACGACGGGATCTCGCCAATTGAAACCCAGGTACGACACCTGCGCTTCGGTCGAACTGCGCAACTGAATTCCATGGTCTCGGTACAAGGAAGCTTTTTCGGCAGAATCACCCGCAGCGACGCGCATGGCCACGCCATAATCGCCCCGATCGACCTGCGGAATGTCGTAATAGCCCTGAAGGAATTTCCCCATCAAAGGAACACTTTCCTTTTCAAGCGTGAAGACCACCTTGTCTACGAATGGAGTTAGCTTTCCGCAGTCTTGCAGCAGCCCCGCTTGGGCATCTCCGGGCTCGCCCTCACACGGATACGGCTCGCCGCGAAAGTTGGGGTTACGTGAAAGTACGTGTCGCCTATTCGGTATGGACTCGCTCAGCATGTATGGGCCGGTACCCAAAGGCCAGGTATTAAGCGACAAATTATGTTCTGCCATACCGGCCTGCTGGTAAAACCGATCTGCTTCCCAGGGTACCGGCGCGGTAAAGGTCATGGCGAGCCAGTATTTGAACTGTGGATACTTTCCCTTCACCTTGATCCGCAAGGTGTGCGGACCCAGCGCCTGCACGCCATCGAATCCGGTAGCGCGCAGATCCAACCAAGGGCGGACCGCGCCCGGCGCCAACGCCGACTGTTCTGACCGGTCCTTGACTTTCAGTTGTTCGCCGTACTCACGCAGACCTACGATATGCTCGGCCATCACGCCGTAAATCGGCGACGCAATCCGCGGGCTGGCCAGACGGCGGAAGGCGTAAACATAATCGTCGGCGCTGAGTTCTCGCGTCCCGGTCCGAGGAAAATCGTCCACGCCGAATTTATCTTTGAGTTCGCCGTCTTCAAGGGGCCAATACGCTGGATTGCCCGATGCATCGGTCGCAAGGGCGGGATGCGGCTGGAATTTTATGCCAGGCTTGATCTGGATATCGTAAATGCTTACGGCGACCTGCTCGCCAGGGGCGTCGTCGGGAAGCTGCCCCCCATCCTTGTCAAGATAAGCAGGCCTCGCAACGGATACGGCGGTCCTGGGTATCAGCCTGTAAGGCCGGGCCAGGTAATCATAGCTGTACAAAGGCTCATAAATAGAATAGGTAAACGGCGTCTCGTCCGTAGAATATGAACTGGCGGGATCAAGATACTTCGGCGAACGCTGCGCGAACGCCGTGTACAAGACATTGTTGGTTTCATGACCCTGCGCATACGGACTATTGACCGGAGTCGGCGTACAGGCAGCCAGAAGGAAAGTGAGCAGCAAAAGCACACCAGGCACAACGCGTCTCCTTAGCACCGTTGCTGCTGCCAGCACTGATAGCGCCACACCCATGGACTGACCGCGCCGCCTTGCTGCCAGATTCCAACGCCCGCACGCTTGGCCTGCTGTTCAAGCTCAGGGATTTTTGGGTCGCGCATGAACTTGCCGTGCTTCTCCATGTTGGCCCACGCCATGCCCGATTCCACCTGTTTCTGATTTGCTGTCGTGCCGTCACTCAACGGAACGTCGCACACATTACGATCATAGCGATCGCGTTCGTGACAAGTAAGGGTAAGGGTCTTGCCTGCAATCAGTGCAGCGAGCGCGTTTTTTGAAGCTTGCGACTGCGCCTGTCCGGGCCGGTCGCTGTCTTTGGTAATTTCAGGGGCATCAATGCTAGCCATGCGAATACGCAGCTGCTTGCCGTCGACTAGCAGATTGAACGTATCGCCATCGGCGACACGGACCACACGCCCGGTTAGGCTATAGGGGACCTGGCTGGACACACCATGCTGCACTTGCTTGGCAGCCACGTCAGGCTTCACGGCCGTAAATAAACCGAAACCGGACACTACGACCATGCCGGACAAGGCCAGTATTCTTGCCCACTGTCTGGACATCAAGCTGTTCGCCGCGTTGCGAATCGAAGTCTTCAACACACTACTCACGAGATCCCTGAAAAAAGTACGGCGATCGCCGCAGTGATCATTCATGCCTGCCATGGAGGACCGGCCGGTGAATTATATGAGCCCACCGCCAGTTTCGACAGACGGTTAATCCCTGATGAAGCAACAGAAATGGCCCACCGGCTATTCTGGCCACGCCCGTTCGAGCACACTATACAGTGCCAATGGACTAGTGGTGATGCCATAGACACGCCCGCCTATGTCCCCAAAGCGGCTTTGCACGAAGGCATCGGCCAGGACCGCTGGCGCATGACGTCGCAGAAGACTCGCCTGTACCAATAACACAAATTCCTGCGCTACAAGGCGGGCGGACGATTCCAGGGTGGGCCCCGCGGACGTGAGCAAATTCCGCAATCCCTGTGCACGTTGCCGCAGGCGCGGGTCGTCGGCGCAGTCCCGCTGTATTGCATCGTCCAAGGCTTGCGCCATTTCAGGGTGACGTTTCAATGCACGTAACACGTCAAGACACATCACGTTGCCCGAACCTTCCCAAATGGAATTGACCGGCGCCTCCCGCAAAAGCCGCGCCATGGGCGCCTCTTCGATATAGCCATTGCCGCCCCAAACTTCCATGCATTCGGCGGCCGCCTCGATTGCGCGCTTGCACACCCAGAACTTCGCCGCAGGGACTAGAATTCGTCGGTACGCCTGATCCAGGATGTCGCCCGGGGCATCGAATGCTCGCGCCAGTCTAAGTGCTAGAACCGTTGCGGCCTCGCTTTCCAGGGCTAGGTCCATAAGTACACTTTGCATCAAGCCATGTCGGATCAGTGCTTGCCCGAAGGCGATACGATGCCGCGCGTGATGGAGCGCCTGAACCACGGCGTGGCGAAGCAGCGCTGCGCTGCCTAGCACACAGTCCAGCCGCGTATACGACGCCATTTCGACTAATGTAGCCACGCCTCGGCCTTCTTCTCCGATCAACACGCCAATAGCGTCTTGAAACTCGACCTCAACGCTGGCGTTGGATCGATTGCCCATCTTATTTTTGATTCGTTGTATACGTATGGCGTTCTTGCTGCCATCATCAAGCCAGCGCGGAAGATAAAAACAGGAAAATGCACCGTCATGCTTCGCCAGCACCAGATGGGCGTCGGACATGGGTGACGAAAAAAACCATTTATGGCCGACCAGCCGATAAACGGCGCCTCGGCCCGCGCCATTGACAGGCATCGCCTGAGTAGTATTGCTGCGCAGGTCCGAGCCTCCCTGTTTCTCGGTCATACCCATGCCTACCATCATGGACGTCTTTCCGGATAAGGGTGCGTCGCGCTCATCGTATTGCTGGGAAAAAAGGCGCTGTTTGACGGTATCAAACCATGTCTCTTTCTGCAGCACCGGTATGGCCGCCGAAGTCATTGTCACCGGACAAAGGGACCCAGCCTCGATCTGGCCGTGCATAAGATAGGCGGCTGCGCGGGCGACCTGGGATCCGGGACGTGGTTCGGCCCAACCACTGCAATGCATTCCCTGCATGAATTCCAGGCGCAACAGCCGATGCCAGCCAGGATGAAAAACCACCCGATCAACGCGCATGCCCTTGCGATCGTAGGCCTGGAGTTCAGGTGGGTGCTGGTTCACCGCCTGCGCAAGGTCGATCATTTCCGCTGAGCCCAGACGCCCCCCGTAATGAAGTAGCGACTCGTCGTGCCACTGCCCCCCTTCCCGCTTGACACCCTCTTGCAAAGCAATATCAGTGGCATACAGGTTGTAGCCCACCAGATCGGGCACCTGGTTGCTTACTTCGTGTGTGGCCCAGTTCATGATGGCTCCCCTGTAACGCCGCAGCGATCTATAGCCATTTGGATTTCTTGAACTTCCAGTACAGCAAAACGCATACCGCAATGGTCAGGCCCATTACCACGGGATAGCCATATACCCAGTCGAGCTCTGGCATGTGTTTGAAATTCATGCCATAGATGCCAGCCACCGCTGTCGGTACTGCCAGGATCGCGGCCCAAGACGCCAGTTTTTTTGTCGTATCGGTTTGCTGCGACTGGCCGATCATGAGGCTGGCCTCGAATGCGAAGGCAAGCGCTTCGCGCAGACTATTGATGAATTCGTTGGCGCGCAACACCCTGTCAGCCACCTCACCAAAATACGCTCGGCTTTCCGCATCGATATTGCGCATTTCCACCCGCGACAAGCGTCGGCAGATCTCCGCCATAGGGGCAATCGCAGTATGTATACGCAGCAGGTCGCGCCGAAGTCGGTACAAGCGGCGCACATCGGTTTCACGGAAGCCACGAAGCAGGAACTGCTGTTCCGCCCCTTCTACCACTTTCTCTAGTTGCGTCAGGGCACTGATGTAGCGATCAACCAATAAATCAAGCAAGGCTGATGCCACGTAGTCGCTGCCACGTCCAAGAAATTCGGGCGAATTCTCCAGTTGATCGCGCAGCTCCTGATGGGTCGCCGTCGCCCCTCGCCTGATGGTCACCAGGAAACCATTACCTATGAGGATCTGGGTTTCACCAAAGCTGGGGCGAATGTTTTGAACTTCAACCGTAATGGCGACAATAAGAATGAGCTCTTCAAACTCGATAACTTTGGGCCGCCGATGAGGCGAGGAAATTTCCTCGATAGCCTTGTGTGAGAACTTCAGATCGGCGCCCAACTGCTCTAACTGCGCAATAGTCGGTTCTTTAAGGCCTATCCATAACAAACCGTCAGTCGAGTTTGCAAATGAGGCAACCTGCGATAGGGCGACCTGTATGGGCTCGCGCCCCGGGCGATACAGAGCCGAGGCGACTACGGTCTTTTCGGGCGGATCAAAGTGCAGAGTATCGTCAGCCATACCAGTTTTCCTGCTTGCAGCCGGCGCCTAGGGGCTCAAAACGGTGACTCGATCATATCACTAGCTTGGTGTCCACTGCCTCAACTTCTATCCCGCCTGACGGCCAAAACAAGCCCGGACTGTTAAAGTATTGCATTATTACGCTATTCCATGAATTACTGGACACACCATGATCCGCGATCCCGAAACCCAAATGCTATTAGAAGAAGGCGTACGCCGCTTCGTTCAGGAAGTTTTAGTTCCCCGAGAAGAAGAAGTGGCAGACACTGACCAGATTCCGGCTGACATCGTCTCGCAGATGAAGGAAATAGGTCTATTCGGTCTTTCGCTACCTGAAGAATATGGCGGCCTGGGTGTCACCATGGAGGAAGAAGTCCGAATCGCCTTCGAGCTTGGCCAAACTTCGCCAGCATTTCGATCTTTGATCGGAACAAATAATGGCATAGGTGCAATGGGCATCTACCTTGACGGCACCGACGAGCAAAAAAACCATTACCTGCCCAGCCTTGCCAGCGGTGACCTTATTGGTTCATTCGCTCTCACCGAGCCCGAGGCCGGCTCCGACGCCGCATCGCTTAAAACCACCGCCGTCCGCGATGGCGATCACTACATACTTAACGGCACCAAGCGCTTTATTACTAATGCCCCAGAAGCCGGCATCTTCACCGTCATGGCCCGAACTGACAGCACCATCAAAGGCGCTGGCGGCATTTCCGCCTTTATTGTCGAGGCAAAAACCCCGGGGTTGTCACTAGGCAAGATCGACAAGAAAATGGGCCAGAAAGGCGCGCATACCTGCGACGTCATATTCGAGGACTGCAAAGTGCCCGCCGCCAACTTGATCGGCAATCGCGAAGGCGTCGGCTTCAAGACGGCCATGAAGGTGCTCGACAAAGGACGGCTGCATATTGCCGCTGTTGCCATTGGCGCAGCTAAGCGCATGTTGCGGGACGCCCTGGAATTCGCGATGAATCGCAAGCAATTTGGGCATCCCATCAGCGATTTTCAGCTGGTGCAGGGCATGCTGGCCGACTCCAAAACAGAAATCTACGCAGCCGAATGCATGGTCATTGATGCCGCTCGCAAGCGCGATGACGGCAAAGATGTATCGATCGAAGCCTCTTGCGCCAAATACTTTGCCACTGAGATGTGCGGCCGCGTAGCGGACCGTGCCGTGCAGATACACGGTGGTTCCGGATACGTCAGCGACTACGCTGTTGAACGCTTTTACCGCGATGTACGCCTATTTCGCCTGTATGAAGGTACCTCGCAGGTACAGCAAGTCATTATTGCGCGCGGCCTGATACGCGGTGCCAAGGTCTGATTTAACGGGCCTGTACTGGTCCGCAACTTTAGTCAGGACATTTGCCACATGACCGACCGTCAACTTGTAGTTCTAGCCGCGCTGACACTGCTCGTCGGCGTCGCTGCGGGCGCTTTCGGAGCCCACGGGCTCAAGCGCCTGATCACCCCGGAACTAATCGCCGTCTGGCAAACCGCCGTGCTGTATCAATTGGTACATGGCCTGGGAATGCTGGCCATCGCTGCCTTAGGTGCAAGATTTGGCTCTGCCTTATTGAGCAACGCCGGGGCTCTAATGTTTGCCGGCGTGGTCATTTTCAGCGGAAGCCTGTACGTATTGGCAATTACCGGTACCAAATGGCTAGGCGCCATCACACCAATAGGCGGCCTGGCCTTTATCATCGCCTGGGCGATGGTCGCCTTGGCTGCATACAAAAGCGTTAGGTAAAGGGCCGTCTCTACGCCGGTCCAGGACGGCGTTTATTGCCGGCATATATAGCAAAACTACATTTTATCCTTACTTAAAACCAGAGTGCATAACGATTAATCCACTGACAAACCTGAATAATGTGCCGAAATTGAATTTAGGATGTAGTTAAACTACAATCAAGCGGAGCCTTTTCGTCTCCTCCTTAAGGATTCATTCCATGGCACTACACCATGTCGTACAGGTCGTCACCGACCGGATCACTGACCGCAGCATAATCACACGCGAACGCTATCTCACCCGGACCCGCGCGGCTTACGGAAAGAAAGTCGAACGAGATCGTTTGGGTTGCACCAACCTTGCCCATGCGTTCGCAGCCATGCCGCAAGCGGACAAATTGCGCTTGAAAGAAGCAGCACGTCCTAATCTTGCCATTATCTCGTCGTACAACGACATGCTCTCCGCACACCAGCCGTTCGCTGCATACCCCGCGCTGATCAAACAGGCCGCCTTCGCTGCGGGAGGAACTGCACAGTTTGCTGGGGGTGTTCCGGCCATGTGCGACGGCGTGACTCAAGGCGAGACCGGCATGGAACTTAGCTTATTTTCACGCGATGTGATCGCCATGGCTACCGCCATCGCATTAAGCCATCAGATGTTCGATGCGGGCGTATATCTCGGCGTCTGCGACAAGATTGTGCCTGGACTGCTGATAGGAGCATTAAGTTTCGGCCACTTGCCCGCCGTCTTCATTCCCGCCGGCCCCATGAGCTCCGGCATATCGAATAGCGACAAGGCTCATACGCGTCAATTGTTCGCTCAAGGCAAAGTAGGCCGCGCTGAGCTTCTGGAGTCGGAATCGCAGTCATATCATGGCCCCGGCACTTGCACGTTTTACGGCACCGCCAATTCCAACCAGATGTTGATGGAAATTATGGGCTTGCACTTGCCTGGGGCGGCCTTTGTGCCGCCTAATACACCCTTGCGCGAAGCGCTGACGCGTGCGGCGGCTCAGCGCGCCTTGCAATTAACTTCCAGCGGGACGGAATTTACACCGCTTGCGGAAGTTATCAACGAACGTGCGATCGTCAACGGTATAGTGGGCCTGCTCGCGACCGGCGGCTCCACCAACCACACGCTGCATTTGGTTGCCATTGCCCAAGCTGCCGGCATCGCGATTAACTGGGATGACTTTTCGGAGCTTTCTGCTGTTGTACCATTGTTGGCTCGCGTATACCCCAATGGGGGTGCCGACGTGAATCACTTCCACGCTGCCGGCGGCATAGGTCTCGTGATAGCCGAACTATTGAAAGCTGGGCTGCTGCATGGCGATGTAAAAACCGCCGCCGGCAATGGTTTGGAACACTATACCCATGAACCGTACTTGAACGAGGGCAAGCTGGAATGGAAGCCGGGTGCAAGCGAATCGCTGGATACGAATGTAATACGTCCGGCAAATCAACCCTTCAGTCCGGATGGCGGAATGAAGCTGCTGCAGGGTAATCTAGGCCGCGCAATGATTAAAGTTTCCGCCGTTAAACCGCAGCATCGAGTCGTACAGGCACCCGCGCTGGTATTTCATAGTCAGGATGACTTACTAAAGGCGTATCAGCAAGGCGCACTCGCGCGCGATTTTGTCGCCATAGTGCGCTACCAAGGGCCGGGCGCAAACGGGATGCCGGAATTGCACAAACTGACTCCCGCCTTGTCTGTACTTCAAAACCAGGGCTTCAAAGTGGCGCTGGTCACCGATGGCCGCATGTCGGGCGCGTCGGGGAAAGTGCCCGCAGCCATACACGTCAGCCCAGAGGCGCTGGCTGGCGGACCTTTGTCGTTGGTTCAAGACGGCGATATCGTAAAACTTGACGCAAATAGCGGAGAACTGTCCATACTGGAACCGGCCAACTGGTTTGAGCGAACGCCCGCCCCCGTTGATATTGAAGTGCATCAGGCCGGATTTGGCCGCGAACTTTTCGCTGCGGCGCGCCAGCACGCCAGCATTGCAGAGTCGGGTGCATCTACCTTCCTGCATCCCGACTGGCCCGTCATGCGGTAAGCGACGGCTATTCATTTCTAAAGAGAACTCCTATGAACGCTCTACAACTATTGCAGCAAAGCCCGGTAATGCCGGTCATGGTGATCAACGACCTTGAATCGGCCATAGATTTGGCTAGTGCCCTGGTCAAGGGTGGCGTCCGCAGCCTGGAAATTACCCTGCGCTCGGACGCGGCGCTGCAGGCCATCAGCCTGATCAGCCAGGCAGTGCCCGATGCATTGGTCGGTGTAGGCACTGTGCGCAACCCTCGACAGCTCGAGGCAGCCCTTAAGGCCGGGGCGCGCTTTGCGGTCAGCCCAGGGCTGACGCCAGCCATCGCCGCTGCAGCGCGAGAGGCTGGAATACCATTTTTGCCCGGCATCGCCACGCCATCCGAATCCATGTTTGCTGCCGACGAAGGCTTCGTTGTACAGAAGCTGTTTCCTGCTGAAGCTGTGGGTGGCGTGGGATTACTAAAGGCGCTATACGGGCCATTGCCCGATATCGTATTCTGTCCAACAGGCGGCATCAACGCCGGAAATGCGGCCCAGTATCTGGCCCTGCCCAATGTAAAGTGCGTGGGTGGCTCATGGCTCACCCCTGAGTCGGCCGTCGCGAGTAAAGATTGGGCGGCCATCACCGAGCTGGCACGACAAGCCTGTTTGCTGAAAAAGGGTTAAAAGTTCGCTTCGAAGGCCTACGAATCCCGCCTCCGGCGGGCCTTATTTCGACGTGGGAACGTAAGCAGCAAGTGGCGTTTTTCCTTGCAGAGCCAGTAACAGATTGGTCGTCGCCATCTCGCACATGGCCTGGCGGGTTTCATGGGTAGCCGAACCAATATGCGGCAAGGGCAAGACCTTGGGATGATTCCTTAATGGCGAATCCAGCGGCAGAGGTTCGGTGTCGAAAACATCCAGGCCAGCCGCGCGTAAGGTGCCATGATCCAGGGCATGCAACAAGGCAGCTTCTTGAACTATTGGTCCACGAGCTCCATTGATCAAAATGGCGCCCGGCTTCATTACAGCAAATTCCTGCGGGCCGATAAGCCCACGAGTTTGGTCGGTCAGTGGAAGCACTACCACCACGAAATCAGACTTCGTTAACAGCTCGCGAAACGTTGCCGACTGAGCCTTGCCCTCAGGAAGACCACTGGGCACGGGGTTACGTGTCTGGTAGAGGACAGGCATATTGAAACCCAATGCAGCGCGTCGGGCCAATGCGTGCCCGATACGGCCGTATCCCAAAATACCGAGCGTCTTTCCGTGCACATCCCAGCCATAAAGATCTTCGTCCACACTGCGGTGCCAGTGCCCATCTTGCACGTAACGTGCCATTTCAGCGATGCGTCGGCTAGTTGCCAGCACCATCGAAAACAGCAGATCGGCAACCGTCTCGGTGAGCACGCCTGGAGTATGGCATAGCGTTATGCCGCGGCGGTACAAGGCGTCTAGCGAAAACTTATCCACCCCTACCGAAATACTGGAGATCACTTCGAGCTGCGGAGCTTGCCCAAGTAAAACGTCGTCGATTTGATAACTTGAACCAATCATGCCGTGCACTTGCGGCAAGGCTTCCAAAAAAGCAGCTTTTTCTTCGGGGACCCGAGGGTTAGCTACGACAACACTGTGCTCCTGCTGTATCCGGGCTAACTGGTCAGGTGGCAACTGCCGGTACACCAAAACCTTTTTTTGACTCATTTTTTAAACCCTATCCTTATTGCCTAAGCGTTAATCCAGAACTGTAACGCGTTCGGCACGGCAGTTGCAGGGCCGCCCGACTTCACTTGTTAGCGGTCGGCTTCTTCCAATTCTTTACGGGTGGGCAGTCCTTCAGTATCGCCCAATACTTGCACGGCTCTTGCCCCTATCCAGGCTCCGCGCTCTACGGCCCTGCGGACCGGCTGGCCTTCGAGCAATGCACTGATTACGCCAACTGCAAATCCGTCGCCGGCCCCCACGGTATCGACCACGGTCTTGACGGGAAATCCGGCCACGTAGTCCTGCTCGTCGCCGCTATCGAAGTAAGCGCCATCAGCCCCCAGCTTGATCACCACCAGCCGCGCACCGTGATCGCGATAAAAGGAGGCTATGGCTTCAGGAGTCTGATGACCGGTCAACAAACGCCCTTCTTCTATCCCGGGAAAAACCCAGTCCGCAGCAAATGCCAATGCATTAATACCCTCGCGCATGCGTTCCGTCGATCCCCATAGCGTGGGACGCAAATTGGGATCAAACGATATCGTCTTGCCGGCTTCGCGCATCAGTGCCATGGTCTGGCGGCTTACCTGATAACAATTATCGGAAATTGCGGCGAATACACCAGTGCTGTGCAGATGCCGGGCATTGCACAGCCACGCCGCATCGATATCCGACAATTGCATTTGGCTGGCCGCGGAGCCCTTGCGATGGTATTCGACCGGGGGGTCGCTACCGTCGGTGACGCGACCTTTGAACTGCATAGCAGTACGCTGAGTCGGGTCGCTTGCCACATGCGAACAATCGATGCCTTCGCCTTGCATTTCCGACAACAAGTAACGCCCTACGGAATCGTCCCCCAGACGACTCGCCCAGCCCACTTTCAGACCGAGGCGGGCCAGCCCAATGGCGACATTGGTTTCGGCTCCGGCGGTGCGCTTATAAAAAGCCTGTGCGTGTTCTATGGGCCCCGGCCGATCAGCCACAAGCATCATCATCGCTTCACCAAACGTTATGACATCCAGCGGGGTGCTCACGATTCGATCTCCAAATTGCGTAGTTCAAGGATGGCGTTGCGTGTCACAGCCAGCAAATCTTCCCCTGACAAGGGATATTCAATTGCGCGCGGCACATGCTGCGGCATTGCCCTCAAAATGGAGCGCCATGGAGCAGACGAATCGGTCAGCGGTACCGCAACCCACCGTCCAGGCTGCCGTTGCACGCCTTTGCAATGTACGTAGTGCACTCTTTCTGAAAAGGCTTGCGCGGCCTGCAAGGCGCATTCTCCGACCCAATGCCAGTTGCCCATATCGAAGGTCATGCCCAGATCCAGGCCGTTCTCGGCTGCGCTGCGAAAGAAGTGTTGCAAGCTGTCGATAGCACCCGCTGGCGCGGTCTGATCATTCTCGATCAGCAGAGTAACGCCCTGCCCTGCAAGACGTTGTTTCAAGACGTCGAAAGTATTCGGGGTTGCCTTACCGAATGCCCCTATGGACATCTTCAAGACGCGGGCGTGCAAGACAAGAGCCGCGGAAAGACTACGGTCGAGTGCGGGCAGATTGAGTGCACCGTCGACATCCCACAGCATATCGGGGCATGAGTACACCGAAGCTAGCCCAGTGCTACGAATAGTGGCTGCCAACTCGATGAGTTCGTCATCGCGACCCTGCAAGAGCTCGCCGCGAACCTCAACGCCATCCGCCCCAGCCGCCTTGCACAATTCGATAAACCAGCGTTGCCCATGGCGACGAACCTCGCTCGCTCCGAAGGAGGTCAGAGAAACAATAATTTGACTGGAAGAATTCATGATTCCGTATGAACCGTCTGGTGAACGGCCCGCTGAAGACAGGACACGTAAAGACGCGTGCCCTGGTATCGATACATCAAAACGACGGCCCGCCCGAAATGCTCAGGCTAGGCGCGTGTTTGTGAGAAGCTCGGTGTGCTTGCGCCTATTGCGCGAACACCATAACTTAAATCCCGGAGGATCAAGAATTCAGGATCTGACCCAGGAAACTTCGTGTCTTCTCGTTTTCCGGATTGCTGAAAAACTTCTCCGGCGATGACTGCTCGATAATCTTGCCGTCCGCCATGAAGATTACCCGGTCCGCGACACTGCGGGCGAAGCCCATTTCATGCGTCACGCATAGCATCGTCATGCCGTCCTCGGCAAGGCCGATCATGGTGTCCAGCACTTCTTTGACCATTTCCGGATCCAGCGCGGAAGTCGGTTCGTCGAACAGCATGATTTTGGGCGTCATGCAAAGCGCACGGGCAATCGCGACCCGCTGTTGCTGCCCGCCCGACAATTGACTGGGATACTTTTTAGCCTGATCCGCAATACGGACGCGAGTCAAGTACTTCATGGCAATCGCTTCCGCGTCTTGCGCATTGATGCCTCGCGAACGCATGGGCGCCAGCATGCAATTCTGCAGGACAGTCATGTGGGGGAACAGATTGAACTGCTGGAACACCATACCCACTTCCTGGCGAATCGCCTCGATGTTGCGGGAATTGGCGGTCAGGTCGATGCCATCGACCACAATGCGGCCCTGTTGTATCTTTTCAAGCCCGTTGATGCAGCGAATCAGTGTCGATTTTCCGGAGCCCGACGGGCCGCAGATAACGATTCGTTCGCCGGCGGCGACGCTCAGATTGACTTCAGTGAGGGCGTGGAATTTGTCGTACCACTTGTTGAGGGCTTCGATTTCGATGATCGTTCCACCCTCCGGGGCGGAACGATTCGATTCATCGACAGCAAGCGTGGTTTGTCTGTCAGTCATGATAAATCGCTAAGTGAATCAGGAGGCTTTCAGCGCGGGCAAAGGCGTACCCAGCCATTTCTCGTACAGCTTGCTGAATTCGCCGTTCTTGATGTTTTTATCAACGAGGTCGTTGATAGTCTGGAGTGTCTTGGCTTCGCCGGGGCGCATGGCTACGGCCATTTCCTGTTGGAGCAAAACGAATTTGTTCTCAAAACGGTCGGGAGCACGCTGGGCAATTTGCGCTGCCACTGTCGTCGAGCAACCAATCGCATCGACTTGACCGGACAACAAGGCCTGCATGGCCGAAGCATCGTCGTCAAAGCGGCGGATGTTTGCATCCTTGGGTGCTATCTTGCTTACGGCAATATCCTGGGTGCTGGCACGAGCCACGCCGATGCGCAGACCGGACAAGTCTTCTGGCTTGGTGATCTTGGCATCTTTGCCCCCGAACACGACGATTTGGGCTGCCGAGTAGGGATGCGAGAACTGTACTTGTTTTGCACGCTCTGGAGTAATGGCAAGCGAGGCAATCAGCATATCGACCTTATTGGTCAGCAAGTACGGGATGCGATTGGGGCCTGTGACGGCGACGATATTTACCTTCACGCCGAGATCCTGGGCCAGCTTCTTGGCTACGTCAGCGTCGTAACCGTCAGGTTTGTTTTCGCCGTTCAATATTCCGTATGGCGGAAAGTCGACCAGCATGCCGATGGTGAGCTCGCCCTTTTCTTTGATTCGATCTATGGTTTCCGCGTTGGCCGCGGTCGCGCCCAGCGATAAGGCTGTGCAACTGGCCAGCAATGTTGCGCCTACGAAAGTACGCATTTTCTTGATTACGAACATGTTATGTCTCTCCAGGATTGAATTACGACATCGATAAAATAAAGGATCGGATCCCGCACTTCTTAGCGTGACAGCGAAACGGCCATACGCCGTTCCATGTGGGCAGCCAACAAAGACAAAGGCCAGCACAATAAAAAGTAAATAAGCGCAACGACCGAAAACACGACCATAGGCTCGAAAGTAGCGTTATTAATAATTTGTCCCGCACGGGTCAGTTCAGTGAAACCGATAATGGCAGCCAGTGACGTACCTTTCACGATTTGAACCAGGTAACCGACGGTAGGCGGCACGGCTATTTTCATGGCTTGCGGCAACACGACATCGCGCATTTTGTGACGATATGACAACCCTACGGCCTCGGCTGCTTCCCATTGACCGCGCGGAATCGCTTCGATACAGCCGCGCCATATCTCGCCCAGAAAAGCACCGCTATTAAGCGTCAAACCGACAGCGGCGGCGACCCATGGGTTGATATCGAGCCCCACGACGGGCGCACCGAAAAACACCAGAAACAGCTGCAGCAGCAAGGGGGTACCCTGAAACAGCCTGATAAAGCCAGTCGACAGGGTGCGCGCCACGTTATTCTCGGACGTACGCGACAACGCCAGGATGAGGCCGACGATCCCACCGCCTATGAAGGCAATGATAGACAACAGGATGGTCCATTGAGCAGCCTCGAGAATGAACCAAAAATCAGAGTAGCCAAATGTACGCATTATCGACGGTCCGGATAATTTAGGCCCCACTGGTAAATCAGTCGGAACAAATAAGAAAAAGCGAGCGTCAACAACAGATAAATTCCGGTAATGACGATGTAGATTTCGAAGCTGCGAAATGTCTGGGACTGAAGGTTTGCGGCGACCGAGGTCAAGTCGTCGGCCGATATCACGGACACGACGCTGGAAGCAAGCATCAGAAGAATGAACTGGCTGGTCAGCGCCGGATAGATGGCGCGCATGGCGGGCTTCAGTATGACGAAGCGAAAAATTTCATAGCGCGACAGGCTTAACGCCGTGCCGGCTTCAATTTGCCCTCTGGGTATGGACTCGATACCCGCACGCACAATCTCCGTTGCATAAGCACCAAGATTAAACACCATGGCAACCAAGGCGGCAGTGTAAGGCGACCAACGGACGCCAATAGTGGGCAGCGCAAAGAAGAAGAAAAAAAGCTGTACCAGGAAGGGTGTATTGCGTATGACTTCGATATACGCATTGATCAGCCAGCGCAGCGGCGCGGGACCGGCTGTTTTACCCCAGGCGCACAATACCGCGACCGCTGACCCGAGGACCATGGCGAGGAAGGACAACTGAATAGTCATCCAGGTGCCGTGAAGCAATAAAGGCCAAGCCTCGAAAACCGGACCGAATTGGAAGGAATAATTCACGTTATTTTTAAACCTTAGGCATTGCCAGCGGATAAAAGCATACCGCGTGATTCAGAAAATACCTACTTAAAACAAGGATACCGTCAGCAACTTCCAACCGGCAATGCCGTGAGGGCACGATAGTGTTGAAAGACAAGACGACCATGAAACCGGTTTCACAGTCAGGCCACGAAAGCGGCAAATTATATCAGCACTTATTCAGCGGACGATTTTTCCTAGCATTTTTACGCTACAAGATTATTGCTGCGAAGATCCCCGTTCCAGCAGCGTTCCCGGCAGCAAAACCTTGCGTACCGGCACATTCGAGCCACCGACGCGCTGCATAAGACACTGGGCTGCCAGGCGGCCGAGCTCGGCTGTCGGCTGGGATACTGTACTGATGCCGGGGCCCACATAAGGCGCCCATTCGGTATCGTCTATGCCAACAAGGCCAATATCTTTACCCAGGCGCCAGCCCAGACGCGCAATAGCAGCCACAATGCGCAAAGTTACTACGGCATTATTGGCAATGACGGCAGGCGTCGTGGATCTGGCCTGCGCCCGCGCACGAGCCTCTTGCAAGGCATTTATCAATGTATCGGTTTTCTCTTCGTGGCTTTCTACACATGTGCCCGATGCGACGGCACTGTGCTCCGCAATAAAGGCCCGGAAAGCCGTAACCCGCTCGATGCGTGAACTTATGTTGGCCAGGGGCTCAGAAACCAACAATAGTTCCTCGTACCCCGCATCCACCAAATGTCGGGCGCTAAGGTAAATGGCCTGACGGTTATCCAGCGAAACGAAATCGACATCTAGCCCCTGATGCAGACGATCCACCAGGACAATCGGCCTGCCTTGCCGCGCCGTTTCAAGCAATGCTCCCGCGTCGTAACCCATCGTATTAAGAATGAACCCTTCAACGCGGTACGACGACAAGGCTCGTATTCCAGCGCTCTCGCGTTCGATCTCGTTGCCTAGGTTGAACAACATCAACAGATATCCCGCTTCGCGGCACGCCTGTTCGACACCGCGCAACACCGCTACCGAATAGGGATTGGTGATATCGGCGACTACCAAGCCGATCAGACGGGACCTTCCCCGCTTAAGCGCCTGGGCCATGGGACTGGGCGTGTAGCCCATTTCCGCAATTGATAACGCGACGCGGTCGGCAATTTCAGGCGAAAGCAAAGTTTCCCGATGATTCAGAAACCGGGACACGGTGGCTTTGGAAACGCCAGCGTGGCGCGCCACGTCGGCAATGGTGTTGCGGCCAGGTGTTTTACTCATGTTTATTTTTTATCATGCCCACTGCGTGGGAACAAAGCAGTGGACATTGTAGCGAGCTATCGATCGAGTTCGGGTCAGGCTTCGCCTGAATGCCGTCTTTCCGAGAACCTCTTTACAAGGCCGCCAACCTGTAGCTTAATTACATGAAAGCGCGACAACGCTTCAAAGAAAAAGGAACCCATGTCCACCACACCGCCTTCCGATATCGTTTTTTTTGGCGGTACCTGCGACCTCGCCCTATACAAGCTGATGTCAGCGCTTTATCTGTCCCGTACGGACCGCGTGCGGCATGGGGTAGCCTGACATGTGGCACGAATTCCGCGACCAGGAAACTTACCTGACCGCATTGGTCGGCAACATTTCCCGGTTTCTCCGGGATGCCGTGCATATTCAGGGACATGCTGGTCTTGCCGTGTCCGGTGGAAAATCGCCTATTCCATTGTTCGCACGGTTAAGCCAAGCCGATATTCCGTGGGACAAAATTCACATAACGCTGGTTGATGAGCGCTTCGTACCTCCCGCACACCCGGACAGCAATGAGTCCCTGGTTCGTAAATTTCTGTTGGTGAACCGCGCCAAGAGCGCTACCTTTTCGGGACTGATCAGCGATCCCGAAAATATTGAAGACTGTGTAATGCATGCCAATAGCCTGAATCAAAAGGTCGATATGGCGGTCCTCGGCATGGGCGACGACGGCCATACCGCATCGTTATTTCCGGCCGCAGCGCAGCTGAAACGCGCCTTGGACGTCAAGCTGCCGGATCATTACATACACATTAGCCCACCCGCAGCTCAGCACGAAAGAATCAGCATGACCTTGACAGGGCTATTGAGCACCCAGCGACTGATACTAGCCATCGCTGGCGCCAGGAAGCGCATTGTTTTCGAGCAGGCCGCACAGCAGTCCACGGCGACCATGCCCATCAGTTATCTGATCACCCAAACCGGAGTGCCTTTCGATGCATATTGGCATGCCTGAACATCCACTACATCTGATTGCCGACATCGGCGGAACCCACGCCCGATTCGCTTTATGCACCTCAGTACGAGACATAAACAAAATCAGCGTTCTAGCCGTGGCCGACTTTCCGACCATAGAACTGGCCATTTTCCATTACTTGAACACGACAGGCGCGCCACTGGTCAAACATGCCATCATAGCGATCGCAAATCCAGTGCTCGGTGATCACGTGAAAATGACCAATTTTCCCTGGCAATTTTCAATTAACGCCACTCGTAAGGCCCTTGGGTTTGAAAAGCTCCACGTCATCAACGACTTTACCGCCCTGGCAATGGCGCTTCCGCATATTCCCCCCAACGAACTGCTTGCCGTCGGTGGCGACCGCGCCGTACCCGGCACCCCGCTGGGCCTGCTTGGCCCTGGAACCGGGCTGGGTGTGTCCGCCTTGATTCCTACGCCCAAGGGCACTTGGGTGCCGCTTGCAGCCGAAGGAGGCGGGCCTCCCGCGGACACGACGACTCCGGTAGGCAATGAGTCTGTGAGGGGCCCGGTGAGCGTAGCTGCAGAGCTGTTTGGGTTACTCAGAGTGATGGTGAGGGTTGACACTCCGCCTGCAGCGATCGTGGCGGGGCTGAATGACTTCACAACAGTTGGTGGAATAGTTGGGACAGCGCACGCAGATATGGAAACGGTATTGGAGTCCATCGTGACCGCGCCATTACGCGCCAGAGCCCTGCCGGACATCGTTGCATTAGTGTCCAGAGAGATGCTGGTCAAGGCGAGAATATTTCCGATGAAGGCGGTCCCAGTTCCAAGCGTCGCTGAGCTTCCGACCTGCCAGTAGTCGTTGCATTGTCCCGCCCCGTTGATCATCATCACGGACGAGTTAGTTGCTGTAATTAAGGTACTGGCTACCTGAAATACCCATATCGCGTTGGGATTGGCGCCAGCGTCCAGCGTGAGAACACCTGTTATCTGGGCCGTGGACAGGAAACAGTAGACTCCGGGTACTAGCGTCAGGCTGCCCAGGTCCGTCGGAACTCCGAACGTGGTGTCGCAGGCTTGGCTTGTAAGGTCGAGATAAGCCGCTGTTGTGTCACTCTGCGCCTGCAGCGAGATCGCATCGGCTGAATGGATCGTTCCGCCAATTACCGAACCTGGTGGGAAGCCGGTGATGGCGGTGCCCGGACTTACTCCCAAGCCACCGAACACAAGGGTTGGGCCTGTGTTCGTCACTGCCTGGCCACCCAATACCGCGAAGCTCTGTGCTGTGCCCAGTGAAGGTGCCACTTGGGCCAAAGCTGCAACCGATGAGAACGTGCACAGAAGTGCAGTTAGTAAGACGGTAAAGGCGTGTCTAGCTGTCAAGGCCGTGGCGATTCTAAGGTGAAGTACGAGGCAGCTCAATCTAGTTTCCTGACCCACTTTATGCGACTCTATATTCATGGTGTTCCGCTCCTACCGTAAATCGGTATTGATGGCTCTAATCTTAGGAACAGACTATCGCGCCGTAAGTTCAATATTGCTCACAAAGAGCCGCTGACAAATTTCTGCTTTGGATGAGGCGAGGGTGGCACTTATGGGGAGACCATCGCAAGCAGCAGACGTTGATCAGAAACAGCATGAAGCAAGACGCGGCCTTACAGTTCAAGCCATTTTGTGGTCGGCGGTGAGTGGCTGGGCTGACTAGTTGAGGTTCAGCGGGACCACACTATTCTTAGCACAGCACTTGTACGGGAACTACCGCAATCGTGCGACCGGTCGGGTGTTCGCACCGCGTCTATATGTGATAAGAATTACCACACTCTTCAACTCAGATCTAGTCGTGAAGGACGATGCTGAGAAGTGAACTGCGGACTTCAAGCCCCCCGTTATAACGAACGAAGCCTAGCTTTCTAAACCTGTTCATGAAGAAGCTAACTCGCGGGCGGGTTGTGCCTACCATTTCTGCAAGAGTATCGTGACTGATTTCCGGAATGAGAACTTCCGGTTTCCCGTCCTTGCCGAAGTGAGCGAGCATGAGAAGAATGCGGGCAAGTCGTTTCTCGCTGGAGTTGAATAGCAAGTCGATCAGATTTTCTTCATACCGGATGTTCCGTGTCAGCAGGTATGCCACAAACAAATCTGCAAAGCGCCGCTCTTGGTGGAGCATTTCCACCATCGCCTTCTTATCAATTCGCATCACACAGCATTCGGTGATTGCGGTTGCGGAGCAAAGGCGGAGGAGTTGCCCCGTAAGGCAGCCTTCTCCAAAGAAATCACCCTCGTTCAAGATAGCGATTGTGGCTTCCTTACCGCTCTTCGATACGACGCCGAGTCTTACCCTGCCTTTGCGTATGTAGAAGACAGCATCCGGCGAACCCCCTTGAGCGAAAATCGTTTGCTTTTTCGCAAAAGTCGCGATCCGCCTGCCTCGGTCACCGGTCGAAAGAATAATCTCGGGATCGACTGTACGGTGTTTATCACCTTCTGCCGGGAGGTTCATGACCTAGCCGCCCTCAGGAGTATTCCTCGAAAAGTCGAAAAAACGTGGATCGCAAAGCCATGAGTCCCCTGAGGGGAGCCGCCTTCATACGGAAGAACGGCATCGTCGGGGGGCCGGAAATTGAGGATCATTTCTGTCCAGCCGCAGGTTTAGGGCCACAGGTAGGTTATTGAAATAGCAGGAAAAGATCGCGGTGATGGACTACCCATCGTCGCGTTTTCGACGCGGAGTGTCGAAAACGAAACACCAATAGCGATTGGCTTGCTTGCCCCAGCTTCATCCTTGATCTCAATCTCCGGAAGTGGCTTTCCGATTGAGAGAGTCAGGATCTTGATAATTTGCCAAGCAAGTTCTCTGACCTCTGACTTGTTCCCTGCATAGCCGAACAAGTCGGAACATGATTCGGGATGAGAGAAAAGAAATACCGCTCAGTTGCCGAAGGGGCAAGATGCCAGGGTTGAGAGCCTCAGTCTTCTGAAATGTAGACCATTTTGCGTCGGTCGTTGCATCTTCGTTCAACAACGTTTAGTCATTGCGACTCGCCAAAAGCTATCTCTTGCATCCACAAGCAGTTGGGATCTCCAAGAATCAATATCGCTCCACAACCGCCTGAATCTGGTTCGGGACCAGGGGGTCGGAGGTTCAAATCCTCTCTCCCCGACCAATCTTTTCGTGCCTTTCTTTCAGGAACTCGCGGGAATACCCACCCTTCACCTTTGAACTAGATGCTGTTACAAACGAAGTCCCATGAAAACATCCAGAGTGGACGCTTAGAAGGAAGAGGGCTGAGCCTGGTTGACCAATCACTGGTCGTGCCAGTGGAAGAGCTTGTGCGTGATCTTCCATTCGCCGTTCCACTTGAGCAGGGTAAATACATCAGAGGCTCGGGCGTTGGCGCCAGCCAGCTTGCCGGACCATCGTTGCACTTCCAGATGAACGACCGCGATGCTCTCAATGATCTCGATGCGTGCGAAGCGAGGATTGATATTCGGCGCCGGGCCATTCGCCGTGATCCACTGGAATACGTGCTCGACGGAGCCGCTGTATTCGACCCCCTGACAGTAACCGGAGATGGTTGCGGAAGGATGAAACGCGGCGCGCATCAGATCGCCGTCGCCAGCGCGAGCGCCCGCGATGTAGCAGGTGCATGGTGCGGGTGATCGCGTCATGTTCGGTGAGATAGGCGTTGGCAGCTGGCTTGACTGCGGGAGCACCTCGGCTTCCATCGAGTGAGTCTGGCCCGGGACACTTGGTGCGCGAGCGGCTCCAGGCCTCGATCTCGTGCCGGAAGGCGAAGACGGTGTCCTGCTTTTCGTGCTCGCGGCGGTGGACAGGAAGTCCCTCGCTCGCCTCCCAGCGCCGAACGGTACGTTCGCTGCGGTCAAGGTAGGCAGCGATCTGCTTCCACGATTCCAGCGTCTTCTGTGGAGTGTTCCGCTCAGGCATCCCCAAAACTCCCGCGCGAAGACTATACCAGAAGACTAGCGCCGCTACACTGCGGTCCTCAGCGTGCCAGTGAAACGCCTTCTGGATGATCTTCCACCCACCGGGTGTCTTCAGGAGCGTGAACAGGTCGGACATGCGGACATCCGAACCCGCCAGGTTGCCGGACCAGCCCGCGACCTCAAGACGAACGACGGCGATCGAGTCGAGAATGTCGACACTGACGATGCGGGGCTCGATCTTGGGAGCGGGACCGTTCTTGTCGATCCAGTCGAAGAGGAACTTGGTTCCGACGGCGAGTTGTTCGCCGGCATAGCCGAAGAATGAGGCGTCCGGGTGGAAGGCCGGACGCATCAGTTCGCTCTTGCCTTGTTTGCTTCCGTCAATGTACATCTGCATGGTCTTGACGATTTCGTCGTATTCGGTGAGATATTCGCTCTTTGTCATGCGCGAGACAGTAGGATCTGGCAGCGTAGGGCGTCAACAGCCAAACGCGGCCAAAGTCGGCAACCGGTTCTGGAGCCTGACCCGCCCGCTGCGAGTTCAGGCTGTGGTTGCTGGAAAATGGAGTCTGAGAAGTTCCGGTACTCTGTCCATTGATGCTCGGCTCTCACGTCACCGAGAACTCCACACCTGAACGACAGGTGTCTCTCGCCGAACTGGCACTCGTCTTCATGAAGCTCGGCACGACTGCATTTGGCGGGCCTGCTGCTCATATCGCAATGATGGAGCATGAGTTTGTCCGAAAACGTCAGTGGATTACGGAAGCAGATTTCCTTGACCGTCTTGCCGCAGCGAGTCTAATTCCCGGTCCAAGCTCAACAGAGGTTGCAATTTTCATCGGCCAATCCAAACGTGGCTGGGCGGGCCTTCTCGTTGGCGGCTGTTGCTTCATCCTTCCGGCTGCAATTTTGGTCACGTTGATCGCCGCCGTTTATGCACGGTACGGGTCTTTGCCACAAGTCGCCGGGATTTTGTACGGTATCAAAGCCGCAGTGATCGCCATCATCCTGCAAGCGTTGTGGAGCCTGTCCCACACTGCGATCAAGACGAAACTCCTCGCTGCAATTGGAGTGATCGCACTCGTGCTCAACGTTTGCGGGGTTGCCCCGCTCATTGTCCTTGTCATAGCAGGCATCGCTGCCTGCGGAGCAGTTGGGTTCAAGAAGCGAGGGGCTGTAATGGGATGGGCAATTCCGTCATTCGGACGATCTGGCATTCTTTTCGGAACGGCAGTTGCGGCCATGACTGCTCCCGTCAGCCTTCTTCGGCTATTCCTTTCATTCTTGAAAATCGGAGCGGTTGTTTTCGGAAGCGGATATGTGCTGCTTGCTTTTCTGCGGACGGAATTTATCCAGAATCTCCACTGGCTGACTGAAAAACAACTGATTGATGCTGTTGCTGTCGGCCAGTTCACACCCGGCCCGCTCTTCACGACGGCCACCTTCATCGGCTATTTGGTTGGAGGGATCACTGGTGCAGTCGTCTCGACGATTGCGATTTTCTTGCCGGGATTTGTGCTCGTCGCCTCAAGCGGACCGCTCATACCCAAACTCCGTCGCTCTGCAATCGCATCGGCGTTCCTGGACGGAGTGGTGGTTGGCTCGTTGGCTCTGATGGCCGTTGTCGCGTGGCAATTAGGGCGGGCAGCGATCATTGATTGGCGGACAGTCTGTATCCTGATTGCAAGTGCGGTGCTTGTGATTAGATTCCGAGTCAACTCGGCGTGGGTCATAGCTGGAGCGGGCTTGCTTGGTTGGATTTCTCAGACAGCCTGATCGCCCCTCGGCGCAACCGCTCCGCCGCTCAGCGCCGATGCCTGCCGAACAAGGGATGGCGGCGGCTGAGCACGACGGATTGCACAGGCTGCTGCGCGGCATTCGAAGAATGCGGTAAGGAAGTGTTCGAGAGGCAGTGTGCAAACGATGCGACGAGCCGCAGGTAGCACCGGTCGCGCACAGCGAGACCTCCCTATGGCGCGTGGCTTTTAGCGAACATGAAAAACGCAGGGTTTGGAGTTCGGATGCATTCGGGCTGGGGAGCACTCGTTTGCATGTCCAGTGATTCTGCCTCTCCTGAGCTAATTGACCGACGACGGATCATCGTTATCGATCCCACGATGAAAGGCGCGAAGCAGCCCTATCACTTTGCGGAGAACTTGGGCCTTGAGGAAGCAGAGCAACACCTTCACAAGTGCTCAGAGGCTTCGCAACGCCTTGCTTTGAAAGCTGTGACTGAAATGCTCGAAGCCGTAACTGCTCGCAACTATCGAGTTGTGGGCTGTGCGGTGCTGCTCGCCTCGGGTCGTGCACTGCCATCACTTGAGAAAGTCCTCGCCTCACATGCTCTGATCCATACAGCCGAGGGGGAGTTTTTTCGCAGGATTGTTCGCCAAGCATTTGAACATTGCCGCATTCCGGTCAAGGGTATTCGTGAACGTGAACTGAACGAACATGCGAACGAAACCTTCGGCAAGGCTGCGGCTCGTGTGCGGCAACACATCTCAAGCCTTGGAAAGACAGTCGGTTCACCTTGGACACAGGACGAGAAGACCGCTGCGCTTGCGGGATTGATCGTATCCGAAACCAAAGGCGCAGGTCTTACGCCGCCACAATAGAACTGCGAGCGACGGCAATCTTTTCATTTTCTTCTGGAATCTACGCGAAAAAGCTTTTGCTACCAACTGCACCGTCCTCACCCTCGCACTGTACGCGAAAGGATAGGGCACCTGGCAACGGCCCGGTAGACACCGACCAACAGATATTTGAGATTTGGATTACGGGAACTAACTAGACCACGAATGAAACCGATGTTGAACTAGTGGAAGGAGGGGGCGGCGATGGTCCGGCAGAGACGTGACGTCCCCTTCTATTCCGTAAGTTGTTCGTGTAAGAAAATCGGTAAACGTCCCGTCTGGCCCCAGCCCGGCGCACCACTGGATGGGGCGTGCGCCCTACTGCCTAATCCGGGCTCTTTTGTGTTGACGGGGTGGGTTCTGAGACGGCGGTATCCGGTGGGAGTTTGACCTTGTCTGTTACATCGACATCAAAAAGCAGGTAGTGGTCGAAGGTGTAGTGCCGGTAATAACGACGCTTGCGAAAGTCGAAGTAAATCTCCACGTTTTTTGGCAACCACAGGATCGTGCTTTTCCTTGCAAAGGGCACGGGGCCGTACTCCACGACCTGATGTTCGCTGAGCATTTGGATCTCGTGCATGGGATTGACGATGTCAGCCTCGATATGCACGATTTGAGAAGTGTCTGAAGAGATCCACGCTCTGCCCTTCAAGTCGATGCGATGAGTCTGGCCAGCGACAGTGTAGTCCTGCATGTGATTTGGACGGTCGGGACGCTGGCGAAAGTGCACTAACCATGTGGGTTTTCCAGCCCACTTGGCTTGTCCCTCGCAGTCGAAATCGAAGTCGCCCTGCATCGCTGGATGAAAAACGAGCGCGAGCATGATGAAGCCCGTACTGTTAATTCCGTCGGGATAGCCACTCTGAGGAACTCTGTCGTCGCTATAGTCCTCGATCAAAACCGATCCTGGTTTTGACGAAATTGTGGCGCCATAGTAGTACTTTCTTGTTTCTGCGTGGCTTGAAAGCCCAGCCCCGTCCAGCGACTTGTGGAACAGATCCTCATCGGCGGTGAAGCGGGTTATGTCCTGAACCAACTCCTGTACACGTTGTCCCGCTGCTGCGAGCACCTCAGCCCTGGAACAAGTTAGTCCGGACTCGAGGTCCGGCTTAACATCGTCGATATCGGGGGGACGCCAAGTCTGCATCGAGAGTGCAGGTTTGGGCACGGCCATGAGGGGATCGGCTGACACGGTAGTCACTAAACCTGCCGCCGGTGCTTGATCGCCTTCCTCCACCTTTTTGATCAGAGCGCGAACTGGCTCGACCATGTTTTCTGGGGGAGATTCCTTCAGGAATACGCGAAGCGCCTCGATTCCTTCATCCTTTTGGCCAAGTCCGATCAATGCTTGCCCGAGGGTAAGTTCGGAAGCGCTGGAAGCATTCTTTCCCGCTCTCGCACTCTTCGCAACGGCAATCTGTGCTTCGTCGCGAGCCTTGCTGTATTCCCTCTGGTGAAGGTATGTACTAGCCAATAAGTCGTGTGGCAGCCATTCTTCCGAATCGACAAGAATTGCCTGTTCGAGCGCTGATTGAGCTTCCGGGTAGTTCTGTAACGCCAGCTTCGTTCTGCCGAGCAGCGTTAGCGTTTGGGCGGAGTGAGGACTGAGGTTGGCGGCCGTTCCCAGGTAGGTTCCAGCCTGCGCGTAGTCGTTCTTTTGGAAGTACAAATATCCCAGCAGGAAGTTCAAATCCGCGTTCGAGGGTGCTAAAACATACGCGGTTTTCAAACGCTTCTCGGCATTATTAAGATCACCAGATTTCAAGAGAGATACAGCACGTTTTGCTTCTTTCCGCGCCTTCGCAGGCATGAGACCTGATGCTTCATTAATGGTAACGGCGGCTGGATCGCGGTGAAGCACAATGTCGACCTCTTGCTTCACGGGGCTCAAAACATCAATTTCGCGACTGGCGCTTATGTATCCCACAGCGGTGACGGAAATGACGTATTTGCCGAGGACTGTATTGACGAACACGGCGGCTTCGTGACCTGGGACTACTAGAAATCCTCCCACGTGGTTCGCAAGATTCGTTAGATCCACCCGAGCCGATCGGTCGAGGCTGACAGGCTTTTCCTCAGCGAAGGTGTGAACGATGACCACCGCGGTGTTCGGCGCAGTTTCATAGGTGGAAATTCGCTGATCTCCCTGCATCTCGTTCATTTGCGTTACGCCCGGCGCTTAGTTGCGCAAACAAGGATGGGCTTCAGGAGAGAAACGAACACGACCAATGAGAGGGCAGCAGTGGTGGGTAGGAGCTTCACGGTGGAATGCTCGACAGCGAAGTTTATCACCAAATTGACTGCAGAGATCGGGTCTGTGTTAA
>CAVPNJ010000010.1:0-68646 GCA_963706785.1 uncultured beta proteobacterium
TTTCCTGCGCAACCTACGGCAACGGTACTGCTCACCGGCCTGCCGACAGGCTGCGTGGCGAGCCCGCCACCCCACCCCGGCCGCCTCGGTCGCTGCCCTGCCGATCCGCCGCCCGCGCCGCGACACCACCGTCTACGCCTGCGCCGAGTGCGAGCAGCGCTACCTCGGCCAGCAGTGGTGCCCGGACTGCCAACGACCCTGCCGCCGGGGTCGACATCGGCGGCAGGTGCCCGCATTGCGACGAACCCGTCGCGGTCACCGACTTGCTCCCCTGACCCAGACCTCACCACCACCCGAGCCGACCGCCCCGTCGAGGACCGGTGACGACACGGTGACCACCGGACCCGCCTCAGCCGACCCGCGGAAGAAACTCGATCTTGAAATGCCCCTTGACAACACATAGAAGCGTCAAGCTTAAGGGTCAGTCTCAGTGCGTCGTCGACAGCCCGGAACGGATGGCCCTTCGGGCAGCACAAACTTGCGGTCCGTGGGTGTCATCAGACCGCTTGACCCGCGCCTGTCGGTGATCGCCCTGTGGTCTCTCTCCGAGACGAGGTGTCTGCGTCACCCACCGCCAATCACGGGTTGTCCTGCGTACGTGCTGGTCACGTGCCTTCTGAGGGCGCCCTATGGTCCGTCGGGACGAGGCTCTGCGCCCTGATCCGGCACGCGCTCAAGGATGGCGCGCTGCGGCGGCAACGACAACATCTTGTCGATCGGAGTTTCGTAAGCGCCTAGGGCGCCGAGGTTGACTCTCTCGAGAGTGGTCGTAACGTCATCCGGGTCGGCAGAGTGGCTGATGCAGGGCGGCTCCAGTCGACGTCCACGGTTGGGTTCGATCAGATGCGGAGCCTCCGATGAGTACGGACACCCCAACGTCACCCTCACCGTCGTTGGCGCGGTCACAGCGCCGCCGCGCGGTGCTCGCCAGCACGGTCGGGACGACGATCGAGTGGTACGACTTCTTCCTCTACGGGACCGCGGCGGCCCTGGTGTTCCCGCACATCTTCTTCCCAGGGCAGACCCCCTACGCCGGCGTGATCGCCTCATTCGGCACCCAGTTCGTGGGCTTCGCAGCTCGGCCGATCGGGGCCGCGATCTTCGGGCACTACGGCGATCGTATCGGCCGCAAGGCCACCCTCATCACGACGTTGTTGCTGATGGGCATCGGCAGCACGCTCATCGGGGTGCTCCCCGGTTATGCCGCCATCGGCATCGCCGCGCCGATCCTGCTGACCGTGCTGCGGCTCGTGCAGGGCGTCGCGGTCGGCGGCGAGTGGGGTGGGTCGGTGCTCATGTCGATGGAATGGGGCTCCAAGAAGCGGCGGGGGCTCATGGCGAGCTGGCCCCAGCTCGGTGTCCCGATCGGTCTGTTGCTGTCCACCGCGATGGTCCAGCTGATGTCGGCGACCACCGGACCGGACTTCGAGACCTGGGGCTGGCGGGTGCCGTTCCTGGCCAGCATCGTGCTGGTCGGGATCGGGCTCTACGTACGGTTGCGGGTGCTGGAAAGCCCGGCCTTCGCCGAGGTGAAGCAGGCCCAGGCGGTGCGGAAGCTCCCGGTCATCGACGCGTTCCGCCACCAGTGGCGGGAGATCCTCACCTCCGCCTTCGTCCGGATGTCCGAGCAGGCGCCGTTCTACCTGTTCATCACGTTCGTACTGGCCTACGGCACCACACAGCTGAAGCTGGGCCGCACCGGGCTGCTCACCGACACCCTCATCGCCGCGGCCATCGGGTTGATCAGCGTGCCGCTGTTCGGCTACATCTCCGACCGGATCGGACGAAGGCTGATGTACGGCATCGGGATCGTCTGCACCGGACTGTTCGCCTTCCCCTACTTCGGGTTGCTCAACACGCGGATGGCCGGACTGGTGCTGCTCGCGATCGTGGTGTCACTGATCTTCCACGACATGCAGTACGGCCCGCAGGCCGCGTTGATCGCCGAGAGCTTCGGCACCAACATCCGCTACAGCGGAGCCGGATTGGGCTATCAGTTCGCCTCCGTCATCGCAGGCGGACCGGCTCCGCTGATCGCCGCGGCCATCCTGCAGGGCACCGGATCCAGCACCTGGATCAGCATCTACATCATCGGCTGCTGTGTGGTCTCGATGATCGCGCTGCTGCTCATGCCGCGCCGTGACCCGACCTACGAAGCGCCCAGCGTCGCAGCGCCCGCGGCAGCAGGCAGCACAACGGGATGAGGACGCTCGCCGCATCCCGCACCACCCGCGCTGATGTCTCGGTAGGAGACCAGCACGCAGGCCAAGCAGTTGGTGCGCGGGTAGCGCTTTGACGAGGATCCCGATCGGACTCGACGGGGGCATCGCCTGTAGGCGGTGCTGGTCGGCGACCATTGGCGGACACCATGGACTGCGATATCGGGCCTTGCCCCCGGATAGTGGACACGGGGTGGTCGATTAGGCGACGAGCTGCAGCGTAGCGGCGTGTTGCTGCTCGTAGACGATCGGGGCCTGCTGGCCGCAGTAGGAGTGACGACGGCGGGTGTTGTAGCGGTTCACCCAGCCGAACACCGCCCGCCGACACGTGGCTTGGTCGGGCCAGGCATGCGCGCCCTGCAGCGTCTCGCGCTTGAGCGAGGCGTTGAACGACTCCGCGAGCGCGTTGTCCGCGCTGGTACCGACCGCGCCCATCGACTGGGTCACCCCGAGCCTGGCGCAGAGCGGCGAAGGCCTTCGCGCTGTACTGCGCGCCATGGTCGGAGTGGAAGATCGCCCCGGCCAGCGATCCCCGCGTGCCGTGGGCTGCAGTGAGCGCGTCGGTGACCAGGTCGGTGCGCATGTGCTCGGCGATCGCCCAGCCCGCCAGCCGGCGGGAGAAGCAGTCGATCACCGTGGCCAGGTACAGGTTCGAGCCGTCGGCGATCGGCAGATACGTGATGTCGCCGACGTAGCGCTGGTTCGGCGCGGTGCGCGGTGAAGTCCCGGCGCAGCAGGTCGGGCACCTTCTGGTCGGCGGGCTCGGGGATCGTGGTGCGGACCCGGCGGCGCAGCCGCAGCCCGGCGATGGCGTGGGCGCGCATCACCCGGGCGACCCGCTTGCGGTTGACCCGCCGGTCAGGCGGCGCGCCGTCGTTGAGCTCGGCGGTGATCCGCGGCGCCCCCTGGGTGCGGTCTGCCTCGTGGATCGTGCGGATCCGGTCGGCCAGCTGCGCATCCGCCGCCGCGCGGGCAGCGCGGGTCGGGGCGGCGTCCAGCCAGGCGTAGAACGAGGACCGGGCGACCTCGACGATCTCGCACAGCCGCTTCACCTCGAAGGCGTGCCGGTGATCAGCGACGAACTGGAAACGGCTCACCAGTGCGTCTCCCCGGCGAAATACTTGGCCGCCTGGCGCAGGATGTCCCGCTCGGTGGCCAGCTTGGTCTGCTCGCGAGCTCGACGTTCTCGGTCTCCAACGCCGCCACCCGCGCCCGCAACGCGGCCAGCTCGGCGGCCGCCGACCCCGGCCGCCCCGCTCGGCGTCCCCGGCGTCGCGGCGGGCGCAGACGGGCGCAGACAAGGCGCAGACGACGGGGTCGACGGGTCCGGGTCCAGCGCGTGCACCCACACCTGCAGCGTGCCTCGCGAGATACCCAAGTCCGCTGCGATCCCTCGCAGCGTCGCGCCTGGAGTCGACCGGTACAGGTCGACAGCCTGGCGCCGGAACTCCTGCGTGTAGTTCGTACCGGCACGCACCGGCACCAAGTTGCCTGGAGACCGGTTGCTCCACGGGCAATTGCAGATTGTGCTTGGCCTTGACAGCGACATGCCCTGCCGTTGCACGTCCATCTATCCATTCCGCTTGTTCCAGCGCCTGCCGACATTGCCGGACCTGATCCGCATTAAGCACATCGGCGATTTTCAGCATCATAAGAAACCTCTTTGTGAAACAGGAAAAACCGCTACGAAGAGCGGTTTAGCCGACGAACTTTGCTATCCGCCATCGTAGCCGTTCCCATTGACGCGGCAACGTTTTCTTGACCGGATAGTGCTGCTCAAGCAAAAGCCGGCGGGTTAAAAGCGGGCTTCAGCGTTAAGAATTAACGTACGACCGGCTCCGGGAACGCCGTACAGCTGGAAACCATCCGAGCTGGAGGTACCGCGCGATATGTAGAACTTGTCGAAAATATTATTCACATTCAAGCGCAGGCTTAGATTTTTATTAACGTTGTAGCCCACCGCCGCATTAAATAGCCAGAAGCTTGGCATATAAACGTCGGCAGTATGACCGCCTGCACCCGACACCGTATTGCCGGCCACAAAGCGCCGCTTGCCGATGTATTGAGCCCCCACGCCCGCGTCCCATTGCTGATTGAAGGTGTAGTTGGTCCATGTATTGAAGGTGAGGTTAGGAACGTTCTTCATTTTTCCTCCTTCTTGCCACGGTTCTTCCGAGTTCTCCAGAACCTTGCTGTCCATTACCGTAAAGCCGCCATACATAGAAAGTTTGGGGGTAATATTTCCCGCCAGTCCCATTTCGAATCCGCGGACGCGCTCTTTTGCGCTAGTCTGCGTGACAACATTAAATTCATCGGTGTCGGTGGGATTGCTGCGTTCTATCTGGAATATCGCGCCGGTCAGCGAAAGCTTCTCATCCAGCAGGTTCCATTTACTTCCCAATTCCCACGTCTTTGCTTTGCCTGGAGAATAGTCTGCAGTAGTGCTGCCACCACCGCTGCGCGAGGCGGCAGCGGCTGCCGAAGGTTGGGATGCCTGGCTGTAAGAGAGATAAATACTGCCAAAGTCGACCGGTTTGTAGACCACGCCGAGCCGTCCGCTCCAGATGCCCTCGCTTTGCTCGTCGGCTAAACGAGATCCATTGGCACCGTACCATTTGACCTTGTAATTGTCATAGCGCAAGCCAGCGGCAATTTCCCAATTCTTGTTCAAACTAATTTGATCATAGGCATAAAGCCCCACGTTGGTGACCTTCGCACCGCTTTCGTCTGTGCTGCTTGTGGGTGCCCATCTGCCCCGATAATTCGTATCGGGGTTGCGCACGTCAATAACTCGCTTTCCGGTAAAGCTTGGCAAACTGCGACTGAAGGGGTCCTTGCGGTAACTCTCTTCGTAAAACTCTACGCCCGTCACCATCTGGTGCCGGACACTGCCCGTATTAAAATCCAGATTCAGGTCGGTCTGGTTGGCGACGATCGTGCCTTTATACGAATTAGCGTTATTAAGCCGCGGGGCCGCTAAAAAGCCGCTAGGGTAGGTTTCGCTTCCCGTGGCGTTATAGCCCCAGTAATTGCTGTTCCCAGTGGTTACTATCGCGCCTGGCTGAGAGTTGGCGGGTACATTCAGCAGGCGTCCACCCGTTGTCAGATAAGTGAAACGCTTGGTTTCAGACCATCTTGTCTGATTCCGAATCGACGTCTTGCTATTGAAGTCGTGCTCGATACGCAAGGTCGCACTGTTGCTTTCCGTTTCCTCGATGTCGGCGTTATCCAGACCACCCCAAAAATCTTTGTTGATGAATTTCATGCGTTTACCGTTACGATTCAACGGCAAGCCGAAGTCCGGTGTGTTCTTGTCTTTCTGATAGAAGTACGACGCTGTGATCCGAGTAGGCGTGCCCAGTCCCCACGAAAAAGAAGGCGCAATACCCCAGCGGTCCATTTTGGTCGGTCCGCGGCCGGAGACATCGTTTTCGTGGTACATGGCGTTCAGGCGGAAGGCCGACGTTTCGCCGATTTGATGATTCAGGTCGGCAGTGGTTCGCCGGTAACTGTCGGTTCCGATGCCAACGTTAAAGTCGTAGAACTGATCGAGTTTAGGTGTTTTGCTGACAAGGTTTACCGAACCACCAATGGAAGCTACGCCCGATTCTATAGAGCCCGTGCCTTTAAAGACCTCGACTTGTTCAATGTTAAACATGTCGTTGCGGCTCGTCAGGGCGCTGTCGCGTACGCCGTCGACGGTTACACTTTGCTCGGCGGAGAAGCCGCGAATGGTAAACATATCGCCCCATCCGGCGTTACCCTCGCCAGACGAAAAAGTGATGCCGGGCACATTGCTAAGTACGTCCTGCAAACTTTGCGCGCTTTGTTGTTTTAGTACCTCCGAGGGGACAATATTGATAGTTTGCGGGGTGTCGAGCAACGGCGCCTTGAACTTTACCGATTGGACGGCTTGCGGCTTGAAGACGGGTGCGGAGCCCTGAACCTTGACGGGAGTCAGTTGCGACACGCCTGCCTCTTGTGCATTCGCAAAAGACGGCACTGCCAACGCACTGCAAATCGCCATATAAAAAAGACTGGGGCGTTGGGCGGGGCGGTCGTTCGGGTAATCGGACATCAAACTTCTCCATGCTTACATAAAGTTAATTCAAGCGAAAACGATGTCGTGGCCCGAAGGCTCGACTGGGCGCTGCTGGAGCGCGGCATTTTCACGGGAATATATTTGGCAGGCTGTACCGGGCAAGCCGTACAACCCAGTGGATTGCTAACGCGAAAGCAAATGATACCTATTCTTATTTGGAATTTCAGTCATATGTCAGAGTAATTCGCGTTATGTATTTGAAATGTTGCGCATGCACCACGGTTTATGCGCTGTGAATGCGCAAAATCCCGCGTCTATCTTGTCGCGCTTTTTAGGTTTCTTCCGGTCGGCGCTTTCGTAAAGGCGCAAGTAGTGGTGACAGTCCGTTATGGTCAATTTCTTGCATCAACATCAGCAAGCGGCCAATTTCTCCGTCAGGAAAGCCTTTGCGTGCAAACCAATTCAGGTAGTCGCCGGGAAGGTCGGCGATGATCCGCCCCTTGAATTTACCGTAAGGCATGACTCGCGTTACCAAAAGTTCGAGGTCGTTGGGGTTCATGTTTCGCCAAGCGCCTGAAAAATCGAGCGCGTCAGCAAATCAATGTCGACATTAGGATTGGCCGCTACGCATCTGAGCCAGCGCTCTCCGGCGATCCGTGTAGTTGACACCATATCCGGGGGTAAGCGTCGCAGGGTGGCTTCGAATTGCTGGGGCTTTATGGGCCTCCAGACAACGACTCCTGTTTGAGGTAAAACTAGAAGTTCCGTACGGACATCATTCGTAAGGAATTCACTTAGCTGATGGGCAAGCGCCATACAGTGATCGATGCGTGCAGCCAGACCCTGACGACCCCAGGCAAGAAGCATAGCAAGCAAAGGCACCGCCGTTGCACCGTGCGAACCCAGAACTCCTATATTGGGCACGGCCAGGTAGTCGCCGCCGAAAGTAATAGCTGCCTGCGCCTTCTTCGCATCGCGAAACATAACGAGCGCGGATTCCTTGGGTTGAAAAAACCATTTATGTGCGGAAACCGATACCGAGTCCGCGCTGTCGATTCCTGCCAGGCGGGATGCGTGCGAACTTAGGCGCAAAGGCCCCGCCCATGCGGCGTCAACATGGGTCCAGGCTGCCTTGCCTGCAAGGTGCAAAGGGTCTATCGCCCCCGTATTGGTTGTGCCGGCGGTCAGTACTAGCGCCGTCCGGCTTAGATCGTTCGGCAAGGCGTCGGGAACGAGTGCACCGTAGGGATCCGATGGGATCACCTTGAAATTCAGGCCGAGAATATGGGCTGCTTTGGCAATAGAAAGATGGGCGCTGTCCGAAGCCACTACGTCTCGCACCCCGGCACATTCTCGCGCGGCCCACAGTGCGGTAAGGTTGGCTAGTGTAGAGCCGGGAGTCATGTGGCCACCGTTCATTCCGAAGAACGGCACAAGCCAATTAACAACGCATTCTTCGATGTCGCGCGCTACGGGCGCCGTGGCCGGGTGCAACAAGTTTTGATTCAGCGACGCATTCCACAGTGTCGCGGCCCATGTAATCCACGGTGTCGGAGGATCCATGTGGGCGAAGGCAGAGGAATTTCCTAAATGAGTTGCCTTTCCCAGCACGTGAGGCGCAAGGCGATCCAGCAAGGCATAAGCATCGGTTCCGGTTTCAGGGAGAGCCTTTGGTAGATTCAATGGCTCTACATCGAGATGGTCTTTCTGAAGTAGGTCCAGCGCCAGAAGCAAGCCCTTCGGGTCTGCAATAAAGTCTTTGTCCACCTAGCTATCCTTACAGGCGATATGCCGGACTTATTATATCGGTCCGGCACCCCTTTATTTTTGCGTTAGCAGCCCGCTTTATTCGCCAGATCATCGAAGTCCGTCGCAATAATGTCCCATTCCTGGGACGGATATAAATCTTTGGACTGTTCTGCTCCGTGCTCCGTGATTCGCGGTACGAACGCGGTCGCCAGGCCGCAAAGTCGTGCGGCCTCCAGGTCGTTGTTATGCGCGGCAACCATGCAAATATCGTTTACAGGGATATCAAGCAAGTCTGCCATTTTTGTGTAGGCCGGTGTAGACGGCTTATAAGCCTGCGTGACTTCAGCGCCCAGAATAAGATCCCACGGTAGGCCCGCACGTTTAGCCATATCCAGTAGAAGTGAAATATTGCCGTTCGACGCAGGCGCAATGATATAGCGCGCTTTCAAACGCGTCAGGCCGTCGATCACATCGGGCCAAGGGTCAAGGCGATGCCATGCATGATTAAGCCGGTTCAGCTCGGTGGCGTCAAAGCCGTTCGGGTCAATACCACAGGCTGTAAGCGCAGCTTCGAGATTTTCGCGGTGCAGGATATCGAGTTTGGTGAATGGTCGCCTGCCGGCACGGCAGTCTTCCATGGAAGGCTGGTATAAGCGGCGCCAGGCATCGGCAAATTCGTAGGCGTCGCATGTCGAAATGCCGTGGCTGGTAAAGAATGATTCCGCTTCCCGGGCTACACCCGTACGCCAATCGACAACGGTTCCAAACACATCGAAACAAAAAGCCTTCATGCTGTTCTTCCTCCGATTTATACGATTTAGCATCGATCATACCGGGCGTTACAAAAGATTGCCTGCGCCGATTGGCAATGTTGTCGCCAAAGTCGGTGCAAGCTGGCTGTCCCGTCGAAATCTTTGGATTAGTCGTCCAGGTTGCGGATTGAGGCGTTCAAATGCGTGAAGTCGAAATGAGGAACCGTACGTTTGAACTGCATGAGCAGCGCCGAGACGGCAACGGGAACCAGTGCAGCTAGCAGGAAAGACTCGAGCAAGTATTCGGGTTTTTCGCCGGGGTAGGGGAACAGTGCCAAGCCTGCGACCAGTCCGAAGATAGTGCTTGTTACGGCTGTCCCGCCGTCGTAACGGCGATTGAATAGCCCAAAAAATACGGGAAATGCCGCTGCCGAACAGAACAGATCGGCCAGTAGGTAAAGATACAGCACACTGTAGCCCTGAGCTGCGGCAATCATTACTGGAATGGCCAGCAGGAAAATAAGCCAGCGAGAAAGTGCCATCAACGTTGACTTTTCCGCCTTCGGCAGCAGACGGCGCATATCTACCGCAATTATGCTCGAGACGGCGCTAATGACCGTATCGGCAGTGCTCATGACCAGCGCCAGTCCCAGGGGAATCAGGCTTATGGCGAACCATTCCGGCACGTGGGGCAATATCACGCTGAACATCGCGACCGAACTGTCGCCTTTGAAACCGAGGCCCACGAAGGCGAGGCCAAATAGCCCCATTACAAAAATTACCGGGGCCGCCAGTAAACCGCCAAAAAGAAATCCGTTACGCATGGTGCGTGTATCGCGAGCAGCGTAAACGCGCTGCCAATTGCCTTGGTGAAATAGGCCGGTTAGCAGGATCGCCACGAAGAAAGTCAGGCCCGCCTTGATACCGGTGGGATCGGTTAAGTTAAGCAACTGTGGCGCATTCGCCTGTAAACCGGCTACTGCGGGTGCGGCTCCACCGGCGGCCCGCCATCCCAGAATGGCCAGCACGGCGAGCAGCGGGACGATGACAAGCATCTGCATTTTATCGGTGAATATCGAGGCGCGTATCCCACCGTACGACGGTATACAACAGTGTTGCGCCCATCACGATTGCCGCGGTTACCCAAAGCGGAACAGGCGCCAGCAGCGCCACCAGCTTCGAAATGGCGGTTATTTCCGCGGTCAGCGCAATAAACATAAAGAAAAGCATAATCAGCAGGGTAAGACCGTACATTCGCTTTCCGTAGCGGATAATTACGAACTCGGTCAGGGTGTGGCCTTGAGGGATCAGTTCGCGCATGCGCTTGCCTAGTGGGATCATCCAGTAGACGCGGCGACATGGCCCCAAGCGCATAGCCGATAACCGCTGCCAGGCCGCCCCAGGTCGCTGCTTGCGCCGGCGCGAACAAAATCCATGCACCCAGAGTGGACGCAAGCAAGGTTAATAAGGTTGCGATCGCGCTTTGGCTATTGCGCGCTACGACGTAGTCTTCCAGACTGCCGCGGTCATGGCGGGAATACATTACCCCGGCTACAGCAAAAAAGCCTGAAAATAGCAACAGCCACACAATGGTTGATGAACTCGTGAGCATTTCTTCCTTGGGTTCCGGTGTGCCGGACGTGATGATTAGCGTCGCGCATGCCTGATTAAGGCCGCACGGGAACGTAATGAAGGAAGGAAAGACAACGAGAAATGATGGATTTCCTTCCCTTCGCCGGAATTACCCGGATCAGGTTCAAAGGGTTACCGCAATCGATTGCGGAATCTCAGCCCAAGTCAGGCTCCCCCAGGAACAGGCGCAAAGCTTAAGACAGTGGCGCAGCATTGTCAATAAGTCAGGGCGGGCGCCTACTTATATGCTATGGTTTCCGCTTACGACACGGGGTGCCTCAGGCATGATTGCCCAGGGGCTGAGATAACACCCGTCGAACCTGATCCAGTTCATCCTGGCGAAGGGATGTCAGCATTACGGCGCTCAGCGCCGCGCACGCATACTTTCGTCGTTTTCGAAGGCTAGTCATGCAAAACAGCAATTCAATGCTTCCCATCAGCCAACAACTCGTTCTTGTCACAGGGGGCGGCCGTGGCCTAGGCGAGCAGCTGGTACGTTCGTTTCTTCGCGAGGGCGCGTGTGTAGTCATCAACTACCTGAATAGCGCAGACCAAGCCCGGGAACTGGCTGCCATGCTCCGCAAAAGGCGATTGCCGTGCAGGCCGACGTGACAGACGCAACTGCGGTGCATGCCCTGGTGGCCCAGGCACAAGAACATTTTGGCAGAGCGATCACAACCGTCGTCAATAACGCCTTGCCAGCGTTTTCGTTTAACGGTGACCTGCGCCCCCATGCCGATACCCTGACATGGGAACATATGCATCAACAGTTCGAAGGCATCGTGCGCGGCGCCTTGAATACGACGCAAGCGGCGATGCCCGGCATGCAGAATGCGGGATTTGGTCGGATCATCAATATCGGTACCAATCTTTTCCAGAACCCGGTCGTTCCTTATCACGATTACACGGCCGCCAAGGCCGCGTTACTGTCGCTGACCCGAACCTTATCGCACGACCTCGGACCCCATGGCATCACGGTAAATATGGTTTCGGGTGGCCTACTGCGCACGACCGACGCTTCTTCGGCAACGCCACAAGAGGTCTTTGATTTGATCGCTGCCAGCACGCCACTGCGCCGGGTAACGACTCCGCAGGAATTCGCCGACGCGGTCTTGTTTTTTGCTTCGCCATGGTCGCGCTCGATAACCGGACAAAACCTGGTAGTTGACGGTGGCTTGGTGAAAAATTGATGTCGACTTCTACGACCGAATCAATAAAGGCCCATAGCGGTGGCGCAAAGCGGATGATGCATATTAATTTGTTCATATTCGGCTGTGGACACCACCGTGCGGCATGGAGGCATCCCGATTCCGCAGTTGAGCGGGTTGGCGATATTCGTTACTTTGAACAACTGGCGCAGACAGCCGAACGCGGTAAGCTGGACGCGATTTTCTTTGCTGACGGCCAGTCGGCCGATAATGTTGCAGATGGACCCAGGTGGTTCCTGGAGCCTTTGACAGCATTGGCCGCAATTAGCCGAGCGACCGAGCACATCGGTCTGATCAGTACCGTTTCAAGCACGTTTTATACGCCGTTCCACGCGGCGCGCTTGGTCGCATCGCTAGACCATATTTCCAGGGGACGGATAGGCTGGAATGTCGTCACGTCTATGTTTGACGCTGAGGCAAGAAACCATGGTTTTGATGCCATGCCCGACCACACCTGGCGCTATGCACGTGCCGAGGAATTTATCGATGTGGTATTGCGTTTATGGGATTCCTGGGATGATGATGCACTGCAAATGGATCGGCAAGGCGTCTACGCGGATAACGATAAGGTGCGCCCGATCAACCATAAAGGCGAGCACTTCAGGGTAGACGGTCCATTGACTGTACCGCGTCCGCCTCAAGGGCACCCAGTATTGTTCCAGGCCGGCGCTTCGGACCAAGGAAGGGATCTTGCTGCGCGCCGTGCAGAGGCGATTTATGCAGTCGCTTACGACTTGCCATCAGCGCAAGAATATTATCGTGACATCAAGCAGCGTGTGCGCGCTGTCGGCAGGGCCGACCCCGTCCCGATTATGCCTGGCCTCGTGACCTATGTTGCCTCAAGTGAAGCCGAGGCGAGGGCCAAGCAACGCGAACTCGACGAGCTCTTGCCTTCCGAAGATGCCTTACGGCAACTGAGCTTGTACATAGGCCAGGATTGCATTGGGTGGGATTTGGATGCCGCAGTTCCCGCGCTTCCGCCCCTGGATCAGTTTGCGGGGCCAAAGGGACGTTACGCCACGGTGTTGCGCATCATCGAGACTGAGCGTCCAACGCTGCGGCAACTTTTAGGGCGCCTGGCCGCTGGAGGAGGGCATTGCACCATGGTTGGGACTCCAGAGGGTCTTGCCGACGAAATGGAGCGATGGTTCCTGAATGAGGGAGCCGACGGGTTCAACCTGATGCCGCCCTCGTTGCCTGGAGGCATTGACGATTTTGTCGACTATGTCATTCCCGTGCTGCAGGGTCGCGGTTTGTTTCGCAGGGACTATGATTCTTGTACTTTGCGGGGACATTTGGGCTTGCGGCGCCCGGGCGTATGACCCGCGTCATGAAATAGACATCTTCATCGGTTAAAAAGCGGAATGGGCTGCTTTGCGCGAGGACAATTTATGGGCCGTAGGCCCTATGGCAGCAACGAGTCGAAAGACTCAAAATGTAATGCTGTCTTAGCACATCCTTAGTTGTTGTTCAGCCATTCCTTGAAGGAGCACTGTCTTGAATAATAAGGTCGCCAAACTGCTGGAAGATTCCGCCCGGCATTTCGGTATCAGTACAATGAATTCGATTTCCATGCAGTTGATTGAAAAGACAAAATGTGCGGCTTTCAGCCTTGCTATAACGGAAGACATCCCGTCACAGCGGGCGTTAATGAATAATAATTATACAAACGCCGAATGCAGTGAAAAAGCTGCGGCACACCGCTATTCGGAAGCCGCCTTGACGACGTAAAGTTATCGTCGTAAGTGAACCAAGTCGGTATGGCCATGTCTAATTTTCACTATGAAGATCACACGACATGCAATACAGCGGCTTGTAACTGCAGCAACCGTTTTGGTGGGGCTGGGGGGATGCGCAGTCTACGGTAGCACCCCAGTTTATTACGATTCCGGTCCTGCATACGTCTACTCGGCGCCGGGACCGGTTTACGTACCCCCGCCTGCTTACGTCTACCCCCGATATATCGGCCCACCGATATATTTAAATTTCGGCTATGGTTTTTGGGGCGGTGGCTATCATTATGGCCATGGTGGCTGGCATGGAGGCGGATACGGTTGGCACGGGGGCCATTTTCACGGAGGGCACTAGCTCACTGCAGTAAGCGACCCTGCGCAGCAAATCTCTTGAACTGGAGAATACCATGGGACGTAAATACATCGATTGCCGGGAATTTCCCAGCGAAATGAAGTGCTCTGTAGCAATTTCCGCAGACAACGAGACAGAGCTTATGGAAGCGGCGGTGCAGCATGCGGTAGCGGTGCACGGCCATAAGGACTCCCCCGAGCTTAGGCAACAGGTAAAGCAATCCCTCAGAGAGGGTAGTCCCCCAAATTAGCCGTTTGAGATACGGTCGGCAGACTCATGGCGTCGATGCTTTAACTCGCTTGCCTTTACGATTACGTACGCGATCAGTGCAAATACGAATACAAGCAAATACATCCACGCCATGGCCTGGAGGCATTCGATAATAGTCCGATAAATTTCCAGAGCCCAGCGTTCCGGAGTAAGCATCAAAGGCACAGTATCTTTTTGTACCGGAGCAATATAGCGTTCTAGCTCGTATACACGTACGCCACCAGAGATTCCCACCACGAATGCCGCAAAAGTAATGTAGCGGGACCAGGCGGCTGAAATCTTGTCCTGGATAATACGGTCAAGAATCAGGCTGACCGGCCTGCTAAAGATACGGACGACGAGAACAGAAACCAGCGCAGCGATGGCGAAGGTGCCCAACAACAGCGTAAAAAACATTTCATATACCTTTGGTCGGCTGGCTTGAACTGACGTTCTACCATATGGCTATCAACTGTTAGCAAGTTTGCTGGCTTTCCTTGCGCGCGGTTTTCGGGCGCCCGCCGATTTTACAGGGACAGTGCTTTCCGTATTGGCAGCTTTGCGGCTACGGCGGAGCTTGGCAGGCGCTTCAACCTTCTTGGTGGCTTGGCCGCTGTAGACATAAGCACCCGACTTTTCGTCCCTGCCTAATTCGAAGAAGTTCTGTGACTGGGCTTCTTCCAGTAAATCACCAAAGGCACGAAAACCATAGTATGACTCGTTGAAATCGGGCTTTCGACGTTTGATTGCCTGCTTAAGGGTTGACGCCCATATTTTTCCTCCGTCGCCGCGTTCCGATAACAGGGCGTCGAAAGTGTCTGCGGCAATTTTTATGGCAGTTGCCTTCAATGACTGAAGTTCTTCCAGGCTGCGCGGTTTGGTAATCGCGGGCCGTTGGGTGTCGGTTTGTACTTCTTTGGTTTCCGGCTTGTTGCTTACTTCATGGGAAGCACGCACAAGGTCGTCGTAGAAAATGAACTCATCGCAATTGGCGATAAGCAGATCGGAAGTCGATTGTTTGACACCGACGCCTATGACTTGTTTGGCGTTCTCGCGTAGTTTCGATACCAAAGGCGAAAAGTCAGAATCGCCACTGATGATGACGAAGGTATTGACGTGGGCTTTGGTGTAACAAAGGTCAAGGGCGTCGACCACCAGACGGATGTCGGCAGAATTCTTTCCTGACTGGCGAACATGCGGGATTTCGATTAGTTCGAAGTTTGCCTCGTGCATAGTCGCTTTGAAGGTTTTATAGCGATCCCAGTCGCAGTAAGCCTTTTTCACAACGATGCTCCCTTTCAATAGCAGTCTTTCCAACACAGGCTTAATGTCGAATTCCTGATAGTGGGCGTCGCGCACGCCCAGCGCCACGTTTTCGAAGTCGCAAAATACCGCCATGCTGACATTTTCTGCGTGAACGGCCATCGTTAGTCTCCCTAATACAACACAGTCTGGCAATAATGCCTTGAATAGCATTCCTATGTCGTGATTTTCCCGCAAAAAAAACATTGCACCATCCCGTTGGATGGTGATAGGATGGTTTATGACTACGAAGAACGCAGCCAAAATAGCAGCCCCTAAATCGATGGACGAGAAAATCACCATTAATCTCGGGCCGGTCGATTTAGGCCAAATTGAGTTACTGGTACAGGAGGGCTTTTATGCTAATCGTACCGATATGATACGGACGGCTATCCGTAATCAACTTGCTGCCCACGCTGATGTCGTGCGCCAGGTAGTGTCCCGCAAGACGCTGGTACTCGGAATACAGCATTACACCGCGAACGATTTACGCGCCGTCCAGGCTTCCGGGCAAACCTTGCAGATTCGGGTATTGGGCCTAGCAACTATTGCTCCCGATGTAACGCCCGCACTTGCATTGGCCACTATTGAGTCCCTAACGGTTCTAGGCGCGCTACATGCCAGCGCGGAAGTCAAAGCGGCGCTTGCCGGGCGCATTCACTGATCCATCTTTATATCGAGAAAACTATGTTGAATTTCGATTTCCATAATCTCATGAACCAAGCAACGCGCCTGACGCAGGCGGGCGACCTACAAGCCGCAACGGCTGCCATACAGGCAGCCCTGCGCCAAGAACGCGCGCCCAGTCCTCCGGCCGAGGAGGCTGGCGAGATAATCGATGTCGAGATGCGCGAGGTAAAAGACGCCCATCCGTCGACTTCATTGCACGATATGGCGCCCGCAACAGATGCGGAGCAGCCGCAGCCAAGTCCAATCTACAAAACCCCGCCGCGCGCCGGGCGATTTATTGCCGGCCATTATGGCGAGGGGGCCGGGCGCCGAGACTATAAGCTTTACATTCCGCCTGGCGCCGGGACTCGTCCGCTGCCTCTGGTTGTCATGCTGCACGGCTGCACTCAGAATCCCGATGATTTCGCTGCAGGCACACAAATGAACGATGTGGCACAGACGCAAGACTTTTTTGTTCTGTATCCGGCTCAGTCCAGGCGTGCTAACCCGCAAGGATGTTGGAACTGGTTCAAACATACGCATCAACGTCGCGGCCGCGGCGAACCAGCGCTCATAGCCGGCATGACGCGAGATGTCATGGGCAATAATTCGATAGATGCTGACCGCGTATATATTGCGGGACTTTCGGCGGGTGGCGCAATGGCGGCGATCATGGGTGAAACCTACCCCGATTTATATGCCGCGATTGGGGTGCATTCCGGCCTGGCTGCTGGCAGTGCGTCTGATTTGCCTTCGGCACTAAATGCCATGAAAGGCGGCGGCGCCAGACCCCAGGCGAGCGCTAGCGGTTTACCTACTATTGTTTTTCATGGTGATGCCGATCCTACGGTGCACCATGGCAATGGTGACCAAATCGTCGCTGCCGCGGCGGGTCCCAAAGCCAATTTCGAAGAAGACAGGGTGAAATCTCGGGGAAGCCGGTCATATACGCGGCGCGTGCATCGTGGATCCGACGGCCATGTAGTGGCAGAACACTGGGTCGTGCATGGCGCCGCGCATGCCTGGGCGGGCGGTAGCGCTAGCGGGTCGTATACGGATCCTCAGGGACCCGACGCCAGCATCGAGATGTTGCGTTTCTTCTTCGATCATCCTCGCAGTCGTTCGATCAATTAACGTTGCTCTAATCCGGATGCCGTGTGCTTTTTCATAGCAAACCGATGCGCAGCCCCACGCTGACTCAGCGGGCTTTTTCCCGCTGGCGTCGGGCTTCTTCAAGCAGGTAGACCTGATAATCGTCCAAGTCGCCGTCGAAGTCTTTCAAGCCGCCACGCGACACTAGCCAAAATTCGTCGCACACCGAACGCAACAAGGCACGGTCATGGCTGACAAGCATCACTGAACCTTCGAATTCGTTAAGGGCCACGCTTAGCGCTTCCCGGGTCGCCAGGTCAAGGTGATTGGTTGGCTCATCTAGCAACAACAGATTGGGGCGTTGCCAAACGATCATGCACAGCACCAACCGGGCTTTTTCGCCGCCGCTCATGCTGCCCACCGACTGTTTGACCATATCGCCGCTGAAATTGAACGTTCCCAGAAAATTCCGCAAGCCCTGTTCACGGCAATCCATGGCGCTAGGGCGCATGCTGGCGGGTGTGTCACGCACCAAACGTATCATGTGATCCAGCGGATTGTCGGCGGGACGCAGCACGTCTAGTTCCTGCTGCGAGAAGTAGCCAATATTCAGGCCCTTGCCTGTAATGATCTCGCCCGAGATAGCCTGCAACGCGCCAGCAACAGTTTTGACCAAGGTCGATTTGCCTTGGCCGTTTGCGCCCAGGATGCCGATACGCTGGCCAGCCAACACTGAACGGTTGACCTTTTGCACGATCACTGTCGGCGGCGTTCCGGCTGCTGCGTCATCGGGCGGCGGATAGCCAAAGGTCGCATCCGACATCGACAGCATGGGGTTGGGCAGGCTAAGTGGCTCTTTGAATTCGAATTGGAACTCGGCATCGGCCAGTACCGGTGCGATCTTTTCCATGCGCTCCAGGGCCTTGACACGGCTTTGTGCCTGCTTGGCCTTGCTGGCTTTAGCCTTGAAGCGATCAATGAATTTCTGTAGGTGTGCGACCTTTTCCTGCTGCTTAACGTGTGCGGCCTGTTGCAACAGCATTTGCTCGGCGCGCATGTCCTCGAATTTACTGTAGTTCCCGCCGTAGCGCACGAGCTTGCCATGATCAATATGCAGGGTGACGCCAGTTACCGCATCCAGAAACTCCCTATCATGGCTGATCACGACCATGGTGCCGGCGTAGTTCTTCAGCCAGGCTTCCAGCCATACCAAAGCATCGAGATCCAGGTGGTTGGTCGGTTCGTCAAGCAATAGCAAATCGGAAGGGCACATTAGCGCGCGCGCTAATTGCAGCCGCATGCGCCACCCGCCCGAAAAACTGTTCACGGGGTTATCAAGCTCGGCAACGCTAAAGCCCAGTCCCAATATCAGGGCCTGTGCACGCGCTGGCGCGTCGTGAGCGCCCGCATCGTGCAATGCCATATAAGCATGGGCCATTTCCATCCCATCGTCGCTGGTTTCCGCTGCCGTCACCGCTGATTGCGCGGCCAGCAGCTGGGTATCGCCTTCGACCACAAAGTCGGTGGCGCTTTGATCGGTTTCCGGCATGTCTTGCGCAACTTGCGACATACGCCATTGCGCTGGTATGGAGAATTCTCCGCCGTCTTCATGCAGGCTGCCGTTGAGTACGGCAAACAGCGACGATTTGCCGGCGCCATTGCGCCCCACCAAACCCACTTTTTCGCCGGGATTAAGCGTGACCGAAGTTTTGTCGAGCAATACTTTACTGCCGCGACGCAAGGTCACGTTTTTAAGAATAATCATTGAGGTTGAATCTGCATTGTGCGGGGATTGAAGCGGCTTGGAACATCGCCTGAAGGGGCCAGAATTGTAGCATCTGCTGCTTTTCCGGCCTCCGCCGGCTGGCAAGCGGACACATCGCAGGCCGCAGTCGCATACACTAGTTATTTTTTCGATAGCCGCCTTGAGACGGCCCGCTTACTGATGGCAAACAAAGGAAATCGATCCGGCAGCAGCGCATTGGTCTACTCGACAGAAACGGGCCGTATGTGCCCCATTTGTCAGCAAGCGATCGCTGCCTGCACCTGCCGCTCCGCCAAGAACGGTCCCGCCACCGACGGCATCGTGCGAGTGTCGCTTGAGACGAAAGGGCGGCGCGGCAAAGGTGTGACCGTAATCAAAGGTGTTCCGCTAGATGCGATTGCGCTTACTGAACTGGGAAAACAGCTTAAAGCGGCTTGTGGTTCGGGCGGTACGGTGAAAGACGGAATCATCGAAATTCAGGGTGATCATCGCGAGGCCCTTATTCCTAAACTGGCGCTGCGCTGGGTCGTCAAGCGCGCGGGCGGATAGCGCTTCGCCGTCTTTTGTGTATTATCTTGCGCTTAAATGGTGCTACGCTTGGAAAACAAGCGGTTCGTGCCGAATTGGCACAGGTTCGACTAAAGGAAGAAACATGGCAAAGAGGGGCGCGCCCGATCCGGATGAAGTGGCGCTGATCGAATGGTGCATACAGGTCGAAGGCCTTTTGGTTGCCGCTGGAGCAACACCGCGCCAGGCACAAGAGCACATCGAAGAAGAGGCCGAGTGGTTTACCGACCTGTTTTATAACGGTTTAACGCCGGAAGAAGCGGCAAAGGAAGCGCTCGCCTGAATCAAACACTTCCTTTATGGGGAAGCAACTGAATTAATTGACGCTCATGCCTTCAGCTTTAAGAATGGGTGTCCATTTGTCGATTTCAGATTTAACCCATTTTTTCAATGATTCAGGTGTTTGCCTTTCTTCGCTGACGATCTCGGCGCCCAGGGCCGCCATTCTTTCGGTGAAGGCTGGTGATTTCAGCGCGGTTTTCAATGCGCCGTTGAATTTGGTCAAGGCTTCTGTAGGGGTGCCTTTAGGCGCATAAATACCGTGCCACACCTTCACTTCGAAACCTTTCAGCCCCTGTTCGTTTAGCGTGGGCGCATCGGGCAGCTTCTGGATGCGATTCTGGGTGGTTACGCCATAAAACTTGACGCTGTTTGCGGTGATGTGGGGGATGGTCTGTGTGGTTTGATCGCACAAGACGTCTACCTGCTTACCCAAGAGTGCCGACATGGCGGGGGCCGTACCCTGGTATGGAATTGTCGTGAATTTCGTGCCTATGGCTTGTTGCAATAGGGACCCACAAAGTTGTGAAACGGCACCAGGACCCGCATTGGCCAGGTTGATTTTCTCGCCGTTCTTTTTGGCGTATTCAATGAATTCCTGCATGTTATTGGGTGGGAAGTCTTTGCTGCCCAGTACCGTCATAGGAACATCAACCACTTCACCGACGTACTCAAAGCTTTGCAGCGGATCATACTTAAGGTTCGAATACAGGGCGGTGGCCGTTGCCATGCCATTGTGGTGAATGAAAAAAGTATATCCGTCGGGTTTGGCATTTGCCACGTGGGCGGCTGCAACTGTGCCTCCGGCGCCCAATTTGTTTTCTACGACTATCGGTTGACCCAATACCTTGCTCATTTCTGCGCCCAGCGTGCGAGCCACGACGTCGGTTGGTCCGCCAGCAGCGAAAGGTACGACTAGGGATATGGCGCGGGTGGGGTAGTCTGCGGCCTGGCTAGTACCAGCGAAAGCCATCGATATAGCCGTAAGCGTAAAAGCCATTGATTTAGAAAAAGCCATGCTGCCTCACTTGATTATTAAAAGCGGTTGAATTGACGAAATAGATGGCGCGTAGGGTATTCCCCCCGTGTTGGGCTATATTGTTCATGCCTTCGCACGTGTCGGCAATTCCAATCTACCAAACGGCATGTTATTAAATATGAAACATCGTCGACAAGCGGGGTAAACGCTAGCGTTAGTTGACAGCAGCGATGCGCTACCTATACCTTGGTGCGCATTGTGTAAAGGGAAGTCTCGTGACTTTAGTTCAGAGCATTGTGGTGTTGGTCATACTGGTGCTGGCCGCCGGTTTTCTCTCTTTAACCGAAATTGCCCTGTCGGCGGCGCGCAAAATCAAGCTGAAGCTTCTGGCCGAAGCCGGTGACGACCGCGCCCTGAAGGTCATGGCGATACAGGCCCAATCGGCAAGCTTTTTTGCGGCCTCGCAAATTGGCTTGAACGCCGTCGCCATACTTGGCGGCATACTTGGCGAAGCGGCCTTTCGCCCCTATTTTGTCGGCTTGCTTAGCTATGTATATACCGGAGCCTGGGCTCAAGACATCGGCTTTGTCCTGTCGTTTATTTTCGTCACGCTGCTGTTCGTGTTGTTTTCAGACCTAATGCCCAAGCGTTTGGCGATGATGGCGCCCGAGCGTTTCGCGGTGGCCGTCATCAACACTGTCAATGTTTTTATACGGATTTGCAAACCATTTTCCTACGCGTTGAATCTAGTAGCGAATATGTTGTTCCGGCTGTTTAACGTGAATACGGCGCGCGAAGACAATATCACCTTCGACGATATCTCGGCGGTTGTCGAGGCCGGGGCGCAAGCGGGGGTGCTTCAGAAGCAAGAGCAACACTTTATCGAGAACGTGTTCGAACTTGAATCGCGGCTGGTGTCATCATGCATGACCCACCGCGATAATATTGTGTTCATCAACCTGAACGAGCCGGAAGAAAGCATCCGCCAAAAGCTGGCCTTGCATCCTTATTCCAAGTTTCCGGTATGCGACGGCGTTATCGACCACGTAATCGGCTACGTCGACACGCGCGATATTCTGGTTCTTTGGCTGAACAAGCAGTCATCCTTTCAAATCAATGAAGCCAGCCTGCGTACGGTGCTTATCATTCCCGACACGCTCAAGCTATCAGAGCTGCTGGACAAATTCAGGGCGTCCAAAGAAACCTTCGCCGTCGTTATTAACGAGTACGCGCTGGTGATAGGGGTGATCACCCTTAGCGATATTATGGTGACCGTGATGGGCAACTGGGGCAGTCCATTGGACGAAGACCAGCAGATCCTGGAACGCGACGATGGCTCGTGGCTGATCGATGGCAGCACCGCCATAGAAGAGCTTAAGCGCGCGATGGATATCGACCAACTTCCTGAAGAAGAAAACTACGAGACCGCGGCAGGATTCATGATGTTCATGCTGCGCAAAGTGCCCAAGCCCACTGACAGCGTGGAATATGCGGGCGTGAAATTTGAAGTGGTCGATGTGGATCATTACCGCATCGACCAACTCATCGTCAAACGTATTGCGCCAAAGTAGTCCGGGCATTCACCCGGACTGGCGGGATTACGTGCCGATCACACCGCCGTCGTCCTTGGTAATGATGATGGTCGCGGATCGCGGTATTGCAGTACCCCCATCGGGCCAGTGGCTGTCGCCTTTTTCGCCGGGATGCTGCACGTTAATGAACATGGTCTTGCTGTCTGGCGTAAAGGTAATGCCCGTCACTTCACATTCTTTAGGGCCCACCAGGAAGCGCCTGATCTCTTTACTGACCGGGTCTGCGCACAGCATTTGATTATTGCCTTGGCCTTCGTATTCGCCGGTATTGCTGTACTTGCCGTCCGTCTGAATCCACAAGCGACCGGCTCGGTCGAAACCGATACCGTCAGGGCTGTTGAATGTATTGTCCGGCGTAACGTTGGCTGAACCCGATCGTAGGTCGTTGCGGTCGGCGTATTTGATAGGGTTTCCGGCCAGTACGAAGAGATCCCATTCGAATGTAGTGGCCGCGGCATCGGCGCCGGCTTCGCGCCAGCGCAAGATCTGCCCGTAAATGATTGGCAGCTCGCGGGTTGGCGGCATCGCCTTGCTTGCGCTTGTCGTTGTTCGTAAGCGTGACGTAGACTTCGCCGCTGGTCGGATGGACGCTTACCCATTCCGGGCGATCCATTTTCGTGGCGCCCACGGCATCCGCTGCCAGCCGGGTGTAGATCAATACCTCCGCCTGGCTGGCAAAGCGGCTGTCGGCTGCCAGGGTGGCATTGGCTGCCTTGCTAAGTAAAATCCACTCTCCCGAGCCCATGAAATCGCCCGCAGCAGCGCCCTCATTGAATTTGGCGACATATAGCTTGCCGGAATCCAGCAGGGCAGAGTTGTCGCCGCCTTCTTGATAGACGCCATCCGAAATGAATTTGTAGATATAGTCGTCGCGCTGGTCGTCACCCATATAGACAACAATATGCTTGTCGGCGGTCAGCGCATAGGCTGCATTCTCGTGCTTGATGCGGCCCAAGGCCGTGCGCTTCTTGGGGGTGGAGGCCGGGTCAAAGGGGTCGATTTCGACGATCCAGCCGAAACGGTTGGATTCATTGGGCTCTTTCACGTAATCGAAACGGTCAAAAAACTGTTCCCAGCCATATTCGGTGGCTTTGGGCGACAGACCATAACGCTTTTGCGCGGCATCGCGGCGATCGGCGCCCGAGGTGGTGCCGAAGTAGTTATTGAAGTTTTCTTCACAGGTCAGGTAGGTGTGCCAGGGCGTCCAGCCGTTACCGCAATTATTGAAGGTGCCCAAGACGCGTCGTCCCGAATGGTCGGCACTCGTTTTTAGCAGGTCGGTGCCTGCCGCGGGGCCGGTAAGTTCCATTTCGGTTGAGGCGGTGATGCGGCGGTTGTAGCGCGAATCAAGCTTGATTTCCCAGATGCCGGCCGTGTTGCGCGCAATGTGTATCACCGATACGCCGTGGGCGTTCATCGCCTTCGCTGCCATGTCGGCCGTCAGAGGCGTGCTGCCATTGGCACCGAAAAGCCATGCATAACTCCCGTTCTTGACGGTTGTATATTCATGATTCATGACGAGCAAGCCTTCGGTGTTGCTGCCATTCATTGGAAAGAAGTGAATGCCATCATGGTTGTCGCCGACCTGACGGGCCTGGGCCGCGGCCGTATCGCTGCCATCTGCTTTCCAGGCGGGATCGCCCGCAAACAGGGGTGTACCCCACGGTGCGAAAACCGTTGCGGTATATCCAGCGGCTATCTTCAAGACGTCGTCGCTTGATGCCGGAATGCCCTCAAAGCCCAGCAAGGTTGTTGCTTTGGCGTCTTTCCCGAATAGATCTTCCGGACTGCTACAGGCGCTTAGGGGGCCGGCCAGGAACATTGCTGCTGAAAGCCCTAGGCCGGACTTCAAGAAGCCGCGGCGGCTGACGGCGCGCTGGACCACGGTTTGGAAATGTTGGTTGCCGGAAATGTTGGTTGGGGTGTCTTCAGTATCGTGCTGATGTGGCGCATGCATGGCGGAGTTCGCTTCGTTAACTAAGAATCCGCATAGTGTTGTGGTTTTATATTACGTGATTGTGACAAACCTGCAAACCGGCGGAAATGCCCCATGCGGTTTATTCTTCGTGTTAGAGGCCCTATTCAGTTACCGGAGCCATGGGTTTGCGCGTAACGCTACGAGCGAACCACATTCCCAGCATGGGCAGGGCGATCATGCTGACCACAAAAGCCGTGTCGACGCCGTAGTGATCGACCATAGCCGAAATCGCGCCGATACCCAACGATTGTCCCAGGAACAGGCAACACGCAAACAGCGACACCGCCGTCCCGCGCGTATTCGGTGCCATTTGTGTTGCATTGGCCTGCAAGGTGTTATGCAGCATGTAAAAACCGAGGCCCGCAATCAAACAGGCAGGTATGGACCACGCCCAATGGGGTCCGAAGGCCAACAGGGCAAAGCCAATACCCATCAGGAAGCCACCGTTCAGCGCAAGGCCACGTTCGCCAAACCGCTCCAGCAATCGACGCGCAAAAAAGGTGTAGAGAAGGCCGCCGGCGCCGTACAAGGCAACGATGGCGCCGGCGGCGGTAAGGGGTAAACCAAAGCGGTTATGCAGATAGGTGGGAATAAAGACTAGGGCGCTGAATACAAAGGCGCCTTCGATCAGTGCGATCAGCAGTATGCGGCGCGCCCAGGAAATACGCAGGACGCTCGTCATTTGAACAATGAAGCTTTGCCTGCTGCTATCTGCGACCGGCCTGGCGGGCAAGGCACGTAACATCATGATAGCGACCGCGCCGAAAATCAGGAACAGTAGTGCGAAAGCCGCCTGCCAATTCAAAATATCAGCGAATAAACCGCCTATCCACTGGCCGAAAATCATACCGATGATGGTGGCCGACATGAATTTGGCCAGGACACCCTGCCGTTCAGCGTAGGGGACTGTATCGCCGATAAACGCCATGCTAAGAGGGATGATGCCTGCGGTGGCGGCGCCGGCAAGTCCGCGCAGTATGATGATGGCAGACATCGACGGTGCAAATACCAGCGCCAGATTGATCAGCGCAGAAGCTGCTACGGCAAAACTGATAACGCGCTGCTTTCCGTAACGATCGCCCAAGGGCCCATAGACTAGCTGTAGAAAGCCATAGGCGATAACGAACAGCGATATTGACCCGGCCGCAACGCCATCAGTGACCTGGAAGGCATTGGCCAGGTCGGGCAACAATGCATCGCAAATCCGCATGCCAACCATGCTGGCAAACCCCGCACATGCGACCAGGAAAAAACTTTTTGCCTTACCTTTTACCTTTTCGTCCGAGCTTGCTTCTACCACCGTTGGGATCCTTCTGATTTGGCCCACTTATTTTTACAAAGCTGCACCAGGTTCGCAGCACTACCGAATAGTAGCGTAATGCTACAGCCTTCCCGCGATACAAGCATTTCAAGTTGGTAAACTGTCGGACTCATCTTCAACTGTCTGGTATTGCAACACCCCATGCCTTCTTCACACGAAATTCGCCCCGAGCAGTCCATTGAACTGTTGAAGGAACTGCATATCCTGACTCGCGACGGCAAAATGAATCAGGACAGCCGGCGCAAACTGAAACAGGTGTATCACCTATTCCAGTTTATCGAACCGCTACTCAAGGATCTGAAGCAAAATCGCGACGGCATCACCCTGGTCGACCATGGGTCGGGCAAGTCATACCTCGGCTTCATTCTGTATGACTTGTTTTTCAAGCAATTGAACGACCAGTCTCATCTGTATGGCATCGAGACACGCGAAGAACTCGTTAAAAGTGCCACCGATTTGGCACGGCGGCTGCAATTTCCCGGAATGTCCTTCTTGAACTTGTCTGTAGCGGATTCAATTACATCGAATCTACTACCCGCCAAAGTCGATATGGTTACGGCCTTGCATGCCTGTAATACGGCCACCGACGACGCCATACGATTTGCCTTGCACAAACAAGCCAAATATATCGTCGTCGTACCCTGTTGCCAGGCAGAAGTGGCAAGCGTACTGCGCCGCAAGAAGGCTGTATCGCTGGGGGCGGGCGCGCTGGCGGAAATGTGGCGCCATCCTTTGCACACGCGCGAGTTCGGAAGCCAGGCCACCAACGTGCTGCGTAGCCTACAACTGGAAGCCCACGGCTATCAGGTAACGGTAACGGAATTGGTGGGGTGGGAACATTCCATGAAGAACGAACTGATCATTGCTACCTATAAAGATCTTCCACGCCGCAAAGCAACGGAAAGATTGGATAATCTGCTGAAAATGTTGGGTCTGGAAGAAATGCGTGAACGTTTTTTCGCGCCGGAAGTCTGACTTAGACCGTATTTATCAGTTCAGCAAGCCTGCTGATGAACGGGACGACTCACCTGCCAATGCAAAGAGGTACGGACTATGCATTCAGTACAAAATGAGCTCATCAGCATCAAAGCTGGCGACGTTCACCTGGAAGGTCTGCTTGAAGTGCCGCAGGCTCCGGTCGGCATCATTTTGTTTGCTCATGGCAGCGGCAGCGGCCGACTGAGTCCACGCAACAACGCCGTCGCGCAGCAACTGCAACGCGCGCACTTCGGTACCTTATTGCTCGACCTTCTCACGCCGCAAGAAGATAAATCGCGCTCGTCTCGCTTCGATATCGACTTGTTGACGCGTCGGCTGAACTTTGCCAGCGAATGGTTGCGCCACAATGCCGTTACGGCCGAGCTTCCTTTGGGCCTATTTGGCGCTAGCACCGGGGCTGCCGCGGCGCTACAAGTTGCGGCAGAACGTGGAGCCGATGTTTCCGCCGTCGTGTCGCGTGGCGGTCGGCCCGATATGGCCAGACGTGCAGCGTTGGCCGCCGTGACCGCGCCGACGCTGTTGGTGGTTGGCGGCCATGACGAAAGCGTGATCAAGCTGAACCGGCTCGCCTATGCCGATTTAACCTGCACGAAACGGCTGGATATCGTGCCCGGCGCGACCCATTTGTTCGAAGAGCCAGGCACCCTGGAGAAAGTCTCGGCGCTCGCCGTGGCGTGGTTTTCGGATCACCTTGCACAACAAGCCTTACGCGAGTGAACCAACCCATTTTTTAGCTGAACAATCGATGTTGACGCAGCAAGTTATGGGTATATTCTTCTCGTAGTTCCTTGATCCAGTTCCGCACCAAGATAACAAGCCTATGCGTGGCATCTGCTTTCGAACTCGCCACGACACGTGAATTAATCATCTTTAACGCAGCCAGCGCCGCTTTTTCGGGACTCGCACAGCTTCGCTTCTTCACGGCCATCAAAGGTTCGGAAAATTGGCAAGTGTCTAGAAATAATTCCGCTGCATAGATGTAGCACAGCGGCGATATTTCCAATACATGTATCGCCGCGACCGTGGCGCCTGGCCGCCGATTATCGATAAGGCGCTCTGTATAGGCCTGCGCTGTGCTGTAAACGCCGTCAGTACTAGGCATGTTGGCGTCATGGAAGTTAAGATAGAGCTGCATTGTGATAATCGTCGTTGAGGTATTTGGCGCGGAATATGCTTCAGTCCTGTCCATGTTGGAAACTCTTACTTTGGGCGAGATGGCACAACAGTTTCCCGGCGCGGCAAGCAGTGTAGCAGCCGCGTTCAGCTCAGCACTCGTTCCCGTTAGTCGGTATCTCAACCAACCAGCAGGCGACCGTGAGGCGTTGTGCCATGGATCACTTTCTGCCCGTCGTTTTTATCGTCAGTCCATTTCAGACAGCCCGGCCCGCGTCCACCTCATTGACGGGTTATAACGATCTCCAGGTATTCGCTGGGCACGACCACTCCGCCATCGCCGGAGCGATTGAAGCGATCAAGCTGTGCCAGAATGTCGCCGGCAAGGGCGCTTTGGGCCGCGGGCTCCAGAGCGGCAAAAGCTTTCAGGATCGGGCCGTAGTAGGTCTTGAATATTTGCAACCAATGCTCCGGCGAACGGTAACGAAACACAAAATTACGGGGCTCAACCCTGATGGACGAGGCCTGAGCTTCGAACATTTCATTGATGCGCTCCCGGGTTCCCCACAGCGCAGGCGACTTGGCGCCGGCAGGAGGCGGGAGGTACTTGCCAATGGTTTTGAAAATCTGGCCGACGAAACCTCCGGGCGTCCAGTTGGCCAGCGGTTCGCGCGATCGCCCTGGTTCGACTGGGCCGTTTTGAAGAAGCCGCTGACTGGGCGGTCAAGGCCGCGGCCCGGCCTAATGCACATGTACATATCCTTGCCCATTAGCGCCCAGTGTCTTGGGATGGCTGGAAAGCTTAGTGAAGCACGCGGTTTTGTCGACTCGATCCATAAGCTGAATCCCGGATATCGTGTCGACGATTTCCTGGCTGCATTCCGACTGTCTGCAGAAGCCGAAGCCTTATTTCGCAAAAGCGCCAAAGGTATCGGCTTGGCCTGATGCCAGATTGCAGCGCCTACTTGCCGACCTTAAAAATTAACCAGCTTTTTCTGCGGGCGATAGTAGTTGGATTCTTTTTGCGGCTCTAAAACGCGATCTCCGTGCGCATCTTTAATACGCGTCACCAAGCCCATGCGATTCATAAGATCAATAAACGGGATGGGGTCCAGTTCTTCCACGTTGGCCATTTGTCCTATATCCCAAACACCATTGGCTACCAGCATGGCTGCGACAACGACTGGCACGCCAGCCGTGTAGGAAATTGCCTGGCTGCCGACCTCTTCGAAGGCTTCTTTGTGGTCGCAGACGTTGTAAATAAGTACTTCCTGGGCTTGTCCGCCTTTAGTGCCTTTGACCAAATCGCCAATGCAGGTTTTTCCGGTGTAGTTCGGTGCCAGCGACGCTGGGTCAGGTAGCACGGCCTTGACCACTTTGAGCGGCACAACTTCAAGGCCCTCGGCGGTACGCACGGGCTTTTCGGAAAGCAGGCCCAGGTTCTTCAATACAGTAAACGTATTGATGTAATGGTCGCTAAAGCCCATCCAGAAACGGATATTTGGGACCCCCAGATTTTGCGAGAGCGAATGCAGTTCGTCATGCCCAGTAAGGTAGGTGGTGTTCTTGCCCGTGACCGGCATATCCCAGTCTTTTCGGTGCTCGAACATGGCATTGGCTTTCCATTTGCTGTCCTCCCACGACCACACGGTAGAGGTGAATTCGCGGAAGTTGATTTCCGGGTCGAAGTTGGTAGCGAAGTAACGGCCGTGGCTGCCCGCATTGACATCAATAATATCGATGGAATCCACGGTGTCAAAGTAAGTGTCCAGCGCGAATCGAGCGTAAGCATTCACCACGCCAGGGTCAAAGCCTATCCCTAGCACCGCGGTAACCCCTGCATCTTTGCAGGCTTGGCGCCGTTTCCATTCATGGTTGGCGTACCACGGCGGCGTTTCGCAGACCTTGTCTTGGTCTTCATGAATAGCGGTGTCAAGATAGGCTGCACCGGTTTCGATGCAAGCCGTCATTACCGACATATTCAAGAATGGAGAACCCACATTGATCACGATTTTGCTGTTGGTGGCGCGGATCAAAAATTTGGTGGCCTGAATATCCATGGCATCCAGGGCATGGGCCTGCAAGCGACCCGGGCGCTGCATAGCGTTCTTTTCATGGATGGAATCAATAATCGCCTGACATTTCTCAATCGTGCGCGAGGCGATGTGAATATCACCCAAAAGCATATTATTCTGTGCGCACTTATGCGCCGCAACCTGAGCCACGCCACCCGCGCCAATAATAAGGACATTGCGTTTCATGGGATTACTTCTCCTTCATTAAAGCTTGCCGTGTCCGCATCAGGACAGGCTGTTGACGTAGTCGTCGAACGAAAAATTGCAGACCAAGTGCTCGCTGCCGTCATGTTCCTTGATGGCGATTGCGGGCATGTTGATGCCGTTGAACCAGTTCTTTTTAACCATGGTGTAGCCGCCCGCATCGCCAATAGAGACGCGATCGCCAACTTGCAGGGGCGCGTCGAAGTTGGCTTCACCGAAGATATCGCCGGCCAAGCAGGTTTTGCCGCAGATCATGTAGCGGTGTTGGCCCGAGTCGTTGCCGATAGGGGCGGTTTCCCGGTAGATAAGCAGGTCAAGCATATGGGCTTCGGTCGAGCTGTCGACCACCGCCAAGTTCTTGCCGTTAAAGCCGGTGTCCAGCACGCTGACTTCCAGCGTAGTGGTATGGCGTACGGCGGCTTCGCCGGGTTCGAGATACACCTGGACGTCATAGGTTTCCGCGAAGCGCCGCAGACGCTTGCATAGGGCGTCTACCTCGTAGCCTTCCGAGGTAAAGCTGATGCCACCCCCCAGGCTGATCCAGCGCAACTGATGAAAGATGTGGCCATAGCGTTCTTCCGCTTGGCCAAGCAAGCGGTCAAAGCTGGCAAAATCATCGTTTTCGCAGTTGTTGTGAATCATTACACCGTCAAGGCCATCAATAATCGACATAATGCGCGCGGGATCACTTTCGCCCAAGCGGCTGAACGCCCGAGCCGGATCGGCCAAGTCGAAACTGGCGCAACTGATACCGGGGTTTAGCCGCAAGCCTTTGGGTTTTTCACCGGCAAACGATTCGAAACGCTGGAATTGGCTAATTGAATTAAAAATGATCTTGTCGCAGTTCGCCACGACCTCGTCGATTTCGTGGTCGGCAAAGGCAACGCTATACGCGTGCGTTTCCCCGCCGAACTTTTCATAGCCTAGCTTCACTTCATATAAAGACGACGATGTGGTGCCATCCATATACTGTTGCATCAGGTCGAAGACCGACCACGTGGCAAAGCATTTAAGGGCCAACAGCACTTTGGCGCCGGAGTGTTGGCGAACGTGGTCGATAATTTGCAGATTGCGTTGCAATGCCGATTTGTCGATCAAATAATAGGGTGTAGTCAGCTTGTTCATTTTCAATATTAATGCGGGCTCATGCCGTTACGGCTAGCCGCAGGCTTGTTGGCCACTTCATTGCGTGGTTCCTTGTCGTTATCCAGGCGATCGATGATCACCGGTGGGCGATTGGGAAACGTGGCCACAAGCTGAAGCTTGCCGCCAATGCTTTCAACATAGTGCCGTAGCGTGGAAAGCAACATGTCGCTGCGTTTTTCCAACCGCGAAATGGTGTCTTGCCCCACGCCCAGCGCACCGGCCAAATCTTCCTGGGTTTGTTTTGCGGCTTTTCGCAGGTCTTTTAACGTAGCCAGTTCCATGGCAGTAATATCAAGCCGCTTTGTGCTGACGGCAGGATTCGCCGCTTTTGCATCATTAAGCTTCTTCGCCATGTTGAAGTTCCTTTACCTTAAACAGGATTATTCTCGGCAGTGTGATGCCAGGAAAGGCGATATTATGTCTTTAGATCCATATGTTGTCAATACCATATTTTGCTTGGGAAATGGGTCGGGTATATTACGGCGGTAATAGATTGAGTAAATACCAATGCGCCTAGACAAATACCTTTGTGAAAGCACCGACCTGACACGATCGCAAGCCCGTTCTGTGCTTCTTAGCGGCGAGGTCACCGTCAATGGGGAAGTGATCAAGAAGGGTACCTACGTCGTGAAAGACGGCGATGTTGTGCAGTGGGACGACGAGACCGTTGCCCCCATCGGACTGCGCTACCTTATGCTGAACAAGCCCGCCGGTTACGAATGCACCTTACGCAACAGCCAGTACCCACAGGTGATGAGTCTGCTGGACGTGGATAAGCGCGACCGGCTGCACACCGTAGGTCGGTTGGACGTCGACACGACCGGGCTGATTCTGATCACAGATGACGGCCAGTGGACGCATCGCATCATCTCGCCACGCCACCGCTGCGACAAGGTTTATCTTGCGACCCTGGCCGAACCGCTGCCTGATAACGCCGAGGAGCTTTTTGCTGCCGGAATATTGTTGGATGGCGAGGATAAGCCTACGCTGCCTGCGGTGTTGGAACGGGTCGATGAACGCAGTGCACGCTTGACGATACAGGAGGGTAAGTACCACCAGGTAAGACGCATGTTTGCGTCTTTGGGGAACCATGTAGTGGCACTGCATCGGGAGCGTATTGGGTCAATTGCGTTGGATGCTGACTTGTTGCCGGGGGAATCGCGGTATCTGACGCCGAGTGAGGTGGCGGACCTTGCTCAGGCTAGCGATGGGGGCGGTGTGACCTGATGTTAATCTTCCGATGCGTATAGCGCTCTTTGCGAGCAACGGAGCTTCTTCCGCATTACAGGTCTGCGACTTCTGCTGGTGGTTTTTGAAGGTTTCAAGCGTAAAAGTGTTTGCCACTTTAAATACCCGTTATTCGGCGGTTTGTCCGTAGAGCTTGTCCTGCTAAGCTGACGCCATTACCATGCCGCCTTCTAGGAGCGCCAGCTTGAACTCCCCCGATAATTTCAACCAGCAAATTGCCGAGCATTACGACCGCACGCAATACACATCCCACGCTTTTTTTTACTCTTCGCCCGGTCATCTTCGCGCGACGGCGCATCTGTACGGTGTTGAAGCGGTCCCTATAGAGAAAGCTCGAGTGCTAGAACTAGGCTGTGCTGCCGGCGGAAACTTGCTGCCTTTCGTGTTGGCTTATCCGGACGCCTACGCGATTGGAGTGGGTTTGTCGAGCATGCAGATCCAACAGGGTCAGAACATTGTAGAAGGACCTGGGCATTGAAAACTTCTCGACCTTTGCGCTGATGAGCCTGACCGATATCGGTAAGGAATTTGGGGGGTGAGTTTGATTACATCATCGCTCACGGCGTATTTAGCTGGGTGCCGCCCGAGGTCCGCCAAGCTGGCAGTACTTCGTATTTGCCGCGAGAACCTTTCACCCAAGGGTATTGCGTATGTCAGCTACAACACCTATCCGGGCTGGAAGGCGGGCGACATTGTCCGCGACGCAATGCTGCTGCACAGTCATTCGGCATCCAGCGATGAGGAAAAGCTTTCAAGCGCCAAGGCCATGCTGACCCTGCTTTCGGAAGGCTTATCAACGGGTAATCCATTGGCGCCATCCTTGCGGGGCGCCGTGGCACAGTTACAAGAGCAATCTGATTACTATGTGCCCGACGAATACCTTGAAACGTTTAATTCGCCTTGCTATTTCCTTGAGTTCGCTGATGCGGCCGAGCAGGCTGGCCTAGCCTATTTGGGTGACGCAGAGGCGTATTCCGAGGTGTCAGCGACCTATGGTCAGAATGTGCAGCTCAACCATAGCTTGATAGCCATGGGCCAACCCAAGGTGTTGCGCCAACAATACCTGGATTTTGCTATCGGCCGCAACTTCCGCAAGAGTATCGTTATCCATCAGGAAAGGAAGAGCGAAATCGCGGTCGGTCCTGAGCTGGATCGCTGCGCGACTTGCGTTGGGCCGGATAGTTTCAGGCCGGAAGCAACTCCAAAGGTGGTTCGGCCCGCCAGCACTACCTATATCAATCATAGAGGTGGCCCTTGCAGCACCACCGAAGCGAGTGTATCGCGGTCGCCGGCGCCTTGTCAAAGGCGTGGCCAGCCACTCTGTCGTTTTACGCTCTGGTTCAGCGATATGCAGACCCAGGCTGTTTTTGAAGTGGGCGCCGGGTCCATCGAAAAGGCTGTGCAAGAGGCACTTGCGACGTTGTATGAAGCTGAACCAGCTGCGTTTCAGCGCGGGCGAAGGGCCTTACGATCGCAAGCAGGCTGAAAGTCCATCGCTTATTCCGGCGCTTGGCTTACTTGTGGGACAGGGCAACGATTCAGCATCGGAGTGGGGCAATTCAACCTGTGGCACGATGTAGTGCAATTAAAGCTTAAGGAGGCTGAAGCATTCTTATTGCCGCACTCAATGGTCGCAATACCGTTTGCAGCTTGATGATTTATTTGCGCGACGCCTTGCAGCAAGGCAAGGTTCGGCGACGGATGGAAAAATGCTGACAGGGCAGCGCAACCTGGACTCAAGGCGCAGAAATGGTAGCAAACTCTGGACTTGTTAAGAGACGGTTGAGGGGCATTGATTCGCTGACGGCTGGCGCCGAGTCACCTGAGTTCTGGTTCGCATTGGAGCCGCTTTGGAGGCTGCACCGTGAGTTTCAGTAGAGTCGGATTATGACCGATCGTGAGCACGGCCCTACGAGCTGGGGGCGGCTTTACCGTTCAGCAGATCACAACCTGGCTATACAGCTACTCAAAATTCCTTGAAAACTTCTTCGCATCGACTGTGCATATCTGCATCAGTCCATGCGACTTCGAGGCCTTTGCATTACAGAGAGAGGTTGTGTCCGAATAATCAGGGGGAAGCGCTTTCCGAAGGAGAACTGTAAGCGTTCGGCTATCTCATGTTGAAACGTTGACACGCCCGCTTCATTATGCGCGCGTGTCAACACGAGAGTAAGCGCTCCATAAAGCACAGAATTGTCGCCGGCGCCTGAATCGTTCATCGTTCGTCTGTTCACTTTTTCAGGAGCAGGACGACATGAGCAACAAAGGGTATGAATATTGGGCCGCGCACCTGGCGGCCATTGCCGATGAAGGCATCGACACCAAGGCGTATGCCCGGCGCGAATCGCTGTCGGTCTCCGCGCTGTACTATTGGCGCCGCCGTATCAAGGTGCATCAGCACGGACCGCATCCGCTGACTGCGGCATCTCAGGACAAGGCATCCGGCCGTAAACTATTCATGCCGGTACAGATAAAAAACGCCGCATCCGAGGTGAGCCCGAACATGGCCTGTTGTGTCACCCTCGGTTCGGTTCTTCGCCTGGAACTCTCTCAGTTGCCAACTCCGCAGTGGATGGCCCAACTGAGTCAGGCCTTGAGTTTCCAGGTGCGCTGATGCATCCGGGGGCAGCCGTGTGAATCAAGTGTTTCTGTGTCGTGTCCCGGTGGATTTTCGCAAGCAAATCGACGGCCTGGCGGCGCTGGTGGAGAACGAGTTGGCCATGAACCCCTTTGCCGATGCGGTGTATGTCTTCATTAACCGCTACCGCACGAAGATGAAGATCCTGTACTGGGATCGTAACGGCTTCTGCCTGTGGCAAAAGCGCTTGGAAAAGCAGCGCTTTGCCTGGCCCCAAACCCAAGACACCGCGACCGTGAGCCTCACGCTGCAAGAGCTGGAATGGCTGCTCGAAGGCTTCTATTTATGGGCAAATAAACCGCATAAAACCTTGATTTATCAGTCAGTTACATAAGGTAATGCGGTATAATACGGCATGCCTGAAAGCACCCCATTCACTCTGTCGGGTTCCTCTCCGTGACCGACCCTGATGCCTACGGCATCAATGTGTCGGATCCGGCCATGCAGCAGTTTCTGACAGCGCTCACGCAACAGATTTCCCGACAGGTGACAGCGCAAGTAACCGCACAGGTTACGGCTCAAGTCACCGAACAAGTCACCCGCGCCATCAAAGAAGAGCACCGCGCGGAAATCCTCAAGCTCTACGAGCAACTTCAAGCCGAGCGACGCCGCTACTTCGGGCCCAGCGCTGATACCGCACAGGCGCGGTTATTCGACGAAGCGGAAGCGCTCGCCCAAGATACGACACAAGCCGATGACACGGTGGGGGACATCCCTGGGCCCGCAACGGTCGCGGGCCAACCCATGCCTGCGTTCCCGAACGCCCGAGGAAAACGCGCCCCGCTGCCGGTGGAATTACCGCGCCTGGACATGGGCACGACATCCCGCAAGCACAACGCCTGTGTCCCTGCGGCACACCCATGGTGGAAATCGGGGAAGAGGTCAGCGAACAGTGGGATATCGTTCCGATGCAAGTGCGGGTGCTGCGTCATATCCGCAAACGCTACGCCTGTCCTTCCAAGGACGTCGCACCCGTGACCGCGCCCCTGACTCGCCTGTGCTGCACATGGATGAAACCACGGTGCAAGTGCTCAAGGAAGAAGGCTGGACGGCGACCTCCAAGAGCTATATGTGGGTGCAGGTGGCGGGTCCACCCGACAAACCCGTGGTGCTCTACGACTACGATCCGAGTCGCAGCCGGGAGGTTCCAAAACGTCTGCTGGAGGGGTGGCAAGGCGACCATCTAATGGTCGATGGCTACGCGGCTTACAACGAGATTGGCCGACGTAAATCGGTCACGCTACTCGCGTGCTGGACGCACCTGCGGCGCAAGTACATTGACGCCCAGCGGGTCAAAGGCAAGGGCAAGGTCGGCCACGCCGATCACGCCATCGAACTGATCCGTCAAGCCGTATGCAACGAGAAACGCATGCGCCATGTCAGCGATGAAGAGCGCCATGCCGCTCGCCAGATCGAGAGCCGGCCGATTCTGAACGCCTTGTACGATTCGCATCAGAAGGTTGCACCGACCGTGCCGCCTTCGACGGTGCTGGGCAAGACCTTGGCCTATCAGCAAGCGCTTTGGTCGCGCCGGGTGCGCTACGTTGATCGGGGCGACTTGCCGATGGACGTATGCGTTCGGCGAACACACATTGAACGTGGCTCCATAATTCGGCAGTATGCATTTCTCCACACATTGATCGTGGAGTAGTTCAACCCAGCAGGTGGAGAAATGCGCACTATGGAACGTGCAGATATCGAGGGTCGACGCCGTCGGCGCAACTACACGGCGCAATTTAAGGATGAAGTCATCGAGTGCTGCAAGCAGCTGGGTGTATCCATTGCCGCCGTCGCCCGTGCTTATGATCTTCATCCGAACCTGTTGCGCCGATGGGTCGCCGAGCATGAGCGCGGCGGTCGACAGCCGTTGCCCGAACCGGTATCGGGATCAGCCTTGCAGGTGGGCGCACCAAACCACTGCGGCACCTTTATTCCGATCACTTTGCCCCAGCGCGTGGCCGCCACCCCGTGCAGAGAAGCGCTCCATCACCATCGAATTGAGCAGCGGCAATCTCGTCGCGAGGGTGAGCTGGCCCATCAACGCCTCGGCCGAATGCGCGTCGTGGCTACGCCAGTTAATGAAATGATTCGCGTCGATCAGATCTGGTTGGCCGTCGAACCCATGGATATGCGCGCCGGCACGGAGACCGCCTTGGCGCGAGTCGTCACCGTCTTCGGTGCGGCACAACCCCACCACGCCTATCTCTTTGCTAACCGGCGAGCCAATCGAATGAAGGTGCTGGTGCACGACGGCATTGGGATCTGGCTGGCCGCCAGGCGCCTGCATAAAGGGCGGTTTACCTGGCCGCGGTTCGGTGCGCCCGACGTGGGACTGACCGATGAACAGCTGCAAGCGCTAGTCATTGGCCTGCCTTGGCAGCGCATCGGCCCGGGCGGGATCATCGACGTCCTGTAACGCAATCGGGGCATCCGCCAATGGTACGGCCTCGACGTGGCATGGCACACTACTGGCTATGATTGCTTCTGCCCAAAACCTTGATGAACTTGACGCGCATGCCTTGCGCGAGAAGGTTCGCGCCCTGATGGCGGCACTGGGCGAGAAGGAACAGACGCTGGCCGAACACCAACAACTTCTGGCGCAGCACGAACAAGTGCTCGCCACGCGACCGGGAAGAAATCCGCTATAAAGACACCAAGATCGCGCAGCTCACGCATGAGATTGCCGGCCTACGCCGTTACCGCTTTGGCAAAAGCGGCGAACAACTCTCGGGCGTGCAAGGTAGCTTGTTGGAAGAAGCGGTCGATGCCGATATCGCTGCCATCGAAGCCGAGCTGGACTTGCTACGCGGCCAACCTGCCGCCCGGCCAGTCCAGCAGCCCAAGCGCGCCGCACTGCCTGATCACCTGCCACGGGTTGAGCATCGTCACGAACCTGACAACACAACGTGCCCATGCGGTTGTCAGTTGCAGCGCATCGGTGAAGATGTGGCTGAAAAGCTCGACTACACCCCTGGTCTCTTCACCGTAGAGCGCCATATCCGTGGCAAATGGGTCTGCAAAAAATGCGAGACCCTGACCCAGGCGCCGGTGCCTGCCCATGTCATCGACAAGGGTATGGCCTCAACCGGCCTGCTGGCTCAAGTGTTGGTGGCCAAGTACGCGGATCACCTGCCGCTATACCGTCAGGAAAAGATCTTCGAGCGTGCCGGCATGAAGCTTGCGCGCTCGACGATGGCCGAATGGGTCGGCGTGTGTGGCGTGCAGTTGCAACCGCTGGCCGATGCGCTTCGAGAGGCCATCCTTGCACACCGCGTGGTCCATGCCGATGAAACGCCCGTGCAAATGCTCCAGCCCGGCAGGAAGAAAACGCACCGGGCCTACCTCTGGGCCTATGCACCCGGCGCCTTCGAAGACCTGCGGGCCGTCGTCTACGACTTTACCGACGGTCGCGCCGGCGTCTATGCCCGCCACTTCCTGGGCGATTGGCATGGCAGTCTATTGTGTGACGACTACGTGGGCTATAAAGCCTGTTTTACGCAAGGCATCACCGAAATTGGTTGCATGGCACACGCCCGGCGCAAGTTCTTCGACCTGCATGTGGCCGCCAAAAGCCAGTTGGCCGAGCAGGCCTTGCGATACATTGGACAACTTTACGAGATCGAACGCCAGGTCAAGGACCTGACCACCGAGGAGCGAAGGCGAAGACGACAGGAGCAGGCCAGGCCTGTGGCCGATGCCCTTACACGCCTGGATGCGCGCACAGCGCGAGCGGGTACCGGACGGTTCGGCCACCGCCAAAGCTCTGGACTACAGCCTGAAACGCTGGGTGGCGCTGACGCGTTACCTGGATGATGGGCATTGCCGATTGATAACAATTGGATCGAGAACCAAATTAGGCCTATTGCTATCGGCAGATCCAACTGGCTGTTCGCCGGTTCCCTGCGTGCCGGGCAACGGGCCGCCGCCGTCATGACCTTAATCCAGTCGGCGAAACTCAATGGCCACGATCCCTATGCGTATCTGAAGGACATCCTCACACGCCTGCCGACACAAGCGGCCAGTCGGATCGACGAACTGCTGCCACATAACTGGCAAGCGCTGGCGCGCTAACCACAACGCCCGCCTCATTATGCGGGCGTGTCAACATGTGATAGCCGAACGCTTACGACGCTTACGCCGGGCCGTTACAGCCAATAGTCGTGCGTATAAAAAAAACCGCCAGCCCCAAAAAGCTGACGGTCCGTCTGCATACCGGAACAGTTGCCCGTCCCGGTTAAGCAAGCTTTTATTAACGCAACAGCGACAATACGCCTTGTGGAACTTGGTTGGCTTGGGCCAAGACCGAGGTGCCAGCTTGTTGCAGGATCTGCGCACGTGTCATGTTCGACACTTCAACGGCGTAGTCTGCATCTTCGATACGTGAACGAGCCGACGACAGGTTAGTGACGGTGTTGCCCAGGTTAGCAATGGTGGACTGGAAGCGGTTTTGTACCGCACCCAGTTCGCCACGCAGTGCATCAACTTGCGCCAGAGCTGCATCAAGCTTGGCCAGTGGATCTTCAGTCCGGTCGCCTTTGCTCGTAGTAGCCGTTGTGAGTCCGCCTTTGGAATCTACATAAACCTTTGCGCCAATTTCTGGGGCATAGGCGCCAGTACCGGTGCCTGCTGATACAGTAATTTCACCATTAACTGGATTTGTTGCGTAGGTTGTAGTGTAGGTTCCTACTGTAGTCAACTCGCCATTAGCGTCAGCATAGGTGTCTGTAGAAACAGCATTAGCTGCAGCACCGAAAGTAACCGTATGAGAGAAGACGCCCGAGCCCAATTTAACTGTCGCTGCATTAGCAGTGTTAATAGCAGCTTCAACCGTTTCTTTCGATGCAACAGCCGTATAGGTCATTTCACCAAGGACAGCCGTGCCAGTGTAGACAACGCCGCCAATATCTATTTTGGCGTTAGCGCCGGCTACTTTGCCTACTTCTGTAAACAACAGCCCGGCTGTAGCAGCTACCGTGCCACCCGCGCTCTTGTTGGTGGTTAGTTCACCAGTTGATGTAATGAACGCAGCTTCGCCACCAATGGTGATCGCTCCCGAGTTATCAACTTCAAATGATACTTCTCTCCAGATACAGCACCAGTATAAGTGCCAGTTTGATTGTGGTGCTTTGCGGCTAATGCTGCTAAATCGCCTGCTACCGTCTTAGCAGCATAGGTGAAGTTGTCGTTTTCTGCGTTGTATGTGTATGTAGTTGGGGTCGCGCCAGCCGAAACTGTATCGCCACCTTTCATGCGGCCTAGTGCGTCAGCGGCGGTAAGGGTATCATGTGTAGTAGTAACTACACCACCAGCATCCGCATTAGCACGGGCGAGATCGTTGACATTGGCTGTGCGGTTTTGGGTGACGCCTACGCCGTTGACGTTGAAGCCGTCCAGGCCCAGGGTCTTGGCGCTGATTTCTTGAGGTCGATGTCGATGGTTTCGCCATCGTTCGCGCCGACTTGAACCGTCAGCGTTGCCGGCCGGCCAGGACCTTCACGCCGTTGAACTGGGTTTGTTCCGACACGCGGTTGATTTCGTCCAGGCGCTGGCCGATTTCAGCCTGGATCGAGTCCAGGTCGCTGTGCGAGTTGGTGCCGGTGGCGGCTTGCACCGACAGTTCGCGAACGCGTTGCAGGTTGTTGTTGACTTCGGTCAGCGCGCCTTCGGTCGTTTGAGCGATCGAGATGCCGTCGTTGGCGTTGCGCGTTGCTTGCGTCAGGCCCTTGATGTTGGCCGTGAAACGGTTGGCAATGGCCTGGCCGGCAGCGTCGTCCTTGGCGCTGTTGATGCGCATGCCGGACGACAGGCGCTCGATGGCGGTGTTCAGACGCCGATTGCGACTTGTTGAGGTTGTTCTGCGTGACCAGCGAGAGGCTGTTGGTATTGATGACGGATGCCATGAAAACTCCTGAGAGGAATAGATACGGCGAAACTAGCTTCCGCCTGGTTGCCAAGAAGAAAAAAGCCTGTTTTGCGCGATTCATTGCTTGCTATCGTCGTAAAGCAAAGCCGGTTTCTTCCGTCTTTATAGGCATTAACGGCGGTGGGCTCAGAAAGTTTAGGGATGTCGCGGATTTTTCCACTTATCTAGTTCCAAGTTCCCGTATGTGGATTAGAACCGGCAGATTATCCACTTGAACGGCGCATTTCCTATCGTTTCCTTCAGAATACTGGCTTGAGGATAAAGAAGGTTAAGGCCAGCGGACAGGCCGATACCATTGTCGCAACGTTGCCTGGTCTGCACGGCGCTGCTTGCGGGAACGCTCTAGGACTGCGAAGTAGAGTTGAAGCAAGCTGCCGAAAACTTCGGCGGCGTGAAGGCCGAAGTCGATCAGTTGAATGCTTTATTTCTTACCGCCGAAGATGAGGAGCAGTCAAATGGGGGCGTCAGGCGGTCTGAACTTAAGAATCTAGCGTTGGTAAAGTATTAGACACTTTGAAGTCCGCGCCGCCTGGTAGCATGACCGGATCGACTCAAGCTTCACTTTCGGACGCGCGCTTTATCGGAAAAAAAGGCAGTGAACTGATCTCTTAGACGATGCGGACTGACACAGGCCCAGTGCAGCTTAAAATTCCGCGCGAGCGCGATGCTAGCTTAGCGCCGATCCCTGATCCGCAGCTACGCAAGATCACCAAGAAGGCCAGTCCCATTTGGTTGAGGCGGCCTTGCAGTCTGCTGTGGTGATCGTCAGGAACATGACTGTCACATAAGCTAGTAAAGCCATTACTGTAAGGCAGCCACGCATCAATTTGTTATCGTATCTCGAAGGAGGATTCGCTGTAGCAAATCGCTACCTAAATCCTGAGTGACGGTAAAAGCGGGCGGTTTTATGATTTATCTGAACTGCCTTAAGACAAAAATTCTGATGCCCAGGCTGGCACAGAAAAAGCGCGGCCGCCGCCAGAGAAATTCCATTGCCGTCTATGCAAGAAACTTGTTCTGAATAGAGCCAATATGCTCGATCATCAATTCGATGGCAGCCTGTTTGTCGCCTTGCTCTATTTTTTCGTATAGTCGTTCAAGCTCTGCTACATTTGGCTTGTCCGGATCTGCAGCAACCGGACGGAACCACAACCGCATCGACCGATCCAGTAACTGTGCTGCGAACTCAGCCAGCAAGTCGTTGCCCGACGACGCATAAAGTGTCTGATGAAACGTCCTGTCTACTTCCATGCTCCCCAAGCGGTTGTTTTTTCGATGATGCTCCCAACCGGCATCAAGCAGAACTTTCAAGCTGGCCAATAATTCGGGCGTTGCCCGCTCCACCGCGCGGCCCGTCAGGTACGGTTCAACCAGTTGCCTTGCCGCAATCAATTCCAGAAAGCTGTCGAGCGTTTCCGCCTTGATCATTATGCCCTTGCGGGGAATGATGGCTACCAAGCCTTCGCGGTCAAGACGATGGATGGCCAGAAGGATGGGGTTGCGTCCCAGGTCCAGTTGTTCGCTTAGTTGGCCAACGTTCACTTGGTCGCCGGGATTCAGTTCGCGAGCAAGAATCATGCGCTTTATTGCGACGTATGCCTGTTCACCCAGAGAAACCGCCGGTACGCCGGATTTGGTGCTTTTAGTGGTCGACGGGCGAAGTTTGGCTGGGATTCTTGGCATGCAACAAAAAAGAGATTTAAGCCTGACTGCGGCAGTACTTCGGATCGAGCATTATAGTCGGCGTATCCCTGCGCCGCCCGCGCCTTGAAATGCCACATTCGAGGCGCGAGGCGGTATCAATCGCGCTAGTCGGTGCGAACGTTCGACTCTTGTATGGCAAGCTTGTATTTTTGACCCTCGCTATGCATGAAGGCCTTGAACGCATCGGGTGTAGATGGTGCCGCAAGCATGCCTTGCTGCGCCAGAGTAGCTTGTACCTCTGGCTGAGCCAAGGCGCTCTTGAAAAGCTCATTCAAGCGCTGCACCCGGTCTTTAGGGACATCCGCCTTGACCAGAAGGCCCATCCAGGTTTCGGACGAGAAATTGCTCAAGCCGCCTTCGGCGAAGGTGGGAACATCGGGAAGGGTAGCGGATCGTTGCGCACCCGTAACCGCGATCGCCTTTAGTTTGCCGCCAAGAATATGGGGTGCTACAACGCCAACATCGCCCAGCGCCGCATCGACTTCGCCGCTTAATACAGCCATGGTGGCAGGCGCCGCACCCTTATACGGGAACGTGCAGCATCTCCAAGCCGGCACGCTTCTTCAGCAGCTCGAACCCAAGGTGGCCCGAAGAGCCGTTGCCGAAAGAGGAAAAGGAACCACTGTTGTTTCGGTTCCGAGCCCATTTTAAGAACTCTTCCAGGTTCGTTGCCGGTACATTCGGCCCCACCACAAGCACATGTGGGTTAGACGCCAGTTGGCTGACCGGCTGGAAATCCTTCTCGCTATCGTAAGGCAGATTCTTCAGCAGATTTGGATTAATGACGAAACTTGCGGCAATCAGCAGGGCGGTGTGGCCGTCTGCTGGCTTGGCTTGCAGCGCCTGCGCGCCGATGACAGTGCTGCCGCCTGGGCGGTTCTCGATGATGACGCTTTCGCCCGTTTCCTTTGCGACCGCCTGTCCTAATGCGCGAGCGAGGGCATCCGAGGAACCTCCGGCCGAATAGGGAACAATCAGGGTAAGGGGCCGAGATGGGAACGTTTCGGCAGCGGCGCCAAAACAGCTTAGTGCAAGGGTCATTCCAATAATAAGTTTTTTCATGTAATTATCTCGTTAAGGAAAAGAAATATAAGGGGTCAGACAGTTTGGTCGCCAGCCTTGCCTGCTTTAAAGGTATTGCGCAAAGAGCCTATTCCCTCGATCAGGCATTCGACAATGTCTCCGTCTTGAATGAAAACTGGCGGCGTACGCGCTGCACCGATGCCGTCTGGCGTACCTGTCAGGATGACGTCGCCTGGGATTAGGGTAAGCCCCGCCGAAAGCTCAGCGATGACGCGCCTGACGGAAAAAATCTGGCGGCTGGTATGGTCGGACTGCATAGTGCGTCCATTGATCGAGCACGAAATGGAAAGGTTCTGCGGGTCGGCCACTTCATCTGCGCTAACTAAGCATGGTCCCAGCGGGCAGCTTGAATCTAGGCTTTTGCCTTTAAACCATTGCCCGCCATGCACGCGTTGTAGGTCCCGTGCGCTGACATCGTTAGCCACCGTGTAAGCAAAGATATGGTCAAGCGCATCTTCCTCTTTGATGTCTCGTCCGCCTTTGCCTATCACCACGGCCAGTTCGACCTCCCAGTCGAGCTTGGAAGTGTAAGCCTCGTGCAGCGGCAAGGTGTCCGATGGCCCAGCAATTGTCGTGGGGAGCTTAGTGAAGAAAGTAGGGCGGTCGGGCAGTTCTACTTCCTGGCCCTCGCGCTCGCCTATGCTTTCGTTAAAGTGCTTTAAATAATTCCAGCCCACGCAGAACACATTGCGCGGAGGAACGATAGGGGCGAGCAACATAACGTCTTCCAACGCAATACCGGGCGCGGGCACCGTGCGGTCCAGCCTACCTTGTTCAAGATAATGGCCCCATTGCGCGATCACGGCCGATATGTCGTCTGTGTTCATGACCGATACGATGTGTTGGTCGATCAATTCTCCAATCTTGATGCCGTCGGCATCCTTGAATCGAACAATCTTCATGTGTTGGCTGCCGCGGCCAAGTGCGCCTGGCCTTGAATCTCTACAAAAATTTCTGGTTTGGCCAAGGCTGAGACGCCGACCAGAGCGCAGGCAGGAAAGTCGCCAGTGAAAAATTCGCGTCGGGCCTTCCATACGCCTTGATTGTGCTTCATGTCGGTGACGAATACTGTCAACGTCACGATGTCGTCAATTTCTCCGCCCGCGGCTTCGATCAGATGCTTCATTTTCGTGAAGATGACCTTGGCTTGCTCGTACGAGTCGTCGCCCTGAATGGTCTCGCCGTCGTTAGCGCGCGACGTCAATCCAGAAAAATAAACCGAGTCATCGACACGGAGGCAATTGGACCATAGGCCGGGCGCTGCTTCAGCGACATGGGGGCTGGTAACGCGAATTTTGCGGGTCATGAACATTCCTTGTAGACAGTTTTATGTCGTAGCATTGAAATCTCTGTGAAATTTCACAGAGATTTCAATGCTAATGAATGTTGTCTGAGAAGTCAACGGCGGCAAGCGTGAATAGTGACTATCGTCGCGAAACTCTTCGGAGTCTCCGAAACAGAAATATTGAGTCGTCTACGAAAAGAGATGCCCCATGCCATGGACGCTTCTGGGACCAAGTGGCAGGGTGGGGAAGAAATCACGATGAATACCGTGATGATATGAATGGGGTTCTAATGGAAGCCAAACGCAAGCGCTGAATGGAGGCAGCGGGCGCTGGCCATCCACTCAGCTAGGTTCTATATTGGCGGCCAATTATGCGTGGAGAACTTAATCTAAGAAGGCATGCGCTAAAAACTGCCAAACAGCGTACCCAACGTGATCACGGTTATCAGCGCGACCATTGGCGCGGCCATGGTCACGGCGGCGATATTCAAGTACGACTGACGATGTGTCAGTTTGCAGATCGCCAACAGCGTGATGATTGCGCCGCAATGCGGTAGCGTATCGAAGCCGCCGGCGGCCAGTACGGCCACACGATGCATCAGTTCAGGACTAATGCCGGCTTCCTGCGCCATGCGCAGGTAATCGGAGCCCAGGGTCTGCAGCGCAATACTTAGGCCGCCTGACGACGACCCGGTAATTCCGGCCAGCACGTTCATGGCAATCGCTTCGGAAATCAGCGGATTGCCGGGGGTCACATTCAACACCGCGTCGCGGATAATGGTGAATCCGGCCAGGCCTGCAATGACGGCGCCGTAGCCAACTTCCGAAGCCGTGTTGAACAAGGGCAGCATGAAGCCGAACACGCCTTTGTTGACGGTTTCGCGCAAGTTCCGCCAATGGCCCAGACGCGAAACAACAAGCGTCGCGCAGGCCGTAGCGAGCGCAATGATAAGCGCCCACAGTCCGGTCACCTTATCGGGAGCCATGTCCGGGAAGCGCTCCGTAACGAAGCTCATGTCCATGCGTGGGAACACCACATAGGTGAAAAGGGCATTTACTGAAATGACTAGGACGAGCGGCAGCAGCGCCAGGAAGAGTGGCATATGGGATAGCGGGCCGCTGTCATCATCCTCGGAAGCAGAGGCGCCGGTATCGTCTTCATGCTGGCCATAGCCCTCGCCGGCCTGGACGGCTTTGGCCGCTCGGCCCCGAATCCACCACAGACCGCCCAATAGCATGATGGCTGCCGCAATCACGCCTAGCCCTGGCGCAGCAAACACGTTAGTGCCGTAGTAAGGAATGGGTATGGCATTCTGGATGGCCGGCGTGCCTGGCAGCGCCGTCATGGTGAACGTGAAGGAACCTAGCGCGATCGTCGCGGGTATCAGTCGTTTTGGAATGTCGGCCGTACGAAATAAATCTGTTGCAATCGGGTAAATCGCGAACGCCACAACAAAGAGCGATACCCCTCCGTAAGTCAAGATGCCGCAGGCAAGAACTACCGTGACAATGGCATGCTTATCACCCAGCTTGGCCACGATCCAGCGCGAAATGGTGTGGGCGGCCCCGGAGTCTGCCATTAACTGCCCGAACAAGGCGCCCAGCAGAAAGATAGGCAGGAACTGAATCGCGTAATTGCCCAGCGCCTTCATGAAGGTGTCGGTGTAGATCGGCAAATAAAGGCTAATTTCGCCAGATAGCAGAACCGCCAAACCCGCCATAAGGGGGGCTAAAAGTAAAACCGTAATGCCACGATAGGCCAGGTACATCAAGAGTAAAAGGGAAACGATAATTGCTAACGTACTGGCCATGCGGGGATCACTCTCTTTAATTCGAAAGGGCAACACTGCCCCGGTGGGGTAAGACGAGTGTAACAGCCGGCTCGAATTTGTCGGGCGACTAGATTTACGCGTTGGTACGGCAGCGCATTGTGGTTGTTTGGACGCCCGCCGAATGTTCACGTTGAAATTTGCCACATTGCGCAGCAGCTCAGACAATCCACCGGCGGACGTTCGCCACCGGCGCTAGGCAGAGAACTATCCCGTCGGTATATTACGAGATAAAGACGCCGGGATGCCCCGAAAATAGAAGCTGCCGACGCACGCCCTAACGTCTTTATTGATGTCGTGACACCGTTTTCTCTTAAGAAGAAACCGAAACCGTGGAGCACCAATATGATGAAACTGTGTGGAATGGGTCCGACGCGATCGCTTCGCGCACGCTGGGCTCTTCAAGAACTTGATCTGGAGTTTGAGTTTGCTGCCCATCAACCTCTTCTGGCGAAAACCATCACCCCGACTTCTTACGCCTTAATCCCACGGGAAAGCTTCCGGTGCTTGTTGACGGTGAGCTTGTACTCCCAGATCGGCCGCGGATCAGCGTCATGTACTTGGCAGAGAAGTAGGCGCTAAGGGGCTCATGCCCACCGACCTATCAGAGCGGGCTCAGGTGTATCGCTGGTCTATGTTTGCGGTCACTGAGCTCGAGCAGCCGCTGTGGCGGATAGCCCGGCACAGCTTTGCTTATCCCGAAAACAAGCGTCTGCCGGAAAAAAATATTGCCTAGCCAAAGAGGAGTTTGTGTCGATGGCGGCAGTACTTGACCGCCATATGGATGGGCGCGAGTTCATCGTGGGCAATGCTATAAGCGTCGCGGATCGTGTCACGCCTATGTTTTGGACTCGGGGCAATGAAGATGGACTGATCGACGATTCACTCGAACCTAAAAGCGTACCTTGCGCGGATGTACGCGCGTCCTAAGGCTCCGCAGCGGATCGCAGAGGCCCTTGCGGATATGCGGCCGGCGGAATGAACTTTCCAGTCCGCTGGGCGATGCTGACTGGCTCGATGGGCATGTTTAGCACCGGCGACCTGCTGATGGTGATGGTGCGGCGCAGGTCGAATGGATCTGCTATTTTGGACGAATGTTCGACCCTCTCGGCCTATGTTGCCCGTGGGAAAGCGCGACCCGCCTTCAAGCGTGCTTTTGACGCTCAATTTGCGGTTTTCACTGCCGCACTGTCGGGCTGATAAAGGTCTGCTTCGGTCGCAAGCCGCGAATAATCGACGTCAGAACGCAGCCAGAGTGCCATTCCTGTATCTCTTGCTACTTAATAATCCGTCGCCAAAAATCGTTCTATTGTGTGCAATGGATTCCCTGGAACGACTCGCTGCTTTTGCGTCGTTTTGCGCTTTCCATTTTTCGATCATCACTAAAGGATCGCAAATGGAGGAACATTGCCATCGCATCAGCGGCCCTTGCCGTCGTTCTTGTTGGCTGCACTTCAGTCCCACCAAAGTCCGGATCGGCGCCAGGACACACGGAAGCTTGCAAAGCAACCAACGAGCAAGAAATCGCGGCCTTGTTTGACCGGTGGAATCGCTCGCTGCAAACCGGCGATCCGCACGCGGTAGTCGCCAATTACGCGGCGCGCTCCATCCTTCTTCCCACCGTGTCGAACAAACCGAGGCTAACTGAGGCCGAGAAAGAGGACTACTTCCATCACTTCCTGGAAAGCAGCCCAGGGGGAGGGTCGATTTGAGAACCATAGAACATGGCTGTAAGCACTGCGGTTGATGCTGGAGTGTATACGTTCACCTTTGGCACTACGGGAGCTCAAGTTCAAGGCTCGTTATACCTACACCTACAAGTGGGTCGGAGAACAGTGGTTGATCACAAGTCACCACTCTTCCGCAATGCCCGAGAAGAACTGAAGCGCCAACATCGCGCTTGGTCGGTGCCCACAGTTCGCTCTTCCAATGCGGTGCCCACGGCCTCCACGACGCGTTCCCCGGGTGGTCGTAATTTAACTGAGGATACGCTCTCTTCAGTTTGCCGGATATCTGCCAGCCGTTTCCTTAAGCTAGCGAGTGATGCGGGTCGCGTCTTGATCCGCCGAACGTTGCGTAGCGCTGCATGAATGGCCGCGAAAAGACTTCTGTCAACGGGACAAGGGACCCCGCAACGAACCGTTGCTCGAAAAGACACCTTCCTAAACTAGTTTAAAAGGCCGCTGCAGCGGCCTTCAGAGTGTTGATAAACCCCCTGTTTTTGCAGCGGGGTTTATTTTTTTGGCTGGCTAGGCTGGCGCGTGCTGATTTGATGAGGTCGTCAAGAATGCGTGCAGAACCATGATCCACGCGGCGATCCGCTCTACATGAGGCGCTGTCAGGGCGTAAAAGGACGCTAAAAGCTGCGCTAGCAGCAGCGCGATCTTCTTCATGTTCTGGGCCGTGGCGGCCAACAGGCACTGCTCCATCACTTTTTTCAGCCCGCGCAGACGCGCGTACCGATGCCCATGCAACTGCTTGGCATCGGCGAAGCTGCGTTCCACCGTTTCTTTGCGCCGGGCGTAGATTTTCTTGCCCGCTGGTGTCAGCCGCCGCGCATCGACCCGCTCCTTGGCATCTTCCCAGACGTGGCGCACCACCACTTTGACGCGATTGGCGCTTTGCGTGCACCGGTTGCGACCCGGGCAGCTCGTGCATACATCAGGATCGGAGTGATATTCACGGTAGCCCGCCCGGCTGGTGGTTTTATACGGAATCTTCTGATCGTGCGGGCAGGTATACGTATCGCTTTTTGCATCGTAGACATACTCGCGTTTATAAAAATAGCCGTCCTTATGGGTTGGGCGGCGATACCCCATCACCCCTGCAATCAAACGATCTTCGAGGCCCTTGCATACCGTGGGCGTGAAGTACCCCGCATCCAGCCCCACCGCGTACGGATTCAAATTAAAGCGTTCGCTCTGGCGATCCAATCGGGCCAGATAGGGCTGACTATCGTGCACATTGGCGGCTGTGACATGGGTGTCGGTGATGATGGCATGCTTGGCATCGACCGTGCGATGATCCAGGTAAAAGAACCCTTTGGGCTTGCCGTCGCGCACCATGTAGCCGCTCTCCGGGTCGGTGCGGCTGACCTTGATTTCCTTGGTCGAGCCCGAGCCATCGTCCTTGTTCTGGCGCTTCAGAGGCCGCTTGCCTTCGGCTTGACGGTCCGCATCAATGGCCGCATCGAGCTCGTCCAAGTAGGCGGCCGGCTTGACCGCCACTTCGGTCAAGTCGTACTTGTTCTTGTTGGCGTTGGCCTTCAGATGCGTGCTGTCGGTGTAAAGCACCTTGCCGTCGACCATGCCACGCCCCATGGCTTGCAGCACAATCTCATCGAAGATCTCTTGGTAGATCGCGCTGTCGGCGAAGCGGCGGCGCCGATTCTGGCTGATCGTCGAGGCATCGGGCACCTTGTCCGTCAGGCGTAGCCCCAGAAACCAGCGATAGGCCACATTAACCTGCACTTCGCGGATCAACTGGCGTTCGCTACGAATCCCAAACAGGTAGCCCAGCAACAACAGCTTAAAGAGCTGCACCGGATCGGTGGCCGGGCGGCCATTGTCGGCGCAATACAGATGCGCCACCTTGGCTCGAATAAAGGTCAGATCAATGGCAGCATTGATCTTGCGCACCAGGTGATCGGCTGGAACCAAGGATTCCAGGGTCACCATTTCAAGTTCATGCTGATAGGCGGTGGGTTCTTTTAGCATCCCCACATTATGAAGAAACCCTCGCCATTTGACGAGGGTTTGTCAGCAGTCTGAAGGCCGCTGCAGCGGCCTTTTGGGTAATTGAAGACCGCGTGCGCTAGAAACTGCCGAAAAAGGTGCCCAACGCGATTACGGTTATCAGCGGAGCCATCGCTGCGGCCATGGTCACGGCGGCGATATTCAGATACGACTGACGATGCGTCGGATTGCAAATCGCTCAGCAGCGTAATGATCGCGTCGCAGCGAAACCGCCGGCGCTCAGTACCGTCACGCGCGTCTGGCATATCACTTGCTTATTAGATAGATACACGCATGGGCACGGGTGTCTGGCTACGTTATTTCAACCCCCACCAAATGGCCATGTTGAGAATTCGCAACGTTTCGCTAGTATTTTGGGTAGTAAAGGCCAAATTCCGCCGCGCAGCTTTGACCGAAAATATTGGGAAGCGTAGGGTTATAAACATGTCGAAAGCACGTTCGAAATCTTCTAAAGCTGGCACCTGGGCGATCATTTATTGCGTCGCGACTGACAAGTTCCTGTTCGGTAAGCGTTCCGGCGCAGTTAGACACGCAGGCGCATGGAACCTGTTCGGCGGTCGAGTTGAGCGCGGCGAAGCGCCGTGCAGGGCATTGGTGCGTGAATTGGCTGAAGAAGCGGGATTACAGGTCAAAGCAAAACAACTTAGGAAACTACGGCGGGTGGCACCAGTGAAAAATGCCGGCAATCGTGACCTGCATTATTATTTGCTGAAAATCGAACGCGAAGTTGCACCGCAGCTTAATCGCGAACACTCGCACTATGGCTGGTTCAAGCGGGATGAGCTCCCGGTAATGTTCAACTTTCCGACGACAGTGGCGATCAAAAAAGGCCTGCTGCATAACGTCAAATCTTGACCTGCACTAGGGCCCAACGTGCCGCTGCCAGACGGCCGTATGCTGGTATTCACTCGGTCGCGAGCTAACACTTAGAACAGAATCCGAAGGCCCATAAACCAAAAGGTTTAGTCCAATTGGTGGATGTCGGCCGGATGACTATCCGGTAAAATCTATTAGCACCTACCTGACACAGACCAAGGCTCATAGCCAGGGATGTACTGCTTCAGCGGTATAGCCGCCTGTTGGGCGAACAGTCCCTGTGGTCCGGCGCACATGCCAGGCATGCGGAGTATTGCCACCGTTTTCGTTCTCTCTACCAGCCGGAGAATTGCAATGAATAATCGGAATACGTCCCATCTAGCCAACCTCTCTCCCTTCGAATTGAAGGATGAACTCATCAAGCTCGCCGGCAGTGACACCAATAGACTGATGCTCAACGCTGGGCGGGGGAATCCGAATTTTTTGGCGACCGTACCTCGCCATGGCTTTTGGCAACTGGGCCTATTTGCGATGATCGAATCAGAGCGGTCGTTTTCATATCTGGCTGAAGGAGTGGGCGGCTTTCCTCGACGTGCCGGAATCGAAGAGCGTTTTGATCTCTTCGCCCGAACTAACCGCGACGTACCCGGCGTAAGGTTTCTTTCCAGCGCCGTGTCGTTTGTACGAGACCAGCTTGGGCTAGATGCCGGCGCTTTCATTTACGAGATGTGCGAAGGCATTCTTGCCTGCAGCTATCCCGTTCCGGACCGCATGCTCAGGCTGACAGAAAAAATCGTGAAGCAGTACATCCGAAAGGAGATGATCGGCACTCATCCCTTCGTAGGCGACTTCGACCTTTATGCGGTCGAAGGTGGCACTGCAGCTATGACATATCTTTTCAATTCGATGAAGACGAATCATCTGCTAAAGGCAGGCGACGTCATCGCATTGGGCAAGCCGATCTTCACGCCGTATATCGAGATCCCCGAACTATCGGAATATGGCCTCGTCGAGATGGCCATTGACGCGGATCCGGCCGGCGGCTGGCAGTATTCGACGAAAGAGCTCGACAAGCTACGCGACCCGAAAGTCAAGGCGTTCTTTCTAGTGAATCCAAGCAACCCGCCATCGGTTAAGGTAAGCGATAAAAGCCTGGAGTACTTGGCGGGCATCGTCAAGGACCGTCCTGATCTCATCATCCTGACCGACGATGTATACGGCACGTTCGCCGACAATTTTGTTTCGCTGTTCGCGATGTGCCCGCGCAATACGATACTCGTCTATTCCTACTCGAAATACTTCGGCGCCACGGGGTGGCGCCTTGGCGTGATTGCCACACATAAATCGAACCTTTTCGACGAAAAGATCGCGCAGCTTCCTCAGAAAGAAAGAGACGGTTTGAACAAGCGCTATGCATCGATCACGACTGAACCCGAGAAGCTGCCCTTTATCGACCGCATCGTAGCCGACAGCCGTACCGTGGCGCTTAATCACACTGCCGGACTGTCCACGCCGCAACAGGTGCAGATGGTGCTGTTCTCGCTGTTTTCACTGATGGATACCGCTGAAAGCTACAAGAACGCTATGAAGCGGCTGATTCGCGGTCGCAAGGCGGCGCTATACCGCGGCATGGGAGCCACGCCCGAAGCTGTAGACGAGAACGTGGTCGATTACTACACGCTGCTTGACGTGGAGCAAATGAGTCGTGAGGTAGGCGCAGATTTCGTTAAGTGGTTGCTTGCTTCAATCAAGCCGCACGAACTGCTCTTCAGACTGGCGGAAGAGGCCGGTGTAGTCTTGCTTCCTGGCAAAGGCTTCGGGACGGTTCATCCGTCCGGCCGCGTCTCACTGGCCAATCTCAATGAAGAGGATTACGTGAAGATTGGCCGTTGCGTACGTGAAATCCGGGACGAGTATCTCGAGCGCTACAGGCAATTGGGCAACAAAAGCGAAGAGAAAAAGTGAAATGAGCCACGGCCCGCAAACGGTATATTGATAATCGCCTCGTCCAATAAAGGAGAAGGCCATGACCTGGTTCGTTTCTACACTCAAGGCCTATCCGGAGATCGCCATCTTTCTGGCGCTGGGCATCGGCTACTGGATTGGCGGAAAAAGCTATAAAGGATTCAGCCTCGGAGCGGTGACTTCGACGTTGCTGATCGCCATCGTACTCGGCATTCTGGGGGTCAAGATCTCCCCAAATGTGAAGTCGGTCTTCTTCCTAATGTTCTTGTTCGCGGTGGGATACGGCGTTGGGCCGCAGTTCGTACGCGGCATCGCCAAAGATGGCCTGCCTCAGGCCCTATTTGCCGCCATCATGGCATTGGTCTCCCTCGGGGCAGCGGTGGCCGCCGCAATGATGGCGGGATATGACCTCGGTTCAGCCGCCGGGCTATTCGCAGGGTCGCAGACCATTTCGGCATCGATGGGGTTAGCGACCGATGCGATCAACCGCTTGGGACGCTCTCCGGAGGAAACTCAGGCGCTACTGGACGCCATGCCCATCGCCTATGCCGTGACGTATATCTTTGGTACGGTGGGCTCCGCGATAATTCTCGCCCAGATCGGGCCGAAGCTGCTGGGCATTGATCTCGTCGCGGCCTGCAAGGAATACGAACAGATGCTGGGCGCGAGCCGCGGCGAGGGCGAAGCGACCAGTTGGTACGAATTCGAGGTGCGGGCCTATTCCGTGGCACCGCAAAGCCCATTTATCGGAAAATCCGTCGGCGAAATTGAAGCGGGTACACAGGAAGGCGTTCGTGCCTTTGTCGAACGGATCCGCCGGGCCGGGACGATAATCGAGGCAGATCGGACCACCCTCATCGAGGCAGGCGACATAGTCGCTATAGGTGGCAAGCGCGATCAAATGATCGCGCGGTTGGGGCCCAGTGGCCGCGAAGTCGAAGACGCCGAGCTGCTCGATGTAAAAACCGAAGGCGTCGATATATATATCTCAAACAAGGAGGTAGACGGCAAGCGGCTCGAAGAACTTGCACGCTGGCCGGGTGCGCGTGGTGTGTTCCTGAAACGGATACGGCGCGGCCCAACCGAGACCTCGATCCCCATATTGCCGGGGACTAAGTTATACCGGGGCGATGTCATCACGGTAGTAGGGCGCACGCAGGACATAACTGCTACGGCCGAGCAAATCGGTTACGTGGACCGGCCCACCTCTGTAACCGATGTTGCGTTCGTATCACTTGCCATCACCATCGGCGCGCTGATCGGCTCAGTGGTAATAAATATTAGGGGCGTCCCGATAACGATTTCCACGGCGGGCGGCGCATTGATTGCCGGCATCGTGTTCGGTTGGTTTCGCGGCATCCGTCCCACTTTCGGACGCATCCCCGAACCCACGCTCTGGTTCATGAACTCCGTTGGCCTGAATGTATTCATTGCCGTGGTCGGTATCTCCGCTGGTCCCGGCTTCATCGCCGGATTGCAGAAGCTTGGAATCAGCCTCTTTCTATGGGGCATTTTCGCGACCGCTATCCCACTTTTGGCCGGCATGTTTCTTGCAAAATACGTTTTTCGCTTTCATCCAGCGCTTATCCTCGGCGTATGCGCCGGTGCCCGCACTACCACTGCAGCTCTTGGTATGGTGTGCGAAGTCGCCAAGAGTCAGGTTCCAGGATTGGGCTATACGGTCACCTACGCGGTCGGGAACACCCTCCTGACTATCTGGGGGATGGTTGTAATCATGATTCTTTCTTAGAACCCAGACCTGAAGCTCGAGGTATGTGATGCGGGCGTAGCACAACGAAGGAATTTTTTAATACTTCAGAGGTGCGCGATTACCTGGGGCCTTACCGTAATAAGAGGGCGATACCATGACAAGTGAAGCGAACGGAAGTCGGCATCTGGACCACCTGTTTTCGAACTCAGCCGCGAGGCTGGATTGGTGGCGCGACTTGAATGCCAAGGCGCAGACATGGGCGGCTGAAGCACGGAGCGGCAAAAGTCGATTGGGCGGCGCGCCGGTGCAAGAAGCCTTTGCCAATTTACGCCCGCATAGAAAGCTATTTCGCCTATCCTGGAGTTGAACTGCTACGAGCCTTAGATGACCTGATCGCGGAGGGCGACGCGATGGGCACGGCGCGCTTGGTCCTTAGGATGAGCAATGCGCTGCTGACGGGTAGCTACCGCTACGATAGCGGGGAATGGGACCCGACTGAGGAGGGGTCTACGGAAAGCCTGGACCGCACGCCGCCAGGCCTGCGCACCAGCTCGACGCGGCGACCGTACTTCGAAGCATTATTCGTGAACCCTGCATCTGCTGCGCGATCGGCTGCCTTATGTCAGGAAATCCGTCAGCTGCGGCGGCCCGACGACGGCTTGGTCTACGAACCTGTCTTGGTGGGAAGTGTCGAGGACGCCCTACTGGCCACGATACTCAACGGCAAGATCGAGGCCGTCGTCATCTATGACGGAATACCTGTTGCATCGAAACACGATGCGCCGTTGCTGCGGGACTTCTTGACGGTCTACCAGCAGCTGGACACCTCTGTAGACGTGTCGCAGGAAATCGGCGTTAAGCTGGCCCGTCTCATTGCGAACATACGACCAGAACTCGATATCTATCTGCTGACCGATCGGCAGGTCGAGCGACTTGCGGGCGACCCTGCGGCGTCGATGATCCGCCGAGTGTTCTACGAGGCCGAGGAACCCATGGAGGTGCACCTGAATATCCTGGAAGGCGTACGCGACCGCCAAACGACGCCGCATTTCGACAATCTCAAGCGCTATGCACTGCGGCCGATCAGCACCTTCCACGCGCTGCCGATTGCGCGCGGCAAGTCGATCATCAAGTCGAACTGGATCCGCGACTTCGGCGAGTTCTATGGTCTGAATCTGTTCCTGGCGGAAACCTCCGCCACGACAGGCGGCCTGGACAGCATGCTGGAGCCCACCGGCAACATCAAGATCGCACAGGAGAAGTTCGCGCGCGCGGTCGGGGCGGACCACGTCTTTTTCGTGACCAACGGAACGTCCACGTCGAACAAGATGGTCTACCAGGCAGTGACCAAGCCGGGCGACATCGTCATCGTCGACCGCAACTGCCATAAGTCCCACCACTACGGCATGGTGCTGTCCGGCGCGCAGCCGTTGTACGTCGAAGCGTTCCCGATGACCGAGTACTCGATGTACGGCGCGGTGCCGCTGCGCACCATCAAACAGGCGCTGCTGGACCTGAAGGTGGAGGGACGACTCGACAAGGTCGCGATGGTCACGCTGACCAACTGCACGTTCGACGGCCACATCTACAACACGCCGCCGGGTGATGGCCGAATGCCTGGCCATCAAGCCGGACCTGATCTTCCTTTGGGACGAAGCGTGGTTCGGCTTCGCTCGCTGGTCGCCGTTCCTGCGGCCTCGCACGGCAATGGGCGCGGCCGCGGCGCTGGAGCAGTGGCGCGACGATCCTGCCGCCATGGAGGCGTGGGAGGCGCAGGTAAAGGAATTCGGAGAGGATTTAGACCCGAAAGACGCGCGGCTGCTTGAACGGCAACTGGTGCCCAATCCCGCACGATGCGCATCCGCGTTTACGAGACGGATTCTGTCCACAAATCGATGTCTAGCCTGCGGCAGGGATCGATCGTAGCCGTGCGAGACGAGGACTACGACCACCACGTCTCGGCCTTCCACGAAGCTGTCTTCATTCACGCGTCGACATCGCCGAATGCGCAGATCATCGCGTCGTTGGATGTTGCTCGTCGTCAGATGGAACTTGAAGGCTACGAGCTGGTCATGCGCTCGATTGAGGTCGCCTTGAGCATACGGCGCGAGATGGCCAAGCATCCGCTGATCTCAAAGTACTTTAGCGTGCTTGGGCGCCGACAAAATGATCCCCGACGAGTTCCGCACCTCAGGTTTTGTCGACTACCTGGCGCCGGGAATGAACTGGCTGACTGCCGTGAAGTCGTTGAAGGAAGATGAGTTTTGCCTGGATCCAACGCGTCTGACACTAGTGTGCGGAACCGCCGGTTACGATGGCACTGCCTTCAAAAACCTGTTGGCTTCCAGGTACAACATCCAAGCTGAACAAGACTTCGCGCAACAGCGTGTTATTGCAGAGCAATATCAACAACACGCGCAGCGACGTTGCGGCGCTCATCAAGGTGCTTCTGGATATCTCGGAAAAGATCGAAAGCCAGCTTAGGCAAGAGGGTGAATCAGGCCAAACAGCATTCGCTGGCAAGGTCAAGAGCCTGATGGAAGACGTTCCCCGCCTGCCGAACTTCAGTCGCTTCCACGACGGCTATCGCGACAATCCTGACAGCACTACGAGCGAAGGTAATATGCGCACCGCATTCTTCGCCGCTTATAACGAGGATGAGTGCGAGTACCTGCCGTTGACGAGCCCGAAGCTCGATGAACGCTTATCGAACGGTCCTGAGCTGGTATCTGCGAACTTCGTCATTCCGTATCCGCCGGGCTTCCCCATCATGGTGCCAGGCCAGATTATCGATGCCGACACGATCGAGTTCATGCGCAAGCTCGATGTGAAGGAAATCCACGGCTACAACTCAGCGCGTGGGATCAAGCTGATTAGTCCCTCGGCTATAGAGCGCATGTGAGGCCCACAGGAAGCCGGTGCCGCATGTCGTCGAATTTCCGCCACATTTGAATGCGGCGGCGCTTGTTTCGTTTAGAGCTTAGGTGGGAAAGTACGTGAACGCCTGCGGTAAAATCAATGGCGAATATTTCCCAAAAAACAATATAAAGAACTCGTCCTTAAGTCAGGAGGGGTCTTTAACCCACTGAAGCTATCTACGGAGCAGTACATATGGTCTCGTTGCAAGAGCAACTTTTGAAAGCGGGGCTGGTCGACAAGAAGAAAGTCAAACAAGCCGGCCACGATAAGAGCAAGCAGAAGAAGGTCGAACTACGGACCGGCAAGCAAAGCGTCGACGAGGCGCGGCTGGCCGCACTCGATACGCAACAAAAGAATCTCGAGCGTACTCGCGAATTGAATGCCCAGCGCGTTGCCGCCGCCAACCAAAAGGCGATCATGGCGCAAATTACCCAGATGGTGCAGGCAAATCGCCAAAGCAAGGGCGCAGGCGACATCGCCTACAACTTTACCCACGGCAAGACGATCGAACGGATGTACGTGTCGGCGGAAATTCAGGGCCATTTAATAGCCGGGCGCCTGGTGATTGTTCGCATAGGCGACGCGACCGAACTAGTACCCCGAATTGTTGCCGACAAAATCGCCGAACGTGATCCCTCGCTCGTCGTTCGGGTGAAGAAGACTAGCGCCGAGATCGATGCGGACGATCCGTATGCCGCCTTCCAGATTCCGGACGACCTGATGTGGTAGGGTCAGCAGCCAGCGCACCCGAAGCTGTCCCTAGCGTGGAGCGTCGAGCACCCTGGCGAACTCCTTGCATTTTGAAATAAATTTTATGGAATGGAACGCTTGTTCCAAATATACGAAGTCATGGTTTCGTATTGGCAAATTGATACGCATGGCCGGTGCGTGACAGAATCGTTAACCATAAAGCTGACATTTCAAATAATCAGGAGACATAGATGAAGCTTCCCAGAGCCTGGGTCGGGGTAATGGCATTAGCACGCCACGGTGTCCGCGGTAGCGCCAGCACACGCGTCGGAATATCCTGCTAAGCCAATCACGGTTATGGTCGGATTCCCACCTGGCACATCGACCGACGCCATAGCCCGCATCATTGGTGAACAGTTCAGCAAGGATTGGGACCAGCCTGTAATCGTCGACAATAAGCCCGGTGTGGGCGGCAGCCTGGCTGTGGCGCAGGTCGCTAAGGCCGCCCCGGATGGATATACATTGGTTCTGTCGGCAACGGCACCATGAATATTAATCCGCATGTCTACAAAAAATTGAACTACAACGCGCTGACAGATTTTGAAGCCATTGGGCAAAGCACGTGGTTGCCCTACCTGCTCGTAACGAATAAGCAGAAAGGGCTGGATAGCTTTCAGAAAATTACTGACTACGCCCGCAAGAACCCAGACGACCTTACGTTTGCGTCTATCGGGATGGGAACTACAAGCCATCTATTGATGGAAATGCTGATGAAGCAGACAGGAACGAAGATGATTCACGTTCCATATACGGGAAGCAGCCACGCCCAAACAGACATTATTGGCGGAAACGTCGACATGACGTTTGATACTCTGGTGTCTACACTGCCTCATGTGAAGGCTGGAAGGCTGCAAGCTATCGCTGTCAGCACCAAAGACCGAGCAAAACTAGATCCATCAATCCCAACCATCGATGAAGAGGGTGTAAAAGGATTCAACATGGGAGCATGGTTGGGCTTTTTTGCGCCAAAGGGAACTCCTGTGGAAGTGGTGCAAAAATTGCATACTCAATTGAACCGCACTTTGGCCAATCCTGAAATCAACAAGAAGCTTACGGCGCTGGGATCGGAAGTTGTCATGAGCGATTCTCCCCAAGACTTTCAGCAAATGGTAGAAAAGAACTACCACGCCTGGGGTGAGTTAGTAAAAGAAGCTGGGGTATCACAGAAATGACGCAAAAATACAGTAACGAAGAGCAGGAAGCGCGAGTCAATCTTGCCGCGTGCTATAGATTGATGCCCCTTTTTGGCATGAGCGACTTGATCTACAACCACATCACCGTGCGCATTCCCGGAACGGACGATGAGCTGTTAATTAACCCATATGGATTCATGTATGAGGAAGTCACAGCATCCAGCCTGATCAAAATTAATCTTAAAGGCGAGATTCTTGACAACCCCCATGACGATTACAGTATGAACGAAGCGGGCTATGTCATACATAGCGCGGTGCACGGTGCGCGCCACGATGTGGGCTGTGTTATTCATACGCATTCGCGGGCGGGAATGGCTGTGTCGGCTATGAAAGAAGGCCTGTTGCCGTTAACTCAAACGGCCATGCGGTTCAAAGAGATTGCGTATCACGACTATGAAAGTGTTGCCATCAATATGGACGAGCAATCCAGATTAGTTGCCGACTTAGGCACCCAAGACGCAATGATATTGCGTAATCACGGACTTCTGGTGGCTTCGCCCAGTATTGCGGAGGCGTTTAACGCCATGTATTGGCTAGAGATGGCGTGCCGCTCGCAAGTCGATGCGATGTCGTCGAACGCTACCTTGATCATTCCGTCGGACGAGGTCGTTACAAGAACGCATCGTCTTTACCAGCCAGACGTGCGCCGGCCTTTCGGTTTAATGGAGTGGCCGGCCATGCTGCGATACCTTGATCGCCGCGATCCCAGCTATAAAAGCTAAGGTACGCGTGTGAACGATAAAGGTATATTTTCATTGGAAGGGCATGTGGCCCTTGTTACTGGATCCTGTCAAGGCCTTGGATTTGAAATTGCGAGGGGATTAGCCGAGCATGGAGCGACGGTGCTGATCCATGGCCGCGAAGAGGCCAAAGTCAAGCAGGTAAGCACCGGTCTTAAGGCTCAAGGGCTAAAAGCAGATTGGCTCGCGTTCGACATTAAGGACAAGGATGGTCGAGATCGCGCGTTTTCTACCATAGGCGAAAGGCATGGCCGTCTGGATGTGTTGGTGAACAATGCCAGCATCCGGGCGCGTAAGACTTTGGCCGGCTTATCGTCCGGCGAGGTCACAGAGATTGTTAATACCAATTTACTGGCCACTATTGAAGTGACGCGCTTGGGGATAGATATGATGCGTCAGCGCCGCTATGGCCGCGTCGTGACAATCACTTCAATTTCGGGGCGAGTCGTTCGATTTGGTGATTTCGCATACCCAATTACCAAACAAGCATTGGACGCCATGACTCGATCGGCTGCGGTGGAATATGGACGCGATGGTATTGTCTGCAACGCAATTGCGCCGGGCACTTTCGCGACAGAGTTCAACCAAAAATTGGTATCGACGCCTATTAACATTGCGAAGATGCAGGACCGCAATCCTTTGCAGCGCTGGGGTCAACCTAGCGAGATCGTGGGGCCAGCAGTTTTCTTGTGCTCTCCTGCTGCATCGTACGTGAATGGGCACACCATTGTGGCCGATGGCGGCTTTTCAATCGCGTTTTAACAATGTTGCCGGTGCTCGAAACCATTCTCTAAATATACGGTAAAAAATCCGGTTATGATTATTTAGGATGATGTCTGGCAACCTTGCCGCTTGATTTTCACCGTTGACGCCAGACGTTGATTTTTCGACGAAGGAGTATGCGATGAAAATTACTAATGCAGCTTCCGGAACCAATGTGCACGAAATTGCCGATAGTATTTATCGCATCAGTACGCCCATCAATATTGTCCCCGGCGGATTCTCTTTCAATCAATACCTCGTCCTCGATGACCAGCCGCTACTCTTTCACACGGGGCCGCGAAAGCTATTCTCGCTTGTTCACGAGGCAGTCCAGCATGTAATCCCGGCAGATCGTCTGAATTTTATTGCGCTGTCGCATTTCGAAGCGGATGAATGCGGTTCCCTGAACGAGTGGCTAGCGGCAGCGCCCCAGTCGGTTCCCCTGTGTAGCAAAGTGGCCGCGATGGTTTCCGTCAATGACGTTGCCGATAGGACGGCCAGGGCGATGGCCGACGGCGAAACGCTCGTATTAGGCAAACATTCCGTGAAATGGCTTGATACGCCTCATTTGCCGCACGGTTGGGAAACCGGTTACCTGATGGAAGCCCAAACAGGAACCATGTTCTGCGGAGACCTTTTCACCCAGGGCGGCGACGGTACCATCCCTTTAACCGAAAGCGATATTTTGGAACCAAGCGAGTCGTTTCGGACCCCCCTGGATTATTTTTCGCATTCCACCCACACCAGACAGTTGATCGACAAGCTTGCCCGTGAAAACCCGACCACGCTCGCGTGCATGCACGGAAGCGCCTGGACTGGAAACGGGGCGGAACTGCTACGTGCGCTCGGAGAGCGGTTAACGAAGTAGTTCTCTTCGAGCCGCAAGATGGGCAAATGGAAATCTGACAAAACAGCTTGGACGAAGTCTTTGTTTCCCGCGCGAATGTATGCATACATAGCCGGCGCATCACGATGTTCGTGAACATTTCTTTCAGAAACTAATCGAAACTTAGAATAATCTGCACGAATCTTCAGCCTAAAGGCGATGAAATCCCAGAAACGTCACCGCCATAAAGCCCAAGAGAATACGCCCGAAAGCCGCCACAACGATCCAAATTCGGACGCCTGAAACGATACGGCCAACGTCGATTTACGGTATAGACGTACCCGTTGGCCGTATCGAATTTCCTTTAGGGCTTTCAATAAGTTCGCTAAGGCACGTGGCCTCGAAATACTGGCCGGAGAGACCGTTCAGCAAGGGCCGTTCCTTTCACAAAATGGCCTAAGTCCTATGTCGCATGTTTCCGACTCCCACGGATGGTTATGCTGCAAGAAGCGTATTCAGCTTGTAGAAAACCAAGTGTCGTGTCACACGCGAAGCTATTGCGGTTCAGGTACCGCCCGGGCTTAAAACCTGCCCAGCGCTTCGCTGTACAGGCCGACAAAAACCGCGTAACGGCCCACCAGGGTGCGTCTATGGCGACAGATTATTCATCACTAGGGATCGATTTCTACATATGAATGAGATAAAGCCGGTTATCTGCCGCGTTGTGAATTCGTCCGTCATGGCCACTCAATTTCGATTTAGTCGGGCTTCGGTTTGATAAAAAATCGCGAACAACTATGTCCGGTAGCACTGGCGGGCGCTATAGGGCTTAGCGTCGTGCTGGCGCTTATTGTCGTCTACCCTCATGACGATAAGCAGGCGCGCTCTCTTTCGTCCGCGCCGCCGTCCGAATTGTCCATTGCCTATCTCGAAGCGTGGCTGCGGCTCAAGCCCGATTCCCCCGAATACTTGGGGTTGTTGGGAGCCCAGTATTTGAAAACGGGCCGATGGGCGGCTGCGTTAGGAGCCGCCAAGAAATTAAAACAAATTAAAGGTGATAAGTCGGCGTATCGCCATGCGCTGCTACTTGACGTGGCGGCGACCGAACAGATTACCTACCAAACTCCACCCGACCAACCTCAACGCCAAGTGAATTTGGCTCGTTTTATCGATGCACTAGACGCTGCATCCCATTTTCAGTGGGAAATCTCGGTCATGGAGTCTCTGGCGGATAAAGCACTTCGGGCCGGCGCTCATGGCGGCATGTTGAGGCTTTATAAAACGCTGGCGGTGCACGACACTGCACGTAGCGCGCGTTGGCACGAAAAGGTCGGCGAGGCGGCGCTCTGGACACAAGCCTACGATCTGGCTGCATCCGCTTATTTTTCGGCATTCGAAGCCGCCCGCACACTGGAGGAAAAGCGCAGCAGCTTCATTAATGCGTTGAAGGTACTTCAGTCGGCGAATCAGGTGGCTCGTGCCTGTGAGGAAGGCGCACGCCGCTTAGGTACCCTGGCTGAAGATCACGACACGATGAAGTACATGCTTGAACTGGCAAGGGAGGGCAATCGTATCGATCTGGTAGCCAAGTATGGACGCGCCCTCCTGGGACTTTCCTCGTTAAGTCAAGTGAGCCCTTCATATATACAATCGGGTGTGGCGCTGGATCGGTTCCATACCAGGCGCCTCGTGCGATTCAAATTCCTTTATATCGCCAGGTCCGTAATGCAGGCTTTGGTGCCGTGACGCGCGGCGGCAACTGATGGCAACACAAGAGGAAGTCGGGCAGGCGAAGCCATCGGCCACTGCTGCTGAATACGATCTCGTTTTTCAGGCGTTTGTCGAGAGCAACCAGCTCGATGCGCGGCGGTGGCGCCAGCGGGCAATGGATGCGGTCTTGAACCACAGGTCTGGGCCCAACGCTTGGCGCAGGTGGCACGGTGGAATAATCAGCCGGGCATTGCTTTGAAGTATGGACTCATCTTCACGGGCCTCTGACGATCCGAAAGCGTGGGCCGAGGTATTGAGCGTCGCGCCGCATTTGGATGACGATAAAGCGTATCTCGAAGCTCGGGCACAAGACACCTCGCGCAATGTCCCGCTCGGCGATCCGGACAACGGCCTTGATTCCCTGCTGGCTGAATACATGAAACTTTATCGGTGGGAATCGGCCTTGAGAGTGGCTGAAAAGCTGCGAGATAAGGGCGATGCCCAAACGCGACACGCATCCTTGCTTCTAAAATTACTGCCCTAGAACAGGCGGCCTATAGTTATCCGGTTGAAGATCCACGCCGTGCCGAGCGTCTTGGCCAGCTACGTACTGCGCTGGAGCAGGCCTATTCTTACCAATGGGACATCGCCACCCTGACCACGTTCGCCCGCAAAGCCGAAGCCGCTGGCGCCCAGGAAATCATGTCGCGTTACTACCACATGCTGATGCAGGCGGACACGGACAATGCAATCAAATGGCAAGCAAAGCTGGGCGATGCTGCCTTGGCGCGGCAGACCGATGATGCGGCAACGGCGTATTTCTCGGCCCAGGAGATGGCCCCGATTGAGCGTTCGTCGCCATTATTTTATTGCCGCATTGAAGGTCTTGGTCGCGCAAGGCCGCGTTGGTGACGCTTGCAACGAAGCCGAAAAGCGTGCCGGTGATTTGGCCGAGGATCCTGAAACGCTCCGTTATCTGGTCTATCTCGCTCGACAAGCCGGCCGCAGAGACTTTGATGGCTCGTTACGCACGTGACCTGATCAAGTTTTCTACCCAAGGTTTCCACAATTCTAGATCGACGCCTTCGGGTCTCATGGGTGCCGCCAAGCCTCACGCTTACGTGGAGTACAAAACAGAAGAGTCGTCATCCCTTTGCGCATTACATTGCTTTTGCCCAACTGACTCGCGCGATAATAATACTGAGCTTGAAAAAAAAATGACTTCGACCTTGCTTTCCAGGCTTTCCTGGAAAGTAGGCAGTTGGATGAAGCCGAGGCCTTGGCGCAGCGCACTCCAACAGGGAATGGATCCTTTGACATGGATGCCGCGTCTTGCGCAGGTCGCCCAATGGAATAACCATCCAGAAACCGCGCTTCAGTACTGGTTTGAGTTTGCCCAGGCTTCGGGCGATGCTCAGGCGTGGACCACTGTGCGCAGCGTGCGCTACAGTTAGGCAATGATCGGGCGTATGTGGCCGCATTAAAATATTTCTCGACTTGGCGCCCGCCGACTTATCGCTCGCCGATGCCATCGTTGCAGCTTACGAACGTCTCGGAGAGCCGCAATCGGGCATGGATTACCTGAAAGCCCGAGCCACCGGTGCACTGCAGGTACCAATGCTGGAACGCTTCGCCGCGCTCGCAGAACGATCTGGAGATGTTGACGCAGCGCTTAGGCTATACCGTAATTTACAAAAGGCCGACGCGAATAACTCGCTGTATGCAATGCATGTAGCCGATCTGCTGTATCGCAAGGGCGACCCGGCAGGCGCCTTTGACATCTTGCGTGAACAGCGCCAGGATGCAAGCGCTGAACCCAACGCCGCCCCTTATTGGCGTCTATATGCCAAGCTTGCCGGCCTTGGCCGTCACGACGAGGACGCGCTTTACGCCCACCGGCGGTTGCTTGCGACAGGGGAGGCTACTGCCGCCGATCTGGATCGGCATGCTGTATCTGTCGTCACATCCATCAGATGCCGGTCGTCTCGCCGAGGCGCAATTTCATCAAAACGAGTCGATGTTCGCCTTGCAAGCCGCTTTGCGTCATTACACTGAAGCGCGGGCCTGGGGGCGCATCGAGGCTCTATTATCCAGCCTCGATCCTGACCAGCGCTCCGTGTTTCAAAACTCCAGTGTGCTGCTTGCTACCAGGGCTACCTACCTTTTCAAGATCGGGCGCCCGGATGCCGGATTGGCCGACCTTCGCCGATCAGTACAGTCACCCGAAGCAGGTGAGGACATCAGGATCGCTTATTTGTGGGGGTTGGTCGCGTTCGGGACCGACGACGAGCTCAGACTTGCTACGTATAAATGGCGTGACGCTCCTAAGCAAAAGGTTGCCTATTGGGGCGTATTCGCTGCGGCCGGTTTGCGTTGGATAATCCGGCCTTGGCTTTACAGTATTTGCGCCGACAGCGCTCCCAGATGCAAGATGATCCGTCTTGGTTGCTCGCGCTGGCTGATGCCGAGGAGGCGGCGGGATATACACGACCGGTCCCGCCAGATACGCCTGGAGGCTGAGGCGTTTGCTGCAAGGTGACGCGGCTGACTCGCAATTGGCCACAGGCAACGAGCTGCGGGACAAGGCTGTCGAAAAGAATGAATCTATGGCAGCCCGGGTAAGCTTGAGCCCCAATACTCGCCGGGGGTGATTACTCACGCGACTTATTGCTAGAGCTCCTTCGCACAGAGCGCCGTACACCGGAAGCCATTGCAGTGGCCAGTACCCTGCTAGGAGATGCGCCCGGACTTCCGAAAATCCGCGACGTGATGATGTCTCGACAACTCGACGCTTCCGCCGACATCGATCCCAACACCGATCCCAACACCGATCAGATACCTGCGAACACAAGCAACAATAGGTCGAAGGCGATTGCACTGGCCTGGGCTATCAGTGGCGAACACAATGACCTGGCGACTGCTTGGCTGGCACGAGAATTTGCCCATCGGCTGTCCCGGCTTCCTGATGCCGAGGTAGCACTGGCGTTACAGGCCAATGATCAGGAAACACTGGGACGCGTGCTCGATTCCGACGGAGGGCGCCTTGCCGCCGATAGTCGCGTGGCCGCGTTGGTTCGCACCGATAGAAGCGACGAGGCGCAGACGATCGCGTTTCGCGCCGCCGAAGGGGCGCCAGACAACGATGAGCGGTACGAAACCCTGAGGCAAACGGTGTTGCGTGATCGTCCTGCGCTCGGTGCCGATATCCTGGTCAGTGATTCCGACCCGCTAAGTTACGTCGAGGGCGCTATCGTTGGCGGCTTACAGCTTACGAGTCGACTTGCCATTGGCGTAGAGGCGATTCAACACAATCAGCGCAGTACCGACAAAGAGCAGTTGCCCTGGGTTCCTGCCCATGATCGCGAGCTGAATTTCACAGTGCGCGACGTCACAGTGAATCGCGAGATTGCAATCACTATGGGGCATCGCGAAGCGCTTGATTCCTTCAATACTATTAAAGTGCAAGGCGACTTTAATCGCCAGGGTCCTTTCACTACGACGGTGGCTTTTGGGCTGAATCAGTTCATCAACCTTTCAGCGATAACTCAGATCGGTGCTGTCCAAGACGCGGCCAGTGTAGGAATGCAATGGAGTCCACAATCGCGTTGGTTTGGGCACGCCTTCGCACGGCGAATCGTTTTTATGCTCAAGACCGAACCTACCTAGGGCATGGCTTCGACCTGGCCGCCAGTGCGGGTTACCGAATCCGGGCGACACATCCAAGCTGGAATATTCGCATGATCGCTCAACGTGGAATTTATTCGGCCAGTGACAACGTGGTTTCTTCTTTAAGCGTGTTGGATCCCGGATGGCAGGCCGCCTGTTGCTGCTGACATCATGCCCCAGAACTATACCCAGTATGGCTTTGTGCTGGGTTTTGGCTCAACAGAAAAAGATAGCTATTCACGTGCGTGGCGGCCTTATTTTGATCTTGGCTATGTGCATGACAGATATAATAAAGATGAGGCCTCCGGTCGTCGGGGTTGGCGGCTCGGTGCTCGGTAGAGATTACTTGCGCCTTTTGTTCTGCACCAAGCTGCGCCGCAAGGCGGCACGCAGAAGGTAACGCAGATCGGCCTGTCCTATCGATTGTTTTTTTAAATCATAGAGTCCTGGAGAAATCGCACATCATCGCGTCAATTTATCGAGTTTGGAGCAAAACAATGAGAATCATGAAGCAAAACCGTTTCGGAATATGGGCCGGCCTCTTGGGGTTGGCGGTGCTCGCCAGTTGCTCGACCGTAGACGTTAGCGATGCACCGTCACTGACAAAAGAAGGGAGACTCGTGATATTGCCAATTGCCAACCAGACTGAAACACCCGGGGCGGGCGAACGCGCACAAAGCATTGCCAGAAGCATCTTGCTTCAACAGGGCCTTGCTGGCGTGCAGCAGTATCCAGGCGACCATGTGGGGGACACAGTGAGATGGGTGATTCGCCGACTTCAACGATCGAGGCACTTGCGTGGGCACGCGGGACCGGGGCGACTCACGCGCTGACGGGATCGGTACAGGAGTGGCGGTACAAGGTTGGCGTAGACGGGGAGCCGGTTGTCGGGTTGACCTTCGATCTAATTGACTTGGGCAGTGGGGCAACGGTGTGGAGCGCGACCGGTAGCCGTAGCGGTTGGAGCCGATCGAGCGTCACGGGCGTAGGGCATGCCTTGATGCGCGAGTTACTTGCTCCGCTTGGCCTTGCGATAACGTAGGAACTGGCATGATGACGTCCTCCACTCTCAAGCAAGCCCGAATAGGCATTTCGCGCGTATTTGC
>CAVPNJ010000011.1:0-36151 GCA_963706785.1 uncultured beta proteobacterium
TTTGGCAAATCACGTGCGCGCTGTGCTCGCCTCCAGACCGAGGTTGATGAACGGTGAGGTCGTAGACGATTAATTCGCTCGATAACGTACGATTGGAGCGAGGTTTTACTGCCTACAATCGAGACGCGGTGGCAAGAAGATCAAAGGCGTGGCGCTGCAAGGGTGTCACTTGCGGATAGAGCAGGAAGTTGTCTTTTGGGCGGCTCGCAAGGGCCATCGTGTTGCGGGTGAATGTGGCGAGTTCGGCGAGCAGGGATTGAAAGCTGAGCACAGGCAGGCCGTCCTCGGTGACTTTGTTGGCCGCCTTGCGGCGCGCTGCCGTTGAGCGCTGTGCCGGTGCGACAATCGAGGTGCGGGCGGCGGCGGCTTCATCGCGTTGATGGCATCGAACAGCACCGGTGCCAGCACTTGGCGCATGTGCCACTCGACATAGTAGGCGAGCATACAAAGCAGCACATGGGCGCGAACGCGATCAGGCAGGCGATGGTGGATTGGACGGATTTCCAGATCGACCGTCTTCAGCGATCTGAACGCGCGCTCCGCTCGGCTGAGGTCTTTGTATGAGCGCACCACCTCTGGCGCCGCGAGGTCGTCCGCGGCCAGATTGGTGCGGATGACGTATATGCCGTCAAGTTGGCTTTCCGCTTCGATCGAGGCTTGGTTGCGGACAAACGCGAAGTGGTCCTCGGTGATGGTGAGGGTGAAGTGCTTGGCCATCTTGTGGCGATTGAGCACGGCGCCGGCGGCAAGCCCGATCTGATCTGCACCAAGCAGCGGCTTGCGCTGGCGCGTGACAGCCTTGGCGACCCTTGCCAGGTCGGCCTCGGTGGCGGCGAGTAGATCCTGACGTTTGCGGGCACGCTCGCCAGCCAGCAGGGGATTACGGCACACCACCCGCTGGAGCACAGCAGACCGAACACGATCTGCAACTTGTCGCGCCTGCCATCACGGCTGTAACCGCGCCGCGCCAGCGGACAGATGCGTCCCTCGAAATAGCTTGAATTCGTGATCTGTCAGGCAATTCTTGCCAATTACATGTCAACACACCAGGGCCAATCAGGTCAGACCCCAGCATTTCTGTACAGCTGCTGCTATGAGCCACACAGCAACTTCGGTTTATAAAAAGCCCCCAGAGAGGGTCGGATCATCATCTTCATAGACAAGTCAGGCATCTCGGAACGACCGCATCGGGTGAGCACCTGGGCACCAAAGGGTCAGCGGTCGCTGGTATCAGCTTCTGGAACATCTACTTCAAGCTGGTGCAAGGCGCGGTGCGGGCGCCTGAGGTCGTCGCCTTCCTCAAGGCGCTGCGGCGGCATCTGGGCGACAGAAAGCTGCTGATGGTCTGGGATCGGCTCCAGGCGCATCGCAGTCGATTGGTGCGCGGTATGTCGAGAGCCTGGAGGGCGCCATCCACCTGGAGCACCTGCCACCCTATGCACCCGAGTTAAATCCGGTCGAATACCTCTGGGCACATTGGAAGCATCACGAACTGGCCGACTTTTGTCGTCGCCGACGACTGTCCAAGCACTCGCCAAGCTCCGACGAACACAACGACGCAAGACGCTCATCGCAGCATTCCGGAAGCAAGCGGAACTGCCGATCTAGTGTAACTCTGTTCGTCAAAACTCAATAAGTCCTGCGACCGTCGGTCGCAGGACAGGTCGGCGTGCAAGCTACCACTCACACTATGGGATGCTGATCGTGCGGCAGGATGAAATTGTCAGCAGTCAACTGATCCGGGGTTATCCCAGAAAGGTTGATCGTGCTGCCATCATCGGTAATCACGGCGTGGCCGTCTGGAAATCGGCGGTGAGCTTGAAGTCGTCGGCGCTCATCTTGAACTCGATCAAGTCGCTTGGCGTGAAATCATTCACAGTCGCAGTTTGATTGCCGGTGGTGAACATGAAAGTATCCTTTCCACCAGCGCCGGTCGGGGTTGATTCTGACCGAGCCCGGCGACAATAGTATCATCGGCTGGCCCACCGGTGATGGTCGCACCGTCATCATTCACCCCAATGACCAGTTGGGCGGCATTTGGGTCTGCTGGCATTCCGTCGCTGCTATGCCGATCGGCGGCTTGGAAGACATCTTGTTGCACGACGTTTGTATTGGTGTTGCGCTCGATGATCTCGGCCAGCGTGCCGTTCTGAATGTGTTGGTAGGTCTGCGGGTCAAACCCCTGATTTTGCCACCAATAGCTGTCCCCATCTCGCAATCCGGCGAACTGCTTGGTCAGAATTGCCTTAAAGGTCAGGCCGACCATGGCACCATCGACGTGGTCCTCGGCCAGTCCACCTTCGAATAGATCGACCTTATCGACGCTGCCAAAGGCTTTCTGTAAGTTCACGGCTACAGTGGGATCACTGGTGATTTGATTGAAATCTGTGTCCGATTCCAGCCCCAGCGCGTGCCAAGTCTGATTGAGCGTGCCAAGGCCGAGGTCGCGCTCACGTTGAATGTCGATAGCGATCAGGTCCATCAAATCGGGCGGCGCAGCCAACGAGTTGCGCAATCAAGGCTCATGGGCGTGCCGTGCGAGTTGAAAGCAACAGTTGCCGCATTTAACGGCTCATAGTTGTTCGACATAGGGGGCACCGGGGAAGAAATAAATTATCGTCACGTACAATGGTAACTGACCAAGCTGACGATGTTCTTGTTGAGGGAAATTACAGTATGCAATCTTTTCGACTTCCACTTAGCGACTGCCTGGATGCCGCCGTTACCGCGGCACATGCAGGAGCTGCAATTTTACAATCGTATGCCCGCAATCCGGCCGAGCTGGTCATAGACAAGAAAATGCGTAACGACCTGGTGTCCCAAGCTGACCGCGAGGCTGAAGCGGCGGTCATTGACATTCTGCGTCAGCGTACGCCCGACTTTGGAATAGTGGCCGAAGAAAGCGGTGGGCAGACTTCGGGCCTCGCCACCTGGTATATAGACCCTCTGGACGGCACCACCAACTTTCTGCACGCGATCCCGCAATATGCCGTTTCTATCGCGCTTGTTGCCCATGCAGGCGCCCTGGTAAGCGGCGACACTCCACTTGAACGCGACACTCCTGTTATCGGTGTGGTTTACGACCCCAATCGCGAAGAATTGTTTACTGCCATGCACGAGGTCGGTGCCTGGCTTAACGAGCGACGCATAAATTGCTCGCAAACAGAACTTCTCAGCGAATCCGTGGTTGCTACCGGCTTTCCTTTTCGCGACTTTTCCTTCTCCGAACAGTACATGCCAACGTTGGACTACGCCATCAATCACACGCGCGGCGTACGCCGGCTTGGGGCCGCCGCGCTGGATCTTGCCTGGGTGGCGTGTGGACGCTATGACGGCTATTGGGAGATGGGGCTCGCCCCCTGGGATGTCGCTGCAGGAGCCGTAATCGTGCGCGAAGCGGGCGGTGTCTGCGAAGATATCTATCATCGGGATCCATGGCCCATCAAGGGTTACGTATATGCGGGAAACCGGCACATAGCCCCCGCGCTCGACGCCATGATTGAACCTCATCTAGCAAAAAGCTGAAATTAGCCTAATGGTGAACGGGCGTCGCTTGAAATGATGGGGCGATTGATCAAAAGCCCCAACCAATATACGTATGGAGCATTCCCATCAGCTAAATGGGTTAGCGCAGCCCTCCCTTATTTTCCAGGTTTAGTGATACGCTGTGGCCAGCGAAAAGTTTCTGCCGATAAAACCAACCCGGACCATACAGATCATGAAATTAGCTGAATCTATTGTCGGATGGAAGTCCGAAATCACCGCAATTCGCCGCGACATTCATGCACATCCTGAACTGGCCTACGAAGAGGTCAGAACGGCCGATATCGTCGCGCGACTTCTGGAATCGTGGGGCATTCCAACCCATCAAGGAATGGGCGTTACCGGTGTGGTTGGCACAATACATGGCAAAACCCAAAATGGGCGGGCACTGGGGCTGCGCGCCGATATGGACGCGCTACCCATGCAGGAACTCAATGCATTCGAACATGCCAGCAAGCACGCTGGAAAAATGCATGCCTGCGGGCACGACGGACATACCGCCATGCTGTTGGCTGCAGCGAGGTATCTGGCAGAGCACCGCGACTTCGATGGCACTGTTTACGTCATATTCCAGCCTGCCGAAGAAGGCTCCAGCGGCGCCAAGGCGATGATAGACGACGGGCTTTTCAACGTATTCCCGATGCAAGCCATTTTTGGAATGCATAATTGGCCAGGCATGGAGTTCGGCACCTTCGGAGTCATCGCCGGACCTGTCATGGCCTCTAGCAATACCTTTGAAATCAGACTTGAGGGCAAGGGTGCACATGGCGCCATGCCCCACCTTGGCACCGACCCGGTCATGGCCGCGGTACAACTGGCGCAAAGCTTTCAAACGATTATTTCGCGCGACAGAGACCCCCTGGACCCCGCGGTACTCAGCGTCACACAGATCCACACCGGTTCTGCCGACAACGTTATACCGAACGATGCGGTTTTACGCGGCACAGTACGCACTCTTTCCGACAGCACCCTCGACCTGATCGAAAATCGCATGGCCGAGATCACCGAACACACTAGCCGGGCGCTCAACTGTGCTGCCGAGTTTACTTTTCATCGAAAATACCCGCCTACCATCAATCATGCGCAAGAAGCCGAATTTTGCGCCGGTGTGTTAACTGGCATAGTGGGCGAAGAAAACGTCAATCAATCGCTACGACCGTCCATGGGCGCTGAAGACTTCTCTTTCATGTTGAAAGAGAAACCTGGCTGCTATATCTGGATCGGCAATGGCCACGGGGACCACCGTACCGCAGGCCACGGCCTGGGGCCTTGCACCCTTCATAATGGCAATTACGACTTCAACGACGACCTTATTCCTTTGGGCGCCACGTACTGGGCTGAGCTGGCGATACAATGGCTCGCGAAGGCGCAAAGCTGAACGCCGTTGCCTGAAGCCACATTAATAAATGATTCATGGCTCTGGCTCTACTTGCCGTTAAAATGCAAGCTGCTCCGTTCACCAGGGCCCTCGGCCCTACGGCGCATGTCATTCGCAAATCCGGCCTGTCCAACGTCTTTGCCCAGACAGGCCGGTTCAAATCTGGAGCCGCTGCCTTGAGTACCGATTACAGCCGTACCGTATTACCTCCTCCAGAAAGCCACGCTGTTTTACGGGTCATGCCCCAACCCTCTGATGCCAACATACATGGCGATGTATTCGGAGGCTGGATCATGTCCCAAGTCGATATTGCAGGCTCGATTCCCGCGACACGGCGGGCGGCAGGCCGAGTCGCCACCATCGCTGTCAACTCGTTCACATTCAAACAGCCAGTATTCGTAGGCGACCTGCTTAGCTTCTACGCCGAAATCACCAAAGTAGGGACCACATCGATTACCGTATCGGTCGAGGTCTATGCCGAACGTCAGCGGCTGGAAATCGAAGCAGTCAAAGTCACTGAAGCGACTCTTACTTACGTTGCCACCGACGATCAACGCAAGCGCCGCCCTCTTCCACCCGTTTAACTGAAGGTTTGCCTATGTCGGATTCCTCAGTCAAGCCTGAAGAGAACGTGCCGATCACCATTCCTCGCCGGCTTGATCCAGAAGACGCGCAGCTTGCCCTGCAAGAACTGCAGTCGATACTGAAGCGCCAGGAAGTGGTGGAGGCGCTCGCGCACCGCCAATACGAAGACGACGACCGGTCAAATCTTCTCGAAGGCCTGCTTCATCGGCAGCACGAAAACGAGATCAAATCGATCATCAACGATTTGCATCCGTCGGATATCGCCTTCATTCTTGAATCGTTGCCTGTGCACGAACGGCAGGCCGTCTGGCAACTTGTCAGTGCCGAGCACGATGCAGACGTATTGCTTGAGGTCGACGACTGGGCGCGCGAATCCCTGATCGAGTCCATGGACCACCAGGACCTCATCGCGGCCACAGGCACCATGGACGCTGACGAGATCGCCGACTTGGCAGCCGATCTGCCGGCGGACGTCATTGCCGAAGTGCAAAAGGGCCTGACCGATGAAGAACGGGCCCAACTGATCGAGGCTATGGGTTACCCGGAAGACACCGTGGGCGCCATCATGGACTTCGAGATGGTGCGGGTGCGTGAGGACGTCTCGCTGGAGGTTGTATTGCGCTACTTGCGGCGCCTGCACGAGCTTCCCGACCATACGGATCAAATCTTCGTCGTAGACCGCCAGGATAAGCTGCAGGGGTCGCTGTCGCTCTCGACCTTGCTGGTACGCGAACCGGACATGCTGGTTTCCGAGGTGATGACAACTGAATACCTCACCCTGAATCCGCTCGACTCCGACGCCGATGCGGCCGGCGCGTTCGAACGCTATGACCTGGTGTCCGCGGCCGTGGTCGATGACCAAGGCAGACTGATCGGGCGGGTAACTATCGCCGAAGTGGTGGACGTAATACAGGAAGACTCCCAGGAACAGGCCTTGTCACGAGCCGGTTTGCAGGAAGAGGACATATTCGCGCCAGTACTCGATGCTCTGCGCAACCGTGGCCCCTGGCTTTTCGTCAATCTTTGCACCGCATCTATCGCTTCACTCGTAGCATCGCGATTCGAAGATACGGTAAGCCAGATCGTGATCCTGGCATTTTTAATGTCTATTGTGGCGGGTATCGGCGGCAACTCCGGCAATCAGACCATGACGATGATCATTCGGGCACTGGCCGTGGGCCGCGTCACCAGCTCGAACGCGTGGCGGCTAGTCAAACGCGAGCTAACGGTCACGTTTCTTGTCGGCGCCTGCGGAAGCTTGGTGGCGGCGACATTTGCATGGGCTATTTCCGGATCGCTGGCCATCGCGGCAGTCATGATGACGGCCATGATACTCAATATGCTGATCGGAGCGGGGTTGGGTGTACTGATACCGATTCTGCGCGACCGTTTTGGCAAAGACCCGGCCATAGGCTCGTCGGTCCTGCTGACATTTGCCACCGATTCTCTGGGCTTCCTGATCTTCCTGGGCCTCGCAACCCTGTTCCTGATGTAGCACCAGTATAAAAAAAGCATCCCTCGGGATGCCTTTTTTACTGCGTGCAAAGCTTGGTCAGGCTAGCTTTCCGTGACAATGCTTGTACTTTTTGCCGCTACCGCAAGGGCAAGCGTCATTGCGCCCAACTTTCGGCATGCCGGCGCCCATGGCGGCCAGAGCCGCTGGCCTATTGTCAATACCGGGATCTTCGCCGCTAAGTGCAGCATCGTAATCGGAATGGTGATAGGTCACATTATCGAGCCGGGCTGGTTCTGGCTCGCTGACCTCGACCTGCTCGGGTGACTGGATCTTGACTGTCATAAGGACCCTGATCACCTCGTTGCGAATCCGATCGAGCATGTCGGAAAACAGCTCGAAAGCCTCACGCTTGTATTCCTGCTTGGGGTCTTTCTGCGCATAGCCGCGCAAATGAATCCCCTGGCGCAAGTGATCAAGCGAAGACAGGTGACCACGCCAATGGGTATCGATAGACTGCAGCAACATTGAACGTTCGAATGGAGCCCACCCTTCCTTGCCTACGAGATCCACCTTGGCTTGGTAGACGCGGTCAGCTTCAGCCACCACCCTTTCCAGGAGATCTTCATCAGTCAAGTCAGGCTGTTTTTCGAGCATCTCGACCAAAGGCATGGACAGCTGCCATTCAGCGTCGAGCGAGGCTTGAAGCCCCGGCACATCCCACTGCTCTTCCATCGAGCCTTCAGGTATATATGCGCGAAACTGTTCGGCAATTGCAGCGGTACGCAAACTGGCGATGGTGTCGGAAACGTCGGCTGACTCAAGCACTTCGTTGCGCTGCGAATAAAGCACTTTGCGCTGGTCATTTGCCACGTCGTCGTATTCGAGCAACTGCTTGCGTATGTCGAAGTTGCGGCCTTCCACCTTGCGCTGGGCTGATTCAATCGAGCGCGATACCATACGTGCTTCGATGGGCTCGCCCTCGGGCAGGCGCAGGCGCTCCATAATCGAGCGCACTCGATCGCCAGCAAAAATACGCATCAGCGAGTCTTCAAGCGATAAATAAAAGCGCGAAGAACCTGGATCACCCTGACGCCCCGCGCGACCACGCAACTGGTTATCGATACGCCGGGATTCGTGGCGCTCGGTGCCAATAATGCGCAAACCGCCCGCTGCTTTGACAGCCATATTGGCAGGAGCCCATTCAGCCTTGATTGTCTCGATACGCTGTTCTTTTTCCTGCGCCGATAGCGAGGCGTCGGCACGGATCAGATCTACTTGTTTCTCGACGCTGCCGCCCAACACGATGTCGGTTCCCCGGCCCGCCATATTGGTGGCTATGGTGATATGGCCAGGTTTACCTGCCTCGGCCACGATTTCGGCTTCGCGGGCGTGCTGCTTGGCATTAAGCACTTCGTGCGGTAATTTGGCGTTTACCAACATGCCCGACAGCAACTCGGAGTTCTCGATGCTGGTCGTACCGACCAGCACAGGTTGCCCGCGCTCATGGCAATCTTTGATATCGGCCAGAATGGCGTTGTACTTCTCGGGATCGGTCTTGAACACCTGATCATTTTGATCGGTCCGCGCCATAGGACGGTTGGTGGGGATAATTACCGTTTCAAGCGAGTAAATTTCCTGGAACTCGTAAGCCTCAGTGTCGGCCGTACCCGTCATGCCTGCCAGCTTGCCGTACATGCGGAAGTAGTTCTGGAACGTAATCGACGCAAGCGTCTGATTTTCGTTCTGAATTCTGACGCCTTCCTTGGCCTCGACCGCCTGGTGCAAGCCATCGGACCAACGTCGGCCGGCCATCAGGCGTCCGGTGAACTCATCGACAATAACGATCTCGTCGTTTTGGACGACATATTGCTGATCGCGGAAGAACAGGTTGTGGGCGCGCAAGGCCACCATTAAGTGGTGCATAAGCGAGATATTGCGCGGGTCGTAAAGTGACTCGCCCTCGGGCAATACGCCAATTCGGACCAGGGTCTCTTCCGCCTTGACATGCCCCGCTTCGGAAAGATGAACCTGCTGCCCCTTTTCGTCGACCCAGAAGTCGCCTTCGGGCTCGGGCTCGTTGGACTTGGGTTCAGAGACCATGCGGGTCAATAGCGGCGGTACGGCGTTCATTCGCACATACAGTTCGGTATTGTCCTCGGCCTGGCCGGAAATAATTAGCGGAGTTCGGGCCTCGTCGATAAGGATTGAATCGACCTCGTCGACAATGGCATAAGACAGCATACGCTGACGACGATCTTCTGCGCGAAACTCCATGTTGTCGCGAAGATAGTCGAAGCCGTATTCGTTATTCGTGCCGTAGGTAATATCGGCAGCATAAGCAGCGCGCTTTTCCTCGTTTTCCTGCTGAGGAACCACTACACCGACCGACATACCCAAAAAGGAGTACAAGCGACCCATCCATTGGGCATCTCGCCTCGCCAAGTAGTCGTTCACCGTAACAACGTGAACGCCTTTTCCGGCGAGCGCATTCAAGTACACCGAGAGCGTTGCCATCAAGGTTTTGCCTTCCCCTGTGCGCATCTCGGCGATCTTGCCGTTATGCAGGGCAATGGCACCAAGCAGCTGAACGTCGAAGTGGCGCATGCCGAAGACCCGCTGACTGGCCTCGCGAACCACAGCGAAGGCCTCGGGTAGCAGGTCGTCGACCGAGGCACCCTGCTCGATACGCTGACGAAACTCAACGGTCTTTGCCGTGAGATCGCTGTCAGACAATGCGGCTACCGTGGGCTCTAGCGCATTGATTTGCGCCACTTGCTTGCGATACTGCTTGAGTATCCGGTCGTTACGACTACCAATTAGCTTTTTTAGCAGAGAAACCATTCTTGTGTCGTTGATGCGCACTTGTTGCTAATGAATGCAACAGCCCACATGCTTGTCTTTTTTGGGTTGGCGGATGAAACCGCAGGAAAACGATACAGTTTAACGCACCTGCGGGAGTATGGCTTCAACTGCCTCCGACGCGTCTACGATCAGCGCTTCGCCAGGCTGCGGCTTGGTCAGAAACAAGGTCGGGTCCAGCGGATGTCCTGCCATTCGCACTTCGAAGTGTAAATGCGCTCCGGTAGATCGACCGGTCGAACCGACACGGGCAATCATATCGCCTTTCTCGACCAGATCGCCACGCTTCACATTGATGGACGATGCATGAGCATATCGTGTCAAAAGCCCGTTGCCGTGATTTATTTCAACGAGCTTGCCATAGCCCGGCCGGTGGCGTGCCTCGGTCACCACGCCGCCTGAGGCAGCATGGATGGGCGTCCCTTTAGGCGCGGCAAAATCCAGTCCCTCGTGCATCGAGTGGCGCCCCGTGACAGGATTACGGCGCCACCCAAAGGATGAACTGAGGTATGGGTAGTTGACAGGCGTGTAGGTAGGTAGCCGGGCGTCGACACCGGCGCGCCTGGTTAGCACCAGGTCAAGCATGGCGAACCAGTCCTTTTGTTCGGTGAGTCGTTGTTGCAATGCGTCGAGCTCGCGGCCCAATCCCTGTGCCGTCCACGCTGCTCCCGGCTCGTCGGTGATATAGTCCATAACCGAGACGGCAGAATTTTCCAGGTTGGCGTAAATTTCCGGGTCCGTGTACGACACTCCCGCAGCGTCGGCCACTCGTTTGCTCAAACCGTCCATCGTAATCAGCTTGGCTTGCAGGTCGCCCACTTTGGAAGCCAGCAAATTTACATTTTCCCGAATGTATGCCGAATCACGCGAAGCCAGTTCGCTAATGACACGTTCCTGGTCGGCGTTCAGAATGGGACGCTTGCTAAGCTGCGACTGAACCCAGGCGCCTGCCAATGCAGAGGCTGCCATGGCAGCACCGGTTAGCAAAGTTACAACGATGATCCGAAGCCCTTTGCCGCTAGAATCAAATTTTTGATTCTCCATAAATTAAATTCTCAAGTAAACGTTTTATCAAATGTTGCGCATGTCCCGACGCATTAAACCCCCGCGCCCTCTCAATAAAGAGCTGCCCGCCACGCTGGCTGTAAGCTGGCTCGGTAGCGATCAACATGGCGCCGAAGTCCTGACAACGGCGCGCAATCTGCTTGCCGTGGAACATGCAACGAAAAAAGTATTGCCCCCGTCTCTGGCATTGGTATGCAGAGTCGCCCGTATAGACAGACAGCAAATGACACTGGCAGTTCCCAGCGCGGCCTATGCATCGAAGCTGCGCCAGCTCGCACCTCGTATTCTGCAGTTACTGAACGACGGCGGGTGGAACCTTAACGAAATCCACGTCAGAGTTCAAGCAGCGCTGCTACAAAGCCGGATAAAGACGGCACCCCGCCAGGTGGATCCTATGGACGAGAATGCCCTGAATGCATTCGACGAGCTGCAAGAAAACTTGCCCCCCGGACCGCTTGCCGACGCCATTAAGCGTCTACTTGCACATCATCGGAAAAGCTAGCGAGACGCTACGCCGAATAAAGCACCGTTTCAGGCGAATTTCCATTCCTGAACGAACGACTTGGGGGCCACTTCCGGCGATTCGTAGCTGATGAGCTCCCAGCTATCTTGACTTTCCAGCAAGGCGCGAGCCAATTGATTATTAAGCCCGTGCCCGGACTTGCATGCGACATAGCGCGCTACCAAAGGCTTGCCTATAAGGTAAAGATCGCCAATGGCATCAAGAATTTTATGCTTGACGAACTCGTCGTCGTAACGCAGACCGTCGGTGTTCAGGACGCGGTATTCGTCCATTACGATGGCGTTGTCAAGGCTACCACCGCGAGCCAGGCCTGCCGCGCGCAATGCTTCTACTTCGCTGACAAAACCAAAGGTGCGCGCGCGTGCAATGGTCTTGACGTATGAATCTTTCTCGAAATCTACTTCGGCGAAGTTCGCCGTGGAATCGATCGCGGGATGACGGAAATCGATCGCAAATGATAAGGCATAACCGTTGTAGGGCTCTAACCGTGCCCATTTGAGATCTTCGCCTTCGCCTTCGCGGACCTCGACAGGCTTCAACACCCGGAGGAATTTTTTGGGCGCCGGCTGCTCCTGCAGACCTGCCGAGCGCAATAGGTAAATAAAGGTGCCCGCGCTGCCATCCATGATGGGCACTTCTTCGCCCGTGAGGTCGATATGGAGATTATCAATGCCTAACCCAGAAAGCGCAGACATCAAGTGTTCGACAGTAGATACACGGACATTGCCCTGCTGCAGCACCGAAGCCATGCGCGTATTTCCAACCTGATCGGCCAAGGCCGGTAGGTCGACAACTTGATGAAGATCAACGCGGTGAAACACAATACCGGTATCGGGAGCAGCAGGCCGCAACGTGATCTCGACACGCCGTCCGGAGTGCAAGCCCACCCCTTTGGTACTAATGGATTTCTGTATAGTGCGCTGACGTAACATATTATTAAAAAACCGCTTTCTTGTGATTTTGTTGCATAAATCGGACGAACTATTGTAACTGTTTTACGGGTTAACCACTAAAAATGATGTGTTTCAAACGACTGCAGGATTTGGAAAAAATTGCTGGCAAACGCGACGGCGCACTTTCTCGGGGAGGAGAGAAAGTGCGCCCGCCGGGTCCACCGGGCAAACAAATGCCCGCAGACATGTGAGAGTTGGAGCTACTGCTTCTGGATTTGCGCCCCTTCGATCAGTCCGCCTGCTTGCGCAGGAATGCCGGAATGTCAAAGTGATCCATGCCCGCTGTTTCAAGCGCCCGTACCTGGGCCGACGCCTGGCTGCGGGGGTTTCGAATGACGGATGGAACTTCCGAGTGACCGAAATCATGGCCACCGATCGCCACGTTATCGGTGCCCGTACGGTAAACCTCTGCATTGTTCTGCACCAACTGCGGGCGCGCTGCAACAGTGCGTCCCAAGCCGGTCGCAACCACTGTGACACGAAGGTTTTCGCCCATCGATTCATCGTAAGCAGTTCCGAAAACAATGGTTGCATCATCGGCAGCGTAGCTGCGAATGGTGTCCATAATTTCGCGGGTTTCGCGCATTTTCAGCGTACGGCTTGCTGTAATGTTGACCAGCATACCGCGTGCCCCATGCAAATCGACACCTTCCAGCAAGGGGCAGGCAATCGCACGCTCTGCGGCAACGCGGGCGCGGTCGGCGCCTGCCGCAATAGAAGTGCCCATCATTGCCTGGCCTTGTTCGCCCATGATGGTTTTAACGTCTTCGAAGTCGACGTTTACGTTACCTTCGACGTTGATGATTTCGGCAATACCAGCGCAAGCATTGTGCAAGACGTCGTCAGCAGACTTGAAGCAATCCTCCTGGGTCGCGTCTTCGTCCATCAACTCGTACAGATTTTCGTTAAGCACAACGATAAGGGAATGCACATGCTTGGAAAGTTCTGCAATACCGTCTTCGGCCATTTTCAGGCGCTTATTACCTTCGAACGAGAATGGTTTAGTGACGACACCGACTGTCAGAATGCCGAGCTCTTTGGCGACTTCTGCTACAACGGGTCCGGCGCCGGTTCCTGTGCCGCCACCCATACCAGCGGTTATGAAGACCATGTGCGCGCCAGTCAGCGCGGCGCGAATTTCCTCGCGCGCTGTTTCGGCAGCAGCACGCCCCTGTTCGGGCTTGGCGCCAGCACCCAAGCCAGTACGGCCCAGACGAATCTGAACCGGAGCCTCGCTAGTGGCCAAGGCCTGGGCATCAGTATTGGCGCAGATAAAATCCACACCGCTTACGCCCGAACGGATCATGTGGGCGACCGCGTTGCCACCGGCACCGCCGACACCTACGACTTTAATTACAGTCCCATTTACGCTCGTATCGAGCATCTCAAAATTCATCATGATTGACTCCCTCACATATCCAGAAAAGCGATAAATACAAAATTTTTTTTCCCCAATACTGCTTTATTATTTGGAATGGTTTCAAAGGAAATGCCAGTGAAAACTCGCAACTGATTTGAAACGCCTCCCGGAACGGGCATGTATCTCCCGTCCCATTAGGGACTTAACCCTAATTCATGAACCACTCCTTCATACGCGCCAGCAAGGCCTTGAAACTGCCTTTCTGTTGGGCCACTTTACGACCCCTTGCGCGTTGTAAACGAGCCTCTGCCAGCAGGCCCATCACGGTGGAAAAACGCGGATTGTGCATTACGTCGGCCAAACTGCCCTCGTAGGCGGGAACCCCCACACGCACCGGTTTTAAAAAAACGTCTTCCGCAAGCTCAACGATGCCCGGCATCAGCGAGGTGCCACCCGTCAATACCACGCCAGATGCCAGCAAATCCTCATAGCCTGATTCGCGCACGATCTGCTGCACGAATGTAAAAAGTTCTTCGATGCGAGGCTCGATCACCGCACCGAGTGCCTGGCGCTTCACCTGACGGTTCGGCCTGTCGCCCAAACCCGGCACTTCAATGTGCTCGTCGGCGTTGGCCAGCACCTGCTTGGCAATGCCGAAGCGAAGTTTTATTTCCTCGGCATCCGGTGTGGGCGTGCGCAACATGGCAGCAATATCGCTAGTGATCTGATCACCGGCGATAGGTACAACAGCTGTGTGCCGGATAGCTCCGCCCGTGTAAATTGCAATATCGGTTGTACCGCCGCCAACATCTACCAGCACCACGCCCAGCTCTTTCTCGTCTGAGGTCAAACATGCGAGGCTGGAGGCCAGCGGCTGCAAGATTAGGTCCTGCACTTCAAGACCGCAACGACGTACGCATTTGACAATATTCTGTGCTGCGCTAACCGCCCCTGTCACGATGTGGACGCGGACCTCCAAGCGTAAACCGCTCATGCCTATCGGCTCTCGTATGTCCTCCTGAGAGTCCACGATGAACTCTTGCGTCAACACGTGCAGGACCTGCTGATCAGTCGGGATATTGACGGCCTTTGCGGTCTCGATTACCCGGGCAACGTCGGTTGCAGTGACTTCCTTGTCCTTGACCGCCACCATTCCACTGGAATTAAAACTCGTGATGTGGCTACCGGCTATCCCGGTATATACCTCGCGAATCTTGCAGTCTGCCATTAACTCTGCTTCCTCCAAGGCGCGTTGGATCGAATTGACGGTGGACTCGATATTGACCACCACGCCTTTGCGCATCCCTTGGGATTCGTGTTGGCCCAGGCCCAGCACTTCGAAACGTCCTTCCGGCAGTATTTCTGCTACCACGGATACCACTTTACTGGTGCCGATATCGAGTGCAACGATCAGGTCCTTGATGTCACGGGTCATAATCTTCTATTTGGTGGATGTATTGGAAACTGGGGCCAACGTTATGGCGAAACCGTTGGAATAGCGTAAATCGGCATTACTGATAGCTCGGCCGTCGAGCCGTTGCGTCAGGGTTGGCCAAGCCTGAACAAAACGTTCTATGCGAGCAGCAAATGGCAGAGCACCCGAGCGTCCGTGGGGATCGGCCACGTCGGCTGCAGGATCACGACCCAGGCTCAGGTGAATTCCGTCCGATAGCGTGACGTCCCATGCATAGCGCGGGCTCAGCGTAACCTCTTGGACACGCAAATTCAGCGGTGCGAACCACCGTGCAATTTCGGCATAGCGCTGCACAACCAGCCGCTCGGAGCTTTCAGGCCCGTTCAGTTGCGGCAGATCGGCTTCGTCATCGAGCTCTCCCTGGTTCGCAGCAAAAGCTTCGCCCCAGGTGTTGATCATTTGATCCTCGTTCCACAACGCGAGCGGCTGCTGTTCTTCGATCTGTATCGATAAGGAGTCCGGCCATACTCGGCGAATACGCGCATGACGCACCCATGGCACCGTTTCGATCAGTTCACGGGTGTCATCCAGGCTGACTGAAAAAAAGTTGCCCGTTATTTTCCCAACTATTGTGGCGCGAACACTAGTAGGAGAGACGTAATTCAGTGTATCGGTCTGCATCGGCGCTATCTGAATTTTTGCGATCGAAAAATACGGACGCTGAGCCAGCCAGACGATCGCACCCGCGATCATTGCCACCACAGCAAGCAGTGCCAGCGTGTTCGCAATCAGGTTGGTAAGGCGGGCGTCGGAAAACACAATATGCTCCTGTTCAGACGGCTAAAGGTCGCTGCACTTTGCAGCTGGCAGTGGACAATATCTCGACGCAAAGCTCGGCATAGCTCATTCCGGCGGCTTTTGCGCTCATGGGAACCAAGGAGTGGCCCGTCATGCCAGGCGATGTATTCATCTCAAGAAGCCAAGGCTTGCCGGCGTTGTCCAGCATGAAATCTGCCCGCCCCCAACCCTCGCACGACAGTGCCACATAAGCCTGTTCGGCAATACGGAGAATGGTGTCTGTCAGGACCGGATCCAGCTGTGCCGGACAAATGTATTGCGTATCGTTTGATACATATTTGTGCTCATAATCGTAGTTCCCGCCGGGGGCCACGATCTCGATTATGGGCAAGGCCCGTGCGGACTTGCCCTTGCCGAGTATTGCCACCGTCAATTCGCGGCCTTCAATGAACTGCTCCGCGAGCACTTCGTCATCGTAGCGGGCGGCCAATTCGTAGGCCCCGCAAAGTGCCGCAAGTTCGTCGACCCGTGTGACGCCCAGAGTAGACCCCTCATGCGGCGGCTTGATAATCAGAGGCATACCGAGCTCGCGAGCCACACGCTCGAGGTTGGAATCAGCGGTAAGGACCGCGAATTCCGGCGTAGGCAATTGCTGTTGCAGCCAAATCTTTTTGGTCATGATTTTGTCCATGGCCAAACTTGAACCCAACGGACCGCTGCCGGTATAGGGGATGTTAAGTAGCTCGAGAGCCCCCTGCAAAGTGCCATCTTCTCCGTAGCGACCATGCAAGGCAATGAAGACCTGATCAAAGCCCGCGTTAATCAGGTCGACCAATGTGTATCGGCCAGTATCGAACAGATGTGCGTCGATCCCGGAGCTGCATAGCGCCTCGTGCACGCCACGCCCGGACATTAGCGAGACTTCACGCTCAGCGGAATGACCACCGTAAAGGACCCCTACCCGGCCAAACTTACCTTTCATGCCAACTCTCCTATTTGGGCGGGTACCCGACTGATTGATCCTGCACCCATCACGACCACGACATCACCATCCCGCGCGAAATCAAGAACAGCTTGCGGCAACTCGCCGACATCCTGGATGAAGACGGGTTCGACGCGACCCGCCACGCGTAGCGCCCGGGCCAATGCCCTACCGTCGGCGGCAACCAAGGGCTGTTCGCCGGCGGCATAAACATCAGTAAGCAGCACTGCATCGGCAGAGCCCAGCACTCGAACAAAGTCTTCGAAACAGTCTCGCGTACGCGTGTAGCGGTGAGGTTGGAACGCCAGTACGATGCGGCGCTGCGGCCAAGCTCCACGCGCCGCAGCTAGCGTTGCAGCCATTTCCACCGGGTGGTGACCGTAATCATCGATCAGCGTGAACGTTCCGCCCCCGTTTTGAGGCAGCACAGTGAAATCGCCAGCCTGTGTAAACCGGCGACCGACACCATTGAAGCTGGCCAGGGCCTCGGCTATGGCGGCGTCCGGAACACCCAGCTCAGTGGCTATCGCGATCGCGGCCAGGGCGTTCAGTACATTGTGCCGGCCAGGCAAATTCAACGTCACCGCCATAGTCGGCAACATTTCGATAGCGCCATGCCTTTCAACATCAAACCGCATCACGGTGCCGTCGGCCCTAACGTTCACGGCCCTGACCTGTGCCTCGGTATCGATGCCGTATGTGGTAACGGGCCGCGAGACAAAAGGAATAATTTCGCGCACATTGGCGTCATCGCTGCACAACACCGCGGTGCCATAAAAAGGCAAGCGCTGCGTAAACTCGATGAATGCGCTTTTAAGCCGTGCGACGTCATGGCCATAGGTGTCCATGTGGTCCACGTCTATATTGGTAATGATCGCCATGACGGGCAGCAAATTCAGGAAAGAAGCATCCGATTCGTCGGCCTCGACCACAATGAACTCACCTTGGCCCAGACGCGCGTTGGCGCCGGCGGAATTCAGCCGCCCGCCAATCACGAACGTGGGATCCAAGCCGCCAGCGGCCAGCACACTAGCCACCAGACTGGTGGTAGTGGTCTTGCCATGCGTTCCTGCTACGGCGATGCCGCGCTTCAAGCGCATCAGTTCGGCCAACATCAAGGCGCGCGGAACGACCGGAATACGTGCGGCCCTTGCAGCGAGCACTTCCGGATTATCGGAAGATACCGCGGTAGACGTGACAATTGCCCCCGCCCCCTTGATGTTTTCGGCAAGGTGTCCAATGGTAATGCGTGCGCCCAGGCCCACAAGCCGCCGGGTAACGGCCGATTCCTGCAGGTCGGATCCGCTTATCGAATAACCCAGGGTCAGCATCACTTCGGCGATCCCGCTCATGCCGGATCCGCCTATGCCTACGAAATGTATGCTCTGAATTCGATGTTTCAAGCCTGTCTCCCAACTACTGTTTGTTCACACGCGTCTGCAATTTGCTGAGTTGCATTCAGACAAGCGTGTTCGTGCGCATGACGCCCAACTTCGGCCAGTTCCTGGCGGGTCATTCCGCGCAACCAATCCGCAAGCCAATCTGCCGTCAAATCTGACTGTTTCTGCAACCAGCCGCCGTGACATTCGCTTAGATAGCGCGCATTAGCGGTTTGGTGATCGTCTATAGCGTGCGGCAATGGGATGAACAGGGCCGCTACACCGACAGCGGCTACCTCGGCGACGGTCATGGCACCGGCCCGACAAATAACAAGGTCGGCGTGCGCCAAGGCGGCCGCCATGTCGTCAATGAATGCATGGCACTGAGCCTGAACGCCGAGGCGCTGATAACTATTGCGCAAGCTTGTCAGATGCTGTTCCCCGGCCTGATGAGTGACAATCGGCCGCTCTTCAAGTGCGAGTTGGGCTAGCGCCTCTGGAATAAGTGAATTCAACACAGCGGCACCGAGACTGCCGCCCACTACCAGCAGCCGCAAAGGACCGCTGCGACCTGCATAGCGCTGCTCGGAAGGAGGAATCTGCATCAACGCCTGTCGCACCGGATTTCCCACCATGACAGCTCCGGGCAAAGCCCCCGGAAAACCCACGAGCACTTTTCTGGCAAGTCTGGCCAGCCAACGGTTGGCGGTTCCAGCAACTGCATTCTGTTCATGCACAACTAGCGGGGTGCGTCGCAAGGCCGCCATCAGGCCGCCGGGCACCGCCACATAACCGCCCATACCGAGCACAACGTCGGGCTGCACACGCTGCAAGGCCTTGGTCGCCTGCAAGCAAGCTGCGCCAAGTGTGAAAGGCAACTTTAGCAACGCGAGCAAACCTTTGCCTCGCAGACCCGCGAAGCGTAAAGGCACCAACTCGAAACCTTCGGGCGGCACAAGCCGTCCTTCCATGCGTTCGGGATGTCCCAGCCACAGCACCCGCCAACCGCGCGCCTTCATTTCATGGGCAACTGCAAGACCTGGCATGATGTGCCCGCCGGTTCCGCCCGCCATAATCAATAGAGTGTGGGTCGTACTCATGTCCGTTTGCCCCGCATGAGATTGCGATTTTCAAAATCGACCCGCAGTAGCAAAGCCATCGCGACCAGGTTCATTACGATGCCCGACCCGCCGTAGCTCACCATAGGCAAAGTCAGGCCTTTAGTGGGCAATAGACCCAGGCACACACCAATATTGATAAACGTTTGCACGCCGAACCACAGTGCTACGCCCTGCGCGACCAGACCGTTGAATATGCGATCCATTGCAATGGCCTGACGACCGATCTCGAATCCGCGCCAGACAATAAAGACAAACAAGGCGATCAGGCAACTGACCCCGACGAAGCCAAGTTCTTCGCCGATCACGGCAACGATAAAATCAGTATGCGCTTCAGGCAAATAATGGAGCTTTTCAACACTGGCCCCCAGTCCGACGCCAAACCATTCACCACGGCCCAATGCAATGAGGGAATGAGACAGCTGATAAGCGCTGCCATAGGCGTTATCGGGATTCCAGGGATCCAGATAAACGAATAGCCGTTCACGCCGCCACGGGGAAAGCCAGATCAATAGCAGGAAACTGCCGACCATTATTCCTAGCAGCGCTGAAAACAGCTTGCCGTTGATTCCGCCGATAAAGAGAATACCCACGGCGATTGCGACGATCACCATGAAGGCGCCCAGATCAGGCTCCAGCAACAATACGATCCCAACGACCGCCAGAGCGCAAGCCATAGGAAGAAAGCCGCGTACGAAGTTCTGCATGTGCTCCTGCTTACGCACGGTGTAGTCCGCGGCGTAAAGCAGCACTGCCAGCTTCATAAGTTCAGATGGTTGGAAATTGATCGGACCCAAGGGCAGCCAGCGGCGCGCGCCATTGACTTCTCGCCCCACACCAGGGATAAGAACAATCAACAGTAATACCAGACAAAGCAGAAACAAGGGCACGGCCGATTTCTGCCAGACCCTCATGGGTATGCTTAACGCAAACAATGCACACACCACGCCCACAACGATAAAAAGGCCATGCCTGATCACAAAATAGAAACGGCCATAGCTTTCGTAGCGTGGACCATCGGACAGCGCTATCGATGCCGAATAAACCATGAGCAGACCGAACAGCACCAGGGTAGTGGCCGCAATGATCATGGAAAGATCAAAATTCGGCATGGTCGTACGGCCCGGCCGTACAGCATTGACACCAGAGGTGAGATCGGCGAACAAACTCATACGACCTCCCCTCGATTCAGCGCCAGCTCGTTAACTTGGTCAACAAAACAACGGCCGCGGTGGCCGTAATTCTCGAACATGTCCATGCTGGCACAGGCTGGCGACAACAGGACGGTATCGCCAGCCTGTGCCAGCTCGATACTGCGCGTTACGGCATGAGCCAGAGATGGAACGAGCTCGGCCGTAATGCCGGCCTCCGCCATGGCCTGCGCGATCAGTGGCGCGTCCTCGCCTATGAGCAGGACCGCGCGGGTATGCGCCTGGGCTGCTTGCGCCAACGATGTGAAGTCCTGTCCCTTGCCCAGGCCGCCGGCAATCAGCACGACAGGATGGCCCATACCTTCCAGGGCGGCCACGGTCGCTCCTACGTTGGTTCCCTTGCTGTCATTGACGAAATCCACGCCGGCTATCGTGCGCACAAATTCAGTGCGATGGGATTCACCGTGATAATCCCTTAAGGCGTGGAGCATGTTCGCCCAGCCCAGGCCCAGACTACGAACCAGCGCGAGAGCTGCCAATGCATTCAGGGCGTTGTGCAACCCCCGCACACGCAAGGCTTCCACCGGCATTAGCCTGGTGCTACGCCCGCTGCTCCGTACCGGCTCGGACACCGGCTTCTTGCGGCGTGAGGTCGCAATCGGCTGATCAAAATCGACGACGCTGTCGGCTGCGGCCAACCATACGACCCCATTGCTGTTCTCGAGCCCAAGGTCGCCTTCCAGTTCGGGAACATCGCGTCCAAAGCTGCGAACTGCCAAGGACTTCACGTCAGGCACCATATTGAGCACCAAAGGATCATCCCGATTAACGACGGCGGTCTTGGCCATCTGAAGCAGCCTGGCTTTGGCAGCAACATACGCTTGCATCGACCCGTGCCAGTCGAGGTGATCTTGCGTGATGTTCAATACTACGGCGGCATCCGCTGTCAGGCTCGAAAGGGATTCGATTTGAAAACTGGATAACTCCAGCACCCATACGTCAGGCAGTTCATCGTTGGCTAAGGCATCGCGCAAGGCGCCCAGTGCAGCCGGACTGATGTTGCCTGCTGCCCGGGCTGATAGACCACACGCCTCTACAAGCTGTCGAGCCATCGCTGTTACGGTGGTCTTACCGTTGGTCCCGGTTACGGCGAGCACCTTGGGCGAATATCCCTGTTGCGCCATGTCGGCCAATGCACGTGCGAATAATTCGATCTCTCCCAACACTTCGATATTTCGTTCGGCGGCGAACTCCAGAAGCTTCCTCACGGGCTCGTGCGAGGGAGCAAGCCCGGGACTCAGAACGATGGTGTGAACGCCCTCGAGGGAGTCGGCGACAAACGCCTCTGATCCGAGACGAAAGTCGACGCGTGAGGCATCCAGGCCTTCTTTCAATGCCGCAAGGCCATTGGGCTGTACGCGCGTGTCGAGCACCCGTAGCGACGCGCCATGCCCGGCACACCACAAGGCAGCAGCCACGCCCGTCTCGCCCAGTCCCAGGATAAGGGTCAGGCCATCCACGCGCAGCGAAGGAAAAGTCAATGCATTCATCGTAGTTTTAAACTTGCCAGGCCGATTAGCACCAGCATCATGCTGATAATCCAAAACCTCACAACCACCTGTGTTTCCTTCCAGCCACTGACTTCAAAATGATGATGCAAGGGGGCCATGCGGAAAATCCGCCGACCCTCGCCGTAACGTCTTTTGGTGTACTTGAACCAAGCCACCTGCAACATGACAGACAGGGTCTCGACCACGAAGACCCCACCCATAATGAACAGCACGATTTCCTGACGTACGATGACTGCAATGGTTCCCAGTGCGCCGCCCAGCGCCAAAGCCCCCACATCGCCCATAAATACCTGGGCGGGGTAGGCGTTGAACCACAGAAATGCAAGGCCGGCTCCTGCGATTGCGGCACAGATCACCATCAGTTCAGAAGCCCCGGGTATGTAGGGAAACAGTAAATATTTCGAGTAATCCACCCGCCCGACCACATAAGCGAAAATTCCCAGCGCACTGCCCACCATAACGGTAGGCATGATGGCGAGACCGTCGAGTCCGTCTGTAAGGTTGACCGCGTTGCTTGACCCGACAATCACGAACCAAGTTAGCGCCACAAAGCCAAAAACGCCCAGGGGATAACTTACGGTTTTGAAGAAGGGCACGATCAGGTCGGCGCGTGTTGGTAAGGGCATACTGAAGCCGCTGAGCACCCAATCGCGGAACAAGGGCCAAAGCTCGGCATTGGCAGGAGCAGAAACCGCAAAACTCAAATATACGGCGGCGACGATGCCTATCAGCGCCTGCCAGAAAAACTTGCGGCGCGACGACATACCTTCCGGATCTCGGTTAACGACTTTCTTGTAATCGTCGGCCCAGCCTATCCAGCCAAAACCGAAGGTCACCAGCAGAACCACCCAAACGAAACGGTTGGTCCAGTCGGCCCACAATAATGTACTGACCCCTACTCCAATTAAAATCAGCACGCCGCCCATCGTCGGCGTGCCGTTTTTCAAAAGGTGAGTTTCCGGTCCATATTGGCGCACGGCCTGGCCGATTTTCAACTCGGTAAGCTTGCGTATCACGCAAGGACCCGCAAACAACCCGATCAACAATGCTGTGCCGCAAGCGAGCACTGCTCGAAATGTGATGTACTCGAACACGCTAAAGGCGCGTATGTGCGATTCCGATAGCCATCGCGCCAGTTCAAGTAGCATGGCGGTTCCCTTCTTCTTGGTTTATTGATTGGGTTTCGAATGCTTGCACTACTCGTTCCATATGTGTACTGCGCGATCCCTTGACCAGAATATTGGCGGGAACGAGCGTTTTAAGATGACGGCTTAACGCCTCGATCGAATCAAAGGCTTGGCCTTGAGGCCCGAATGCATTCGCAGCCAGTTTGCTAGCGGGACCAAATGTCAAAAGCACATCGATCGCCCGCTCGTGCGCATACGCGCCAACTTCAGCATGCATTGCGTCGCTGTTGGCTCCGACTTCGGCCATGTCTCCGAGCACCAGAACTTTCTTACCTTCGAGCTGCGCAAGAACGTCTATGGCGGCTCGCACAGAATCAGGATTTGCGTTGTAGGTGTCATCGATCAGCTGGAAACCATCTGCCAGTTGGCGTGGCTGCATGCGGCCCGACACCGGGCTGAACGCTTCTAGGCCGCGCACTATGTCGTCAATCGGCGTCCCTGCCGCGCAGGCACACGCCGCGGCCGCCAGTGCATTGCGCAGATTGTGCAATCCGGGTGCAGCCAGGACCAGGCCCGCGCTTCCTTTCGGTGTGTGCAACTGACATATTGTGCGGGTGGCTTCTGCCCGTATCTCGTCGGCATATACGTCGAAGCGGGGTTCAAATCCAAAGTCGATTACCTTGCGCTTGCCGGCCAAGCTGCGCCATAGGTCGGTATACGCATCATCGCCCGGAAACACCGCTGCGCCGTCGGCTGGGAGCGCGGTAAGAACTGCACCATTTTCCCTTGCAACGGCTTCAACGGTGTGCATGAACTCTTGATGCTCTCGCTGTGCGTTGTTCACCAGGGCCACGGTTGGTTGGGCGATTTTCGCCAATAGCGCAATCTCGCCCGGATGATTCATCCCTAGTTCAAGGACGCCGGCACGATGCTGGTCGCCCAGGCGCATAACCGTCAATGGCACCCCGATTTCGTTATTGAGATTGCCCTGAGTTGCAAGACTTGCTTCATCGCCAATCCAGGCACGAAGAATGGACGCAATCATTTCTTTGGTCGTCGTCTTGCCGTTGCTGCCGGTGACCCCGATGACTGGCAACAGGAACAGGCGCCGCCAGGCCGTACTAATGCGAATCAGCGCTTGCCGCGTGTCGCCGAGCGCAAATTGCGGCAAAGTCACCGAGGCGTCGTGATGCGCCACAATCGCAGCGCTTGCGCCAGCTTTCTGCACTTGGGCCAAATATTTGTGGCCATCGAAATGATCACCCTTGAGGGCAACGAACAATTGACCAGCACGGATGTTGCGAGAGTCGGTGGAAAGCGTCAGCCCAGCACGCCAGGCTAGGGCAAAGCGCGCCCATTCGCGGTCATCGAATGGAACGCGCACGCCCTGGGCTTCCTGGTAGGTTTCGTGGCCCTTGCCAGCCAGCAACACCACGTCATTGATGCCTGCATTCCAGATTGCTCCCATAATTGCAAGCGCACGATCGAGCTCAATATGCGGTGCCTGCTGCATACCCGCCAAAATCTGATCGACAATGGTTTGCGGATCTTCCATCCGCGGATTGTCATTGGTGACAATAATGGTGTCCGCCAGCGTAGAAGCAATCTCGCCCATCAGGGGGCGTTTTCCGCTATCGCGACTGCCGCCACAGCCAAAGACACAAAGCAGGCGACCGCCGCGTGCTTCCGCAACACCTCGCAGCGCAACTAGCGCGCGCTCGAGAGCGTCCGGCGTATGAGCATAATCCACGACCACCAGCGCAGCGCCGTGTGCAGGATCAGATCCACCCGGCGAGTCGACGATCTGCAGTCGCCCCTCGACGGAACGCAAAGTCGCCAGGACGCGGGCAATTCGCGGCAAATCCCAGCCTAGCTGTTGAAGAACACCGCTGACCAACAGAAGATTGGAAACGTTGTGCTCTCCAACCAAACGTGTCAGCAATTGCGCTGTGCCATCGCCCGTGGATAGCTTGAACATGAGCCCATAAGAGCCGGTTTGTATTTCGTGAGCCTGAATCGAAGCCGAAGCATCTCGGCCTAGCGAATATGTGACGGGATGTAGTAGAGACGTTTTCTGTGCAAGCTCAAGGCCCGCTGGATCGTCCAGGTTGATGATCGCCGCACCTAAACCCGGGGTCTCGAACAAGGCAAATTTGGCAAGCTTGTAATTGTGCAGGGTACCGTGATAATCAAGATGGTCGCGCGTGAGATTAGTGAACCCGGCGATTTCGATGTGTACGTGGCCAAGCCGCCCTTGCTCAATGCCAATTGAAGAGGCCTCTACTGCAGCCACCATGGCGCCCGCATCGCGCATAGCGGCCAAGCTGCGATGCATGGTAAGGACGTCGGGGGTCGTCAATGCGCCTGCAAGACACGTACCATCGGGCAAGCATACGCCTAACGTGCCCACGGTACCGCAGGGTATGCCCTCCGAATTCAGCGCGGACGCAATCCACTGCACACAAGTCGTCTTGCCGTTAGTGCCAGTAACGGCCACGACGGACAACGCCAGCGATGGCTCTCCGTACCAAAGGTGGGCGATAAGCCCCAACAACTCGGTCAGATCGGGTACAGCCAATACCGGTATGGCTGTATCCGGTAACGATGTTATATCGTTGCCTGACTGATAAACGACAGCCGCCGCGCCTTGATCCAAGGCGTGCTGAATGAACGAACGCCCATCGCTTTCCAGACCAGGAACGGCAAAAAACACATCGCCAGCATGGAGCTGGCGCGAATCCAGGCACAGATGCGCCGTACGGATCACATGCTGGTTCAGCCACGAAATGATCTCTTGTGCAGTCATTGCGCCACGCCCCCCTTAGGGCCTGCCGCTACCAGAGACTCGATCGGAGCATCTGGCTGCACACCCAGTCGGCGCAGGCTACTGGCCACCACATTCGCAAAAATCGGTGCGGCAACACGTCCGCCATAATAGGCGCCCGCTTGTGGCTCATCCAGCATTACTGCCACGACTATTCGCGGGTTTGACACGGGGGCAAAACCCACAAACGAGCTTCGATATTGCGACATACTATATTTACCATCAACAATCTTGCGGGCAGTCCCGCTTTTTCCTGCAACTCGATACCCCTGGACCTGCGCGAGCTTGGCTCCGTCGGGTCCAGCTGCCGCTTCAAGCATGGCCCGGACCTGCGTGGCGACCTTGGGTGTATAGACCTGCACGCTGGTCGGCTTGCCCGAACGCTTAAGCAGCGTTAAAGACACCATGTCGCCATTGCGGGCAAACGCGGTATAGGCCTGCGCCATCTGTAGCAAAGACACTGACAAGCCATAGCCGTAGGCCATGGTCGCCCTTTCGATAGGGCGCCAGCGTTCCCAGGGTCGCAAACGACCCGATGCCACACCCGGGAAATTCGCCTGGGGCGCGCGTCCGAATCCGAGTTCTGTGAACTTGGTCCACATTTCCTGTGATGTCAGTCGTTCGGAAATCATCGTCATGCCAATATTGCTGGAGCGACGCAGAACTCCCGCCACATTCAGGGTCCCATTACGGCTTACGTCCGAAATCGTGGAACCCTGATAACGATACTGCCCGTTACCTGTCTCAAAAAGCGTGGAAGTCGAAATCCGATCAATATCTAGCGCGAGCGCTGCCGTGAAGGGTTTCATGATCGAGCCGGGCTCGAATGTGTCGGTCAGTGCACGATTGCGCAATACCGGACCCTTACGATCATCGCGGTCATTTGGATTGTAAGTCGGCAAATTGACCAGCGCCAGAACCTCGCCGGTTTGCACGTCGAGAACGATGCCGGCTGCGGCCTTGGCCTTGTTGTCATCCATCGCTTTTTTCAGTGCGGTGTAGGTATCGAACTGCAATCCGGAGTCAATGGACAAACTAAGATCCTGACCGTTCACCGGCGGCACGATCGCCTGCACATCTTCAACCACTCGACCCAAGCGGTCTTTGATCACGCGGCGCGATCCGGGCTTGCCGGACAATTCGGAATTGAAAGCCAGCTCTACACCATCAATGCCCAGATCTTCGATATTGGTAAATCCGACGACATGCGCCGCAATATTTCCCTCGGGGTAAAAGCGCCGCATTTCCATCTGTTGATGGAAGCCAGGTATTTTCAGTTTGCGAATTTGATCGGCAATTTCGATGGACACTTGCCGCTTGATGTAGACGAAGCTTTTTTCGTCATCGACGAGACGGCTCTTGATATCCTTTACCGAAACATCAAGCAATTTGGCCAGACTAGCCAGTTGGGCTTCGGTTGCCGCACGCGTATCCTCGGGAATGGCCCAAATAGCGCGAACCGGCACGCTGGACGCGAGTACCACAGAACCACTACTGTCGAAAATTTTTCCGCGCGTTGCGGGCAGCACCAAAGTGCGTTCGTAACGCCGTTCTCCCTGTTGCTGGAGAAATTCGGTGGACAAGCCTTGCAAATACAAAGCCTTGATCGCCAAAGCGGCAAAGCCCGCCATGAGCAAAATCAATACCAGGCGCGATCTCCACAAAGGCATCTGGACGTTCAATACCGGGCTGTCGTAGAAGCGAACGCGTTTCATTAGCCACCCTCCCCGCGGCTTACCGCAGCCGGCTTGGAGGTGACACCCTTGATGTAGATGGTGCGATCGGGAGACGTTGTCACCATCTTCAGTTCTTCACGCGCCACACCGTCGATGCGCGCGTTACGTGCCAGCTCGGCGCGCTCTAGCTGCAAGCGACGCCAGTCGGTGTCCAACTCGCGCGCCTTATCGTGAAGACTATCGGTCAGCACAAACAATTGTCGGGATTGAAATCTGGCCGTCACAAGAGAAATGGCCGAGACCATTAACAGGACAGCGAAAAGGGCGCAGAGGCGACCCATTATTTTCGCCCCCGTTTAGTCGCCGCACGCGCGGCGACCAGGCTCATTGCAGTCACAAAAGAAGCCCCCTGATCGGCAGGCAAAGGCGTTGCCGTACGTTCAGCAACGCGCAGCACTGCTGATCTGGCTCGCACATTGTCAGTGGCCTGTTCAGGCGTAGGCAATATGCGGCCTAGCGAACGCAAGATGGGCTGCGGCATGTCTTTCTCGAAAATAGGCAGGCGAGCATGTGCTTCAGCCGGCCTGGCGGCCGCTGCTATGCACTGCTTGACCATACGGTCTTCAAGAGAATGGAAACTGATCACCGCTAAACGTCCTCCGGGCGCCAAGACTTTTAGAACTGCCGCGAGGGCGAGCGCGAGCTCCTCGAGTTCTTGATTGAGGTGAATCCGTATAGCCTGAAAGGTACGAGTGGCCGGGTGTTGACCCTTTTCGCGCGTGCGGACGACACTGGCGACGAGCTCGGCGAGGTCGAGCGTTGTACGCAGCGGCCTGGATTCGCGGCGAGCAATAATCGCCTTTGCAATCGGGAAAGCAAACCGTTCTTCGCCATATTTTGCTATGACCTCCTTTAACTCTTCCACACTGACTTGCGTCAGCCATTCCGCAGCGGTCATCCCGCTGCTCGTATCCATCCGCATATCCAGTGGCCCTTCGCGCATAAACGAAAAACCCCTGCTGGCATCGTCAATCTGAGGGGATGAAAACCCCAAATCGAGCATGACCCCATTAACTTTTTCGATTCCCAGCCGCTCGAGCTGCTCGGGCATTGACCCGAAGCCGCCATGAACCACAAGGACACGTCCGTCTTCACGCTGCAACGCATGGGCTACCTCGATGGCCTCGGGGTCCTTATCGAATACCACCAGCCTTGCTTTCGGAGATAAACGGGACAACAAAAAGCGACTGTGACCACCACGACCAAAGGTGCCATCTACGAAGACCCCATCGGCCAATGCCTGCGGCATATCCTTAATGGGCTCCCGTTTTCTTTTGGCGCCAAAATCAGGGTCAACGAGGGCGTTGACCGTAGGCTCCAGCAGCACGGATCGGTGCAAAAACTCCATAAGCGGATTCAGAAAGAAAATTGTTCCAGGACCGCGGGCATACCCTTGGCAAGATCTTCGGCCTCGCGTCGCGCCCAAGCCGCGGAATCCCACAGTTCGAAATGGCTTCCCATTCCCAACAGCATGACCTCGCGGGACAGGCCAGCGGCACTGCGCAGTTCGGGCGCCACCAGAATACGACCCGAGCCATCCATTTCGACATCCTGCGCGTTGCCAAGCAGTAAACGCTGCAAAGGACGAGCCGACATGGGGAAGTTAGCTATTTGCTCGCGCTTTTCTTCCCACACCGTGCGGGGGTACACAAGCAAGCAGCCATCAGGGTGACGCGTAAGGGTAAGACGGCCTTCTACTTGAGCAACGAGCGCGTCACGATGCCTAGTCGGAATGGATACCCGACCTTTGGCGTCTAACGTGAGTGCACTGCTGCCTTGGAACAAAGTTTTTACCCCACTTTTTTGCACAAAAACCTACTTTTCCCCACTCTACGGTATGGAATGCAACTGGTCAAGTGCCGGGTTGCAATTTTTTCAATTACAACAAGCACTTAGCGCCGAGTTTCACGTCCGCTTGGAAAAAATATGTATTGAAATCAAGAAATTGGAGTTGTAACTGCAAGTCCTTTGTCACAAGGGCGGCAGAAGTTATCGCAGAGCGATTGCATTTGCTGACACTCGGGCAAATGTCGGACAACGGAAAAGAGTGAGACAGGTCTATAGGCCGGATTCTGTACACCAGGCGAACCTGGCGGGCAATCATTCCTCTGGGCCCGGCATTGCTGCCGCGCTCTAGCCATCTACCCGCATACTCGAGCGAGCCGCTCTTTTGGCAAAAAGCCAGACGTATGCCTATTTGATGTTGCTCCGGGTAGAGGTTGCCGCGTTTCACCCTGCTGCGCCGTATTGAGTCGCCCCAACACACAACACGGAGATGGCCGTGTCAGTGCACACATGGTGTGCCCGCGCCGCAGACTCGTCTCTGTGGCCCTATTCCTCAGCCCCAACAACGCGCAAAATGCGCGCCGCCAAGCTGGGCGGCCGTTAGCCGCTACCCCGCTCTGTGGAGTCCGGACCTTCCTCGATGCCATAAGCACCGCGATTGCCCAACCTGTCTCACAGACAGCAGTGTAACCTGCGACAATAGCATCTTTACCCTTGATTACTGGTTTTTTTGTTTTTATGGCTGCCAACACTCTCATTACCCTAAGCGGCGTCCAGCTCGCCTACGGACACCACCCTTTGCTGGATCATGCCGATTTTGCAGTCCAGCCTGGCGAGCGTATTGGCCTGATAGGCCGAAACGGAGCCGGAAAATCATCTCTGCTAAAGCTGCTCGATGGTCGGACCACCCCCGATGACGGCGAAATTATGCGGTTGGGCGGACTGAAAATATCGACCGTCGAGCAAGAGCCCGACCTTGATGAATCCCTTACCGTGTTCGATACGCTATGCGGCGACATTACCGAAAGCGAAGACTGGCAGCGGCCGTCCCGGGTAAATGCCCTAATCGAACAACTGGGGCTTACGGCGGATGCACTTATTGCCGGGCTTTCCGGAGGCACTCGCAAGCGGGTCGCGCTAGCCCGCGCCTTGGCCGACGAACCCGACCTGCTATTGCTTGATGAGCCTACCAACCATCTGGATTTCGTCGGTATTGGTTGGCTTGAAAATCTGTTGATCAATGCCCGGTGCAGCTGCATCATTATTAGCCATGATCGACGATTTCTCGATGCGGTGGCAACACGCATTGTCGAACTGGATCGCGGCAAGCTTTTCAGCTTCCCCGGTAATTTTTCAACTTGGCAGCAACGAAAAGCCGAATGGCTTGAAGCCGAAAAACAGCAGAACGCCAAGTTTGACAAGGTATTGGCTCAAGAAGAAGCCTGGATCCGCAAGGGGGTCGAAGCACGACGCACGCGCAACGAAGGCCGGGTACGGCGGCTTGAGCAACTTAGACGCGAACGGGCATCGCGACGCGAACGTGTCGGTAACGTCAGCCTGGCCGTCGCGGAAGGACAACGCTCAGGCAAGCTCGTCGTTGAGCTCGAGAATGTCAGCCACAGTTATGGCGACCGCGTACTGATACGAGACTTCTCCACCACCATAATGCGCAAAGACCGGATTGGTCTCATTGGCCCCAACGGCGCCGGCAAAACCACTCTACTGAAGATCATTCTGGGCGAATTGAAGCCCACAAGCGGTACGGTGCGCTTAGGAACAAATCTTACGGTCGGGTATTTTGATCAAATGCGTGCACAGCTCGATGAAAATGCCACCCTCGCCGACACGATTAACCCGGGAAGCGAATGGATTGAAATCGGCGACCAGCGCAAGCACGTCATGAGCTATCTGGAAGATTTTCTTTTTCCGCCTGCTCGTGCACACTCACCCGTACAAAGCCTGTCAGGTGGCGAACGCGCGCGCTTGGTGCTGGCACGAATGTTTGCACGTCCCACCAACATTCTGGTCCTCGACGAACCCACCAACGACCTCGACATAGAGACATTGGAATTGTTGGAAGACCTGCTTCAAGACTATCCGGGTACGGTGCTTCTGGTCAGCCATGACAGGGCTTTTCTCGACAACGTGGTAACGCAGACCTACGCGGCCGAAGATAACGGGCACTGGCAAGAGTATGTGGGCGGCTACGACGAGTGGCTTGAACAGCGCCCTCAGCAGCCGGATCCAGCGGTCGAAAAAGCCCGTAAAAAAGAGGCCGCGGCAGCCGAACGGGCCAAGCCTGTCAAGGCAACCCGTGTAACCTCGTGGGAGGCACGCGAACTCGAGGAGATTCCCGACACGATCGCCCAACTTGAGACCAAGCAAAGCGAGCTCACCTCCAGGCTTGCAGACGGTAGCCTATATCGCGAATCGCCTGAAGAAGTCGACGTGATCAATCAGCAATTACAAGGTATCGACGAACAGTTGCATGCCTTGTTCGCCCGCTGGGAAGCGCTGGAAGAAAAGAAAAACGGCGGCGCCTAAGGTTACGCGGCCGCCAAGGGCTCATGGCTGCCGGACAAGGGGGCTTCACCAAGCCATAGGCCGGTGATAACCCCCTTCTGTTTTGTAGTTAGCCTGCGATAGTCCAGCCCAGTGTTTCACCGGCCGCAAGCGGTACGACTGTGCTTTCCGCCATCGGCAGCTCGGCCGGAATCTGGTACGGTTCGCGACGCAGAGTCAGCGTGCCTTGGTTAACGGGCAGCCCATAAAAAGCCGGCCCATTTAAACTGGCAAAGGCCTCGAGCTTGTCTAGCCGGCCGACCGTATCAAATGCAGTCGCATAGAGCTCCATGGCATGCAGGGCGGTGTAGCACCCTGCACAACCACATGCGTTTTCTTTCAGTCCTTTCGGGTGCGGCGCGCTATCGGTTCCCAGAAAGAAGCGCCCTGCACCACTAGTGGCTGCCTCGAGCAATGCGAGGCGATGCTTCTCGCGTTTTAACACGGGCAAACAATACCAATGTGGCCGGATGCCGCCCTGGAATAAGGCATTGCGGTTATACAGCAAATGATGGGCTGTAATCGTTGCCGCCACGGGACCTTCCGCGTCGCGAACATAATCGACCCCCTCGCTGGTAGTGAGGTGTTCGAATACCACCTTCAGTTCGGGGAAAGCACGCCGCAAGGGAATCATCACACGGTCGATGAACACGGCCTCGCGGTCGAAAAGATCGATCGTGGGGTCAGTGACCTCGCCGTGCACAAGCAAGGGCATTCCAAGCTTTTGCATGGCGTCCAGGGCGTTGGAACATCGCCCTAGCAAATCGGTTACCCCTGCATCGGAATTTGTCGTTGCCCCGGCCGGGTACAACTTGATGCCATGCACGGCGCCAGACTGGCTGGCTTTGCTGACTTCAGCAGCGCTAGTGTTGTCGGTAAGATAAAGGGTCATTAGCGGGACGAAGGCACCCTGCTCTATGCCGGCGTGGTCAAGGGCCTGATAAATGCGCTGTCGATACGCCATGGCCAGTTCGGTCGTTACGACAGGTGGCTTCAAATTAGGCATGATGATCGCGCGAGCGAACTGCCTAGCGGTGTCGGCCACTACCGAACCCAGTACCGCGCCATCGCGCAAATGAAGATGCCAGTCGTCTGGCCTTGTAATCGTTAACGTATCAATTGGGCTTTGCATATTTAAATCAAAATTAGGCGAAGGGCTTATTATGACCCGGATGCCAAGGGCATGCTGCGTTCGACCAAGCGACAGAACATGGCACTACCTGCCGGAATCACTGCGTCGTTGAAGTCGAATGTTGCGTTATGCAAGACACAACCGGATTCTGCGCCTCCTTGGCCCAAGGCGGAAATAGGCGCCAGGGCGGCGCTGCAGCATAAAGGAAAAGTCTTCCGAACCCATCGAAGGTATCAGGTTGGGCACGACATGGTCGGCGCCGAATAGTTCGGTTGCTACATCGGCCACGAAAGCAGCATGCTCGGGGGTATTGACGGTGGCCGGGAAAAGGCGATGATATCTCATGTGGATCTTCGCCTTGAAAGCGGCGGCAATACCGTCCACGACTTCTTGCATGCGTTGAATAATCTGTTCTTGCACCACAGGGTTGAAGGTACGTACGGTACCGACCATATAAGCATCTTTCGGAATCACATTCATCGCCTGCAAATTTCCGGCATTCACTGCCGCGACGGTGACAACGGCGGAATCCGGGGCGGGAACGTTGCGCGAGACTATCGTTTGCAGCGCCATGACGAGCTGGCAGCGATAACGACAGGATCGTTGGTCTGGTAGGCATGGGCACCATGGCCGCCACGCCCTTCAATATGAATTTCGAAATGGTCGGCCGCCGCCATCATGGGGCCTGGATTCACCCCAATGACGCCCGCGGGTAGAGCTGGGCCAGTTATGTAGCGCATAAATGGCATCGCAAGGGAAACGCTCGAACAAGCCGTCGTCCAGCATCGCCTTGGCTCCGCCCAGCCCTTCTTCAGCAGGCTGGAAATACCAGCACTACCCTGCCATTAAAGTTGCGTGTTTCCGCCAGGTATCGCGCCGCGCCCAGTAAGACAGCGGTGTGACCGTCGTGGCCGCAGGCATGCATTACCCCCGGGTTGGTGGAAACATAAGGCTGCGTACCCTGTTCTGGTATAGGTAGGGCGTCCATGTCGGCGCGCAAGCCTATGCTCCGTCCGGTGTCGTTGCGTTTGCCGTCGAGCACCCCAACCACGCCTGTTCTTGCCGATTCCACGGTGAACGGTGTATCCTAGGGCGGCCAAGGCATTGGCAACCAGCGTAGAGGTGCGGATTTCCTGGAAACCTAATTCAGGATGGGCATGAAGGTCTTGGCGAATTGCCGTCAGTTCATCGTGAAATAGGCTAATGGATTCGAACACACTTTTTGCGTACATCGAGTCAACACTCCTGGCAATATAAGCGCATGGCAAATAACCCAATGCAATTCAAAACGATTACCGATACTGCAACAGCAATCGACAGAGCCCAATAAAAGCGCGCCTCACAGGCCACCTTACACATAAATTACTTGGTCTTTAGGCGACTCTCACGTTATGCTGCTGGAGAAACGTTTTTTCAACTATCAGTTAGGAGCCCTATTCTATGGCAACAACCGAGAAACCCGCCCGTAAACCCAATGCGGCGTTCATGAAGCCACTTACACCTAGTGCTACCTTAGCTGCCATTATCGGACCCGAGGCAGTCCCCCGCACTGAAGTCACCAAGAAAATCTGGGACTACATCAAAAAGCACGATCTCCAAGACCCCGCTAACCGTCGCAATATTAATGCCGACGATAAATTGCGTCCTCTGTTCGGTAAAGAACAGGTGTCAATGTTCGAACTTACCAAGCTCGTAAGCGGACACCTGAAATAAGGTGCTCGAACACATAAAAAAACGCTGACTGGCGATAACCAGACAGCGTTTTTTGTTTGCAGGATCAAGAGTTAATACTCAGCCTTAATATTCAGCGACCGGGCGGCAGACCCGACGCAAGGGCAAGCCAGCCCTTTATCACGCGATAGACGATCCACACAAGCGCGATCACTCCGGTGATCCAACCTATAAATATAAAGGTCCCAAGACCGCTGAGCACAAACCACAGCAAGCCCCACCAAAAGGTCTTGATAACCCAGTCGAAATGCCTGGCATAAACAGTGCCCGTTGCGTCAGCGCGCTTCAGATATGCCAGCACGATGGCGGCGATCGGTTGCAATCCCGAAGAAGCCGGCACTAAGAGACCCAATGCAAACAGGCCATAGATCACGTGCGTCAGGCTGCGCATTGATAAGCCGTTGCCATCTTCTGGTGGATACGCCATACAAACCTCCGGAAAAACAATGTAAAAGAAATCGGACGATATTGTTACCGCTTCGCTATTTTACCCGACTTGATTTATTGGCGTGCGATGCATGGCAAGCGTAGTGGATACGCAACAGCCAACGGCCGCCCAGCTCCGCCTGCCCGTTGCTTGGCGCAAGAACCCCTCAGGGTTGCCCGGTGAGGGGTTTTAATAAGAGCCTGACGATGACCTACTTTCACGGACGTACGTCCACTATCATCGGCGCGAAGGCGTTTCACTGTCCTGTTCGGGATGGGAAGGAGTGGGACCACCTTGCTATGGTCGTCAAGCGTAAAGGGGTGTTGCGCTGCTCGAAGCGAGCCGCAGAACCAATCTGGGAAGAAGCACAACGCGGTAAGGGGTGCGTAGCGCGCCTTGGCCGCAGGTCGGGGGCAGGCTTTCCACGCGCCGTGGCCGCGGCTGGTAAGGGGGCGCGCTCGCATTGCGTCCGCGATGACAAGCCGACTTTGTTTTGAACGGCACTTGAATCCAACGCTAACCCACAAGGTTATAGGATCAAGCCGCACGGGCAATTAGTACTCAGTTAGCTACGTGCATTACTGCACTTCCACACCCGAGCCTATCAACGTCCTGGTCTCGAACGACCCTTCAGGGGGGTCTAGCCCCCGGGATACCTTATCTTCAGACGAGTTTCCCGCTTAGATGCCTTC
>CAVPNJ010000012.1:0-166643 GCA_963706785.1 uncultured beta proteobacterium
GAGTGTTCCGACGATGGGCACGATGAAATTCCAAATCCAGTTCAGCTCGCCTCGCTGCTCGCGCCAGAAGAAGAGCAGGTTGCTCAGGTTGGTCAGGATGTAGATGAGCACGATGATCAGCGTCGCGATCGTGCCGAGCAGTGCGAAGGCGAGGAGCGGGCCGCTCAGCGCGAAGCCAAGGACGATCGCCAGCACGATGCCGAGCGCGCCCTGGACGTGCACCGCGATGTACGGAGTCTTGTATCGAGGGTGGATCTGGGCGAGCGCCCTCGGCAGGATGCCGACCCGACCTAGAGCGAAGCCGACGCGTGACGCTGCGTTTGCGCCGGCGCTCGAGTTGGCGAACGCGCTGTTGACGATGGCGAGCAGAACGAGGATCGAAACAGGTCCCCAGACCTTCGACGCGAGGCCGTCCCACGGGTCGCCGCCGTTGAAGAAGAAGAAGCCGTTCTTCGGGTCGGCGGCCAGGTTCGGGCCGAAGTACACCATGGCCGCGTAGTAGCAGATCAGATAGAAGACCCCGATCAGCACGCACGAGAGGATCACGGCGCGCGGAATCGTGCGGCGCGGATCTTTGGTCTCCTCAGCCAGCGGGAGCGATGCCTCGAATCCGATGAATGCCAGAACCGTGTACACCATGCCGGCGAACACAGAGCCCCAACCGTGCGGGTTGCCGGTGGTTGGGCTGAAGACGCTGAGGGTGTTGTTGGAGCCGGCCGCGATGATGAGCGTGATCGCCAGGGCCAGGAACACGACGATCTCGAAAGCCCCGAGATAGACGCCGGTCTGAGTCGAGATGTGGACGCCGCGATAGACCAGGACCCACACGCCGATGCCGGCGATTGCGGCAAAGGGCGCCCAGAGCCACAGCGGCGTGCCGAAATGGTTGTTCAGGAACACGGCGATGACGTTTCCGAAGATCAGGTAGAGGAGCGGTGCGACCAGCGGCTCGGCCAGCATGAATCCCCACGCGACGAAGAAGCCAACCGCGGGGTGCAGGCCTCGCGCGCTGAAGGTGTAGAGGCCGCCGGCGGACGGGAGATGGCGCGCGAGCTGGCCGATGCTGATCGCCACTGTCAGGCACGCGACCAGCGCCAGGATCACGGCGAGCGGCGTGGCTCCGCCTGCGTAGGTGACGGCAAAGATGATCGAGAAAGCGACAGCCGCTGCGGGCGCCATGTGGGTGATGGATTGAAAGAGCACCTGTGGGAGACCAATCGCGTCTCGCTGAAGGCCCGCGCCGGCCTGTTGAGTCCTGGTAGCCATGAGTCCCTTCCTCCTCTGGCAATCGACCGCGTGTAGCGAGACTGATCGTAGGGGAGGCGGCCGCCGAATGGACGGCGGACTTGAGAGCCTGCCGGCCGTCGTCTACCTCCTGCGGTGGCCCACGAAGACATCCCGACCCAGGCCATCGAGATCTGATCGCGGAGTCTTGAGCACGAATCCGACCTCGCGCAGGAGCCGCCGCCAATCAGCGCGAGAGAAGAGGCCGTAGTGATGGCGATCGTGCTCGACGCGCATCCCGCCCGCGCGATCGCGAATGAGAATCGCAAAGTCGACGAAGTAGGTGGTGTCGGTTGGGATCGGGTCGGTGGTCCACTGCAGGAAACGGACGCTGCCGCGTGCGGTGTCGTTGCCGCCCTGATCGAGGTTCTCGAAAAAGGTTTCGCGCACGAAGTCGGGCGACGAACAGCGCCGCGCCGCCGGGCCGGCAGTGCACAAAGGCGGTCTTCAGCGCGGCCCGCAGGTCGGACTCGGTGGTCATGTGGCAGATGGCGTCGTGCACGAACACCGCGTCGAACGTGCGGCCCAGGCGCACCGTGCGTATGTCGCCCTGGACGTGCTCGCACTCGGGGTTGAGGGCGCGGCTGACCGCCAGCATGTTGGGCGACAGGTCCACGAGCGTCATTTCAAATCGAGACTTGAGGTGATACGCGCTGTTGCCTCCCCCCGAACCGAGCTCGAGCACCGTGCGCGGAGGTGGACTGGAGGTCTCGCCAGCACGCGCTTGAAGAATGTCGCCTCCGATCTGTATTCCTCGGGGGTCGAGAACGTCGGCCACCATTCGGCAAGCTCCCCGTAGAGCTTTGGCTGCGCCTGAGAGGGATGCTGGCGGGTCATCTACTGAAGTAGATACCGCTCGAGGTTGTGTTCCAGCTCGGTCAAAGCAACGCGACGCAGCCGATAGGTCCTGCGGCGGTCGCCGCCGACGCTTATCAAGCCTGACTCTCGCAGCACGTCAAGGTGGTGCAGAAGGGTGGTCAGCCCGATCGCCAGCCGGTTGGCGATCTCCTGCGCGGTGAGCTCTTCCACGGCGAGCAGTCGCAGTATCGCAGCCGCCTCTCGTCGGCAACGCCGTGGAACCGCGCAAGCAGCTCCGCCGGTGGACCGGTGTCCTTGAACGAAGGCTGTCCGAGCCAGCGGGTAGCAGATGAGCTTGGTCGAGTTGGTGGTCGAACACGTGCGAGTTCGGCCAGATCGACCAGCGACGGGATGAGGAGCACGGCGTTGATGCCCGGCTCGGCGACGTAGTCCCAGCCGTCCATCACGGCGGCGATCATCTGCTCAGCGCGCAGCGTCCGTGCCTGGAACCGGCGCCTCGCAACCTCCGCGTGCAGTGCATCTGGTTCGTGCTGCGCCTCGAAGAACTTCTGCCAGCGGCGCAGGCCGCCCAGGACCCGGCGACGCGTCTCCCACGCGGTGAGGGGAAGGAGCGCAGCGAGCGCCGACTGCCATCGGGCGTCGTCGGGGTAGCTGGTCGCGACGAATTCACGGATCGCGGCGGGATCGCCGTCCACAGCCGCGGCGATGACTTCTGGCCGCGTCGCCCGCCGGAAGTAGCGGACGTAAAAGCCGACCAGGCGCAGCTTCAGCTCTCGCGGGTGCATCGCCTGGACCTGCTTGATGAACGAGGTCACGTCGCGGGGAGGTGCGGTGTCGTACGCGACGCTCAGCAGGTGTGCCCACACGTAATCGCAACCACCCGCGATGCTGCGAACCTCCGTGACGAGCTCGGCGGGCGCGTCTCGGTTGCCGGCGCTCGTGGCCGCCGCAATCGAAAGGACGAACTCGTAAGCGGGCGAGGCGTCGATCTCCAGACGCAGGCGTTGGACGGCCATCGACGGCAGTCTACTTCGATCAACTTCGTAGTGTCGGTTGCGACTTTGACCGAACTAGATTGACGGCGAATGAAGTACCGGATCCTTGGCAGCTCCGCGCTTCGCGTCAGCGAGGTCGCCCTCGGCACGATGACCTTCGGTGAGCGATGGGGATGGGGTGCATCCCTTCGACGAGTCACGCCTCATGCTCGATCTGTTCGTCGACCGCAGCGGCAACTTCGTCGATACGGCCAGCAACTACACGGACGGGGAATCAGAGGAGCAGCTGGGCGAGCTGCTGGAAGGCCGTCGCGACAGGATCGTTCTCGCCACCAAGTACACGCTGACGAGCCGGCCTGACGATCCCAACGCAGGCGGCAATCACCGCAAGAACCTCGTGCAGACGGTGGAGCAGAGCTTGCGGCGCCTGCGCACCGACCGCATCGACCTTCTCTGGATGCACATGTGGGATGGCATCACTCCGATCGACGACGTGGTCCGAGCGCTCGATGACCTCGTGTCGGCCGGCAAGGTGCTGGCGATCGGGATCTCGGACACGCCCGCGTGGATCGTTTCCCGTGCAGCGCGATTACCGAGCTGCGCGGATGGACGCGGCCGTCGGCCATCCAGCTTCCGTACAGCCTGTCCAGCCGTGATGCCGAGCGTGAGCTGCTGCCGATGGCCGCCAGCCTGGGTCTCGGCGTGCTCGTGTGGGGGATCCTCGACGGGGGCGTGTTGACCGGCAAGTACAGCGACAGGCGGCAGGGCCCGCGGCGCTACGGCGACCATTCGCCGGATGAGCGTCACGCTCGTCTGGCCGCATTCGTCCGCGAGACGGCCGGCGCTTGCGGCGCCTCTCCCGCCCAGGTCTGCATCGCGTGGGTGCTCGCGCAGACGAACACGGGCCAACGTGATTCCGATCCTTGGCGCGCGCACCGCTGAGCAGCTGGCGGACAACCTCGCTGCGCTTGACGTGGCGCTGCCGCCGGAGTTGCTGGCGAGCCTGGACGAGGCGTCGGCGATCAAGCTGGGGTTTCCGAGCAGCTTCCTGGCCGACGACGAGGTGGTCCAGCTCATCTTCGGCACGACGCGCGACCTGATCGGCGGCTAACTCTCGCGTCGCTCTTGACATCTGGCTCGCGCCGGCTGTATTCTTCCGATTAGCTAATTAGCTAGGTAGGAAAATAAGCATGGCAACCGCAACCGATCAATTGAGCGCGACGTTCGCGGCGCTGGCGGATCCGACCCGCCGGGCCATCCTCGCCCGCCTGGCCACGGGCGAGGCGTCCGTGACGGAGCTGGCTGCGCCATTCGAGCTGAGCCTTCCCGGGGTCTCGAAGCACCTGAAGGTGCTGCAGCGCGCCGGGCTCATCACCCAGGGAAGGAAAGCCCAATGGCGGCCTTGCCGTCTTGAGCCAGGCCGGTTCAAGGACATCGCCGACTGGACCGAGGGCTACCGCCGCTTCTGGGACGAGAGCTTCGACCGACTCGACGAATATCTGCTGGAAGTCACCAAGGAGAAGAAAGACGATGAGCGAAAGTAAGGTTGGGAGAGGAACAAGCACCATGGCCAAAGCCGAGTATCGGATCGAACCCGGCAAGCAGGAGATGTTCGCGACCCGCGTTTTCGACGCGCCGAGGGACCTCGTGTTCAAGGCGTGCACCGACCCAGATCTCATTGCCAGGTGGTGGGGGCCTCGGCGCTACACGACGATCGTGGACAAGCTGGAGGCCAAGCCCGGGGGCATGTGGCGATTTGTCCAGAAGGACACGACGGGCAACGAGTTCGCTTTTCACGGGGTGTACCACGAGGTCAGCGCCCCGGCTCGCACAGTGCAGACCTTCGAGTACGAAGGGGTGCCGGGGCATGTCCTGCTCGACACCTCGACTTTCGAGGAGTTCGAAGGCAAGACCAGGTTGACGCAGCAGTCGGTCTTCCAGTCGGTGGAGGACCGCGATGGAATGGTCCAGTCGGGCATGGAGGAAGGGGCCACGGAGTCAATGGACCGGCTGGCCGAGCTGCTGGCCGAGCTGGTCAAGGAGAGAGGAGTTCGGTAGCGCGAAGGTCGCTCGTTGGGGGGCGCCCCCAAGCATGCGCTACGGGGCGCCCAACCATGGCAGCGGACAATGCTGCGATTGAGCGAGCTTCGGGCTCGCATTGAAAGGGGGTTGAGCAAATGACTGTCGACGAGTTCGTCAAGGCGAAAGTGGCGCCGGAGTTCAAGCCGGTGGTCGCCACGATTCGAGCGGTGATGAAGGAGACAGCTCCGAGCGCTGAAGAGGTGATGAGCTACGGCATGCCCGTTTACAAGGGCAAGTCACTGTTTGCCTGGATCAATCCACCCAAGAAGGATGTGACTCTGAGCTTTACGCGAGGGGTCAAGCTGGAAGACAAGTACAACCTGCTGCGCGGCACCGCAAAAGCCGGCACCAGGCACGTGAAGATGCGAACCGTTGCCGACGTGAACAAGCCGGCCCTCAAGTACTACATCAAGCAGGCGCTGAAGCTCGACAAAGCCTGACCGTTTCTATTCGCTTGCGGGCCGCGTTCTGTGGCTCAGTTGTGCACTACTGACGGGTCGACGTCATTCAACGCATCGATAACCAGGGGAAAGAAGTCGCCAACGTAAGTCATCGCCGCTTGAAGCACAGCGTCCTTGCTGCCGTGGGCCGTGACAGAGATCAGGGTTTTCAAATGCGCAATTCCCTTCGGAATTTGGGTTCGAAAGACCTGGTCGTCTGACGAGAACTGCGCGGGAGCCGTGATGCCCTGGAGCAATTGCCGAAATCGCTCGTGAACAACAAGACTCTTCAGCATCCTGGCCCGGCACTTCGATGGGTCCACGAACTGCACCTCGTTGGGTGCCGCCGGAGAGACCTTGCCAAGACACACCAGCGCTGCGACGTTGGTCGTCGCTGTTGCCTCGTCGGCAGCCTGGATCTGGATCCAGTAGTTCCTGATGAGCGCCACGTACCTTTGGGTGGCGGCGTCAGGTGTTGGCGAGGCGACAGGGGTTTGGGTTGGGGTCGGCGCAGGCGCGGCGGCGTGTGTTGGCGAGGTGCCACACGCCGCCGACAGAGCAACGACGAGCGCGCCGAGCATCAAAAGCAGGCCGGTATGGAACGGCCGTCCTGTCATTGAGTCGCCGAGTCGATGCCGGACCACCTCAAGCTGTGGCTTCAGCCCCGACCAGGCCCAGCTGGGTCATCAGGTCCATGACGTCTATGTAGTGGCGCAGGTAGGTGATCTTTCCGTTTGAGACGCGCTGCACCGCGACGTAGTCGATGGTGACGCTCTTGCCGGTCGGCGGCACGTCGCCAGTGGGCAGGCGCATGACGCCGGTGTGCTTGCCCGTGAACGTCCCCTCTCCGATCACCTGATCGGCATCGCCGACCACGTTGTGGTACCGGACCTGTCGGTCAGGGAAAGCGACGGTCCAGAGTTGAAACCATTGCCGAAAGCCGTCGCGCCCTCGGAGATTGATGCCTCCTGACGAAGGCAGCTCGATGTCCGAGCTCGCGAGGGATACGAACCTCTCTTCATCCTTGGCGTTGAAAGCGTCGACCGCCTGCTCGAGCACCTGCTTCGCTGACATCGCTCTGCCCTCCCAAAATGTGACCGGCTCTTATCAGCTATACGTCGGCAGGAGGTCGAACTCCGTCAGGAATCTATTGACTAGGGCGTGAGTACCAGGAACACCCGTCCGGCATTCAGGTTTGGGTACGCGTGGTCGAGGTCGTCGATCGCATGAATCAGCTGGGCGAACGTGATTCGGGTGCCGTGGCCGAGCGTGATCCCGGGGTCATTGAGGATGAAGTTTCCGGACAGGTCGTAGCCCACGACGACGAGGTAGTGCGACACCGACCACCCAGGCTGCTCGTGGTGCGTGAAGTAGCCGGGATAGCTCGGGTTGCCCAGGCCGTGCGTGCGCACGCCGACGATGAGCGGCCGCCCTAGGGCCAGCTGTTCATCCATCACCATCCGGTCGGCGGGAAGGATCGCGTAGGCCCAACCCATGTGCTGTTCGGCGACCTGGCCTACCTGCTGAGGGGTCAAATCGACAGCCGGCTTCCACAGCGTGATCTGGTTGATGGCGCGCTCGGCCGTCATCGGATCGATCAAGCGACCCGAGTGGTCGCCCTTAAGGTATCGATCGACCATCAGCAGGCTTGCCTCTTCGCACGTGTGCTGCCGCTGCGCCCAGTCTCCAAGCGGAGCTTGCGACGTGAACGGAACGCGCAAGAGGACAGCTCGAGGCAGATCGACGACCTGGGTCGCACGCGTGGTCGAGGCGATCGGCGTGGGTGTTGGCGCCACGTCCGAGACATGTCGCGCCGCGGCTGAAGCCTGGTAAAGGCAGGAGCTCGCCGCAAGGGCTGACAGGCAGAGTGCAACCATGCGTTTCACTGCGTCACTCGTCGAAGCGCCATCTCAGTTAGTGGGCACGTTGACCGCGATCACCTCCGTGAACGAGGGGCCGTCCACCTGGAAGCTTATGCAGCCGGTCCAGCCGCTGGCGATGCCCTGGCGCCAGACCCAGTGGACGTAGTTGGTGCCGTTGACAAGGTAAGTCGGGGAGGGTGGATGCGCGGTGTCGAACGCAAGGTCCGTGTACAGAGGCCCGAACGTCGGCTCCGTGTCGAACACTTTGCCCGTGGCATAAGGGCCGATGAAGACGACGGGATGGTTGGGCACTTTCAGGTCGCGCCCGCGCAGCAGAACCGGCCCCGCCAGCCCGGGCTTGGTCATGGCGCTCACATCGTAGAAGTCGCCCCAGGCCGTGTGCGTGTGCACGCCGCCCATGACGTAAACGGGTGCGGTTCCCCAAAGGTTGGTGTCGGGGTTCAGGGTGTCTTTGTGACAGGCCTGGCCGGCGCGAAGAAGCGGAACCCTCATCGGCCGAGCCTCGAGCTTTGCCAACTCCGCCGTGTCGGCAGGGCTCAGGGTCGGCGATGCGCTTGCGGACGGGGTCGGCGACCCCTGCGCTGCGGTAGGTGATTGGGAAGCGGCAGATGGCTGCCCACAAGCAAGGGTCACCAAAACGAGAAGGACCTGGAAACTGCTGATCGCCAAACGACGAGCCACAGACCTCACCTCCAGCGAGATTTGGACCTCTGCTGGCTATACGCGCCGGCGCACCTGATTTCCGTCAGGGACTTTTTGGCCGGTTACGGGGCTAGATTGCTGACGGAGATTTGAGGGCTCCGCCCGTATAGCAAAGTAGATGGCCGTCCAGCCCGGCTCACTGACGCTCGTGCAGGCCGCCAAAGAGGGCGACGAAGCGGCGTTCGAGCTCCTGCTCGAGCCGCTGCTCGATCAGGGCTACCGGTTGGCGTGCGGGTTCCTGCACGACCACCAGGCGGCTGAAGACGCCGTCCAGGAGGCCGCGATCAAAGCGTGGAGAAAGCTGGACCGGCTGCGCGACGGGTCGGAGATGCGGCCCTGGTTCCTGGGCATCGTGGCCAACGAGTGCCGCTCGACCAGGCGGTCTCGATGGTGGACGGTCCTGAGGCTGGACCAACCAGACGCAATCCAGGAACCACGTGACGACACGATCCTCGAGGGAGTCGAGCTTCGGCGGGCGCTGCGCGCGATGGACCCCGGCGAAGCGTCTGGTGCTGGTGCTCCACTGGTACCTCGACCTTGCCGCTCGACGAGATTGCGGTCATCACCGGTTCCAGCGTTCACGGCGTTGAAAGCCGATTGTTGCGAGCGACACAAGAGTTGAAGAGGCGAATGGAGGCTCAGCGTGGACGACCTTAGCCTGCGCAACGAATTCCGCCGCGCTCTGGACGCGGTCGCCCCGCCGGCGCCGTGGCTGGCTGCCAACGTCCGCACCGAGCTGAGGCAGCACCGCCACGAGCTGATTCGCAGGCGGCGGCCCTTCGCGCTAGCCCTGTCGCCCGCTGCGCCCAGGCTGCTCGCTATCGCGCGGCTGCACGAGGCCGCGTGTTGTACTGGCTGGCCATGGTGAATGCGTAGGCGCCGGCCGACATAATGGCCAGCAAGTCGCCTTGCCGCAGATTGAATTCACGGTCGCGTGCCAGCCAGTCGCCGCTTTCGCAGATGGGGCCCACAATATCGTAGACCTTTGATTCGGTTGGGTTTTCGCGAGGCACAACGGCTTCCACGCTATGCCAGGCATCGTACAAGGTTGGTCGCAACAAATCGTTCATGGCGGCGTCGACAACAGCGAAATTCTTGGCTTCGCTGTGTTTCAAAAATTCGACGGACGTCAGCAGTACGCCTGCATTTCCGACCAGCGAGCGCCCCGGTTCCAGTACCAGTTGCAAGTGGGATAGCTTATGTTCATCAAGCGACTGGAAGATTTTATCAAGCAGCACCGTGGGCGAAAGCAAGGTTTCGTCGGTGTAGCGTATTCCGATACCGCCGCCCAGATCAAGATGTTTCAGATGTATTCCCAGATCAGCCAGCGTCTTGATAAGGTTTATCAGTTTGCCAAGGGCATCCAGATAGGGGCTGACTTCGGTAATTTGTGAGCCTATATGGCAATCTACGCCCACGATTTCCAGGTTCGGTAACGTGGCCGCAAGCTGATAAACCGCCACAGCACAGTCAATTGCGATGCCAAACTTGTTCTCTTTCAGCCCAGTGGAGATATAAGGATGCGTTTGTGCATCGACATCTGGATTTACTCGAAGCGAGACAGGAGCAATAGTTCCTAGGTCTTTGGCTACGTCGGCCAAACGTAGCAGTTCGGCCTCGGATTCCACGTTAAAGCACTTAACCCCCGCTTTTAGTGCGGCCTGCATTTCCCAAACTTGTTTGCCTACTCCGGAAAACACAACGCGTGACGCGTCGCCACCCACCGCCAGGACCCGTGCCAGCTCGCCGCCTGAAACAATGTCGAAACCGGATCCGAGGTTTTTGAATTCGTTGAGAACGGCCAGATTGGAGTTAGCCTTCATCCCGAAGCAGACCAACACGTTGCGCCCTTGCGCCGCGCTGCGATAGGACTCCCAGGCGTCGCGCAGGGCCTGCCGTGAATAAACATAAAGCGGGGTGCCGAATTGGCCTGCCAAATCGGACAAGGGGACGTCTTCGGCGTGCAGCGAGCCGTTTTTAAATTGAAAGTGGGGAGCAACTGTCATGTTTAGAGGCGTCGAAGTCAGAGGATGAAAAACGTGGTTTATTTGGTTTGTACGGGGCTGGTGGTCGCGCCAGTATTGCTCTTGGGCGTTTCGGGCGCCGGCACGTTGGGTGCCGTAGGTGGCGCCGTAAGTGATGCCTCGGGCGGGGGTGGAGGAGGCGCGTACAACGGACCTTTATAACCGCATGCAAGCAAGGTGGAAAGCAGGGCGAAGCTGGCTACAATGCGACAGACGGTATGAGCAGGTGTCGAGGTGAGGGGCGCTTGCATGATAAAACTCCAAATGCGGACAAGTTGCGATTATGAACGAAACTGAATTTATTGCGCGTAGCCAAGCCATACTCGACAGCTTGGAAAGCCAGTCAGACGATTGGGTATCTTTGTACGACCTTGATATTGAATCGAATCGCAGCGGCAATGTACTGACGCTGATCTTCGATAATTCCATTCATGTCGTAGTCAACAGTCAGGCCCCACTTCAAGAGATGTGGGTCGCAGCACCCAGCGGCGGTTTCCATTATCGTTTTGACGGCCGACACTGGAATGATACGCGAGGAGGCCCAGAATTATCGGAGGCGCTGTCGCAAATATTTTCAGAAGCAACAGGCCGGCCGATTCGAGTAATGGTTTAGAAGGGGACGTCGGGCGGCTGTTGCCGGCGCTGCCCGGCACTGCCGGTCAGCTGATTCAACAGGTCGCCGATACTGTCCGGGCCGCCACCATCGACAGGCGTATCAGACGGCGAAGGCAGCCCTACGCGGGCAACGGCTTGCCCCGGCGGGAATTCCGAGAAGTAATATTCGCCGTCGATTTTGCTTAGGCCGGGGGGAATAGGCCCCGGCGGGGTTTCCGGTTTGCCCTTCAGGGCATGGCGCATGTAGCTAAGCCAGATGGGCATTGATGCGCCACCGCCGGTTTCACTGGAACCCAGCGATCGGGGCTGGTCGTATCCCATCCAGACAACGCCTACAACCTTGGGCGTGAACCCTGCAAACCATGCATCATGCGAGTCGTTGGTCGTGCCGGTTTTGCCGCCAATATCGTTGCGTTTGAGTTCGCGGTGAACACGAGCCCCCGTTCCGGATGTAGCAACGCCGCGCATCATGTCGTTCATAACGTATACGGTTCGAGGATCCACGGCGCGTGCCGCGGCGTCGCCGGCAATCGTAGGTTTGGCCTGCATGATCACTTTGCCGCTGCTATCGGTCACGTGATCGATAAGATACGGAGGTACGCGATAGCCACCGTTGGCGAACACCGAATAAGCTCCTGCCAGTTGCAGAGGTGTAACGCTGCCTGCGCCCAATGCCAGCGGCAGCACAGGCGGCTGGCGTTCGCGGTCGAAACCGAAGCGGGTCAGATAGTCTTGTACGTATTTAGGACCGACGGCCTGCATAATGCGTATCGAAACCATGTTCTTTGACTTATACAGTCCCTGACGCATGGTCAGCATAGGTTCGTATGTACGCCCGTAGTTTTTAGGAGACCAGGGTTTGGAACCCGTCTGTGCTGCAGTCAGGGTGAAGGGCTCGTCGGAAATTTGCGTAGCAGGTGTGAGCCCACGTTCTAGCGACGCCGCGTATATAAATGGTTTGAAGGCCGAGCCCGGCTGTCGCCAGGCCTGGGTAACACGGTTGAACTTGCCTTCCTGGAAATCGAAGCCGCCCACCATAGATTGAATAGCGCCGTCTTCAGGACGTAAGGCTACGAAGGCAGCCTGCACGGAAGGCATGTTTATGACCTCCCAGTAGTCTCCGTTTTTATGCAAATACACCACCGAACCGCGGCGGATCTGAACGCTGTCTTTGGCATTTTTGGCCAAGCCGCGTGCGACAACGCGCAGGGCCCGCTTGTCGGTAACTTCGATAATTTCTTTGGACGTGCGGGCCACTGTAATTTTCGTGGGGCTGGCGTCAAGCACGATACCGGTCAGTACGTCGCCATTATCGGCATATTTTTCCTGCAATTCATCGAGCACGTTATCCAGTTTTGCGGGGTCGTTTTCGATGCCCTCGGGCAGGTCCAGCGTTGTCTCCGGACCCGGGTAGACTGAACGCCTGGTGTAATCAAGTATGCCGTCGCGTACTGCGTCGTAAGCATGTTCCTGATCTTGTGAATTTACCGTCGTATATACGTTGAATCCACGCGAGTAAATGTTGTCTTGATAGACACCGTACAGCAATTGACGGGCCAGTTCGGCGACATATTCGCCGTGAACGGCGTAGCCACCCGCCGGCGTGCCAGGCGCCGACTTGATGACGATTTCCTGCTGCATGGCCCGCTGGTATTCTTCTTCAGTCAGGTAGCCCAGATTTTTCATGCGCCCCAATACATAGCCTTGACGTGATTTGGCACGGTCGAAGTTGGCAATCGGGTTGAATCGTGACGGAGCCTTCGGTATGCCAGCCAGCATGGCGGCCTCGGCGGGCGTCACTTCGCCCAGCGGTTTGCCGAAGTAAGCGCGCGACGCGGCGGCGAAACCATACGACCTGTGGCCCAGATAGATCTGGTTCATGTAAAGATCCAGTATCTGGTCTTTAGTCAGAGTGGCTTCGATCTTGAATGTGAGCAGCAACTCGTAGAATTTACGCGTATAGGTTTTTTCAGACGACAGGTAGAAATTGCGGGCCACCTGCATGGTGATCGTACTGGCGCCCTGCGTTTTCGACATATGGGTAAGATTAGCCAGTGTGGCTCGTACAACGCCGGCCCAGTCGATGCCGCCGTGCTGATAAAAGCGGTCGTCTTCGGCTGATAAAATCGCCGATTTCATGACGTCTGGGATTTCGTTGAAGCGCAGAACGTTGCGTCTTTCTTCGCCAAATTCGCCAATCAGCACTTTGTCGGCCGTGTAAATGCGCAGCGGCACCCGGGGACGGTAGTCGATCATGGCGCCCAGATCGGGTAAATTAGGCCAGGCGAGCGCAAGTGCGAGTGATCCTAGCAGTACGCTGCATAGTCCCAGGCCGGCCACGAATATGGCCGCCTTCAGGAAAAAGCGGCCTACCCAGGAATGGGACGCACCGGTATTGTTTTTTGGGGAAGTGGTAGAAGAACTCATTACAGGCGATTTTAAGTCTAACCGTGGTCAGACTATGATTTACGCATCAGGTTTATGTAACCGAAGAATGCAGTGTAGCGGCGTATGGTCGGAATGCAAGTGGGATAATACACAAATGAATGAATCTTTACCTTTGGACTGTTCCGGCCCCGACCTCCATGAGGTAACGGAGCCCGAAGAGCTCGCAGTGGCACCATTGCCTTATGAACACCCTCTGTTCCTGGTCGGAATGATGGGGGCGGGAAAAACCACGATCGGTCGCAGCCTGGCCCGCCTTTTAAACCGGGAATTCGTCGATTTGGATCACGAACTCGAAGCGCGCTGCGGCGTAAGGGTGTCGTTAATTTTCGACATCGAGGGCGAAGAAGGGTTTCGTAAACGTGAGACCACTTTGCTTGAAGAATGTTCCCGCCGACAGGGTATTGTACTTGCCACCGGCGGGGGGGCCATACTTGCGCCGGAAAATCGACGGTATTTGATGGAGCGCGGCGTGGTGGTGTATTTGCGCGCCAGTGCCGATGAACTCTATCGTAGAGTAGCCCGGGACCGCAGTCGGCCGCTATTACAGACAGCAGATCCAAAGGCGCGCATACGATCCTTGCTGGACGAGCGCGAACCGCTCTACGAAGAGGTGGCAAGCCTGACATTCGAAACTGGCTCGGCGCCCGTTCCGCAAGTGGTCCGGTCCCTTATTTCATTGCTTCAACAATACGAGGTTAAATCATGAGTACGGTGCCGGTTCAGACTCCCGGGGGATCGTACCCCATACATATCGACGCAGGCAGGCTCGAACAGCTTGCCGAAAGCATCCCGCACGACGCGACAGCGATTGCATTGATCAGCAATCCAACGGTATCGGCCCACTATGGCGAACTCGTTTCTCAGGCGTTGGCAAAGACGGGAAAGCGGCTTATATCCATAGAACTGCCCGATGGCGAAGCGCATAAAGACTGGCAAACGTTGACTCTGATTTTCGACGCTTTGTTACAAAATCGTCTTGATAGAAAGGCCGTCCTTGTCGCTTTAGGCGGGGGCGTGATCGGCGACATGTGCGGATTTGCTGCTGCCTGCTACATGCGCGGCGTGCGCTTTGTGCAAGTTCCTACCACTTTGTTGGCTCAGGTGGATTCGTCCGTAGGCGGGAAAACCGGCATCAATCATCCTTTGGGCAAGAATATGATTGGCGCCTTTTATCAGCCGATTTCGGTTGAAATCGACACCAATGTGTTGGCAACGCTACCCGCCCGCGAAATTTCCGCAGGGCTTGCCGAGGTTATCAAGTACGGCCTAATCATCGATGCCGATTTTTTCGTCTGGTGCGAGCAAAACGTAGCCAAGTTACGAGCACTGGACCCGCAGGCGATCACGTATGCGATCCAACGCTCATGCGAATTGAAGGCTTATGTCGTTTCCCAAGATGAACGCGAATCTGGATTGCGGGCCATACTGAACTTCGGTCATACGTTCGGGCATGCGATCGAATCAGGCCTGGGGTATGGGCAATGGCTGCATGGCGAGGCTGTTGGATGCGGCATGGTGCAGGCGGCCGAGCTCTCGGCGTTGATCCACGGCTTGTCCGCAGACAGCGTAGAACGAATTCGCGCACTGGTGGCTGCCATAGGTTGCCCGGTCCAGCCTCCTGATCTAGGCTCCGAGCGCTGGATCGAGCTTATGCAGGTCGACAAGAAGACCGAGGGTGGGCAGCTTCGCTTTGTGACCCTGCCCGAAATTGGCCGAGCGCGTTTCGAAGTGGCCCCGCTTGATGCTGTGCGACGCGTGCTCGAGAATGCCGCGATAGCGCAAACATAGGCCGGTGCCATGACAGTACTGGCACCCTATGCTTGTGATCCCGAACACACTCGGGGCCGCCGGCATGCCGAAGCGCCGCCCGCGGGTCGCAGTCACTTTCAACGCGACCGCGACCGGATCATCCATTGCAATGCCTTTCGCCTGCTTGAATACAAAACGCAGGTCTTCATTAACCACGAGGGCGATTTATTTCGGACACGCCTGACGCACAGCATTGAAGTAGCGCAGATTGCCAGAACGTTAGCGCGCAACTTGGGTGTGCATGAAGACCTCACCGAAGCGATATCCCTGGCACACGACTTAGGGCATACACCTTTCGGGCATGCGGGGCAGGACGAACTCAATGCTTGCATGCGCGAATTTGCTCCTGAAGCAGGTGGTTTTGAACACAATTTGCAAAGCCTGCGCGTCGTCGATGAACTGGAAGAACGATACGCCGCGTTCAACGGATTGAATCTGTGTTTCGAAACACGTGAAGGCATTCTTAAGCACTGTTCTGTCAAGCATGCCCGTTTGCTGGGCGACGTGGGCGAGCGGTTTCTGTCGCGCAATCAGCCCGCGCTCGAGGCACAAATCGCCAATCTGGCCGATGAAATCGCCTACAACAATCACGATATCGATGATGGTTTACGGTCGGGCTTGATCACGATCGAACAATTGTTGTCGCTGGAAATCTTCGCAACCCACCATGCTCAGGTAAAAAGTCGCTACCCCGATATCGAGAAGCGCCGCCTGATCGCAGAGATTATCCGCGCAATGATTAATACGCTGGTCGTCGATCTGACCGAAACGACCTTGGCTAATATTCAGCTTCATCGTCCGGACAGTGCCGATGCAGTGCGGGCGGCGCCAGCATTGGCGGCGTTCTCGGTGTCGATGCGGCGCCAGGCCGACGAATTGAAAAGTTTCCTGATGGAGAATCTGTACCGCCATTATCGGGTGATGCGCATGACCTCGAAAGCACGCAACATTGTGCGCGAACTGTTCATCGCATTTTTCGACGACCCTCGTCTGCTGACAAGCGAGTATCGAAAAGAGGCGCCGCTGGAACAAGCACGCGCGATTGCCGACTATATCGCCGGAATGACCGATCGGTATGCGATTCGCGAGCACAGGCAGCTTTTCTCGATGGATACCACAAGCTAACAACTGACACTGACTGCGCCTTGTAAGGCTAGCGACGCTTCGCCGCTATCGCTCTTGCTCGCTAACGACTTTGTTCTTCAATAACTGTTTCAGATAGCCGCCGGTATGGCTGACTGGGTTGGCAGCGATGTCTTCCGGCGTGCCTTCGCCGACAATTTGGCCGCCGCCGTTTCCACCTTCCGGCCCCATGTCGATGACCCAGTCGGCCGTCTTGATGACGTCCAGGTTGTGCTCGATGATCACGACGGTGTTGCCGCCGTCCACCAGCTTTCTTAGCACCTCGAGCAGTAGGGCGATGTCCTGGAAGTGCAAGCCGGTGGTGGGTTCATCAAGAATGTATAGCGTACGTCCCGTGCTGCGTTTGGACAGCTCCAGCGATAGTTTAACGCGTTGCGCTTCGCCGCCGGACAGCGTGGTGGCGCTTTGTCCCAGACGCAGGTAAGACAGGCCTACCTCCATCAGGGTATGCAGTTTGCGCGACACCGTGGGTACCGCGTCGAAATAGGTAAGGGCCTGCTCTACGGTCAAGTCCAGAACTTCGCTGATGTTGTGACCGCGATATCGTATTTCCAGTGTTTCGCGGTTGTAGCGTTTGCCCATGCAGACGTCGCACGGCACATACATATCGGGCAGAAAGTGCATTTCCACCTTGACGACGCCGTCGCCCTGGCAGGCTTCGCAGCGGCCACCTTTTACGTTGAAGGAAAAGCGGCCTGGATCGTAGCCGCGAGTACGCGATTCGGGCACGCTGGCAAAGAGCTCACGAATAGGAGTGAACATGCCGGTGTAGGTGGCGGGGTTGCTGCGCGGCGTGCGGCCTATGGGACTTTGATCGACGTTGATGATTTTGTCGTAGTGGGACAAGCCTTCAAGGGTGTCGTACGGAGCGGGTTCCGTCTGCGCACGATGCAGCCGCTGCGAGACCACGGTGGCGAGTGTGTCGTTGATAAGGGTGGACTTACCTGAACCCGATACGCCGCTGATGCACACCAAACGTCCCGCCGGTATGGCGAGGTTCACCGACTTCAGATTGTTGCCGCGGCAGCCATTGAGCTTTAACCAGGGTAGGTCGGGCGTGACCGGTCGGCGCTCGGGGATGGCGATGCTGCGCGTGCCGCTCAGATACTGGCCGGTGAGCGATTGTTTGTTGGCGGCCAGCTCCTGCGGCGTGCCCTGTGCAACGATGTGCCCGCCGTGCTCGCCGGCTCCGGGCCCCATATCGAGTACAAAGTCGGCAGACCGGATCATGTCTTCGTCGTGCTCGACCACGATAACGCTATTACCCAGGTCGCGCAGGTGCTGCAGTGTTTGGATCAGCCGGTCGTTGTCGCGCTGGTGCAGGCCGATCGACGGCTCATCGAGCACGTACATGACCCCGGTCAGGCCCGAGCCTATCTGGCTAGCAAGCCGAATGCGCTGCGCTTCGCCGCCCGAGATCGTATCCGCGCTGCGGTCCAGCGACAGGTAGTTCAGGCCGACGTTATTCAGGAACTGCAGGCGTGCTTCGATCTCACGCACGATGCGGTCGGCGATGTCCTTTTTTGCCCCGTGCAGCTCCAGCTTTTGAAACCAGAGCAAGGCAGGCGGACAGCGACAGAGGCTTCAACCTCAAAAATGGCGCGGCCGCGGCGCTCGGCCGCGCCCGGTTCGTCGCCGATCAGAACGTGCCTCGCTTCGGGACGCAGGCGTGAGCCTTCGCAATCCGGGCAGACTTTGGTGTGCCGATATTTGCCTAGTTCTTCGCGGACGGCGCTCGAGTCGGTTTCACGCCAGCGCCGTTCCAGATTCGGAATAATGCCTTCGAACGGATGCTTCTTGATCGTCGTCCGGCCTTTCTCGTTCAGATAAAGAAATGAGATTTCTTCATCACCGGAGCCGAACAGCACTCGTTGACGGATCTCGTCAGAAAGCTCCTCAAACGGCGTTTCAATATCGAATTCGTAATGAGCAGCAAGGCTGGTCAGAAGCGTATGGGCGAACGCGTTACGGCGGTCCCAGCCATTGATGGCGCCACTGGTCAGGCTGAGCTCGGGAAAGGCTACGACCCGCTTCGGATCAAAGAAATCCACATTGCCCAGACCATCGCAAGAGGGACACGCACCTACGGGGTTGTTGAAGCTGAAGAGTCGAGGTTCCAGTTCCGTGAGGCTGTGGTGGCAGATAGGGCAGGCGTATCGGCTGGAAAAAGCCTGTTCTTCGCCTGTGTCCATGTTCAGGGCAATGGCGCGCCCCTCGGCCAGCGTCAAGCGCGGTTTCAAAACTTTCGGCCAGCCTTTGCTGGCTTTCAGGCTTCACCCTCAGGCGATCCAGCACCACGTCGAAGTCATGTTTTTCGGTTTTTTTGAGCGGGGCCAGGTCATCGATGCTGACCATTTCGCCGTTCACCCGTAGCCTGACAAAGCCCTGTGCCTGCAGGCTGGCGCATTCGTCCTCGAAGCTGCCCTTGCGCGATCGAGCCAGCGGAGCCAGAATCGCCAGCCGCGTCTCGGGCGCCCAGCTCAATACCTTGTCGACCATCTGGCTGACGCTTTGCGCTTCCAGTGCCAAACCATGGTCGGGGCAATATGGGGTGCCGACCCGCGCGTACAATAGCCGCAGGTAGTCGTGGATTTCGGTGATGGTACCCACGGTGGAACGGGGATTGTGACCCGCCGATTTCTGTTCGATGGATATCGCAGGGGACAGCCCTTCGATAAGATCGACATCGGGCTTATCCATTAACTGCAGAAACTGCCGCGCGTAGGCCGAAAGGCTTTCTACATACCGGCGTTGTCCTTCAGCATACAAGGTGTCGAATGCCAGGGATGACTTTCCGGATCCGGACAGGCCTGTTACCACCACCAGCTTGTGGCGCGGCAAATCCACAGAAATGTTTTTGAGATTATGCGTACGGGCGCCCCGGATGCGGATCGCTTCCATCAATTTCACTAAGGTCTTTCAAAGGCTAACTTGCTACTATAGCGCGCAGCGCCATCACGTGCGCTGAAGTACTTCGCCGATTTAATTCGATACAGCGCTATTTGTGGCTTTTAATTTACTGAGTTTTCGATGAACGTCCCAGGTACCCATCCCGGTAAATCGCCCCGGACCAAGCTAAGGCTGACGCCTGTGGAGCGTCGCGCCAGTATCACGCTGGCCTTGCTTTTTGCCTCGCGCATGCTGGGCTTGTTTTTGTTGACGCCCATCTTCGCGGTCGCGGCGCAGGCCATTCCGGGTGGCAACGATGCGGCCAAGGTGGGCCTGGCGCTGGGCGCGTATGGTTTGACCCAGGCTATCATGCAAATTCCATTGGGCATGGCATCGGACCGCTTCGGCAGGCGGCCTGTGATTGTTTTCGGCATGCTGCTGTTTATTGCCGGCGGCGTGAATGTGCGCCCTGGCCCCAAACGTAGACTGGATTATCGCCGGACGGATAATTCAGGGCCTGGGCGCGATTTCGGCGGCGATTACCGCGTGGGTGGCCGATGCTACCCGCCCCGAGGTGCGTACGCGCGCCATGGCGCTAGTGGGCAGTTCTATCGGCATCTCCTTCGCGGCATCCCTGGTGCTTTCCCCCATGCTGGTCGGGCGAATTTGGGCTGTCCGGCTTGTTCTGGGCGATCAGCCTGCTAGGATTCGTCTGCCTGCTGATCGCTGCCTTCGTGGTTCCGGCCGTGCCTTTGGCTAAAACGCCTATCGTGCAAGCGCGTCCCCGCGATGTACTGGGTCATGTGGATTTGCTACGTTTGAATTTTGGCGTCTTTTGCCTGCACTTCATTCTAATGGCCATATTCATTGTTGCTCCGGGATTGCTCGCCGCACTTGGCGGCTATGATTCCGCTCACTTGTGGGAAGTGTATCTGCCGGTTATTTTGCTGTCTTTTGTTTTAATGGTTCCGGCCGTTTTTTATACGGAAACCCGGCATGCGCATAAAATTGCAATGGAAATAGCCGTCGCGGGTCTGGTCGTGGCGCTGGCCCTGATGCCCCTGGCAAGCCATAGCTTTTTTGCCTTTGTGGCGGCGCTGGTCGGCTTCTTCATTGCCTTCAACATACTTGAAGCGCTGCAGCCTTCGCTGGTGTCACGGGTTGCACCTCCTGAATACAAAGGTCTGGCGCTAGGCTTCTACAATACAGCCCAATCGCTAGGGATATTTGCCGGAGGCGTGGTAGGCGGCCTGCTTGCTTCGCATGACCGCGCGCCGGCCGTTTTCCTGGTTTCCGCTGCATTGGCATTTGCCTGGTTTTTAACCGCTCGAGGGTTCCGGTCGCCTTCTTAATGCGACTATTCTGATCCATCGTGATAGTACGCAGGCCTATGGAAAACGGTGTGTTTATCGTCGATAATTACATCAACGTGAAATTTTTAAAGTTAAGGGTATTGTCATGGCCTCAGTCAACAAAGTCATTCTCGTCGGCAATCTCGGACGAGACCCCGAAGTGCGCTACAGCCCCGACGGTGCGGCTATCTGTAACGTCTCCATTGCCACTACCTCGCAATGGAAAGACAAGACCTCAGGTGAAAAACGCGAAGAAACCGAATGGCATCGCGTGGTGTTTTATAACCGCCTGGCCGAAATCGCCGGCGAATACCTTAAAAAGGGCCGTTCAGTATATATAGAGGGGCGCCTCAAGACCCGCAAATGGCAAGACAAGGATACCGGCGCCGATCGTTTCAGCACCGACATCGTTGCCGACCAAATGCAAATGCTGGGCGGCCGTGAAGGCGAAGCCAGCATGGGCGGCGGCGGTGGCGACTATAACCAGGCACCGGCTCAGCCTCGTGCGCAGCGCCCTGCGCAGCCTCGTCCCGCTGCTCCGCAGGCGTCGCCAGCGGCAAATCTGGCCGATATGGACGACGATATTCCGTTCTAGGGACTACCTTAGGTAAAGGTGTAAATAAAGCCCAGCATGCAATGCATTGCATGCTGGGCTTTATTATTGTTTACAGATTTTGGCGTGTCGCCTCGTTCATCCTCGACAAACCGGTTCCTGCAAACCAACAACTCCTGGCCGCAGCGCGAACACGCCTCCAGCCAACGGCTGATCTGACACGTCTCCTTCCGGTCGGATCGACGTGATGAACAAGCGTTTCCATGTCCCGGCCCACCGAAGGCGCACATGGCAGGTTTTTTCACAGGAAGGGGGATGGTTCGGTCGAGCCTGCCGTCCGGGGTAAAACGGTGTACGCAGCCCCCGTCGTTCCCGCAGATCCAATAGCAGCCATCGGCATCAATGGCGGCCCCATCGGGCCTACCGGGCAATGTTTTCATATCGACAAATAATCTGCGGTTCGATGGTAAACCGGCTTCCAGATCGTAATCGAAGGCCCATATTGCCTGCACGGATGGATGTGAGTCAGACAGGTACATGGTGCGTCCATCGGGACTGAAGGCCAATCCGTTGGGCACAATAAGCCCATTGACTATAGGTGGATTCAGCGACATCGCGCTGCACGAAGCGTCTTCGAAGGTATGGCGGTAAAGGCCGCCCACAGCTGACGCTTTGGTCATGTCGAGCAGCATTGTGCCTGCCCAAAGTCGACCCTGGCGATCGCAACGGCCATCGTTGAAGCGCATGCCGCTGTGTGGATGCGTTACGCTGGCAATCGGCTCGAAATCCAGTAGGCCGCCGTTGCGTGGCGTCAGACGAAACAGGCCGGACTGCGCGGCGGCGATCCATCCTTCGCCACTGCGTGCAATGCACCCGAGCATTTCAGGCGCTGTCCAGGTACTGACTACTTCGTCAACCGAGCGCCACCGATGCAGTTGGCCGCGGGGAATATCGACCCACCAAAGTGATTGGCCGGCCGCATCCCATACGGGACTTTCTCCGGTAGAGCAGCGGGCGTCAACAACGAGTTCAACGTTCGGCATGTTTATTTGGCATGGGAAGAAGACATTGCGGGCGCCGACGCCGCGTTCCATCGGAACGGGCGTGCGGCGGGTAAGGCAGGAATGTATTCTCTGCTGTTATTGGGCGGTGATGCCCCGGGCGTCAATCAGTTTCTTCCACTTCATCGCTTCTTGGCTTACAAGTTGCACCGCATCTTCGGGCGAGCCGCCTTCCGGCTCAATGCTCAGTTCCTTCAGTTTGGCGACAATTTCATCGTCCTTCAGGGCGACATTAATCGCATTATTCAGCTTATTGACAATGTCGTCGGGTGTGCCTTTCGGAGCGACGAGGGTATACCAGAGGAAGATTTCGAAGTCTTTAAGGCCGGCTTCGCTCATGGTCGGAAGATCGGGATACCGGCCGGAGCGTTCCAGCGTCGATATGGCCAACGCCCTTACGCGCCCTGACTCGTGGTAGGGCATCCCTTCTGGAACCAGGACCAACATCGCGTCTACTTGGCCGGAAATCAAGTCCTGCATGGCGGGCGCTCCGCCCCGGTAGGGCACATGCAACACATTGATGCCCGCGTTTTGCTTATACATCTCCATGCCAAGATGGCCGGGAGATCCGACGCCTGGCGAAGCATAGCTGCTGTTGGGATTCGCTTTGAAATATGCGGTCAGTTCCGAGAGGCTTTTGGCCGGAACTTTGGGGTTGACGGCCATTACTGCGGGCACGCTGGCGATGTGAGCGATCGGGCGAAAATCTTTTTGCGGGTTGTAGATGAGTGCTTCTTTGTAAAGAGCCGGGTTTACCGCCATGCTGGATAGTGTTGCCAGCATCAATGTGTAGCCATCGGCTGGAGCCGTGGCCGTTGCGCTTGCTCCGATGGCCTCGGCGGCGCCCGGTTTATTGTCGATAATGACGGGTTGTTTAAGGTTGTTGCTTAGCTTGTTGCCCAATAAGCGACCCAATACATCCGAGGTGCCGCCTGGCGGATAGGGAACTATGATCTTGATAGGTTTATTGGGATAGTCACCGCTGGCGACAGCGGCCGGGCTGACGGCAACTGCCGACAACATTACTGCGGCAGCGGATAAAAAAATGCGCTTCATATGGAGTCTCCTGTTGTTGTGCTTCTAGTTAAAAGCTACTTTTTTTGTTTTGCCTCTTTACCTCGATACCGGGCCGGCGATGATCGATTCGATGAGTTGATGTGTTTTCAGCGCTTCCATGCCGGTAACTAGCGGTTGCCGTCCACCTCTTACCGCCTGTGCGAAATCGGAAATCAACGCCTTGTGTGCCGCTGGGGAAAAGTCCATGATGCTGTCGCCGCTGCCGGATTTTCCCTCGGCTTCGACAGTTATGTGCCTGCCATCATGAAAATGCACATCCAGGCGACCGCCCTCTAGCCTTGCAGTTGCCCTCAGGCATATGATCTCGAGTGATTCGGCGCGGCCGGGATATGAGGCCGTGGTTGCTGTGATTGAGCCCGGCGCACCGTTGTCCAATGTCAGTAGGGCGGCGACATAGTCTTCGGTTTCGATGGCGTGGATGTCAGTTGTGATGACCTGGGCCGCGACAACTTGTTTGACGCCTACCAGGCTGCGAAACAGGTCGATAGCGTGAATAGCCTGCGTCAACAATACTCCCCCTCCATCTCGCGCACGGGTGCCTCGACCCGCCGCATCGTAGTATCCGGCTTGCGAGCGCCACCAAGGCATAGTCAGCGATGCGGCTTGTATCTCGCCCAGGTCGCCGGTTGCGAGTAGCTCTTGTAATCGCTGAGCGCCAGGGCGCAATCGATGTTGAAGCACCACGCCAAAGCATAGGCCGCTGGATTCGGCGCGCGCGACAAGCTCCTGTGCGCGTGCGAGTGAGACCTCGAGCGGCTTTTCCACGAGGGTGTGCTTGCCGGCGGCTAGACTGCGACCCGCAATATCCAAATGGGTTGCGGCAGGTGTTGCAACGATGACCATATCGACCCGTGGGTCGCTCAGAGCATGATCCAGGTCGGTGCTGGGTGTTACCCAATTGTTTAGCGGACCCGCCGGAACCCGCGAGGGGTCACGGCAGATAGCCCATCGAAGATCGAGATCGTCGCGCAGGTCGCGCAGGCTCGCGATGTGTGGCTGTGATCCGGGGCCGAGCCCGACCAGGGCGACGCCGAGTTTGCTCATTGTGTGGTTCCTCGCGCAAACGCGTCGGCTTCAAGCGCAAGCCGGCTGACGGCGAAGACGTGAGATTGGCGCATGGCGGTCTCGCTGCGATTGCGAACGTCATCGATGAATTGGCGGAAAAACACCAGGGGCTCGTTCTGACAATTGATGTAGCGTGTGCCCTTTTTGTCGGCGAGGTAGAGGTGATCTGTACCGGGACGGCCCTCAAGGTCCAGGTATTTGCGAAGCTCCAGGCTTCCTTCGGTACCCATTACAAACAATCTGCCGTCTCCCCAAGTGGGTAAACCGTCGGGCGTGAACCAGTCGACCCGGATGTATCCACGCCGGCTCCGGCTGGGCGAATGCAGCGTTATCTCGCCGAAATCCTGGAACGACTCGGGGGTGTTCGGCCCGAAATGCCCCACCGCCGCGTGGACGATCTCGGCGTCATTGGAGTCGGTGAACATCATGAACTGATCAATTTGGTGAGAGGCAATGTCGACCAGAATGCCGCCATAGGCGGAGGTGTGGAAGAACCAGTCGGGACGGATGTCGCGGTTCAAGCGGTGGGGGCCCAGGCCTAGCGTCTGGATAACTTCGCCGATAGCGCCGTCGGCCACAAGTCGCAGGGCGGTTTGCACTGCCGGAACCACCATACGCTCGGAAAAACATATCGAGAAGATCTTCCCGGTTTCTTGAACCGTGCGCTCGACGAGAGCGAGCTGTTCGAAGTCGATGATGCCTGGCTTGTCGGTAAGAACGTCTTTGCCGTGCCGCATTGCTTCTATTGCGATACCAGCGCGCTCCGACGGTATTGCGGCCGTTACGATAAGATCGATTTCAGCATCCTCTAACAGCGCCTGGCGATCTTCGATAGCGAGGATTTGCGGAAAACGTTCCTGTACGCCCTTAAGCACACTCGGGTCGGAGGTCTGCGTCCAGTAGCCGACGCAATTGGCGCCTGCCGCAAGCAGCTCTCCGATCAGGTGATAGACGTGGCGATGGTCCAAGCCGATAACAGCAAACTTGATCACGGCGCTTCCTTTAATTCGCGGTTGCCCCTACAGGGAGGAACTGGGCGAGCCGTAGCCGGTGTGTAGTCATTCACGACAAATGGGCCGCCCTGATAGTGCGAGGCCACGGGGTCGGCATGGGAGTCGATCGAATTGACTTCGTCGGCCCATCTCTCTGCATTGTGGCGCGGCGAGTAGCCAATCTCGTTGGGTTCGGTCATGTCATAGTAAGCACGAGTGTTGGCCGATATACCCCACACCTCGGTGTAGCCGACCTCTGGGGCTTCGATTGCACGTTGCACCAGGTGGATAAGGTCTTCAGTGCTTAGCCAAGTGCTCAGATGTCGGCGATTTTCAGGCGGGCCTTCCAAGGCGGTGCCGATGCGCAGGCAAACCGACTCGATGCCGTGCTTATCCCAGTACATGCGCGCCATGCCCTCGCCCCACATCTTGGACAGGCCGTAGAAGCCGTCAGGGCGGTAACACGCGTCCCGCCGCAAGGTATGTTCCACCGGGTGCATGCCAAACGCATGGTTTGAACTGGCAAAGACAACGCGCTTGACGCGATGTCGGCGGGCGCCTTCGTAGACGGCGTGTAGAGCGACCAGGTTGTTATCGATGATTTCCGGCAACGGTCGTTCGACGCTGGTGCCCGCCATGTGCACAAGCACGTCGACGCCCTTGAGCAGTCGGTCGACGACCGCGGGGTCTCGCAGGTCGCCATGCATAACGTCTTCATGCGGGAAAAGGGGAGTCAGCACACTGCGCCCGCCGGCGCTGCGCACCGCATATCCAAGTTCAGGCAAGGCCTTGCGTAAGATGCGACCAAGATTGCCGGCTGCGCCGCTTAGGGCAACTGAAACAGGTGAAGTCATATTTTTCGCCGCTCTTGAAGTCGATGCTATAAAGTCTGGTTCAATGTTGCGCAAAGTATGGTTTATTGTTGGGCGCTGCGCTAATGCTAAATAAGTAATAGGCCTTACGGGTTTCGCAAGGGTGGGTATGGATCTTAAACAGTTGACCTCATTTATTGCCGTGGCCGAAGAAGGACAGTTGAGCCGAGCGGCGGCCAGGCTGTGTTTATCGCAGCCGCCGCTGAGCCGTCATATCCATGCTCTGGAAGCGGAACTGGGGGCGCGTCTGTTCGACCGGACTGCGACGGGCATGACGCTGACTCAGGCCGGAGTCGCCTTGCTCGATAACGCACGCAGCATCGAGAGCCTGCTTCATCAAGCTCGAGACAAAGTGCGGAAGGCGGGCCTGGGGCAATCTGGGCAGATGGATGTCGGCCTTTATGGGTCCTCGATTTACGGTGCCGTTCCCCGGATTCTCCGTCAGTTCAGAATTTCGCACCCGGATGTCGCCTTGAATTTGCACTACGCACAAACGCCAGAGCAGGTAAAAGCGCTGCGCCGCAAACAGGTACTTATCGTGTTCGAGCGGATGTTGCCTTCTGAACCGGATATTGAAGTGCTGCCGGTATGCCGTGAACGGCTTTATGTCGCAATCAGCGAAGAGCATCCTTTGGCGCAGAGCGAGTGGCTGGACATCGGCGAGCTGCGAGATGAAACGTTCATTCCTGGCACCGAAGTTACGGCGGCATCGCAGCTTGTCGAAATATGTCGCAAAGCAGGGTTTGTGCCGCGTATGACCCCACCTTCCAATAATATGGTGACCGCCACATTGCTTGCCGCCGTTGGGGTTGGAGTCAGTCTTGTGCCCGAATCGATGACCCATGTGCAACTTCCGGGCGTCGTCTATCGACAGTTGAATGACGGCGAATCGTACTCGATGGATTTACACTGCTTCTACCTTCAAAATAACTCCTCGCCGCTACTGGCCAGCATGCTCGAGGTCGTGCGCGGCGTTGCCGCGCCCCCGCGTGTCTAAGGCTGGTCGCCATCTATCCGGAGCAACTGATATGGTGCGCCTTGTTTTGCGTTCGGGCCAGGCTCATGCCAGCCTACTGCCCGATTTGGGCGCTCGTATCGCGCAGTGCACCCTTGTAACCGCCGGCGGCGTATCACGCGCATTGTTTTTCCCGTTTGATGAAACCGCGCATGCGCCCGATTCCTGGGCCAAAGGAGGTCTCTACCCGCTGGTGCCATTTTCCGGTCGCATTGCCGACGCAGAGCTTGAAGTGGATGGCCGCCGAATTCATTTGACGCCGCATTCTGCTTCGGACCCGCATGCCCTGCATGGGGTCGCCCAACGCAGGGCATGGGTCGTTGATGACGTCACGGGGAACGCCGCATGGCTCTCTTATGCGCACGAGCCCGACGCCCATTGGCCCTGGCGTTTTTCAACGCAGATGGTGGTTGAGCTAACCCCCGCGACGCTCACCGTCAAGCTTTCGTGCCGCAATACTGACCGGTGTGCCTGGCCTGCGGGGGTGGGCCTGCATCCCTATCTACATTGGAATACTGACGATCGCTTGAGCTTTTCAGCACGGACTTTCTGGCCGGCCACGGCCGATAGCGTGGGGCTTCCCGGCCCTGTCGCTAGTGGGGAGTTTCGCCCCAGCCACGAAGACTGGGTTGAACAGGATTTAACGCATTTTTATCGACACTGGCAGAGTCAGGCAGCATTGTGTTGTGGCGCCACCGGGGAGCAGCTTCGCGTGAAAGCTTCGGCCTCGCTGGAACATGTCGTTCTTCATAAGCCTAGGGGCTGGCCGTATCTATGTATCGAGCCCGCAACTCACGTACCGAACGCCTTCAACCTTGCCGCTCAAGGTGTTGCGCAGACCGGCTGCCGCTGGCTGGAACCTGACGAAACAATCGATGGGTGGGTCGCGTTTACCTTGCTAGACCCACCCTGACCATGGAACAAAGCGCACGGCCGCGTAGCTAAAGCTGGACCGCGGCGTCGAACCGGGTTAAGGCTTCTTCAGGCAGTCCGTCATGCACCGTTCGTTCTTGACGTCAGGACGGTCGTCCTTATAGAAGCCGTCCTTGTTGGGCATTTGACCGCCCTGAGGCCTCGGCGTTTACGACCTTATCTGCACCGATCAAGCCGTACTCGTGCAAAAGGTAGCCTGTAACGGCATAGACTTCATCGTTAGTCAGGCTTTGCGGGGCCTGGAACGGCATGGCGCGGCGAATGTAGTCAAACGCCGTCGTTGCGTACGGCCAGTAGCTTTGCACTGTCTTCAGCGGCTTATCGCTGGCCAGTGAACCCACACCACCCGCCAGCGCTGGGCCGATTCCGCCTTCGAGTTTCGCGCCATGACAGGCCAGGCACTGCGTGTCGTAGACCTTCTTGCCCATTTCTATGGTTCCGCTACCCGGTGGTAGGTTCTTGCCGTCAGGCGCGATTTCGATATTCCAGCCGGCGATCTGTTCGGGTGTGGCGGTTGTGCCAGATTCCAAGCTGGTGTGCAGCGACGGGCGAACAGGCAAGGGCGAGTACGATTGCCGCGAGCGAGGGATAGTGTTTATGCGCGACCATTCGTCACCTCTCCGGTGGTGCTGATCTTCCATGGCTGGATGGAATTATTGTGATAGAAGGAGACTTTGCCGCGCGCTTCGATCAACTGCTCGATCGTAGGCTGTACATAGCCCGTTTCGTCGACCGCCCGGCTCATGATTACCATCTCTTCTCCGTTCCATTCGAAGGGAGCGCGAAATGCGGTCAGCGCTTTGCTGCGTACGGGTTCTTGAAGGGCGGCTTCACGCCAGGTATTGCCACCATCGATCGACACGTCCACATGGGTGATCTTGCCATGGCCACTCCAGGCAATGCCACGGATCTCGTGCTTGCCCTTGCGCGACAACTTTTGGGTACCCGAAGGCGAGGTGATAAGTGATTTGCACTCCATGACGAATGAAAACTTGCGCGCCTGTCCGTCTCCATCAAGTCGGTATATTTGCCGGTTTCCTCGCGAGAGTGGACAGGGGCGTCGGTGACATGCAGCCGCCTGAGCCATTTGATGTGCGTGTTGCCTTCATAGCCGGGCACGAACAGGCGTATCGGATAGCCTTGTTCGGGACGCAGGCGTTCGCCATTTTGGCTGTACACCACCATGACGTCATCCATGCACTTTTCCATAGGGATGCTTCGATTCATGGCAGCTCCGTCGGCGCCTTCGGCAACTCACCCACGTGGCCTTCGGATCGACACCCGCTTCGTTTAGCAGCGTCTTCAAGGGCACGCCCGTCCATTCGGCACAGCTGACCAAGCCGGCCACTTCGGCCGCTGTCTTGCCATAGGGCGGTAGAAAAGACGGATTGCCTGAACACTCCATGAAATAGATATGCGATTCAGCAGGAAACTGGCGCAGTTCTTCCATCGTGAAGACAAGTGGACGCTCGACCATGCCATGCATCATCAAGCGGTGCTGCGCCGGGTCGATTTCGGGCACGCCAGCGTGGTGGCGTTCATAGAACAGGCCGTTGGGCGTAATGGTGCCGTCGAGGTCCTGCAAGGGCGAGGTACTGTAGGCGGACATCGGTTCTTTCAGGCCCGGATACATATGGCGAATGACTTCGGACTCATATTTGGATGGGGTGCCATAGGGCACGGCGGTCGGGCCGCCCAGGGATCGGGTCCAGGGTGGAATGTTCGGTGGCAGATTCGCGTCACCAGAGGCCTGAATCGGCAGACTGTGCGACGGCGTTTCCAGCAATGCCCGCAGCGGCTACACCGCCAGCGAGCAGGCCGCCCTTGGCGAGAAATTCACGGCGATTCAGTGGACGCTGCTCTGGTACGGCGAGCTCCGTCTCAGTGCTTGTTGGAGGCTGTAAATGTTTATTGTTCAAGATCCCATTCTCCCAAGTTACGGATTGGATTTGACAGTAGTTGCCCGGACGCTTGCGACCCAAAGAAATCGAAGCCCTTTGGGAGACAAGTTTGGCATTGTGACCTTAACACTCATGTGAATCATCCGCCAAGCATTTGATGTACTAGGAAACGACCTTGAAGCCATCGTATTCGGTGAGAATGGCTTGCTTTGCACAGGGGGAAGTTCTAGACTGACCGAACGGCTAGCTGCACATTCGATACCCCAACGCCTGCTGATGGAACTCTATTTTCTGGATAGTCAACGCGTTCATTCTTGATGGGGAATGCCATGTTTAACGGAACGCCCCGGGTCACCTGCACGGCCCTCATTGCAGCTTTTCTGTTAATTGGCGTTGGCCATGCCGCTGAAAGCTCCCGTCCCGCTTCGGTTAAAAATTTCGCGGCTTCAAGCGGTGCGCAGAACCAAGATCGCCCCCGGACGCTGCGCATGCCACAGGGCTCTGTTCCTGAGGGTATTGCAATCAAGGGTTCCATCGCCTACGTCACCTCGCTTTCCAGCGGGGCGGTGTATAAGCTCAACCTTGCGACGGGTGCGCATGAGGTGTTGAATCCCGGAAAAAGCGACAGTGCCGCTGGGATTATGCTCGATGATCGCGGACGCCTATTTGTTGCCGGAGCCACGGGCGGATCGGTACAGGTAATCGACTCGAACAGCGGAGAGACACTTGCCAACTATAAGGTTGCGAGTGGTAAAAAGAGCTTCGTCAATGATGTCGCCCGGCTCGGCGATGCCGTCTATGCTACGGACTCATTCGTACCCGTGATCTACAAGTTGCCGCTCGGAGAAGCGGGAGCGTTACCGGTACAAGCCGATATACAAACTATTCCCCTGACGGGCGTCACCTACGTTGAGGGTTTCAACGCTAACGGCATTTCGACAACCCCTGACGGTAAAGCGCTACTTATCATACAAACCAACACTGGCGCCTTGTTTCGCGTGGATCCGGCCAGCGGCGCCGTTACGCCCGTCGATATAGGCGCGACGGATTTAAAAGGGGGTGATGGCCTATTGCGGGAAGGCAAAACCCTATATGTTGTGCGCAATATACCCAATACCATCGCGGTCTTGGAAGTCGATGCGGCGGGAACTGTCGCGCGTTTAAAGACTGAACTGAAGGACCCGCGTTTCGACACGCCGACTGCGATTGCCCGTTCGGGTGATCGACTCTACCTTCCAAACGCACGCTTAACATTAAAGAATCCTGCGAATGCAGATTTCAACGTTACGGCTGTCTTATACGAACCTTAATCTTGGCTTATAGCTGTCGCACATTCAGCGGGCCGCCCGGTCCAAACCCGTTGCTTACCGAGCAGCGCGACGGTCAATCCGACGGCTACGCCTAAAGGTGGTCCGGACGAACTCAATATTTCAGTGCAAATCGGTATGTCCTGTATGTCCCTTCAAGGGCATATCGTCGCGCACCGGCACAGTTTGACGTTCTATCATGCGATGAACCCGCGGCGGCTCGGCACCGCGGTGTAGCGATAGAAGTCGATCCGACAGACCGGCGTCGGCTTGAGTGCGCCGTTGATGGTGGCGCACATACTCGACCCAGGTAGGCACATGGTAGCTCTCGGTCCAGACTCTGGGGTTTTCAAGGTCTCGCAGAAGGGACCATTGCCGTGCACCATCGCGGATTCGAATGCGCCGGCGTTGAGCCATTACAGAAAGAAAGGTCGGCACATCGTCTTGAGCAATTTCATAGTCCACCATGATCATGATGGGACCACTGCGCGGCTTCAGATCCAGCCGAAGTTCTGGTTCATGGAAGCGGTCTAGCGGATCGAGGTTCAATGAGCCAAATTCGGGCAGGGAAAAGCGCAGCCCTATCAGAGCCCCAAGAACGAGCACCACGCCAGAGACGATCAGCGCCGAATCAGCACCATGAACGTCTGCGACTCCGCCCCACAGCCAGCTGCCTGACGCCATGCCGCCAAACGTAGCCGTTTGATAAAGCGCAAGAGCGCGTCCCACGACCCATCGCGGGGTCGAAAGCTGTACCGTGACGTTGAAAAGCGACAAGGTCAGTACCCAGCACGCTCCTGCCGGGATGATGGCCAGACAGCTTAGCCACATGTTACGGCTGAACGCGAGCACAACCACGCACACGGCAAAACCAAGGAAGGCAGCTCGCACAATGGTCTCGTTACGCCAGCTTTCTCGAACCCGGGCGTTCAGCAGCGCGCCTGCGATCGCGCCCGCCCCGAAGCAGCCCAGCATGAACCCATAGGTAAAGGCGCCACCGCCGACGAAGTCTCTGGCGACCAATGGCAATAAAGCCAGGATGGAGATTGCCGCCAAGCCGAAAACGAAGCCGCGAAACAACACCTTTAATAGGTTGGGTGACATCGCGATATAGCGCAGGCCTGCGGAGATCGCGCTGCCGAAGTCTTCCCGTGGCAGGCTGCGCGCCGGGCGCAGTGTTTTCCATCGTACGAGTGCCAAGATAAGTGGTATGTAGCTGATGGCATTCAACGCGAACGCAAATGCGGCTCCAGCCAAGGCAACGATCAGGCCGCCGATGGCCGGGCCGACGCTGCGCATGAGGTTGTAGCTCATGGAGTTCAGCGATACGGCTCCGGGCAAATCCTCGCGCGGAACGAGGTCTCCCATGGACGCCTGCCAGGACGGATTATGCAGCGCCGTGCCGCAGCCTATAAAGAAGGTGAAGGCCAACAATAGCCACGGGGACAGCAGACCGGCGATGGCGAAGATGGCAAGGCCAGCTGAAACCACCATCATGATGACCTGTGCGGTTAGCATGATGTTGCGGCGGTCGAAATTATCAGCTAGCGCACCCGCTGCCAGCGAGAAAATCATGATGGGCAGCGTGGTTGCCGCCTGCACGAGGGCCACCATGCCGTCCGAATCCGAAATTGTTGTCATGAGCCAGCCGGCTCCGACTGCTTGCACCAGGCCGCCCAGATTAGACGCAAGTGTCGCAGTCCATAACGCGCGGAAGCTGGCGTGTCGAAACGGGGCTAAGGGTGACGCTCGTTGGGGCACCTCGGTATCTCCTGTGCAGGCCCGCTCGTTACACGAAATTTATTGTAGCAGCAGAGCATCGAATTCATTTAGTATGCACGCCGGTGCACAAGGCCGCCATATAAGGACAATAAGCAGGCTTGAAGCGGCTTATCAGCGTAGCAGTGCGTCCAGCGCATCAAGCTGTTTTTCCAGGGGAAGGCCGGCGTCCAAGACGGGCACTCGTCCATCCTGAACCGGTATGGGGCGTTTCAGCGCTTCAGCATAGGCAGTCCAGTTTTTCAACTTCCACTGATCGCGCGGGTCGGCCCTGCGGGCGATACGGTTCTTGCGCTCGGTAAGTGATAACTCGAGCCAGACATGACGCAGGCGAGTCGAAGATGGAAACCCTAGTGCCGAGGCAGAGAAAAGCGCAGACGAGGCTAGTTCCCGGCTCCAGGGTCCTGGAAAAGCCACGTTAAGTCCGATTTCGAGTTGGTCTTTCGCAATTCGCAGCGTCGTCAGATATTCTAGGTCGCGCACGTTTTCTTTGAACAAAGGGCTGTCGCGGTCATTAGGATCGGCCCCAAGCGCACGCAGCATGGGGCCCGACCAGCATTCGCTGACCACATCCTTGTCCAGCACGCACCAAGCGGATGCCTTGTCGCGCTGGCGCTGAAGAAAATGAGTGGTAAGGAAAGACTTGCCCGTTCCGGCGTGTCCCAGGATGAAAAGTGCAGTGGGTTCAGCCATGTATGCATCCGCAGGTTAAAGAAAGAATGGTACCGCTTTGGAAACCAGATAAGCTAATGGAAATAAGTGCTCTGCAAAGCCATAGTCAGCCGTTAACCTAACGTCTCTCGGGAATAATAAAGATTCAATCATGTCGCAAGCAAAACATAGCAGGTACTGGTCGCAGGCGAAGGGCAAGGAAAGCCATGGCCTGTTTACTCCGGCAAGCAGACGCGGGTTGCCACCTGCCGATGCCACTTTAAGGGTCATGTCATGACGGCCCTTTTAGCGATGCCTCTGGACCATTTGGTGATCAACACGAAATTCGAAACAGACTGCGCAGCGGAACTGTTCCGTGCGCTGGGCTTTACGCTCACACCGCAGGGCAGGCACCCCATGGGGTCGGTGAATCATCTGATGGTGTTCCAGGACGATTATCTGGAATTGATTGGCTTGCCGACCGATGGCGGCAAACTGCGTGAAGAGGTTTTGAATAACCCCGAAGGCATTGATGGACTGGTATTCAGGACCGACGATGCAGATCGAGTGCATGCATTGTTAACAGCCGCTGGCGAGTCATTGCAGCCTCTACATGCCTTTTCCCGCCCGGTCGAATTGGATGGTCGAAGGTTCGAAGCGAGTTTTCGTACAGTGCGGTTTCAGTCCGATCAGTTTGAAGCCGGACGCGTCTATTTCTGCCAGCACATTACGCCGGAATTGATCTGGCGTGAACCCTGGCAGACGCACGCCAATACGGTCAGCGGTTTGGCCGGTTTGCTGGTGGTCAGCGAACAGCCTGGGGTCGATGCACTGCGTTTTGCGAGCGTGGCTGGCGGCCAGGTGTCCGCACCGGGCGAGCATGGCGAATTGCGGATAGACGGTGCACGTTATTCCATTGTTGTGACGACTCCCGACCGACTATTTGCGCCGCTACGGCGATCTTGCTTGCGATGCGCTGGGACGATCCAGTTTCTTTGGTGCCATCGCGCTTCGCGTCCAGGATCCGGAGGCCGTCAAACATGCTTTGGCAGCGCCACGAGATGGCATGCGTCATCGACAGGTAGATGGACGCAGCGTAGTCAGCTCTGGCCCGGCTTTAATTCTTTACTGGACTTTCTGGACGGGAACGACTCATTTTAAAGCGACGACCTGGGTGGCTGAGGCTCGACGAAAACAGCCTTTGACCATGCACTTTGTCAAGCTCGCGCTTGTTGTTTGTTGAACACAAGCGACAGCGCGAAAGTGCATAAATTTCAGAGTAATATTAGGCGCTTCCCTGATGACGATTTTTGTACCTCTATCGAGAGGAATTCATTGATGACCGTGGTAAGCGACCCTGCCAAGCTGCTATTTTGCGGAATACGGATCTCCGCCCGAACGGAACCTGAAACCCAGGCCGCGCAACAGCGTTTTATGGACTATCTCCAAGATATCGATCTTGATCGATATGTAGAATGTGGCCAGTGGGGTGAAAATAGCGCATCGGCCGTCGACATCAAACTAAAAGAAACCTACGCGCTCGATCTGACGCCTGATTTCGACACGACGTTGTTGTGTCAGAAGCTGCGGCTGGATACTCAGGAATCTGTCGCTGATCTCGATCGCGAAATAGTGCTGGCCATGTTGGCTAGCCCTATCCATTTCGAGTTCCCCAGCTTCGACGAACTTCTGTCTGCGCTAAGCGTTCGAAAAAACATCGTTCAGAACGCGCGCCGTACGGCACTGGCTTTCGACACCGAACACGCAGAACGCCCCGAAGAGTTCTGGACTTACGATGTGGCACGCGGATTCACGCTCAAGCCCGGCAAGCCGTTGATTGAGGCACTGCAAAAAACCACGCAGCCCGACCGTTCAGGCAAGCTTTATTCATTCTCCTGCTACCGGGCGACGGAATACGTGATTCTTGTTGAGCATCGCTCAAGAGCTCGCCTGCTGCAACCCGGATCTTTTGCTGCAGTTGCAGCAGCAATGGGAAACGCGCGCCATTATGTCGGGCCAGTTCCATGAAGTATTTCTGCACGAATATGGTTCGATGGACGAACCTTTGCCGCCGAAGTATTACGTGCCCGGCGACAGACTCTGGTTTCGCAATCCTGACGAACATTCCTCCAATGTCGAGGGCTACGAAGGCTCATGGGTGTTTTATCTGGGCGACGGACTGTTCACCAATTTCTGGAAGCGTGATCAGCCATTCACGCTAAGTACAAAGTGCGTCGAGCTCTTCCATTGGCGCAATGCCACCTATCGCAATGGTGATGGCAAGCTGCAGATAGATGACGATCTCGTCGACGAGCGCGTGGCGCAGTCTCTGCAGGATCCAGCCGAAGTCGCGGGCATCGTCCAGCAAATGTTGCGGCTGCGCGATCCAGGGGGCGTCTATCTTGATGGTGGCTGCATTGACACCACGCGGGAATGCGTTAGGCGATTGCACCCCGCAACGGGTCAGCTGGCGTTCCCAGGAACAGCTTATAGAAAGTGATCGAGCAGGCGCCGGCTTGGCTTGTCAAGGCGCAGCATATCGCGTATCAGGAACTGAACGCCATGCGCATCCGCAATCAACAGCGTCGCGGACGATAGCCGGCGAATATCTTCTTCAGCTTTCAGCAGCAACACGGCGTCACCCCGGTCGGTTTCCACTTGCCATCGGCTGGGGGTGGCAAAGCCGGAGACGTGGCGGATGGCGCGTATTTCCGGTATGAATTCCCGGCTGGCCAGTTCTTCTTCCAGACGAGGCGTCGGGCGTCCTCCGGTAGATCTTGCAAACGGTCTATCCACAATAGTTCGGTACCGCCCGCACCCACCAGGGCGATACCGTCATCAGGCGCGGAAATCGGAAAGCTGCGCACCGGTGCGACCGTTTCGTAGACATCGTCACCCAGTTCCAGCACCAGGCGGCCGAACGGATCACGGCGAAGCCGAAAATCATCAGTGTTCATTTATTTATCGCTTTGATCATGCAATGTTTTTATCGGCATCTTCGTCCCAGCTGTCGTCGCTGGAATCCTCAACTTCCTGTGCCAGTTGCGCCTGATAAAGCTTGAAGTAAGGACCATTGCGCGCCATGAGTTCGTCATGCTTGCCCACTTCGACAATTTCCGCCGCGATCCAATACAACCAGACGGTCGGCCTGATGCAAGCGTGCTGAGCCGGTGAGCAATCGAGATTGTCGTACGGCCGCGCACAAGATTGTCGAGTGCTTTCTGGATTTCTTTTTCCGTCGCCGTATCCACTGACGATGTGGCCTCATCGAGGATCAGGATGGGTGGATCGATAAGCAAGGCCCTGGCGATAGAGATACGCTGGCGCTCGCCGCCCGACAAGGCTCTGACCGCGCTCGCCGACCAGCGAATCATAGCCGTGGGGCAAACGCAGGATGAATTCATGGGCATTAGCCGCCCGCGCGGCCGCAATGATCTCTTGGTGGCTGGCCTGTGGCATGCCGTAAGCAATGTTCTCGGCGATAGTGCCAAAAAACAGGAAAGGCTCTTGAAGAACCAGCCCAATATTGCGCCGGTATTCGGAAATCGGCAGGGATCGGATGTCGACGCCATCAAGGCGTATGGACCCTTGCGATACATCATAGAAACGGCATATCAGGTTTACCAGGGTGCTCTTGCCCGAACCGCTATGGCCGACAAGGCCTATCATTTCGCCCGGCGCTATATCCAGGTCGATGCCGCGCATAACCGTGCGGTTGCCATACCGGAAGCCCACGTTGCGCAATTCAATGCGTCCCTTGCACGTGCTCGATATGCACCGGCTTGGCCGCTTCCGGTACGCTGGAGACGTGATCCAGGATGTCGAAGATCCGTTTGGCGCCGGCCGCTGCCTTTTGCGTGAAGGAAACGATACGGCTCATGGAGTCCAGCCGGATGTAGAAGCGGCTGATGTAGGTAAGGAAGGCCGTCAGCACCCCTACTGTGATTTCGCTATCGGATACCAGCCAAATTCCGAAGGCCCAGACAACAAGCAGCCCGATTTCTGTCAACAGCGTGACAGTCGGCGAGAACAGCGACCAGATCCGGTTGACTCGATCATTGACGCCCAGATTGCGGTTATTCGCCTCGCGAAATCGTGCGACTTCGCGGTTTTCCTGGGCGAAGGCTTTGACCACGCGTATGCCCGGTATGGTGTCGGCCAGTACATTAGTAATCTCAGACCAGATCCGATCGACTTTTTCGAATCCCCGGCGCAGGCGATCACGCACCAGATGAATCAGCCAGGCGATGAAAGGCAGCGGAATCAGGGTAACCACAGCCAGCCACGGGTTGATGGAAATCAGGATCGCGGCAGTCATCGCAATCATCAGCACATCTGTGGCGAAATCAAGCAGATGCAATGACAGAAATACGCAGATACGATCAGATTCCGAACCAATGCGGGCGATCAGGTCGCCGGTGCGCTTGCCGCCGTAATACTGTAAAGACAGCTTCTGCAGATGTTCGTAGGTGGTGGTGCGCAAGTCTGCGCCAATACGCTCACTGACCCAGGCGAGAATGTAGGTGCGACCCCAGCCCAGCACCCACGCGAGCAGCGACGATGCAAACAGAGCGCCCAGATAAATTCGGACCAGACTCCAGTCGATGGGCTTGCCGTTCTGGAAGGGAATCAACACCTTGTCCATCAGCGGCATGGTCAGATAGGGCGCGACCAAAGCCGCGGCGGTAGAGGCCAGTGTAAGCAGAAAGCCCGTCAGCAATAGCAAGCGATAGGGTCTGGCGAATCGCCATAGTCGCAATAATGCCCAGGTCGATGGCGGCGATTGAATGGCCGAGACGCTGTCGTGATGCGTTTCGACGTCGCGTGCAGGGGCTGCGACCATTCCCAGCTGTCAGGTCGCGCTGCCGATCAAAGCTGGCAATGAATCGCAGGGCGGCGCGTATTGTGCCCCAAGGTATAGCGCCAGACCGCCAGGCGCGACTTGCTATCGCGCAATTCCAGCGTACCGACGCCAGCATGATCATGGTGAGTCATGACAAGCCCGGGGCGGAACGCCCAGACTTGCCATTCGGTGTCATCGGTTTCTTTGCTTAACACCCGCTGATCGGTCACCACGAGCAAGCCGGGGGCGAAGCGCAAATGGGAATCCAGGTCGATCGTGAACCAGGAAATTATTGTTTCCCGGTCGTTAAGGACCTCGCTCAAGGACGCGCGCCAAGATTCCGGCAAGTCTTCGGCGACGTGACCAGTATCGGTTGTTTCTATATTCATTAGTTCTGCGTGACGTGTCGCCAAGAGGGGGTGCTTATAAAAGTATGGGGCGCTATTGTCACGTTGAAGGGCCGTGCTATGTAAGGGGAAAGGCGTTTTTGTGTGGTTTTTTTGCGTCTGGCACTGTAATTTTCATCTGTTTACGCAAGCTTGGCAAACACTAAGCACAATAATTGCCGTTAAATATGCCTCAGGTCCCTTTATATTTATCGTTCCTGCAACATCGGCTTCATTTCAGATGCAAAAGAAAAACATAGAATTCCTCAATATGATGTATTTGCGGGGACCAAATATATGGGCCTATCGCCCCATCATAGAGGCTTTGGTAGATATCGGTGAATTAGAAGACTTTCCGTCTAACACCATTCCCGGACTCTACGAGCGCTTGAACGCGTGGTTGCCCTCATTGGTCGAACACCGGTGCAGCGTCGGCGAGCGAGGTGGCTTCCTGCAGCGCTTGCGCCAGGGAACCTGGCCGGCACATATTCTGGAACATGTCACACTGGAATTGCAAAATCTGGCCGGCATGCCTGGCGGGCTGGGTCGCGCGCGCGAGACTTCGGTGCGCGGCGTGTATAAAGTTATTGTGCGCGCTTGGCATGAGGAGGTAACCAAGGCTGCGCTTTATGCGGCGCGTGATCTTGTCATGGCAGCCATACAAGACCGGCCCTACGATGTTCAAGGAGCGATCGATACATTACGCGAACTCGCGGACGACCTGCGTTTGGGGCCCAGCACCGCATGCATTGTCGATGCCGCGGATGACCGCGATATTCCATGCATCCGTTTAAGCGATGCCAATCTGGTCCAGTTGGGCTATGGCGCACGGCAGCGCCGCATCTGGACAGCCGAGACCGATCGCACGAGTGCAATCGCCGAGAGCATTTCCAGCGATAAAGATCTGACCAAGAGTTTGCTCCAGGCTTGCGGCGTACCGGTTCCTGAGGGCCGCTTGGTCGATACCGCGCAAGAAGCTTGGGAAGCCGCTGAGTCGATCGGGCTTCCGGTCGTGGTCAAGCCATGCGATGGCAATCACGGGCGTGGGGTATTTACCAATCTGACTACGCAGGCGGAAATCGAAACCGCATACACCGTTGCCGTCGATGAAGGCAGTGGCGTCGTCGTCGAGCGCTTCATTCAGGGCGACGAGCATCGCTTGCTGGTAGTAGGCGACCGGATGGTTGCTGCCGCCCGTGGCGATGCAGCCACGGTCACAGGCGATGGCATTAGTACCATAGAAGAGTTGATTGAAAGTCAGTTGAATTCCGATCCGCGACGCGGTCGCGATGAAGATCATCCGCTTAATTTCATTCGGCTGGATTCAGCGGCCTTGCTGGAACTGAAGCGGCAAAACTTTGCACGCGACTCTGTGCCGCCAGCGGGCACGTCGGTGCTCATTCAACGCAATGGCAATGTTTCCATTGACGTAACCGATCTGGTGCACCCTTCCGTCGCTGCAACCGTTGCGCTGGCCGCCCGTGTAGTGGGCCTGGACATCGCCGGTGTGGATCTGGTTGCGCAAGATATTTCCCAGCCGCTGGAAGGTCAGCGGGGGGCCATAGTTGAAGTCAATGCAGGCCCGGGCTTATTGATGCACCTGAAGCCGGCGGCGGGCGAGCCGCGCCCTGTAGGCAGAGCCATTATCGATCATTTATTTCCCGAAGGCGATTCGGGATATATCCCGATCGTAGGGATAAGCGGCAGCAAAGGAAAGACGACAGTGGCTTGTCTGGTGGCGCGTTTACTGCAGCTGAATGGTCAATACACAGGTCTGGCATGCAGTTCGGGTCTCTTCTTCGCCCGTCGACACGTTCAGAAAACCGACGCCGCAAACTGGGCGGCCGGACGCCGCGTGCTGCTCAATCGCGCCGTGCATGCAGCCGTCATTGAAAACGGACCTCGCAGTATTTTGTGCGAAGGCATGGCCTACGAGCGGTGCAAGGTAGGTGTCATCACAAATCTAGACCCGGCCGAATCCTTTCCTGACCTGTATGTGAATGATATTGAACAGGTGGCCAAAGTATTCCGGACTCAGGTCGATGTTGTGTTGCCCGATGGTGTGGCGGTGTTGAACGCCGACGACTTGACGGTAGCGGCAATGGCCTCTTTGTGCGACGGAGAAGTAATCTTCTTCGGCATGAACGCAGCGTCCGCAGTCATTTCGCAGCACCTCGAAGAAGGCGGCCGCGCCGTCTTTTTGCGCCACGAAAGCGTCTTGCTCGCTTCGGGCAGCGATGAAGTGGTCTTGACCGACATAGCTTCGATCCCCATGACCGAGGGCGGTCAGATCAGTTTCCAAATTGGCAACGTACTGGCCGCTGTCGCCGCTGCATGGGCCTTAGACATCAATCCCGATTTAATTCGTGCAGGCATAGAAACCTTTGATGTGAATCTGGTGGATTCAGTATCGGAAATCGCGGCTTCCTCCGTGGAAGCGTTGATCTGAAGCCTACGGGCGGCTATCAATAACATCAACATGGCCCTCGCGGCATTTGTGGCAATAAGGAAGTTTGGCTAAATGGAAGTTTCTCGCGTAAGGGCCTTGCGCGGCCCGAATCTCTGGTGCCGTCAAACGGTCATAGAAGCCATCGTGGCTTGCGACGAGGCCGAGCGGGTTATCGGCGATATGGAGGCATTTGAGACCCGGATGCGCGCTCGCTTTTCGGATATCGATCTGCTGAAACCTCCCGGCCAGGAGCAGCCGAACTCAATGGCCCATGCTTTGGCGTCGGCGGCGTTGTGTCTGCAGACGAAAGTTGGATGTTTGTTGACCTACAGCCGGACTTCATTGACGATAGATCCAGGCGTATACCAGGTAGTTATTGAATATAGTGAAGAAGCCGTGGGCCGGTTGGCATTCGATCTGGCTTACGAGCTATGCCTGGCCGCCATGCACGATCGGCCTTTTGATGTGCAGAGCGCGCTGTCGCGGCTGCGAGAGCTCAACGAAGACGAGCGTCTTGGGCCCAGCACAGGCGCGATCGTCGAGGCAGCGGTCAAGCGCGATATTCCGTATCGCCGACTAACGCGGGGCAGTTTGGTGCAGTTCGGGTGGGGCAGCAAACAGCGCCGCATTCAGGCCGCTGAATCCGATCGTAGCAGTGCGATTGCCGAGGCAATTGCCCAAGATAAAGAACTTACCAAGACCCTTTTAGCGGCGGCTGGCGTTCCGGTTCCGGATGGGCGCTGTGTCAGCGACGCCGAGGATGCATGGACGGTCGCCTGCGAAATAGGCGGGCCTGTAGTGGTTAAGCCGCGCGATGGTAACCAGGGCAAGGGGGTGGCAGTCAACGTGCAGGGTCGTGAACAGGTACTAGCGGCTTACGCAGGAGCAAGGGCCAACGGTCTCGATGTCATCGTTGAACGATATTTTCCTGGCCACGACTTCCGTTTGCTCGTCGTCGGCGACAAGCTCGTGGCGGCGGCGCGTCGCGATCCACCGCAAGTTATTGGCGATGGCGACCACAGCATTGCGGAGCTTGTCGAGATTATCAATAAAGACCCCCTGCGCGGGGAGGGCCACGGTACGTCTTTAACCAAAATCCGTCTGGACGATATTGCCTTGTCCACAATGGCCACACAGGGATATGCCGCTGATTCCATTCCTGACAAGGGCGTGCTGGTGACCTTACGGAATAACGCGAACCTGAGCACGGGAGGTACAGCCACCGACGTAACTGATCATGTGCATCCGGAATTGGCGGCTGGAGCGGTGGCGGCCGCGCAAATGGTCGGCCTCGATATCTGCGGTTTGGATCTGGTAAGCGATAACGTTTACCAGCCGCTTGACGAGCAAGGTGGCTGCGTTGTCGAGGTCAATGCAGCGCCTGGCCTGCGCATGCACCTAAGCCCATCGTTCGGCAAAGGTCGCGAGGTGGGCGAAGCGATCATCAACGAGATGTTTGCTGAAAACGAAAACGGCCGGATTCCCTTGGTGTCCGTCGCCGGTACGAACGGCAAAACCACGACTGTCCGCCTGATTGCCCATCTGATTGGCAGCAGTGGCCGGCGCGTAGGGATGACTAACTCCGACGGTGTCTACATCGGTTCACAACGAATCGATACCGGCGACTGCAGTGGTCCTCGCAGTGCGCGTAATGTGCTCCTGCATCCTGACGTTGACGCCGCGGTATTTGAAACAGCTCGTGGCGGAATTCTGCGCGAAGGCCTTGGTTTCGACCGCTGCGCAGTGGCCGTCGTAACGAATGTGGGCATGGGCGACCACCTGGGCCTCAGCTACATCAGCACAGTCGAAGACTTGGCAATCGTCAAGCGCGTCATCGTGCAGAACGTCGATGCTTCTGGCGTGGCTGTATTGAATGCCGCTGATCCGATTGTTGCTGCCATGGCCGACAACTGTCCCGGCGCAGTGACTTTTTTTGCCAACGACCGCAATCATCCGATATTGGCCACCCATCGGGCTCAGGGTCGGCGCGTGGTGTATGTCGAAGACGGCTCGGTTGTGCTGGCAGAAGGTGATTTTGAACGCCGATTTGATCTTGATGCCATCCCTCTTACCCGAAATGGAACAATTGGCTTCCAGGTTGAGAATGTCATGGCAGCATTGGGCGCCGTATGGGGTCTGAGCCTCGACTGGGAAAGCATGCAAAAAGGACTGTCGTCATTTGTCAGCGATGCCGCGACCGCTCCCGGACGCTTCAATGTATTTTCATACCGCGGCGCCACTCTGGTCGCTGACTATGGCCACAATCCAGACGCCATTCAGGCGCTGGTACTCGCAATCGATACAATGCCTGCGGAGCGGCGCAGTGTCGTGATCAGTGGCGCCGGCGATCGGCGCGATGTAGACATCCGGCGCCAAACTGAAATCTTGGGCGACGCCTTTGACGACGTAATTCTTTATCAGGACATGTGTCAACGTGGCCGGGTCGACGGCGAAGTGGTCACACTGCTGCGCGAGGGACTCGTCAACGCCCAAAGAACTACTCGCATCCAGGAGATTCGCGGTGAGTTCCTAGCGATCGATACGGCACTTGGACAATTGAAGGAAGGGGATCTGTGCTTGATTCTTGTGGATCAGGTCGAGGAGGCGCTAGGCCATATTGCCCATCGCATTGCTGAAAGTGTAGCCGCTTGATTTTTCTTTACATATTTCCCATCTGGCGGGTTGAAATGCCCGCCATCCGCGGGAATAATAAGATGCTAGACGACTCTACACGATTCCAATTCCGGGAGGTTCATCATGCCAGCAAAGTCTCAGGCCCAGCAAAAGGCAGCCGGTGCGGCGCTGTCGGCTAAGCGCGGGGAAACTAAAGCGGGCCAACTTAAAGGTGCCTCGAAGTCGATGTACAAGTCCATGAGCGAGAAAGAACTCGATGAGTTGGCTTCCACCAAGCGTAAGGGCAAGCCGGAACATAAATCTGACTCTTAGCCACCATATCTACCGGCACATCTCTTTAAGATGTGCCGGTTTTTTTTCAAGGGAACACCATGAGCCGTTTGCCCGACACCGATTTTGACAGCCTATTGCCGCCGCTCGCATTGACCCGGCGGGGCTTTATCGTCACTTCGCTGGCTGGCGGATTCGCTTTGGCTGCCGGGCCCGTGATGGCCCAGACCGCCATCAAAACCGATACAAAAGGATTGGTGGCTGGCGAAGTGAAGATTCCGGTCGCTGACGGCAGCATTCCGGCCTATCGCGCCATGCCAGAGGGTAAAACCGTCGTCCCCGTCATTCTTGTCGTCCATGAAGCTTTTGGCGTTCACGAATATATAAAAGATGTCTGTCGACGGCTTGCCAAAGAGGGCTATATGGCAATTGCGCCCGAACTTTACGCAAGGCAAGGCGATCCGTCGCGATATACCGAAATTTCCCGGCTGCTTAGCGAGGTAGTCGACAAAGTTTCCGATGCGCAGGTGCTAGGCGATTTTGACGCGACAGTGTCCTGGGCTGCAAAGAACGGCGGCAATACCGAGCGTCTTGGGATTACCGGTTTTTGTTGGGGCGGTCGCCTGGTCTGGCTGTACGACGCTCATAACCCTAAGGTCAAAGCCGCGGTCTCCTGGTATGGGCAGTTGGTCGGTAATACCGACCCATTGCACCCAATGCAACCTGTCGATATCGCCACTAAACTGAACGGGCCGGTGCTTGGGCTTTATGGCGGCAGAGACGCAGGCATTACCCAAGACTCCATCGACGCGATGAAACAAGCCTTGGCTCAAGGCGATGACGTCGCCCAGGCTTCAACCTTTGTGGTGTACCCGGAGGCTGGGCACGCTTTTCATGCCGACTATCGGCCCAGCTACCGTGCCGATGCCGCAAAAGATGGATGGGCGCGGGCGATGAAATGGTTTCACACCTATCTAAAGTCGTAGGTAATCGCGGTCAGTGCGAAACCATCCTGTCAGGCTCCATCGTGTTTGAGCGCAAGGTAAGACTTCGTGGTGGATCAGGTCGCTACGAAAGATGACAAGTCGGCCGGGTTGCGGCAAAATCCGGCTGATTTCGCGGCCGGCGTCTTCAGGCGAATAGATGCACAGTTGGCCTCCATCTGCGTCGGCCCACTGACGATTCAAGTACAACACCAGCGATATGCGTCGATGCGGCTGCGCACGATGCTGGTCAAGGTGCTTCTTGTAGCCCCGGCCCTCGGGATAGCGGGCAAAATGAAACTCTGTACTGCTCAGACCCGCGAAAAAGATCCGGTTCAAGTCTTGGCGCAGGGCGTCAGACCAGCGCAGAAATTCGTTTGATGCAGATCCTTCGTGGCCAGGCGTCAGCCAGCAAATAGAATCGCCCCGAATGTCCGATTTAAGCGATGAGCTATGCTGATGTCCGATACGTGCTTCGTGAAAACCGTCCGCATTCCATTCTTGCAGACAGTTTTGGTATAGACCTTCGTGCAAGGCTGAATCGATCAGGCCGTCGGCCACCACCCAGTGCTCTCGGGCCAAGGTGTCGAAAAGCTGTTCATGCACCATATGATGCGGCTTGTATAAAGGTGTGCATCTTCTATATGGGGCCCGTGGAAATAGTGTTGCGCGGCCAAAAAGCCAGCATACGAATTATATCGGTGTAGCGCTTCTTACCCTAGCCTTACTTAGCTGCGTACCGTGCTTATATTGGTGCATGAATCGGGCGTGCAAGTCTCTATAATGGATGGATACTGCAGAGGCTGTTGTAGCCGTCGATTCATCCTTTTTCGCAATTACCGAGGCGCGTTCATGTTTGAGCATTTGGAAAAGTACGCTGGCGATCCGATTTTTGGGCTTAACGAGGCATTTCATCGTGACGTGCACCCGCAAAAAGTCAATCTGACGGTGGGCCTGTATTACGACAATGAAGGTCACATTCCAGTGCTCACTTCCGTCAAAACGGCAGAACAGCGCCGCGCCGAGAATCCCCAATCACGTCCCTATCTCCCCATGGAAGGGCTGGCTTCATATCGCGAAGCCGTTCAAAAGCTGGTTTTCGGCGCTTCGCACAAAGTTTTGCAAGACAGAAAGGTAGCCACCATCCAAAGTGTGGGCGGAACCGGTGCACTTAAGGTGGGGGCGGATTTCCTGCATCTGGCTTATCCCGACAGCGATGTATGGATTAGTGATCCGGCCTGGGACAATCATCATTCCATTTTCCAAGGTGCCGGCGTCAAGTCGCACAGCTATAGCTATTACGATCCGCAGACCAAATCGCTGAAGTTCGATCAAATGCTGGCCGAGATCAGCGCACTTTCACCCAATAGCTTTGTCTTGCTACATCCGTGCTGCCACAACCCGACGGGCGTCGATCTGTCGCAAGACCAATGGCTTCAACTGATACCCATACTGGCCGAACGGCAGCTTATCCCTTTCCTGGATATGGCGTATCAGGGCTTCGGCGCCGGCCTGGACGAAGACGCCTTCGCTGTCCGTGCCATGGCCGACGCCGGATTGACCTTCCTGGTGGCAAACTCCTTTTCAAAGAACTTGTCTTTTTATGGTGAGCGCTGCGGTGGTCTATCGGTGGTCTGTGCCTCCGCGGACGAAGCAGAGGGCGTGCTGGGCCAGCTAAAGGCCGTTGTGCGCCGGATCTACTCCAGTCCTCCCATGCACGGAGGGCAAATTACCTCCGATGTACTGAACGATACGCAGCTATGCGCGGTGTGGGAGCAGGAAGTTGCCGATATGCGTCAACGCATTGCTTTCGTGCGCAAGCAGGCCCACGAACAATTGCGTACCAAAGTTCCCGATTACGACTCCAGCTATTTCGTAAAGCAGTGCGGCATGTTCACCTATACGGGACTGTCCAGTGCACAGCTGGTGGCATTGCGTGACAGGCATGGTGTTTACATTATCGATTCGGGACGGATCAGTGTTCCGGGCCTGAATACGCGCAACCTCGAATACTTTACCGATGCCATGGCAGACGTACTCAGCCTTAACTAGATCTTTTTTTTACAAGGTTCAAGATGTTGACCACAGGCGAATGGATAGTGTTGGGAATGTTCGGGGCGGGTGTAGTGTGCTCTTTGTCGTTATTTTGGTGGTTGCTGCGTATTGTGCGCCGCGACAAGCACGACGAAGCGTCGTAAAAAGGCCGCCGGCTGCGGCCCCGCCGATGCATTTCGCTCAATTCTTACCAAACTTGCGGTAATCTTAAGGGTTACCAATTTGTTCTTTACCGGGAATCTTCAGGAATATGGACTCGTATAGCCTTCCGTACACTTTTTCGCAGCGCGCACAACAACTTACCAGTTCAACAATCCGAGAGATTCTGAAAGTCACCGAGCGACCAGAGATCATTTCTTTCGCCGGGGGCTTGCCTGCTCCGAAGGGCTTCCCGATAGACATCATGAAGGCAGCCTTTGACCGAGTCCTGCAAAATAGCGGTCAATCGGCATTGCAGTATGGACCGACCGAAGGTTATGCGCCGCTACGTAGCTGGGTCGCAGAAGACCTGAAGCGAGTCGGGGCCAACGTATCGCCCGACGAAGTGCTTATCGTCTCGGGATCGCAGCAAGCGCTTGATATGCTGGGCAAATTGTTTATTGATCCAGGCAGCAAGGTTTTGGTTGAAGCGCCCAGCTATCTGGGCGCACTGCAGTCATTTTCTTTGTTTGAGCCTGAATACCTGGCTGTGCCGACTGACGACGGCGGCTTGATCCCCGAGAGCCTTACCGAAGATCGCACGGCAGGCGCGCGTTTCATTTATGTGCTGCCTAATTTTCAGAACCCCACCGGATTGACGCTAGACCTCGAACGGCGCAAAGCGCTGGTCGAGCGCTGTGCCGCGGCCCAATTGCCAATTATTGAAGATGACCCTTACGGCGAATTGCGCTACGCCGGGGAAGCTGAGCCTGGCTTACTGGGCCTGGGCCGTGCGGCCGGTGCAACGGTAATACGTCTGGGCACGTTCTCCAAAGTATTGGCCCCCGGTTTGCGCCTGGGCTATATCGTCGCGCCGAAACCAATCATTGCGAAGCTGGTCCAGATCAAGCAGGCTACCGACTTGCATACGTCCACGCTCACGCAGATGGCAGTTTATGAAACCGTCAAAGACGGGTTCCTTACAACGCATTTGCCCATGGTGCGCGACTTATACAAGGAACAGTGTGGTTTCATGCTCGAGGCTATGGACGAACACTTTCCGGCGACCGCCAGTTGGACGCGCCCCGAAGGCGGAATGTTTATCTGGGTGACCCTGCCGGCTCATATCGACGCAAGCGAGCTGCTGACTAGGGCAATACAAAACAACGTCGCCTTTGTGCCGGGCGCACCGTTCTATGCCGGTTCGGAGCCACAGCTTAATACCTTGCGCCTAAGCTTCGTGACAGTGTCCGAAGCGAAAATCCGCGAGGGGATTGCCATACTGGGCAAGCTGATCAAGGAAAGTTGATAACTTTAGAAGCCTGATTGCGGCCGAGCCGCAACTGTAGATTCACGACTAGTCTGCATTAAAGGGCTGCGCATGCGCAGCCCTTTATTTTGGTCGTCGAAACTAGAGAGCGGCACTTAGGCGCTAGTGATTTCGCGGTGGATATCTTGTACGACCCCCGTATCAATAAATGCATCGATTTCTGCTTCGCCGTAGCCAAATTCCTTCAATATCGCCATGGTATCCTCGCCTAAGCGCGGGGCCGCGCGGCGATATTGTGCCGGTGTGACCGATAGTTTTACCGGCATCCCTATACTGCGTACATTGCCAGCCTGCGGATGCACTTGTTCGACGATCATGCCGCGTGCCAGTGTCTGGGGATGTGACAGCGCCTGACCGATAGAATGAACGGGGCCAGCGGGTACACCTGCTTCGTCGAAGGCGGCTAGCCAATCCTGCGCCGATCTGGTTTTCAGGATATCGCTCATCATTTCTACCAAAGTATCACGATTGCGCATGCGTCCTGCATTGAGCACAAAACGGGGATCGTCGCACCATTCCGGGTGGCCCAAAACTTCGGCGATACGTGTCCAGTTCCTTTCGTTCGCCCCTCCGATGACGATCCAGTCTGTACCGGTGGGAAACGCCTGATAGGGCGCAGTCAACACGTGCGATGATCCTGTGGGGCCCGGTGATTCTCCGGTCCCAAAATAGATCGCCGCGTGCCAATAAAGCTGCTGCAGACTTGCCTCAAGGAGCGATGTCTCGACGATCTGACCTTCGCCTGTTTTTTGTTTGTGCTGGTAGGCTGCAAGGATGCCGAATGCGGCCAGCAGGCCTGCATTAATGTCGGCGACCGAATTGCCGGTGCGCAGGGGTGGGCCGCCGGGTTCGCCTGTGATGCTCATCAGCCCCGAGAATCCTTGTGCAATCAGGTCAAAACCACCTTTGTCAGCATACGGGCCGCTGACACCATACCCGGACACTGCACAGTAGATCAGTCCAGGATTTTCTTTGCGCAAGGTCTCGTAACCCAGGCCGAGCTTTTCCATTGTGCCCTTGCGAAAATTTTCCGTGATGACATCTGCATCGCGGACCATGCGCAGTAGAATTTCTTTGCCTCTGGCACTTTTCAGATCCAAAGCGATAGCACGTTTGTTACGATTCAGCATCAGGAAGGGTGCGGAAACCCCCTTAATCTGAGGGTCCTGATATTGTCGAGCATCGTCGCCACCGTTAAGTTTTTCTACCTTGATCACGTCGGCACCGAGGTCAGCCAGCATCATGCCGCATGTCGGGCCGGCCATGATTTGAGAAAGTTCGATGACGCGCATGCCGGCAAGAGCGCCGCGACTAGTTGTACTTTCATTTTTTAGCATATTCTTCCCTTTAACGACCCTTGAACTCTGGCATTTCTTTCTGCAGGAACGCACGAAAGCCGGTGCGAAAGTCTTCGGTATCGAAGCAGTCGAAGGCTTCATCCCTTTCGGCGTCGGTGAGTTCGTGTCCAGCCAGAAGCCTACGTATGAACTTCTTGTGCCAGCGTGCCACAAGCGGGGCGCCGCTGGCGATGCGCTCAGCTGTTTTGGCCGCTTCTTCAGCCACATCCGCGTCGGCTACAACTCGGGTAACAACTCCTAGTTCCAGGGCCCGTTGCGCATCGAAAATGGCCCCTTCAAGAAGTACGGCAAGTGCAGTAGAGGGGCCGACTAGTCTTAGGAGAGGGGCTAGTTCGGAATAGGACATCACTAGGCCGAGATTCTTGATTGGTATGCCGAACTTCGAACTGGTGCCGCAGATTCGAATATCGGCCAAGCTGGCAATTTCAAGTCCCCCGCCCACGCAGATTCCATGGATCTGGGCGACGACGGGATGCCGACAATTGGCTATGGCCTCTATCGTGCGGCGCATTACCATCCCATACTCTATCGCTTGGACCTTATTGGAACGTGAGGTTTCGAACTCCGAGATGTCGTTGCCGGGAGAAAATGCCTTTTCCCCGGCGCCGCGTACCACAATGCAGCGCACCGTATCGTCATCTGAAAGAGCGAGAAAATTGGTTCCGAGATCACGCCATACGTCGATCGTGAAGGCGTTAAGTTTCTCGGGACGGTTGACCGTGATGGTCACAATGGAATTTTCTCGACTGACGAGAAGATGAGGGTTCTGTGTTATTGCAGTATTCATGTCACTATTCCGTTCGCTACGCTGTTAAGGCTTTTTCAGGCCAAGGTCTGCCGTGATGCGGCCGTACTTGGCATATTCTTCCTGTATGAAGGCCTGAAAATCTTTCGGACTGTCGGGTCCTCCGCCCACGACCATGCCTTGATTTGCAAGTTTGGTGGCAACATCAGGATCTTTTAATGATGTCTTCAAAGCCTGATCGAGCTTGGCAAGGACCGCTGGAGGGACATTGGCGGGTGCCAACACGGCGTACCATTGTTCGACATCCATACCTTTGATCCCGGCCTCCGCAAGCGTTGGCACATCGGGCAATGATGCGGCCCGCCTGGCACTGGTTAACGCCAGTGGCCGCAACTTTCCGGCTTTGACCTGACCGATTGCACCGGGCAGTGTGTCGAAATTCATGTCTACTTGCGCCCCAAGCAGATCGGTCATTGCCTGGCCACTACCTTTGTAGGGTATGTGTTCCATCGTGACGCCGGTAATTTGAGAAAAGCGCGCGGCGCTAAGGTGCTGAGGGCTGCCCATTCCGGAAGAAGCATAGGTGTACTTGCCCGGATTGGCCTTTACCAGGCCGATGAGTTCTTGAACTGATTTAACGTCATTTTTTGCCGGATTTATGACCAGAATGTTCGGAACAGACCCTACGTAGCGTACGGCGGTGAATCCCTTCACCGGATCGTAGGAAACCGGCAGTAAATAGGGCGCCGAGACTGTAGACTGCATATTTGCCAGCAGGAGCGTGTAGCCATCGGGCTCCGCCCTGGCGACCATCTCCCCGGCGATTAGGCCTGACGCCCCAGGTTTGTTCTCTACGATGATTTGTTGGCCAACTACTTCGGATAAGTTTTGCGCGATGATGCGAGCCGACACATCAGTTCCGCCGCCAGGCACAAATCCCACTACTAAACGTATAGGTTTACTCGGAAAGGAATCCGAGGCGTGAGAAATGCCCATTGGGGCTAACATAAGTGCGCCGAGGGCTATACAAGCTGTCTTTTTTATCATTACGTTGTCTCCTTCAGGTTTTAGCACTGCCGCGTGCTGTCATGATCTATGATGATCATTCGACAAAATCTTAGGTAAACTAACAATGCTGGTATCTGGTATACCAAATACCAGGAATAAGTTTACCGATTTCTGCTTAATACACATCTATGGATTACCCTGACTCATCATCCGGGCCGTTAGCCGGCCTGCTCGCCGACCCGGTGGCTATCAATCACCCGACTCTAGCGGCGGTGGTCGCCGATAAATTGCGCCAGCTCATAACCGACGGCACGCTGAAACCGGGAACCGCGCTTAATGAGCGCGACCTTTGCGATTTATTAGGAGTCTCTCGGACGCCTCTAAGGGAGGCCTACCGCATTCTCGCTGCGGATGGCTTAGTCAGCATTCAGGCCAAGCGAGGAGCTATGGTCATTGAGCATACGCACGACGATATTGAAAACATTTTTGATGTGATTGCGGTCCTGGAAGGCCTGGCGATTCGGCAGGCAGTCGAGCGCGCCACCGATGCCGAACTAGCAGAGATTGCTGCATTGCATCAGCAGATGTTAAAAAGCTTTCATAGTCGAGATATCAAGTCGTACTTCGCGGCGAGTATGGGCACCCATGTGGCGATCAGCCGCGCAGCCCACAACCCCGCGCTCGCCGATACGTATACGCGCTTGAACCTGCAAGTACAGGCCCTGCGTTACAAGTCTAATTTGGATCCGGACGAATGGATGGCTGGCGTGGCCGACCACGAGCGTTTTGTCGACGCATTACTTGCGCGGGATGCCGAAGCTGCGGAAAAGCACATTCGTGACCATCTCGTTAACAAGAAGTCTTACCACTTGCAAGGCCCGGTTCCCGCTCAAACGCGACTTAGTAAACGTTGAACACTCAAAAGGAAAATCTATGAATCTTCATCGACCTTCTTTATTTCGCCAGCAGTGCCATATTGGGGGCAAATGGGTGGGAGCCGCCGACGGGGCTACGATTTCTGTGGTCAATCCGGCCGACAATAGTGTCATGGGTAGCATTCCCAGCTTGACCGCGGCAGATGTCAAAAGCGCTATTCAAGCGGCTAACGACGGGCTGCGGGCCTGGAAGGCATTAAGCGGAAAGGATCGTTCCCGTTTGCTGCGTCGCTGGTACGACCTATGCATGCAGCACCAAGAGGATCTGGCTGTCATTCTTACGATGGAGCAAGGCAAGCCACTAAAGGAATCGCGAGGCGAAATTGCCTACGGATCTTCATTCCTGGAATGGTTCGCCGAAGAAGCAAAACGCACCTACGGTGATGTGATTCCTGCTGCAAGCAATGATCGCCGCATCATTGTCATCAAACAACCCGTTGGTGTGGTCGCCGCCATTACGCCATGGAATTTCCCTAACGCAATGATCACTCGAAAGGCGGGCGCTGCGCTGGCAGCCGGCTGCACCATCGTGGTCAAGCCGGCGACCGCCACACCCTATTCGGCGCTGGCGCTGGCGGAACTCGCCGCTGAAGCCGGAATTCCGCCGGGAGTTTTCAACGTCGTTACAGGCAGTTCGTCTGTCATCGGCGCTGAACTGACAGGCAATCCCGTGGTGCGAAAGCTATCGTTTACAGGCTCTACATCGGTAGGCAAACAGCTTATGGCCCAGTGTGCCGGCACCATGAAGAAAGTGTCCATGGAGCTTGGCGGTAATGCGCCTTTCATCGTTTTTGATGATGCCGATCTGGATCAGGCGGTTGCTGGCGTTATGGCGTCGAAATTCCGCAATGCGGGCCAGACCTGTGTATGTGCAAACCGGATCTTTGTCCAGGAGGGTATCTACGACGCCTTCGCAGCAAGGTTAAAACAGACGGTCGAGTCCCAAAAGGTGGGTAACGGCCTGAGCGACAATGTCGATTTGGGTCCATTGATCGACTCTGACGCCATCAGCAAGGTCCAGGAACATATCAGCGATGCGTTGTCACTAGGAGCAAACGTATTGACCGGCGGCGGCTCGCACGAGCTGGGCGGCTTATTCTTTCAGCCGACCATCCTGATCAACGTATCGGCTAATGCCAAGCTGATGCAAGAGGAAACTTTCGGACCCGTGGCGCCTCTGATTCGCTTTTCAACCGAGGAGGAAGTGGTCGCGATGGCAAACGACACGCCTTTTGGGCTGGCGGCTTACTTCTATACCAGCGACTATGAACGTTCATGGCGCGTCGCGGAAGCGCTCGAATGCGGCATCGTAGGGCTAAACGAGGGTATTATTTCGACCGAGCTTGCGCCTTTTGGAGGTATCAAAGAATCGGGCGTCGGCCGCGAGGGGTCTAAGTACGGCATGGATGACTACCTCGAGATCAAATATATCTGCGCTGGCGGAATACGTAATAGCAAAACCACTTGAAACCCTTCACTCGGACCAGACCAAAGCCATCTTGATTGTGCGTATGACCCTTGCATCTTCTGAATCCTCCCCCAACCACGCTAAGTCTCTCGCAGATCGGGACGCCACATCCGCTGCCAAACCTGGCGCCACGGGGCCAGATTTATCTGACATCCGGCCCGATGATTGGGTAGAGCGCTGGCTGCCCCGGTCATGGGAGCCTTATGCACGATTGTGCCGGCTGGACCGGCCGGTCGGCACGTGGCTTACCCTGCTTCCTTGCCTTGCAGCGCTCGTGCAGGCAGCGGATGGCATGCCCACCTTGCTCCGGCTGGTGATATTCTCGTTGGGCGCTTTATTGATGCGCGGAATAGGTTGCTGTTTCAATGATATCTTTGATCGCGACATCGACAAGAAGGTGGAGCGTACCCGTTTCAGGCCTTTGACAAGCGGGCAGCTGAGTCTGAAAAATGCCTTGTGGTTCGTTCTGGCTCAGCTGCTGGTGTGTGGCTTGCTATTGCTCGCTCTTAACGAATACAGCCGCTGGCTCGCAGTGGCCCTTATGCCCATCGTCATTGTTTATCCCTTGTGTAAACGCTTCACTTACTGGCCGCAGGTGGTGTTGGGCATTGGATTCAACTGGGGCATGCTGATGGCATGGTCCGATACGCAAAATGCCGTCCCGCTGGCCGCGGTGGCGATGTGGCTGGGGGCGGTCCTTTGGCAGGTCGGTTATGACTCAATTTATGCCTATGTTGATGTCCGTGACGACAAGCAACTGGGCTTGCATTCGACCGCATTGCGTTTCGCAGACAAGGGAAGGGCATGGATCAGTGGTTTTTACATTGCCACGATGGCGCTATGGGTATGGGCCGGGGTATCCATGCAGATGGCTTGGCCCTATTATGTGGTGATGGCGGCAATTGCCGGACACTTCATTTGGCAAATGCGCGTGTTCAACGTGGCACAGCCCGACCGCAATTTCATGTTATTCCGGGCCAATATGGCCGTGGGCGTCATGCTGCTGGTGGCCGCCCTGGCGGGGACGTTGCTTTGAAAAGATAAACCGCCACAATAGGCCGGCACAAAAACAAAAGATGCGGCGCAGCCGCCGGAGACAAGAACAATGGCCGATACATCGGAACAAACTTCGCTCGAGTTTGATTACATTATCGTGGGCGCCGGATCGGCGGGCTGCTTGCTGGCAAACCGCCTGTCGGCCAATCCCGCACATCGCGTACTGCTGATCGAGGCGGGGGGGCGCGACAATTGGCACTGGATCAACATTCCAGTTGGATATCTGTATTGCATAGGCAATGCCCGCACTGACTGGTGTTACCGTACCCAACCTGATCCGGGTATCAACGACCGTACGCTGGGATATCCGCGCGGGCGGGTGCTAGGAGGCAGTTCGGCCATTAATGGCATGATCTACATGCGCGGTCAGGCCGCTGATTACGACGGCTGGGCTGCGCTGGGAAATACCGGCTGGGCCTGGGATGATGTATTGCCGGAATTCAGACGAACCGAAGATTATTATGCTGGCTCCAGCGAATTTCATGGCAGTTCAGGCGAGTGGCGGGTCGAACGGCAACGGTTGTCATGGAAGATTCTTGACGCCTTCCGGCAGGCGGCACAACAAGCCGGTATTCCGTCTGTCGATGACTTTAACCGCGGCGATAACGAAGGCTGCGCTTATTTTGAAGTCAATCAGCGGCGTGGCGTGCGATGGACCGCGGCTAAGGCTTTTCTGCATCCAATCGCCGGCCGTTCCAATTTAACGGTGCTTACGGGCGCCCAGGCCGAGCGGATTGTCTTTGATGGGCGCAGGGCCGACGGGGTGCGATTCTTGCACGACGGGCAGAAGAAGTTCGCGCGGGCGAAATCGGAGGTTATTCTGGCGTCCGGTTCGATTGGATCCGCGCAATTGCTTCAAGTGTCCGGTGTTGGTCCCGGCATGCACTTACAGACTTTAGGCATTCCTGTCGTACACGACCTGCCCGGCGTCGGGCAAAATCTTCAGGACCACTTGCAGTTACGTCTTGTCTATAAGGTTCAAGGCGCTAAAACACTGAACACAATGGTGGGGTCCGTATGGGGCAAGGCATTGATGGGGATTCAGTATGCGGTGCAAAAGCGCGGGCCCTTGTCGATGGCGCCATCACAGTTAGGCGCTTTCGCGCGTTCCAGTCCGGATCAGCCGCGCGCTAATCTGGAATACCATGTCCAACCTTTATCGCTGGAAAAATTCGGCGAGCCCTTGCACAATTTTCCTGCAATAACCGCGTCGGTCTGTAACTTGCGTCCTACGAGCCGGGGACATGTCAGTATTGTGTCGCCCAATGCCAGCGATCCCCCAGCCATATTGTGTAACTATCTCCAGACGTCAGAAGACCGGCTGGTTGCCGCAGACAGCATTCGCCTAACCCGCAAAATCATGACGCAATCGGCAATGGCTCAGTTTCACCCGATAGAACACAAGCCCGGGTCGCATATTGAATCGCAGGCTGAACTCGAGCGGGCTGCTGGCGATATCGGCACAACCATTTTTCACCCGGTCGGTACTTGCAAAATGGGTGTGGATGCAATGGCGGTGGTAGATCCGCAGTTGCGGGTTTATGGCGTAGAAGGCTTGAGGGTAATCGATGCCTCTATCATGCCGACCATTACATCGGGGAACACCAATTCCCCTACCATCATGATCGCCGAGAAAGGTGCTGGGCTAATTCTAGGTGCACGCAAATGAGCGCTGCAAGAACGTGCGACAATTTGTACCCGCCTATTTAGTTCTGCAAGGTTAAAACATGCCCAGCTTTTTGGAGTATCTGGCTACTGCTTTATTCGCGATAGCTGTCATCCACACTTTCTCAGTACCTGTTTTCGCTCGCTTGGCGAATCGCGGCGGGCCGCATGCAGGTTTATGGCATTTGCTGTCCGAGGTGGAAGCGGTATTCGGGGTGTGGGCCTGTGTGCTCCTGGTCGCGATGGCGTTAATTTCCGGGGCGGGGGAAGCAGTCAACTATATCGATACGCGCAACTTTACCGAACCAGCCTTTGTGTTTGTAATCATGGTGGTGGCGGCTAGCCGACCAATACTGGAACTCGTCAATATGGCTGTCCGCACCTTCGCCCGAATCTTGCCGATTCGTAAAGAGCTGGCCATGTTCTTCGTCACCATGTCATTCGTACCTTTGGCTGGTTCGTTCATTACCGAGCCCGCGGCGATGACATTGGCGGCACTGCTATTGCGTGACGCGTATTTCGGCCGGCAGGGTCAGTCGGGATTCAAATACCTGACGATTGGGGTATTGTTTGTAAACATATCGATAGGCGGTGTGCTCACCGCCTACGCTGCGCCGCCGGTGCTGATGGTGGCGCAAACATTCGACTGGGATACGGCCTACATGGCCACCCATTTCGGCTGGCGGGCCGCCTCGGCCGTTATTATCAACGCCGCAGTACTGACCTATGTGTGTCGCGCGCAATTGCTCGATGGCAGTATTGGCGGAAATGCAATTAAGGGCGCTACCCGAGCACCTGTTCCTTTAATCGTAATCGCCATACATACCTTATTCTTGGTGGGCATCGTTTTATCCGCCCATCATCCTATTATTTTCCTTGGCTATCTGATGCTCTTCATCGGGTATGCGCACGCCTATAAGAGTCACCAGAATCCCCTGCTGATTCGTGAAGGTCTAATGGTGGGCTTTTTCCTAGCCGGCCTGGTAATACTGGGCGGTCTTCAAAAATGGTGGCTGCAGGATTTGCTGGCCGGTCTTTCGCCCATGGTCCTGTATTGGGGCTCTCTGGCCTTGACTGCAGTCACCGATAACGCCGCACTGACTTACCTGGGGTCTTTGGTCGACGGCACCAACGAGCTGTGGCGCTATATGCTTGTGGCAGGCGCTGTCACAGGGGGTGGGCTTACCGTCATCGCCAATGCGCCGAATCCGGCAGGTTTCTCTATATTGAAGGGTACCTTTCCTGACGGCGCCATTTCACCGCTCAAGTTGCTGGGAGCCGCATCTTTACCGACCTTGGTTGCCGCCGCCATGTTCATGTTGCCAAATTCTTTTTAAACAATAACGGCTTGCCCCCTTATGGCAGGCCTATCTCGATGCTAGTACCGAAAACCGGCTAAAATTACGTCTTTTAGTGCTTTGCCGCATCTTCTCGTTCTCGCACGGCGGGGCGGCTTCAAGCGGGTTTTTCCTCTGACAAACTTTCTTGGGATTCTTTCGTGCCTATTTATGCTTATAAATGCAGCGACTGTGGTCATGCACAGGATGTCTTGCAAAAAATGTCTGATCCGCTTTTGACGGATTGCCCGGAATGCGGGCAGAGTACCTATACGAAGCAAGTGACGGCAGCGGGCTTTCAATTGAAAGGCTCAGGCTGGTACGTTACTGATTTTCGCAATAACGGGGCTGCGACGGGCGCCCCAGCTCCTGCTACGGCAAGCACTGCGGCAGGTTCTGGCAGCTCAACAGCTTCCGCCAGCCCTGCGGCTAGCAGCGCCACCCCTGCTCCGGGAGCATCTAGCTCGCCCTCTTCGTGATCCGGTGACCTGAAGGCTGCATGCGTTTCTTTAAGCGATACTTTATTACCGGGCTGCTGATTTGGATTCCCCTGGTTATTACGATCTGGGTAATCACTCTGCTCATCGGCACGCTCGAAAGCTTCGTGCCGGCATTCCTGTCGTCGCAGTCTTTGTTCGGCTATCGCATTCCAGGCTTCCAGCTGTTACTGGTTCTGCTGGTCGTGCTCCTTACCGGACTGCTCGGGGCTAATTTTATTGGCCGGGCGATCGTCGATCGGTGGGAGCAGCTACTGGGGCGTATCCCACTGGTGCGCTCCATCTATAATTCCGTCAAGCAAGTCAGTGACACGGTGCTGTCGTCTAATGGTCAGGCCTTCCGTGAAGCGGTGCTAGTGCAGTATCCGCGGCAGGGCTCCTGGACGATCGCATTCCTGACCGGTGCGCCCAGTGGCGAAGTCGCCGACAAGCTCGGCGGCGACTACGTAAGCGTTTACGTACCGACGACGCCTAATCCCACTTCCGGTTTCTTTTTGATGATGCCGCGCCAAGATGTGCAGGTGCTCGATATGAGCGTCGACGCGGCACTTAAGTACATTGTTTCCATGGGCGTCGTGGCGCCTGTTTCGGGCAAGACCATCAACGCCAGCTTCGAAGCGGTATCGGTCATCGATGCGGCACACGGCATTGATACGGTTGACGGAACGGGCCTGCCCCGTAAAGACCAGCCCTGATTCCCAATTTAAGAATTTTTATACGGAGTAATCCTTGATGCGTACCTGCTATACCGGCGAGGTAAATAAAGACCACCTGAACCAGACAGTTACCTTGTTTGGCTGGGTCCATCGTCGCCGTGACCACGGGGGCGTCATTTTCATCGATTTGCGCGACCGGGCCGGGTTGGCGCAAATTGTGGTGGACCCCGATAACGTAGAGGCATTCGGTTCGGCCGAGCATATCCGTAACGAATTTTGCGTACGTATCACAGGCTTGGTGCGCCTGCGCCCAGAGGGCACCCGTAACCCAGAGCTGGCTTCGGGCGAAATTGAAATTTTGTGCCGTGAAATCGAAGTGTTGAACCCTTCGGTGACTCCGCCATTCCAGCTGGATGACGACAATCTTTCCGAAACGACGCGCCTGACCCATCGTGTTCTGGACCTGCGCCGTCCGCAAATGCAGCGCAACCTCATGCTGCGTTATCGTGTGTCCATCGAAGTCCGCAAGTATCTCGACAACTTAGGCTTTATCGACATCGAGACGCCCATGCTGACCAAGAGCACGCCAGAAGGCGCACGTGACTATCTGGTTCCGTCGCGCGTCAATGCCGGCGAATTTTTTGCTTTGCCGCAATCGCCTCAATTGTTCAAGCAAATGCTAATGGTGTCTGGCTTTGACCGCTACTACCAAATCACCAAGTGCTTCCGCGACGAAGACCTGCGCGCAGATCGCCAGCCGGAATTCACTCAGATCGACTGCGAGACTTCATTCCTGAACGAGGACCAGATCCGCGAGATTTTCGAGGGCATGATTCGTCACGTGTTCACCAGCGTGCAGCAAGTGGAACTACCCGCCAGTTTTCCGACGATGACATGGGAAGAAGCCATGCGCCGTTATGGTTCCGACAAGCCCGATTTGCGTGTCAAGTTGGAATTCGTCGACGTGGCCGACTTGATGCGCGGAGTCGATTTCAAGGTGTTTGCAGCCTTGGCCGACGACCCGGCCAGCCGCGTCGTGGCTTTGCGCATACCGGGCGGTGCCAGTATGCCGCGCAGTGAAATCGACGCTTACACCAAGTTTGTCGGTATCTATGGCGCAAAGGGCTTGGCTTACATCAAGGTCAATGATGCCGCGGCTATTCCCGAGGGCCTGCAGTCGCCTATCGTCAAGAACATACACGTCGAAGCGTTGACACAGCTTATCGAACGCACCGGCGCCCAAAGCGGCGACTTGATCTTCTTTGGCGCCGACAAGGCCAAGGTCGTCAACGACGCCATCGGCGCTCTGCGCGTCAAAATCGGGCACAGCGAGTTCGGCAAAGAAAACGGCCTACTCGAAACTGGCTGGAAGCCATTGTGGGTTGTTGATTTCCCCATGTTCGAGTACGACGAAGACGAGGGCCGTTATTTCGCTGCGCATCATCCATTCACCAGCCCCAAAGACGGTCACGAGGACTTCCTGGAAACCGATCCCAGCAAGGCGATCGCCAAAGCGTATGATATGGTGTTGAATGGCTGGGAAATCGGCGGCGGCTCAGTTCGGATTCATCGCGCCGATGTGCAAAGCAAGGTGTTCCGGGCCCTGAATATCGGTGCCGAAGAAGCGCGTGAAAAATTCGGATTCTTACTCGACGCTTTGCAGTATGGCGCACCCCCTCACGGCGGCGTGGCATTCGGCCTTGATCGTCTGGTTACGATGATGGCCGGTGCAGAATCCATACGCGACGTAATCGCCTTCCCCAAGACACAACGCGCTCAGTGTTTGCTAACCCAGGCTCCTTCGCCTGTAGACGAAAAGCAATTGCGTGAACTGCACATTCGCTTGCGCAATACCGAGGTGAAAACAGCATAGTTATAGGGGAGCCGCAGTGTCGGTAATCCGGGTCGTAAGTTACAACATTCACAAGGGCCGCTCGGCCACGGGCAGCCGTGAATCGTTGGCGGACTTGCGGCTCGGTCTTTATAACTTGCGTCCGGATCTGCTATTTCTTCAAGAAGTTCAGGGCCGTAATAGCCGAAAGTCCAGCCTCGATGCGCAGCATGAATCGCTAGGAGCGGTCTTGTGCATGCAAACCGCCTATGGCTGCAACGCAGTGCGCGAGCTAACCGATCATGGCAATGCGCTGTTGTCGCGTTACCCGATACTCCAGCACGAAAACCAGGATATCTCCGACCACAAGATGGAGCAGCGAGGGCTGTTGCACGCCGTGGTCGAGGTGAATGGGACGCCCGTGCATTGTCTCGTGGTGCATTTGGGTCTATTTGCCGGAGGCCGGTTGCGACAAGTAGCGGCCTTGGTTGAGCGTATCAAGCGCCTAGTACCACACGACGAACCCATTCTTATTGCGGGTGACTTCAACGATTGGAACAATCGTCTGGCGCCGTTGTTCGTACAGCAACTTGGCTTGTACGAGGTGTTTGCCCTGGCGCCGCAGAATCGTCCTGTCCATGGGAAACTACGTGCGTCTGTCACCAAACTTCGCAATAGCTTGCGACCGTTTCCCCAACCATTGCCCCTGGTCCAGAAAGTACACGAGCTTGGCATGCATGGGTCGGCGCGCCTCACATTGCCGCCCCGCACTTTCCCCGCGGCATTTCCCTGGCTGCGTCTCGACCGCATTTACCAGCGCGGTTTCGCCGTGCGCAGCGCGCGCGTATTGCACGGGTCGCCCTGGAAACAGTTGTCGGACCACGCACCGCTTATTGCCGAGCTAGAGCTGCCATGACCAATTTCAATTCTGGTTCAAACGTGCACTTGGTCGACTTCGCTTACTTTGCGCCAGTAATGTCTGCACTTCGCTTTCGCGTTAAGGTTTGATCCAGAAACAAATTAAGCATGCTTGATGCGGCAACGCCCGGGCAAAGGAACAAATGGATGGCGGGTAACTCTCTGCATTTGATTTGGCGCGATGGAAATCAGATCGACTTGCTGCACAATGGTGAAGAGTTCTTTCCTGCCTTGTGCGCTGCCATTGCGGCTGCCACGCGGAAAGTTCATCTTGAAACCTACATTTTCAATCTCGACAAGACCGGATTGTTGGTATTGGACCATTTGGGCGAAGCGTGTCGCAGGGGGGTGAAAGTCCGTGTTGTCATCGACGGCTTCGGAAGCAATCTGCACGCTCGGGAGATTGCACAAAGGCTTACCGAAATGGGAGCCCAGTACCGTATTTACAGGCCCGAGCCTACCGGCCTGCGTACCGTAAAATTCGACTTGCGCCGTCTGCGCCGACTGCACCGGAAAGTGACCGTGGTCGACGACTCGCTCGCTTTTGTCGGCGGCATAAATATACTTGATGACTACGTCAACGTGCCCAAAAACGGAAAGGGCCTGCGCCCGCGTTTCGATTTTGGCGTGCGTATGCAAGGACCTATCGTCACTGACGTCGCCAGGGCTCAGCGCGCCCTCTGGCTGCGCATGGCGTGGCGGCGGCGCGACGATTGGGCCGCTTTCTATCGCAGGCTTCGGGACTGGGGCAAATGGCGCAGGGCACGGCAGAAGTATGCCGTCACCACCTTTAGTCCGGGACAGCGCGCGGCGCTGCTATTGCGCGACAACATCCTCTTTCGTCAAACCATAGAAGACGTATATGTGGCTACCATCGCGCGCGCCACCGGCGATATTCTTATTGCCAACGCATATTTCTTTCCGGGTCGGCGATTACGCAAAGCGCTGCATAACGCGGCACAGCGCGGTGTGCGGGTAAGATTGCTGCTGCAGGGTAGATCCGAATACCCCATGCAGTATCGGGCCTGCCGCTATATGTATTGCAAGATGCTGAATGATGGCATCGAAATTTACGAATATATGGCTAGTTATCTCCATGCCAAGGTCGCGGTGATTAATGATTACGCCATGGTGGGTTCATCAAACCTGGATCCATTCAGCCTTTTACTCGCGCGCGAAGCCAATGTCTTCGTTCATGACCCAGCCTTCGCCGCCGAATTGAAGGCTGCGCTTGAAGCGGAAGTGCACAACGACGCTCACCAAGTAACGGATGACTACCTGAAGCAGCGCAGCTTTGTTGGACGTTGGATCGATGCTTTTGCATACTTTCTGCTGCGTGCAGGAGTCGGTTTAACCGGTAAGTCATCCGAGTATTAAGTGGTGGCGGACACCTATTGGCTTTTTCCGTTGCGAAATTGCATCGACATCGTTTATACGAGCGTCACAACACAAAGAAACGGCGATTGGTGACAAACCCGTAATAAAATTAATCCATTGGCGCAAAACGTACACGGGTGTGCACGAATGTTCACCGCGCAAAGTTACTGAAAAAGAACCACCATCATGTGTCAGCTGCTGGGCATGAATTGCGCTACGCCTACCGATATCACGTTTTCATTTACGGGATTTGCCGCCCGAGGCGGACACACTGATCATCATGCCGATGGCTTCGGTGTAGGTTTTTTCGAGAGCAAGGCTTGCCGAGTGTTTATCGACAACCAGCCCTCGTGCAAGTCACCTGTTGCCGAACTGATCAAAAACTATCCCATCAAGTCCAAGAACGTAATTGCCCACATTCGCAAGGCAACGCAAGGCGCCACCGAGCTGGAGAATTGCCATCCTTTCATGCGCGAACTGTGGGGCCGGCATTGGATTTTTGCGCATAACGGCGACTTACTGGATTATCGGCCCGAGCTTAGCGGTCAGTATCAGGCGGTGGGCACAACCGATAGCGAAACCGCGTTCTGCCATATTATGCAGGGCTTGCGTGAGCGTTTTGGCAATATAGAACCTTCTACGGTCGATCTTTTTCACGCAATAGAAGAGCTAACGCACGAAATTACTATTCACGGCGTATTCAATTTTCTACTTTCCAATGGGCGTTCGCAGTTCGCGCATTGCTCGACTAACCTGCATTACATCGTGCGGGAGTGGCCCTTTAATAAGGCGCACTTGATCGATGCCGATATGACTGTGGATTTTTCCCTGACCAATCGCCTGGGCGACTGCGTTTCGGTCATTGCCACCAAGCCATTAACCGACAACGAGGTCTGGACCCGATTCGAGGCAGGCCAGTTGATCATGTTCGAGCAGGGCTGTTTGTCGCTGAGAACGATGGTGCCCATTCCGGAGTCGGTGCAAAAGAAGAACGCGGAAAATCTGGCTTGCGCCTGATTTAGTGCGGCGCCATTGCGTCTGCTTATCCCGCGACGGCAACGGACTGGCTATCCGGGGCGTTGGCAGTAACGGGTTTCAGCCGCGCAACTACGTCATCAGTACCGAGAACATCACCGAAGAAAAGCATCCAGTTGATCAACGAATTATTGTGCTCGTCAGGCGTGACCGCGGATAAGGCGTCATCCACCATCACTGTGGCGTAGTCCATCATCATGGCGTCGCGGGCGGTGGACTCGCAACAGACATTAGTGACCGTCCCGCCTATGAGCACGGTTGTCACGCCGTTCGCTTGCAGAGTGTCATGCAGAGATGACGAGCCCGGTGCCAAGGCGCTATAACAGCGTTTGACGACGCGCTTATCGTCTGCGTGGATGTCGAGCTGCGGTGGAAAGGCGTAGCCTTGATGGGCAGCGCTAAGTTCAAGTAAGCGGCGGGCGCTGCGTTCCGGCGTCAACATATGGCGATGGTGATGCGACCAAAACGTGTCGGCACCGTCGGAGCAGGTCTGTACCCAAATAACATGGCCGCCCGCCTGGCGCATAGCCGCGGCAAGCTTGTTGACAGCCGGAAAGGTTGCCCGCGAGGGTGCGCATTCACCCTGAAAGCCCGGCTGCGTGTAATAGTTTTGCAGATCTATAACCACGAATGCCGTTTTGCTGGCGTCGAATTCGGAATAGGGATGCAAGCGCCCCTGCCGGGCTACAACGCGATCAACGACCCACTGGGGAAAGTCCATGCTTCTGCTTCCTTAAGAGTATCGGCGCGAGGTGGCTGCCTCGAGGCGCGCGATAACCAAATACATCAAACCGGAAATGATGGCCAGGACGACGATGGCCGTCATGACTATGTTCAGCTTGAAGACTTGGCTTCCATTAATGATCAGAAAGCCCAGGCCTTCGCTGGAAGACTGGAACTCACCTACGATCACACCGACCAAGGCCAGTCCGATATTCATCTTCAAGGCGGCCAGCAGTGTGGGGACGCTGCCTGGCAGTACAACCATGCTCAGGACTTGCGCGCGCGTTGCGCCCAGGGTGAGCGCCAGCTTTATCTTGTTGGGGTCGATGCCGCGAAACCCTTCATAGACGACCATGATGGTTATGAACACAGAGATGGCAACGGCCATGCCGTAAACCGAGTATTCCGAACCTAGCCATATATAGAAAATAGGCACGAAGGCGATTTTCGGCATGGCGTTGCTGATGACCAGAAAGGGGTCGAGAACCTTGTAGAAGAAATCCGACCACCATAATGCCGCTGCAAGGGCTATGCCGACGACCATGCTAATGACAAAGCCGATAAGGGTCGCCTTGAACGTAGCCCAGGTATGCCATAGCAGATCGCCGTTCCGAAGCAAATCGAGAAAGGTCGGCCATACCGCACTGGGATAGCTGGTGAGCATGGGATTGACGATATGGGTTTTCGCCATGATCTCCCAGACGGCCAGGAACGCAACCAACAGCAGTATGCGGCTGGCCATGATCATGGTTTGCCTGCGACTTTCGCGTTTCAGGTACGCGGCATAGGCAGGGCTGGGGGCCGAGGGGGCCGAGCTTGGACTGGAGGTGTCTTTGATAGTTACCGCTGCTGGACTGAGTGCCATTGTGTGACTCCTGGTTTAGCCTTCGACGTGTACATCAAGCTCATCCCACAGAGTGCTGAAATAAGTGTTGAACTCGGGAAGGGACCGCGCTTCGAACGGTGTAGGCCGCCCACTAATATGGCTGGGGAACTGCATTAAGTGTTGCGACTTGATCCGGCCCGGTCGTCGCGACAACACGATGACCCGGTCTGTCATGGCAATGGCTTCGCCAATGTCGTGCGTAACCAGCACGACCGACTTACCCTCGCTTCGCAACACGTCGACGACCTCGTCGGCGATAGCCAGGCGAGTTTGCGAGTCCAGCGCCGAAAAAGGTTCGTCGAGAAGGACAACATCGGGGTTCGTCGCCAGGGTTCTGGCCAAAGCCACACGTTGGCGCATGCCGCCCGAAAGAGCCCGTGGATAATGATTTAGGAAATTTCCCATGCCGCACTTTTCCAGCAGGTGGATGGCACGCTCACGTGCTTCCTTCATGTTTCTTTTCTGAATCTCCGCACCCAGCAGGGCATTATCCAGAATGGTGCGCCATTCATAAAGATAGTCTTGCTGCAGCATGTAGCCAATGCGCTGGGACGGCGCAGTCACCGGCTTTCCGCCGACTCTGACCACCCCTGCTGAAGGTTCCAGAATGCCGGCGATGATGGATAGCAGCGTGCTTTTTCCACAGCCCGACTGGCCGATTATGCTGACGAACTCGCCGGCTTCGATGTTTAGCGAAATACCAGCTAATGCCTGGGTCTCGCCCTGTTTGGTGAAATAACGCAGCGATACGTCGTCGATTTCGATACGGGCGGCGCCCGCTGCAACGCGTGCAGTGCGCGATGCAGGTTCCATGGCGTCGTTCAGCATCATTTATTTAGCCTCGCTTGCAAAGGTCGTATCGACGATACGGTCGTACTTGACGCGTTTGTCTTGTTCAAGCAGCCCACTGGCAACCAACATATCCTGGAGCTTTTCCATGGCCGCCTCTTCAACGGCTGGGGTCTTCTTCCATAAGTCGTATTGGCGGTAGCGGTCGATGGTGGTGACTAGTTCACCTTCGGAAAGACCCGGAAAGTATGAACTGATGTGTTGGGCCAGTGCAGCAGGAGGCGCATCTTGTACGTATTTTTGTGCCTTGTATATGGCGTTCGTCCAGGCTTGTGCCACCTTGGAGTTTTTCTTTAGGTAGGCATCGGTGGCGGTAAATGAAGTGAAGTCCACCGGCCCGACCTCGCGGCCTATCGATGCAACCACCTGACCTTTGCCGCTTTTCTCGAGGTTACTGGCCTCGGGTTCAAGGAAGATGGCGTAGTCGGCCTGGCCCGCCATCCAGGCGCCCGCCCGTGCTGCGGGGCCAATGTTGCTGATCATTTTGACGTCGGACTTAGGGTTCAAGCTATGTTTTCTTAGTGCGGTTTCCAAAAACACATCTGGATTTGAGCCTGGCCGGAAAGACATAACGCTTTTGCCCTTAAGCATGGCCCAGTCAAAGTCCTTTACTGGTTCGCGCGACAGTAGAAGAAAGCCGTCGGTTGCTGTAAGCCCGGCGAACACTTTGGGTTTTACCGGCGACTCGCTGTTGGCGACGTATATCGACGCTTCCGGGCCGACCAGGACAATATCCGCACTGCCCGATAGCAGTGCGGCCATGCCTTTGTCAGTGCCTTGAGATGTTTTCAAGCTGACATCAAGCCCCGCCTCTTTAAAGTACCCTTGATTCAATGCAACGTACATTGGCATGTAAAGCACAGAGCGAACCACCTCTTCATACCGTACTTTGGTGGGTTCCGCTGCGTTGGCTTGGGTTACGGCTGAAAGTGGAAATAACGCTGCGGATGCAATCAACAATTTGCGGGTAATAGAAAATCGGAGGGAAAGGCTGGGCATGTCTTGCTCCTTGTGTGGTCACGTGCGGGAATATCGCGCAAATGCAAAGTTGTATACAGTATTCTAATTTTGATCTGGATCAAAAATAGCATGAATATTGCCCAGTACAAAGCAGGGGTTATCCCTAGGAAGGGGGTGGTCGGTGAAGAGGATTTAGACAGCGAAAGCCCCACCACTGCATGATTCAGTTGGCGGGGCTAAAAGGAAATAATACGGATAGCTTAGGGGCGCTGACGCCTAGCCGGTTTAGGGGATCGGGCGGGCTTCGGTATAGGCTTTGGCGGCATTGTGAACGTGCTGAGTGGCAAGCAACCCAGCGAGTTCGGCGTTGCCGTCGATGACGGCGTTAAGGATTTGCGCGTGCTCTTCCCAGTTTTGTTTTGCCCTGCGCATATTGCTGGGGGCAAACAAAAGCGCCGTACGGTCTCGAAGCGAGCGCATCAGTTCGGTCAACACGACATTGCCGGCAATAATGGCGAGTGCTTCATGGAATTGCGAGTTTAAGTCGCGGAACTTTTCGACGTTTTCTTTATTGATGGCATCTACGCCATCGTTCAGTATGCTTTGCAAGCGTTCTATCGTTTGTTTATCGCGCCGTTGCGCTGCCAGTCTGGCGTTGAGCCCTTCGAGCGCTGCACGAACCTCGACCATGTCGTAGGCGATATCGTCGGATAATATTGCCACCGAAGCGCCGCGCCGGGGTTCTATTGCTACCAGGCCTTCGGCAGCAAGGGCGCGTAGCGCTTCGCGCACGGGTATGCGGGACACCGCCATTTCAGTTGAAAGTTTACCTTCAATCAAGCGATCGCCAGGTCGGAATTCGCCGCTCAGAATGCGTTCGCGCAGTTTGTCGCGAATGACAGCAAACAGGGGGGAGTGTTGGTTCCCGATTTTTTGCGCCGCGACATCGCTTGGAGCTAGGCCAGGTTCAACAGTAGTGGAAGACGGTTTCATTATGCCGAGCGCGAAGTTGAACGTAGAGACGTCCATTATAAATGATCCTTATATCCGTTATTCAACGCCCACAGGCATCGAACTATATCGCTTTTACGATCAGGCCCACTGCACTGAGCGCGCAAAAAACGAGCAGGACCTGCCGTATCCTGGCCGGGCTGATTTTTTGCCTGATGCGTCCTGAAAGCGAAAACCCAAGAAGCATGAACGGCACCAGCGTGAGGCTAAGCAGGAACTCGTGCCACCCGTAATGGCCGGTCAACGATAGTACGATCAGCGAAAACATCGAACCGCAAAACAATACGACGCCTATAGTTGCGCGCAAGCTGGGTGGGGAACTATGTTGCAAGGCGATCGCAAGCGGGGGGGCGCCAACCGAAGTGAGCGTGCCCATGATACCCGAGACCAAACCGGCCACGCTTACATTAGTGCGTGTCGTGGCAATCCGCAATCCGGTCGCGCTTAGCACGACTGCCATCAAAATAAGAACAGCGAACAGTACGTTCAAGGGTTTCGGTGCCAGATGCGCCATCGCGAACGCGGCGATGACAGTTCCGATCGAGCGTCCCACTAAAGCAGACCCCACGGATGGCCAGGCAATAAAGCGATATTCGCGCAAGGCAGTCAGCAATGTGACAAAGCCGCCCAGTGTAAGCAATGGGCCTGGCACCAGATCTGGGCAGAAGATGGCAGCAATGGGCGCGGCAAACATCGTGAAGCCCACGCCTCCTACCCCTTGCATAAATGCAGAGCCGCCAATAAGCACCGCCATCAAGCCATAAAGCTGGGGGTCCGAAAAAGGAAGCAGATCAGATATGAGCATGGGCCGGGGTAGCAGCTAGATATAGGTGGTTCGCAATCCTGACGGGTGGGCTATTTTCACTACGTAAGGGAAAACCACCTTGCTATGGTTTTTCTTATCAGAAGATAATATACAGTATACAGTTTCTGGGTGTATTAACAATGTTAATTATTTAGCACCGCTAAAGAGAGAGGCCAAATGCCGTCAGATGCCGTATTGAACATATCCCACTGGATATACCTGTTAAGCGTAGTAGTCATTATTGTGACCATGGTTCTACGCGCGAACGTTGTGGTGCCGTCCGTTATCGGCACTTTTTTAGTTGTTACCGCTATTACCGGCAATCCTATCAGCGGGCTTATCGGTATCTTCTCTGCCAGTTTTGTCGCCGCGAAAGAGTTGTTCAATATATTCCTGGTCATCACATTCATGACGGCGCTATTGAATGCACTGAAGGTGATCCAGGCCGATGTCCGCATGGTCGAGCCCTTTCGCAAAGTCATGACAGGCGGGCCCATCTCTTTTCTCGTGATAGCGCTTTCAACCTATACAATTTCATTGTTCTTCTGGCCGACGCCCGCGGTGCCGCTGGTTTCGGCGATATTGCTACCCGCAGCCATTGCAGCCGGCCTGCCCCCCTTAACGGGGGCCATGGTTATTGCCATCGCGGGGCAGGGCATGGCTCTGTCTTCCGACTATGTCATTGGGGTCGCGCCCGGAATTAGTGCAAAGGCTGCCGGCGCAGCGATCAGTGTTGCGGCGGTTGCCGATCGTGCATTGGTGCTTTCGCTGATTACGGGCGTCATAGCACTGCTTATCACCTACATGGTGATGCGCAAGGGGTTCAAGCAACCTCACCCCGACTTGTTGGATGCCTGGCAAGCTCGCGCGGTCGATTCCTCATTAGAGGTCATAGAGAATTCGGGCAGCTTTGATAAAGCGGAGATGGTCCGTGGCCTGGGTTATGGCGATGATGCCGACGAGGCGGCAGCCATCGCTGCCGCGGATCGCGCTTTACTCAGTGAAAAGCGAATCAAATGGTCGAAGCTTTTCGCCATCGTCACGCCGTTGGCTTTCCTGGGTGTAGTGTTCATCATGGTGCTCCCCGGACTCATACCCGGCCTGCCCACACTTCGCGGCGGAGATGCTGCCGGTCTGGTGGGTGGCGTGGCATTTGTCTTGATGATGCTGGCGACGCTTGCGGCAGAGGGCCCGCGCAAAATGCTGGACGCCTGTCCCGAGCACATGACTGATGGTTTTGTGTTTGCATTTCGTGCCATGGGATCGGTATTGCCGATCGCGGGCTTCTTCTTTCTTGGCGCCAACGAGGCAACGGCGCAAATTCTGGGCGTACCGTTGGCCAACGCGCCTGGCTTGCTGTTCGAATTAATTGTTGCAGGACAGCACCTTATCCCCGATAACCACTTCATGGTCGCCTTTGGCGTGCTGCTGGTAGGCATGATTTCCGGCATCGACGGATCCGGATTTTCCGGATTGCCATTGACCGGAACTTTGTCCGGCGCACTTGGACCGGTCGTGGGCATGGATACGGCGACTTTGGCCGCCGTAGGACAAATGGGCGCGATATGGACCGGAGGCGGTACGTTGATCGCATGGTCTTCCTTGATCGCTGTAGCGGGTTTCGCACGTGTCCACATTCTGGATCTGGTGCGCGCTTTGATGTTGCCCGTCGTGGTGGCGCTATTCTTGTCCACTATATGTGCGGTCCTTATCTTCAGGTGATGTCGCCTGGTGCGGCACATATAACACAGTGGTCAATCGAATAATGGAAATAAAGAAAAGCGCAGTCGGCAGAAGAAGCATGGTCGCTACCGGTAATCCCTTGGCGGCCCGGGCAGCGCAAATGATATTGAATATGGGCGGCAGTGCGGTCGACGCTGCTATATCGGCTGACGCAGTGCTGGGGGTCGTGGAGCCCATGGCAACCAGCATAGGCGGCGATCTTCTGGCGATGATAGTGCAGCCCGATGGCGACGTTCAAAGCTATAACGGAACCGGCAGGTCGCCCGATGCGCTCACGCCCGATTTGGTCGAGGGTTTTGCTGACGCCAGGATCCCTGAGCGCCACCCGTTGTCAGTAACAACGCCTGGGGCGGTGCGCGGCTGGCATGATTTGCACGCGCGTTACGGTCGTATGGATTGGGCCCGGCTATTCGATACGGCCATACAACTGGCGCAAGAAGGCTTTCCTGTAGCACCGGTCGCGGCCAGGGAATGGGCTCTTTTCGATGGCGTGTTGCACAAGGATCCAAACTGCGCTGCGTTATATAAAGCAGGAAATAGTCCTGCGCCCGGAGCCCATTTCCATAATCCCCATTTGGCGCAAGTGTTGCGGCGTATCGCTCAAGAGGGTTATCAGGCTTTCTATGGGGGTGCCGTGGCAGTCGCCGCATCGAGCGCAGTCCAAGCGATGGGCGGTGTGCTGGATGCGAGCGACTTCGCCAAGCATAGCGGCAATTATTGCAAGCCGGTCTCTACGGAGTTTGGCAACACCCGGGTGTATCAATGTCCTCCAAACACGCACGGCGTAGCGGTCTTGCACGCGCTGGACGGTCTTAGTGGGCTAAGTCTGGATCCGGAGGATCCTGCCGGTTTCGTGCAAATCGTCGAGGCAACCGAAAACGCCATGCGTTTCGCCAGTGCAACCGTGTGCGATCCCGCAGGCAATACCGTTTGCACCGTCGTTGTCGATTCAGATGGCCTGGCAATTACGCTTATGTCCAGCATTTTCAAAAGATTCGGGTCGGGAATTGTCGTGCCGGGCGGCGGCTTTGTACTGCAGAACCGTGGTTTCGGCTTTTCACCGCCCGGGCATATTAATGGAGTTGCGCCCGGGAAAAGGCCTTATCACACCGTCGTACCAGGAGCTTCTACCCGGGATGGAAAATTCTTCTTGAGCATGGGTGTCGTCGGCGGGCTGATGCAACCGCAGGGACAAATCCAAATTCTTAACCGGGTACTGGCGTGGGGCGAAGCGTTGCAATCGGCCATCGATGCGCCTCGGTGGCGGCTCGAGGCCGGCGGCACCCTGGCCATTGAAGCAGGCATGCCAGCTCCGATTGAGGCCTCTTTACGACAAGCTGGCTATAAGTTGCCGGCCACATCGACAGGCGAACTGGGGGGCCGTAGCGATTTTGGCGGTGCGCACGCGGTATTGCGCGACGCAGACGGCCTGCTTCACGGGGCTGCCGATCGTAGAAAAGATGGGGTCTCAATAGCCGGATAAAGACCCTAGCGGGTTTTCCCCAGTATCAACGCCCCTATCACGGTATACAATATGCAATGTAATACGTTGATTCGACCCTATGCCGCCAGATGCGGTGTCATGCACGCATGCGTGCGCTCCAAAAAGGATAGATCATGGCTGAACTAATGAACCGAGACGAATTTCGCACGGCCCTGGAAACGGCCATCAAAGGCAAAAGCGCCAATGCATCGCCTTTCAGCATCGCATGGGCCAGCGGCAAATTAAGCCGCGACCACTTGGCTCGCTGGGCAGAAAACCACTATCACTACGTTGGCCCGTTTGCCGATTACTTGGCTTATGTTTATGCCCGCACCCCCGATCAATATACGGAAGCCAAAGACTTTCTTCTTGCGAATATGTACGAAGAAGAGATCGGCGGTGATCGCCACACCGATCTTTTGATCCGTTTTGCCGAAGCCTGCGGAACCACGCGCGAACGTGTAGTTAGCCCAGACAATATGTCGCCAACCACGCGAGCCTTGCAATCGTGGTGCTACGCCGTTGCCATGCGCGAAGACCCCATTGTTGCCGTCGCCGGCCTTGTGGTCGGACTGGAATCTCAGGTGCCGTCTATATACCGCAAGCAGACGCCCACCTTGCGCGAAAAATACGGCTTCAGCGACGAAGAAGTCGAATTCTTCGATTTGCATATTGTATCCGACGAGATTCACGGCGAACGAGGCTATCAGATCGTGCTTGAGCACGCCAATACGGTGGAATTGCAACAGCGCTGCTTGAAAATTTGCGAGATTGGCGCGGAAATGCGGTTGTTGTATACCACCGCCTTGTATACCGATTATGTGCAGAAAGAGATCGCTTTGGAAGAGCTGGAAGTGGCAGCTTAATTCTAAGACTTATCAGCAAGATGGCCGCTTTAGCGGCTTCTTGCCGGTACGTTGTAGCCCGTATTGAAGGAAGTCTGACAGTGCACGATCTAAAAAATCAAATATTTCAAAACTATATCGGCGGCAAATGGCTTGCAAGTGTCACCGGAAAAACATACCAGAATTCTAGCCCGGCTGACACGCGCGATATCGTCGGCAGTTTTCAGGATTCCAACGCCGATGACGCGGCCTTGGCGGTAAAAGCGGCGCAGGATGCGTTCGACGGCTGGAAGAATACTCCGATTGCCAAGCGCGCCAAGATATTATTCGCGGCAGCCGACTACCTAGAGGCCCATGCGGATCAAATCGCGGAAGAGCTCACCCGAGAAGAGGGCAAGGCGTTAAATCTTAGCCGAGACGAAGTCCTGCGTTCCGCGCAAACCTTGCGCTTCTATGCGGTGGAAGGGCAAACCTTTACAGGCGAAACCTTTCCACAAGATGATCCCGACATGGTTGTATATACCCAGCGCGAGCCGCTGGGGGTGGTTACCGTGATATCGCCGTGGAATTTTCCGATTTCCATTCCTTCTCGAAAAATTGCGCCTGCACTGATCATGGGCAATACCGTGGTCTTCAAGCCGTCCACCGATGCGCCCTTAAGTGGATACCGTTTAGCCGAAGCCTTCGTCGAGGCCGGCATTCCTCCCGGCGTGCTGAATTTCATTACCGGACGGGCGTCGGCAGTGGGCAAGACCATTACCGAATCGTCTGCGATCCGGGCCATATCATTTACTGGTTCGACCGCGGCAGGTGAATTCATTCATCGTTCCGTCGATATGACCACCCGAACTCAAATGGAGCTGGGCGGCAAGAACCCGCTGATCGTTCTGGCCGATGCCGATCTGGACAAGGCGGTTGACTTGGTCATTAAAGGCGGCTTTTCGCTAAGTGGCCAGGCCTGCACGGGTACCAGCCGCGTATTAGTCGAATCGTCGATCAAACAAGTTTTCACAGATAAGCTGCTCGGCAGGATCAAGGCGTTGAAGATCGGCAACGGCATGAAGCCAGGCTTCGACCTTGGCCCTTTGGCGACACGCGCCCAACTAGACAATGTCCTGTCTTATATCGAAGTGGGCAAGGCAGAAGCGAAACTCTTGATTGGCGGGGATCGCTTGACGGGCGAAGAGTTCGACCACGGCTATTACATCAGTCCGGCCGTTTTCACCGACGTTACGCAAGATATGCGTATTGCCAGAGAAGAGATCTTCGGTCCGGTCATCGCCATTATCGAAGTGGCCGACTATGACGATGCCATTGCCAAAGCCAATGACACTCAATATGGTTTGTCGGCGGCAATTGCAACGCGGAACGCGGTATATGCCCATCGCTTTGCGAACGATATACAGTCAGGTACGGTAAAAATCAACCGCACAACCACAGGCAACTTGATCAATGCGCCTTTTGGTGGCCTGAAGCATTCCAGTACATCAACGTTCAGGGAATCGGGACGTGTGGGGCTAGAGTTCTACACGCAGACCAAGACTGTTTACAGAGCCGGCTAAGGCTGAACGGCCAGGCTCTATAGCCCCCATTTTTCTAATTCAAGGTGAGGTTGTTAATGAAGAATACTGTGCGTTTGGAAGTGGAAGAAGCCCGTTTGATGGTGGACGCTGCAGTTGCCAAATCCAAAGAGATCGGCGTGCTCGAAACGATTTGCGTTGTCGATGAAGGGGGGTTCCCCATCATCCTGGAACGCATGAATGGTGCGCGCATAACCGGGCCGCAAATCGCCTGGAACAAAGCATTCACGGCAGCGGGGCACAAACGCTCGACGCACTTGTTCACCACTCCTCCGAATGGTCCTGCTCTGCCTGGAAACGAAGCGTTTGGCATTCAGCTTAGTTTCGAGGGCCGGTTTGCAGCCTTTGTGGGTGGTTTCCCCATTGTGATTGATGATGAGGTCATTGGCGGCATAGGCCTAAGCGGTGGCAATGGCGAGCAGGACACCAAGGCAGGCCTCGCGGGGCTTCAGGCTTTAGCCGACGCGCTAGCGGACAAGGGCATGAAAGTGTTAGTACAGGCCGATATTAAAAAGTGAACTTTGGCGGCGCGCATGGTGGCCGGTAAGGCGACTGGCATGCAAGCTACAGGAGGCGAATCATGGCGTACCACGTTCATATTGCAGAAACCGATGAAGGCTTCGAGGTTGGCGACGACGAGTCCATTCTTGAAGCGGCCACGCGCGCCAATGTCAAAATGGCGCATGAGTGCCAGTTGGGCGGTTGCGGTACTTGCCGTATAAAGCTGCTCGAGGGATCCGTGCGCTACGACGAGTTTCCTATGGCGCTAACCGAGGAAGAGCATTTAGAAGGTTATGCGCTGGCATGCCAGGCTCGACCCAATGCCGATGTCGTAATCAGCGCGGCAGCCAAGGGCTTGGAATTCGCTTCGGCAGCAGTGGTCGAGGCACGCGTGAAAAGCGTAGTGCCGCTGACGGCGGATATCACTCATTTGACTCTGCAAGTATCCGAATCAGCGCCACTGGATTACCGCCCGGGTCAGTATATGAATATCCTGCTCGAGGACGGAAGCGCGCGTAGCTTCTCCATGGCGTCGGCACGTTTGCCAGATAACATGGTCGACTTTCATATTCGCCGCATCCAGGGTGGATTCTTTACCGGCGAGCAACTGCTTGCCATGCAGCCGCAGATGCCGCTATGTATAGAAATACCATTGGGAACGTTCTGCTATCACGAAGACGATTGGCGGCCTTTGATCATGGTGGCCACTGGCACGGGCTTGGCGCCCATTAAAGCCATTCTGGAATCATTGCTAGACAACGATGATTGCCCGCCGGTGTCGCTTTATTGGGGCATGCGCTCCGAGGCAGACCTGTACCTAAGCCAGGAAATCGAATCCTGGCAAGGACGTTTGTACGAATTCAACTTTATACCGGTGCTTTCCCGCGCCGGGGCGGAATGGCAAGGTCGTCGGGGCTATGTGCAGCATGCTGTTATCGACGACTTTGATGACTTATCCGAGCATGCAGTTTATATGTGTGGTTCTCCCGATATGATCGCCGAGGCGAAATCCCTGTTCGCGGGCAAAGGCGCAAGCCTGGATCACATCTATTCCGATAGCTTCACATTTCAGAAACCCGTGGCCCTGTTGACCTAACCGTCTATATCGCCGCTCTTACATCTTAATTTTTCGCCGTGAGCTTACACAATGCCTACAGTTGTTTTCCACAAGGCGGGTCAGACGTATACCGAAGTTGTTAATGACAACACCAATCTGGTGGTGCGCGCCGGGATTAAACAATTCCCTTATCCCAATCTGAAATATCAATGCGGCATGGGCAAGTGCGCTACCTGTGCGTGCCGGGTTATTTCCGGTGGCGAACACCTGCCCCCTGCCAATTGGAAGGAAAAGAAGCAGTTGGGCGAGCGAATCGAGCAGGGATACCGGCTGGTCTGCCAACTATGGTTAAGTCATGACATTGAGTTGACGCAGGATATTGCGCCGGCAGCTAAATAAGATAAAAGGCCAGGTATGTATGTGATTCTAGTGAGCAAACCCGGTACGTATCATAGCCAGGTCGGCCCCGAGGCGAAAGTTATTGAATCGTACCAATATCGCTATTGCGGCAAGACCAAGGCTATCTACCAGCTCGTGGAGTTGGAAGGGGATACCCGCATCCGTATCACCGAGGATGATCCGCCCAATATTGTCAATAGCGTGCCCTCCAAGTTCCTGGAAAAATTCGACACGATAGAACAGGCGCGGGCCGAACTAAATCATTTGGCGCAGTTTGGCGGCCAGGATGCGGCGATGGTGCGCTGCGATAACGAGCGTCCTACGGGAATAATTTAACTATGGTTGAAATCACCTTCATCAACAATAACGGCTTGGTCGCTGCGGCCCCCGAAAACAGTAATCTACTTCGTGTGTCGATCAAGGAAAGAGGCGGCATTCCGTTCAAGTGCGGAGGGGGGCTTTGCGGTACATGCAAGTGCCACATCGTAGAAGGCATTGAAAATACCGACAAAATCAAGCCGAAAGAACGCAAGCACTTGAAACCTGAAGACTTTGAAAAGGGTTATCGCATGGCGTGCCAGACGTTTGTCATGGGAAATATCAAGGTTGCTTGGTAAAGCCGCAAGGAAGTCGATCTATGTTGCATATCTCCGACGAGATGGTGAACGCCGTCGTGGCGCCACGCGATGCGCAGGAAGTGTTGCTTGCCGCCTTTCTAAGCTACGCCGATGGCGAAGCCTCGATGCAGAAGCGCATTCGAACCGAGACTGACGGTGTCAAGCTTTCCACGTTAGGCGCAGTAATTCCAGGCCAGGGGGTCGCCGGTGCAAAGGTTTACACAACGATAAATGGCCAGTTTTCCTTTGTGATCTTATTATTTTCAGCGCAAGATGGGCGCCCGTTGGCTACCTTCGACGCAGCCGCCCTTACCCGTATACGAACCGCCGCCTGCACGGTGTTACTAGCAAAAAAACTAGCACGTCGCTCGGCCAAAACCATGGGCTTGTTTGGCGCGGGAATCCAGGGGACCGAACATGCCGTCCAACTGGCGCACGAATTCGGACTTGAGCAGATACTTGTCTGCGATCCCTACGCAGCTCCCGATACTGCGAATCGGCTGGCGACGGCATCCGGCGCGTCAGTCCAGATGGCGACGGCCGATGAAACGGTGGCCAGTGCCGATATTTTGGTTACGGCCTCGCGCTCGACTATGCCGCTTTTTTCTGGCGAGCTATTGCGCCCGGGTGCGTTTGTGGCAGCGATCGGATCCAGCTTGCCGACGACCCGCGAGCTGGACGATGCCGCCATGGCGAAGGCGAAAGCCATCGTCATCGAATGGCGGCAACAGTCTTTGGAAGAGGCGGGGGATTTAATCCTTGCCCACCCTGAAGCATTGGTCAGCGCAAAGGTGGTCGAACTTGGGCACGTGCTGGCGGGCGCCAGCATATGCCGGCAATCGGAAGATGATGTTTTCGTCTATAAGTCGGTAGGGGTGGGGCTGGAGGATATCGCGTTGGCCGGTCATGCGTATCGCCAGGTGGCACAGCTTAAGGGCTTGGCATTGCCATAGCCGCAGGCCGGAACAAGCGCCTTGGCGCGGTGCCCCGACTGACGACTAACGGTACCAACCGGCAGCAATCACTTCAGCAAGCGCCATTGGCCATCTTTGACGGTGATTAGTTCACGGCCCCGATCATCGAATCCACTGTGGTCTTCGGGACTCATGTTGTAGACGCCTTGCGTACCCACCAGTTCATGCGTTTTCTCCAGGGCATCGCGCAAGGCGCTGCGAAATTCCGGGGTGCCGGGCTTTCCTGCCTTGGCTGCAATAGGGATGGCCTGCTCGAGTAGTAGGCCGGCGTCCAACACATTGGCGCCGAAGGTAGCAGGTGGGGCTGCCATGCATTGCGGTGTAGCGGGTAATGTAGTCTTGCGCTATCTTTTTCGAAGGATTGCTGTCGGCGATCTCTGGTAGCACCAACATAAGCCCAGCCGCCAATATGGTGCCTTCGACATCTTTACCGCCCAATTTCAGGAAGGCGGGTAAAGCGGCGCCGTGAGTCTGATAGAACTGACCTTTGTAGCCTTGCTTGGCCAGGGTAGCCTGGGGTAGCACGGCGGCTGTACCGGTGCCGGCAATCAGTACCGCATCTGGCTTCGAGGCCAGAACTTTTAGGGCCTGGCCGGTAACCGAGCTGTCGGATCGCTGATAACGTTCGACAGCCACGATCTTGATGTTGTTTTGTGCCGCCAGGCCGGTGAACACTTTCAGCCAGTTCTCGCCATACGCGTCGTTAAAGCCTATGAATCCCGCGGTCTTTACCCCCGTATTTGCCATATGCCCGACAATGGCCTTGGCGATAAGATCGTCGTTCTGAGTAGTTTTGAACACCCATTTTTTTTCGGGCGTCATGGGCAGAATAACGGAAGCGGTACCAACCGGCGACAGCATGGGTGTGCCCGATTCAGCTATAAACTGAATTACCGCCATGGCGTTGGGCGACCCCGTGGGGCCGATAATCGCGTCGACCTTTTCTTCGGTTATCAGCTTCTTGAATATTGTGACAGACTGAGTAGGATCGCTGGTGTCATCCAACGAAATGTAATCTACCGTCAAATCGCCTATTTTTTTCGGAAGCAGTGGTACCGTATTCTTCTGCGGGATGCCTACCATGGCCGTGGGGCCGGTAGCCGATGTAACGACGCCTATTTTGACTTGGGCCAATGCGGGCGTGGCACCTATCGCACCGAGCAGCATTGCGGCGACGGCTATCGTTTTGAACGGCATGGACGGTTCTCCGGTAGAGAGTTAAAAGATATTGCTGTAAATACTTGAATTTCGTTACTGTATTTTAGACGGCCGCAATGGCTTGCGCGGTATGCTACTTGCGTTTTTTGCCCTGTAAACCTGAAAAAAGCACTAAAACTTTGAACTTTCAAGCGTATTTGGCCTCTATATTGCGAGTTTACCGAATATCGCTTCAAGTATTAGCACTCCGCTGACCGGAGTGCTAATATTAGACTATATCGTTTTTAGCGAGGACTGTTCATCCGATGGCTCATAGTACGCATTCTTTAGCCCTTTCCAACCAGCAGTTGGCCGTGGCTATTTCCAATCCCGGTGCTTTGGGCACGATCGAGGCCTATATTAGTGCTGTCAATCGTCTGCCTATGCTTACACACGAGCAAGAACTGGCTTTGGGCAAACGTTTGCGCGATGAATCAGATCTCGATGCAGCCCGTCAGCTTATTACGTCTCATTTGCGGCTTGTTGTCTCGATTGCCCGCCAGTATCTCGGCTACGGTCTGGCTCATGCAGACCTTATCCAGGAAGGTAATGTGGGTCTCATGAAAGCCGTCAAGCGTTTCGACCCTGAACGCGGGCGTTCGTTTGGTGTCATTCGCCGTTCACTGGATCAAGGCTGAAATACACGAGTACATCGTGCGCAATTGGCGCATGGTGAAAGTGGCTACCACCAAGGCGCAGCGCAAGTTGTTCTTCAACCTGCGTCGTATGCGTCCCGATGGCCAGACGCTCGATCCCGAACAGGTCGAGTCCATAGCGCGCGAACTCAATGTGCGGCCGGAAGATGTCAGCGAAATGGAAGTTCGCATGTCGGGCCGCGAAATGGCGCTTGAATCTCCCGGCGACGACGACGACCACTACGCTCCGATCGCCTACCTCTCTGACGAAGGGCAACAAGAACCGTCCCGTATTCTTGAACGTCGTGCACTCGACTCCTTACAAGGGTCTGGCCTGACAGACGCCGTCGAAAGCCTTGACCCGCGCTCACGCCGGATTGTTCAGGCGCGTTGGCTGCAAGATGACGGCGGGGCAACTTTGCACGAGCTGGCGGCAGAATTTGGTGTGTCGGCCGAGCGCATTCGTCAGATTGAATCGGCGGCATTCAAGAAGCTGCGTATTGCCTTAGCCTAGGGCGCAATACCGACATAAACTTTTACACGGTTTATTTCCGCAGTTTGCGAACTTATCATCGGCGGTACGTACTAACCAATATAGGCCATTGGTTTGCCATGCGATGCGCGAGCCGTACGTCTATCGTCCGCTTCGGCTTCTCCTCTTCCCCTCCCTTTTGAAGCGGATGTTTATGGGACACCTCCTCGGTGTCCCATTTTTTATGCCTGCCGCATATTGTCCACCCTAGCCGAAATACGCAACACTAAGGCGTCGTTCACAAATTTCGCTCTCTAATAAGAAAAAAATATAGCCGATCAAAAAAATCGGTCGAAAAAGCGATATTCTATGCAGGCATAGTACGGTGTAGCAAGGAAAGCAACATGCAAATAGGGCATGTAGTGTTTGGCTTGGCCGGCTTGCTGGCCCTGGTGTCTTTCATGCCTGCACTTGCCGGGCGTCTTCGGCTGCCTTATTCAATACTGCTCGCCATTGTCGGGTTTGCTCTTGGTCTGATCATCCATGTCCATAGCTGGGCGCCTTTGGTCATGTCCGACTTCCTGGATTCGCTGCAGCATTTCGAAGTTTCCTCCGAAACTTTTCTTTTCGTCTTTCTTCCCGTTCTCTTGTTCGAGACGGCTTTAGCCCTTAACGTGCGGCGCCTGCTCGACGATATTGGCCCTATCCTGATGATGGCCATTGTCGCGGTGGTCGTGTGCACCTTGGCGGTCGGGTTTTCTCTTGATGCCGTGTCAGGCTATGGACTTGTGGTGTGCCTGATGCTGGGCGCGATTGTGGCAACGACGGATCCTATCGCCGTAGTGGGCGTATTCCGCGAGGTCGGTGCACCCAAGCGGCTGACGACACTGGTTGAAGGCGAGTCTCTGTTTAACGATGCTGCCTCGATCGCCCTGTATTCCGTATTGCTTACTGCTCTGTATGGCGGAGTCGAACTCTCGGCGGGACGGGTGTTTTCCAGTTTCGTGCTTAGTTTTGTGGGTGGCGCGGTAGTAGGCTTTCTGATGGCACGGGCTGCCAGTAGCCTATTCTTCTGGTTGCGAGGCTGGCCCACTGCGGAAATCACCTTGACGGTGGCGCTCGCCTATCTGGCTTTCTATATATCGGAGCACTATCTGGGCGTGTCGGGTGTGGTTGCCACGGTCATTGCAGGGCTGGTCGTGGGTTCGACCGGCCGCACACGGATGTCACCGACAACTTTCGAGCAACTATCCGGGTCCTGGGCGCAATTTGGCTTCTGGGCGAACTCTCTTATTTTCGTGTTTGCCGCCATGTTGATCCCGCGCATGATGACGGAGATCACTTGGATGGAGATGCTGCTAATTTTGCTTGTCTTCGTCGTGACGCTGGCGGCGCGCGCGGTAATGGTGTTCGGTGTCGTGCCCATTCTGGGCCTGACCCGCTTTGGGACCAAGGTCAGTCGAGCCTACCGCGTCGTGATGTGGTGGGGCGGCTTGCGCGGCGCTGTGTCACTGGCCCTGGCTCTGGCCGTGACGGAACAGGACAATGTCCCTTACGAGGCGCGGCAATTCGTGGCCGTTATCACGACCGGATTTGTCTTGATGACTTTATTCATCAATGGCATCAGTTTGCGGCCGCTCATACGGCGTCTGGGCTTGAACGAGCTTTCCTCTTTTGACAGAACCTTGCGCAATCAGGCCTTGGTGGTGGCGCTCGAGGACTTGCGCGATAAGACGGACGAAATTGCTTGGAAAGAACATATTGGTGAAGATGTGCGCAAGCGGGTGCATGCCGTATTCGATGCGAGCCAGGCCAGCGTGGACGTCGGAGAAGTCAATCGTTTATCCCACGATCAAAAGGTCTACGTGGGCCTGGCAATGGTCGCGGCCCGCGAGGAAGAACTGTTTTTCGATACCCTGAAGGCCCAGCTAGTGGACTGGCGCACCGCCGAGTTTTTACTGGCCCGCGCCGAACGCTTGGGTGAGGCCGTGCGCGCAGGAGGACTGGCCGGTTTCGAAGCGGCCATTGCGGTGGATCTTCGGTATTCGACTGCGTTTCGCCTGTCCTTGCGACTGCATTACTTGTTTGGCGTCCAGGGTTGGCTCGCAAGAGAGCTGGCCAAGCGGTTCGCTAACTTGATGAGCAAGCGATCGGTTGTCGAGCACTTGATCCGTTTCGCGGAAAAAGAAATACAGCCCTTGCTGGGAGCCGAAGCAACAGCAAGCATTATCGAAGCACATCGCCAACGCCTGTCGCTGCTGGAGTCTGCACTGCAGGCGCTAAATTTGCAGTATCCGATATTTGCTCACTGGTTGCAGGAGGCCTATCTTGGCCGCATGGCACGCGCTCTGGAACGATCGCGTTATCGCGATATGTTGTCGCAATTTTTGATCACGGGCGAGATGTATTCCGACCTGGTAAAGCAGATCGAACAGCGCTGGAGTCATGTCGAAAAGCTCCCGGCCCTCGACATCGCCATCAGCGCCGACGAATTGATTAAGCGTGTGCCTATGTTCGAGGGTGCGTCAGCCGAGACATTGAAGTCAATCAGTAAGGTATTGAAGCCGCGGCTGGCCGTCCCTGATCAGGAAATCAACATGCAACTGGGCAGAAGCCGGGTGATGTATTTCGTCGCGTCTGGCGCGGTGACAATCCATTTGCCGGACGACACAACCGTAGAGCTAGGAACGGGCGAAATTTTTGGCGAAATGGCCTTGGGCACGGGCACCGAATTTGAGGCCAAGGTGACATCGCTGGGCTATAGCCGTTTGCTGATGCTGCTGGAAAGCGACTTTAACGATTTGCGCGAACGCGACCCCGTATTGCGCGAGAAGATCGACCTTATCATTAAGCAGCGTCTGCGTGCGCTGGAAGTATGGCGGCAATTTCAGTCAGGAGAGCGCCAGCATGAAGCGCTGCCAGACCTTAGCCCCAAACCCTCTTGATGCCCAGCGCTACAGCCTTAAGCGTTGCTTATAGCAATAGCCGGATATCGGCAGCTATGTCTTGGGCTTTGGCATTTCCGGCGATCAAGACACGAGCTTCCCCTTTCTGATCAAGGACGTAAAACGACGATGCATGATCCATGCCGTATTGTTCGGCCGTGCCGCCGGAAGACTTGGCGTAGTAAGCCTTGAACGATTTCGCGGTTTTGCTTAATTGGTCGGGGGTACCTGTAAGGCCTACGAAGTTGGGGTTAAATGCTTTCACATAGGCCGACAGGATTTCAGGGGTATCGCGGGCGGGATCCACGCTGATCATGATTACCTGAACTTTGGCGGCTTCGGGACCAAGCAATTCCATTGTTTGCGACAATTCTGCCATGGCCGTCGGGCAGACGTCAGGACATTGGGTATAACCGAAAAACACAAGCGCGATCTTGCCCTTGTAATCTGCAAGGCGGCGTGTCTGCCCGCTGCCGTCCTGCAATTCGAGGTCTTTGCCAAGGTGCGTGCCATTAATGTCGGAGCCGTGAAAGGCCAGCGTTTCTTCCTTGCAACCGGCCAGGAGGGTAGAGACGACGACCGCGCTCGAGGCGGCTAGGAAAACACGACGTTTGCTTGAAAAAATCGACATGAAAAACCCAGAGTTGTGGATCAGATTAACGCGACCCAGTGATCGAGTAGCAATGCCGCAAAAAGCAAGGCCAAATACAAGATCGAAAAGCGAAATAGCTTGCGTGAGAGTTCGTCAGAATATTCTTTGTATAGGCGCCACGCATACGAAACGAATATGCCGCTGAGCACGACCGCACAGGCCAGGTAAAGCATGCCGCTCATGCGCACAACGAATGGCAACAGCGTCGCGGCGAAGAGTACAAAGCTATATAGCAGTATATGCAAACGCGTGAACGATTGGCCATGGGTCACGGGCAGCATAGGCAGACCTGACTTGGCATAATCGTTATTGCGATACAAGGCCAGCGCCCAGAAATGAGGTGGCGTCCAGATGAAAATGATCAGCACCAGCACCCAGGCTTCGGCGGGAACCGAATCTGCGATGGCTGCCCAGCCCAAGGCTGGCGGCATAGCGCCCGAAAGACCGCCAATAACGATATTTTGCGGAGTGCGCGGCTTCAGGATAATGGTGTAGACGATTGCGTACCCTACAAACGTGGCGAAGGTCAGCCACATGGTCAGAGGGTTGACAAGGGTATACAAAACCGCCATGCCCAGACCCCCCAGCAGTCCCGACATTACGATGACCTGTAGATTGCTGATCGTGCCGCGCGCAGTGCCGCGCCTTGCCGTGCGTAACATGCGCGCATCGATTTCCTGTTCGATCAGGCAGTTCACAGCAAAGGCAGCCGCCGCCAATAACCATATACCAACGGTGCCTGCCACAACTTTCGCCGGATCCGGTACGCCCGGGCTGGCCAGGAACATGCCGATGACAGCGCAAAACACCGCAAGCTGGGTGACACGCGGCTTGGTTAAAACTAGGTACTGTCGGAAGATCGTTTGCGTTGGAACGGGAACAGTAGTCATGCCAGTATTTTAGACCTATAGACGCGCGACAGGCGCACCAGGAGAGTGACACTGGCCAGAACCAGGCCGGCAGCGCCGCCGTTATGCAGTACGGCAATTAATAGGGGCCATTGAAAGAAAATGGTGGTCAGCCCGGTTAGCAGTTGAGCAAGTAACAGCCCCAATAACAGTTTGGCTGGCCCGCGCAGGCCCGGTTCAGGCAGCAACTTCCAGGCCAGTATACCCAGATACGCAAACACCGCGAACGCGAAGTTTCTATGCACCCAGTGTATGGCCGTCAAGGCGTATTGCGAAATCATCTCGCCCGTGGCCAGGGTACCGAGTCCACGGATAAGCGAGTATCCGTTTTCAAAGTCCATGGGGGGAAACCATTCTCCGTGGCAGGTCGGGAAGTCCATGCAAGCAAGCGCTGCATAGTTGGTACTGACCCAGCCTCCCAATGCTATTTGCACAAACAGCAAAACGACTCCGGCTACCATCCATGGATGCCAGCGTCGGGCGTGCGGACTTAACGGTTCGTGGGTTTTTTCCCGTGCAGCAAGCCATGTCATCAAGGCCAGCAATATCATGCCGCCCAGCAGGTGGCTGGTTACCACGATAGGCATGAGTTGGTGCGTGACGGTCCAGGCGCCGAAAGCGCCTTGAATACACACGGCGATCAAGGTCACGATGGCCAGGCGCGGCGTGTTGCCGAGCTGGCGGCGATAACGCCACGCCAGGTAGACAATGCCGATGATCATCATGCCAAGTATCGAGCCCACGTAGCGGTGGATCATTTCGATCCAGGCTTTGGAAAAGCTGACGGCACCGTGAGGCATCGCCTGCAAGGCCTGTTCGATATGCCCACTGGCGCCGAGCGGCGTTATTTTGCCGTAACAACCGGGCCAGTCCGGACATCCAAGGCCTGAGTCGGTCAAGCGCACGAACGCTCCGAACATGATTAGATCCAGCGTTAGGAACCAGGTGACAAACACCAGCTTCCGGTACCGCGAGGTAATGCGTTCCAACATTCTTGATTAGCCAATTCTTGAGTTGCGTATCAGTTTACTGATGTCGTTACGAACCGATATGGGATCGGCATCGGCGGGGAATTCCATCATTAGGTTGCCCAAAGGATCGATTATCCACATAGGGGCCTTCAATGCGGTTTCGCGCTCCGCTGCAGTGGCGTTGGGCTTGAGGTATGCGGCAAGTTGTTCAGGATTGGCGCGCAATATATTGGTGCCTTGGTAGGAGTCAAGTATTACGGGTGGAACTTCGCCGTCGTCGGTGACGAACCAAACGCGTGCCAGGCGCTCTACATTTTTGCCTTGGCTGGCGTGTGAATTACGTAAGATGAATAGTTTCTTTACGCAGGATTCGGGGCATGCCGCTTCATCGGCACTGACCAGTAGCCACTTGCCATGCAGGCTGTTTAAGTCAAAAGGTTTGCCGTCCAGCGTTGCCAAAGGCAACGCGTCTGTGTTGGGCAGAGGCCGCTGGGGCTGCACTAGGGTGCCATAGTTAGTTGCTTCTTGCGGCCGCAACCCTAATGCAGGGACATAATAAGCCAGCAGCGCAAAAACCAGCGGCGCCAGGCACACCGCCAAAATCAGGAATAAGGGGGTTCTGGATCGCGACGGGTTGGGTTTCTTCGGCGTAACAGGGGTAGGGCTGACCACAATATTTCCTTACAAGGTCTCGGACTGATTCTTTCGGCGCAAGGCGCGCCATGCAATGACTAGCCATGCGCCCGCGGCGATGGCCGCGAAGCCAAACCACTGAAGCGCGTAGCCGCGATTTTTGTCGGCGTCCAGCGAGGGCTCTGGCCATTCCCGGAGCAACTGTCCCGGCTCGGATGAGGTGTCGTTCGAGACAGCGCTGACCGGTTGTTCGGCGAGGACAGTGGGCACTAAGGTCAAGCCCGTTGCGCTGCCATATGCGGATAAGTCCAGGTTCTGCAGTTTGGGTAGCGGCTGGGCGGGGTCGGGCAATGTAGAGGGCAACTCGGTTGCGCCGTCGCCCGACCATGACCAAAGCTCGAATAGCCGCGGTACACGCTCTAGCAGCTCACCGGTAATGACTTGTTCTCCGGCCGGGGCGGGAACGTTGGCCAAGGCTTCGTTGGGCCGCATGGGTCGCGGTAGCCATCCGCGCAGTACCAGTACAGCGGTATTGGTAGCTTGATCGATAAGTAGCGGCGTGGCAACCCAGTATCCCGGGCGCCCTTGGTAGTTTCGGTTTTCGAGTAGTACAGTGAACTTATGCAGCCAGACGCCATCGGCCGTAGCGGGTCGCCATGGCACAAGGTCTTGAGCCGCAGTGTCTGATTGCAGATGCAAGGGAGGAGTGTTCCGCCCGGCCTCGATGGCCGATTTGATCGATTCGCGTTGCGCGGCGCGATCAAGTTGCCAATTACCCAGCGACACAAATGCGAACGCCATCAAGCCCAATAAAATCAGGGCCAGAAGTGTGCGATAAGGTGTGTGAGAACGTGCCATGTCTGCAATAATTCCAGTTTCACCGGAGCCCAAAATGCGTTTTGTAGTAATACTGGCTTTCCTGGGTATAGTCGGAAGTCTTGCCTCTGCCCTTTTTTATCTGATGCGCGACAAAGGCGGGACCAATCGTACTGTGAATGCATTGACAGTGCGCATCGGTCTGTCAATAGCATTGTTTCTGTTCGTTTTATTTGCCCATCATATGGGCTGGATACAAAGCACGGGCATCGCCGCACATTAAGGTCAGGCAGCGAATCTTGCGGCGGTTATGGCGCTGCTGGGCTAGCCTGCCGAGGTGTGTTGCAGAAAAAAGGCCGGCAAGGCCAGCCTTTTCCCTGGATAGTTGAATGCTTAGAACCAGTACACGAACAAATACAGCCCCAACCAAACCACGTCCACAAAGTGCCAGTACCATGCGGCGCCTTCAAAGCCAAAGTGATGCGTGGCTGTAAAGTGCCCCTTGATCAGGCGGAACAGAATAACGGTCAGGAAAGTTGCGCCGAGAATCACGTGAAAGCCGTGAAAGCCGGTAAGCATGTAGAACAGCGAGCCGTATGCACCCGAGTCAAAACGTAGGTTCAGATCATTGTAGGCATGGAAGTATTCGTAAGCCTGACAGGCCACGAACGAAAAACCCAGAATAACCGTAAGAGCCAGCCAGAAGATCGTCTTGCCGCGATGGTTCGCGCGCAATGCGTGGTGGGCGACGGTAAGCGTCAGGCCAGACGACAACAGTAAAGCTGTGTTGATTGTCGGTAACCAGAAGGGGCCTACAGTCTTGAATTCGGGGATAATGCCCGCCGGGCCCAAGTTAGGCCAAGTACCGGAGAAATTCGGCCACAACAGGTTTTGGTGATCTAGATTGCTTAGCCATGGCGTGGTGACTTCGCGGGTGTACCAAAGCGAGCCGAAGAACGCCGCGAAGAACATGACCTCAGAGAAAATAAACCAAGCCATGCTCCAGCGATACGAGTGATCGACACGCTGATTGTTCATGCCGCTTTCCGACTCATGGATCGCATCGCCGAACCAGCCATAAAGGACGACGAACAGACCAAGAATGCCCACGATGAATAGCCAGAAACCTACTTCATAGCTATTGATCCAGAGGGCTGCGCCCAGAAGGGTCAGCAGCAAGGAAAAACTTGCGCGAACCGGATGGACTGAATTGGCGGGCACGTAATAGTAGGGTGCCTCTTTGCCGTGAGCCAAGTCACTTGCACTCATGGTGTTCTCCTGTTGCGAATTATTGAATTAAACATTATTAGGTCAAATAGGAAATAAGCCAGCGGGCAACCAATACCAGGCCTACAACAAACACAATAGCAGCCAGTATGCCGGCCAATATCAGGTGGACGGGATTGAGCTTGGAGATATCCTCGTTGTATCCCTTGCCCTTGCGAACTCCGAAGAATCCCCACGCGACTGCCTTGAGTGTTTGGAAGAAGTTAAGTTTTCGACGCGAAAGCTCTTGGATGTCTTTGGTCATAAAGCCTAGCCTCCCAGAGACCCGCCGCGCCAGAAGGTCCACACCATGATTGCTATCACGATGATGATCAGCGCGATGGCGGTGTAGCGATTCTTCCGGCGTTGTTCGGGTGTCATTTGCATGCCTTACTTGACGACTGGTGGGACGACAAAGGTGTGGAAGGGGGCAGGTGAGGGCACAGTCCATTCAAGACCAGTTGCGCCTTCCCATGGTTTAGCCGGGGCTGGTTCACCATGACCGGCATAGGACTTCAGGGTAAGGAACAGGAATATCAGTTGCGACAGACCGAACCAGAAGGCACCTATGGTGGCGATTTGGTTGAAGTCGGTGAACTGTGCCGCGTAATCAGCATAGCGACGCGGCATCCCGGCCAATCCAAGGAAGTGCATTGGGAAGAACGTAACGTTGAACGAGATCATGCTGGACCAGAAGTGCAACTTGCCGAGCTTTTCGTTGTACATGCGACCTGTCCATTTGGGCATCCAGTAGTAGGCGCCAGCAAACATGCCGAACAAGGAACCCGCCACCATCACGTAGTGGAAGTGAGCAATAACATAGTAGGTGTCATGCACGGCAATGTCGATAGGTGCCACGGCCAGGATCAGGCCGGTGAACCCGCCGATCGTGAACACGAAGATGAAACCAATCGCGAACAGCATGGGCGTTTCGAAAGTCATGGAACCGCGCCACATGGTGGCAACCCAGTTGAAGACCTTCACGCCGGTGGGAATCGATATGAGCATGGTCGCGTACATGAAGTACAACTGACCCGTAACCGGCATACCGGTGGCAAACATGTGGTGCGCCCATACCAGGAAGGAGAGAATGGCAATGGCGGCTGTGGCATAAACCATCGAGGCGTAGCCGAACAGCTGTTTACGGGCAAAAGCAGGCACCACCGCCGACACGATACCAAATGCCGGCAAAATCATGATGTAGACCTCGGGGTGACCGAAGAACCAGAATACGTGCTGATACAAGACCGGGTCGCCACCGGCGGCCGCGTTGAAGAAGCTGGTGCCGAAGTGGCGATCAGTCAACAGCATGGTCACGGCAGCGGCCAGCACAGGCATGACGGCGATGAGCAGGTAAGCGGTGATCAACCATGTCCAGCAGAACAAGGGCATCTTCATCAGGGTCATGCCGGGCGCGCGCATGTTCAGGATGGTGACCACGATATTGATGGCGCCCATAATGGACGATGCGCCCAGAATGTGTACGGCAAAGATCGTGAAGTCCATTCCCGGACCCATTTGCAGCGACAGTGGCGCATACATCGTCCACCCTGCAGCATTGGCGCCGCCAGGTACGAAGAATGAGCTTGTCATCAAAATGGCGCCGATCGGCAACAGCCAGAAGCTGAAGTTGTTCATGCGGGCGAAGGCCATGTCGGATGCGCCGATTTGAAGCGGGATCATCCAGTTGGCGAAACCGACAAACGCGGGCATGATGGCGCCGAAAATCATGATCAGGCCGTGCATGGTGGTGAACTGGTTGAACAATTCAGGCTGGAAAAACTGCAAGCCAGGCGAGAAAAGTTCTGTGCGCACCAACAACGCCAGCACACCGCCTTCGAGCAGCATGCAGAACGAGAACAGCAGGTACATCGTACCGATATCTTTGTGATTGGTGGCAAACAGCCAGCGCCGCCAGCCGTGAGGCCGGTGGTCGTGATCGTCGTGCCCGTGACTGGCTGGGACGTGGTCGGCAGTAACGCTGCTCATGGTGGACTCCTTCCTACTCAACCGGGGCGGTAAAACCGCCGTCCGGTAAAAAAACATTCAAATTTAGATTAAATGTGCCAGTGGTTTAGCGCAAGGCCTTGACGTCGGCAGGTTGAACAACCGGATCGGTACCTTTGCCAGCATTGCTCCAGGCATTGCGTGTATAGGTAACGACGGCGGCGATTTGGACATCGTTCAACTGATCACGGAAGGCTGCCATGGCGGTGCCTGGGTGACCATTAAGCACCGTAAGGATTTGAGTCTTCATTGGTCCCAGTACCGCCGGACTGGTGTCCAGTGGGGGGAAGGTTCCCGGAATACCCTTGCCATTTGCCTGGTGACAGGCTACGCAGTTTGCAGCGTAAATTTGTTCGCCACGTGCTACGAGTTCATCTTTGGTCCACTTCTTATTGGGGTCGTCGGCGGCAGAGGCCAGCGCTTTCTGTTCGTTGGCGGCCCACTTTTCGTAGTCGGCCTGAGACACGACATCGACCACGATAGGCATGAAAGCGTGGTCCTTGCCACAAAGTTCGGCGCACTGGCCACGGTAAGTACCAATTTTCTCGGCACGGAACCAAGTGTCGCGCAGGAAGCCTGGCATCGCGTCTTGCTTGACGCCGAACTCAGGGATCATCCAAGAGTGGATAACGTCGTTGGCGGTGAGCACAATGCGCACTTTCTTATTGACGGGAACGACTACAGGTTTGTCGACTTCCATCAAATACAGATCGGTGCGGGGCTGCAGTGCCGTCGATCTGGGCGCGAGGCGTAGCCAGATTGGAAAGGAACTTGACGCCCTGGGCGGGGCCATCGATGTATTCGTAGCCCCATTTCCACTGGTAGCCCGTTACCTTGATAGTAAGGTCGGAGCTGCTGGTGTCTTTCATGGCCACCACAGTACGCGTGGCGGGAAGCGCCATGGCAATGACGATGATGAAAGGAATTACAGTCCAGGCGACTTCAATGCCCACGTGTTCGTGGAATTTGGCCGGCACCGCACCGCGCGACTTGCGGTGCATAAAAATGGAGTAAAACATTACTCCAAATACGCCCACAAAAATCACTGCACAGATGATCAGTAACATCCAGTGAATCCACATGATCTCATGTGCGATTTGTGTCACCCCCTCGTGGAGGTTCAACTGATTGACCCTTGGGCCTCCCGGCATGTCCTTGACCTGTGCACCAGCTGCTGCTGCCATTAGCGTTGCGCCAGTCCCCAGTAACCCTCTCAACTTCTTCATGCTGACCTCGAAATACGGCGTGTTCGGACCAAATGTTGACTTTGATCAAACAAGCTGATCGGGAAAACACCGGATGAACACATAATTATTGAATGGCAGGCTTAAAATACCGAATGCTGGGGCAATGCCTGCTCGAATTACCTTTGATCGCGGAATTATAGCGAACAAGAGCTTACTATGTGCTGATCTGGCGTCATTCATATAAGAGTCGTCGAGGGGGCAACGCAGTGGTGGCTCCGCTTCCACTACAATTATTCCATGAAAGATTCACAGCCCCCCGAATTGGCGCCTGCCATAAGCGCACGTTATCAAGAACTTGCGAAACGAATTCAACAATTGCCTCCTCGCGGATCACGGCCGCTGACAGTGGCGGGAAAGGTTGCGGGATGGGTCACTGCAAAAGCGACCGCGCATCTGGAAGGCTTGTACGGGGTCTGTATCGAGCCCGAGGCCGTTCACATAACCGCGGCGCCGCGCCACCGTATGTCGCTTAATACCGTAATGGCGCAGTTGGCGGTTTCACTTAAAGATACGGGATGTCTGCGCGGCTGGCGTGACGAACTGCTGGACGTGATTGGCGAGGGGCAACGCCTGGCGGTTATCGAGCGCGCTGCGGTACGACCCCTGGGATTGCTAACCAAAGCGGTGCATTTGAATGCGTGGTCGCCCGATGGGAAGTTGTGGATCGCGCGGCGTGCATTGAATAAATCAACCGACCCGGGGATGTGGGATACGCTAGTCGGAGGTCTGGCCGGCGCCGGGGAAAACCTTGAAGCTTCCTTGTTGCGTGAAAGCAACGAGGAGGCCGGCCTGATCGCCAGCGACCTTGCAAACCGTTCACCGTTGCGCACTATTTTACGCATGCATCGACGTTTGCCAGAAGGCTATCAAGTCGAAGACGTTCTGGTCAGCGATTGCATACTGCCTCAGTCGATAAAACCGCGGAACTTGGACGGTGAGGTTAGTGAAATCAAGCTGGTTAATATCAGCGAGCTCTGGTCCATGGTTGAAGCGAGCGACTTTACGCGCGAGGCGGAGCTCGTCATCCTGGAAGGACTGCAGCAGCGGATACATGAAGGGTTACTTCTGTAATAGTAAGCAATAGACCATATTAGACGGCGGCACTACTTCAGTTTAAGCTAGCGTAAATTCGGCCGCTAAGTCTCAATCCAAGCACCCGAGCCCCCCCACCTTTGTGCTCAAGGAGCCGCCATGGTTGCTAAAAACGACAATCCTTTTGTTTTGCCCGGTTTTGGTCAAAGTGGCGAGATGGCTCAGAACCCGTTACTTGCCAGTATGGAAATGATGCGCCAGGCGTGGGATGGCCTTGCAAGTTCTGGCGGATTCAATCAGACAGCCATGGCCACGCCCATGTCAGTCGAAGATCTGGAACGTCGCATCAACGATTTGCGCGCCGTGGAAAACTGGCTGCGCATGAACCTGTCCATGCTATCCGGCACGATCCAGGGTCTCGAGGTTCAGCGCTCTACGATCAATACGCTAAAAACCTTCATGACTTCGGCCGCTTCGATGGCTGCTTCAGGATCAGAGATTAAAGGGATGTCACCGCTTGAAGCGGTGCTGGGCATGCAGCCGTCCAAACCGGCCGCAGGCAACAAGCAAGAGGCGCCATCTGCCTCGAAAGCAGGTGCTAAGCCAGGCAAAGCCGAACAAGACGCCAGTGCGGAAGATCTCGCCGGCCAAGCCAAGGCGGCGAGCGAGGCAATGGCGGCCAACGCCGCTACAGCAGCGCAGGGCTGGTGGGATATGGTGCAAAAGCAATTTAATAACCTCGCCCAGGCAACTACGGCTAGCTTGCAAGGGGCGGAAGCGGCGAAGGCTGCTGCGCTACAGGCCACGACAGGCAGCTCGGCTGATTCAACCCTGGGAAAGGTTATGCCTAAGGCAGCGACGAAAAAGACGGCAGAATCATCGCCTGCTGCTGCAAAACCTGCGGCCAAGAAAGCCGCGCCGCGCAAGCGCACATCCGCAGCGCGCAAATCATGATTTTTTATTCACCAACCCAAGATAATACATGCTGAATATTGTTATTCTGGCAGCCGGACTGGGCAAACGCATGCAGTCCGACCTGCCTAAAGTGTTGCATCCGCTAGCAGGCAAACCAATGCTGGCACACGTACTTGAAAACGCCCGGCGGCTAAACCCCCACCGCATCATCGTTGTAGTGGGCCATGGTGCAGAACGCGTCAAAGAGGCTTTTTCCGATCAAGCCGATATTCACTTCGCGCTGCAAGTTCCTCAACATGGAACGGCGCACGCGGTGCAGCAGGCGGTTCCTTTCCTGGCAGGCGGCGAAAGCGGGGGCGACGCGACCCTGGTCCTGTATGGCGATGTGCCCCTGGTTCAAACCGAGACCCTGCAGCGTCTGCTAGACGCCCGCGGGCAAGGCATGGCGGTGCTTACTGAGACGCTGGCCGACCCAACCGGTTATGGCCGCATTGTGCGTAACAAGCAGGGCGAGGTCATACGCATCGTTGAACACAAAGATGCTTCAGCCGAGGAACATGCCATTACTGAAGTCAACACCGGTATTCTGGTTGCCCCTACTGGCAACCTTAAAGACTGGCTGTCGCGCGTTAATAACAACAATGCGCAAGGCGAATATTATCTGACCGACGTGGTCGATTTGTCGGTGCAAGATGGACTGCCTGTGCACGCCGCGCAACCGTCGGCCTCATGGGAAACGCTGGGCGTCAATAGCCGCATTCAGCAGGCTCAGCTCGAACGCCACTGGCAAAGCGAGCAGGCTCGCAGGCTGCTGGAATCTGGCGTAACGCTGGCGGATCCGGCCCGTTTTGATCTGCGCGGGTCATTGATATGTGGGCGCGACGTATTTATTGATGTGGGTTGCGTGTTCGAAGGTCGGGTCAAGTTAGAGGATGGCGTACGTATCGGGCCGCATTGCGTTATTAAAGACTCGGTGGTCGGCGCTGGCACGCAGGTTGAAGCCTTTAGCCATATACAAGAAGCCAGAATTTCGGATCAGGCCCGCATAGGTCCTTATGCCCGCTTACGCCCAGGAGCCGACATTGGTTCGCAGGCCCATGTTGGCAACTTTGTCGAGATCAAGAAAAGCACTCTTGGGCAAGGCTCCAAGGCGAATCACCTGGCTTATATAGGCGACGCGCAAATAGGAGAACGAGTCAATATTGGCGCTGGCACCATCACGTGTAATTACGACGGCGTGAACAAATTCCAGACCATTATTGAAGACGACGCCTTCATTGGTTCTGATTCCCAATTGGTGGCCCCGGTCAGGGTAGGTCAGGGCGCAACGCTAGGCGCGGGCACTACCTTGACTAAAGATGCACCTGCGGGACAACTGACCATTTCCCGTCCTTCTCAAAAAACTGTCGAGGGTTGGCTGCGCCCAATTAAAAAATCGTAGCCGTGAAGAAAAACCACGCAACGGGTAATAAGTCGGCCAATCTGCCAGACGGACTGGATGTCCCCCAACGTCATTGGGCGGCCATGGGTGTATTGCTGGCCATCACCATTACCGTGCTGGATTCCAGCATGGTCAATGTGGCCTTGCCCGCAATTGCCCTGCAACTTGCCATTGATCCCGGCTCCGTCGTTTGGGTGTCTATCGCCTATAACCTTACGGTGGTGGTTTCCTTACTGCCTTTGTCTGCCGTGGCCGAACGTATCGGTTTCCGCCGTATGTTCGCCTCGGGGCTGACCCTGTTCCTGCTGTCGTCCATTGTGGCGGTGCTGTCCACCTCTCTCGTTAGTCTGACCGTGGCCCGCGTAGCCCAAGGCTTTGGCTCGTGCAATGCTCATGTGTTTGTTTGGCGGCTTGGTGCGCAATATTTACCCGCTGCAGTCAAGCTGGGCATGGGGATAAGTGTGAACGCCATGGTGGTAGGGCTGATGGCTGTTGTGGGCCCCACGGTTGGCGCTTTCATTCTGCAGATTGCTTCGTGGCAGTGGATATTCGTTGTCAATATCCCGATTGGTATTGCCACCTATTTTTGTATTCGTTTCCTGCCAGAGGTACCGCGCAATAACGTCGCGCTTCGATTGGGTGGCTTGCGCGCTTAGCATACCGCTGTTCGGCCTATCGATCATTGGCCTGGACGCCCTGGTCAAAGATCCTGTGCTGTCGGCCTTGTGCTTGATATTGGCGGGGCTCGCCGGTTGGGCATTGGTGCGCCGATCGCGCGATCAGGTAGCGCCAATCGTGCCCGTCGATTTATTGCGTATTACGCCTATCGCTTTTGCGGTGGGGGCGTCGGGATTTTCGTTCGCGGCGCAAATGTCGGCGTTTGTATCGCTGCCCTTTTATTTCAAACAAGTCCTGCATTTTTCATACGCCGAAGTCGGTATTTTGCTGGGTGCGTGGTCGGTTGGGGTTGCAGTAATGGCGCCAGTTGCCGGATTTCTATCGAACCGATATTCCATTGCTGTGCTGTGTGGATTGGGCGCATTCGGTATTGCAGCAGGCCTGTTTTGGGTAATTATGCTGCCCGTAGATAGTGCTTTCGCTTGGTTGATAGCTGCTATGCTTTTGGCGGGAGTCGGTTTCGGTTTCTTCCAGACTCCGAACAACAGGGCCTTGCTGGCCGGAACGCCCCGGCATCGCAGTGGGGCGGCGGGCGGTATGCAGGCAACTACCCGAGTTTTCGGGCAAAGTTTCGGTACGGCATTGGTTGCCGTGGCATTCAATATCAGCGCCAGCAACGGTGCGACACTAGGCGTTTGGGTGGCTATTGTTTGCGCCTTGGTTGCGGTGGCGATCAATATTGCGCGTGAGCTTAATCCGGCTGTCGACTTGGAGATCTAGCTCATCCCATCATGCATATTCTGCAACTGAATTTCGAGCGCGGCTGGCGTGGTGGTGAACGACAGACCTTGCTGTGCATGCAGCAGTTTCGCAATGCCGGGCACCAAGTAGCCTTGCTGGCCCGGCGTGGCGGTGAACTGGCGCGACGTGCCGCCGCCGATGGCTTCACCGTGCACGAACATTCCAGCGTGGCATCGCTGTGCGGTTTTTTAATCCGCCATGGCCGCAATTTTGATATCTTGCACGCCCAGACCGCCAATATGATGACGTGGCTGGCGCTGCTAAAGCCCTTTCTGGGTTCTCGCACGGTATTTACCAGGCGTACCGCTTTTCCGGTTTTGCGGCGCGAGCGCCAAACGGCCTGGAAATGGGCCAAGGCTGACGCGCTGGTGGCAATCAGTCAGGCGGCGGCCGCTGAACCTCGGCGCTTGGGACTTGAGGTAAGCGTGATACCCAGCGCTATCGAGGCCAAGCCTTTGAACCAGGATCGCGTTAACGCCTTCAGCAGGCAATTTGATATTAGCGGTAAACGCGTATTGGCCACCGCCGCGGCGCTCACCATTGAGAAAGACCCCTGCACATTAATACGCGCCGTGCACCGCTTAAGCCAGATACGAAGCGACTTTGTATTTCTGCATTTGGGCAGCGGGGGGCGGCGTCGAGGCGCAAGCTCGGCAATTGGTGCGCGAACTGGGCTTGGAAAGCCACTATATATTTGCTGGGTTTCAGTCTGACATCGAAGACTTGTACCGCTTGATGGATGTCTTTGTCTTGAGTTCTCGCCAGGAAGCGCTGGGTACCAGCGTTCTGGATGCGTTCTTGTACTCGGTTCCGGTCGTATCGACCGATGCGGGCGGCTTGCGGGAAAGTCTTGCAGACGGCCGCGGCATATTATGCAAAGTCGGCGACGACCAAGCGTTGGCATTGGGAATGGAGCAAGCACTGAGCGATCGGGGCCTTCGGGCTAGCATGGTGGAAAGTGCCCGTGAATACGTATTGCGCGAGCATAACTCAACGACGATGGCCGAGCGGTATTTGGCGCAGTATGAATCGTTGCTGGGTGCAGACCAGTAGGTTTCTTGATGATGTGGATTAAACCTTTGTACGCTCGCTGGGCAGGGTGATGCGCGTTTCGAACTTGCTACGATGTACGGAGAAAAACGTACGCACATTGCGTACGTTTGCTTTCGAAGTAAAGGCCCGATGCGCCAGGGCATGGTAGGCGGGCATGTCGGCCACTTGTGCAATAACGATAAAGTCCGGTCCCGGCGATACACGATAGCATTGCAAGATTGCGGCTTCTTGCATCAGGCTTGCTTCAAAGGCATCAAGATATTCCGCGGCTTGTACGTCTAGTGTGATTTCCACGATAGCGGTCAAGCCGCTACCCAACTTTTCCGGATTTAGAATCGCCACCTGCTTTTCAATAATGCCTTCATCTACCATCCGTCTAACCCGGCGCAGGCAGGTAGGCGGTGAAGCATGTACGCGCTGCGCCAACTCGTGGTTAGTGAGCGAGCTGTCGCTTTGGATGTGATCCAGGATACGAAGGTCGAGCTCGTCAAGCGGCAAATCGAACTTTATGGCGCTCATATTTAATACTTATGACTGTTTTATGAAATTATATTTCGTTACTAGTATATGAGGAAATAAAATACCATATTATTATCAAATAAGAAATGGTAATTTCTTGGCATGTTGCGCACAATAGCTTATCTTCCACCCTGGCAGGAGCTTATCTATGTGCGGCATTGTTGGCGCAGTAGCGCAACGCGACATCACCCCAATTCTTCTTGAAGGGCTAAAACGACTCGAATACCGTGGCTACGATTCCTGCGGCGTTGCGGTGCATGCCGATGGCGAATCTGCGCCGCGCACGCAGCACCGAACGCGTGGCGGAGCTGCAAGCGCAGGTCACCAAAGAAAGCATCAGTGGTTTTACCGGCATTGCCCACACCCGCTGGGCCACTCATGGTGGACCGGTCACACACAACGCCCACCCGCATTTCTCTGGCCAGAGCAAAGGATCCGCGCGTATTGCCTTGGTGCATAACGGCATTATTGAAAACTACGAAGAGCTGCGCACCGAATTGCAGGCAGCCGGCTATGTCTTTGAAAGCCAGACCGATACTGAGGTTGTTGCGCACCTGATCGACCATCTGTATGCGGGCGATTTGCTCGAATCCGTTCAACAGACAACGCGCCGATTGACCGGCGCTTACGCCATCGCCGTGTTCTGCCGCGACGAACCGCACCGGGTCGTGGGCGCGCGCCAGGGTTCACCGCTGGTCGTGGGCCGCGGCGAAAAGAAAATTTTCTGGCGTCTGATGCCCTGGCACTTGCCGGAACGACTGATCAAATCATCTACTTGGAAGATGGCGATGTCGTCGACCTGCAGCTTTCCCGAGTATGGATCACCGACCACGATGGCCTTGCGGTAGACCGCAAGGTCCATACCGTGCAAGTGCACACTGGCGCGGCCGAACTGGGCCCCTACCGCCATTACATGCAGAAGGAAATTTTCGAGCAACCGCGCGCCGTGGGCGACACTTTGCAGGACATTGAAAGCATCACCCCCGAGCTATTCGGCGACGAGGCCTACAAAGTTTTCAACGACATCGACAATGTATTGATCCTGGCATGCGGGACGAGCTACTACGCCGGCCTGACCGCCCGCTACTGGATCGAATCCATGGCGAAAATACCCGTCAACGTTGAGATCGCCAGCGAATACCGCTACCGCGACAGTGTGCCGAACCCGCGCAGCCTGGTCGTGACCATTTCGCAGTCCGGTGAAACTGCCGACACCTTGGCCGCCTTAAAGCACGCACGCAGCCTGGGGATGGAACACACGCTGACCATCTGCAACGTAGGCACCAGCGCCATGGTGCGTGAATGCAAATTGGCCTACATCACCCGAGCCGGCGTCGAGATAGGCGTGGCGTCAACCAAAGCATTTACGACCCAGCTAACCGCTTTATTTTTGCTGACTTTGGCGCTTGCGCAGACTAAAAAACGACTAAGCGAGGAACAAGAAGCAGAAGGGTTGAAGGCATTGCGTCACTTGCCGGTTGCCATCGGCGCTGTGCTGGCCCTAGAACCACAAATCATGGCTTGGGCTGACCGCTTTGCCACCAAAGAAAACGCCCTGTTCCTGGGTCGCGGGATGCATTACCCCATCGCCCTGGAAGGTGCGCTGAAGCTAAAAGAAATCAGCTACATCCACGCCGAAGCCTACCCCGCCGGCGAACTGAAGCACGGCCCCCTGGCATTGGTGACGGAAGCCATGCCGGTCGTGACCATCGCCCCGCGCGACGAACTGCTGGAGAAGCTGAAGTCGAACATGCAGGAAGTTCACGCGCGTGGCGGTGAGCTGTACGTGTTTGCGGATGCCGATACGAAGATTGGAAGTAGTGACGGTATACATGTGATTCGCATGCCCGAGCATTACGGGAAGTTGTCGCCGATTTTGCATACGATTCCGCTGCAGTTGCTGGCGTATCACACGGCGTGTGCGAGGGGGACGGATGTGGATAAGCCTAGGAATCTGGCTAAGAGTGTGACGGTGGAGTGAATGAACTGGCTGGGGATATAGACGGGAACGTGGCTCTCCATCTTCGAGAGTTAATGAAGGCGCGTCGGAATCGGCGGCCTTTTCCGTGAGCGTAAGGCAGTGTGGCTTTTCCACAGGCAGAGACTACCGGCTTTTGGTGCTTAAGGAGACGCTAGTTGTCGAAGCTTGCAAGGTTCCTCTTGTCCTAGACTCTCTTTTCAAAGTCTCATAACCGGCTGACGGGGGCGCGCCGACGGCAACATTGTGAATATCGCTAGCGATTTGGTGGAACACCCCGTTGTGCCCTACCATGTCGGCGCTACCGCCAAGGCGACGCTGATCGGCTTTAGCCGACACCCGAGCGCCGAGCTTGGGGCCGTCGGGCATATACGTAAGCTATGGCGCACCGGGCCGGTGATGTTTCCGGCTTCCGACTGGAGTCGCTTCATGACCGGGGCAGGTGCTGTATGTGGACGGTGGCTTGGTAATGCGTTGATTTTGAGAAGCAGGATGAGGGAAGGCAGGTAATGGATATCGTATTGAGCGTTTTGCTGGTCGCCGTCATATGGCGGATTTTGTGCGTGCAGTACCAGCGCGGGCGTATCGCTTTGCTGGGCAGCCATTTGTCCGTCTTGCAGCTCGAGCGCCACATGGAAACGCTCACTCAGGGGTACACCCGGGCCATCAGCGCAGATACCGAATCGCGGCAGTTGCAGGTGCTGGAAACCTTCGCCCAGACCGAACACGCCGTTGCCGCGCAAGTTCGCACCCTGGCCGATTCCATGCAAAAGGAAGGCGAACAAGCCACCGGCATGGGCGTGCTGCACGCCTGTGTGCCGCATATAGAACGCTTCCTGCCTGCGCTGACACGCGACTTACGCAGACTGCTACAGATTCATGCCAAGGGCCTGCGTCACGTGGTCGACAACGAAAAGAACTTGGAACCCAAAGACCGGGCCTTCTGTCTGTCGGCCGAACTGTATTTGTTCCAGCACAGTTGCCACTGGTACTGCAAATCACGCGGCGTTGCCGACGCCCGGCTCATGCTGCGGCACAAGGTCGACTATCAGAAAGTGTTGGATTCGGTCTCTGATGTCACTCGTTCGGCTTACTTGAAATGGTTGGGCGGCTAAGGTGAGCGGTGAGGATCGCATATAATTGCGGCTTGCTTTCCATGGGTTCCCTAACCCCATCCATTAAAAAGGTTCTCTATGACCCCCATATCCGTCCCGCATTCGCGGGTGCCGTTCTATCTTGCGCTGTTGGTGGCATTTCACGTCCTCATCATCATCGCCAGCAATTATCTGGTGCAGCTGCCCATTGATCTTTTCGGGTTTCATAGCACCTGGGGCGCGTTCAGCTTTCCCTTGATTTTCCTGGCCACCGATCTGACGGTGCGGCTGATCGGCAAGACCGAGGCGCGCAGGGTGATTGCGCGGGCCATGATTCCGGCGCTGATTGCTTCTTATGTTGTGTCGGTGCTGTTCCATGAAGGCCGTTTCAACGGCTTGGGCGCGCTGGGCGAGCTCAACGCATTTGTGTTCCGCATCGCCTTTGCCAGCTTCGCCGCTTATGTGCTGGGCCAGTTGCTCGACGTGCAGGTATTCGACCGCATGCGCCGCAATTACGCGCAATGGTGGATTGCCCCGGCGGCAGCATCGGTATTCGGGCAGGCGCTCGATACCGCCGCCTTCTTTAGCATCGCCTTCTGGCGCAGCAGCAATCCTTTCATGGCCGCCAACTGGGGCGAAATTGCCCTGGTGGATTATGTTATCAAGCTGGCCGTCAGCCTGTTGCTGTTCGTTCCCATGTACGGCGTAGCGCTGAATGCGATTGTACGGAGTATGAAACGGCGCGAGGCGTTGGCGGCAGTGTGATTCTTCCCGGAACATATGCGAAGCCGGGGGTAAGCGGGTTCAGCCACTTGGCGGCGCCCATGGTCGGTTGTCGAGTTGGAGAAGCGCTGGCCAGACTCTAAATCAGTTTGGCAATGTACTGGCCCGGGTGTGTCAACGAAGGCAGGGCGCGATTGCCTCCGTGTCCGGTCGCGCGGTCAGTCGATCAAGAATTCGACCAACGCCTCGCAAAACAAGTCCGGCACTTCATTAGCTGCAATATGGGCGGCCGGCAGCTGGCGAATCTGGGCGCCACGGATGCGGTCCGCAATGGCTTGCCCTGCGGCATGGGGCGTTGAGACATCACGTGCGCCAGTCAATACTAGCGTGGGCACTTGTATACGAGGCAATTGCTCGGTCAGTGCCATATCGCGGATGGCTGCGCAGCATCCGGTATAGCCATCAGGCGACAACTTAAGAAATCGATTACGCACCTCTTGCAAGGTCGCATCATTCTGCTCTACGTATTCGGGTGTGAAAAAGCGCGACATGGCCATGTCGGCGATTGCGGCCAGGCCTTGTGCGCGCACGGTGTCCATGCGTTGCTGCCAGGCTTGTGGGTCCATATTAGTAGAGGTATTGCAAAGCACTAGACGCCGCAAGCGTTGAGGTTTGTTAACGGCATAGGCCATGGCCATCATCGCGCCCAACGACACGCCGCACAGGTCAAACTGTTTCAAATCCGCAGCGGTTGCTACTGCTTCAATGTCCCCAGCCAGCTGATCCAATGTGTAGTCGGCATGAGGGGCATCAGACTGGCCGTGGCCGCGCGTATCCATGCGGATCACGCGGAAATGCTGGGTGAGCTGTGGCAGGATGACATCCCAGACGGTGTGGTCGGTGCCGATTGAGTTACATAAAAACAAGGCAGGCTTGCCGGCATCACCGTCGCTGCGCCATGCGATGCGCACACCGCCACTTAATACATATTCCATATGCTTGATGTTTCCTGAAAAATTAAGAGTGCTTTTTAATGGTACCTGAAGCCGATTGCATCTTCAGGCCATGGCGGGCTGCCGGCGTTGCGCCACGCTTTTCTTGATTTCGACCGCAAACTCCTTGGCGGCGGCCGAGTGAAATCGCTCGCGCGACCAAACCAGGGCCGCGGTGCGCACAACCTCGGGTGTGGAAATAGGAATGGCGCGAAGGTTCGGTAGCGGCAACACGGCGCCCTCAAAGAGGATGCAGGCCAGATCGCTCTTGGCCACCATCAGTTGCATGGTCTGGATCGAATCGAGCTCCATGCATACACCGTCTTCAAAGTAGCGCCTTAAGTGCCGATCGATGAGCTGGCGCGAGGCGTATTGCTTGGACTGCAAGGCAATTTTAAGCGTAGACAGATTGCGTCCGTGCACGGACTTGTGATCAGCGAGCGGATGATCCTTGCTCACCAATAAGATAAGGCGTTCAGAGAACAGTGGTTCGGTTTTTAGTCCAGGGGTCTCGGACATCGTGAAAGCCAGACCCAGATCCAGGGATCCCTCGAGTACGCGTTGTGCAATCTGAGTGGCGGGCAAATCTTCGATCTGAAGGCGTATGCCGGGATATTTGTTGATGAAATCCAGTATGGCTTGCGGCAATAAGGAGTTCGTGTAGGTCGTTATCACGCCAACGCGCAGCTCACCCCGTTGAAGGCCGCTTAGCGACTGAAGGGCCAGGCGGCCATCTTCAATGTCGCGCAGGGCACGGGAGGCGAAACCCACAAACATGCGGCCGGCTTGCGTGAGCTGAATCTGGCGGCCGACCCGGTCAAACAGGGGCGTGCCCAGTTCCTCTTCCAGCTGTCGTAGCTGGTGCGATAGTGTGGATTGCGTGATATGTAGGTCTTTGGCCGCGCGGGTAACGTGCTCCTGGCGTGCCACCTCGAGAAAGTAGCGTAACTGTCGTAGTTCCATGGGACCCCATCATTTTCAACCAATCGATTATAACGAACGGTTTGAGCTTTCTAAATCATTATACGCATGTAGTTTGGGTCCCTATAATGGTTTTAAATCCATACAAGCAGGAGACCTGTAATGAAAAAGTTTATTCGACGCACCGCAGCCCTAAGTGCCGCGCTGGCTTTCTCTGCGACCGCCTTGGCGGCCTATCCCGACAAACCTATCAAGCTGCTGGTTCACTTCCCCGCAGGCTCTTCTACAGACGTGATCGCGCGAACGCTGGCTCAAGGAGCGGGCGAGGTATTGGGGCAGCCAATTGTGATTCATAACAAGCCTGGGGCTGACGGCTCCATTGCGGCACAAGAGGCACAACGTTCAGCACCCGATGGCTATACCTTGTTTATTGCCACGAATAGCCCTATGTCTGGCGTGCCGGTGATCCGCAAGAAGGCGCCATACGACCCGGTCAACGACTTTACGCCCATCACAGACATCGGTCGCTATTCGTTCTTCTTGTATACCCGAGCCGAGACGCCGGGTAACAACCTTCAGGAATTCGTCGATTACGCCAAGAAGAATCCAGGCACCTTGACCTATGGCTCAGGAAATATCACGGGGCTGCTGTCGTTTGCTCACGTCGCGAACGCAAACAAGCTCGAAATACTGAATGTGCCTTATAAGGGCGAGCCGCCGGGCATCACCGATATGTTGGGCGGTCATATCGACGCCATGGTTGCCACTTCGGGCACCGGCATGCCGCACGTCCAGACCGGGAAGTTCAAGGTCCACGCCACCGTGCTACCGAAGCGCAGTCCGAACGCGCCCAACGTCCCGACGATGGCCGAAGCCGGCATCGACAATTTCCCGATTGCGCCCTGGTTGGGTTTGTTCGGTCCGGCAGGCATGCCAGCCGACGTGGTCGCTAAGGTGAACGAGGCGTTTGCCAAGGCAATGGAGGATCCAAAAGTGAAGGAATTCATGGCGGCTCAGGACTTTATGCTGACGCCCTCCACGCCGGAAGCATTGAGCGACTTGGTCAAGGCGCAATTGGAGAGCCACAGGACCTTGCTGCGTATTACCAATCTTGCTGGCACCATTGATTAAGTTGGAAAGACCATGACGTATTTCATCGAAACTTTTGATAAACCCAGCCACCAGGCGCGACGCCAGGAGTTGCGTCCCGCGCATCTGGACTTTTTGCAGAACAACGCCCATCGTCTGCTTGCGTGTGGCGCGAAGCTACATGAGGATGGTAAAGACCAGGGCGGCGGCGTGTACATCATCACGGCCGAGAACGAGCAAGAGGCACGCGCCTTCATCGAGGCCGACCCTTTCTATCAGGGCGACCTTTTCGCAGAGGTGCGCGTCACCCGCTGGCGTAAGGCTTATGTCGACGGCAAGAGCTTTTTGCAGGTGGCGTCATGAAGATCGCCTCGATTGAGACCTTCATTATTGACTTGCCGGTGGCGCGGCCTCACAAGCTGTCCATGGCCACTATTAACGCGCACAGTCAGGTGGTCGTAAGAATTCGGACGGAAAGCGGGGTTGAGGGCCTGGGCGAAATTGCAATCATCCCCCATTACGGGGAAGAGGCGCCGGGCGCCATCAAGTCTCTCATTGATGAGTGCTTAACGCCTTATCTGAAGGGCTATGATGCGCGCGAATTTGGCCGGATCGTGCTGCGCATGGATCAGATCATCAAAGGCAACGCCTATGCGAAGGCCGGCATTGAGATGGCGTGCGTGGACGCGACAGCCCGAGAGCTGGGTGTGCCGGCGCATCAACTCTTTGGCGGTAAGGTGCACGACACGATTCCCCTCTTGTGGGTGCTCGGTAATGGCGTTATTGAAAAAGACATCGAGGAAGCACAGCGCAAGCTCGATGCCAAGCAGTACCGTTTGTTCCTGGTCAAGATCGGCAGTGGCGACCCAAAGGAAAACGTTGAGCGGGCGCTGGCTGTCAAAAACGCGCTTGGCGACCAGGCGAGTGTGCGGGTCGACATCAATCAAGGCTGGGATGAGGCAACGGCGACCTGGGGCATCGCGCAGCTCGAGGCGGGCGGTATCGACGTCATCGAGCAACCCTTGCCGCGACACGACCACGAAGGAATGCGCCGCCTGACTGAGCGGTTCGCGGTACCCATTATGGCCGATGAGGGCATCAGTACGCCGGAGGAAGCTTTGCTGATTGCAAGCAAACGTGCAGCTGATGCATTCTCGGTCAAGGTCACCAAGCATGGCGGCATGGTACGCACCAAAGAGGTGGCCGGCATCGCGCAGGCCGCCGGCATCAAGCTGTTTGGTGGAACGATGATTGAAGGGCAAATAGGCACCTCGGCCTATGCCCAGATTTTCTCGACGATGCCCAATCTGACGCTAGGGGCGCAGCTTTTTGGTCCGCACCTGCTGACGGATGATATCGCGAGCGAAGTTATCACGTTTCGCGACTATGAGATGGTTGTACCCGATGCGCCGGGCTTTGGTACGCAGCTGGATGAAGACAAGCTACGGTTCTATACCCGGAAATAGTCCAAGGACAGCGTCGAACTTCACAGGCCACAAGGACCGGCATAAAAGCTGTCGTCTTTGTGGTCTTTTGCATTGCGCGCTATCTGCTTCCCCCGGAATATCTCGGGCCGCCAGCCCGGCCGCTTCCAATGATTGTCTGGGCGTAGCGATCATCCTTGTCTCATAGCGAGCAAATCGAGAATCTGCCTCTTTTGGCGTTTCGGGGACTACGCCGCTGTTGTCAAGGCAAACCGGAACACTGCGCCGGGTTTTTCCCCTTCTACCACTTTGATTTCGCTGCCGTGCAGTTGCAACATGCGTTGCACGATGATTAGCCCAAGGCCGCCGTTTTCATGCGCCGTTCTCCGTAACACCGAGGCGCGCATAAACAGGCCTTCGCGCAACTCCGCCGGAATACCTTGGCCGGTGTCGCTGACTTCCACCTGCACGGCCCCGGGTCCCCCTAGCAGGCGCACCGTAATTTCCGTACCCGGCGGGTTATGGCGTATGGCATTGTCTAGCAAATTGGTTAGTACGCGCTCTATCATGCCCAGGTCGGCGCATACGGCTGGAACAGACTTCGGGATGTCGACGGTAAGTCGCTGACGGCGCGCTTCGGCGGCCAGCTCGAACTTCTGTAAAACGTCCTGTACCAGATCAGGTAAGGAAAATGGCTCTAGTTCGGGTTGAACCGAGCCAGACTCCAGCCGCGCCAGCTCGAAGAGTTCCTGTGCAAGCCGCCCCACTTTACTGCTTTGGCCCAGTGCTATATCAAGGTAGCGGCGGCGGTCTGCCGCACTCAAGTTTTCGTCTTTGATGCGTAAGGTTTCAAGATAACCGTGCAAGGATGTCAAGGGTGTGCGTATGTCATGGGAAATGTTCGCGACCAGGTCGCGACGCTGCTGGTCTTGTCGACTCAACTCGTGCCATTGTTCGGCAATGCGCTGTCCCATTTGCGCGAAAGTTTCGCGCAGAACAGTAATTTCGTCGCCTCGGATATCCTGGGTGGCATTCGCTTTCAACGAGGCTGCCAACTCGCCATCACCGTCAAAGCTACGCACCGTTTGCGTGAGTGCGCGCAAAGGGCGGGTGATCAATCGGAACGCGATGAGCCCCATAATCAGACCCAACAAGGCGACAATGCCCGTGACCAATAGCGTCGTACTCAAGACAGAATTAGCAGCCAGGTCGGCGACCAGTGCATCGTGGGCTTCGCCCTGCAAAACCACATACACATAGCCCGCATTGTTACCATTTATCTGCACGGGGGCGGCGCTGAAGACCTTGCGTGTCAATGTGTTGCGCGGATCGTCTCCGAGGACTGGTAATGGCGTCCCCGCTAGAAATTGGCGTACCGGTCCCAGATCGACACTATCCCGTTTCAGGTGGCCTTGCGGCGCAGCGTTGGCGACGATATGCCCATCGCTGGACAATAAGTAAAGCTCGACCGAGGGGTTAACCGCCATAAGCTTGTCAAAGAGCTCTCCCACTGCATCGGGCCGCCAGTCGCTTGAGTCCATCAGATTGGCCGTGTTGGCGATATGGGCGGCCAATCCGCTGGAAAGGCGTTGTACGATTTCCTGTTCCTGGCGCTTACTGGCATCGATCTGCAGCCACATTGATACGCCACTGCAAGCCAACAGTAACGCAGCGAATACTGCAGACAGGCGCTGGGTAAGCGTCAGGTGTTTCATGATGCGCTCTCCTCGCCCGGCCCGGTGGAAAATTTATAGCCCCGCCCCCATACCGTCAGTATTCGGCTTGGTTCGGCCGGATTCTGTTCAATTTTGTTGCGCAGCCGGTTTATATGTGTGTTGACGGTATGTTCGTAACCGTCATGCTGGTAGCCCCAAACCTCGTTGAGCAAGCCCAGTCGCGAGAAAACCTGGTCAGGGTTGCGCGCAAAAAAATACAGTAGATCGAATTCTCGCGGTGTCAGGTCCAGAAGCCTGCCATTCAGCGTGGCCGAACGTGCCAGCGGATCGATAGACACCCCGTGGCGTTCCAAAAGGCCAGCTTCCATGCGTGCGTTGCGCGCCAAGGCATCTGTACGCCGAAGTAACGCCCTGACGCGCGCCACCAGCTCCAGCACGGAGAAGGGTTTAGCCAGATAATCGTCTGCACCCAGCTCCAGCCCGAGGATACGGTGCACTTCGCTGGACCGCGCGCTGGTAATGATGATAGGTGTGTAGCGCGCCATGGCGCGTGCCCGCTTGCAGATTTCCAGACCATCCATGCTGGGCAGCATCAAGTCCAGCACCAGCGCATCCCAGTTACCCTGCTCAAGCATACGCACACCAACCGTGCCGTCGGCCGCGTGTTCCACCACATAACCTTCATCGCGCAGGTGCAAAAGCAATAATTCGGCAATGTGGACGTCGTCTTCCACGATCAGAACGCGTTTGACGCGGTCCATATAAGCGGCCCCCAATAAATTGCTTACTTCTTATTATCACCCTTTACCCAAACCTGATTTATCACATTTATTTTAAGTATGTGTGAGGACTTCGACATAGCCTGTGGTCAATAATAAACTCCAGTAAATGGCAATGCCCAGGAGCACAACATGCCAACTTCCTTACAGAGTCCACGCCCGGTCATGCGTGTAAACCAGGAAAACGGCGCCATCCATCCGGGTTGGCTGCGCGTGACGCACTGGCTAAATGCTCTGGCCGTGGTCGTGATGGCCACCAGCGGTTGGCGGATTTATAACGCGTCGCCTTTGTTCGATTTCACTTTTCCCGACGGGATTACGTTGGGAGGATGGTTAGCAGGCGCCCTGCAATGGCATTTCGCAGGCATGTGGCTACTGGTGGCAAACGGCAGCCTTTACCTTCTATTGAATATAGCCAGTGGCCGGCTGTTTCACCGTTTTTTTCCGTTATCCCCTACCGGGGTGTTGCATGACGCCATGGCAGCCCTACGCGGTAAGCTCGCCCACAGTGATCTGCGCCACTACAACCAGGTGCAGCGAGCGGCATACCTGTTCGTCATGGTGGATATCTGCTTATTGGTGATTTCCGGTCTGGTCCTGTGGAAGTCGGTACAGTTTGGCATGTTACGCGACCTATTGGGCGGGTATGAAACAGCGCGCCGTGTGCATTTTGTGGCCATGGCGCTGTTGGTTGCGTTCGTAGGCTTACATCTGATCATGGTGACCCTGGTTCCGCGCACGCTGCGGGCCATGATCCTGGGCCGATAGGGGACTGTCATGCGTATCGGGAAACCAATTGTTCGCCTGGATGACGAAAATATTTTGAAGGAAGCGCGCAAGTTACTTGCCTCGCGCGTACAAGAACCCTCGCGCCGTGCCTTTATTATGCGCACGCTGACGCTAGGTGGTCTGGCTATGTTGTCGGGCTGCAGCATGAGCGATGATGCCAACGTTGAGACCGCGCTATCGGCGATCTCGCGTTGGAACGATCGCGTGCAAGGCTGGATCTTCAATCCGAACGCATTGGCCCCGACCTATCCTGAGTCGATGATCACTCGTCCATTTCCATTTAATGCATTTTACGCCGTAGAAGATGCGCCTGCGGTAGACGAAGCAACGTACCGCCTGGAGGTGACAGGGTTAGTCACCAACGCGCGTCGCTGGCAGTTAGATGAACTACGCGCCATGGCGCAAACGGAACAGATTACGCGCCATATTTGCGTTGAAGGCTGGAGCGCTATCGGCCGTTGGGGAGGTGTGCGATTTTCTGATTTTCTGAAACAGGTCGGAGCGGATATTACGGCCAAGTACGTGGGGTTCAAATGTGCGGACGACTATTACACCAGCATAGACATGCCTACAGCACTGCATCCGCAAACATTGCTAACTTTGACCTATGACGGCAAAACGTTGCCGCGTAAATATGGTTTTCCTATGAAGCTGCGTATGCCAACCAAGCTCGGTTACAAAAATCCGAAACATATTCGGGCGATTTTTGTAACAAATACGTATCCCGGAGGCTACTGGGAAGATCAGGGCTATAACTGGTTTGGCGGCAGTTGATGATGGCCTATCTTTTCAATTGATGTTGTCTCTTTCCACTGGGGTCAAAACGAGGAGTTAACCATGAAGACAGTTACCGCTACCGTACTCGCCATGTGCCTATCTTTCGGGGCAAGCAGCGCGTTTTCTGCTGACACGATGGGCAGGGACAAGGAGAGTAAGGACAATATGAGCAAAAGCTCGATGTCCAAAGATAGTATGAGCCCGAGTGGCATGTCCGAGAGCAGTAAGCCGCATGACGGCATGTCGAAGGACAGCACGAAACACGATGGCATGGGCAAGAGCGGCATGTCTAAAAGCAATATGTCCCACAGTGATAAGTCAAAAAGCGGCATTAAACACGATCAGATGGGCAAGGACTCTACTTCAGATAACGGTATGAAATAGTCAATTTGGAGGCGAAAAGAAGGACGAGCGGACGCGGCTAACTAGTCAGTCGCCCACTGCATATATCCGGAGTACATCACATCATGGCATACACACGCAGGTTATTTCTGGGCGCTGGCGGCGCTTCCGTCTTGGCCGGGCTATTGGGCACACTGGGCCGCACGCATGGACAAGTAGTGGCGCAGACGGCAGAGACCACGTTCCCGGTTTCCCACAGTGACGCCGAATGGCGCCGGTTGCTGTCACCTGCGCAATACCAGGTGCTTCGCCAGGCCGGCACCGAACGCCCCTATTCCAGCCCCCTTAACGACGAGCACCGCGAGGGCACCTTCACCTGCGCGGGCTGCCAGCAAGATTTGTACGCCTCGGACACCAAGTTCGAGAGCGGCACCGGATGGCCCAGCTTCTATCAACCGCTGGAGCATGCCGTGGGCGAAACGCGCGACAGCAGCTTTGGGATGATACGCAGTGCCGTGCACTGCAGCCGTTGCGGCGGACATCTCGGTCATGTCTTCAACGACGGCCCCAAGCCGACGGGACTGCGCTATTGCATGAATGGTATTGCCATGAATTTTCGTCTTGCGACAAGCTAAATGCATACTGTTCAGCGCAATTTCAAGATAGCCCATATACTCAACTCAAGGACGTTTCTTTATGATCAGGCATGTATATATGGGTCGCTCGACGACTCTGCGTATCGGCGCCACGACCCTTTTAGCCCTCGCCGCAGTGCTTTACGGCGCCAGTTCGGCCTATTGCGCTGAACAGGCGTTCATCATTGCGCCGCCGGACGTAGACGAGCCCTCATCGTCATCTCACCAAGAAATCGCGGTCCTTGCCGGTGGCTGCTTCTGGGGGGTGCAAGGGGTATTTCAGCATGTAAAAGGCGTAAGTCAGGCCTTGTCTGGTTATGTCGGCGGCAACGCTGATACCGCGCACTATGATAATGTCAGCATGGGCGATACGGGTCATGCCGAAGCCGTGCAAATTACCTATGATCCGACGGAAATTACCTACGGTCAGTTGCTGCAAATCTATTTCTCGGTAGCGCACGACCCCACGCAAAAGAATCGGCAAGGGCCTGATACGGGCTCACAGTACCGCTCAACAATTTTTGCCACGAAGAGCCAGCAGCATAAAATTGCACAGGCTTATATTGAGCAGCTAGGCAAGTCTGGCGTGTACCGCAAGCCAATAGTCACCACGATCGAGGACCAGAAAAACTTCTATCCGGCCGAGCCGTATCATCAGGACTATTTAGTGAAGCACCCAGACAGCCTGTATATTGTCTTCAACGATATGCCCAAGATAGCGAACCTGGCCAAGGAGTTTGGCGAACGTTATCGGGACAAACCGGTGCTGGTAAATAGGTAAGGGCGGCATCTATTTCACCGGCTGGTCGACACCGGGCTGTCGAAACCGGAAAAAAGTGGATGATCGAAGACGACGACGACAGCTTGCGCAATTTTACCCCGCTCGACGTACGGTGTTACGACGAGTCCCTTGGCAATGAGGCAGCTTCCCTTGATTATTCCACTACGTTAGTTAAACCGTTTTCTACGTCGATGTGCCGCCCGGTGCAGTGCCAATTAGTCAATATGAATGCCTGTGATATCGACGAAGGTACGCCATTTGGCCACCTCAGATTTGTGATAAACCGCCAAGTCATTAGGGGTGCCTCCGGCAATCTTCATCCCAATTTGCTCGGCCAGTTTGGCCATCTCGGCTGTCGCAAGCACGTGGTTTACTTCCGTATTGAGTCGGGCGACCACATCCTTTGGCGTACCCTCCGGTGCGAAAAGCGCGAACCACACTACAAGCTGAGGATCCCGGATGTTGGATTCCGCAATTGTCGGCGTATCAGGTAAAAATGGTGCTCGTTCCTCCGATGTCACCGCTATCGCCTTAAGTTTTCCGGATTTGATTAAGGGAAGTGAAGGGCCGATATTTTCGAACGCATACTGAATTTGGCCGCTCATTAAATCGGTCATCATGCCACCGACATTGCTGTACTGCACTGTGGTCATATTGGCCTTTGCTTCCGTTTTGAGTAGCTCGGCCCAAACCCGTGCCGTGGTGTTGCTCGCTCCCAAGTTTACGGCGTCAGGTTTCGCTTGCGATTCTTCTATCAGTTCTTGCAAAGAGGAGGAAGGTGCTGTTGCATTCGCTACCAGTACCATGGGGAGTCGCCCCATCAACGCGACGGGCTTAAAATCTTTAATGGGGTCATACGGTAGTTTTCTATATAAGCTAGCGTTGGCCGCGAACGGGCCGTTAGTCGCCATAACTAAGGTGTACCCGTCGGGCCGTGCTCGAGCCACAGTGGACGATCCAATATTTCCACCGGCTCCGGGGCGGTTTTCGATCACGACTGGCTGGCCCAGCCGCTCGCCCAAACCCTTGGCAACCCCTCGACTCAATGTGTCGGTTGACGAACCGGCTCCAAAAGGTACCACTATACGAATGGGTTCGGCGGGGTAAGGCGCGGCATTGGATAGGCCGGGGTAAATCACTGGAAGCACACCCAAACAGAGAGCGACGAAAGATGTTTTCATTAGAACTTACTCAAAAGGATAGATTTCTCGGTAGGCAGAGCTGGGGTCATGTGGTTTGCACGGTAGGACCAACGTCCTGTACCGTTGCGCGTCGCATCGATCGCCTATAGCTTTCGTCGAACGGACGTCCGCGGTGCATGGTGTATCGGTTATCCCAGATCACTAAATCATTTTTGCGCCAGCGATGCCGATAGACGAAATCCGGCTTAGTTGCGAAAGCCATGAGTTCATCGATAAGCGCATCACTATCGGCTTGGCTAAAGCCGAAGATGCGGCTTATATGCGAAGCTAAATAAAGCGACTTCCTTCCTGTATTAGCGTCCGTACGAACCAATGTCTGTGGCACCGGCGGCTGACGCAGCCTCCATTCTTCGGCTACGTTTTCCACGTCAAAGCCCGTTAGACCCCTTGAATGAAAGTAATCGTGTTCAGCGATCAAGTGGGCAATAGATGCTTTTTTTTCATCAGGTAAGGCGTCCCAAGCTGCACGCATGTCGGCAAACTCTGTCATGCCACCTGCCGGGGCAATCTCTTGAGCTGAAAGCATCGATATACTTGCTGGAATCCGTTTAAACGAGCTATCCGTATGCCATAGCTGATTGCTTATATTGATAAGACGCCGTAGATCGCCCTTGGACAACACCGACCCGGTTTCGTCCAGATTGGAAATGTCGGAAAGCTGTGGCTTCTCGAGCCGTCGCGGCTTGTCAGCGTTGTAGAGCGAAGCACCTACAGATATTTCAAGTGGGCCAAAATGGGCGGCGAAATCAAGTTGTTGAGCTTCGGTGAGAGGCTGATCCGGAAAGACCAGTACGCAATAGCGATCCAAGGCTGCCTTAATTTGCTTGAACGTATCAGTGCTCAGCTCTTTGCAGAGATCTACCCCAACGACCTCCGCAGCAAAGCCTTCGTTTACCGGGAAAACTGAAATCATTCAAAGCTCCTTAATTCTCTAGTACCGTCAAAACAATATGCGTTATATTTTCGCTAGTCGAAACTCTTTTCTAACAACGAATAAATTCTATTATGCCTCACGATAAAATGATTCGAAAACAGGGTTTACCAGAAGCCAGTGATGAGTTCGTTGAGGCTTTTGCACGTGGGCTGGCTGTTATCAGAGCCTTCGGTCATTCGTCCAGGGTAATGACCCTCAGCGAAGTGGCCAAACGGGCAGAACTCAGTCCGGCCGGTGCGCGGCGCTTGTTACACACGCTGGTAAACCTTGGATATGCGCGTGTGGTTTCGAAGCGCTTCGAACTGACGCCTTTGGTGTTGGAGTTAGGTTTCGCTTATCTGTCGTCTTTACCGTTGCGAGATATAGCGCGAAATGTCATCGACGAATTCGCCCGAGAGACTGGCGAAATTTGTACGCTCTCGTTGTTAGAGCGCAATGAAGTCGTATATATAGTCAGGGCGGAGGTGCGCAGCCCGTTAACTCGCAATATGGGCATTGGTGAGCGTCTTCCGGTCCACGCCACATCTAGCGGTCACATTCTGCTTTGCGAACTCGAGCCGCATGCACTTGAAGAAATCTTGGCCACCGCGCCGTTTAAGCGCTATACGCCTTACACCCGTTGCGAAGCAGACCAGCTTCGCGATGCGGTGAAGTGCGCGCGCCAAAATGGGTGGGCCATGGCGATTGAGGAGTTGGAGTTAGGTGTCGGTGGTCTTGCTGTCCCAGTACGCGACGAGACGGATGCGATCGTAGCCGCAGTTACCGTCAGCGTGAACCTCGCTCGTTATGACCAGCATGCTCTCATTCAACAGTTTTTGCCGCGATTGCAGGAAGTGGCGCGCGAAATCGGACGTGGACTCGGCAATACGCGTTAGCGGGCTTTGATCGTGCCACCTTCATTGAGATGACAGGCGATGCTCAGCGAGCAGCCGTCCTATTGCGCAATGCGCGTGAATCGCCCCCCTAAAACGAACTGAAGGACGATAGATGCTTGGAAATATGCTGCGCCAGCTGCTTCAGTCTAGGAACCAGTGTTTCCACCAGAAGATCTTCGGTGATGATGAAGGACGGGCCGCTAATCGAAACGACAATTAGCTCCGAGTCGCCGCTCCACCGTATGGGCGTGGCGGCCGCGTTCACGTCGGCATTCCACTCCCCTAACGACAGGCAAATGCCGTCCTCTTCGTATCGCTTGATCTCCCTTGCCAGTGCGTCTCAGTCCTTCGGGCTTACAACAGGTTCGTTCTTCTGTTTTAGCAAGTCCACCAAGTATTCACGCTCCTTTTCCGGCAGGGCCGCCAGGAAGGCTCTGCCGATCGACGTGTTCATGATCGGCATGCGAATGCCGCGGCCCATTCGTAGAGTGAGGAGGGTATCGCTCGAACAGGCCTCGATATACAACATGGAAAGGCGGTCTCTGGTGGCCAGCGAAATCAGGGCGCCTGTCGACTCTGCGAGCGCTTGCAGGTGTGGCCGAGCGATGTCCGCAACGCGGAGGTTGGACAGCGCTGAGTAACCGAGGGCGAGCACCGATGGCCCCACGGAATACTGCCTTTTGCGCACGTCGTGTCGTAGGTATCCATTGTCGACCAAAGTCTTTGTCAGCCGGGACACCGTTGATTTGGGCAGCTCGGTAAGCCTTGCCAAGTCGCTGTTGGACATTCGCGGTTCACGGGCCGAAAAGCACCTGAGAATCTCTAGTCCGCGCGTGAGCGCCGCCACGTTCGGGGAAGGGTCGGGATTATCGTGTTCCGCCATGCGGAATAGCCTCCTTTTGTTATCCGTTCGGTGGAATCAAACGTCGATATACTACAGCAGCCCGGGCACAGGACATCACCGATAAGAATAAGTGCCCGTACGTGACGAACGTTTCTCTTTCGAATAATTGGAGACTAAAATGAAAATGAAAGTTAAGTTCCTGAAAGTCGGCCTGGTAGCCGCGCTGACTGCATCTGCCTTCTCGATGCCTGCCATGGCGCAGGTAAAGATCGGCGTCGTTAACAGTCTGTCCGGCAACTTCGCCGCATTCGGTTCCCGTTACAACACCGGTATGCTGGTCGCCCTAGAGGAAATCAATGCGAACGGCGGCATTAATGGCCAGAAGCTGGAACTCGTCACTCAGGACGATCGTTCCGATGCGCAGAGCGCACTGGCGGCGCTCGAATCGCTGAACAAACAAGGCGTTCCGCTAGTCATCGGCTCTTACGCCTCGGGCATCACCGGCCCGCTGTCCAAAGTCGCGACTCGCCAAAAGGTTCCCCTGATCGTGCTGGGCAGCGCCGACGACTCCATCACAAAGCCGGGCTCGGACTGGGTCTTCCGCGCAAAACACAATTCCACCATCGTCGCCAATGTCTACTTTGACTATTTCGACAACCTGCGCCAGAAGCATCCCGAGCTTAAAAAGATTGCCGTGATGCACGGCAATGGCGCATGGCCGACCTCAGTCAGTGAAGAGGGCGTCCGACAGGCACAGAAGCGAGGTTATGAACTTGTCGGTAAGCAAGCGTACGATCAAGGCACGACAGATTTCCGCCCCATACTTAACAAATTTCGTTCGTCCAACCCCGAGATCCTGCTGACGAGCTCTTATGCTGACGATGGCATTGCCATTGCCCGCCAGATCAAGGAAGTCGGGCTGAATACGAAAGTCGTGGCCATCGACACGGCCTCATCGATGATCAGCTTCGTTCAGCAAGTTGGCGATCAGGCCGAGAACATCGTGTCGGCCGTCAGCTGGAGCCCCGACGTCAAGTACGAAGGTACGCCAGAGCTCTATCAGCGCCTGAAGGCCAAGGCTAAGGAAGAGCCTTCATTCTACGAGGCGGAAGGTTACCTGGCCCTGACCGTCGCAGCCGATGCCATGCGTCGCGCAGGTTCGCTAGATCGCGAGAAGGTACGTGACGCGCTCGCAAAGACAGACCTCAAGACGCCCGTGACTGATGTCACCTTCAAAGCCTTTGACGGCTTCAAGGGCCAGAACCCCATCAAGAGCGTCATCATCCAGATTCAAGATGGCAAGCACGTGACCGTGTTCCCGGAAAATCTTGCATCGCAGGCAGCCAAGCTTACCAACTAACGGTATGTAAAACCTGAGACGCATGTCGGCCCGAGCCGACATGCGCACCCTGTTTTTTTTGAAGAGCGCCGCTCGAAACACTGCCGGCCTCGTCTCGTTGGCCAAAGGTCTTCCATGTTTGATTACGTTTCATTCTTTCAGAACCTCTCCAACGGGGTACTGATAGGAGCCGTCTACGCCTTGATCGGCGTCGGGCTTACCTTGGTTTTTGGCGTGATGCGAACCATCAATTTCGCCCACGGCGATTTTGTGGTTCTCGGTATGTACTTCGCCGTGGTGCTCAATGGCGCATTTGGGTGGGACCCGTATCTGACACTGGTACTTGCCATTCCGCTGGGCTTCATCGTAGGCGCCTCGCTACAGAAATTCGTGCTGGCGCGGGTTATCGATGCCAAGCCCGAAACCATGATGCTGGCGACACTGGGTGTCTCGTTGGTCATTGGTAATTTGCTGCTGTTGGCGTTCGGCGGGGAACCCAAGTCGGTGAATATGCCGTACGCAGCCAGCACGCTGGCACTGGGCGAAATCCGAATTTCTATCGTCCTCCTCTATGCAGGCCTCGCCACGCTCGGCGTGATCGTCGCGCTGTATCTGCTGCTGAATAAAACGGAAGTGGGTCGAGCCATCAAGGCGACGGCCGAGAACCGTCTGGGCGCTGAATTGGTGGGAATTAATACGAAGAAAATTCAGGCCATCGTTTTTGGTCTGGGTATGGCGCTCGCGGTTACGGCCGGCGTGTCCCTGATTCCGCTGCTGTTCGCGTCACCAGCTACCACCGGTGCATTGTTTACGCTTAAGGCTTTTGTCGTGACCGTATTGGGCGGCCTGGGACATATCGGTGCTGCCATTATTGGCGGATTGCTGCTTGGTGTGGTCGAAGTGATGGGCGCTTCGTACCTGGATTCCGCTTATCGCGATGCCTACGGCCTTCTGGTGTTCGTTGTCGTGTTGTTGGTCAAGCCCGAAGGGCTTTTTGGTAAATCGGTGAAAAGAGTATGAGCAAGCATATGCTGTTTCTAGCAGGGCTGGTTGTCCTTGCCGCCCTTTATCCCATGATGCTATCGGCCTATGTAACAGTCGGGATCACCGTGCTGCTTTTCACCGGCTGGGCAACATCGTGGAATTTGCTGGGCGGATGGGCCGGCCAGCTAAGCTTAGGACATGCCAGCTTTGTCGGCCTGGGCGCTTACATCGTTGCCATCGGCAGCTCGCAGTTTGGTCTGGCTCCGTGGTGGTCGATTTTAATCGCGATGGCCGTCGCGGGCGTCTTGGCCGCCATCTGGGGAAAGCTCACGTTTGGTCTGCGCGGCCCGTATTTCAGCTTGTCGACCATTGCTATTGCCGAGATCATGCGGTTGGTGGCAATCAATGAAGGGTGGCTCACCGGTGGCGCTTCCGGAGTCTTTATCGACGCCCTGCCAGAGCCCTTTGGAATTGACTTGTTCGACAAGACGACTCAATACTATATGGCGCTGTTCTATGCAGCGATCACCATTGCCATCACGATCCTTATTTCAACAAGACGATTCGGCTTTCAGCTCAAAGCCGTAAGAGACAACGAAGAAGCGGCAATGGCAGCGGGCATCGATCCCACCGTGATCAAGCTGAAGGCGTTTGTCCTGTCGGGAGTCCTCACCGCCCTGGGCGGCGGCATCTACGGCATCTTCCTATCGTTCATCGAACCGCACATCATCTTCAATCTGCTCCTGTCCATTCAGATCGCATTAACCGTAATCATCGGCGGTCGCGGCACGATTTGGGGGCCGGCCGCTGGTGCTGCACTGCTCGTGGTGTCCGGAGAAGTATTCAGAACCGCCTTCGCCCAGGCCAATTTGCTGGTCTATGGCGTGTTGATTTTGGTCGTTATTCTTGTGCTGCCACGCGGAATCGTCGGCGAGTATGTGCATAAGCTGGTCAGGAGGAAATATGCAAACCGTGCTTAAGGCAGACAGCATCAAGGTCCAATATGGCGGACTGATCGCCGTGAACAACGTATCCCTGTCCCTTGAAAAAGGTCAGGTGCTTGGATTGATCGGACCGAACGGAGCCGGGAAATCGACATTGTTCAATGCAATTACTGGATTCGCTCCCGTTAGATCGGGCAATGTGACCTTCCTCGATCAGGACGTTACGGATGCGCCCCCGTATGTGCGGACACGCAACGGAATGGGGCGCACCTTCCAGACAGAAAGGCCCTACGAGGATCTGACCGTACTCGAGAATGTATTGGTTGCAGCCTTCCTGAAAAATCCCAAACGCAAGGACGCTGAGCGGGTGGCCATGTCAGCGCTCGAGAAAGTCGGTCTGCAGGACCGGGCGAATCAGCTTTCCTCTGACCTGAATCTTGCAAGACTACGGCGACTGGAACTCGCCAAGGCGCTCGCCCTCGATCCCCAGGTCTTATTCCTGGATGAAATCATGGCAGGGCTGAACCCGCCGGCCTTGAAGGAGATGATCGAATTCCTTCGCACGCTGACCGCTACGGGCATGTCCATCGTCATGGTGGAGCACATCATGGAGGCCATCATTCAGCTTGCAGACCACGTCATTGTTCTGGCCAGCGGAAACAAAATTGCGGAAGGATCGGCCTCTGACGTCATTAGTGATGAGCGGGTCATCGAGGCTTATCTGGGGACGGACTAAATAATATGAACAGTGTTGATGAAGTCGTATTGAAGGTCGAGGGCGTCGATCTCGGATACAGCGCTCTCCAAGTCGTTTTCGACGTTTCCCTGGAGGTCCGAAAGAAGGAATTGGTGGGGCTGGTCGGCGGCAACGGCAGCGGCAAATCCACCATATTGCGTGCGGTCTCAGGCATGATCAAGCCTTGGGAGGGCAGCATCCTTTTCAAGGGCGAGGAAATATCGGGACTTGAGCCATACCAAATGGCAGAGCGGGGATTGGCGCATGTGCCTATGGGCCGGCAGCTCTTTCCCAACCTCACGGTAAAGGACAACATCCTGCTTGGCAGTTATTTGCCGCGTCTGCGCGCTAACCGCGAGCGGAATCTCGAGAAGGTCTTTTCGCTGTTTCCTGACGTCAAGAAGTTTTCTAACACGGAAGCGGGTGCGCTTTCCGGCGGTCAACAGCAGATGGTGGCCATCGGCCGCGCCCTGATGCTTGAGCCAGATCTTCTTATCATGGACGAGCCCAGCCTCGGCTTGTCTCCCCTGTATGTAAAGCAGGTTATGCAAGCAATTCGACAAGTAGCAGATCTCGGCTTTCCGGTGCTACTTGTAGAGCAAAATATCAAGCAGGTGCTTCAGTTTAGCCATCGCACTTACGTATTGGAAAACGGCCGATTGGTACTGCAAGGGCCGTCGTCCGAACTGGAAGGCCACCCCATGATCAGGAAGGCATACTTGGGTCTGTAAGCAACCCTAAAAGCGGTCCGTAAACGCACGCTATGTGCAATTGAATACGTAGTTCGGAGAAAAGTGATGATGGATTTACCGTTGGACCCGTTCAGCGAGAATGGTCTTGAAGGCTTTGCCAAAGACTTCCGCGAAGGAAAAGCGACTTCGGAAGAGGTCACAAGGATTTATCTCGAACGCATCGAAAAGCTCGACCCCAAGCTCGGGGCCTACGAGTCCGTCGCCGCTGAAAGTGCGCTGGCGACTGCGCGCGCCATGGACCTTCTAATCAAATCGGGAACCGATTTGGGACCCTTGATGGGCGTGCCCGTCGCGATCAAGGATGTGTTCGTGATTTCGCAGATGCCAAAGCCCCGTGTAGGTTCAAACATGGAGCTTCCGGATATTCTTGGCGCCGAGGAAGCTACGTTCATCAAGGCCCTCCGGAAGGCAGGGTGTGTATTCCTTGGGCAGACCAAAGCCGTTGAGCTGTGTTTGGGTATCACCGGCCATTCAGCGCCCCGCGGAACGCCGTGGAATCCCACTGACATGGAGCATCATCGGGCACCCGGCGGCTCGAGCTCCGGCTCGGGCGTGGCCATGGCTGCGGGGTTGTGCGCCTTCGCCATCGGCTCTGATTCCGGAGGATCGGTTCGCGTGCCTGCCGCTTTCAACGGCGTCTTCGGCCTGAAGACGACCACCGGGCTATGGCCCACTGACGGCGCATTCCCGCTGGACCCGCGGGTCGACTCCATCGGATTATTGACCCGGTCGGCGAGTGACGCCTTGTTGGCTTTCAAAACTATCTCATCGGTTCTGTTCGGCTTCGCTTACCAGCCGCGCCGCTCCGGCGCTCGCCTCGATCGCCTGTGTCTCGGCGTCCCGCAAAATCATTTTGGCGAGAACGTAAACCCGAAGATTAGCGAAGCCTTTCAAGCCGCCAACGAGCACTTGAAGGCGCAGGGATGTTTGCTCGAAAACATCATTGTGCCCGAGGCGCCTGAGCGTGCCGGGTATTTCCCAGTGTCTATGCCGTCATCCTTGCTGTCCGTATTGGGCAAGGAAAACTTCCTCGCACAAAAGCACATGATGGATCCTGTGATTGCAAAGCGCGTCGAGTCCGGACTCGATGCCAAAGCATACGAGTTCCTTGCCCTGGAAGACAAACGGACAAAGAGCCGCGCCGCCGTTGAGGAAAGATTTATCGGCTACGATGCTTGGGTCAGTCCTACGACCGCCGACTTCGCACCGCTGATTTCGGACCTTGAAGACCCCGAGAAAGGCATGCAACTGGCATTGGGCATGACCCATAATACGCAGCCGTCTAACCACCTGGGTCTATGTTCGATCTCGCTGCCGCTACCGGTCGACGGCCTGCCCATCGGCTACCAATTGATGGGCGCGCCTAATACCGACCTGAAGCTGCTGGAAATCGCCGTTGAGATGGAAAAGGCTTTTGCGATTGGCTGCCTGTAGTGTTCTTTGTATAGCGTACACCGAAGGGCACCCGGTCCATCGGGACCGATTTTCCGGAATACCGAAGTCGGCGGTCCTGATGTCGGATTACGGGCCCAAGGGCCCGAATCCTGCCTACATTAATCCTCTTCCACAAAGGTTTCTTCACGTTTCTTGCGTATGGATGGCAAGGCGACGATGATCACCAGGAATATGGCCGCAGCTAGCAACGAAGCCGACAATGGCCGCGTGGCGAAGGTGAAGTAGTCACCCCGAGCGAGCAGCAGCGCGCGCCGGAAGTTTTCTTCCATCATGGGCCCAAGAACCAGCCCCAGCAGCAACGGTGCGCCTTCGCATTTCAGCTTGGACCATACATAACCGACAACGCCAAAAAATGCAGTCATGAAAATGTCGAACACGTTGTAGTTAAGTGAATACACCCCTATGGTACAGAACACCAGGATGGCCGGAACCTGCTGACATTGGCAGGGGTGCAGTTTACGTTTGTGCTCGGTTTCATGATGATGCTGCCGCTGGGCCCGCACCTCGAGCTCTACTGCTGAGGAAATAGCTTACTCACGAGTCGTTACGCTCAGCTTGATTACTACCGCCTCGTGAAGCACGCATGGAATATGACAGCCGCGGTTGATGCCGTGACCCTCATGGCATAAAGCTGCCTCCGTTGACATCAATGATGGCCCCGGTCGAGTAGCTTGCCTCTTCGGATGCGAGGTACGCTACAGCGGCCGCGACCTCTTCAGGCGTTCCCATGCGCGCGAGAGGAATGGCGTTGGCCAGATTGCGGTTGGTATTGTCATCCACAGCATCCGTCATGTCCGACTCGACACGGCCAGGCGCAACGCAGTTTACGGTGATCCCGTATGGCGCGACTTCAGCTGCCAAGACGCGAGCAAATCCCACCATGCCTGCTTTGCTCGCCTGATAGTGCGCCCCTGGCACGACCGTTCGCGTGCGCGCGGCCTGACTGGCAATCATGATGATGCGGCCCCATGTTCGATGGCGCATCGCCTGCAGGCATGTATGCGTCACGAGGAATGTGCCGGTCAGATTGACCGCCATCACGCTATTCCATTCACTCAACGGCATATCGATCACGTGACGCTTACCGCCGTCGGTCTTTGGTGAGATGCCGGCATTGTTCACAAGTATCGACAGGTGCTCCCACCAGTCGCCAAGATGGCTCGGTAGTTCCTGGACAGCTTTACTGTCCGTAATATCAATCTGCACCGCGCGTGCGTCGAGCGACAGGTCGATGAGCTCTTGCGCGGCCGCATGTACGGTGGGCGCAACGTCCACCAAAACAATACGATGCCCCGCCTGCGCGAGACGCTTGCCAATGGCTCGACCGATACGGCCGCAGCCGCCCGTCACGAGCGCGACGCTCTGTTTATTCTTCATTGTTTGCGTATTCCAGAATAACGTTATGTGGGCGCGGCCCCGATGGACAACCCGCCGCAAGCGTAAAGCACCTGGCCGGTTACGAATCGCGCGTCTTGCGAAAGAAAAAAGGCAATCGTACCGGCGATGTCTTCCGGGAGCCCAAGCCTGCGCACCGGGATACGGGCTACCAGTGTTTGCTCCTCTTCCTGGCTCATGGGGTTGTTATTGCGATAGAGCTCGGTAGCGATCGGGCCGGGTGCAACTGCATTGACCGTGATGCCATGCTTACCTAGTTCAAGTGCCCAGGTGCGCGTATATCCAATCAGACCGGACTTTGCGGCGGCGTAGGCGCTACGGCGAGGCATGCCCAATGCAGCTCGACTCGAAATATTAACGATTGCGCCTCGGTTCGAACGGATCATGGACGGCAGGCAAGCTTGCACACATTGCAACGGCGCGCGCAGGTTTATGGCAAGGATGCGGTCCAACTCATCGAAAGAGGTTTCTTCGACGGTGCTGGAGGTCGTTAAGCCCGCATTGTTGACGACGGAATCTATTTCAAACTCCGCGCAGATCTGCTCCAGAGCAACGCCAGTCGCCCCCGCATCAGCCAGGTCAGCGCAGTAAAACGCGCCGGGAAACGAGTTTGCCGGCGCGGAGCGCGCCAGGCCGACCACAGTGTGACCGTCTTGGTGCGCTCGGTTTGCCAGGGCTAGGCCAATACCTCGACTCGCCCCGGTGATCAGAATCGTTCGCTGTTTTTTCATCATCTACTCTGCTCTGGCCCCGGATGCTTCGACGACTTTTGCCCATTTCGCGACGTCTGATTCCACTAATTTCGAGAAATTAGCCGGCGCATTAGGCGCGGGCGGAATGCCTAGGCCTCGGTTAGACAGGATTTCGTGGGTCGCTTTATCGGCAAGTGCGGCATTTACCGCGGCGTTCATCTTCTGCACGATGGCTGCATCCGTAGCGGCGGGCGCAAACAGACCGAACCAGGTTTGCACAGCGAAGCCGGGCACGCCAGATTCATTAAGGGAGGGTATGTCCGGTCGGGAGGGCCAACGTTCGCGTGTCGTCACACCCAGTGCGCGCAGATTGCCCGCATCAACATTGGGCATGACCGAGGGCATATTATCGAAAACCGAGTCAATCTGGCCGCCCAGCAGCGCTGTCATTGCCGGGCCACTGCCATTGAAGGGTACATGCAGGAGGTCGGTGCCGGTCTCGATCTGGAAGAGCTCGCACGACATGTGAATCGACGAGCCCTGGCCCGAGGAGCCGCAGGTCAATTTGCCTGGGTTCGCCTTGGCGTAGGCGATGTACTCTTGCGCGGTCTTAATCGGAAGCTTAGGGTTGACCACGAGCAGGTTGGGAACGAATCCAAATAAAGAGACGGCGGCAAAATCACTAACGATGTCGTAACCAGGATTTTTATAGAAAGTGCGGTTGATGGCGTTCGCCCCGCTACCGACGTAATAGGTGTAGCCGTTCGGTTTTTCGCGCTTTACGGCGACCGCACCGATGTTGCTGTTTGCGCCGGGTTGATTGACGACAACAATCGGTTGGCCCAGCTCTTCAGAAGCCTTCTTGGCCACCGTGCGAGCCACAACGTCGGTGGTGCCGCCAGCGGCATAGCCGACCACCCAGGTGATCGAACGCGTGGGCCACTTGTCGGTCTTGGCATCTTGCGCGTACGCAGCGATACATGGGCCTATGCCCAAAGCCAAGACGGCCGTGAGTTTCAGGGATTTCTTTTTCATCAATGTGGTCTCCGAAATGTTCTTATCAGCATGGCCCGCGCATTGTGGGCGGATACACGCTGCTTCGCTATACGCGCATTGGGCTCAGCCCAGATACGCAGTCGACATTAACGGTATCATAGGAACTACACCCCGGTAATACAATTTTTCGGGGTGATTACCAATGGTTTGCCTATTAATCCTCGGGATAATTTCCCAGGCAGATTGTCGACCTTAGAGCCCGAGCCGTTCTACGGGATGGACCGGTTGAAATACTTGACGCAGAAGTCGACAAAGGCTTCTGCAAGCGGGTTGGTGGATTGCTGTTTGCGCGCAATACCCACCGATAGTTGCGGGGCCGACTCTTCAAGGGGCAGATATTTCACCCCATATAGCGCAAGCTTACTTTGCGAGCGCGGCACTGGCGAAAACCCTTGTTTCGCCGCCACGAGCGCCAAGGCGGCATGCATAGTTTTTACTTGCAGAAAATCGCCGGTTTTTACCTTGTGCTTGATAAGCATGTCCCGAAAGAGAGAACGAGTACTGCCGCTGGCATGATGGCTTGGAAAGCCGATCATCGGACGATTCTGAAGCTCGGTGATCGAGACCTTATCCTGACCTTGCGTTGTCCATTGCTGGGGCATCGCGATCCAGTAAGGCTCCGAGAAAATTCGTGTCACGAGAAGACCTTCTTCGTGCAGGGGCTCGCGCACAAAGGACAGGTCGACATGCCCTGTTGAGACAACGCTTGTCTGGTCTTGGGTGGTATGTTCGACTAGGCTCAGCCTCACGTCCTCTTGAGTGTCCGCCCATTGCGAGAGCAACTGCGGCAAAAACGTATAAGCGTGTGCGTGTAGGATGCCGATGCGTAGGGCATGCATTTTTTGCCAGCGGGCGTTGCGGATCACTTCTGCACACTGATCTATATCTGCCAGGATGCGGCGCGCGTGGGGCAAAAAACTTACCCCATCCTCACTTAACGATACGCTGCGCGTCGTTCGATGGAATAAAGACGTACCCAGTTCGCGTTCCAGTGCCTGAATATGTTCGCTCAAAGGCGGCTGGCTGATGCCGAGCCTTTCTGCCGCGCGACTGAAGTGCTGTTCTTCGGCCACTGCGATAAAGTATCGCAGTCGTTTTACATCTATCATTTATCTATTTTTTTATATCAAAGGGTGGTTAAAACAGTATTGGACTCTGCCAGTACGGAATAATTATACTGCCCTACATACCTTAAGCGAGGTAGAACATCGGAGGAGAAATCATGGAAATAAGAAAGCTGACCGGCACCATTGGCGCGGAAATTTTGGGTATAGACGTGTCCAAACCCCTATCTGTCGCTACCCTTGCTGACGTTCGTCAGTGCCTGCTGGATCACTGCGTCATCTTCTTTCGCGACCAGGAGTTGACGAAGGAAGAGCACATCGCATTCGTGCGTCAGTTTGGAGAAATCAGCACCAGTCCGGTATACAAGACGCTGGAATCTCATCCGCAAATCATGCCCGTCATTAAGGAGCCCACCGACACCGGGATTATCGGAGACACTTGGCATACTGACGAAACCTATCAGGAAACCCCGCCCCTGGGCTCGGTGTTGTATGCGAGGCAAGTGCCAACTACCGGTGGAGACACCTTGTGGTGCAATCTTCACCGCGCCTACGAAACGCTATCGGACAGCATGAAGGAGATGCTTGATGGAATGCAGGCAATCCATACGAACGAGTATTTAACTGGCAACATCGCTGCGCGCAATGCAGGACGATCCACCAAATTGCTGGAAACCGTGAGCGTCAACCATGTTGTGCACCCGGTCGTGCGCACGCACGAAGAGACGGGACGCAAAGGCCTGTTCGTTAATCGTCCCTTCACCCTTGCATTCGAGGGGATGTCGCGCGAAGAAAGCCTTCCCTTGCTAAATTATCTCTACGAGCATAGCGCCAAGCCCGAAAACACCTGCCGCTTCCGGTGGAAGAAAGGCTCGATTGCTTTTTGGGACAATCGCAGCACCATGCACTACGCCATCAACGATTACCCGGGCGAACGGCGGGAAATGCACCGCATCACCATACAGGGCAGCAAGCCTAGGTAACCATCGGCGTTCGCATTTCTCTACCACCCCGGGTCGGCATCCCGATGCCGGCGCAACGCGCTGCCGACCGAGCGAGCGTCATCGGTAGTAACAGTCTGGCCGGCATCGACGGGTGGCTACCTGCAGCCGACGATTCGCGAGCCCACGACAGAACCGGCTTGGGATAACCGCCTAAGCCGGGTTTAGGCAATGTTGCGTTTGCGACTATGCGTATGGGGGCGGCTACTTCGCTTCTATGCAATTTCCCACGCCGCCGATGCCAGACCGACCAGAAGCATTACCGCTGAAGCCACAAACCATAAGACCGTTTGCCGGTATTCAGATTCTTCATCATCGATCAAGCGCAAGGACCGATATAGCGCGATGATTTGGAACACGATCGCAACGAACAGGGTAATCGCTGGAATGATGGACCGGAATGACCATTCTCCTGGTGCTTCAAGCGCCCAGAACCTAAGAAAACTAAGTGAGAAGCCGAGCAAGACCGTGATGGCAGTGATAATTCCTTGCCGATATCCCAGTGGAAGGGGCTTCTTGTCCCGTTCTTTGGCCGGTGTTTCATGGGTATTGATATTTTTGGGTTCTGGCATCGCGCGTCTGACCCTTCCAAGAGTTGCTTAAAATTGATCCTGTGGCGCGGCGCTGAGACTGACCGTATCTATTCGAGGAAAAGGGTATACAGCGCTGCGACGGTATCCCAGCAATCAGCACGCCTGCTATCAGTAGTTCAAAGCAGTCCTTGTCCATGGCTACTCAGACGGATAAGGAAATTCAAGGGCGCATTTTCTCTAAAGGCCGGTGCCAGCATGCGACTATGGCCAGGCATGAGCGAGGCGCCATCGTAAGGAAGACATCGGCTAGGGAAATTCTATAAGGGTCTTTGCCTATGTATTAGGTGTATCGGACATGGTTTCCTTCCAGACGATATTCGAAAAAATAAGCATGGATCGTCCTTGCTGCACTGCTCGATCAGCGTGAGCGAATCGGCGGATTGCTGACGGCATGGGCGCGATGCTTTCTTTAACTACAAAATAGGAATGAAATGGATCTGAGATTGGCAGATAAAGTAGCGATTGTGACCGGTGGCTCCGCCGGAATCGGCAAGGCCACCGCCCAGCGGCTGGCCGAGGAGGGTGCATGTGTTGTGATTGCAGCGCGTCGCAAAGAGCAACTGGATCGCGCGGTGGGGGAAATCGTTTCGGCGGGGGGCCGGGTCGTGGCGTTCGAGGCGGACGTAAGTCAACCTGAGCAATGTGTCGCCCTGGTCGAACAAACGTTGAGCACCTTCGGTCGCCTGGATATTCTTGTGAATAATGCCGGGACCTCAGCGCGATCCGCCTTTGAGAGCGTGACCGATGAGGCGTGGACCGCAGACTTTGAACTGAAGCTTTTTTCTGCGATACGCCTAGCCCGTCTGTCCATACCTCACATGAGAAAGCAGGGTGGCGGGCGGATCATCAATATAACGAACATAGGAGGTAAGCAGCCGGGAGCTGCATCCGTACCGACTTCCGTGACGCGCGCGGCCGGTTTAGCGCTCACCAAGGCGTTGTCTAAAGAATTCGCACCGGAGGGCATCCTTGTAAATACGGTCTGCATTGGGCTCGTACGATCGCAGCAGCACGAAACGAAGGCACAAAATGCGGGGATACCGATAGAGAAGTTGTATGCCCAGTTGGCCGACAAAGTGCCGCTGGGTCGAGTTGGCCGAGCAGACGAAGTGGCAAATATGATTGCCTTCCTCGCATCGGAGGCGGCAAGTTTCATAACGGGAACCAGCATCAATCTTGATGGAGGTGCCTCTGCGGTGCTGTAGCGGGGTTCGATCAATATCAAGCGCTCGAGACTTGCGGTTTTGATTTGGTACTCGATGGCGCCGGACCGCAGTGGATAAACGAAGTCATAGAATTCACCGCAGGAAAAGGCATAAATGTGGCTATTGACCAGGTGGCAGGCGGCAACTTCAATCGGCTATTGGAAGTTGCCGCAGTTTGCGGTCGCATCGTCAATGTAGGTCGATTGGGCGGAGCCACAGGCGCATTCGACTTTGAGCTTCATGCGCAGAAACGCATTGCTTATACCGGCGTCACCTTCCGCACTCGAACGGTTGAAGAAGTTCGGGAGTTACGGGGGACGACCTAGTCCGCCCTGGCGGCACCTACGAGCCGGATGTTCGCGGACGCGAGCGCGCTGCAGCGCAGGCTGCAGCCTTGGGCGCAGGGGCAAGACCAGATCTGCCTCGGCTGGCTCCGCAGGCCGGAATCAAAGCGCCGCATAACCAGCCTTGCGTTGACTTCGCACTGCAAGGATAAAGACGATGTCAACTTCGACCACATAACGATACAACGCCATATAGCCGTGCGAACGACGCCCAATCACCAATTCTCGCATATCGTTCTTGACCGGGCGGCCGATCAAGGGGTTATGCTCCAGCACGTCGATCGCCTTAATGATCTCTTGAATTCGCAGGGCTGGATTCTCGACCTTATACTCGACCAAATTGCTAAGTATGCGGTCGAAATCCTCCACTACCTCCGGAGCCAATTCAATACGTGTCATTCTCGGCGCGCCAACTTTCGGGCCGCCGGCTGCTTTATCACTTTGCCGGCAAGTCGGTCTTGCAGGTAGCCACGCATTTCTTCCCAGGAAATGGTTTTTCCGGACGCGACGATACCTGCGTAGCGATTCTCAGAAACGGCTTCGAAATCGGCACGCGCTTCTGCCCGCTCTGCCTTTTCCGCAATGGCTTCGATGATAAAGGCGTGAGCCGTTGTACCGGACCGTTTGGCTGCCGCTGCAACACGGGCTTTCAAGTCTTCGGGCAAACGTATGGTGGTCGTCGGCATGGCCGTCTCCAAAGATTAACGCTATCACGCCAATGTAGCACGCAGGTGCTACATTTATCTGTATCTCATCTCTTATTGGAAACTGGCAACAATGTAACGTAAGAAGATCAGTCGGCACCAATCACTTAACAGGCCGGCAAGATCAATCTCCGACAGACCTTTGTCCAACCTGGCTGTAGTAATAGTATTCGTTTGCCTTTTCGGACAGACTTATCCATATTTTCAATGTTTGAGAAAGTACATAGGAAACGAAGATCTGCGCAGAACGAACTTTCCTTACCTGTGTCCGGTTCCGTCGGTTAGAAACCAGGATGCCAACAGGTTGAACTTCGATGCCTGCTCCATATGAGGAACATGTCCGCACTGGCTGGAGACGTGCATATCCGCATTAGGGATCAATGTTGCGACACGGAGGCCTAAGTCTAATGGCACGACACGGTCGTCTTGGCCCCAGAAGATAAGTGTAGGTACGTCTATCTCCGGCAGCCTTGCACTCACGTCCGGATATTGCACTGGATTCGCACGAATACTTTCGCAGTAGCTTTCGATATGATCGATTCGCATCATAGCGGCTTCAAATCGGTCCTGGACGCTCTCCTCCGTTATCGCGGTCTGACGGCGTGCGTCCCCAAGGGTTGTTGCAGGCTATGCTAAAAGCTCTTCGGCGTATTTACCCACAAGAGTATGGTCGCCTGTTGACCGGCGGAGCGCCATGATATTGAAACAATAAAGATGAATGGGAGAGCATTACCTATCGGCGTTAACCCCTATGTTTGATTGGCGATGATTAAGCGCCTAACGATCGTGAGATCATTGCTGACGGTTCGTTCTAATTTGGAGAATATGATGTCCAGATTGACAGCAATTCAGAAGCGCAAGGCGTTTCAGCAACTTCATCGCGCAGGCTGTTTCGTCATGCCTAATCCCTGGGATGCTGGTAGCGCGAAGGCGCTGGCAGGCATGGGCTTTAAAGCATTAGCGACGACTAGTTCAGGGCACGCGTGGTCCAACGGACGGGCTGACGGCCACCTATCGCGGTCGGAAGTGATTGCGCATATGCGTGCTATGGTGGAAGCGGTTGACCTACCCATTAACGCCGATTTCGAAAGTGGATTTGCCGACACGGTAAGTGAACTGGAAGAAAGTGTGCACCTGGCTGTCGAGACAGGCGTGGCCGGACTCTCCATCGAAGACTCGACGCGAGACTCCCAAACGCCGCTGATGACATTGGACGACGCAGCAACGCGGATCAGTGCGGCCCGTTCGGCCATCGACAGGATAGGCGGCGACACGCTGCTGGTTGGACGCGCAGAGAATTTTTTTGTTGGTGTGCCTGATTTGGACGACGCCATTGCTCGCCTGAAAGCATATGCGGATGCCGGCGCGGATTGCCTTTATGCGCCTGGGCTGCGAACTCGCGAACAAATTAAAGTGGTTGTCGCGGCTGTTGCGCCAAAGCCGGTAAATGTGCTGATAGGCTGGGATAGTGACTTGACTGTCAAAGACCTTGCAGAGCTAGGCGTCAGACGTATTAGCGTTGGCGGCGCTCTAGCGCGCACGGCATGGAGCGGCTTTCTTCAGGCGGCCCGAACCATTTCCGAGCAAGGTCGGTTCGATTGTCTTTCTGGCGCGGTCAGTGGCGCTGAGTTAAATGATCTGTTCGAGTAATCCGTTCCATCCAAAGTGCCAAGGACAAGCTCGTGGGGGTACGACTATAGTGGCGAAATTGTCCGAAGCAAAGAGCGATAAGGGCCGATGTGGCAGCCGTCGGTCGATTCAATATAATGCACGTGCTCGTAATACTCTGATATGAATACTCTTTTGCTGGTAGGCGGAGACTTGTGTGAACGGACAGCGAAGTTGCTGGATCCGGCCCATTGGAAGTGCATCGGACTGCGCCGCAGTCCGATGCGTCCAAGCCCCGAAAGCACGATTTCCTGGTGCCAGGCCGATCTACTGAGCCAGGAAAGCCTGTCATTTCTGCGCGATGACGAATTCTCTGAGATCAGCCATATTCTGTATGCGCCATCGCCTGACAGCAGGACAATGGCCCACTACGCCGGGGTTTACTCAATTGGGCTCCCGAGGCTGCTGAGCAGCCTGCCATCCCATTGCCTGAACCGGCTACAGCGCTGCGTATTGGTGGGTTCTTCTGCCGTCTGGGGGCCTTCCGACGATTGGGTAGATGAGAATACTCCCGTCGAGCAGACGGGTTTTCGCGCTAGGTCGCTACTGGAAGCCGAAGCTGCACTACATGCCTTGCTGTCGCCCGGCGCAGGCGTCGCGCTGCGTTTGTCGGGTTTATACGGCCCCCAGCGGCTGCGCTTGCTCAAAGGGTTGCAGGCGGGGACGATCACGGCGCCTGACGGACCCGGCCATTGGGCGAATCGCATTCATATCGACGATGCAGCGCGGGCTTGCGCACACCTGCTGGCCATGGCTGATCCCCAGCCACTTTATATAGGAACGGACGATCATCCGCTGACCAACAGCGGAACTGTACGACGCACTGGCACGGCTGGCGGGCGTTCCTTCACCTGCCCGGAGGCCGCAGGCACCTAGCGGCAAACGGTTGTCGAACGCACGGCTTCGCGCCAGCGGCTGGACACCCATGTGGCCCAATGCGCTGGAGTGGTATGCAGCGCATCTAGCCTGAACAAAGGCAGAGACATTTCAAATGGTGCACGCCTTTGGAGCGAGCAGGAAGTGGATTAACTGGATGCATTCGCCGGCGTCGCAGCCAACTGGGAATGCCCTTCGGCTTCAAGACGGTACAAACCGGTCCGTTATGAAAATGGCAGGCCGCGAATGATGCGACAAGTCTCGAGCGTCAGGCGGCTGATCGGCCGGGACTTCGATAAGGCGAGGAACAGGTCATTCGAAACCGTCGGATGAGTCAGTTCCGCGACTTGTATGCCGCTGTCGGGCGACTTTAGCGTCAAGGCACTTTTTGGGATGATGGAGCAGGCTACGCCGCTTTCCACGACCCTTAGGGCAGTTTGTACCGCGCCCACTTCGGCAACGATATTGAGCTTACCCCCATTCGCAGCCAGCGCCTCATCGACGAGATTGCGTATCGGTTTTGAGGTTGAAGGCAGCACCAGCTCGAATTCCTGCAGTGACTCGTACTTAAGCGTCGGAGGCAGGCTCACATGTCGGGGCGCCACCAAGACAAGGGTGTCCTGGTGCAGACGCTCGTAGGAAAGCAACGGTGTAGGTTTTGGCGCAAATAGCAGGGCAACGTCGCTGATGCCGTCAATCAGGTTGTCGCGCAGATAGGGGCTTAAGCCCTCGACAACGGAAATCTTTGCGTAGGGAAGCGCCTTCCTGAACGCGAGAATTAGCGGCACGGCAAGGACAACTGCCAGACGATTGGGCATGCCAACGATGATCGTTCCCGTAGGTTCGTCGCGTAATTCCTTGAGCTCGAAGCTCGCCTGTGCGGCGCTATTCAGCATGGTCCGTGCATGCCCTAGCAGGGTGGTTCCCGCAGCAGTGGGCAGCACGCCTCGTCCTGTGCGCTCAAAAAGCTTCTGCCCCAGTTCCTGTTCTAGCAGATTGATTTGGCGACTAACACTGGGCTGCGACAGATTGAGCGCCGCTGCGGCCTTGCTAAAGCTGCCTTCCTCTACTACGCGGGCAAAGTATTCGAGTTGCTTTAGATCCATAGAATAAACGTATAGGTGATATAGGAGGTATTGAGTTTATCTTTTACTACACCTTTGGCACACTTGCCCCATGGTCGGGTTCAACAGCCCGGTAAATGAAATGACATGGAGTTGCTGATGCGCAGATTTGAATCCCGGGTGGCAATTGTCACCGGAGCCGGTTGTGTGGGGGAAGGCTGGGGCAATGGTCGCGCCATGGCGGTGCGCCTGGCAGAAGAGGGCGCCAAGGTTTTGGCCGTTGACCGCGATGAGGCGCGTCTTGAAGAGACGCTCGAGCGAGCCGGCGACGCGGCGGGCGCCATACGAACGTTCCAGTGTGACGTCACCAGCGCCTCCAGCGTGGCTGCAATGGTCAAGGCCTGCGTCGACGCCTTTGGTCCCCCGGACATTCTCATAAATAACGTGGGCGGCTCTGCTGCCGGAGGTCCCATCGAGCTGGATGAAGAGGTCTGGGATAGCCAAGTGGATCTAAACCTAAAAAGTGTGTTCCTCACTTGCAAGCACGTCCTGCCACATATGGTCGAGCGCAAGACCGGAGCCATCGTCAACGTATCCTCGACCTCGGGCCTGCGCTGGACGGGAAGCGCGCAGGTCGCCTATGCGGCCACAAAGGCAGGCGTGATTCACCTTTCGCGGGTCGTGGCGGTACAGCACGCCGCCGATGGTGTGCGGGTCAATTCCGTCGTTCCAGGGCAGCTTCATACCCCTATGGTGGAGGTTCGCTTGGCCAAGCAGCGTACCGGCGGCGATGTGGACGCTTTGCTCGCATCGAGGCTCAAGCGCATACCGCTAGGGTTTATGGGTGATGGCCGTGACACTGCCGGCGCAGCGTTATTCCTGGCAAGCGATGACGCCCGCTTCATTACCGGAACAGAAATCGTGGTCGACGGCGGCATGACTGCACGCTGCGACTGACGGCAACCCAAATATTTTCAGTCTGATTATTACGGAGACGAGAGTGAAGAAAAGAACGTTCCTGGGCTTATTGGCCACATCGATGTTGCTGAGTTCGCCCGCCCTGGCGCAGAGCAGCAAAGCTCCGGCCCGCATTGTCGTGTCTTTCAGCGCCGGCGGGCCGGTGGACATGGTCGCCAGAATTGTGGCGGAGCAACTGGGCAAGGAGCTGAATCGCCCGGTCATCGTCGACAACAAACCGGGTGCCAGCGGTTTCATCGGCGCGCAGGAGGTGCTGCGCGCACCTGCTGACGGCAACACGATCTGGATCTCTAGCGTGGGTACGGCCGCCATCAACCCGTCGTTGTTCGAGAAGATTCCATACAACACACAAAAAGACTTCCGGCCCGTCTCGCTCATTGCGAACAACGTTGAAGTGTTCGTGATCAACGCCGATCTTCCCGCGCGCAATGCGGCGGAGTTTGTCGAGCAGTCGCGCAAGGAGCGCACGCCTCCTGCCATCGCCTCCTCTGGCGTAGGCGGAATCCCGCACTTGGCGATGCTGCAGCTTAAACAGTCGACAGGCGTCGACTTCCTGCACGTGCCGTATCGCGGCATGGCTCAGGCCATCACCGATGTAGTCGGCGGACAGGTATCAGGGGTGTTTGCCGACGTGGCGGCCGTCTTGCCCCAGATTGAGGCCGGTCGCCTGCGCGCCGTGGGTATCGCCGCGGCGCAGCGTCACCCGGCGCTGCCTGACGTACCGACGTTTGAAGAGCAGGGGATTGCTGCGGTGGATTCGAATAACTGGTACGGCCTGTTCGTCTCCGCAAAAACGCCAGACAACGTCGTTGCCGGTCTGAATGCGGCGGTCCGCAAGACGATGGAAAACGACGCCGTAAAGGATCGCCTCGTGCGGGCCGGAACCCAGCCGAAGGCTTCAACTGAAGCGGAACTGAAGCAAACTCTGGACGCCGACACCGAGAAATGGGGCGCCTTGATCAAAACCAACAACATCAAGCCTGAATAATGAGTACAGATCACATTCGAGTACCCCTTGTGGTGCCGGGAACCGACCCCGAGCTAGCCGATATCGAAGCGAAAATCCTCTCGGAAAGGGGGCGTATTTCGCTGTTGTATCAGGTGCTGCTCAACAGCGAACCCATTGCTCAAGGGTGGGAAGCCATGCTGACGGCCGTGCGCAATCGCAGCACCGTCGACGCGGCCATTCGGGAAATGGTGATCCTGCGTGTCGCGGTCCTGAATAAGGCCCAGTTCGAGTTCGACGCGCATATTCCGCACGCGGTGAAGGCCGGCCTCTCCGACGCCAAGATCCATGGGCTGCGCGAGGCGCAGCCAGATCAGGGCTACACCGATAAGGAACGAATGGTGATCGAGCTCACCGACCGCATGACGCGTGATGTCGCTGTACCGGAGGCATTAATGGAAAAGGTGCGTGCGGAATTCGGCGTCAAGGAAACGGTTGAACTGGTAGCGACCGTCGCCGCCTACAACATGGTCTCCCGCTTTCTTGTTGCGCTCAATATCTCCCATTGACGAGGACCAGACCATGAATGCAGCCAGTACAGAAGTGCAGACCTTTTTGGACGAGCCGTCAACTCCGACATTCCGTCTGCCGGCCCTAGCGTGCGACAGCCATGTTCATGTCTTCGGGCCACGGCCCCGGTTTCCTTACGCTCAAGGGCTCAAGGTCACCCCCAAGGACGCACCGAAGGAAGCGCTTTATGCCTTGCACAAGCGGCTCGGCATCGAGCGCTGCGTAGTCGTGCAGTCAGCCACGCATGGCTACGACAACAGCGCAACGGAAGACGCCATCGAATACGGGAATGGGCGATATCTGGGTATCGCGCTCGTCGCCCCGGATGTGCCCGATGCGGAATTGTCCCGACTGGCAAAAGCAGGTTTCAGAGGTGTGCGCTTCAACTTCATGAAGCACCTTGCTGGCGCCGATATCGACTCTGTCGTTGCGCTGACTCCGCGTCTCGCGCAGCAAGGCATGCATTTGCAAGTGCATTTTGAAAGCAGTCTGGTGCACGAGCTTGGCCCGGCACTTACGCGAAGCGCGGTTCCTGTCGTCATCGACCATATGGGTAGGGTGGACGCCAGGCTGGGAACTGGACACGACGATTTTCAGGCTCTGATGCGCCTGCTCGACGATGACCGATTCTTCGTTAAGGTAAGCGGCATCGACCGCGTGGACGCCCATGCAGCCCCTGAAGATCGCTACCACCAGGGTGAAGTGCTGGCACGAGCGTTGGTGGAGCGGTTTTCCGATCGGGTTCTCTGGGGTACGGACTGGCCGCATCCGAACCATACGCACATCCCCGATGACGGCGAGCTGGTGAATGCGCTTGAGCGTATTGCACCCAATAAAGAGGCATTGCAAAAGCTGCTCGTGCGAAATCCGCAAATGCTTTATCGATTTGAGGCCGCTTACGCGACCTAAGCATGGCGAAGGACAGGCCGGCAACTGCGGACCTGATTAAAGGGCCATTTGCTCGTTGAACGGGCTAACCTGATTTGGAGACAGTCCATGTCAAATAATTTGTTTATCCGCGGCCTGACCGGCCTCATACTCGCCGCGGCGGGAGCCACGTCAATGGCACAAAGCTCAACAACGCGCATCGTCATCGCTTTTCCCCCAGGAGGTCCGGCTGACACGCTCGCGCGCGTCGTGGCCAATGAGGTCGGCCCGATACTGGGCGAGAACGTCATTGTCGAGAACAAGCCGGGCGCCAATGGCGCCTTGGCCGCCAACGAGGTCGCCCGTGCCAGGCCGGACGGGAAGGCGGTATTTCTCAGCTCGACGGGGGCCATCGCCGTGAACCCGGGCCTCTATAACAAATTAACCTATAAGCCGGCCGACTTCGTCCCAGTCACCATGCTGATTGCGACGCCCGAGGTGCTCGCGCTTTCGGCAAAGAAGGGCATGAAGTCGTTTGATGATTTAAAAGCACGGGCGAAGTCCGGCAACGGCGTGACCCTTGCTTCCTCGGGAATAGGTAGCATGCCGCACATGGCCATTGCTCAGCTCACTCGCACGACCGGGGTGGATGTACTGCACGTGCCCTATAGCGGAGCAGCGCCTGCGATCAACGACTCGATCGGGGGGCAGGTCGATGGCTTCTTCGGCGATATTTCTGGGTTGCTGCAATTCTTGAAAGAAGGTCGACTTATCCCGGTCGGCGTGGCTTCGCAAGAGCGCTCCCCGGCCCTGCCGGAGGTGCCCACCTTCAAGGAGCTGAATTATCCGGATGTGGTCGCCATCAACTGGTATGGGGTTTTCGCACCGGCTGGCACGCCAGCAGAAACGGTTAGCCTCCTGAACGAAGCGTTCAATAAAGCCATGCAAACACCCAAAGTGCGGGAATATGTGAAGAGCACGGGGGTAGAGTCGTTCTCCACCACCCCTGAAGAGTTCGCGAAGATGGTCTCTGACGACAGCGACAAATGGGCGAGCCTGATCAAAGCAGCAAAAATCACCGTGAACGAGTGAGTGAGAGCGCGGGCCTCGGAAATGCCTTTCGGAGCCCGCACACTAAACAGAGGACGGAAGCATGGTTAATAGCGAGCAGCCGGATCGGCCGGCGTATTGTGGGGCTGGCCTTGATGCCTTGAGGAAAGCCGACAAGGTGATTGTGCTTAAAATCCCCGGCGTTCTGCTATCCCCCGAGGACGGATTGGCGTTGCTACGTAGTGCCCTTCCGCCGGATGCAGGCCCCGGCGAAACTGCGGTCACCGAGCACCTGCATCTATGCCACAGCATCGACGCACCCGAGACTTACTTATATCTGTCCGCAACTGCACCGTACGCTAATCTCGCTTTAGGCGGGAATGACGAGATCTCGCGCTTACAGCATGCAGCTGGTTCCCTTTACTCCGGAGCCCGGGCTGATGTTTTCGAGGTCACACAAGTTGTCGACGGTGCGTCGGTGAAGCGGGCAGCGGGCTGGCACTACGTTGTCGAGACCGATGTTCTGCCTGAAGCGGAAAACGACTTCAACGCTTGGTATGGCCAGGAACACCTTCCTGGATTGGCAGCCGTGCCCGGCACGGTGCGGGCCATGCGGCTTCGCAACGCGACAGGTTCACCACGCTACCACGCCCTGTACCTGCTTGAAAACCGGGAAACCTTTGGGTCGGAGCCGTGGTTGAAGGTTAGGGCGACGGAATGGAGCAGTCGCGTTCGCCCTAACTTCATCAACACGAAGCGAACCCTGTTCAGAATCCAGCCGTAAGCTCGCGCTTGATTTCGAGGCCCCTAGTGCGCACCCGCTGCCGCATCGCCTGCACTGCCTTTGGCGGGTTTCGAACGGGCCACCCATACCAAGCCCATCAAAATCAGGAACAATATGCCCGAGGCATAGAAAATATCAGTCGCTGAAAGTGTGTACGCTTGTTGGTTGATCATATTGTTAATAACGGCCGCCGACTGTTCCAGAGATAGGCCTTTCTGCCGCAGGCCCGCCATGGTGGCATCGAAGGCCGGTTGGCCGGGTCGCGCGATTTCGGTCAGTTGTGCGTGATGCAGACTGGCCCGGCTATCCCACATAGTGGTAGTGATCGACGTACCAAAGGCGCCGAACAGTATGCGTACAAAGTTAGAAAGCCCGGCAGCCGAAGGAATGCGATGGGGCTGCAATCCTGCCAAGGTGATGGTGGTTAGCGGGATAAAGAACGTGGCCATCGCCGCCCCTTGGATAAAGGTGGGAATCATGATGGTGACCAGGTCGACCTCGGTATTGAAGTTAGCGCGCATGAAGCTGATAAGCGCGAAAATCAGGAAGGCAAACGTGGCGATTTGTCGGGGGTCATGCTTGCTAAGCAATTTTCCTACCAAAGGGGAAAACATAATGGCCAGTATGCCTACCGGCGCTGATGCAATGCCTGCATAAGTGGCGGTATACCCCAGTGTGCTTTGCATCCATAGCGGCAGCAACACCACCGTGCCAAAGAATAAGCCGTAACCTACCGAAATCGTCACCACCCCGGCGGTAAAGTTACGGTCCTTGAAGAGGGTAAGGTCCACCACCGGATGTTTCGCGGTAACCTCCCAGATCACGAAGAATACGAAGGACACGACAGCGACGACGGCCATGGTGGTGATGGTCGGGCTTGCGAACCAGTCCAGTTCTTTACCTTTATCCAGCATAAGCTGCAGCGCGCCTACCCATAGCACCAACAGCGCCAGCCCCGTGGTGTCGATAGGCAGCTTGGACCGTTCCGAGTCCCGGTCTTTATAAAGCTGCCAGGAAGCCCAGCCGGCCAATAGCCCTACGGGTACATTAATGTAGAAAATCCAGGGCCAGCTATAGTTATCGGATATCCAGCCGCCCAGCAGCGGACCGGCCACCGGTCCAACCAGGATGGTCATGGCCCACATTGCCAGCGCCATCCCGGCTTTCTCTTTAGGGTAAGTGGCCAGCATCAACGACTGGGACAAGGGGATCATGGGACCCGCTACCGCACCTTGCAGGACCCGGAATACCACCAGTGATTCCAGCGACCATGAGAAACCGCAAAGCCACGAAAACAGCACGAAGAGCAGCACAGATAGCACAAACAGGCGCACCTGCCCGAATCGCTGGGTAAGCCATCCTGTCAAGGGAACGGTAATGGCGTTGGCGACCGCGAACGAGGTAATGACCCAGGTGCCCTGCGTGGCGCTCACTCCAAGGTCGCCTGCTATGGTCGGTATCGAGACATTGGCGATCGAGGAGTCAAGCACATTCATGAAAACGGCAGTTGACAACGCTATCGTCCCAAAAATCCGTGCCCGTCCTTCCAATGGCCCATGGGGCACCGATTGCGAGCTGACCGCAGGCTCGGAGTCGTTGATATCGGCAGCGCTCATAGGCCCAGGTTTTCGCTAATGATTTTATCGATTCGCGCATCTACATCGCCTGTGTTGTCGGTGAACACAGCGGTTTGCAGGCGTGTCCCGCCGGGCGCACCGGTACTTGGCTCTATCGGTTCGCTAAGTTCGACCTCCACGTTCATGGACAGGCCCACCCGTAGAGGATGGCTGGCGAGTTCTTTAGGATTCAGCGTGATTCGGACGGGAACCCGCTGCACGACTTTAATCCAGTTGCCACTGGCGTTCTGCGCCGGCAATAGGGCGAATGCGCTGCCGGTTCCAGCGGAAATGCCTTGCAAGACGCCGTGGTAGGTAATGTCTCTGCCGTACAAGTCGGCCGTAAGCTTGACTTGTTGGCCGGGCTTCATGTGACGCACCTGGCCTTCCTTAAAGTTGGCCTCCACCCAGACCTGTTGCAATGGAATGATAGTCATTAGCGGTGTACCGGGTGCAACATGTTGGCCAACCTGTACCGAGCGCTGTGCAATCACGCCATCTACAGGGGCGGGCAGACGTGTGCGGGCGTTGGCCAGCCAGGCCTTGCGCAATTGATCGGCGGCCAGCATGACATCCGGGTGGGCCGGTACGGTCGTGCCGGCGGTCAAAGCTTGGTTAGTCTTGAGCGTGGCTTGCGAGGCGGCGAAGGCGGCCTGGGCTTGGGCCAGCCCCGATTGTGCAGCTTTGAATGTCGTCTGGGCGTGCAGAATTTCTTCGCCGCTGACACCGCCTGAGCGTGCCAGCGTTTGGCGGCGTTTCAGGTCGCTTTGGGCTTTCCCAAGGTCTACCTGGGCGCGCTCTATGTCGGCCCGGCGCACGGCGATGTCAGCTTGCAGGGCGTCGTTCTGTACGAAAATGGTGCGGGTGCGCCGTACCGCCTGGGCAAGTGCGGCTTCAGCTTGTTTCAGAGCAATGTCGGCGTCGCTTGAATCCAGCTGAACCAGTAGCGTGCCTTTGCTGACGCGTTGAGTGTCGTCGGCATGAATCGCTACCACTGTCCCGGGAATTTGCGCGGTGACTTGTACGAGGTCGCCGTGTACATAAGCATCGTCGGTCGACTCATAATCGGCCGCGAACAGGACCCACCAGATAACATAGGCCACGCCTATAACCACAAATATCACCGTGGCGGTAATCAATAAACGTTTGCGCCGGAAGGCTAGCTTATTGTCAGCAGTCATGGATATTTCTTCTTTCAGGGGGTATGGGGGTCGGCGCCATAGCCGCCACCCAGCGCGGTGGCCAGTTGGGCATCCAGGTTGAAAGCCCTGACACGCATGTCAGTGCTCAGGATGGCTTGTCTTCGGACCTCATTTTGAGCCAGTAGAACTTGTACATAATTGCCAAGTCCCGACCTATAGCGTTTGACGGCAATGTTGTAGGCTGAGGTAATGGCGCGCAGGCTGGCTGCCTGATCCACTGTTTGCTTTTGCAAAGCCTTGATTGCGGTAGTGGCATCAGCGACTTCGCGCACGGCGTCCAATAGGGTCCGGTTGTAGTCGGCAATGGCCAGGTCTCGTTCGGCTTGCCTTGACTGCAAATTGGCGTTAAGCGCGCCGCCGCTGAAAATGGGCAGCGTTATGGCTGGACCAACGCCATACACCTGGCTACCGGATTGCAGCAAATTGCTCAATCCCAGCGACACGAACCCTGCGAACGCCGACAGGTTGATGTTGGGAAAAAACTCGGCCTTGGCTGCCGATATCTGGCTGGAACTGGCTTGTACGCGACGCTTGGCGGCAACGATGTCGGGGCGTCGTCCCAATAGATCTAAGGGGATGCTGTCTGGGGCCCCATCAGGGGCGCCGGAAAGATCTGCCTGGTTAATGTTACGACCGCGATCAGGGCCGGCACCGGTCAGGGCGGAAATCTGATTGCGCAATAAGCCGGCGTTCGTGTCCGCCTGGCTAAGTTGCACCCGCGCTGAAGATGCCGCCGAATCGGCTTGATTGACCTCGACTTCAGTATCCAACCCAGCCGCTACGCGTTGACGCGTGATGCTCGCCACGTTATCCAATTCCTTGACGATCTGGGTGAGCACGGTTTTTTGAGCCAATGCATTTTGCAGATTGAAATAGCTTTGGATCACGCCGCTGATCAAGCTATTACCAGCGACTTGCAGATCGGCAATAGAGGCGTCTTGCTGCGATACCGATGCGGCATATCGCGCCCGATTGCGACCCCATAAGTCCAGGTCGAGCCCCACCTTTAATTGCAGGCTGTTGTCAGTTTGCATCGAACCACCAAAAGGCGGTGGAAAAATATAGTTTTCCGAGAAGCGTTCGCGTATCAGGCTGTAGTCCACGTTTAGCTGCGGCAGCTGGACGGCGCGTGCACCGCCCACCGCCGCGTTGGCGATATCCAGGCGCGCCAGTGCAGCGGCAAGGGAAGGGCTGCCTGCAAGAGCTTGCCTGATTAATTGATTTAACTGGGGGTCTTGATAACGTAGCCACCATTGCGTCGATGGCCACGAGATAACGCCGTCGTCTAGCCCGATTTGGCTACCTTGCAACGTGGCCAGGTTGGGTTGGCCCGGGTCCGGTGCCGCGCAACCAGCCAGAGCAACCAGTAAAAGGGGGCCGAATAGCTTCATGAACCTTGCATGCGAAAGCGGAGGGTAACTTGACATAGGCTTTCAGTTAGCTGAATATTCTTGACTCGTTGGTATTTGCCTAGGCAGTCGAATGAAAAAGATTCAAGGGCAAATTTTCATTGCACGGCGAGACAACACTTTTCATTACGAATGTCTTCTATATAGCGGTCGTTAACCGGCATGCGCTGCGGGACTTCTTCAAGTATTTCAACTTCATCGCGATTGCTTTAGGCGTTGCACCGGTAAGTTACTCTGCAATTGCTATACCCGCGTCACCATAGTTGTCGGCATGTGACGGGATTGGTTCCGCGCGTGACTGCACAGGGCGGCACGCCACGTGCTGAATATTCATCCCGTTATCGACGGCAGGCTGTCCGGGCTTAGGCAGCGTCTTCCAGCGTGCGAGGACACGATCCATGCAACCAGAGTCCACGGAAGGTTCGACACCCTCATCGGCAACGGCGCGCGGTTCGCTGCGGGTCATCTACGCCGCCGTGGGCGCCAATTTGGCTATTGCGGCAAGCAAGTTCATTGCCGCCGCGGCAACCGGAAGCGCCTCAATGCTTGCCGAAGGCGTGCATTCGGCCGTGGATACAGGCAACGAGCTGTTGTTGCTTCTAGGTATCCGGCGTAGCAGCCAAGCGGCTGACGCGCAGCACCCCTTCGGCTACGGTAAAGTCCTATATTTCTGGGCGTTGATAGTGGCGGTATCGGTATTTTCACTTGGGGGCGGGGTTTCGATCTATCACGGTATCCTCAGCTTGCTCGATCCGCCAGCACTGCAAAACCCGGGCTGGAACTATGCCGTTCTGCTGGTTGCTGCACTGTTCGAGGGTTATAGCTGGAATCTGTCCCGACTTGAACTGAACAAACGAAGGCGGGCCAGCGAATCGCTTTGGGCGGCAATGCGCCGCAGTAACGATCCTGCCGTGTTTACGGTTTTGATCGAGGACTCGGCCGCATTGATCGGGATCGCGGTCGCGCTGCTCGGTATTTGGCTGGGGCATCTACTGGAAAATCCGTATATCGATCCTGCCGCGTCCGTCGTGATTGGGATCGTGCTTGTGTGTGCGGCAATGGTGCTGGCGCGCGAAACCGGCAGCCTTCTGGTCGGCGAAAGCATAGATAGAAACCAGATTGCTCTGCTAAAGAAAATCTTTGCAGACGACCCATCCATTGACCGCGTTGATCGTCTTCTAACCATGCAGCTGGGGCCGGAAAAAACGCTGCTTACCGCGTCGGTCCGGTTCAAACGCGACATGCGGATCGATGAAGTCGAGCATGCTATTGAACGCTTGGAGCGCGCGATAAATAGCCAGTGCCCAACGATTCTGCACGTATTCTTTGAATCCAGCTCATTTAAGTCAGCATTACCCCCCTTGGGCGATTAGAGTCTGAAGCCCGGCATGGGGTCGTCACGGGATTGGATTTGGTAGTAAATTACTTAAAGTTCTATACCAGAACGCCGATTTAATTTAAAGAGGCCTGAAGGACTAAAGTAAGCATGCCCAAACCTTATAGAGCGACGCGGACAAACCGATATGCCCGCGTACGGTATGATCTGACCGGCGAGAGGATAATTGCAGTACGTGCCTCGCTTTTAGTGCTGTAACTGCCATGTGACACTGTGGTGCACGAACGTAGCACCCAGCACATTTCTACCTTTCGAACCGCTTTCCTCTACTATGTCAGACCATCAACAAGTCTTACTTCCAGACCACGCTCGGGAAGTTGAGCCCGCCGCGGCGGGTGTGTTACTGCCTGTAGCGAAACTTCTCAAGGTGCAATTAACCTGGGTCGTCGGCTGCATTTCCTTTCTATGGCTTAGCGCCACGACGGGCCTTTATCCATTGCTGCTCCCCGATGAGGGCCGCTACGTCGGTGTTGCGTGGAATATGCTTAATGGGGGCCAGTTTTCTGTCCCGCGGCTTGATGGTCTGCCATTTTTCCATAAGCCGCCGTTGTTTTACTGGCTGACGGCAATGGCCCTGGACGCTTTCGGCGCCAACGAGTGGGCCGCGCGCCTGAGCTCCGTGGCCGGCGCAACGCTGGTAGTCACGCTACTGTTCTGGTTCCTGAAAGAGCATGTCAACCAGCGCGTCGCGGTACTGGCCGCATTCATACTTTTATCGCAGCCCCTGCTATTTGGTGCGTCGCATTACGCTAATCTCGACATGACGGTGGCGGGCCTTATCAGCGCGACGGTAATAACTGCAGCCGCTGCGGCGTTACGCTACGAGCGGGAAGAGCGGTACCGTGCCATGCTGATGCTGGCCTACGCATTGGCTGCAGTCGGTTTCATGGCCAAAGGCCTCATAGGCATCGTGCTGCCGGGCGGCATTATTGTTTTCTGGTTGCTGGGCCGCAGAAGGCTGGATGTGCTGCGCCGTATGCTAAGCGTGACCGGGCTGGCGATATTTCTGCTAATTGCGCTACCGTGGATGATAGACATGCAGCAGCGCTATCCAGGATTTTTCGACTACTACATTGTCTATCAGCATTTTGAGCGCTTTTTGGAAAAGGGCTTCAACAATGCTCGCCCATTCTGGTTTTATGTGCCGGTGCTGCTGGGGTTGACCTTGCCATGGTCACTTCAACTATGGCGTCTGTCGAACCGTGCCTGGTGGAAGAACAGCGAGCATGCCGCCGTCCGCAGTCTGATGTTGACTTGGCTGCTGGTCGTAATGATTTTTTTCTCGTTGCCTACGTCTAAGCTTGTGGGCTACATCCTTCCTGCGCTGGCACCGCTCGCCTACTTCATGGCGGAGACTTTTGCCAGCCGTATGGACGGGCCGCGTGCGTCGGCTGCGTTGAAGGGGTTTGCATGGTCTCTGGCTGTCTCGCTGAGCATCTGCGTTGCGGCGGTAGCCGTCATGATAATTAAGCCTCGGCCTAGCGGCAAAGGGCTAGCCGTGAAAATGCTGGCTCATTATCAGCCGTCCGACCAAATCGTCATGCTCGACCGCTTCCGCTATGACCTGGAATTTTATCTTGGTGTAGGCAAGACGGCCTTTGTTGTCTCGGACTGGGACGATCCGAGGCTACCCCATACGGATAACTGGCGACGCGAACTCTACGACGCGGCTATGTTTGAGCCCGAGGAGGGCAAGCGCCTGCTCATCAATGCGCATGGGTTGGCCGAGATGCTGTGCAAATTCCATGTCGATGGTCTGTGGCTAGTCGGAGATACGCGCAGCGCCGAGCGCTACGAGTTTTTGCGCGATATGAACCCCGACGTCGAGGATGAAAAGCTTCTGGCATGGTATGTTCCGGCGGGCGCTTCCCTCAGCCATTGTGCCGGACTGTCTAAAGCTCGATAAAAGGTATGTCATTCCCGCGATTAATTATGTCGGCCGCCGGGTGTAGCAGCTTCACGGTTCAGTTCGGTATCCCTCGGCTATGGATGGCCTATAAGGCCTCGGCACTTGGCGTAGGACAGGAGCGAGTTGCTATCGCGCAACCGGCGCGACGCGAAGAAGGCGCCAGCCTGGCTTGGGCGTGCCGCCTTCACGCCAGAACTGACGCCCCTGGAACACGCCGTGGCGATGGCCAAGGCCGCAGGCAACAATCCGGCACTTCCTGCTGTTCTATTGGCCGATGTGGCTGACAACCCCGGGGGCGGCGGACGCGGCAACACACCCTTTATCTTGCGGGCGTTATTGAAAGAGAAAGTCAGGAACGCGATGTTGGGTGTGATCACGGACCCATCGCCGATCCTGTCACGCTTTGATTTCAAACGCTTGCCACGCCCAGTTGTTCCCATTGATGCCCTTGCAGAATGGACACCGCAGATCCGACTGCTGTCGAAACGGACTCCAAAGGTCGCAGGTTACGAGTTCGACGAACAGACTAGATCTCTTTAAACGTTATGCATCCATAAAAGCCATTTCTGTACCGGATGCTCGATAGCGCCCACTGCTCGGGCGCTATCGCATTTAGGTTTATGGGTTCATTCTGATTGGACGTATCGGTATAGCTCCGTGTGATCGGCCTTCGGACCAAGCGCTGCAGAGGCTCCATTAGTCAAGGCGGCTACATGTTTACCCAGTTCCATGTTGACCTTCATCGCTTCCCCGAGCGCGGCGGCGATGCCTACATCTTTAGCCTGTAAGGCCAGGGAAAAGCCCGAGTCGAAGGCGCCGTTCAACATGTATTGCTTAGCTTTGTTTTCGGTCGTATTGTTGCGGCCGGTAGAGGCCTGGATGACGTCGACGATGGTGGCGGGATCTATCCCGAAAGCCTTGCCGGCATGAATTGCTTCGGCGGTGGCAATGAGCGCCGCCGCCGAAACGTAGTTATTCAGCGCCTTGAGCGCATGGCCGGAGGCCACGGGCCCTACATGTGTGATGCTCTTGCCCATAATTTCCAGCACGGGTAGGCAGTTTTTTACCTTGGCCTCTTCGCCGCCAACCATTATGGCCAGGGTGCCATCGACCGCCTTCTTGACGCCGCCGGACACGGGGGCGTCGATCAGGGTGGCGCCGGTAGCGCTGACCTTTGCAGCTAGCTCGCGCGTTTGCATTGGGTCTGCGGAACTCATCTCGATGATGGTTGTGCCAGGACTTAAATGCGCCAGCAAGGGACCGACCACCACATTCACAATGCTGGAACTTGGCAGCATGGTGATGATGAAGTCGTTATTGGCAATCTGCTCATCAGAAGCGGCTGCAGCTGCGTTGGCGTGCTGACTTAGAAACTGCTCGACCACCGCAGGGTTCACGTCCTTCACGGTGAGGTAGTGGCCTGCCTGGTGAAGGAGATGAGCCATGGGGGCGCCCATCATGCCTAAGCCGATAAAAGCGATCTTGCTCATGTTGGGCCCGCCTTCTTAGATGTCCATTTCTTTAAAAACTTCGCTGGCCACGCGGAAGGAGTCGATTGCCGCTGGCACGCCGCAATAGATACCAGCCTGCAAGAAGACTTCCTTGATCTCGTCCTTGGTCAGGCCATTATTGATGGCACCGCGCACATGCAGCTTTAGTTCATGCGGACGATTCAAGGCGGTGATCATCGCGAGGTTCAGGAAGGAGCGTGTCTTTCGATCCAGGCCGGGGCGGTTCCAAACGTCGCCCCAGCAGTACTGGGTAACTAGTTCCTGCATATCGATATTGAAGTCTGTCGCGTTCTTGATCGAGGCGTCCACGTACTCAGCACCGAGCACTGCGCGGCGAGTTTCCAGCCCTTTAGCGAAGAGTTCAGGGCTTTTCGGGGCGTATTCGCGTGTCATATTTAATATCCTTGAGAGTGAATAGCTGCTTGATCGAAGCAAAACAAGGAAAATAGTAGCGTATGATTGTCAGACAATTATACCTATGACAAACCCTAATCGCGCGGGTTATTCGACATAAGCTCCGCCACCATAGCGGGGCTTGCTTGTATATGATTATTGTCAGACAATATTCAGTTCAGGCATACAGTTAATCGATGGAGGGGGCCGAATGGGGGGGGCGATGCGCGTATCGCGGGTTCAAACGCTGCTTAAAGAACGCGCAGCTGCTTCCATGCGCGAAGCGATCATGAGCGGCGCTTTCGTGCCCGGCCAAAAATTGATAGAGCGGGAATTATGTGAACAGCTGGATGTCAGCCGATCGTGCGTGCGCGAGGCACTGCAACACTTGGAAAGCGAAGGCCTAATCAAAATCATCCCGCACAAAGGCCCAGAGGTAGCCGCCATTTCCAGGGAAGAGGCAGTGCAAATCTATGCTGTAAGGCAAAAGTTGGAAGGTTTAGTAGGTGCAAGCTTTTGCAGTAACGCCACCTCCGAAGAAAAGGCTAATCTGCGCGACAAGGTCAAGGAGCTCTACCGGTATGTCGACCAGCCCGATAATCCTGACCTTCTTCGATTAAAAAATGAGTTTTACGCTGTCTTGGTCGAAGGCGCCCGCAACGAGTTCGCCGGAGCGATGCTGCGTCAGTTAAACAATCGGGTAACGATTCTTCGTCGTATTTCAATGGCGCAGGCTGGCCGGCTGCATGACACCATCAAAGAGCTCGAGGCCATTGTGGCGGCAATTGACGCCGGGGAGCCCAAGGCAGTGGAAAGACTATGCGAGCTGCATGTACAAAAGTCTGCGCAAAATTTGCTACGCACTATATAAGTAGGATCGGCGGCGCGCCCAGTTTTGGGCAGCCGCCGGAACGCCCAGCTTTGAAGGTCAGGCGGCGGTAGGCATTATGAAATTGCTGTTGTCCAGCTCACCTGTGTATCCGACCAACTGGATCAGTCCATCACCTGTTTCGAGCTCGCCTGTGCCGTTCTGTACAAAGACAAAGGTGTTGTCTTCGTGCTGGAAGGTTGTCCAGCTATCTACCTCGATATTGGCAGCGGCGGTCTGCAACTTGACTAGCAGGCTGGCATTGGCGTCCATGGCGATATCTACTTGTTCACCTTTAAGAACCGGACCGGTAAGCTCGCGTGGATCTGCGTCGTCGGCATGTTGGCCAAAGGCCAGTGTGTCGCCCGTATTGAAGTCCCTTACGTTGATGACACTGGCGCTAATGCCCGCTTCACTGCCGACATCCACCAGGTTGGACACTTCCTCGGTGAACTGGATCCAGTTGTCGCCCTTTTCTGCCTCGATCGTCACGCCTAGATCACCTGTCAGGTAGAGCGCATTGTTTCCGGCGCCCAAATCAATCTGCCGGTTGGAACTAAGGCCGGAATCGATTACCCCGTCATCGGACTCGACACGCAAGCTGATGCTGTCATCGCCACCGCCCAGTGTGATGGACCAGCCGGGTAGGTTCGAATCGCCGGCGTCGATCACGATGTCAGCATCGATGCTCGTGGTCAACGTGGAGGTGTCAAACGTGGAAGAGCCTTCTGCATCGATCGAAATCGTGCCAAGTTTCAGCGTCCCGCCGCCCTCAACAATGACCTCGTCCACGAACTGTCCTATCGGGAAATTTGTACCCAAGTCAATCCCACCTTCTGTGGTGATAAGGTCAACGACCAGATTCTTCATGACTTGACTTACAACGGTCAGATCAATAACGCTGTTGGTGAAGGCGTCGTTCAGCGACATATTATGCGGCAGGGCGGAGTCGGAGATGTCAAAAGCGAAGCTCAGTGTTTCGCCATTCAGGCTGGCGCCGGTCACAACGATGCCGCGTTCTGCCATATATTGGATCAGCGGTGCCGCAGCATGCTCGACATCTTTCAGTGTCAGCTCGCCGGTGTCGCCCGCGCCGTCGCGCAAACGCAGCAAGTCCGAAGGTGTGATGGAAAATTCCTGGCCGTTGGGGCTGGTCAGCAACATTTCGCCTGTCAGGTTAAGTGTGAGTTTGTCGCCTTGACGGCGCGCCAATGCGTCTCCGTCTGCGGACCATTGCACAGGAATATTGCCAAAGGCTGTCACAAAGGTTGCTGTACCGCTGGCATCGGTCAATTCGGCCGCGAACAGGTTTGGGTTCTTATTGATAGGGCCGTTACCTTTTCCATTGCGGACGCCTACACCGTTCCAATGGCCGTTACCATTATTACCGTCATTACCGTTATTACCGTTATTAGCGTTAGCACCGTTATTACCGTTATTGCCGTTATTACCGTTATTGCCGTCATTACCGTTATTGTGGTTATTGCCGAACGTTGAAAGGCGTCGAACGCCTTGCTCGCTCCGCTCTTGGACACGTCGACGACGTCGTCGATTGCGGGCTTTGAGCGAATAAGTTGCTGAATGCTGATGCCATAATTACCTCGTAGTGAGTCGGGACAGACAAGTAACGCGCGAATGCCACGCGGACAAGTACTGCTGGATGCTAACAATCAGCGACGAACGCAAGGTGACTCTTTGTTTCCTTTCGGTCGCGTTCTGGTTCAAATGTAAAAACCTGATCCTTGGCCGCTAGTTCCGACTTTGAGCGGAATGTCTATTAATACTAAGTAGTTGGAAGGTAGCCAGACGGCGGATTCGTGACTTCCAGAAGAAACTATTGGTTGCAACTAAGATAGGAAGAGAGCAAGGCGCAATGCGGCTCATCCCTCTAAAGCGGGGTGGCCTTGAAGCCAATATTTTGGGCACCACGGCTATGCTGCCCGACGTCCTCAGCAAGGTGTGGGGCGACCTTACTTTAGTTCTATTTACTTTGTTATTGCGCAACAGTAAGTCAGCACGCTAAGCTTAAGACAAACGGCCAGCACGTCCGTGCTTGGACAGCACAATAAGGGCGCGCATCCAGTTGTAGAACCTTGCCTAAAGGTGATCATTTTGCGACTCGACGATACCGGCATCGCGCCCGTTACTTTCATTGGTTCAGCTGTCATTGCGCTAGGTCTTATCCTCTACGCTTCGGTATGGCCCGAATCGGCCGCTGCTGTTTTTTCTGGCGCCAACGCCTGGATCATTGCTGAAGCCGGTTGGTTTTATATGCTTTCCGTGGGGATCTTCGTGATCTTCCTACTTGGCTTGGCAATGAGTTCCCTAGGCAAGGTGAAACTGGGGCCTGACGATTCCGTACCAGATTACAACTATGGCACTTGGGTCGCCATGCTGTTTAGCGCTGGCATGGGTATCGGAATCGTCTTCTACGGCGTAGCAGAACCCATCATGCATTTTTCGCAACCTCCCGACGCAATTCCTCGCTCGGCTGACGCTGCTCGCGATGCGATGGGTATTACGTTCTTTCATTGGGGCGTGCACGCATGGGCGATCTATGCCGTTCTGGGGCTATCGCTGGCTTATTTTGGGTACAGACGCGGTCAGCCGCTTGCGATCCGGTCCGCCTTCCATCCGATCGTTGGCGATCGTATTCACGGCCATCTGGGCGATTTCATCGATATTTTTGCAGTAGTCGGCACGTTGGCGGGGCTGGCAACCTCACTCGGACTGGGCGTTTCGCAATTAAACGCCAGCATGAACTATTTGTTCGATTTACCGCAGAACGTGCTTACACAGCTGATACTTATTGCGATAGTGACGGCGCTCGCCACCTTGACAGTGGCCACCGGCTTGGACAACGGTATCCGGCGCCTGAGCGAGCTGATTATCATCGTTTCTGGCATTTTGATGCTGCTGATTGTCATCCTGGGTCCGACTCGCTTCCTGCTGGGAGCCCTGGTTGAAAATATTGGCATTTATATACATACCTTTGTCGCGCGAACCTTCCACGTCTACGCTTACGAGCCAACCAAATGGGTAGGGGACTGGACCATCTTTTATTGGGGTTGGTGGATATCTTGGTCGCCCTTTGTTGGCATGTTCATCGCGAGAATATCGCGCGGCAGAACAATACGGCAGTTTTTGCTAGGTGTTCTTTTCGCGCCCGCCGGCTTTAGCTTCGTTTGGTTTACCATATTTGGTGATCTGGCCATCTGGCTCGACACGCACGTGGCAAATGGGCAGATTGCCCAGACCGTCGCATCGAACATGCCAATCGCGCTGTTCACTGTCTTCGACTTCATGCCCTGGTCCCGGCTACTTGCCTGGATTACGGGCTTGCTTGTTGCGGTCTATTTTGTGACGGCATCCGACGCTGGCGCGCTGGTCGTTTCGATGATCACATCCAAGGGCGACGAAGAGCCTTCCCTATGGCTGCGTGTTTTCTGGGCAATCGCTTGCGGAGCCATAGCTGGCTGCCTTCTACTGGCCGGCGGTCTCGAGGCCTTACAAGCCGCAGCCGTTATCGCTGGCCTTCCATTTTGTGTGCTCATGCTGATTATGTGTTACGGCATTTTGAAAGGGCTGCGCGACGAAATCACCTTTCAGGCAAGTCGCAGCCTGCCGACAGCGCCGTTAATGACCTCGCAAGGTGGCCTGTCGCTAAGGCAGCGTCTTAATCATATCGTCAGCCATCCCACCAGGGCGCGGGCCAAAGACTATATTGCCAAAGAAGTGGTTGCGGCATTCAATCTGGTGGCGTCGGAACTACAAAAACGGGACATTGCCGCAGAGGTTGTGAGCCTTGACGATGGCGCGCAACTTATTGTGCACCACGGCGATGAAGCCGAGGACTTCACCTACGCAGTGCGGATGATCAGCCAGCCCATACCCGCTTTCGCACTCACCGATGCAGCTCGACGCGAAGGCGAGAAGAAACGCTTTTATCGCGCAGAGGTTTTTCTTAATAAAGGCGGCCGCGGTTACGATATTTATGGGTATAACAGCGAGCAGGTGGCTGCAGATGTAATCAATCACTATGATCGCTTCCGCCATTACCTTTATGTGCTGGATCCGAATACGACTATGTGAATATTCGCTAAGCTGATTCGTATTGACATCTAGCGTAGGTAACTTACCGTAGCCAAATATTTTTGTTTTAACTTCATTTCGATGTAAATTGGTTTGCATTCGGGCACGGGTAACACCCCGGCAAGGTTTCCTGCGCGGTTCGTCGATTAACTCGAGGAAGGAAGCGGATGATCAAACCAGTATTGGCGATTCATGGTGGCGCTGGCGCTATCCCTCGTACGGAAGCGACGCCAGCGATCCGCCAGCAATACGAAGACGCACTACGCCAAATTTTGAACGATGCGAGCACCATTTTGGCCGGTGGCGGCTCGGCACTTGACGCCGTCACCGAGGCGGTGCGCCTGTTGGAAGAATGCCCCTTGTTCAACGCGGGCTATGGCGCGGTATTCACCAGTACCGGCAAGCATGAACTCGATGCATCGATAATGAATGGCAGGACGCTGCAAAGCGGTGCTATTGCCAACGTAACTACCGTGCGCAATCCGATTTTGGCCGCCCGTGCGGTGATGGAGCATAGTTCCCACGTATTCCTTGTAGGAACTGGAGCTGATAGCTTCGCGCGCCAACAGGGCCTTGAGTGCGTGGACCCCGGCTTTTTTTCGACAGAGGCGCGCCGTCAACAATTAGAGCGGGTCCAGCGCACCCTGGGCGGTGCGACGGTACTCGATCACGATGCGCAATCTTTGTCCGCCGCGCCGCTGGACGAAGATAAAAAGCTGGGCACTGTCGGCGCGGTCGCGCTGGATATCCACGGCAACTTGGCAGCGGCAACATCCACGGGCGGTATGACTAACAAACAGCCCGGCCGCGTAGGCGACGCACCCATGATAGGCGCAGGTTGTTATGCAAACAATCGCAGCTGCGCGGTGTCCACCACGGGCACCGGCGAAATGTTCATACGGATGGTCGCCGCCTACGACGTATCGGCCCAGATGGAGTACGCAGGTCGATCGTTGGAAGAGGCTACGCGTTCGGTGGTTTATGACAAGTTGCCCACCATAGGGGGCGCTGGAGGCTTGATCGCCGTGGACGCTAAAGGCAACATAAGCCTGCCGTTTAACACCGAAGGCATGTATCGCGGCTATATCAAAGTAGGGGAGCAGCCCTTTGTCGCCATTCACGACAAGCCAGAAGAAGCATTGTTAAGCCAGGGCGGATAATGGGATTGCAAAGCCCTATTCACGGAAGTGCAGATCCGAGCTTAATTAAAGCCCCGGTCGAGCGCGCACGGGCAGGCGATCCTCCGAGGCTGAATCCTGCGGGCGGCGATCAAAAAGCTCGTAAGATGACTGAAACGATGGACGACAACCGCGTCCTGGACGTCGACGACCTGAGTGTCACTTTCAAGGGCCACGAGCGCACGATCCACGCGGTCAAGCATCTTTCATTTCATGTGGACCGCGGCGAAACCCTGGCGATAGTGGGCGAATCCGGTTCTGGTAAATCGGTGACTTCTCTGGCTCTGATGCGCCTGGTCGAATATGGCGGTGGCCAAATCGATAACGGGCGCATGCTGATGCGCCGTCGCAATACTCAGGTGCTTGACCTGGCCAAGGCCAAGGAATCTCAGTTGCGCAGTCTGCGCGGGGCCGATATGGCGATGATTTTTCAGGAGCCCATGACGTCCCTGAATCCCATTTTTAACGTCGGTGAGCAAATCGCCGAATCCATCCGCTTGCACCAGGGGCTAGGTAAGCGCGAAGCCTTGGCAAAAGCCTTGCAGATGCTGGACCAGGTGCGTATTCCAGACGCCAGGAATGTGTTGGGCCGTTATCCGCACCAGTTGTCGGGCGGCATGCGCCAACGTGTAATGATTGCGATGGCGCTGGCCTGTAAGCCGGCCTTATTAATCGCCGATGAACCCACGACTGCGCTTGATGTCACCATACAGGCCCAAATCCTTCAACTGATTCGTGAGCTGCAGCGTGAGATGAATATGGGGGTGATTTTTATTACTCACGACATGGGTGTGGTGGCTGAAGTGGCCGATCGCGTCCTCGTTATGCTGCGTGGTGAAAAAGTCGAATCAGGTCCGGCTGAGCAAATATTTGCCGACCCCCAGCATGTCTATACGCAAGCCCTGTTGGCTGCGGTACCTCGCTTGGGCTCGATGCAGGGCACAGACCAGCCCGAGCGCTTCCCGATTCTTGCGGTTCCCGCTTCCGCTACGGATGTCCCCGGAGCCGCCATCGCCCCCGCTCAGGTGACCAACGAAGCAGTGTCGCCAGTAGCCGATCAAACGGCTGGCACCGGCGCTGGCGACATATCGGCGATCACGGATCAGCCTTTGTTGGTTAAAGCAGCCCCTATCCTGCGCGTCCAGGAGCTTTCTACCCGGTTCGACATCCGTACCGGCGTATTCAGTCGCGTGACACGACGCGTGCACGCTGTTGAAAAGGTCAGCTTCGATTTATATCCGGGCGAAACCCTGGGTCTGGTCGGAGAATCTGGCTGCGGTAAATCTACGACGGGACGGTCTTTATTGCGTCTGGTGGAAAGCCAGGGCGGTGAAATAGAATTTGAGGGGCAGCAGATCAGGCATCTTGAAGGCCCGGCCTTGCAGCTTTTGCGTCGCAATATTCAGTTTATCTTTCAGGATCCGTATGCCTCACTGGACCCGCGGCTGACTGTCGGTTATTCCATCATCGAGCCGTTGCTGATACACAAACTCATGTCGTTCAGGGCGGCGCAGGACCGGATGACGTATTTGCTGGAAAAGGTCGGCTTGCCCAGCGATGCAGCCCAGCGCTATCCGCACGAGTTTTCCGGCGGACAACGTCAGCGCATCTGTATTGCGCGCGCGTTGGCCATGAAGCCTAAAGTTGTCATCGCGGACGAATCCGTTTCGGCGCTGGATGTGTCCATCCAGGCGCAAATCGTGAATTTGCTCATCGATTTGCAGGAGGAAATGGGTATTGCCTTCTTGTTCATCTCGCACGATATGGCAGTGGTGGAACGCGTCAGCCATCGAGTGGCGGTGATGTACTTGGGGCAGATCGTGGAAATCGGCCCGCGCCGCGCCATTTTTGAAAACCCTCAGCACCCGTATACGAAGAAATTGATAGCCGCCGTACCTATTGCCGATCCTACCCGGCGCCATCTGGACCGCAAGTTGTTGTCTGGCGAAATCCCCAGTCCTATCCGGGATGTGGGCGATGAACCTGTTGTCCACCCGCTTATTCAAGTCAGTGCGGGCCATTACGTAGCGCAGCACCAAACTGGTGTTTCTTATTAAAAAATCCTGGAGGACACATCCATGAAATTTCTGCGTCGGAAAATATCCATCATCGCTGCGATGGTTGCAGGGGGCATACTAACCGCACCCATGGCAATGGCGGCCAAAGACGTCACGATCGCGGTAGAGATTACCTTTGATTCGCTGGACCCCTACAACACCAATTCAACGCTCTCGCAAGCGGTGGGCAAGGGCTATTACGAAGGTCTTTATCAATTCGACAAAGACTTGAAAGTGCAGCCCTTGTTGGCCAAAAGCGCTGACCCCAGCGCCGACGGCTTGTCATACCTCATCAAGTTACGTGAGGGAGTCAAGTTCCAGGACGGGACCGACTTTAACGCCGATGCGGTCAAAGCCAACTTGGAGCGGGTCTTGGATCGCAGCAACGCGCTGGCGCGCTACAACCAGTTCAGCCGCATTGACAAGATCGAAGTGATAGACCCGTTGACTGTCAAGATCACGCTGAAGGAACCTTTTTCTGCCTTCATCAATGCCTTGGCTCACCCCTCGGCCATGATGATTTCGCCCACGGCGCTGAAGAAGTGGGGCAAGGACATTACCTTCCATCCCGTGGGTACGGGTCCGTTCGAATTTGTAGAGTGGAAGCCGGCCGAATACCTGAAGGTGAAGAAGTTTGACGGCTATTGGAACAAAGGCTATCCCAAGGTTGATACCTTGACCTTTCGCACGGTAAATGACAACAACACGCGAGCCGCCGTAGTACAAACCGGCGAAGCACAAATTGCCTACCCATTGCCCTACGAGCAAGCTAAACTGCTAGAGAAAAACCCAAAGCTGAATGTCGTGGCGGCGCCCTCCATCATTGCGCGTTACATCTCTATGAATGTCCAGCACAAGCCGTTTGACAACGTCAAGGTGCGCCAGGCGATCAATTACGCAATCAACAAGGAGGCCTTAGCCAAAGTGGCTTATGCCGGCTACGCCTTTCCTTCGCAAGGCGTAGTGCCGCAAGGCGTTGCCTTCGCCAAGAAAATGGACCCCTGGCCCTATGACCCCAAGAAGGCAAAGGAGCTATTGAAAGAAGCAGGGTACCCGGATGGTTTTTCGACCACGCTGTGGTCCGCCTATAACGACGGAACTGCCGCCAAGGCGATCCAATTTCTGCAGCAGCAATTAGCCCAGGTCGGCATCAAGGCTTCGGTCGAACTTCTTGAGTCTGGTCAACGTGTGCAGCGTGTGCAGCAAGTGAAAGATGCCAAGACCGCGCCTGTACGCATGTACTACGCGGGCTGGTCAGCTTCGACCGGTGAGGCTGATTGGGCTTTGCGTCCCTTGCTGGCGACCAGCGGCTGGCCACCTGTATTCAACAACACGGCGTACTACTCCAACGAGAAGGTCGACAAGGACATTGCCGATGCCCTGCTAACGACAGATGACGGTAAGAAGACAGAGCTGTATGCATCGGCCCAGGATCAAATCTGGAAAGACGCCCCTTGGGCATTCCTGGTAACTATTCAGCTAGTTTCAGCGCACACGAAGAACGTGTCAGGGTTTAACGTGATGCCTGATGGCTCCTTCGAATTCAAGGAACTCGATTTAAAGGAATAGGCACTCGGATCGTGCTAAGGGGATAACCACCATACGTGTATAGATAATGCTTACATACATTGTGAAAAGGCTGTTGGGCATGATTCCCACCCTCGTTCTGGTGGCGATGGTGGTTTTTTTGTTCGTCCACGCGCTGCCGGGCGATCCCGCCCGGCTGGCCGCCGGTCCCGAGGCGAACGAAACCACGGTCCAATTGGTACGCCAGGAGCTGGGTCTTGATCTGCCTTTGCCGACGCAGTTCGTCCGCTATTTTGAACGCCTGATGCATGGTGATCTGGGTCATTCTTTACGCACGAAACGGCCGGTTTCGACCGAAATCGGCGATCGATTCATGCCAACCTTGCTGTTGACCGTCACGAGCATGGTGTGGTCGGTAATTTTTGGTCTGATTATCGGGGTCGTTTCTGGCGTATGGCGTAATCGCTTACCGGATCGCGTCGGTATGACGGTCGCGGTATCGGGTATCTCGTTTCCCGCCTTTGCCCTTGGCATGGTGCTGATGCAAATATTTTCCGTCGAGCTGGGCTGGCTGCCCACAGTAGGTGCCGGTACCTGGAAACACTATATTCTCCCTTCGATTACCTTAGGCGCCGGTGTGGCGGCCGTCATGGCGCGCTTTACCCGTGCCGCTTTTGTAGAGGTGATGCAAGAGGACTACGTGCGCACTGCGCGCGCCAAAGGCTTGGCCGAGCGTGTCGTCATCATCAAGCACACGTTCCGTAATGCGCTTATTCCGGTGGTCACCATGATGGGACTGCAATTTGGCTTTCTGCTAGGCGGCTCGATCGTGGTGGAGACTGTTTTTGCCTGGCCAGGTGTCGGCATGCTGTTGGTGGATTCCGTCAATATGCGTGACTACCCCGTCATTCAAGGGCTGATTCTGCTGTTTTCTTTAGAGTTTATTCTCATCAATCTGATTGTTGATGTCCTGTATGGCATGATCAATCCGACGATACGCTACAGGTAGTGCCAGCGATGAATCAAACTACGCTTACCCCAGCTCCTATTGTCGCAGTCGATGCGCCGGCGCGCACGCCTTTCAGCGAATTCCGACGCAAATTTCGTAAGCAGAGTCTGGCGATGTGGGCGGGCATATTCGTGGTGGCATTGGTGCTCCTTGCCATTTTTGCGCCTTGGATAGTGCCTTTTGACGCAGAAAACTTTTTTGACTACGACGCCCTGAATAATCCGCCTTCGTTGAAACATTGGTTTGGCGTGGATTCATTGGGGCGAGATATTTTCAGCCGTGTCGTAATGGGGGCGCGTATTTCATTGGCGGCTGGGTTCGTGTCGGTGGCGTTGGGGGCGCTGGTCGGCACGGTGCTTGGCCTGCTTGCCGGTTATTACGAAGGATGGTGGGAACGCATTATTATGCGCATCTCTGACGTCCTGTTGGCATTCCCAGGCATTTTGCTTGCCATTGGCGTGGTGGCGGTGCTGGGGTCCAGTATGGTTAACGTGATCATTGCCGTGGCGGTATTTAGCGTACCTGCTTTTGCCCGCCTGGTGCGCGGCAGTACGCTATCGATCAAGAATATGACCTACATCGAGGCTATGCGCAGCATTGGCGCTTCGGACGCGGTCATTATCTTCCGCCATATCCTGCCGGGCACCGTTTCGCCCATAGTTGTGTACGGCACCATGCGCATCGGTACATCCATCATTACTGCAGCCAGTCTATCGTTTCTGGGTATGGGTGCACAGCCGCCGACGCCCGAATGGGGCGCCATGCTTAATGATGCACGGTCCGACATGCTGCTTGCACCGCATGTAGCGATCTTCCCGGCGTTGGCCATTTTTCTTACGGTTCTTGCCTTCAACTTATTAGGTGACGGCTTGCGGGACGCGCTGGATCCCAAGATTGACCGATGATTCTATATTTCCGATATTCCGTCCTGGTCGATTGTGCTCGACCACAGGTACTTGAGAAGGGCACACAGTGACACAGCACTATTTATTTGAGGTCCCTCGGGTTGGCATTTTGCGCTCGGGCCAGCGAAACCTGATCAGCGACGTGGCGGGTGTGACGGTCGGCCATGCAACGCTGTCTCAAGGCGATATACAAACGGGTGTTACGGTCATCAAACCGCATACATTGGACCCGTTTATGTTTCGGCGCGCCGGCAGCAGTCAGCGTGATCAACGGCTTTGGCAAAAGCGTGGGGTTGGTTCAGGTGCAAGAGTTGGGCGTGCTGGAAACGCCTATCGCGCTGACCAATACCTTTTCCGTCGGGCAAGTTGCCACGGCCCAAATCCGCCAGGCGATCGCCGCGCATCCGGCCATAGGCCGCGACTGGCCCACCGTCAATCCGCTCGTGTTCGAATGTAATGATGGCTATTTAAACGACATCCAAGCCTTTGCTGTGTCGGCCAATGACTACGGCCGGGCATGCCAAGACGCAGTGGTGAATTTCGAACAAGGCTCAGTGGGCGCGGGGCGCGGCATGTCGTGCTTCGCCTTGAAAGGTGGAGTGGGCTCGGCCTCGCGGGTGGCCACAGTGGCAGGTGGCGAACAATATCTAGTGGATCGCTGGTATTGGCCAATTTTGGGCGGCTGGCTAATCTGACGGTAAAAGGACGGCCTCTTGGTGAATACCTGACCGCCAAAGCCTTGTCCGACGCCGGGGCGTCGGTTGCCGATCGAGCCGGCGGCCTTCCCGAAAAAGGCTCCATCATCATTCTTTTGGCCACGAACGCACCCCTCGATGCGCGCCAGCTGCACAGGGTATCCAAGCGGGCCGCGGCAGGACTTGCACGCATGGGCTCGGTGTACGGTCATGGCAGCGGCGATATCGCCCTGGCGTTTTCCACCGCATACCAAATTCCAGCTTTGGCTGAAAACGCCATGCCGCCAACCAGTATGCTGCACGAGTCCCGGATCGATCCGCTATTCGAGGCTGCTGCCGAGGCAACCGAACAAGCCATCGTCAACGCCTTGTGGGCAGCCAAGACGGTGACAGGCAGAATGGGCAACCGACGTTTGGCCATCAACGATGTATTGCCGCAGTGGCGCGAGTATTTTGAAAAGGACGTTTAGTGAGATCCTGGTTTCGGTCGATATAGAGGGAATTGCGGGCGTTACTCACAGCGAGCAGACCCGTAGCGGCAACAATGAATACGAACGCGCTCGCGCTGGATCGACGGCCGAGGCCGACGCCGCTATACGCGGCGCCTTCGACGGGGGCGCAGACGAGGTCTTGGTCGATGATTCCCACGGTAGCTTTCGCAACCTCTTGCTGGATCAGCTGGACGAACGTGCGCAAGTGGTTACGGGCAAGCCCCGTTATCTGGGCATGGTGGCCGGCGTAGAGCGGCAGTGCGATGCCGTGTTTATGGTGGGTTACCATTCCAAGGCACAAACGGCCGGCATCTTGGCGCACACGATTAACAGCTTCGCGTTTCGTCGGGTGAAGGTAGACGGCACGGAGCTGGGCGAGGCCGGTTTGTATGGTGCATTGGCCGGCGAGTACAACGCATCTGTTGCACTGTTGACCGGAGACGATGTGTTCCTGGCAGAAACCTGCGCTCTGTTTCCTGGCGTGACATCGGTGGAAACGAAACGTGCTTACGGCAATGCTTCTTGTCTGTCGCTATCGCCGGCGCTGGCGTGCAAGCGAATCTATGAAGCCGCAGCTTCGGCGACCGGCAAAGTGCCGGGATTGCAACCTTTAATTCTTTCGAAGGCGCCATTTACGTGTGAATTGACGACGCAATCGCCGGGACATGCCGACTTGTTCTGCCAATTGCCCTTTACCACGCGGGCCAACGATGAGACCTTAAGCTTCCAGGCAGAGAGCATGTACGCATTAGTGCGGGTATTGAATAGCTTTTCTGCCATGTCGTTCATGTTGCGTTAAGAAGACGTGCGTTTCCCCAAGACATTAGTGTCGGTGCACGCTGACGCTAGTCCAAAATCAGCGTTCGTAGTTCGTATAGACTACGCCAATGCTAAATAGTAACTATTCCGACGTCTTAGTCGTCGTTTCACTTCTGGTCGCCATACTGGCGTCTTACACCGCTCTCGATATGGCCGGCCGTATCAGCACGGCTAAAGGTAATTCCTCTTATTGGTGGTGGGGTGGCGGTTCGTTCGCCATGGGGCTAGGCATCTGGTCCATGCATTTTATTGGGATGCTGGCGTTTCGTTTGCCGATTGAACTTGGTTACGACCCCTGGATTACCTTGCTTTCGCTTGTCGTCGCCATTGCTTCATCCGCTTTCGCGTTATGGATCGCATGCCGAAGCCGGCTTACAGTGCAAAGGCTTTTGTGCGGCGCTTTGGTTATGGGTTCAGGCATAGCCGCGATGCACTACTTGGGCATGGAAGCCATGCGCATGCAGCCCGGAATTATCTATGACCCGGCTTGGTTCGCGGTGTCTATTGCTATTGCGGTTGTAGCGTCAGGCGCGGCGCTATGGATTACATTTCGGCTGCGCAGTGTATCCTCGAGAGTGCGTTTATTACGGTTCGGCGCAGCCATACTGATGGGCTGCGCCATCGTCGGGATGCATTACAGCGGCATGGCCGCGGCGCAGTTTCCCATAGGCAGCGTTTGTGGCGCAGCACGTTTCGGAATGGACACGCAGTGGCTATCACTGATGGTTATCCTCGTGACCGTCGCGGTGCTCGCGATAGCGCTAATTATTTCTGTGCTCGATAATCGCTTCGAATCCAGTACGGGCGCGCTAAACGTTTCACTGACGGAAGCGAACAATTCGCTTCGACGGATGGCTTTACATGATGCTCTTACGGGATTGCCAAATAGGGCACTGCTTGAGGATCGCATCGAGCAGTCGATAGAGGCCTCTAATCGTAATCAAACCCGCTTTTCATTGCTCTTTATGGATCTTGATGGTTTCAAGGCTGTTAATGATGCCTATGGTCACGCAATCGGCGACCTTTTACTGATCGAGGTCGCGCAGCGAATCAAGAGCAGAATACGTGCGGAAGACACCGTTGCGCGCTTAGGCGGCGACGAATTCGTAGTGCTGATGCAAACCGGGGACCCAAGCGATTTAGCCACGCTGGCGGCTGAAATTGTCGAATTGATTGCCCAGCCTTTTACCGCAAAAGGGTATGAGCTACGTCTTTCAACAAGCCTGGGAATCGCAATTTATCCCGAGCACGGATTGGATCCACACGCTTTACTGGTTAATGCGGACGCCGCGATGTATCACAGCAAAGACGCCGGACGTAACGGATATTCGTTTTTTGATCCGTCAATGAACGTTAACGCAGAGGACCATTTGCGGCTTGTTCATGATCTGCGTCTTGCGGTGGAACGCAATGAGCTGGTCTTGCATTACCAAGCCAAATTCGACGATCCGTATGGACCAGTGGTAGGTGCCGAAGCATTGGTAAGGTGGCAGCACCCGATACGTGGCATGGTGCCGCCAGATCGGTTTATCCCGGCCGCCGAGAAGACGGGGTTGATCATTGCGATTGATACCTGGGTTTTAAACGAGGCGTGTCGCCAATTAAAGATATGGCACAACTCGGGAAGACCCGATTGGACTGTCGCCGTTAACTTGTCGGCCCTGCAATTTCGTCACTCTGCCCTTATCGGCACGGTCCGACAGACGCTGGAGCGCTACCAGCTTCCTGCTAAATCCCTGGTTCTTGAAGTTACCGAGTCGACCGCCATGCGCGATGTTGAAGCAAGCATGGCGATATTGGACGAGCTCGACGCAATGGGCGTCAGAATATCGATTGACGATTTTGGCACGGGATACTCGAGTCTGCTTTATCTGAAAAGACTGCCGGCCAGCGAACTGAAGATCGACCGCGGATTTATTGGCGAACTGGCGCAAAACTCCGAAGATGCCGCGATCGTATCGGCGATTGTGGGCTTGGGAAAAGCGCTGAAGATGAATATAGTTGCTGAGGGCGTCGAAACCCTGTCACAGCAAGAGCTTTTAACCGAATTGGGTTGCGATTCTTTACAGGGTTATCTGCTTGGGCATCCTGTCCCAGCGACGGAGTTTTTCGATGCAGCAAAGATTTAACATCTATGCAGACCCGGATCGAAGGCCCTTTACAGGAAGGGTACTAAGTCGTTCAGTGAGGAAAATGGCCAGACTTGTCGTTTTGCGCAAGTCTGGTTTGTAGCGTGAAGTCTACAAAGATATGCCTCGTGCACCTAAACTTGTCTTATCCTCAATTCTAAGAAGAAAAACGAAACGATAAGACGCTTGCTTACGACGTCTTGGCCTCGTTTGCGAGACAAATGAATATCTGTGTACTGGATGACTATCAAGCGGTAGCTCAGCGTTGTGCAAATTGGAGCCAGCTCGAAAAAGCGGCCAGTGTCCATTTTTTTGGCGAGCATATTGCACAGTCCAATCTGGTCGAGCGTTTGAAGCCGTACGACGTGATCGTCGCCATGCGAGAACGCACTCGTTTTCCGGCCACTCTATTGCATCAACTTCCGAACTTGCGTCTTTTGGTCACCACCGGCCCGCGCAACAAAGGCATTGATTTATTAGCCTGCCAGGAGCTCGGAATTACCGTCTGTGGCACACGGAGCGATCCAATGTTGGCGGCGGAACATGCATGGGCGATGATAATGGCTCTATTCAAGCGTGTCGCACCGAATGACGCTGACTTACGGTTGGGGCGCTGGCAACCCGCTTTGAGTTCCTCCGTGAAGGGGTCTGTCCTCGGTTTGATTGGGCTAGGCAAGCTTGGTCAACGAATGGCTCGCTTTGGCCATGCGTTTGATATGGAAGTGATCGCATGGAGTCCTAATTTGACTGCCGAGCGATGTGCTCCGTTCAACGTTCAGTGTGTCGAGAAACTGGAATTGCTTAGCCGCTCGGACGTAGTCAGTGTTCACATGGTGCTTGGCGAAGCCACCCGGCATATCGTGGACAAGAGTGATCTTCAACATATGAAACGTTCCGGATTTCTCGTCAACACCTCCCGTGGCGGCCTGGTGGACGAGTTGGCGTTATGCGAGGCATTACAGGAAAAGCGTCTTGCCGGCGCTGCCCTTGATGTGTTCGAGACAGAGCCGCTGCCAGCTGATTCGCCCGTGCTGAATGCCCCCAATCTTTTGCTTAGCCCTCACGTGGGCTATGTGTCGTGGCAGAACTATCAGTTGTATTACGGCGATGCCGTGGAAGATATCAAGCAGTGGCTTGCAGGAAATCCGGTTCGATTGCTGGAAGTCTAAACGGGCAGCGCGATCGCCCGCTATGTCGAAGTAAATAATTCAATTAAGGAGATGAAAACAATTATTGCGTTCAGCGCTTACTGAATGATCACAATGTCGACGATGCCGTGTATAACGCGG